>JAGYKL010000018.1 GCA_018401705.1 Bacteroidia bacterium | reverse complement strand
TGCAAACATGATACTGAAATGATAGCAGAAAATAGCAATAGTAAAAATGTTTGCATATGACTCATTTATATTGCACTAAAAGTACATAATCGAAATCAAGTCTATGTTAAGGGGGGTGACTATATTGTTAAGGGAATGTTAAGAGCACCAGAGTGAAACTATTCGTTTCCTAATAATGAGATTTGAAAATTAAAGCTGAGTTTGGATTTTCAGCTTAACAGAAAAATTAAATAATTAAAAGAATTAATTGAGAATAAAAAAGGCAAACCTCAGTTTGTACAAGGTTTGCCTTTCTTGATTAAATTAAAAGTATGACTTTTTCTATTGTTTAAGATTAGGAATGTCTTGTCGCGAAAAATCATATAATTTACTTGCTTCTTCTTCTTTAAACTTGGTAACCTGAGCCAAAGCATCAGGCACAACATCGCTGCAAATTACAATCAAGCTGCCTTGTATTGCATTGTTTAACGCATATTGAATAGCTTCACTTTCTTTTGGAATAATTCTCACATTTTTATTTGGATCAACTTTTTTTATTCCGTCATAAAGCATTTCAATTAATTCTGTTTCTGTTTTCCCTCTTAAATGCTTGTCTTGTCTGATAATAATTTCATCAAACATCTCAGCAGCAACTCTTCCAATCTCATTATTATCTTCAATACGTCTGTCGCCAATACCTGCAATAATTCCAACTTTTGGAGCACCATCCATTCTTTGAAGCATATTTTGTAATGCTCTTAAACCGGCTGCATTATGAGCGTAATCAAGCAGAACATTGAAGTTTTTAAATTCAAACATGTTCAATCTTCCCGGCGTTTGAGCCGGTGATGGAATAAATGACTCAAGAGCTACCCGAATGTCTTCTAAAGGAACACCTCTTACATAAGCTGTTAGCGCCGCCGGAAGCACATTCTGAATCATAAACGTTGCCCTTCCACCGAAGGTGAGAGGTACATTTATAGCTTTAATAATTCGCATTTTCCATTCGCCCCTGCAAATGGTAATAAATCCTCCTTCGTAAATAGCAGAAAGGCCTCCAACTTTTGCAATTGCCTTAATATGAGGATTATTCTCATCCATCGAAAACAATGCGACATTAGCATTTACATTTTTCCTCATGGCATACACCAGTTCATCATCGGCATTTAAAATGGCATAACCTCCGGCATGAACCGTTTCGGGAACAACAGCCTTAACTCTGGCTAATTGCTCAATCGTATTAATTCCCTTTAATCCCAAATGGTCTGGGGCAATATTGGTAACAATTGCTACATCGCATGATTTAAAGCCTAAGCCGGCTCTTAGCAATCCTCCGCGTGCAGATTCTAATACTGCGAAATCAACTGTAGGATCTTTCAACACAAATTCAGCACTAGCCGGACCTGTGCAATCGCCTGTCATCATCAATCTATTTTGAATATAAACCCCGTCGGTTGTGGTATAGCCAACTTTAAAACCTTTCATTCTCATAATATGAGAAATCAATCTTGTCGTAGTGGTCTTTCCATTTGTTCCGGTAACTGCTACAATTGGAATTCGCGACTCCGTGCCGGGAGGGAATAACATATCAATCACTTCACCGGCTACATTCCTTGGTAATCCTTCAGAAGGGGCAAGGTGCATCCTGAAGCCCGGACCAGCATTAACTTCTAAAATTGCCCCGCCAGTTTCGTGCAAAGGAGTCGAAATATCTGTGGTCATAATATCAATTCCACATATGTCCAAACCAATAATTCGGGCAATTCGTTCTGCTGTAAAAACATTAAATGGATGCACCAAATCTGTAACATCGGTTGATGTACCGCCAGTGCTTAAGTTGGCTGTGTCTTTTAACTTTATCCATTCTCCTTGTGGAAGCACTGTTTCAAGCGTATAACCATATTGGTCGATGATTGCCCTGGTCATATCATCTACGGTGATTTGAGTAAGCACTTTTTCATGACCATATCCGCGACGAGGATCAGCATTTACCTGATTTATCAGTTCCTGAATTGTTAATTTACCATCGCCGGTTACACCGGCAGGAGTCCTTTTTGCTGCAGCAACAAGCTTGTAGTTTATCACCAAAAGGCGATAATCTTCACCAACAATATATTTCTCAACAATCACTGAGCGAGAAACCTGTTTGGCTGCTTCAAATGCTATCAAAGTTTCTTCCCAAGAATTTAAATTGGCAGTAATTCCGCGACCGTGATTTCCATTAACCG
The DNA here is from genome assembly GCA_018401705.1 of Bacteroidia bacterium. Taxonomy (GTDB): domain Bacteria; phylum Bacteroidota; class Bacteroidia; order M30B66; family M30B66; genus M30B66. The sequence continues at coordinate 69,793 of JAGYKL010000018.1, read as the reverse complement.
GCTTAATTACCAAAGGATAACCAACATATTTAACAGCATCTCGCAAACCTGCTTCAGTGCGAACAATTTCTCCTTTTGGAACAGGAACTTCAGCTTGTTCAAGCAAGAATTTAGTGTCTTCCTTATCACAAGCTAGTTCAACGGCAATACTGCTAGTTTCACTTGTAACTGTTGCCTGAATTCGCTTTTGATTTTTGCCATATCCTAGTTGACAAAGTGAGTATTTATTTAGTCTAATCCAAGGAATTCCGCGGGAAGCAGCCTCTTCAATAATACTTCCTGTTGATGGCCCAAGTCTTTCATTTTCGCGTAATTCACGCATGTGCTGAATATCTGTTTCAAGGTCATAATCTTCGCCGGCTATAAGTGCTTCGGCAATTTTTACAGCCGCTTCTGCTGCAAAACGACCCACTTTTTCTTCCATGTAGGCAAACACAACATGATAAACTCCGTCTTCGCCATATCCGCGGGTTCTTCCAAAACCCACATCCATTCCTGCAAGTGTTTGAATTTCAAGGGCAATGTGTTCTATTACGTGACCCATCCAAGTTCCTTCTTCCACACGTTTGAAAAAGCCTCCAGCAGTTTCTTCAGAACAACGGTGAGAATACATACTAGGAAACATTTTTTCAAGCCGTTCTCTGAAACCTTCTATTTTATTGGTAGGCCGGTGTTCCAACTCTTCTAAGTCGAGAACCATTACTATTAGTTTATGTCTTCTAATTGACCAGTAGTTAGGCCCTCTCATTGCGTTGATTTCGCGTATTCTCATATTTGGCAGAAATTGTTGTGTTGAAATTTATGTATAAAGCGATTGAAAAGTAGCTAATTTTTGTTGCCTGAAATAATAATTTAGCGAACTGATACAAAATAATTTTTATGAGTGTAAAGGGAATACTAATTCCAATTGGAGGAAATGAGGATAAAGGTCTAGGTGAAAGTGAAAACTACACCCTTGATTTTATTGAGGATAGCATTTTAAGTCATGTTGTTAGAGAAGCGGGTGGGCCTGATTCAAAAATCGTCATTATCCCAACAGCATCAAGCATTCCAAAGGAAGTCGCTTCGAATTATCTTCAGGCTTTTGGTCAATTGGGTTGTAAAAACCTAACGGTTTTGGATATCAGAAACCGCATGCACAGCTCAAGAAAAGAAACTATCAAGGCTCTTGAAGAAGCCGATTGTGTAATGTTTTCTGGCGGTGATCAAAGTAAGATTGTAAAGTTTATTGGTAATACCGAAGCTCATGAAATTATTGCTCATCGCTATGAAAACGAGCGCTTCGTTATTGCCGGCACAAGTGCAGGAGCTATGGCAATGAGCGAGAATATGGTTGCCGGAGGTAGTAGTCAAGAATCACTTTACAAGGGAGCTGTAATTATGAGAAACGGCCTGGGATTAATTAAAGGGCTCATCATCGACACTCATTTTATTAGAAGAGGACGTTTCGGCCGATTGGCAGAGGCAATGGCAATTCACCCTAATCTATTAGGTTTGGGTTTAGCTGAGGATACAGGAATTATTATTGAGCAGGGCAATCATTTTAAGGTAATTGGTTCTGGAATGGTTATTTTGTTTGATCCAAGCAGACTAACGCATAACTCGCATAAAGTACTGCCAGAAGGCACTCCTATAAGTTTGGGTAATTTGGTAGTGCATATCCTTGCTAACAGCGATGAATTTACTATCGATGACCGAGATATTAAAATTCTGCCGCTAGAAGCGGGATTTATATGATTGAAGGGCAAATAAAAAGCCCACTAGGCTTTTAGTACTATTTAAAATTGTTTTCCGGGACTTATGTGCATTAATCGATTGAGTTGTTAAAAATTCATTTAACATGATGGAGCAAATCAGACAGGTAATGAAACAAATGATTCGTGTTTCAGCGGAGGAATTAAATGTTTTTCTAGGAAAAGTATACGTTAAATCATTAAAAGAAAGGAAAAAGTAAGTGATGTTGATGTTATTCCCAATGAGATTTACTTTATAAACAAAGGATTGATTCGAGTTTTGATTATTGATAACGAAGGAAACGAACACACATTCATTTTGCTCTTGAAAATCAATTTATTGCAGATTATTCGAGTTATATGCTTAAACAGCCCTCAATGTATCACCTTCAAACTGTTGAGGAAACAGAGGTCGTTGTTTTGCCTAGAGCAGCAATAGACTGGGGCTACAGCAACCTGATTGAAGGTCAAAAAATGGGACGTTTGATAGCTGAATTTTATTTGTATTATCAGGATGATAGAATAAAACATGTATTCCAGAACGGCAAAACAAAGATATGACAGTATTTCAGATGTTTTTCCTAATATACATAAACGAGTTCCATGTTATGATTGCTTCTTTATTTAGGAATTTCTCCGGTACATTTAAGTCGATTGAAGAAAGCAGAAATATTAGAAAGTATAAACATTTGTTATCGTTTTGAGAACAGATGCTGTGTAAAATTTGCATTGTAATTAATTGAAATATAATGACATTTTCATCATTGCATTCTATTCTTATTACTATTCCTGCTTTTTCGCAAGGTTGCAATCAGGCATTCAGCTACGAAGAATATGAGCCATCAAAAGTAAATTCTTTGTTCATAAATGAAATAGAGATTGGCTACAGACCTGAAAACTGTTTGGAGCTATTTAATTAATGCCTAGAATGGAGCTCTTGGTACAAGGACTGAAAATGTAAAACTAATCAACCGGATGATAGGTATTTAGCTACAATTCAAGGTTTCAGTGGAAACCATGGGCTGAAATTGAGTCGCTAATAATAAAGGTTTAGAGCCAAACAAGCTATTAGTTTGGGAATGCAAAGAAAAGCAAATTCAAGGATATCATATGTGGTTGATTATTCCAACAGAATATGGGTGTAAATTAATTACAGATGAGTCGCAAAATGGCTGGCTCACATTCTTTGAGAAATTATTTCAAGGCAAAAACTTAGTAAACTTCACAATACTTGGCTATCAGAGTTAAAGATAATTTCTGAAAACCAGCTTTGAAAATCTTTCCAATGAAATTATCTGCATCAGAAAAAGAATCATGAATAAACCTGATATGCAATGGGCTAATTACAGGGTGATTCTTTTGGTAAGTATTGACTTGATAGCTATGCAACTTTGTAAACTCAGGATTGAATCTTATACTAAATTCAAGGAGTTCCACAAACTGAATGAAGTTAAAATGAAGATTCAAGCAAAAGAATCTGTTGAAATTATGACAATTGTGATATATCAAAAATTGAAGGTCAAAATAGAATTATTGAGGAAACTCGAGGGGTTAATATCATTTATTTATTGCTTCAGCTGGTTTCGGGACTTCAGGAAGTTTTATTTATAATTCAATTGATTCAGAAATTAATATGTTAAAATTAAATGTGGAATCCACGATTAATTTAACCTACCATTTAGTCATTTGTTTGTTAATCAAAAACGAGGTAATTTATTTTAATGAGTTCAATACTTGCTTTTCAAGGCACGCCGTATTCATCAAATTATGCTGCGACAAAAGCTATGTTCAAACTTTTGAGAAGGCTTGCATGAGAGCTAAAACCTTTGTAAGATCATGCACACCTGCTGCAAATTTAGTCGAGGCTAATTGTTCAAATACTATGGCTTTTTCTGAATCTTAAATAAGCTAAGAATACAATGAATTACACCATTATCAAACTCTCTTTATTTAGCTGTTTAAATTATAATTAAACATCATAGAACAAAAAACAGACAAAGCATCAAATTAAATAATTTTTGAAGAACTATTTTATTAGGTTTTTAATTTAATAATAATTATACTTAATTGTGAATTGATTCTGAGAAATTCATTGCTTTTGTGATAAAAAGCATTTTTAAGAATTTTGTACATATTACTTTATCAGCTTAATCGCGGTAAATCAAAACCTGCTCATTTCCATCAGAATTTATTGAAGCTCTATACATACCGTCGGTATTAAATTCCAAACAAATGTTTCCTCGGAAATCAACAGCAATTAAGCCTCCATCGCCACCTATTTTAAGCAAGCGGTTTTGGACTACTTCTTTGCTAGCATCAGCCAGTGAATATCCCTTATATTCCATCAAGCAGCTTACATCATAGGCCACAACTGCCCGAATAAAAAATTCACCGCTTCCTGTGCACGAAACAGCGCAGGTCTTGTTATTAGCATAAGTCCCGGCGCCTAGCATCGGACTGTCACCCACGCGACCAAAACGTTTATTTGTCATGCCTCCGGTAGATGTAGCCGCAGCAAGGTTTCCGTGAATATCCAAAGCAACAGCTCCAACAGTACCAAATTTATTCTCTTTTAAGGGCGAATGATCAAGCTGAATTACCCCTTCTTTTAGTGCTTCCTGCCATTGCTGATAGCGCAGCTCATCATAAAAATATTCATCCGGTTCAAGTTTAAAACCTTGCTCTTTAGCAAATTCCATTGCACCATTTCCTGCAAGGAATACATGTCCCGAATTTTCCATCACTTTTCTCGATAAGTGAATGGGGTTTTTTATTCCATAAACACTGGCAACAGCTCCACCCATTAGGCTTTTGCCTTCCATGATTGAAGCATCCATTTCATGTTTCCCCTCATGGGTAAATACAGCTCCTTTGCCTGCGTTAAAGAGATGCGAGTCTTCCAAAGCCATTACGGCAATTTCAACGGCATCAAGAGCCGATAATCCTTTCTTTAATGCTTCTTCACCTTGAATTAATGCATTTCGAAGAGCTGATTTATACGCTGCTTCTTTTTCATCACTCATTTGTGATTTATGTATTGTTCCGGCACCGCCGTGGATTGCAATTGAATAGGGCATAGGGAAGGAGATAGTTGATAGGTGGTAGGTTAAAGGGGGAAGTTTAATGGTAAAAGGATAAAGTAGAAAGGTAAAAGTTAATTGGGGAAAGGTTGACGTTTTTAGGATAAGGTAAAGGTAAAAATTTTATTCAGGGACTTACTCACGTTTTACGCAATACGTTATACTTATTACTTAATACTCTCATTGTATATCGTATTACGAAATTTTATTGTTACTTGAAATCACATTAATCCTAATATGAAAGCTGCAGTTTACTCGTCCTATGGTCCGCCACAAGTTGTTGAAATAAAAGATATTCCAAGGCCAAAGCCTGGAGATAAGGATGTTCTTATTAAGGTACATTACTCAACTGTAAATCGCACCGACTGCGGATTTAGAAGTGCTAATTATTTTGTGGTTCGTTTTTTTAGCGGATTATTTCGTCCCAAAAACCAGGTTTTAGGCAGCGAGTTTTCCGGAGAAATAATTGAAGCCGGCAAGGACGTAAGCAAATACAAAATTGGCGATAGAGTCTTTGGCTTCAATGATCAAAAGTTTGGCGCTCATGCAGAATATATGCTGCTTTCGCAGGATGATCCCATGGCCTATATACCTGAGAATTATACCTATGAAAATGCTGCTGCCTTAACAGAAGGAGCACATTATGCTTTGTGCGACATAAGGGCGGCCAAAGTGCAAGCAGGGCAGAATGTGCTTGTTAACGGAGCTACCGGAGCTATTGGTTCAGCTGCTGTGCAATTATTGAAGCATTATGGAACTAGAGTTACTGCAGTTTGTGATTCAAAAAATATCAGTCTTATTAAATCGCTCGGTGCAGATGTGGTGATTGATTACACAAAACAAAATTTTACTGAGCTTGACGATAAATTCGACTTTGTTTTTGATGCTGTAGGTAAAAGTACCTTCGGAAAATGTAAATCTATTCTGAAAGCTAAAGGGATTTATATTTCCACCGAATTAGGTCCAAATTTTCAAAATCCATTTCTGGCTATTTTCTCACCGCTTAGCGGTGGAAAGAAACTGCTTTTTCCACTTCCTGTCACTAAAATAGAGGACATGCAATTACTAGCAGATCTGGCTCAATCGGGAGGATTTAAACCTGTAATTGATCGAGTTTATTCTCTTGATGAAATTGTAGAAGCATACACTTATGTTGAAACTGGCATGAAAACAGGCAATGTATTGATTAAAATTATTGAATAAAAAGTTGAATAATTATGTCGCTTAAATCTAATGAGGTAGAAGCATATTTAGCACAATTTTCTGGCGAGATGCTGTCAAAACTTAATTCAATACGAAATTTGATTTTTGATATTTCACCTGATGTTTCTGAATCAATTTCTTACGGAATGCCTGCATATAAATACAAAAACAAAGTGATCATTTATTTTGCAGGTTATAAGAACCATATTGGTGTTTATGCTTTACCGAATACACATCAGCATTTTGCAGAGAAACTTGCCAAATATAAGCAAGGAAAAGGCTCTGTTCAATTTCCTAATAAGGATGAGCTGCCTTTGGAATTAATTAGAGAAATGATACTTTTTCGATTCGAAAATGCTAAATTATCACTAATTTGAATAAAGTTTAATAAATTGATAATCAATAACATGTAGCTTTATTTATCTTTCTGCCATCCGTTTCAGCCTGCTTGTTTGTCAAAGATTTAAATTCTAAAACGATTTACTATGACAACAATGAAACAAATTAAATTCTCTGAATTTGGTGGTTCCGAAGTGCTTAAGCTAGAGGAGGTAGAAATACCAATGGCTGGTAATGCTGAAGTAATTATCAAAACGGCAGCGATTGGAATTAATTTTTCAGATATTCTTCGTAGGAGAAACACCTATTTTATGCCAACTCCTTTGCCTTATGTTCCTGGTGCAGAAATAGCAGGTACAATCGTTTCTTGCGGAGATGGAATGCCTCCTCATTTACAAGTAGGAATGAGAGTTCTAGCTATTTTACCGTCGGGTGGTGGTTATGCTCAATATGTTAAAGCTCACTCACAGTATTGTATTCCTTTGCCTGAGTCAATTTCAAATGAATCAGCAACAGCGCTGTTCGTGCAAGGCTCAAGTGCTCAATATATGATTGATCAAGTCGCAGGAAATATAGAAGGTAAACTTGTATTGATTAATGGCGCCGCCGGCGGATTGGGAAGTATTTTGCTTCAATTAGCTAAGCTAAATGGAGCAAAGGTTATTGCTGGTTGTGGCTCGGATACCAAATTCTCGCATAATCAGAAGCTCGGAGCCGATTATTCTATTAACTATACTAAAGACAATTGGAGAGAAATTATGGAGCATGAAATTGGAAAGCCGGATGTCGTTTTTGAAATGGTTGGAAACGAGGTATATAACGAAAGTGTAAAAAGCCTTAATGATGGAGGTTTAATAATAATTTACGGCTGTGCTTCCGGTATTCAAGGTAGTATTCATCCTGAGTATTTTGTTGATCACTCACTTACTCAAAAGGGATTTAATTTAGCACATACGTTGAACAAAGATTTTCAAAACTGGTATAATGCTCAAGGCGACATTATAGGTTTGATTGCTCAGCAAAAAGTGTTAATCCAACATAATTTTAAATACTCTTTTTCTGAAGTAGCTCTTGCTCATAGAATGCTTGAGGAAAGAAGAACTGAAGGCAAAATTGTATTAATTCCTTAAAAGATTGGGGAGAGAAATCTCCCCCTTTTTATTTTTATTTGTTTATTTATTAGTCCATGGAAAATCATTCTGAATATTTGTTTAATTCAGCCCTTTCGGGCGATATAAATGCGTTTCAATCGTTATTTATTAGTTTTCAAGCCCAGCTAAAATCTTATTTGTACAGGTTAACAGCAAGCAGAAATGATGCTGAAGACTTAGCGCATGATACCTTCATTAAAGCTTTTGACAAGTTAAATACATTTCAAGGAGATTCATCTTCAAAAACATGGATTTTTCAAATTGCTACAAACCTTGCCTATAATGAGTTAAACAAAAGAAAACGATGGACGCCTGATGTAAGTGAAAGGGCTAAGCAATTGGTTCTAAATGATCACCCAAACTAGCTAATGCCTTGGGTGCTTGTGCATCAGAATTCAGCTGAAGCTGTGTATGATATAAAGAACATATCGACACTTGCTTTACGTGCATTGCAGAAGAATTTACCTATTGAAAAGCAAGTTGCAGTTATGTTAAAAGATATCTATGATTTTTCAGTAAGTGAAATTCAAGTGATTCTAAATAAATCGCAAGGAAGCGTTAAATACCTGCTACAAGAAGGACGAAGTATTATGACTGAAATTTTTAATCATCGTTGTGCCTTAGTTAATAAGAATGGTGTTTGTCACCAGTGTTCTGAATTAAATGCATGGTTTAATCCCAAACAAAATCAACAGCAAGCTCTTATGAACATTGAATTAAATAAGCAATCAGATTTTGTTGATCGTAAGAGACTTTTTAAAATCAGAGCTGAACTAGTCAAGGCAATTGACCCTCTTAAAAGCAAAGGAACCAATTTACAAGAGCTTTTATTAAAATGTAATACGATGGCAATGAATAAATAATCGTAAGAAGAAAAATATTCCTAAGTTTGAACTTGCTTATTAGGTCATGGATTGGATTTTTTCATCTTGCAAATTTTGCTCACACTTAAAATCTCGTTCTAGGTATTTGATTTTTGCCATATTTTCATTCTTCTTTGTTGTTTTTAATTCGACTCTTTTTGCTCAAATCTCGCTTAGTTTTGAACCTTTATATGATTCCTCCAGAATTCAGTTTACAAAAGAATTACCCGCCGATTCTAATCAAATTTCAATTGAAACGTTAAGGTTTTACATCTCAGACATCTCCCTTTTTCAAAATGACTCCCAGGTAATTCATGTAGTGAATAGTTATCATCTTGTGGATTTATCCGCCGGACAGGCGCAAACACTTGATTTGGACATTACTCAAAAGCTTGATTTTAATGTATTGAAATTCAATTTGGGAATCGATAGTCTTACCAATGTGTCAGGTGCCTTATCTGGCGATTTAGATCCTACACAAGGCATGTATTGGTCTTGGCAAAGTGGCTATATCAATTTTAAGCTGGAGGGCAAAGCTCTCACTTGCACTACAAGAAATAAACTGTTTCAATATCATTTGGGTGGCTATATGCATCCTTACAATGCTTTAAGAACGATAGAGCTTACTGTGCAAGCATCTGAACCCATAAGCATTTCCTTGGATTTGAATAAAATTTTATCTCTGATTAAACCTTCTCAAACACCCGAAGTCATGAGCCCCGGAACATCTGCAATGATGATATCAAACATTGTCGCAGTTTCTTTTAAATAGGGGAACATTGAAACTTAAAATTGCCGTTTATCTATTTCTAATGCTTGCATTCTGCGCATTCAGTTTTCACGATACGCGATTATTTGAAAAGCCCGCAGGCTGGCCAGCTCCGACATATAATTTCACGAATAATCCGCTTAACAGCGAAAAAATTCTCCTTGGAAGAGCTTTATTTTATGATCCTATTCTTTCTCGAGATAATACCATTTCCTGCGCAAGTTGTCATTCTCAATACAATTCATTTACGCATGTAGACCATGATTTAAGTCACGGAATTGATGATAGAATTGGGAAACGCAATTCGCCGGTACTTCTCAATTTGGCCTGGCAAAAGTCTTTTATGTGGGATGGAGCCGTGAATCATCTCGATGTTCAGGCTTTAGCTCCTATTCATAACAAACTTGAGATGGATGAAGATATTTCAAATGTGGTTAAAAAACTTAATGCATCTGAGCTTTACCGGGGTTTGTTTTATAGTGCCTTTGGAGATTCCGCCGTTACAGGCGAAAAAACTTTGAAAGCTATTTCTCAATTCATGCTCACGCTTGTCTCTGCTAATTCGAAGTACGACAAAGTAATGAATCGCGAGCTGGAATTTTCTTCTCAGGAAGCCAATGGTTATAAGCTGTTTCAGGAAAATTGCGCATCTTGTCATACAGAACCATTATTTACAAATAATGAATTTCGAAGTAATTCTTTAGCAATCGATACAACATTAAATGATTATGGAAGGGTAGTGGTAAGTGGTCTACCAAAGGATTCTTTTCTTTTCAAAGTGCCAACTTTAAGAAATATTGAATTTTCTTTTCCCTACATGCATGACGGACGTTACAAGACACTCTCTGAGGTTATTAATCATTATACAGGTAGAGATTTAGGTACTTCAAATACATCCTTAGAATTATCTGAGCAAATTATTTTATCATCCAAGCAAAAGGTTGATTTACTTGCCTTTTTACTGACATTAACCGATAAAGAATTTTTGTTCAATTCTGATTTTTCTTTTCCACGTGAGATCTTGCTCAGTAATTAATAAAATTCCAAATAATAAACTTAAATCATTGAAATCTATGCTACGCAAAATCCTTCTTTCCTTTTTACTGCCATTGGCAGGATTTGCTCAGGACAATCCCGCAATTACTTCCTGGTTACAAAACACAACAGAGACAGGCAACTATTATATGACGGGTAACTCAATTGCTTTAGGAAATAATATTCTTGTGAACTGCCAATTAGTTGAGTATTCTAATGATTTTGTATATGTGCATACACATGGAATTCCGGCCTATCCTACAGGACCTTTTCAAGATGGTAATCCGTCAAATGCCTCTGACCAAAATGCCATTTATAGAATACCTCTAAATCCAACAGTTAATAATGGTACTCCATTTACTACAGTTGGTGGCAACATAGGCGTATTTATTAATGGTGTTTCACTTTTTGATTATCGTGATGGCGTTGCCTGGAACTCCAATACTAATGCATTATGCGGAGGTCCGGGAAATCCACCCTGTCCGGGTGGACCAATGGCATCGCAAGCATGGAACCGAGATGCCGTTCCTGCCGAAAAGCCAGGTTTCGATTGTTCAAAAGGGCATCCGGCAATGGGTAATTATCATCATCATCAAAATCCTTCAGCATTTAATCTTGATTTATCTGTAGTTTCTTCTATTTGTAATTTATATGCAGCCGATGGACTTTATGCCATTGATAGTACTGAGCATTCGCCTTTAATTGGATTTGCATACGATGGCTTTCCTATTTATGGAGCTTATGGGTTTAGAAATGCAGATGGCAGTGGAGGAGTTACCAGACAAAAGTCGGGCTATCAATTGCGAGATATTAATTTAAGAAACACTTCTCCAACTGGTGCAACTGTTTCCTCAGGACCTGAAGTGAGCTTTGATTATCCATTAGGTTATTTCAGGGAAGATTATGAGTTTATAGCTCATCCTGGAGAAGATGATTATTTGGATGAGCATAATGGACGATTTTGCGTAACGCCCGAGTATCCTGAAGGTATTTACTGTTACTTCGCAACAGTGGATGAGAACTGGAATTCAGCATATCCTTACGTTGTAGGACCGACATTTTACGGCAATTATGCCAATAGAAAAGTTACTTCAGTTACTGAAGCAACAACGGCATTTGAGCCAGTACTAACTAGCGTAAATTCTTCAAGTTTTAAGGAAATAAATTTTAATGTATTTCCTAATCCAGCAAGCGATTTAATTGCCATTCAGGTAGGAGGTTTAGTTACAGATATTCTAGAAGTTAGCCTGAGTGATATCAATGGTAGAATCATTACTCAAACCAAACTTATACCAGGAGCTACCATTGCATATTTTGATACAAGAACACTGTATGCAGGTAATTATTTGATAAGTATAAGTGGAGGAAAAGAAAAAATTACTAAGCAGGTAATTGTTTCTAGGTAGAATTAATTGAGTAGGGGTAAATTAAGAATCAGAAATCATTTTCATTAAATGATTTAATTTATTAATTGGATTTTTTAGTTGAGCGAATAGAAGTTCTTGCACCAATTAATAAAAGCAACTCCCCTTCACCACTTAAACTCCAGCAGTTCTTTCTTCATCCACATTTGGTTTGTTTTGACTTCTTCAACGAGGCCGTGCATCATTTCTACCCACATAAACATAGGGCAGGATCCGGGAAATTTTTTAGTTGGTGCTAAATAGACATATTTTGAATTGAATTTCTCTTCTTGAAATTCTAATGTGCAGCTTATCTTCCACGCCTTGGTTTGAATGGTTTGGCCGTTTACTGAGAATGTCGTATCTCCAACTCCGTCAACATGAAATTCGGCATCCATTGATAATGCAGCTATGTCGATTGCTCCTTGAGTTGTTTCTCTTGATCTCCAAGATCTATCCTCATGAAGAGGGAATCTTAATAAACGGGATTTAAATTCTAAGGTGTCTTCGCCTTCATCAGTAATTGCATGTAAGGATAATATTTCAAAGTTCATTTCGTCAAACACGACATGGAACTTTTTGTTTTGTTCTTCAATGGTGTACAGAGCACGATAGACCTTTCTGCCATCAATTTTAAATATTGAGTCTATTTCACAATATTCATTGGAAATATAATCAGAGGCCTTACTTTGAGAATTTGATACTTGTGTTGTTTTCATCATCCAATAGGTGCCAATTTTTAATTTCGGCGTTCGTCGGAGGGATTCATCTGAATTTCCGTTGAAAGCCATTAGTATGATGAGAGTTGGAAGGAGTAGGAGGTGGTTCACGATTTTCGATTTATGATGCGCGATTTACGACATGCGAATATATGATTTACGCTGAAGGTATTATGTATTGGGTAAAATGTATTGAGTATGCCGTTCTAGTTTCTGCTTTTCACATTTTATTTTCTACTTCCCGTTTTTGATAATGCCAAAAAAACTTTTCACTTTTTCCTATCCACTATCTACTTTCAACTACTCACTACTCACTAGTATTAGTTATTTCACCTCTAATCAATCTACCTTAATCTTGGCTAATTAAAAACTGAAGAAATTTATAAAACAAACTCTGCCTATTTAGGCCATTTATCTGTTTATATAGCAATACAAAAGAACCAAACTTTAAGAAAACAGCTATGCGAAAAATAAAAAGACTATTATTTACAATGGCAATATTTAATTGCACAGCTACTTCATTATTGGCTCAAGCTGTGGCGGCAGGAAGCAGTCATTCAGTATTTGTTTGTTCAGATGGAGAAGCAAAAGCAACGGGTACTAATACTTTCGGACAGTTAGGGAATGGAACAACATCTAATACTTCAACACCCATATCTGTAAATGACTTAACTGGAATTGTTGCTACTTCTTCAAGAGATCAATTCACTTTGTTTTTATTAAGCGATAGCACGGTTTGGGCTACTGGCTATAATGAGTATGGTCAATTTGGAAATGGCACAAATACCAGCTCATCAACTCCTATCCAAATACCAAGTCTCACAGGAATTACTAAAATAGCAGCTGGTTTCTATCATTCACTTTTTCTTAAAAGTGATAGCACTGTTTGGTCTTGCGGTAGGAATTTTTCAGGCGAACTTGGCGATGGAACACAAACACAAAGACTTTCTCCTGTTCAAGTTACTAGCCTGTCGGGTATAATTGACATTGCAGCTGGCGATTACCATTCTATGTTCTTGAAAAGCGATAGTACAGTGTTTTCTTGTGGTGATAATCAAGACGGATGTTTAGGTTTAGGTTCTTCGCCATTACAAGTAATTAATCCTACTCAAGTTAATTCAATTGGCAGCGTTATATCTATAGCTGGAGGATTTAGGCATTCTCTATTTATCAAAGGTGATAATACTGTTTGGGCAAGTGGAATTAACAATCAAGGACAACTAGGTGATGGCACTAACGATTCTAAAACGACCCCTGTCCAAATCAATAGTCTTTCAGATATTGTTGCAGTTTCTGCTGGTCAATATCATTCACTATTTTTGAAGAATGATGGAACAGTTTGGTCTTGTGGAGATAACTTGGTTGGACAATTGGGTGACGGGTCAAATTTGAGCCAAAACATCCCTGTTCAAGTGAGTGGACTCACAGATATAATAAAAATCTCTGCATCAGGCTTAAGTCATTCTTTATTTCTAAAAAGCGATGATACACTTTGGGCTTGCGGTAACAACATATCAGGTGCTCTCGGCAACGGTGATTTTATTGATGAAAACATCCCAGTTCAGGTGCTAGATGGCTGTACTTCAACTGTAGGCCTAGCTAAAAATACTAATGATTTTGAAGCATTTATTTATCCCAACCCTTCAAATGGCGAATTTAATATTCAAATTAATGCATCACTTAATCAATTTGATAATCTGGAAATATATAATTGTGTTGGAACTCTTATTCATAATGAAAAATTAATTTCTTCAAACGCAATTGTTGATTTATCAAACAATGCTAGGGGTTTTTATTTGTATAAAATCACAAGAGAAAATAATATTGTTTCATCAGGTAAGATTTTGCTTGTAGATTAAATAATGCGTATTAAAGTTTGCCTTGCAAAATGAAGGTATTGCTTATTAAGCGCGCAGTATTGAGTATGTAGTTTTATTTTTTACTTAGTACATTTATCGTAATACGATGTAAGATTTACGATTTACGATGAACGTCTCACTCTTTACAATCCACTTCCAACATTTCGATGTACGATATATGCTGTAAGATATATTTTGTACGCTCAACTTTTAGCTTTTAACTTTGCACATTGTACTTTCTCCTATAACCTTTTTCCTAAGGCCTGAAACATCTCGGCACTAAGCTTGTAAAGAGCGAAGTATGAAATTACATTATGCCTTACTCTTCTCATTTTTATTCGCAGCGCATTCTCAGGCGCAGATTAAAGGAAAGGACTTCTACAAGTTGCAATCTGTTCAAGAATATTCACCTGAGATAAAGCGATACATTTTCAATTTGAAAGGTCCTTCTCAGGGATTATTTCTTGGGACGTTGAACGTAGATAGTTTACCTAGAATTGAAATAGAAATAATTAACAATACAGGAGATACCTTGATACATCCTTACAGAGAAAGAGACTGTAGCGTTTTATGGATGAGAAAGGAGAGATATGATAAAGTTGCCCCGGGCGAATCAATGATTTTTTGGTCAGCATGGTTGCGCAAAATTGGACCTTGCAATTGCCCCATTCAAATTAATGGAAGTGTAGATGGAGAAAAAGAGAGATATCTTTTAAAAACTTGGGGTACGATATTACCTTCAGATATCTCAATGAAAAAGGAATCTTATTATTAATTGACTAAATCAATAAAAAAAAAGCCGGAAATTGTTTCGACCTTTTATACAATCAAATTTTATAATTCAATATTCTGTCTATTAAATTACGATAAATCGTTGCATTCCAGAAGACTTCTTGTCCGAAAGACGCAGTAAATAAGCTCCTGATTCAATGCCATCCAATTGAAAATTGAATTGGCTACCCTGCTGATTAGTTAATTCAATTTTCTTAATGAACTGTCCCGTAATTGAGAAAATTTCGGCAACTAAATTGCCATTTGTCAATGATGGGGTTTGCACCATTAATAGATCCTTGGCTGGGTTTGGAAAAAGATTAAAATTCAACTTATTGCTTGCTTCTGCAATTCCAACAGTTGGAATTGTGCTCAATGTTCCGGATATAGTCGCGCTTCCATTAACTGAGAAGGATGTGTGAGACAATAATGTTACTCCTTTACTCTCTACAGAAACCCAATTATGAATAATTGATTCATAGTTAAATACCTGCGGAATACCTTGAAAATCGATACTGTCAGAATAAACCTGCACTGTTTTGAGGCGAAGTACATTGTTGAATGTACCTAATGGAGTCGTTAAAGTTCCATACCCATCGCAAGTTACTGTTTGAGTGCCTTGACGGATGTACGTATAATTTACTCCAGCTATTTGAGTTGTTGTAGTTCCTCCAACAGGTTGTGTGAAGGAAGAATTGAATGTAAAAGGAAATCTATAAATATCCATATCTGGATTTAATTGAGAGATTGTCTCCGTTCCTTGTTGACTTGACCATACTCCATCAATAGAAAACGCTTGTGATGTTGTCTTTAAATACGTGTAGCCTGGATTACCTCCCAAAGAAGTTACAGCCTGACATAAATTTGCTCCAGGAAAGTTTGACACTCCTGGATTTCCGGCTGGATTCAAATAAGTATTAGTCGATTCTGTTCCAGATATCAAATCTGGGAAGTTCCAAACAGAATTAGCTCCTGTCGCCCCGATATCTATGGTGCCAGCATTGGTTACGTCCCATGACTGAAAGGTTTCATTCACACCAAACATATCAGTGCTATTAAACGTTGGTTGAGCCATTAGCCCTGTACTCCAAAGAGTAAGAAGTAGTAAAGGTTTTTTCATTGCGGTTAAAAATTTTGACAAATATAGCTTAGGGATGGATAAATAAAAGAGAAATCTAGTTGTATGGCTCTAAAAAGAGAATCTTCTTGGAATGGAGCCTTTATTACTTAAAAGAATTGTCAAATAAATTCAACTAATTCCCCAAAGGTAGTTTATTTTAAAAGTTAAATTAAGAAGTCTAATATTCTTGGATTATGGAAAATATTATATTCATTAACAAAGCTAAGGCAGTGTTTTGATTTTACCTTTTCTCTTGCATAAGAAACATTGGTGTATTTCATTGAGTGATGCCATACTTAATTTATTGTATTTTAACCCTATTTTGCGCCATGACTTAAGGTATGAAAGGTTTTTACTTAATTATATTTTTAATTTATTTTCAGATTGGTTTTGGACAAATTCATTTCAAGACCGAAGATTGCAAGCTTGAAAAGGGCTACAAGGAATCGACATTCAGAAAATATAGAAATTTTAAATCAATAGATTTTAGACGCACGTATTACAATGAAAAAGGGATGATGTGCTATAAAAAGCATCCATTTAGAAAAGTGACTGGTTATTTTGGGAATTGGAATGGAATAGAATATATCAAAAGAGGTCGCAGGTCAGGTACTATAAGGTTTTATGATGAATGCGGTTTGAAGGTAAAGGAAGTCCACAAGTTTTTTCCAAAAAGAAAGGATGGCAAAACAACTCATTTATTCTTCTATGAAAATGGCAAAAAGCAAAAGAAAAAGATAGATCGGAATAATAAGTTTACCAAAGTAATCACATGGGACTCTAATGGTAAAAAGTCAATTGATGAAATAAGCAAACCAGGCCGGTATTATTAATTCATCATGCGTTTAGCATAGGCAAACCCGAATAAGCACTTTGCAGATAGTGAAATTGAGTGATTCTTTGAATTGGAAATTTTCAGAAAATAAACATTGCAAATTCTTGAACTTTTGTAAGATATCCACATAGTGATTGGCACTCGTTTAATCTCTATATTGACTCAAATTAACTAACTATGAAAAATTCAATTTTGCTTTTAATCATTTTAACGTTCTTTTTCAATGGTTATGGCCAAAATATTTGGACACAAAAAGCTGATTTTCCGGGCGAAGCTAGACATAATGCAGCTGGCTTTTCAATTGGAGAAAAAGCATACATCGGAACAGGTTATGATGGAGGCAATCTAGATGATTTTTGGGAATGGGATAAGGCAACAAACACTTGGACCGAAATTGCTTCTTTCCCAGGAGGAGCTAGAGCTTATGCAACTGGATTTTCAATCGGAGAAAAGGGATATATTTTTGCTGGTTGGAATAATTCCACTTCAACGCATTATAATGACCTTTGGGAATATGACCCGATTTCTAATGCTTGGACACAGAAATCAGACTTGCCAGCTTTGGCAAGAAGAGATGCAATAGGCTTCTCTATTGGCATTAAAGCTTTTGTTGGAACAGGAAATGGTTCTGGCAGCTCTTACAGTGACTTTTGGGAGTGGAATCAAGCAACAGACACTTGGACTCAAAAGACAAATTTTCCCGGAGGTAGCAGAAGACAAGCAGTAGGGTTTTCGATAAATGATAAGGGATACATTGGCACTGGTGAAGTGGGGAGTTCGTTATAAAGATTTTGGGAATATGATACCACATCAAATATTTGGACTCAAAAAGCTGATTTACCATCAAAGCGGACCGATGCCTTTGGTTTTTCAATTAATAATTTTGGTTTCATTGGAGCAGGAACTGATGTTCCATTAAATCTTGAAGATTTCTGGATGTATAATCCATCTACAGATTTATGGATTCAAATGGCAAACTTTGGACCTGGCAGAAGAAGACAAGCTGTAGCAATGACTATAGGCTACAACGGTTATGCGGGATTAGGTACAAGCAATTCTCCCTACTTTAATGATTTCTGGGAATATAATCCTGAAATAGTTACCAAAACTTCTATACCAGCAGGTGATAATTTTAGTGTATTTCCAAATCCTGCATCTAATTATTTTATAATAGAAGGGAGTATGATTGAAGAAATAGAAATATCTGATGTTTATGGAAATTTATATTTTAATAGGAAAAATTTATCCAATAGCAGCAGTATTAACATTCAAGAATACGCTAATGGAATTTATTTAATTAAGGTAAAATCAAAAGTAGGAGTAATGACTAAAAAGTTAATAGTCAATAGAGAATAGTTGATATGACTTTGCCTAAATTTACTTGACAGTTTGTACTTTCAACTATCCCCCTTTTCCTAATTCTTTATGAACTTCATCGTCGATATTCCGCTCGAAGAGCTGCACCTTATAAAGTAGAATCCATTAGAAAGTTGATTGACATTTATGGTAATGGGAGTATCCGATTTTACTTTGATATTTTCATCTGAAAGCACCCTTCCGTCAGTGCTCAACACTTCAATTTTGCAAGATTTGTTTACATTGCTTTTGCTCAGTTCAATATTGATAGTTTCGTTTGCCGGATTTGGGAAAATATTCATTGTATTCAACTCACTCTTGTCAATAGAACTGAAAACTCCACAATCTAGATTCGCGTTCACATATTGTAAGCGTGAAATTACAAATGATTTAAGTCCATAAATTGTTCCTCCTCCGGGGCCTCCTCCAGAAGTTATATTTGATTCAATATTTGCATCGAATTGGACATTTGTATACATTTTGTTATTATCGGCATATACCGAATTCTTTATAAGGTTGTACAATTCATCAATACGAGCATCCAAATAGGCAGAGTTGAAAAAATGCTCAATCAAAGAGCATATTTCCTGAAGATATAAATTGTAGAGTGTTTCGTTATTAAAAATTCGTTGGAGTAGGGGACGATTTAAGTTTCTATAATCAAAAGCAAGTGAGGTAATATTATTTACTCCATTTGTTATATGATCCCAATGCTTCATTTGAATCCCCATTTAATCCAATGTTATTGGTTTGTAAATATGGTATATATAATAATTTCTTGCAGAACCTGTGTAGCTGTCTAGATTGCTAAATAGGTTGTCCATAGCCGCTGAGCGGAGAAATTGATTTAGTTCAAGGCGATTCGCTAATTCATTCTCAAAAGTTTCATCATCAGAATTATTAATGAAATCAATGAAATCAATTAAATCGGACCAATCATTTACATCTTCATTTGTTTTCAATTCATATTTTGCTTCATAAGCACTTTGTTGTGCACCATAATATACCAGGTCCGCAGCTTCTCCCGTGCTTCCAGGAGCAACGCCAAAATTGTCGCCAGCCTTAAACAGATTACCAGCATCATCGAGAATAGCCCAATCAAGAAACTGATCATCAATTTGTTCAACAACTGTATAAAATCCCCAAGGAGTTCCATTCATAGTTACATTAGCAAAATTGCTTCTTGGGGCTAGAATTCCTGCTTCCTTCGCAACTCCAAAAAACACCTTTTCTCTCAAGCAGCTGGGGTCTTTAAAACCGTTGCTAAAATTTAATTTCTTTAAACCATTATAGTTTTGGCCAGGCACGAATTCATTAAAATCAATTTTAAATGACTTCTTGTTTCCAGGATGGTTGTAGCTTGAATTTCCCTTTAATCTAACACCTACATTGTTAAATGTATAGGTGCCACTTAGGTCTGTAATTGTTAAGTCCGCAGCAACATAATCTTCAATATCATTTTGGTAATATCCAGTAAGTTCATCCCAGAAGTTTTCGTTTGTAAAATTAAGATTAAGACTAATAATTTGATCTTGGGCGAATAGGATATCTCCATCTATTTGTGAATTAGCAAATGAAAAATGAAGGATGAAACTTAAGCTTAGTAATATGTGTTTGATCATTAGGAAGTTTATTAGGTTATGCAGTTTGTCAAGGCAAGGCATAAGACTTTTGTCAATCAAAATAGTTTAAGTACATTGAAAATAAACTTGATAATCACTCTAAGTGCTTTATAATAGCGTCATTATTTAGTTTATTTGACAAATTAATGTTATAAAGCAATCTAGATTAAAATTATCATATGCTTATAGATGTCAACCCTAAATTGCCGATGCGCAATAAGTCGTTAACAAAATGCTTTTACATTGAGAAATTAGGTTTTCACGATATAGGTATAGCCGATTTTGAAGGATATCTCATGCTTGCAAAAGACGATATACAGATTCATTTCTTTGAATTTAAAGATTTGATTGCAGAGAAGAATTATGGTCAAGTCTACATAAGAACAAATGCAATTTATGAACTTTATCAAAAATTCATAAAGAACAAGGTGCAAATCCATCCCAATGGAACATTAGAAATAAAACCATGGAGACAAATGGAGTTCTCAATACTTGACCCCGATTATAATCTCATCACTTTTGGACAGTCTATTTAAAATTCAAAGATGTGAATAATGGTTGTTTCTAAAGTATCGTATTGATGATTAAGTTTTTATTATTTGATGATTAAGTTTTTACTATATTAGTTCTACCTAAAATCATACACATGGAAACTGCTACCTCTATTGAAAACGTGAGTTCCCGTTTAATTGAAACTTGGCTACGACAAAACATCGATCAAGAGTCTTTAGCTTCAGACCTTAGAAAAAAGGGTAAAGATGAAGCATCAGTTAACTTACATATTGAAGCATACAAAAAGGCTTTAAATCAAAGAAGACAGTTCAATGCTTTTCTTCTACTAGGTATTGGTGCTTTCATTGGTTTCATAGGTTGCATTCTTAGCTTGATTAATCCTTTTCCTGACTATTATTTCTGGATTTTATACGGAAGTACAGGCATTGCTGCTTGCATTATCGTTGGTGGACTCTACGCATTGTTAGAAGGATAGATTTGCCAATTGAATTTCGCATCCCCAGATGTGGGGATATTTCAAGCTTTTTCTTAGTAATGTCTTAAATACACCTGTAAATACTTTTCAGGGATTAGGAAATATGCCTAATTGCAACCCTAACCTAATTCCTGAATGAAATGAAAAAGCTTTACTTAGTTTCAATACTATTATTTCTCGCTTCCTGTCTATTTTCACAAACAACTACAGACAGACCGTCGATAGCATTTACCTATGACGTGCCTGGAGCTGTTAATACTTACATAACTGCAATTGCTGAGAATCAAATTGTTGTTGGTTATTATGAGGACACAGAAGGAAATGACCATGGTTTCTTTAAAACTCAAGGTTTGTTATTTGAATTCGATTTTCCCAGTGCTGTGAATACCTATCCCGGAGGAATTGATACCAATAATGTTATCTATGGCAGCTATAATACTGGAGTTGCTCAGGATGCAAGGCCTTTTAGAATGGAGCTTACACCAGACGAGCCAACTTATACAGATATAGGCGATTTGTTTGGTAATATTACCTTTCTTACTGTAAATGGTGCAAACAATCACAGAACCTTCTGTGGAGATTATAGGACTGGCTCATTAAGTAAACTGTTTTTTGTTGATGAGGCAAATAGTATGATGAATGAGCAGAATTATGGTATTAATCGGTTTCCACTATGCAGGTGGAATTAATGATGAAAGATGGGTTGCAGGTTATTATATAGATGGTGTAAACTACAGAGGATTCGTTTGGAAAGGATTTAACGACTACGACACAATTAGATATCCCGGTCAAAATAGAACCCGTTTTACTGGTTTAAATAACACTGGTTATATAGTTGGAAATGCAGGATTCGGTAATCAAATTGGATTTGTTTTAGATTATACCAATGATGAATTTGGTGATTTTGAAGAAATTGAAATTGAAGGCGCTACTGCTATTTGGCCGCAGGATATAAATGATAATAATGAAGTTGTAGGTTATTATTTAGATTCAGATGGTAAAGCCCATGGCTTTTTAATGCTTTCAGAGTTGGGCATTGATTTCTCTCCCGACTATGATGGTTATGCTTTTGCAAATTCATCACCACCATTTTGGGAGCCAAACGAATATAATGGATTATCATATGAAACAGACCCTTATTTGCTAAGTCAAGGCATTTCTGCTCCATTTCCATTGCAGTCAGGAGGAATAGCATATCCTGCTAGTACTTTTCCAAGATGGGATTACTTAGTAGAAGCTTATGGAGAAAGTAGTTTTTATCATGAGGTTTTAGGGCAACCTAAACTTATTAGAAGAAAAATTAGGACATGGCTAGCTAATAAGGACAATGATTTTGAAGGTGTTTGCTATGGTATGTCATTAACAGCAGCCGCATTTAAATTTAATAGACCTTTATTAGAAAGTCGATTTCCAATTTACTCTTCCTTTACAGAGATTTTGTGGAATCAACTCGAATACAACCCTCAAATTGGCAAAGCAATAACTATGATGCAAACATATTGTTGGGGAAGACCGTTTTATTACAATAGAATTCAATACAAATATGACTTAGCAGAAGGTACAGTAAATAGATTATTAAAAAACTTTTTTGAAGTAGATGATAATCCATTGTGTTTAGTTATAGATCGCCAGCGTGGCGGAAGAGGATGTCATGCTGTCTTTCCTTATAAAATTAAAATGGTAGATGAATTCAATTATAGAATATTTGTATATGATCCCAATAGACCGGGAAATACAGATTATTCAATTCCAATTAATAGGGGAGGTGATTTTGATGGATTAGCTACTTGGGACTACTATGACGAACCGTTTAGTCCAGAGAACCAATGGAATGCTGTAAATCCCGGAGGTATTGCCGTTTCAGGGCCATTGGAAACATCCTTTTTTCAACCGTTTACTTTTATGCCCGAAGATGATAACGAGCCTATAACTCAGTCTCGAAGTGAAGAAAATCTTCAGCTTTTTGTAAGTAGTGAAATGGATTTCATTATTAAAACACCTGGTTCAACAGATTCTCTTGGATTATGGAATGGACGTATTTTAGATGATGCTTTATATGGAATTGTTGGAAGAAATTATTCATATTATGATGAGAGAATTAACAATCTTTTCTTTGAAGTTGGAGAATATGATGTTGATTTAAAAGGAATTACAGATGATAACTACACTATTTCATTGTCGGATGTTAATACTAATACAATTTACTTTTTTGATAGAACGTCAGTAACCAATCAAATGCAGGAGAAATACCTTGTTGAAAGTGGCTTAACCTTTATCAACGAAGAAAACACAACTAAGCCATTAACAGGAGGTTTGATGGTTCAAACTGATGCTGGAGAAACAATTACGTATGAATTAAATAGTATTAATGTCGCAGCTAATGAGTCAATTGAAATTAGCTTAGTTAATGATTATATGATTCAAGTGAACAACGGAAATGAAAATAGTCAATACGATTTAAATATTTCCTACTGGTCTAATTCGGAAGTGCATGAATTTGAGTATTCTGGCATTTCTTTTTCTGCTAATGCTACGCACATTATATCGCCTTTTACCCCTGCAGGGGATAGTTTCGACCCAGCTATTTTTGTAGATGAAGGGCAAAACGGAAGTAATGAAGACACTCTTTTCTTCGATAATCAGTTAATGCCAAATCTTTTTGTCGAGGTAAATGAAATTAGGGTTACCAACGAAGGTGGAGAGAGGCAAGCTTTAGTTCAGAATTCAGGTAGCGGCCAAATTAGTTGGTCTGCAAGCACTTCCGATTCTTGGATTACTTTAACTCAAGGAAATGGAATTAACACAGGTCTAATAACATTTACAACCAATGCAAACCCCAATACTCTGGAGAATAGAACAGGTTACATTTATGTTGAAGGAAATGGCCAAAGTGATACTTTAACAGTCGTTCAAGGAGAGTTTGATTTAGTAGGTACAATTAAGGTAGATGATGAAATTTCGCTAAGAATCTATCCCAATCCAGCCACTGAAATGATTACCATTTCAAATAAAGGAGAGATCAATTACAAGAACATCGAGATATTTGATTTTACTGGTCGGAAAATGGATGTTAAAATCTTTAAAAGCCCAACCGGCATGGCTCAGGTTATTGTAGATCATTTAAGTTCTGGGGTGTATTTTGTGAAAATCACAACGAAAGACAAAGAATATTCAGTCAAGTTTATTAAGAATTAATTTAAACCTATTTATAAAAAATCAGTAGCTGCCTTATTATTGGGGTTACTGATTTTTTGTTTTTTGTTGTGTTATTAAAAATCAGTTTAGTTTCGTAATGAGATTGATAGCATGTAGATTTGCAGCGAAATGAAAGCTGGAAACGCGAAAGCCAAAGTAAGATTCAAACGTAAGGATTATCCTTTACAGGGGTATGGAACAATGGATCATGTTTCAGAAGGTATTGAAAATGATTTACATGCTCGAGCCTTTTTCTTCCAGGAAAATAAGACAACTTTTGCTGTTTTACATCTTGAATGCGCATTCATTACACATCACCTTAAGGAAAAAATAATTCAGACTTTTAATGTAGCTTTTCCATCTGTTGGATTAACTGTACAAAATTTAATGTTTTGTGCGAATTCTACTCGCAGTGCTCCTGGAGGATATTCACATTATCCTTTATTCAACATCACTTCTAAGGGATTCATTCCGGAAGTGTTTGAAGCATATTTGCAAGCTTCACTCGAGGCATTGCAAAAAGCTTGGCAGGATTTGGAGGAGGTTAAGCTTAATTTATACGCGAGTTACTTTGATGTTGATAAGGATGTGGCATTTAATCGCTCTGTTGAAGCATTTAATTCAAATGCAGATATGGATTCGGTTGGAGAAAATGAAGCCAATCTGGCAATTAATAGATTAGTACGACAAGTGCTTATTTGCAGACAGAATGATAGTGCAAAGGGATTGCTAAATTGGTTTGGTGTTCAAGGTATTTCAATCCCTTCGGGAGGACGGAAAATTCATCCTGATAATAAAGGTTTTGCAGCTTCATTACTTGAAAATGATAAATCTGAAGACAAGGACTTTATTGCTGGCTTTTGCGTTGAAGCTGCTGGCGATGTCTCACCCAATTACCATGGAAGCTTAAAGCGTTGGCCACGCGGACGGTATGAAGATCATTTTAAATCAGCTTATTTTAATGGATTTATTCAATTCGAAAAAGCAAGAGAAATGATGGAAGATGAATCTTTAAAGATTCCAATGTCTCAGCATGTTGATGTTGTTCATTCATTTGTTGATTTCTCTACGGTAATATGCGATAGCAAATACACACATGATAAGGAAGAGCATTTAACAGCTGAAGCGATTGCTGGAATTGGATTTGCAGAGGGTGATGATATTGATAACCCAGGTTTAGATGCATTTTCTTCAATGATTCTAAAGAATTTCCTTCAATTAAAAAGAGTGTTAAATGGCTTTCGTTTGTTTAACTCAAAACGTAAAAGGGCAAGGATAAGAAGGTTAGAAGAGGCTCATGAGCCTAAACTTCCTATGATTGAGCTTCAGGATAAATTAATTCTAGGTTTTTCAGATGTAAGTAAAATTCCTCTGCCATATATGCCTTCAGAAATTACAGCTGAATTTAAACGTCAATACAAGGAAGGTGCATTACGTGAAAACAGCTGGGCACCTGTTATATTACCTTTGCAAATTGCTAGGTTGGGTGATTTAGCTATTGTTGGCTTCCCCGGAGAGATAACCACCACAGCCGGAATAAGACTTCGTAAAACTGTGATGGAAATTCTAGAACCACTTGGAATAATTGATGTCGTTATTACTTCATGTGCAAATGAGTATGGTGGTTATGCCAGTACATTTGAAGAATATCAATTTCAACTATTTGAAGGGGCTTCAACATTATTTGGGAGTAATACGCTTGCTGCATTTCAAACCGAATTTGCTAAACTTGCAAAAGAGCTTTTAAAACCATCCTCCGAAAGGAGAATACCTAATTCGCCACAGCCTCCAAAGTTTAGTCAAACAGAACTTGAATTAAGGACAGTCGCTTATAAATGATATTTAATTCCAACAAGCAATACATCGTCTACTTGTTCCTGATTGCCTCTCCAGCTTTCGAAAAATTCATCTAACATATCCTTTTGAACATTTGGCGACAAATGTGAAATTTCAATTAATTTATTTCTCAGCCTTTTCGAAAGCAATTTCTTACCTAAGGGTCCCCCAAATTGATCAGCGAAACCATCAGTTCCTAAATAAATTGTATCTCCTCGATTGAATTCAAATGAATTGTTCACAAATTTATTTGATACACCTTGTGCTATACCTCCTATAGGCTGTTTGTCAGGCTTAATTATCTGCATTCTATCTCCATCATAGTCGTATCTTGAGTCTGGATTTTCTATACGATCCTTTCTAACAATCCAAAGGGGGCGATTGGCTCCGGCAATTTCAAAAACATTGTTTTCAAAGTCCAGCATTACTACAACGATATCCATTCCGTCGTGATTCTCCGTTTCATCTTGTTTTAGAGCTCTCTCAATTCCAATATTTAATTCATCTAGAATTTCAGACGGCTTAGTTATACCTTTTTCATTAATTACCTGATTGAAAATATTCGTCCCAATCATACTCATGAAAGCTCCAGGAACGCCATGCCCAGTGCAATCTGCAACAGCAATGAGTAATTTACTATCGCGTTTTAGAAATGCATAAAAATCACCACTTACAATATCCTTTGGTTTATATAAAACAAAAGACTGCGGCAAATAATTTTCAATAAGTTCATTATCGGGCAATGTGGCCAATTGAATTCTTTTAGCATATTTTATACTATCTGTAATTGACAGGTTTTTTTGCTCAATGATGTTACTATATTCTTTTAGTTCGTCGCGCTGCTGTTCAATCTCCTCTTTTTGTTGTAGAATCTCGCCAGTTCTTTCGCCAACAATCTGCTCCAGATGTCTTTTTTCTTTAAGTAAATTTCTCTCTCTGAATTTAACCAGAGTAATAATTACCAAAACAAGTCCAACAACACTTAGTGTATAAAACCACCAGGTCATCCAAAAAGGAGGAGTAATTTTAAAGGCAAACGTGGCAGGTTCTTTATTCCAAACGCCATCATTATTGCAGGATTTTATTTCAAAAACATAATCTGCAGCAGGTAAGTTATTATAGCTTACAAAATTTAAACTACTTTCTACCCATTCATCTTCAAATCCGGTCAATCGATACCTAAATTTCACTTTACTTGGGTCGCTGTAGCAAATTCCGTTGAAATAAAAAGTGAGATAATTCTCTTTGTAATTCAGGGAAGTACTTTTTTCTGTAATAGTATCTTGAAATACTTTTATTGCAGTGATGTGCGTAACAGACTCAGTTGTATTAAAGTTTGCATTTCCAGGGTTAAACATCAAAACTCCATTGATAGTGCCAATCCAAATATTGCCTTCTTTGTCGCGGAAAACTGAGTTTGGTTTGGGTTCTATTCTTTCAATTCTATCTGTTCTATCATATAGTGAACTGAATTTAGTTTCTGGATTCCATACACAAATTCCTTTATTTGTTCCGAGCCACAATCTTCCTTTTAAGTCGCTTTCGATTAAACTTACATAATTGGATGAGAGGCCGTCAACAGTTGTGAATCTTTCAATTTTATTATCTACAACAGAGTAAATCCCACCGCCTTCGGTGGCAATCCACATTACACCTTTTTCATCTATGGCGAGAGATGAAATTGCAGGATAAATGGGCTCTGAAGTTTTTTCTGATTTTAGGGGTTTGAATTTTCCATTTTTATATATGCTAACTCCTGAACCTGCAGAACCTATCCAAATATTACCTTTGTTATCTTCTTGTATATCGGTTGAGTTATTCTCCGTGAGCCCCTCTCTGGTTGTGTAGGTTATTAAATTGTCATCGCTAGGTGCATATACAGAAACGCCTCTAAGCATGCTAATCCAAATTTTCCCATTTCTGGCTTGCTTAATCGTATGGACGTATTGTTCAGTAAAAGTTCCTTGTTGATTTGTCCTTAGTTTTCCATTAAATCTTTGAACAGATAGATTGGTCGGATTTATAATTAATATTCCAGCCCCCCAAGTACTGACCCAAATGTTGTTAGCCTTGTCTTGCATTAAGGAAGTAACTTCAATATCATCTCCTCCTGTGAGAAAGTCAATTTTAGTGCTTTTGCCTGTTTCTTGAGAAATATAATAGATGCCATTATTGCTCCCCGTCCAGATATTTCCTTTTTTATCCTGAATAATGGCTCCAATTTGGGTATTTGTGCCATCATTACTCTTCAGAAATAATTGAAATTCCTTCCCTCTGTAGCATGAAACTCCATTCTGATTGCTTCCAATCCAAATATTATTTTCTCTATCGAGAATAAGACATCTTACTTTGTTTTCACTAAGCCCATTAATCTCACTAATGCTTTCAGATTTGTCATCTTTCGAAATGATGCTGAAACCGCCTCCCCATGTTCCAACCATCATTTCTCCATTATTTCCAGGTTGCAAACAAGAAACAAAATTTGATTGCAATTCAGAACTTTCTAATGAGAAATTCCTGACATTCCTTCCATCTTCCTCAATTCTGAATACGCCTGAAGTTACAGTTCCAAGCCATATCCTATTTTTATCATCTTTTTCAATTGATGAAAACTGACCAAAATCAATTCCTTTTGGTAAAAAGAAATTGAACTCTGTTTCATTCTTTTTTAACCGCTTAATTCCTAAATCTGTGAGAAACCAAATAGTATGTTGAGAGTCTTCTAGGATACTGGTAACATCTCTTGCTAAGCCACTTTGCTTATCGAAATGCTTATAGTTTTTAGCTTCGAAATTCTCTATGAGACGGTCTTTGGAAATTTTAAAAGCACCAGTTCCCTGAGTAGAAATCCACACATTATTCTTTGAATCAAGCATAAGATTAAAAATCCTATTTGTTTCTTCAAGAAGCTTTATTCGCTTAATGTCTTGGCCTTGTTGAAAATAAGAAAGTTCTCCATTCTCATGACCCAATAGGAAAGTCGTGGTGTCAAGCTCAAGAATACAGGTTACCTTGTTATCAGATAATCCATCTTTTAATGAATAGTTTATGAATTTATGTCCATCAAATCGGGAAAGGCCCAAATTGGTGGCCATCCATAAATAGCCTTGTTTTCCCTGAATGATATCATTAACTCTAGAATGAGGTAAACCATCATTAAGCGTATATCTAGCAAAATAAAATTGCTGGCTAAAAGCTGGCAGAGAGTTAAGTAATAAGCAGAATAAAATTATTAAACGGATCATCCGATTATTTTGGGATTAAGATAATTAAAAGCTATACATCATTATCTGTTGCATAAAGTAGCAAAATCGCAATGCTTGCAAATACGAAGGTCGTTTGTTTGCTCAAAGGAATTGTTGGGACTTGCAATATTCTCAACGATTTCAATGAATAATTTTTCCAAAACAGATTCATTCTGAACATCAAACAATGTTTCATTATTAACACTAACAGCAGTTAATCCTGCCGAAGGTTTTCTTAAGCTTATAATTCCAGCTTCTACTTCTTGGTTTGGATAATCTTTCATTGCAAGAAAGATGTATTGAAACAATTGTAATGCTTTATCCATACCTTCTTTTTCGAAAACATCATATACATCCTTCAGCTTTAACTTACTACTCTCAACTATACCCGTTTTATAGTCAATTACCCGCAGAGCATTATCAAACATTTCAATTCTATCGGCTTTTCCTCCCAGATGAATTACTTTTTTGCCTAGTGTAGTATTGATTTTAATGCTACGGCTTAATTGTTTTTCAACCGCCAAAAGATGGGCGGGTTTTACATCAGCTCTATTAATTAATTCAAGCTCTGACGATAAATACTGATGAAGCATTTTACTAATGCCATGCTTTATTAGAATTGCCTTTCCTTCATCGTAATTCCGTCCACTATTTTCAATTAAAAGAGCGTCCTCGAGCACCTGGTCAAGTTTAAGCTGCATCTTAGCATAAACTTTAGCACTTAGTTCTTCATTTAAATAGTCTCCAAAGATTATTTCAAGAACATTATGAGCGATATCTCCTAATTCGTTAGCTCCAATTTCTTCATCCTTAGTTTCATCTATTTTTATTCCTGAGAAATACTTGAAATAATATTGCAGTCCGCATCTGAAATAGCTAGATAATGCCGTTGGAGAAAGCTTGTTTTTCTCTTCTGCTCCATTATATCTGTTTACTATTTTCTCAATTAAAGCCGGAGTTTTGTCAATTTTAATTGCTTTAGAGCCGTCTTCAGGCAATCCAGAGATGAAAATCTCGGAATTTATTATTGTGTTGGGCGAGTTTAATTCTTCAATCAATTGGGTGATATACCTTGACTTTTCGCCTTTTCCAA
The DNA here is from genome assembly GCA_018401705.1 of Bacteroidia bacterium. GTDB lineage: Bacteria > Bacteroidota > Bacteroidia > M30B66 > M30B66 > M30B66. Next base: position 39,578 of record JAGYKL010000018.1, on the reverse strand, counting down.
ATTCATCACTCTCGGTATTGTATATAAGGCATACATTTTCAGCTCGTTGAATCATGCGGTAAAAGTGATAGGCGAAAACTGCATCTCTTTCCCGGTAGGTCGGAAGTCCATAAGCCTGAGCTATGTCAAAAGGAATAAATGAATTTTGTGATTTAGCTGCTGGAATAATGTTTTCATTAACCGATAAAACTATAAGGTTCTTAAAATCCAAATTTCTTGTTTCAAGAAGCCCCATGATTTGCAAACCAGATAGAGGTTCACCTAAAAAAGGCAAGCTTAATTGCCGCAAAAATTGCTGAAAAATCCTAAATAAAGTTCTGATATGTAGAATGCCATAAAAATCAAGCAGCATGATTTTAATTCTGTTCACCAAACTGCTTACCTCGAATAAGGATTCAAGTTCATAACCAACTTCCTCTTTATTCTGGAATGATGGATGATTCCTTATTTTATCAGAAAGAATTAGAAGAGCATCTAAGGCTGTATCAGGCTTTTCATGCCAATCTTCGAATAAGAACGAGAACTTATTTAGGCTGTTTCCTTCATGAGTGATTTTAGATATTGGAATAAATACTTCATAAATGCTTTCAACCTTTTTAATGAGTAATGAAATTTCTTTTGCTGGTAGGAGTGAAGCGAATACAGGGTTTCTAAACAACCTTAGTAAATCTTTGTAATAAAAGGCCTTTTCTTTAATGCCTGCATTCTTAAGCGTGCGGGCTTTTATATGCATTTCTAAACAAGCTGAAAACAGTGTTGAAACAGGAAGCAGATGCATTGGATATCCCATAGTGATATTTGCAGTATTTAGCCGCAGGGGCAAGACTTCTAGCATTGGCATGAGAAGTTGCTCATCACATAAAACAAGTGCTGTATTACTAAGATTGGGATCTTTTTCAGAGAACTTATTTAATACACTACCGGCGACAAATGTTTGTCCAATATTTTTTGCAACACCAATAACCTGGATGTTTCTGTTTATGTTTCTTAAGAAGTCGCTGGTATTGTTGAGTTTGCTTTTGCCCTCATTTTGCATAAATCTTCTAGCAAAAAGGCCCGCTTCATGCATCTCGTTTTCTAGGTAATAATTGTCTAAGTCCCAAATTAGTTTGGCTTTATTTCCTTTCTCAAGATGCTTAATGATGATTTTTTCACTAGTGTTTAATGCATTAAACCCGGCAAAAATCAGGTTCTTCCACGGGACTTCCTGAGTTTTGATATTTTCAGCTAAGCTACGGTAAGCCATTGCCGAGGTAGCCAGGTTATTTGCAAATAAATGAGTTCTAAATTTTTCATACCAAATTCCCATTTTTGACCAAAACCTCAAATATTGCTCTTGGTATTTGCTGATTTCAGTTCGGTCGGGCGACCAATTTTTCATTGCATAAGCTGCATCAACTGAGCTATAAAGCTGTTTGGCATCAACACAATACAAATCAATTTCTTGAAAATCATGAATCAACTGCGTTGCCCAGGTGCTAAATACATCAAATGAATCTGCTGAATCGCCTTCGGTAGTTTTATACACTTGGTAAAGCTCAAAAAGGGCTCTAACAGAATCAATTATTTGAAGTGAACTTAACCGTTTAACAAAGTCCTGACTGGAAAGAATATCAGGTAACCACTGGTTTTCTGGACGTAATTCCAGAAGTGCCTTTCTAAAGAAAGTTGAGGCTCTTCGATTAGGAAATACAATACAAACCGAAGGGTCTCCGTCGGGGAATTCAGAAATATAGTAAGAAGCAATTTCGTGCAGAAATGTCTGGCGCATGCTGCAAAATACATATTCATATGTATATGTGTAATGCCAAATTAAAATAATCCTGCAGGCGGCACTTCTCTGATGAGGGAAGCATCATTATTAACGGCAGAATTTACTTTGTTGCTCACTGGAAATGCTTTCATTAAATTTGAATCAAATGGGACTAGAAGCGTTGATAATCTTGAAACGACATTGTCCTCTAGCCAATTGTTTTCATCCTCCTTTCTAAGAATCACAGGCATTCTGCTATGAATATTGGCCATAAGAGAATTGGGTTCAGTTGTTATGATGGAGTAGGTGTAGACTAGTTCACCATCAGAGTTGGCAAACTCTTCCCAAATGCCAGCAAAAGAAAATAATTCCGCATTTTTTAATGTGATATAATAAGGTTGCTTAACACTTCCGCTGGTTTTCCATTCGTAAAAGCCTGTTGTAGGCACTAGGCATCTCTTCCTTTCAAGGTATCTTTTAAAACCGGGTTTTGATAAGAGACTATCACTGCGGCTGTTGATTAATTTAAGGGGCTTATCGCCAGGTTTGGTCCAATACGGCACAAGCCCCCACGGTTCTTGTCTGATGCTTTGAGGATTGGTGTTTAAAATGATAGGTGCTGTTTGACCAGGAGCAATGTTAAATGAAGCTTCAGTAGATTTTCCCAAGAGCTTTGCTCTAAAGTGTTTTTCTAAATCAACAGACTTTCCAGCCAAAGTATATCTGCCACACATATTTTATGATTGATTTGTAAAGCTAAAGCAATTGAAGAAATTCGGTAATAGTTTATCAAACTTAGCTTGTTCATGGATAAAAACAATTAAACGAATTTTAATTGCATAATTTTTGATATTCGCAGTGGCTAAAATTTAAAATTCATGAAACAATTTCTTGCGGGACTAAGCATTCTTCTTTCAACAACAGTTGTATTAGGAGGAAATGGTTATGATATTAAATTAACAATCAAAGGAGTAAAGAATCAATCATGCCAATTGGCTTATTATTTTGGAGATAAGCAGTACGTAAAAGATTCAGCCATGACAGATGCCAATGGTAAGCTTACCTTTAAAGGGGAAGACGATTTACCCGGTGGTATTTACTTAGCTGTAACTCCGTCTAGAAAGTATTTTGAAATTCTTGTTGACAAAGAACAGAAGTTCAGCATGGAAACCGACACTGCCGACTTTATCAATAATATGAAGGTAAGTGGTTCTGAAGATAACAAGCTGTTTTATTCTTACCTGAAATGGATTTCTGCCAAAGGCAAGAGAATGGAGGAACTTAGAAAGGAATTTGAAGAAGCAAAAGGTGATGAAAAGAGGCTAGCTGAAATTAAAGAAACACAGATTGCTGTTGATAAAGAAGTAAAAGAATATAAAACAGATTTCATCAAACAACATCCAGATCTTTTGCTATCAAAAATATTTAATGCAAGCTGGGAGCCCGAAATTCCTGAAATCCCTACTCTAGAAAATGGGAGAAAGGATTCAACTTTCGCTTATAGATACTATAAATCACATTATTTTGATAATTTAGATTTGAAAGATGACAGACTTATTCGTACTCCTGTTTTTGCAGGTAAAATAAAGCAATACATAGAGAAACTAACTCCTCAAATACCTGATTCAATAAATGCAGCAGCTTCTTATGTCATTGGAATGACAGATGAAAGCAGTGAGATTTTCAAGTATTTAGTTTACTATATTACTAATACCTACGAAAAGTCTGATATTATGGGGATGGATGCCGTTTTCGTATATATGGCCAAGAATTATTATTTAAATGGTAAAGCATATTGGGTTGAGGAACCTCAAAAGGAAAAGATTCAGGAAAGAGTTAATGCTTTAGAGCCTTGTTTAATTGGAAAAAAGGCAACCAATATCACTCTTTTAAAGCCTGATTTTCATCCGATTTCTCTTTATAATTTGAACTCAACATATACAATACTTTATTTTTGGGATCCGAGCTGTGGTCATTGTAAAAAGGTGACTCCAAAATTGAAGGAATTCTATAATACGGCTGCGAAAGATTTAGGAGTCGAAGTTTTGGCAGTGTACATTGAAGCCGATACAACTGAATGGTTCAATTATATAAAGGAAAATGAATTAGGTTGGATAAATGCAGCTGACTTATTAGGTAAGTCTAATTTTAGAAAGTACTATGATATTTATTCTACACCTGTTATTTACCTAATGGACAAGGAGAAGAAAATTATTGCAAAGCGTCTAGAAGTAGATAAACTAGAAGACTTTATTAGGAATTACGAGAAAATGATTGAAAAAAAGTAAGTGCTTTGATGGAACTTAACGTATTAGGTGGGGAGCTTGAAAGCTGCTGCAATGACCCTTTAACTGGATTTTATAGAGATGGATTTTGCAGGACAGGCGATTTTGATCAAGGTTCTCACACTGTGTGTGCGAAGGTGACAGACGAATTTCTTGCATTCTCACTTAAAGCAGGTAATGATTTAATAACACCAAGGGAAGTTTATCTTTTTCCCGGACTCAAGAATGGTGATAAATGGTGTGTTTGCGCTTCTCGCTGGTTGGATGCTGTGAATGCTGGATATGGTTGCCCAATTGTATTATCCTCTACTCATGCCCGAGCTCTTGATAAAATTCCTTTGGAGTTACTTATGGAATATGCTTTAGATCTTGTAGACTAATTTGTACTTCCTGGGAAGAGCATAATTCCAGCAGTAAGTGTCACAACCCTAAAGGGTTGGACGATTGTGCTAGATTGCATACCTGTAAAAACAAATAGGGGATTAGAGCTGATAAGATTAAGAGTTAAGGTATATCTGTTTTTGTATACAAAACCAGCACCAATTGAGGCATTAAAACCAGCACCTGTCGTTTTATCAAGACGGAATTCCAAGAAATTATCTGTGAACATGATAATTCTTGGGCTAGAAAATCGCGAAAATCCAACCTCCGCATCAAAAATAAATCCTATGTCGTCGTCTAATTGACGCCTTAAACTTAATCCAGATTGAAAATGCCAGCCTATCCAAGGGCTATATATTCCGTTGGTGAAGTTAACTCCAATTGCCTGTCCTTGAAGTATTTCAAATTCATTTTCTTTGAAGGCGTTTCTTGTGTATGTAAGTCTATTGCTCCAATAAAGCTGCTCAGCTATCCGAACCCATAAGTCACCTTTCGCGGCCCAACCGCCGGCAGCAAATCCCGCGGCAGCGTTACTAACGCTAGAAAAATCTCCAAATGGAAAGGCAAGTCCACCTTGAACTAACAGAGCTATTTTCTCATCCTTAAATTTAGCAGGCCCTTCCTCAACAATTGTTTCCTCCTCTCTAAAATCAGAAAGGACCATCTTTTCTATTCTGGAGGCATTAACATAAAGAATAGCCCCGCCGTTGTTTCTAATTCTAATTGTAGAACTGCTTTCTGGGTTAAGTATCCTTCCTGTAAGAATGGAACCGTCGTTCAAAAAAAGTGTATCAACGGTAGTGATTTGACCCTGGAGACAAGCTGAAAACAAAAGCAAACTAAAGAGAACCAGATACCGTGTCATACTACAAGTAACAGATAGAGCCTATTTGTGTTTAATACTAATATCTCTCCCTGTCTCTTTCTCTTCGTGGACTTATTTCCAAAGGATTGGCGGAAATTTCGTCATACATCTTCCGGTTTCTGTAAATATCTATTGCAAGAAATACAGCCGCCCTGAAAGATTCTTCACTTGCTGTATTCTTTCCAACAATATCAAATGCAGTTCCGTGATCAGGCGAGGTACGAATTATAGGTAATCCAGCAGTAAAGTTAACTCCTTGGTGAAAAGCTATTGACTTGAATGGAATTAAACCTTGGTCATGGTACATAGCTAAAACACCATCGAACTGTTTCCAACTTCCGTTTCCGAAAAAGCCATCGGCCGGGTAAGGCCCAAATGCCATAATACCTTCATCATTAGCTTTTTTAATTGCTGGTGCAATGATTTCTCCTTCTTCTTTTCCAAGTAATCCGCCGTCGCCGGCGTGAGGATTAAGACCAAGCACAGCAATTTTAGGACTCCTTATTCCAAAGTCTTTCAGCAGAGAATCTGCGAAAACTTTAAGTTTAGAAACAATCAATTCGCTATTTAGCTTAGAAGCAACATCCTTAACCGGAATATGTCCGGTAACTGTACCAACACGAAGATTCTCACTAATAAGAAGCATCAAGTAATTGTGCGTGTTTGATCTTTGGGCTAAAAACTCAGTGTGTCCCGGGAAGTTAAAATCGGGACTTTGAACATTGTGTTTATCTATTGGGGCTGTAATAACTACATCCAGGAGGCCTTTATCAAGGTCTTCCATAACGTGCAAAAGAGATTTAACAGCCCAGGCTCCAGAAGCAGGAGTGGCTTTTCCCGGATCTAAACCAACATCAACATCTGTGAGGTTAACAAAGTTACAGTGATGTTTTACTGCTTTTGAAGCATCAGGAATTCCATAAAAACTAAAATCCTGAACGTTTAGTGATTTTCTGAAAGATGCGGCAGCTTTATGAATCCCATAAACAATGGGAGTGCAAAGTTCAAGCATGCCATGATCCATGAAGGTCTTGATGATAACCTCGTAACCTATTCCATTGAAATCACCTTGAGAAATGCCGACCCTAACACCTAAGTTTTTTGAATCACTCATGACTTACTTACTTTTTTTAGGTAATTAAAAAGTAGCCTAACACCACTTGCAGTGCCACCTTTTCCGCGGTAACTATCAGGTGAATCTAAGAAAGCCGGACCGGCAATATCTAAGTGAATCCACGGATAATCAGTAAATCTCTCCAGGAATTTTCCTGCTGTATTTGCACCTGCAATAGCGCCACCAATATTTTTAATATCCGCGATATCGCTTTTAAGCATATCGGCATAATCATCCCATAATGGGAACTCTACAAGTCGCTCGTGAACAACATTTCCAGAAACTTTCAACTCATCAAATTCCTTATCGGCGGTGCCCATAGCAACGATTCCGTATTTGCCGATAGCTCTTGATGCAGCACCTGTTAATGTGGCAAGGTCAATAACCAAACTTGGCTTGTATTTTTTAGCATAAACAAGTGCATCACTAAGAATTAATCTGCCTTCGGCATCTGTGTTAAGCACTTCCACTGTAGTTCCATCGGAAATTGTAATCACATCACCAGGCACAATAGCATTTCCATCAGGCCGGTTATCTGTAGCAGGCACAAGTGCAATAGTCCAAACAGGCAATTCAGCTTTGCTTACAGCTGAGATAGCGCCAATAACAGCAGCTCCTCCGCCCATATCGCATTTCATCGTCATCATACCATCGCTTGGTTTTAAGCTCAAGCCCCCTGTATCGTAAACTACTCCTTTTCCAACTAGCACAACTGGTTTCTTATTTGTGGCATTTTGTGGTTTGTATTCCATAATGATAAAGGTCGGAGGGTCAATTGAACCTTTATTCACTGCTAGCAGACCGCCCATTTTTAGAGCTTCGATTTTAGTTTTATTAAGCACATCTACTTTAAAACCGCAACGTTTGCCTAATACTGTTGCTTCCTTTCCTAATTGAGAAGCTGTAAGGAAGGAGAGAGGTTCATTAACTAGATCTCTAGCCGCATAAACAGCATCGATGAGGGCTTGTAGTTCATCAATCTCTTTTTGGTTTACATTATCAGAAAAAACTTTAAGTTTTTTAAGTGAGTTTCTGTCTTTGTCAGCAGAGGCTTTATATTTAAGAAATTGATAATTACCAAGGCTTAGGCCTTCGCAAAAAGCTAAAATCAAATCACCCGACTTACAAAAATCAAGTAGCTGTATTGTCTCTATACTTCTGCTGTTGATAGCGCCTCCCAAAAGATTTGCTGCACCTCTAACAGATTCTCTTGTTAAATCTTCTGTTTTTCCTTCCTGAATAAATTGAATAAACGTGTAGTATTCGTAATTATTCAAGAAGAAAGACTTTCTGCCTGCTTTTTCCTGCGATTTAATATGTTTAAGTTCGAGGTCAGATAGGCCACTTTTTTCAAGGTCTTTGGAGTTATTGCATAATAGAATACGATCTGCTTGAATCGCTTTCTTACTTTTGCTGAGTTGTATGATAGACATATTTTGGTTTTATGTTTAGCGGCAAATGTAGTGATTGAAGATGATAACCTAAACCGATGATCTGTTAGCGTTTCAAAATCATGTTGCTCTAAGGATGAAACTTTATTTCAATTTGCTTGTTTTTAGAAAATGAACACAAAAGAACTTTTAGAAAAAGCGCTCCGCTTTGATTGGTTAAGTATTGAAGAAGGAATTTATTTATTTGAAAATGCTCCTCTGGCAGAGCTGATGTTCACAGCAAATGAATTAAGAATAATTCAAAAGCCTGATGGCAAAGTAACCTGGATAATTGATAGAAATGTAAATACCACGAACGTTTGTATTGCAAATTGTAAGTTTTGCAATTTTTACAGAATTCCTGGTCATGCAGAAGCTTATACAACAACGATGGATGAATATCGTGTTAAAATTGAAGAGTTAAGGAGATTTGGAGGAGATCAAATGTTGCTTCAGGGAGGTCATCACCCGGATCTTGGAATCGAATTTTATGAAAATCTTTTCAGAGAATTAAAGCAAGAATTTCCAGATATAAAACTTCATGCACTGGGGCCGCCTGAAATAGCGCATATCGCGAAACTGAGTTCATTAAGTCACACCGAAGTACTTCAAAGATTAAAAAATGCAGGCTTAGATTCACTGCCTGGCGCTGGTGCTGAAATTCTTAACGATAGAGTGAGACGCATGATTTCGAAAGGGAAATGTAGCGGAAAAGAGTGGCTAGATGTCATGAGAGCAGCTCATCAATTAAATATAACTTCGTCAGCTACAATGATGTTTGGACATATTGAAACACTTGAAGAACGTTTTGAGCATCTAGCATGGATACGTCAGGTTCAGTCAGAGAAACCTGATTCCTCAAAAGGATTTTTAGCTTTCATCCCTTGGCCATTTATGGACGATGGAACATTATTAAGAAGAGTCAAGAACATTAGAAATAATGTAACTAGTGAAGAATACATTAGAATGATTGCCCTAAGCCGCATCATGTTACCTAATGTCATTAACATTCAAGCTAGCTGGTTAACTGTTGGAGAAAAAACAGCTCAACTATGTTTGCATGCAGGAGCTAATGACTTCGGCTCGATTATGATTGAAGAAAATGTAGTTTCGGCTGCTGGCGCGCCTCACCGATTTACAGCTGATGGTATTCAAAGGGCAATTGAAGAGGCCGGTTTTGAGCCTCAGCTAAGAACACAGCAATACGAATTCAGAGATTTGCCAAGTACAATTGAACAGCAAGTAATCAATTATTGATACAATTAGGCAACTTTTTTTGACTTCTTACCGTTTAAATGTTCAGGTTCAAGTAATTCACCGTCAAAATGTTGATAAGAATGAACTTGAAACGGGAGTTAAAGGCATGTTGAAATTAATTTTATCCACGATTTGAAGCAACTGTACTTAGTTATTTTAGTAGCATTCTCACCCTTGCTCATTTTTTCTCAGCAATTCGACAGAAGTATTGTATGGGGCGGGACTCAAGCCGATAATGCTTCAAGAATTCTAATGGATTCTAATGGAGATTTTATTTGTGCCGGAACGTATTCAGGGAATTCTGACTTTCCACAAGGCACACTTAATGGTTATGGATTTCAGGATGTTTTTATTACAAAAACAGCTTCCGACGGAACTCCAATCTGGCAGATGGGCATTGGAGGAAGTAACACAGATCAGATGTCTAGCATTGCAATAGATGCTGCAAATAACATTTGGATAGCTGGAAGATTTCAATCAAGTATCGACTTAGATCCAGGTCCTGCATCATCAATTTTAAGTGCTAATCCTTCTGGAGGCTTAGATGGATTTATAGCAAAATACAGTGGAACAGATGGTTCCTTAATGCAGTTTTTTAATATATCCGCCGGAGGCGTAATTGATATCAGAAGTATTCAGATAAATGAGGACGGCGATATTTTTATTGCTGGACAATTTGCTCAAACTGTTGACTTTGATTTTGGACCAGGTACTAGCGAGATAAGTTCAAATTTGAATTCTGGTGATGGATTTGTTGCCAGATATAACTCTAGTATGCAACTTCAATGGGTGAATGCAATTGGCTCAATGACGCCTGCAATTGATTATTTCAGCGATGTGAAACTTTCTCCCGATGGCAGTTTATATGTAACTGGACTACTAGGAGGAATGGCTGATATAGATCCCGGAGCTGGACAAACATTGTTAAACGCAGCAATTGATGCCGTTCTAATTCGATATTCACAATTAGATGGTTCACTTAGCTGGGGATTTATTCTTGGAGGAAACTCTGTTGATGTAGGTACTTCATTAATGATTACTGAAGAAATGGATGTTGTACTTGTTGGTAGTTTAAACTCATCTTCAATGGATGTTGATCCAGGTCCAGCTTCCTTTCTTTTATCTAAATCAGGTTCCTCTGCTTCGCCATTCATGGCAAAATATTCATCAAATGCCGAACTGCTAGATGCTATTATTTTGGGAGGATCATCAACTACGTCGGCAAGTATAAATAAGGTTATGCCCGGTTTCGGCAACTCAATTCTTGTTTTAGGAAGTTTTGAAGGTTCTTTAGATATTAATCCAGACTTGAGCTCTGATGAGATACTCAATTCAGAAGGAGGATCTAATGATGCTTTCATTGTGCAATACAGTAATGCTTGGGAACTTGAACGATTTCTTCATATAACGGGACCTGGAGATGAAATCTTAAATGATGCGGCTTCTTCTGGCATCTACGTTTATGGAGCTGCTCAGTTTAATGAAGGCTGTCGCCCGAATGCCGAAGACACTGCCTCTGTGGAACTTAAGTCTTCTGGTTTTGACGCGGCTATTCTTGTTTGGAACATGAATCCAGAAGTTTTAACTATTTCTGATAACCAGCAAAAAGAATTTACCGTTTATCCAAACCCAGCAAGCTCTGTAATTAATATCAGCGTTAACATTCTTCCTCAAAGATTGCTGGCTATCGATATGCAGGGTAGGGTGCATATCTTAAATAATCAAAACTCATCATTTGATATTTCTAGTTTGTCGCAAGGATTGTATGTTATTGAGTTAACTACAAGCGAAGGACAAATTCATAGAACAAAATTGCTTAAACACTAAGCATTCCTAAAGACCTCCAAAAAATCTTTGTTTTCAATTGTATAGCATTCTAATGCAAGCATTTCAATTTGCGGTGCTTTTAACCCTTCGTCAAGCTTGAGTTCTAATGAGGTAAACCTTCTTATTTCGTCAAACAAATTAGATTCAATAAATGAATCTAAGGTTTGTCTGCCTCCTTCAACTAAAACCGATTGAATTCCTTCGTAATGAAGGTAACTGAGGATATTTTCCAAAACATTCTGACTAAAATCTAACTGAATTCGTTCGGTATTAAAAATTAGCCTTGATTCAAGGCGATTAAAGACTAAGGTTCTTGCATCTTCATTAAAAATGGGATTGCTTAAATCTACCTCAAGGTTTGGGTCAATAAGAATTCTCAAAGGGTTTTTTCCTGGCCACAATCTCGCTGTTAACAAGGGTTGATCATTGATAGCAGTTGTTTTACCAATTAGGATTGCCTGCTCTTCAGTTCGCCATCTATGTGTAAGTTGATGCGCTTCCGGGGATGAAATTGCAAAAGAACCGGCTTCATTTGTACTTCTTTGCTTATCCATAAAGCCATCGGCACTTTGTGCCCATTTAAGAATAATATATGGTCGCTTTTTTTGATGAAAAGTATTAAACCTTCGGTTGATGAATTTAGCCTCAGCATCTAGAATCCCCGAAATAACTTCAATTCCTGCAGTCTTCAACTTTTCAATGCCTTTACCACTAACCTTTGGGTTGGGGTCGATAGATGCTATGACAACTTTGGGGATGTTTTTAGTAATAATTAAGTCAGCACATGGAGGAGTCTTGCCAAAGTGACTGCAAGGTTCTAGAGTTACATATAAAGTAGATTGAGCTAATAATTCCTGATTAATAACCGAGTTAATAGCATTCACTTCGGCATGAGCTTGTCCGAATTGTTGATGCCAGCCTTCACCAATAATACTATCATTATGCACGATAACGCAGCCTACCATTGGATTAGGCGCCACATTGCCAAAACCTCTTTTCGCAAGTTCAAGCGCACGGTGCATGTAATTTTCCATTCCTCAAAAGTAAATGAAATGCAAAAGCCCTTGCAGATGTTTGAGGAATTAGAATTTCTTTGCACTCCCAAAATTGGCTATGAGAATACCAGGAAATAGAATCGATGAAATAAAGCGATATTTTGAACAAGAGCTTAAGGATGAGTATGATGCATCTGAGCGATTGGCATTATTTCGCCTTGCAGCGGAAGATATTAATGGTTATTCAATGATACATATTCACCTGCATCCTGATGAAAGGGTAAATGAAAGTGATTTGATAAGGTATTCTAAGTGGGTAAAACGACTCAAAAATCATGAACCTGTTCAGTATATCAGAGGAAAAACGTGGTTTATGGATTTGGAAATTGAAGTTAATCCTGCAGTGCTTATCCCTCGTCCTGAAACAGAAGAATTGGTGAATCACGTGCTTTCCTTGAATCCGCAAAAGGATATTAAGATAATGGATGCTTGTTCAGGAAGTGGATGTATTTCTTTGGCCCTTAAACACTATTTACCTATTGCGCAAGTGGATGGCTTTGACGTTTCACAGGATGCAATAGATGTGGCTAGAAGCAATGCAAAGCGATTGAATCTTGATGTGAGTTATCATCAGTATGATATTATGCAAAATCCGCCAGCTGAATATAGTAATAAATACGACTTCCTTGTTTCTAATCCACCATATATACCATATAGAGAGAAGGTTGAATTGGCATTGCATGTGAGTAAAAGTGAGCCATCCATAGCATTATTTGTTGATGATGATGACGCATTGATTTTCTACAAACGTTTAGCAAAATGGGGCAGTTCAATACTTAAAGCAGATGGAATCATTATGGCAGAATGCCATAAAAACTTTGCACAAGATGTTTCAAGTCTTTGGCAGTCAATGGGAATTAGGGACTGTGTTATTCATGAGGATTTAAGCGGCCATCCTAGGTTTGTAGTTGGAAAAACAGGAAAATGAAAAAAAAGTATTTGGTATTGAGTAGTATTTATTACTTTCGTTTCTATTCCACCACACACTAAACAAATTTGTATTATTCATAACAGCAACTAAATTAAACATAGAATGTCTAAAAAATCAGCTGAAGCTTCAGTGAAAGTTTCCAACGCTCGACATCCGTTTTCAGACCCTGAAAACAATGGTGGATTTGTTATGTGGCAAGTTTCTATGCTGTGGCAAAGAAAGTTGAAAGCTCAACTAGATACATTAGATATTACTCATGCTCAGTTTTTGTTGCTGGCAGCACTAGATTACCTAAGCACTCAAAAGAACATTGTTACTCAGCAAGATCTGGCTGCACATTGCAGAATAGATAAGATGATGACTTCTAAGATTCTTCGAAACATGCAGAAGAAAGGATTACTGAGTCGTAAAAAGAATAAGATAGATACACGATCAAAAAATATGATGCTTAGTGATGAAGGAAAGGATATCCTTCTTAAAGCTTTGAAAATGGTAGATAGAACCGATGGCGATTTTTTGCTTCCATTAGGTCTCAATGGCATGTCTTTTCAAGATGATTTGCGTATCCTTCTTAAGTCTAATTCCTGAGCATTTGCATTAAATTGTAACTTGCTACCTTAAATTTATGTAAGGTATGCTCAGTAGGATTTTAATTGTTTGCAATATTTTATTTTCGATTACTTGTCTTTCTCAGGGAACAATTGACCCATATTTAACGAGTAAAATAACGGCCTCAAACCAAAGCAGCTCTTTTGAATGTTTAGTGTTTTTTAGAGAACGTGCTAATCTTCAAGAATTAGCTTCCCGTTTTTATTCTGAAAATACTCCAATTCATGAGAGAGCTTATGACGTTCTTCATTCATTAAAGGAAGCTTCAAACAGTGTTCAATCAAACTTAGTTGATTTTGTAAGAGCATGGAATTTATCTCATCCTGCCGATAAGGCAGAAATTCAGAAACAGTTTTACATTATTAATGCTTTACAGCTTAAAGCTGAATCTGATTTCATTCAGGTTTTATCCTCGATGCCAGAAATAGAATTTATTACATCAAGCAGTCGCTTTGGTATTCATGGTATAAAGCCTGTTCAAATGATTGAAGCTTCATCCAGAAGTGTTGGAGGACATGAGCAAGGACTTGAAGTTATTGCAGCTCCGTTCATGTGGAATTTAGGGTATACCGGATTAAATCGAAAACTCTATACCGTAGATACAGGCGTTTGGCCTAATCACCCGGCTATTCGCAGGCAATGGCTTGGTAATCATTTACCACAGAATCAGGTTTGGTTTGGTTTTGATTCAGATGTTGCCGCAGATAAACCAGATGCACATGGTACTCACGTAACAGGCACTGTTTTGGGACTTGATCCTTCAACTTCTGATACAATCGGTGTTGCATTTAATGCCACTTATATGGCTTCAGACCCAATTGTTGAAGATCTAGCAGATATTAAGCCAGTTACTGAAATTCTTACAGCTTTTGAATTTGCACTTAACCCTGATGGGGATGACCAAACAATGGATGATATTCCTGATGTTATTTGTAATTCATGGGGTGTTGGCGATTCAATTGCTGAGGGACTTTGTACAGCTCCTTTTATTGTTGATTTATATACAGCGCTTGATTTAGCCGGTATTGCTGTTGAATATTCTGCCGGAAATGAAGGTCCTGCCGCAGGAAGTGTAAGCTTGCCACAATATGTAACTTTAGACAGCCTCAATATTTTCACAGTTGGGGCAATAGATGCTGCAGATCCTAATTTTGCAATTGCATCATTTTCATCAAGAGGTCCCACCTCTTGTGATGTACCTGATGCCTGGAAAATCAAGCCTGAAGTTTCTGCTCCAGGTGTTAATGTTCGTTCAAGCGTCCAATGGGATCAATATGCTCTGTATTCAGGTACCTCAATGGCAGGACCGCACGTTGCCGGTGCTGTTTTATTATTAAAGGAAGCATTCCCTTATTTGAGTGGAAGAGATATTTTAAATGCTTTGTACCAAAGTGCTATTGATTTAGGAGAAGAAGGTGAAGATAATACCTACGGTCGTGGACTTATTAACCTTGAAAATGCTTACAATTTTCTTAGTGAAACAAACGTACCTGTGCCACCAAATAGTTCAGAATTAGATATTGAATTAGCTTCTTTTTCAACTGGAGAGTTGACTTGTTCAGGCTCTCAATCAATTGAGGTTGTACTAAGAAATATAGGTTCTCAAATTATTACCGGCGGCGGAACCATTCGTTTTTGGTTAGATGGTTTAGCTCAAAATCCTGTATTACTTGAAGAAAATATTGGTGTAGGAGCCGAGTTAGCTATTACTCTTGGGAATTTTGATTTGTTAACGGGCAACCATGAATTGTATTCAAGAGTTGACTTAAACTCGCCTCAGGAGGAAAGAGTGCTAATTAATAATAGTAGAACAACTTATGTAAGAGCTTTAAGTGATAAACAATTGCCTTTTGGCGAAAGTTTTGAATACAATGACTTAAGTGGAAATGATTTAATACTTGTAAATCCTGATTACAGCAATTCCTGGGATACTGTAAATACTTCAGGGCTAACAAGTAGTGAATATTCGGCTCGGATGAGGTTTATTACATATAGCAGAAAAGGTCAACAGGATGCTATCGTTTTACCTGCATTGCAAGTGCCTCAGATTGCTGATTCTTTGATAATAAAATTTGATTACGCATACAGATTTCGTAATTCATCACTTTCTGATTCTCTGAAAGTTGAGTGGTCTGACGATTGTGGATCTACTTGGAATTACGCCTTCTACAAAGGCGGAGAAGACTTAGCCACTATAGATACATCTTGGACACTGTTTAAACCATTTGCTTCATCTCATTGGGAAACGTTTAGTATCAATATTTTAAACGATTTTAATGGAGATAAGCTATTGGTGAAATTTTCTTCTGTAAACGAAGGAGGCAGTATACTCTACCTCGATAACATTGCTATTTATTCTGATGATGATCCAACTGGTGATTTGCTAATTAATCCCTTGCGAATTTCATTGCAGCCTAATCCGGCAAAAGAGGCAATTCAAATAATCAATCAAAGGAGCTTCAATAATGCCAGAATAGATATGTATGATATTATGGGCAGATTGGTATTTAGCGGTAATCCCGCGGATAATTCTAAGGTGTTTTCACTTAATGTTTCTCAATTTAGAAAGGGTGTTTATTTCGTAAATATCCTTAGCGAGGGGAAAAACTCGACTGAGAAACTAGTTGTGCAGTAAATGAAACTGACGGCAAAAAAGCTAATACTTTATACAATAGTATTTTTTATTATGCTTGTTGTTTGGAATGTATTAGGCTGGAATAATAACGATGATAATTCGATATATATTCCGGGAAGAAAATTCTATTTTAAGGTTGAATACAGAAATAAAAACGCTGAATTAATCAAAACTGAAAGGCTTGATTTAACAGTAAGTAATGGTTTTTACCCTGAAAGAAAGCAAACTCAAATAATCTGGGAGTTGTATACTTTAAATGGGAATGACACTGTGTTAATTGAGGATAAATCGGGTGTTGTTGATAGTAAAGAGAGATTCTTTATTCATCAGCCTCGAGTAGGAGATATGAAGATATTGAGTTTTGGCGATTTTCCTCAATTTTCAACTTATGTTTTTAAAGACACTGTTGGAGTTTCAAAGAATGCAGGTGAAGTTAGCATGGCAAAAACTTTTGATGGGTTATTCATCACTAAGGTATAAACCCAATCTCAATCAAAAGGGAAAACAACAATTACTGTTGGAGAACTAGGCCAAAGAAGGGTTTTTGCTTTTTCTAGCAAAGCTCAATCTGAGTTGGGCATTATCACTTGCAAGTATTTTTTCGATGCTGAGTATGGTTTCGTGAAAATGGAATATCAATTACCCGATTCTAACGTGATTGATATTCAATTGCAAAGTGTAGATTTTAAATAAAAAAACCGGGCAAGAATTCTCTTGCCCGGCTGAAAGCAAATCTCAATAAAATCAAAAGAAACCTAACTTACTTTTGCTGTAAGAGATGAGCATATTCTTTGTTTGGCGGTAATGATTCAGCATCATTTTATGTGTCTCTCTGCCAAAACCAGACTTTTTATATCCGCCGAAAGGCGCATGCGCCGGATAAGCATGGTAGCAATTAACCCAAACACGACCAGCCTGAATTGCTCTTGGCACCTGATAAAGTTCATGAGCATCTCTTGTCCAAACACCTGCACCTAAGCCAAATGCTGTATCATTGGCAATATTGATAGCTTCTTCAGTGGTTTTAAAGGTGGCAACAGAAAGCACTGGTCCAAAGATTTCTTCCTGAAACAACCTCATTTTATTGTGTCCTTTCATGATGGTAGGTTCGATATAATATCCTTTCTCGCAGCCGCTGTTCACATATTTAGCTGAACCTCCAGTAAGTAGTTCTGCACCTTCTTGTTGGCCAATCTCAATGTATGAAAGAACCTTGTCGAACTGTTCATTCGACGCTTGAGCTCCCATCATTGTTTCAGGATCTAGTGGATTTCCGACTCTAATTTGTTTGGTTCGTTCTATTACTCGCTTGATAAATTCATCATAAATGTCTACATGCACAAGCATTCTGCTTGGACAAGTACAAACTTCGCCCTGGTTAAGGGCAAATAAAACAGCTCCTTCAATAGCCTTGTCTAAAAACTCATCGTCTTCGGCCATCACAGATTTGAAGAAAATATTTGGAGATTTACCTCCCAATTCCATAGAAACAGGAATGATGTTTTCTGCTGCATATTGCATGATTAGTTTTCCCGTTGAGGTTTCTCCTGTAAATGCGACTTTTGCGATTCTTTCTGAGGTTGCCAAAGGTTTTCCGGCTTCAAGTCCGAATCCTGTTACAACATTAAGTACTCCGGCCGGCAACAAATGACCGATAAGTTCAAGCCATACCATAATGCTTGTAGGAGTTTGCTCGGCAGGTTTAACAACCACAGTGCATCCTGCTGCAAGAGCCGGAGCTATTTTCCAGGCTGCCATAAGTAAAGGGAAATTCCAGGGAATAATTTGTCCAACAACTCCAATTGGCTCGTGAATATTCAACGATAATGTCGTTGCATCTAATTCCGAAACCCCACTTTCTTCAGCTCTGATAACGCCGGCAAAGTATCTGAAATGATCAATAGCTAAAGGTAAATCTGCAGCCATGGTTTCGCGGATTGCTTTACCATTATCAACAGTTTCAACTGCTGCTAAATAGGCAAGGTTGGATTCCATTACATCAGCAATCTTTAAAAGAATATTCGAGCGTTCTGTTACCGAAGTTTTTGACCAAGAAGCAAATGCTGCACTAGCAGCATCTAAAGCTTTTTCAATATCTGCAGCATCTGAGCGTGCTGCCTGTGTAAAAACTTTTCCATCTATTGGTGAAATGTTGTCGAAATACTTTCCATTGATGGGAGCAACAAATTCACCCCCAATAAAATTATCATACCTGTCTTTAAATGTTGGACGAGATATAAGCTTGCTTGTCATTTCCATTGTTGTTTCCATAACAATTGTGATTTTGGTTTATCCAAATCTAGTTTCATAAGCAGAAATGCTTGGTGATGGATAATACTTTAAAGGTTAAGTATTGTATCATTTTGATACTATTCTTAACTTGATGGTATTTGTAGTTTTTCTTAAATTGCCATTATCAAACTACCTAATGAAAAGTTACACTCCCAATTTAATTGCACTAACAGAGGAGCACCTCCTAGAAACTCCAGTTGAGCATAGGAGTACTTTTCAATTTCAGAATTGTGAATTGAACGTTTTTGAAACACATAAGCCAGCAGATCGTGTTGATTTAACTTTTAATGCTCCTGTAGTTGCAGCGATGCTGCGAGGAAAAAAGGTGATGCATCTGCATAATGCAAATCCATTTGAGTTTTATCCGGGAGAATCTCTGATTCTGCCTTCTCATGAAACCATGGTGATTGATTTTCCTGACGCGAGCAAAGAAAGTCCAACTCAATGCCTGGCATTAACTATTTCAGAAGATTTTATTCGAAGCACGGTTTCTCAGTTTAATGAGCACATGCCTAAATGTGAAGATGGCGATGAATGGTCATTAAATATGCAGAACTATCATCTCAACAATAGCGAGGATATAACCAAAACACTCAATCGTTTAATCAGTCTGTCTCGGGAAACAAATTCATCCAAAGACACTTTTGCAGGCTTTGCACTCAATGAATTATTGTTGAGGCTTATGCAAACTCAAGCAAGACATCTGTTGATTGATCAGGCTGTACATTATATGAATAATAACAGGCTTGCCTACGTTATTCAATACATTCGCGAGCATTTAACCGAAAAACTTAGCATGAATCAGTTAAGTTCTTTGGCTTGCATGAGCAGACCCCATTTCTTTAGAAGTTTTAAAAGGGAATTTGGAATGTCTCCATTAGAGTTCATTCTACAAGAGCGTATAAAAATGGCTTGTCGCCTTCTGCATCAAACCCGATATACCGTTTCGGATGTCGCATTTAGAAGTGGTTTCAATAATCTGAATCATTTTGTAGATATCTTTAGAAGGATAACAGGATATACTCCAGCGAACTACCGCATCACGAATCTTTACCTGGCTTAGTACAAAATTTAAAGTCGTCAAGATAATCTATCATCAATCTTGTTATTCTTTAATAGCTAGATGCATTTGTTTCAGTCAATTTGTCAAGGCAAAGAATGGTTTAAGTGACATATTGTCAATAGCGTAAGGAGATTTATGCCATTGCTTCAGTTAATTTCAATTGGTAATTGATTTGAATGCATGCCAGCATAGATTTATTTATTATGAATTTCAATCAATTTACTATTAAATCGCAAGAAGCTGTGCAAAAAGCACAGCAGATAGCTACACAAAATGGTCAACAGGCAATTGAGACCGGACATTTATTAAAAGGACTTCTCGAAGTTGATGAGAATGTGCTTCCTTTTCTGTTCAAAAAATTAAGCATCAATATTTCAGGACTTAAAGCTGCCCTAGACCGTATGGTTGATGCTTATGGAAAGGTTAGTGGAGGAGATGTTTATCTTTCAAATTCGACTCAACAGGTTTTAAATAAAGCAGTTTCGTTGATGTCTGAAATGAAGGATGAATTCGTTTCCATAGAGCATATTGCTTTAGCAATGCTTTCGGCAAATGATCAGGTTTCGCGACTGCTAAAAGATTCAGGAATCACCGAAAAAGATTTAAAAGCAGCAATTACAGAATTACGAAAAGGAGCAAAGGTGACTTCTCAAACTAGTGAGGAAACATACAATGCACTAAACAAATACGCCAAGAATTTAAATGATATGGCACGAAACGGTAAGCTTGACCCTGTTATTGGCAGGGACGAGGAAATTCGCCGTGTGCTTCAGATATTAAGTCGGAGAACAAAGAATAATCCAATTCTTATTGGTGAACCCGGTGTTGGTAAAACCGCGATAGCAGAAGGCTTAGCTCATAGGATTGTGAATGGAGATGTACCCGAAAACTTGAAGTCGAAACTTATCTATTCGCTAGATATGGGAGCTTTGGTAGCTGGAGCAAAATACAAAGGAGAGTTTGAAGAACGACTTAAGTCAGTTGTGAAGGAAGTTGCAGGATCAGATGGCGACATCGTATTATTTATCGATGAAATTCACACCTTGGTTGGCGCCGGAGGAGGAGAAGGAGCTATGGATGCTGCTAATATTCTTAAACCAGCTCTTTCGAGAGGAGAATTAAGGGCTATTGGTGCGACCACGTTGAATGAATATCAAAAGTATTTTGAAAAAGATAAAGCGCTGGAGCGCCGATTCCAGAAGGTTCTTATTGATGAACCCGATACACAGGATGCCATTTCAATTTTAAGGGGCTTAAAGGAAAAATATGAAAACCATCATAAGGTTTTAATCAAAGATGAAGCAATAATTGCGGCCGTTGAAATGAGTCAACGTTATATCAATGACAGATTTTTACCCGATAAAGCAATCGACTTAATTGATGAAGCAGCTTCTAAGCTTAGGATGGAGATTAATTCACTCCCTGAAGAACTAGATGAACTAGAAAGAAGAATTCGTCAACTTGAAATTGAGCGTGAAGCCATTAAGCGTGAGAATGATCAAAAGAAACTTGGGCAACTAAATGAAGAGATTGCCAATCTTGAAGATGAGCGCAATGGTTTCAGAGCAAAATGGCAAAGTGAAAAAGATGTGCTTGATAAGATTCAAACTAACAAGGAGTTAATTGATCAATACAAGCTTGAAGCTGAGCAGGCTGAGCGTGCGGGAGATTTTGGTAAAGTAGCTGAGCTTAGATACGGTAAAATGAAAGAGGCTGAAACAGCTATTGAGGCTCTGCGAGAAAAGCTCGAGGAAACTCAAAGTGGAAAAGCCATGATTAAGGAAGAGGTTGATGCTGAAGATATTGCTGGTGTGGTTTCTCGATGGACAGGAATACCTGTTAACAGAATGCTTCAAAGTGAAAGAGAAAAGCTTCTTAATTTAGAAGATGAATTACATAAAAGGGTTGTTGGTCAAGACGAAGCTATTGAAGCAGTGTCTGATGCAATCCGCCGGGCAAGGGCCGGCTTGCAAGACAAACGCAGACCTATTGGTTCATTCATATTCTTAGGAACCACAGGCGTTGGCAAGACCGAATTGGCTAAAGCGCTTGCTGAATTCTTGTTTAATAATGATCAGGCAATGACGCGAATTGATATGAGTGAGTATCAGGAGCGACACAGTGTGAGCAGATTAGTTGGAGCGCCTCCCGGATATGTTGGTTATGATGAAGGTGGTCAGCTCACAGAAGCTGTGAGGAGGAAGCCATATAGCGTTGTATTGCTTGATGAAATTGAAAAAGCTCACCCTGATGTGTTTAATATTCTTCTCCAGGTGCTGGATGACGGAAGGTTAACAGATAATAAAGGCAGGCTCGTCAATTTTAAGAACTCAATCATAATAATGACTTCAAACATTGGTTCACATATCATTCAGGAATCTTTTGAGGAATTAAATGAAGCAAATCATGATGAGGTTGTTGGGGAAGCCAAGCATAAAGTCTTTGAATTATTAAAGAAAACTATTCGCCCCGAGTTCTTAAACAGAATTGATGATATTATTATGTTTCAGCCGCTTTCTAGAGAAAACGTTGAAGAAATTGTTAAAATTCAGTTTAAAGGGGTTCGGGATTTACTTGCAGAGCAAGGATATAAAATTGAAGCAACTGAAGAGGCCATTGATTGGCTAGCACAGCTAGGTTATGATCCTCAATTTGGAGCTAGGCCTGTGAAGCGATTGTTTCAAAGGAAAGTGCTCAATGAGTTGAGTAAACAAATTCTATCAGGAAAAATATCTCATGACAAGATTATTGTTCTTGATATGATTGAAAATAATCTCTTCTTCAGAAACAAGGAAGAAGAGTTGGTTTAAGTAAAGTTTAGTTTATTTGTTAAAGAGCAGGGGTAACCCTGCTCTTTTATTGAATAATAATTTTGCCACTAAAGATTTTTCCTTGTTCAGCTATTCGACACATATAAAGCCCTGATTCTTGAATGTCAATCGTTTCAGTTGAGTTAAAGATAGTTGTGGAATAGATAATTCTACCGCTCACATCCATAATTTCAATTTGTCTTTCTTGAGCATCCTCAAATGCTAATTTGAATTGCCCATCTGAAGGATTTGGGTAAACTTTAATTGCTTCTTCATCCTTTGCTTCAGCAAAGCCTAGAGTAATAAAATCACTTAGCTTATACTGACTAAAAAACCTCCAGATTTCTGCACTGGCACTAAAGTCCATGTTTGTGGTATTGATGTTTACCAAAGCTCCTGGCCAAGAGTGATTTCCACCAATTATTTTGTAGAACTCTACACTTGAACTAGTGATTGGACAATCCCAAACATAATGCTCGGCAGTGCAATTATCGGTAGTATTAATATCGGGAACATTCTCAAAAGTTGCATTAGAAATGCAGGTATTATTTGCCCTCCAGAATGAAACCACAGAATCAATTGGAGCAAATGCAATATTCCCCAAATAAGGAACAGTGCCATCCATAGTACCATGAATTTGCATAACCGGAACGGCTCTTCCTGGGTTACAATCTGCAATTCTAAGTACATTCATGCTTCCTGTTACTGAAGCAATTGCTGTAATTTTATTGCCAAGCAAGCAAGCTAAATCATAGCTCATAAAGCCTCCATTGCTCATGCCCGCTGAATAAATTCTCTCCTGGTCTATATTGTATTGAGAACTAACAAAATCAATGAATTGTGATAGAAACCCGATATCATCAACACTTGATAAGCCAAAAGTATTCCAGCTTAAGTTTCCAACCAAATCAACTGTTCCTTCTGGCATCGCAATGATGAAATTAGCTGTATCTGCAATATTTATAAAGTTTCCATAAAGAAATTGCTCAAGTGAATTTGAGCCGTAGCCATGTAGGTTTAAGACCAAAGGCACTGCTTCGGTTCCTGTGTAAGAAGCAGGAATGTATAAACGATAAACGCGGGTAATTCCATCAACTTCTAAACTGTCATAAACATTAGTTTGCCCAAAGGAAAAATGAATTGATGTGATGAAAAAGAATACTATTATGAGGCTTGAATTCTTTGGTAATTTCATTATTTCTTAGCTGCGTTTGAATCTCAGCAATTAGATTTATTAAATTAAAATCGCGATTTATGAATCAGCAATTTATTGATAATTGTTATAAATAGAACTAGGTAATTTGATATAGATTCTGCTTCGTTCAGAAAATTAGCAAAAATCGTATCTTTACGCACCCAAATCAAATTGAGCTGTATGTACCGTCCCCGTCGCAGTGTCGTAACGCTAGGTGAATTTATTATAGATCGCCAGGCTGATTTTCCCTTTGCAAAAGGCGAATTATCTTCTTTGTTGAGCGATATAAGTATCGCAGCGAAAATTGTTAATAATGAGGTAAATAAGGCCGGCCTGGTGAATATTTTGGGCGAAGCCGGTGCAGAAAATATTCAAGGCGAAAGTCAAAAGAAATTAGATGTTTTTGCCAATGAACAGTTCCTTGCAGCTTTAGCTTCAGGAGGAGAATGTGCAGGTGTTGCTTCTGAAGAAAATGATGAAATAATGCTCTTCGATGGTCCTTCAAGTCAAGGAAAATACATTGTAGCAATGGACCCTTTAGATGGTTCATCCAATATTGATGTAAATGTTTCAGTAGGTACTATTTTCTCTATTTACCGTCGTAAAACCAAAAATGGTCCTGCCACTGTTGAAGATTTTCTTCAATATGGCTCTGATCAGGTTGCTGCTGGTTACATCGTTTATGGTTCTTCAACCATGCTGGTGTATACCACAGGAAATGGAGTAAATGGATTTACTCTAGATCCTTCAATTGGCGAGTTTTGTCTCTCTCATCCCAATATGAGAATTCCCAAAGGGGGCAATATTTATTCTGTCAACCAAGGCAACTTTGTGCATTTTCCCGAAGGAGTAAAGAAATATATCAAGAGTCTTCAGATTGATGATAAAGCCAACAAAAAGCCATATACACTTAGATACATAGGTTCTTTAGTAAGTGATTTTCACAGGAATCTCATCAAAGGAGGTATTTACATTTACCCAACAACATTAGCATCTCCCAAAGGAAAACTTCGTCTTATGTATGAGTGCAATCCTATGGCTATGATTGTTGAGCAGGCTGGAGGTAAAGCTACCGATGGCTTTGAAGATATTCTCGAAATAAAACCTACCGATATTCATCAACGATGCCCTTTATTTGTTGGTTCAACTGCTATGATTAATGAAGCAATGGACTACCTTAAAGAATATAGCGATGCCAATCATCAGCCACAATATATTGGCAAAGAACTTTAGAAAAGGTATTTCAATTAATATATTTTTGCCTCAAGCTATCCGATTTTCAACAAGTAGATAGTTTTGACGTTAATACCCAGCCTTGACTACTTCTCAACTCATTGAAAAATACCGCCAGCATCCCGTTGCTGAAGTTCTGTTTAAGGGAATCCTCGATGATTCAAAAAGCAGAATTGCCCTTTCAGGACTCACTGGTTCATTAGAATCAATTTTTATTGCTGCAGCTTTCTCAGAAATTGGCAGGCCTTTCATTTGCGTAATTCCTGATAAAGAGGATGCTGCTTATTTATTAAACGATTTGGAGCGTATATTGGGCGAAGACCAGGTGCTATTTCTACCCGCATCCTATAAGAAGCCTTATGATGTTGAATCAGCTGATGCCAATAACAAACTGCTTAGAGCTGAGGTGCTAGCTCGCTTAAATAATTCAAAAAAGCCTACGTGCATTGTCACGCATGCAGAAGCTCTGTTTGAAAGGGTTGTAACTCACGGAAACCTCAAGAGAAACACATTTAAGATTCAGAAAGGAAATAAGCTTTCTATTGAGTTCTTAAATGAATTACTTCATGACTATGAATTTGAAAGGGTCGATTTTGTCATAGAACCGGGACAGTTTGCTATTCGTGGAGGAATTCTGGATGTTTTTTCTTTTTCGGATGAATTTCCTTTTCGTTTAGAGTTTTTTGGTGATGAGGTTGATTCTGTTAGGTCATTTAACCCTGAAGATCAGCTTTCAATCAAGAACCTGGAGTTTGTGCAGATAGTACCTGATGTGCAAGGCAAAATTCTGAGAGAAAGTCGCGAAAGCTTCTTAGAGTTTATTCCCCAAAATTCAATCATCTGGCTGCGAGAAACTCAGCTGATACTTGAAAAAATTGAAAATGAATTCAGAAAGGCTGAGGCAATCTACAATTCACTAGGAGAACTTACTGTTCAACTGCCACCAGACGAATTGTATTGCTCAGCAAATCTCATTACCTCACAAATATTAAATTATACAAGTATTGAAACCGGTCAGGGCAAGCGCTTTCAGATGAAAGATACTGCTCGGGTAAATGCCCATCCTCAAACTTCTTTTCAAAAGAATTTTGAGCTCATTACTTCAAAATTAGCCGAGAATACTTCCAAGAAAATTACGAACTATATTTTCTCAGAAAATCCAAAGCAGATAGAACGGATTTATTCAATTTTTGAAGATATCGGTAAGGATGTTCAATTTACGCCTGTAACTTATGCTTTGCATGAAGGCTTCACCGATTTTGATTCAGGCATAGCTTGTTTCACCGACCATCAGCTCTTCGACCGATATCATCGATTCAAGCTTAAAGATGGTTATGCCAGAAAAGAAGCCATCACATTAAAAGAGTTATCAGGCCTTCAGCCGGGAGATTTTGTAACCCACGTTGACCATGGTGTAGGGAAGTATGCCGGACTTGAAAAGATTGATGTAAACGGAAAACAGCAGGAGGCTATTCGATTGGTTTACAGAGATAATGATATGCTTTACGTAAGCATTCATTCACTGCATCGAATCTCAAAATTTTCAGGCAAAGACGGTACAGCTCCCAAATTGAATAAGCTTGGTAGCAATGCATGGAGTAATCTAAAACAGAAGACAAAATCGAAAGTTAAAGACATCGCTCGCGACTTAATTAAACTTTATGCTGAGCGCCGAAGTAAAAAAGGCTTTGCCTTTGCACCCGATAATTACCTTCAAAATGAATTAGAGGCATCCTTCATTTATGAAGACACCCCAGATCAGATTAAAACCACACGCGATGTAAAAACCGACATGGAAAAAGAAGCTCCCATGGACAGGCTTGTATGCGGTGATGTAGGCTTTGGGAAAACTGAGATTGCCGTTCGCGCAGCATTTAAAGCAGTTAATGACAATAAGCAAGTAGCTGTATTAGTTCCAACAACCATTTTGGCTCTTCAACACTACAAAACATTCAAAGAAAGACTTGGCTCATTTCCATGCACAGTTGATTATATCAACAGATTCAAAACAGCCAAAGAGCAGAAAGAGACCGTTGAACGATTAAATCGTGGTGAAATAGATATACTAATTGGAACTCACAGACTTATAAGCAAGGATGTAAAATTCAAAGATTTAGGCTTGATGATCATTGATGAGGAGCAGAAATTTGGCGTTTCAGCCAAAGAGAAACTTCGTAAAATCAAGGTCAACGTTGATACCTTAACACTAACAGCAACACCTATTCCCCGAACCCTGCATTTTAGTATGATGGGGGCTAGAGATTTGAGCATTATCAACACACCGCCGCCGAATCGTTATCCGGTGCAAACCGAGTTACACACTTTTAACGAAGATATCATTAAAGAAGCTGTAAGCTTTGAAGTCCAGCGGGGTGGTCAGGTTTTCTTTGTGAATAATCGCATACAGAATATTCAGGAAGTTGCAGATATGATTCGCCGCTTGGTTCCGGGAGTTCGTGTAGCTGTTGGCCATGGTCAAATGGATGCACATGTTCTTGAAGATGTGATGATGCGTTTTATTGATGGAGATGCCGATGTTTTAGTGGCTACGACAATCATTGAGTCGGGACTGGATATCTCAAATGCAAATACGATAATCATCAATAATGCTCATTTGTTTGGCTTAAGCGACTTACATCAAATGAGAGGTAGAGTAGGGCGAAGCAATAAAAAAGCTTTTTGTTATTTGCTCACTACACCAATTTCTTTGTTAACTGCTGATGCGCGCAAGCGTCTAAAAGCCATTGAAGATTTCGCTGCGCTCGGAAGTGGTTTTAATATTGCCATGCGCGATTTGGATATCAGAGGAGCCGGAGATTTATTAGGAGCTGAACAGTCAGGTTTCATAGCTGAAATTGGCTTCGAAATGTATCAGAAAATCCTTGATGAAGCTATTCAGGAATTGAAAGAAAGCGATTTTGAAGATATCTTTAAAGAAGAGATTGAAGAAAAACGTAAGATTTGGGTGAGTGATTGTCAAATTGATACTGACATGGAACTGGTTATTCCCGACAAGTACGTTACTAACATAACAGAGAGATTGCTTTTGTATAAAGAACTCGACAGTCTTGAGAATGAGGCCGATCTTGAGGGTTTTAAAAAACGCCTTGAAGACAGATTTGGTTCTGTTCCAAAGCAGACCTTAGAGCTAATAAATACTCTTCGATTGAGAAAGTTGGCAAAGGATATGGGCTTTGAGAAGCTGGTGCTGAAGCAGAAGACATTTGTAGGTTATTTTGTTCAAAATCAACAGTCTACATTTTACCAATCTCCCTTTTTTGCAAGACTAATGCAAAATTTAATGAAGTTATCTGGCAAAGCCAGGATGAAGGAAAGAAATGGTAAATTAACTTTAGTCATGGATAATATAGGCAGCATAGATGCGGCTGTTCAGATTCTTAATGAATTCATTTCCAAGCTGCAACCCTCACAAGAAGCTGTAAAATGATTAAGTCATTTGTGATAATTTTAAAAAAAACAATCGATTAGGGTAATGCATATATTTCTCATTTCCCCTCCGGGGGATGAAAAAACGGTAAGGCTTGAAGAAGAAGAGAATCACCATGCAACCAAAGTACTAAGATGCAAAGTTGGTGATGAGGTTATTTTACTTGATGGAGTTGGAAAGTTATATTATGCCAAATTCAAAACATTATCTTCAAGAAACTCTGAGCTTGATGTTTTAAGCATTGAGAACTTGCCAAAATTGCCTTATCAACTTCATATGGCTGTTGCTCCAACAAAAATGATGGACCGTTTTGAGTGGTTTTTGGAAAAAGCCACAGAGATTGGAGTTAGCGAGATTACTCCAATTATTACAGAAAGAACAGAAAGAAGTGTTGTTAAGATGGCAAGAATGCAGAAAGTGGTTCTTGCAGCAGTGAAGCAATCTAAACAAGCATTTTTTCCAAAAATTAATGAAGCAGTTTCCTTCAAAGAATTTATCAAAAGCCAAACAAGTTCAAATAAATTTATTGCCCATTGCCTCGATACTCCCAAAAAGCATTTGATTAAGAGTGTGAACACCCAATCTGATAATCTTATTCTCATCGGCCCGGAGGGCGATTTTACCCCAAATGAAATTGAAAAGGCTCTTGAATTAGGCTATATAGCGGTCTCACTCGGTGAAAGCAGATTGAGGGCAGAAACTGCAGCAGTAGTAGCCTGCTCTCAGATGAATTCAGCTATGATAATTAATCAATAATCTTCATTTACTTTGTAGCTAATGAGAATAATCCTAAATATTGCGACTTTACTTCTGTTGGGAGCTTTGAGTAACCTTCAGGCACAAACGTTTAGCATAGGTCTGCTTAAATACAGTGGTGGCGGCGATTGGTATGCTAATCCAACTTCATTACCTAATTTAATTAGCTATTCTAATAAGTACCTGGGAACTCATATTGCAGCTGAGCCAGTTACAGTTGATGCCAGCGATCCTGAGATTTTTAATCTTCCGTTTGTGCACATGACTGGTCATGGAAATGTTATTTTCTCACCATCTGAATCTGAAAATCTGCGAAATTATCTTTTAGCTGGCGGCTTTCTTCATATTGATGATAATTACGGGATGGACCCATTCATTCGTCCTCAGCTAAAGAGGATTTTTCCTGAACATGAATTGGTTGAATTGCCTCCTTCTCACCCGATTTTTCATACTAAATACGATTTTCCGAACGGCTTGCCTAAAATTCACGAGCATGATAATAATCCGCCTCAAGCCTTCGGAATTATTCACGAAGGTCGATTGGTTGTTATGTATACATTCGAATGTGATTTAGGCGACGGTTGGGAAGATCCTTCGGTTCATAAAGACTCCGATGCGGCAAGGCAAAGAGCTTTAAAGATGGGAGCAAATATGCTGCAATATGTTTTTATGGGAGAGGATCCTAAGAAAAGTAGTTTAAATTAATTTGTTCAATGAACAAAGGAAGAATTCTTGGTATTGATTACGGAACTAAAAGAATAGGGCTGGCTGTAACTGATTCGCTTCAAATAATTTCCGGACCACTGAAAACGGTTCACTCACAAGACGTATTAACTTTTTTGAAGGATTACATTCCTAAAGAAAATGTAGTTGAAATTGTGATTGGAAATCCTATGCATTTAGATGGTTCTTTAAGCGGACCGCAGGAATCGCTTAATAATTTTATCAAATCACTAAGCAGGACATTCCCTGAAGTTCCAATAATTAAACTTGATGAGAGGTTTACCAGTAAGATGGCAATGGCTTCTTTACATGCAACTGGAGCTTCAAAAAAGAAAAAGCAAAACAAGGAAGAAATCGATTTAATTAGTGCTGTGTTAATTTTACAGAGTCACATGGAGCAAAAAACATTTTTAAAGCATTAATTTTGCAAAATGATTTATCCTATTGTAGCGTATGGGTCGCCAGTGCTGAAGAAAAAAGCCGGTATCGTAGATCGTGAGTATCCCGACCTTGACTTGATAATTAAGAATATGTTCGAAACCATGTATCATGCACATGGTGTTGGACTTGCGGCACCTCAGGTAGGGATGTCTATTCGATTATTTATTATTGATGCAACTCCTTTTGCCGATGAAGAGCCGGAATTGAAAGGGGTGAAAAAAGTTTTGCTGAATGCTCAAATTATCGAGGAGGAAGGAAAAGAGTGGAAATTTAACGAAGGTTGCTTAAGCATTCCTACTATTCGCGAAGATGTTGAAAGAAAGCCTGAGATAACTATTCGTTATCAGGATGAAAATTTCGTGGAGCATCAGGAAAAGATTACAGGAATTTTAGCACGTGTTATTCAGCACGAATATGATCATATTGAGGGAATCTTATTTACAGACCATTTGAGTCCGTTGAGAAAAACTTTGCTAAAAGGAAAGCTTCAGGACATATCAAAAGGGAAAGTGAGTGTCGATTATCGGATGAAATTTCCAATGCAGAGAAGATTTTAATTCATTTTTCTATTTTTACACCTTATCTAACACATCTATTTCTATGATTCGTACCCTAGTTTCAGGATTTTTTATTTCAAGTATTCTTTTATTTGCAGCCTGTGGCGGCGGAAGAGATGAGAAAATTGCAAACATCAAAGATCTAGAAAGCCGTTTGCTTAAGGATTCCACTTCGGCCAAAGATGAAGTAGCTGCATATAATCTTCAGGTTGCCTACACAGATTTTGCTGAAGATTTTCCAAAAGATCCAGAAGCTCCAGAGTATTTATTTAAGGCAGCCAATTTGAGCATTAATTTAGCTTGGGGCGAATCAGCAATTAATATCCTGAATAAATTCATCAACCTTTACCCTGATCACAGTAAAGCAGCGCAGGCTTATTTTTACAAAGGTTTTGTTTACGATAATCAATTAAATGATGACGTGAAAGCGGGTGAAGTATATCGCCTTTTTCTTGAAAAGTATCCAAACCATGAATTTGCTGCTGCTGCAGATGCCTCTATCAAGAACTTAGGTAAATCAGATGAAGATTTGATTAAAGAGTTTGAAATGATGAATGCAGCTGCTGATTCATCAACTGCAGATTCTATGGCTCAAAATTAGGAACCTAAAGGATATCGAGCCAGCGAAGATTCATTATTCTTTGAAAATAGTCCCTCATTGTATTTGTAAAAGCCTGTGATTGCAATCATTGCAGCATTATCTGTACAAAATTCAAAAGCTGGTACATAAGTTTTATATCCTTTTGTTTCTAAATCAATGAAAGCTTCCCTTAAGCTGCTGTTTGCAGAAACACCGCCAGCTAATGCTATTTCCTTAATCCCAGTTGATTCAGATGCCTGGATAATCTTTTTTACAAGGATATCTACGATAGTGCCTTGCATAGACGCACAGAGGTCGTTTTTATTTTTTTCTATGAACTCTGCATCTTTTTTCAGTTCATCGCGCAGTAAATATTGAAATGAAGTCTTGAGTCCGCTAAAACTCATGTTTAATCCGGGAGCTTTGGGTTCAGGAAGCTTAAATCTATTTTTATCGCCCAATCGCGCAAGTCTATCCATCTCGGCTCCGCCGGGATATTCTATTCCAAGCAGTCTGGCTGCTTTATCGAAAGCTTCACCGGCTGCATCATCTTGTGTTTCTCCAATAATTTCCATTTCAAGATGAGAAGTTACTTTTACAATTTGAGTATGTCCTCCAGAAACGGTTAAGCATAAAAAAGGTAGCGATGGCATACTCTGACCTTGGTCAATAAAATGAGCCAAAACATGTCCCTGCATGTGATTTACTTCAATAAGTGGAATATTTAATGTCGTGGCTAAGCCTTTAGCAAAGGAGCTTCCAACTAATAAACTACCTAATAATCCAGGACCTCGTGTATATGCAATGGCATGAAGGTCTCGTTTATGTATTTTTGAGCGGCGAAACGCTTCCTCTACAACTGGAACAATGTTTTGTTGGTGTGCTCGCGAGGCCAGTTCAGGAACAACTCCTCCCCAATTACGATGGACTTCCTGCCCCGCAACAACACTGGCAAGTAATTTGTCATCCATGAGTATTGCTGCTGCTGTGTCGTCGCAAGAAGACTCAATACCAAGAATATAAACAGGTTTATTTAACATTTTACAAATTTTCCACTATCAAACTGCTCCGCAAAATAACGGGTTTTTTTCTGCTCTTTGTGCTTTTATCGCTCACGGCCTGTCTCGTTATTGTTCAAAACTCATCGTTTCAAACTTGGGCAGCTCATGAAGTAGCAAGTCGGTTATCCACCGAATTAGGTGCTCCCGTTAGAATTGATAGATTAAAAATCAAATTCTTTGATAGAGCAGAAGTAGAAGGCTTTTATGTAGAAGATTTACATGGAGACACCCTTCTATATGTGAATAAGCTTTTTGCAAATTTCGATGATGTTTATTTAGGGTTTTCTCACTTTGACTTTGATAAAGTAATTATACAAGATGCTCAGTTTAATGTTAGACAATTTAAAGGAGAAGAAGACTTAAATATTCAATTCATTCTGGATAAGATTAATCCTCCTAGAGATCCAAATGATACTGTAAGGTCTGCTCCCCCTGAACTTTTCTTTTGGGATGTTGATCTAGAAAATGTTGATTTTACATATGAATACAGAGACGGAATTCCTGATACATCTGATGGATTAAATGAAGATTTTCTGCGTATCAGAAATATTCATGCTCACATGGAGAGGTTTTTAGTAATTGACGATTCCCTTTCTGGTGATATTAGAAAAATGAGTTTTTCTGAGGCCAATGGGTTTGAAGTGAAGAACATGAGTTCAGAGTTTATTGTGGCTTACACCACAATGGATTTCGCCAATCTAAAGATAGAGAGTGCCTCAAGTTCACTTTCTGGTAAGTTTCACTTTGATTATGACAATTATGGGGAATTGAGTGATTTTATTGAAGAAGTTCAAATGCGCGGTTCTATAAGGTCTTCTTCAATCGATCTTAATGAATTAGCCTATTTCTCTAGTGAGTTAAAAGGTCTTAAGAAAAAAGTTTCTATTGTTGGTGACTTCAAAGGCAGAGTAGATAATCTGATAGGCAGGAATGTCGAGATACTTTTGCCCTCAGAATCTAAGTTTCTCGGAAACTTTGTAATTCAAGGACTTCCCGATACGGATAAAATGACTTTCCAGATAGAAGCGAAAGAAATTTCTACAACCAGTCAGGATTTGAATGCTTTTCCTTTATACCCGTTTTATGAAGGTGATACTTTATCGGTTCCTAAAGAAGTTGATGCATTAGGAGAAATTAAGTATACAGGTCGCTTATCCGGTATGCTTGATGATTTGCATATAGACGGTGTGCTCCTGAGTGATGTAGGAGATGTTGATAGTCAGTTAAGGCTTTGGTATGATATTTCAGCAAAAGAGTACTCATATGAAGGGCATTTCAGTACGCCAAACCTAATGCTTGATAAATTGGTGAAGTCAAGTCCTCAGCCAGAAATGATTTCTATGGAAGCCAAAATCAAGGGATCTGGATTCAACACAGAAACCTTATCAGCTTTACTTGAAGGAAGTATTAGTGAATTTACTTTGGATGATTATACATACAAAAACATTCAAGTGGATGGAAATATTAGCAACAAGACATATGATGGTCGATTAACTATTAATGATGAAAATATCAGATTAACTTTTGCAGGTCTTTTAGATTTGTCACATGAAAAGGCGATTGCCGATTTTTATGCAAGTGTAAAACACCTCGATTTGGAGGCCCTGGGATATTTAAAGAGAGATTCTTCTCTGGTTTTTTCAACAGAAATGACTTCCCGTTTTACCGGCAATAATATTGATGAATTAGATGGTCAAATAGAATTGGTAGAAACCACTGTGAGATATGGTAAGGGTAAATATGTAATTGATGACATTTTACTTGAATCTCATAGTGTAGGTGCAGGACGTGAACTTTCTCTATTGTCAGATATTGCAGATGTTTCGGTAACAGGCAATTATTCATTAGTTAACTTGCCTGATGCCATTTCTGGCGTATTAAACTCCTTTCTGCCGAATTTTACGAGAATTAAAGCTTACGAAAATGAAATTACTAAGAATCAACGATTCGATTATAAAGTAGATATAAAAGACCTTGACTTAATATCAGCAGTTTTCTTTCCAGAAGTCAAGGTTAATGGGTTGTCATATGTGAACGGAAGTTTCAATTCATCTCAAAACCTCATAAAAATGGACGCTCTTTCACCATTAGTAGAGATTTCGGGAATTGGGTTTGAGGATTTTAAGGCAGGAGCTTATACAATCGGAAGTGAATTAAAGTTTTTTGCAAATGCAAGTCGAATGAATCTTGATGATTCGATTCATGTAAATTATGTAAGTATTGATAGCAAGACAATCACTGATAGAATTGATTTCTCGATCGATTGGGCTTCAAAGAATTCAATTGACTCAGCGGATGCTAAACTGAATGCAAAAGCAACATTTTCTGATTCAAAGATAGAAGTCAACATCCTTCCATCATTAATATTAATTCAGGACACCCTGTGGAAAGTGAATGAAGAAAACGCAATTGTTATTGATACCGGCCTTGTGATTTTTGACAATCTCTCTTTTGTACATCTAAATGAATTTGTGCGTTTTGACGGGAAGATATCTTCATCAATTGACGATGAATTAGACATAATATTGGACAATTTTCAATTAAGAAATATTAATCCTTTCATTGAAGAAAACGGAGTAGTGCTTCAAGGTTCAACAAAAGGAATCATTTCTGTTTCGGATCTTCTTTCAAAACCTTTTTTTAAAAGTGACCTTCAGGTAAAGCAGATTTATATAAACAGCGACCTGATTGGAGATGGAAAAATTTTAAGTAAATGGGACCGCGAAACAGAAAGGATAATTCTGGATGTTCAGCTTTTAGCCAATGGAATTCCTAAATTGGCGATGAATGGATATTATATTCCTTCTAAGAAGGTTAATAATATTAACATTGCTGCAAGCATGAATAACATTCGATTAGATTTATTTAAACCCTATGTATCAGATTTATTTTCAGATTTATCTGGATTAATGGATGGAAATGTAAATCTAACTGGATCTTTATTTAAGCCTGTAGCTGAAGGAAGCATTTCTCTCAAACGAGCAGCTGTAACTGTTGATATTTTAAATACAAGATATTTTTTAGCGCATGAATTTAAAATAACAAAGAATCTCATATCTGCTAAAGACGTTGTAATTACTGATGAGAATGCTCACATAGGTAAGCTCAATCTAAGCGTAAAACATAATTTCTTTGATGATTTTATGTTTGATATTGATCTCCAGGCTAACAATTTGATGGCATTAAATACGAATGAATCTCAAAGCGATTTGTTTTATGGAAAAGCTTATGCAACTGGAAATTTTAGTGCAAAAGGTCCTATCGACAATATAGTAATGAATATTTCTGCTAAAACTGAAAAGGGCACTGTGTTTTATCTTCCTCTAACTGGAACAGGTGATGTTAGTCAGCAAGATTTTATAACATTCATATCTTCTGAAAACGAGACTTTTACAACAGCTATACCAACAAAAAAACCTGAAAGTAAAGGTTATGAGCTCAACTTTAACCTTGAAGTAACAAGAGATGCTGAGGCATTATTACTATTTGATCCTAAAGTAGGAGATATGATAAAAGGTAATGGTAGTGGTAATTTGCGTCTGGAGGTTACAGAAGCGGGTGAATTTAATATTTACGGAGATTATATAATTGATTCAGGAGACTACCTTTTCACTCTTCAAAATGTAATTAATAAAAAGTTTGTGGTTCAGAAAGGCGGAGTAATAAGTTTTAAAGGAGATCCGTACGATGCCGATATACAACTTTCTGCAATTTATCGTGTTAGAACATCACTATATAATCTGGTTAAAAATATTGACTCAAGTGCAGCAGTAAAAAGAGCCATCGATGTAGATGCAATAATGAATTTATCAGACAAGCTGATGAAGCCAACAATCTCCTTTAATTTGGTATTGCCAAATGCAGATGAAGATGCAAGGAATTTGTTAGCATCGCAAATTACAAGTGAGGATGAATTAAATAAACAAATATTTGCGTTGGTCATGTTTAGGAATTTCTGGCCAAATCAAGGGGGAGCCGGAGATGCAAGTGGTTTAAATGGAGTAGGTTCAAATGCATCTGAGCTTCTGTCGAGTCAGCTTAGTAATATGCTTTCACAATTAAGTGATGATGTAAATATAGGTGTGAATTATTCTCAAGGCAATGCGGATACTCGTGACCAGGTTTCTGTGAATCTATCAACGCAAATATTTAATGATAGAGTTAGTATAGATGGTAATGTTGGGACCGCTGGCACAGCTACATCTACCGAAAATACGTCTAATATGGTTGGAGAATTTAATATTGAAGTAAAGCTAACTGAAGATGGAGCTGTAAGAATTAAAGTATTCAATCGATCAAATCAATATTTACTTGTCACCAACGATGTGCCTTATACTCAGGGCGTTGGTTTGTTTTATAGAAAAGAAGCTGAGACAATTGGAGGTTTGTTCAAAAAACAGAATTAATTCATTTTTTTCTACATGATTAACATACTCTCTGCAATAGCCGCAGCCGTTCTTATAGCAGCGGTCTACCTTGTTTTTTTAAGAGAGATGGATATTTTTGAAAAGGAAAAGAAGCGATATACGCTAATTTGTTTCGTATTAGGAGTTTTTGCAACATTTATCTTAGTTCCGATTCAAATATTTTTTCCAGTAATGAACTGGCTTCCTTCTGATGGGCCCTTTCTAACCCGATTAACTTTTCATATCCTAGCAGTTGCCTCATTTGAGGAATGGATAAAGATTATTCCATTTCTTATTATGATAAGATTTACCAATGTAGTAGATGAATCATTTGATTACATCAAATACGCATCAGTCGGTGCAATGGGCTTTGCAACCGTTGAGAATATCCTGTATTTTTCCAGAAACTTGCAAATTATCGAAGGAAGAGCATTTTATACAGCAATTCTGCATATGTTCACTTCTTCAGTAATAGCTTATGCGATTTATTTTTCGGGTAGAAAGTCAAAAGCCAATTTTACCTTTGTACTATTTGCTACTTATTTAGTAGCTGTATTAATTCATGGAACATATAATGCACTAATTTCATCAGCTAGCACTTACATTCTTGGAATTATTTTGGTAGGAGCAATGCTAATTGTTTGGGGTCGGATGATGAACAATCTTTTGAATAATTCAGAATTCTTTAATGAAAAAAATGTTCAGAATAAAGTGGTTTTAGCTGGAACCAAACTATTAATAGGGTGGGCCTTAGTATTTTTCTTTGCATTTTTTACAATAATTCTAACAGAAAGTCTTCAAACCGGAATCACATTTATGAAAGAAGGGCTTCTATTTGGAATAGCAACAGGAATTGGTCTATACTATTCGTTAGCCAGGCCACGACTGAAAAAAGGATTGTGGTTCCCTCTTCTTAAAAGAGGTCCCAAACTTTAAATTTATTTTGTAATTTGCTATGTAAGAAATTGCCATAAACAGTTGAGAAATTGAGTGTTTATGGGGTAACCTTTAAGGGGTATACACGAATAAATTCAAATAGAAAATGCCTAAATCATTATTATGGCAAAAAGCTTTACTAAAAAAATTTTAGGAGTTATTCTTATTCGAGATGCAGAAGCAGTTTTGCATTTAGATGATTTAACTTCAAGGCAACGTTTAAATCTGTTTAGGACTTATTCCTTGACAGCGTTTCTTATAACCCTTGCTATAACGTATCAAGTTATTGCAAGCTTTTCAAGTTTTGACTTTATTGGAATTGTTTTAGGACTTCTAACTCTTACAATAGTTGTTAATTATTTTGCATTAAATTTTCACAAAAATTTCAAGTTGGCTTATTCCGCGGCCATACTTGGATCATTTCTAGTAGTGCATTTTGTTACATATTATTCTGGTGGTATTAGGAATTCTGGAATGATGTATTTGGGCGGACTTATTCTGACCACATTCATGCTTTTGGGTAACCGGGAAGGAAAAATAATTTCCGCTTTAAGCGTTGTAAATCTTATTTTCTTTTATTTCTATTCAACTGAATTTGGTCGCTTAACAAAGAATATTGTAGATACAGACCCAGAAGGCAAAATGCTTTCTCTTGATTATTTAATTACTTACACAACAGCCACTTTACTTCTATACAGCTTATCAAATAATCTAGAAAGTTCTAAGAATATTGTCATTGCAAAAGTTACCGAATCAAAAGAAGCTTTAGAAAGAAAGAACGAAGAACTTAAAAAACTTTCTTTAGTAGCATCAAAGGCAGATAACTCAGTTGTAATTACTGATAGCGAAAATAAAATTGAATGGGTCAATGATGGTTTTAATCGACTTACAGGATTCACATTAGCTGAAGTTGAAGGTAAAAAAATGTATGAGTTTCTTAACGGACCTGAAACGAATCCAGAAATTGCGGATTCAATTCGCAGACACATAGAGCAACAGATTTCGTTTTCTGGTGAAGTATTAAAGAATCATAAAGATGGAAGAGCTGTTTGGTTGCAGGAAACGATTACTCCAATTGCCGACGAAAAAGGGCTCATCACTCAGTTTATTCATGTTGAAAGTGATATCACTGAAAGGAAGTTGGCTGAAGAGAAAATGGCGGCTTATTACAACTATCTAGAAAAGGCAAATAAAGAACTTGATAAGTTTGCCTATGTAGTTTCACACGACCTTAAAGCTCCTTTAAGAGCTATTAGTAATTTAACAACTTGGATTGAGGAGGATATAGGAAAAACTCTAACTGAAGATAGTCGTAATCATTTTAACATGATTAAAGGTAGGGTAGTGCGTATGGAAGCTTTGATTAATGGTATATTGGATTATTCAAGGGCAGATAGAGTAAAAGCACCTACTACTCAAGTCGAAGTCAAAGAGCTTCTCCAAGAAGTAGTTGAAATGCTTGTTCAGGACGATAGTATAAAAGTTTCTTATCCGGAAACATTACCGACTTTGAAAACAGAAAAAATGAAGTTGCAACAAGTCTTTTCGAATTTAATTAGTAATGCAATCAAACACAACGATAAGGATGCAACTCAAATTATAATTAATGTAACCGAAGAGAAAGAGTCTTATTTATTCTCTGTTGAAGATAATGGGCCTGGAATTGATCCACGTTTCCATGAGAAGATATTTGTAATTTTTCAAACCTTGCAGGCAAGGGATTCATTTGAAAGTACGGGCGTTGGTTTAGCTATCGTTAAGAAAGTAATTGATGAAATTGGTGGTTCAATTTGGATTGAATCAGAGATTGGGAAGTTTACCCGATTTATGTTTTATTGGCCTAAAGAGGGTAGCGAAATTTTTAAACCTTTTCAATTTTCCCTTCAAGGGGGCAATATTGAAAAACCCAACCTTGTAAATCAAGCTGTATCATGA
>JAGYKL010000017.1 GCA_018401705.1 Bacteroidia bacterium | reverse complement strand
TATCAATAAAAACATCTTTACCACCATCAACATATATAGCAGCGGGCTCGTTGCCAGGTGTTATTCTACGACAATTATAAATAACATTATTGCGTATTCTTCCACTTCTGGCTTGATTAAGATTTTGGTCGCCTTCCGGCGGAAAGGCCCAGGAATAATGACCTGCAATATCGATTCCAATATTGGTAAGATTAAAAATCAGATTTTGCTCAATTAGGAAATTAAAAACATTCCCGGTTAATGTTATTCCCTCGCTATTACCAAGATTCAAAAAAGAAATTTCGTTTCTTCCGATGTAAACATTTTTATAACCTATTTCAGTTCTACCATTAATAAGAATAGCGTGTGCCTGACCAACAGGATTTTCTTCTTCAGGGTCGGCAAAGAAATCATCACTCCAACCTATATTAAAGATTTCGCAGTCAATAATAAACAGACCATCGCCCTGTCCGATTGCATAAATTGCTTTTGCGTCTTGCACAAACTTTTCACGCATGATAAGGTTGGCAATGGTAATGCTGTCGGAATTTTCAATGTAAATCATTTCTAAACCTTCAACTCCGCTGCCCGATAAAGTTGATTTGTTAGCTGGATTAATGCTAGAAAGGTAGATTCCTGATTTATCAGAAAACACGGGGCGTTGCCAATAAGTTCCTTCTTCTAAGTAAATAGTATCGTTGCCTGAGATACATAAATCAATTGCATCTTGTATTAAAAACAGCGGCGATTGCTGAGTGCCCAAATTACCATTCATACCATCGGGACTAACAAAATACGAAGCTGAAAAGCCTGATGCACTTATTAAAATAAAGAAAGCAATAATTGAATTAAGCTTGATACAAGCTCCTTTTTTAGTTAACATCTCATAAAAGTAAACAAATCTAGAAACAACTTAAGCTTAAGAATTTCCCTGATAACAGTCTTGAATAAGCCTGATTTCAAAAATGACTAGAATTGATGGTATTCTTCACATAAAACATAAATTGAGCAGCATTAAATAATAAATGGATCATCAATTAAGCATTTCGAGGAGACTTTCCATTTTAGTCTTACTGATTCTATCGGGTGAGCTAATCTTTTTTCTACCCTTTGTTTTTGCAAGGGTTTTCCGTCCAACTTTACTTGAAGTTTATCAAATCTCAAATCTTGATTTAGGGTCATACTTTTCTGTATATGGCCTTGTTGCCATGGCTTCGTATGTTTTGGGCGGGCCTTTGGCCGATAAGTTTTCATCAAGAAACTTAATCTCTTTAGCATTAGTAAGTACCGCATTGGGTGGATTTGTTTTAGCCTTATTCCCGTATAAAG
This sequence comes from Bacteroidia bacterium, assembly GCA_018401705.1. Classification (GTDB taxonomy): domain Bacteria; phylum Bacteroidota; class Bacteroidia; order M30B66; family M30B66; genus M30B66. The sequence continues at coordinate 74,342 of JAGYKL010000017.1, read as the reverse complement.
AATTGCTCATTTGGGTGTATGGATATTGGGGTTTCACTACGATTTTCCTTTTTTGGGCTGCTTTAATTAAGTCAACAAGAGTTTGGGGCGGAGATTCTTTTCAAGGCAAGGCCTTTGGGTTTCTCGAAGGAGGTAGAGGAGCCACAGCAGCATTGGTTGCTACAGGAGCATTGCTTCTTTTCTCTGATGCTTCTTCAGTTGCTGGCGATAGTTCTAATTCAATTACAAGAATTGAGAGTTATAAGAAAATCATGCTACTAAGCTCTGGACTAATTGTCGTTTGTGCATTGCTAGTGCGATTCATTATTCCAGCCGACAAACAAATAGAAAAAAGAGCAAGAGAAATCCTGGATTTTAGAAAGCTATTAACCTTGTCTAAACTTCCAGAAATATGGCTATTGGCAATTATAATTGTATGCGCTTATTCGGGATATAAAATCACAGATATTTTCTCCCTTTTTGCCAATGAAATTCTAAACTATGATGAATATGAAGCAGCGGGGTTTGGAACATTGACCCTTTGGATGAGACCTGTTTTCGCAGTCTTTGCAGGCTTTTTTGCCGACCGTTTTAGCATAGGAAAAGTACTAAACTGCTTATTTGTTTTAATGCTTTTGGGTTCGCTACTAATGTTAATCGAGCCACAATCGAGCTTTTTCTATTTCTCGATTTTAAGTTTAGTACTCACTGTTAGTGGAGTTTATGGAGTAAGAGCAATTTACTTTGCTATGATTCAGGAATCGAACATTCCCATTAATGCCACAGGAGCAGCTGTTGGTGTGGTTTCGTTTTTAGGCTTTACGCCGGATGTTTTTATCAGCCCGATTACGGGTTTCCTTCTCGACAACAATCCTGGATTCGAAGGTTTTAGATTGGTATTTCTATTACTCAGCACTTTATCAATCCTCGGAGGAATTGCATCTTTTATTTTGTTTAAAAGAACTAGCGCAAGTATATCAGGATAAATCGACATGGACTTTAATTCCCAATCCCGGAGCATTCGAAGCTTTCACAAAACCATTTTGAAACTCAATTCCAGAGGCATAATCCTGTGCAAGTAGCAAAGGGCCATCAGCATCAACATAATCCACTTCTCCAGCCAATTGAAGCAAAGCGGAAGTACCAATGCTACTTTCATTCATATTGCCTAGCATGACTTTAAGATTAAAATGGCGGGCTTTACGAATCATTTCCACCGCAGGTGTGATGCCTCCGCACTTACTTAGTTTTATGTTTATTCCATGAAAATATCCCGCGCAGCGTGCAACATCATCAATAGAAACACAACTCTCATCAGCAAAGAATTGGAAAGGTAAGATTTGAAACAGGTCTTTCATTCCCTCGTAATTTCCTTTCGACAAAGGCTGCTCAACTATCTCAATTCCAGAACTTTCGATATCATTTAAGAATTCAATTGCGTTATTCACACTCCAGGCTCCGTTAGCATCCAATCGAAACTTTGCATTACTCATAATCCTCAGAGCATTCAAAGTGCTTGAATCGCCTTCAAATCCAACTTTCATTTTATAAACTGGCCACGGCTTCTTATTTATCTTTTGTTGCATAACTTCAAGAGAGTCGATACCCAAGGTATAATCGGTAATAACTCTTTCTGGATCAGAGCCATAAAGAATATCTGCAACAGACCTGCTTAACGTTTTGCCATAAAGATCCCAGGCGGCCATGTCAAGTGCACACCTAATAAATGGGTCGTTTGGAAAAAGTTCTTCAAATACGATATAAAAATCCTTTGGATGGATTGTGAAACGCTCTTCAATGATTTTTTTCAAAGTCAAAACCTTCTGAGCCATTACAGCAGCTTCGGTTTGATAATAGGTAATTTCGCATACTTCTCCAAAGCCACTTAAACCCTGATGATTCATACGAATGAGGACAGCTGCCTGTTCGTTTTTTGTTCTTCCACCAGAAATGGTGAAAGGATAAACAAATGGCAATCGTTTAACAAAGACATCGATTTGCATCCTGTAAATGTATGTGAATAAGAGTTATACAAGATTCGTTTCTAAATTAATTCAGAACGGTTAAAATTATTTTTAGCTTTTGAACAGGTAAGAACAATATGTTTTTTGAAGCTTGCTTAACTTGCGCAATTAATGTTTCAACTACATTTACAATATTCAATAATGAAAAAGATCTTTATTCATATCTCAATCACCTTCTTCTTGCTCATCGCAGGTCAAATTCTAGCTCAAAAAAGCGAGCTTAATTTGCAGGAGATTTGGGGTAGTCCTAAGTTTCGTCCAGCTTATGTTTATGGAGGAGAACCGATGAAAGACGGGGCACATTACAGCACTCTTGAATACACAAAAGAAGGAATAAGGATATCTAAATTTTCATATGCAACTGGTGAGAAGGAGGAGGACATCTTTAAGCAGGAAGAAATTCAACTTAACGATCGTCCAATTAATTTTGATAGTTATGAATTTAGCGCTGATGAGTCAAAATTACTTGTTCCAACAGAAACAGAGCCAATCTATAGACATTCTACCAGAAGTAGCTATGTGGTTATCGACTTAAACTCCAAAAAGGCGAAACTTCTCAGCGAAGGAAAACAGCAATATGCTAGCTTCTCTCCAAATGGAAAAAAGATTGCTTTTGTTAGAGATAACAATCTCTTCGTAAAAGATTTAGAAACTGATGTAGAAACTCAAATTTCTCAAGACGGAGAACTGAATAAGATTATTAACGGAGCAACAGACTGGGTTTATGAAGAAGAGTTTGCATTGAGCAAGGCGTTTTCATGGTCTCCAGATGGAGATAAGATAGCGTTTTTACGCTTTGATGAAAGCGGAGTGAAAGAGTACAATATGCAAACTTATGGAAGTCTTTACCCGGGCTTGTACACTTTTAAGTATCCCAAAGCAGGCGAAGACAATTCTTTAGTTGAAGTTTTTGTGTACAGCCTTTCGTCTGGTTCGATTGTAAAAATGAAAACCGGGGTAGATAAGAATCAGTATATCCCAAGATTTAAATGGACGAGTAAGGGTGATTTTTTAAGTATCACAAGATTGAACCGTCATCAAAATCATTTAGAGCTTTTATTAGCTAATCCGCAAAGCGGGGAAGTGAGTTTGTTACTTGAAGAAAAAAACGAAACCTATATCGACGTTAATGACAACCTCCATTTTCTGGAAGATGGCAAGCGTTTTATTTGGTCAACAGAGCTTGGAGGAAGAAATCACATCTATTTATACGACTTTAAAGGAAAGAGATTAAACGCCATTACTTCCGGTGATTTTGACGTTACTCAAATGTATGGTGTGAACGAGAAAACCGGCTTAGTGTATTATCAGGCTGCAAATCCAGCACCATCTGAAAGAAGTATTTATTCTGTTAAGTTAAATGGCAAATCGAATACTTTATTGAGTGGTGGTGGTGGTCATTATGATGCCTCATTTAGCAATGACTTTAGTTTTTATTTACTTACGAAAAGTAAGGCAAATGAGGTTTTATCCTTTGATTTATGCAATGGAAAAGGAGAAAAGATTCGCAATCTTGAATCTAATGCTTTATTAAATGGAGTTCTTGCAGAATATAATCTTTCTAAGAAGGAATTTTTTTCTTTTACTACCGAAAGAGGTGATGAACTTAATGGTTGGATGATAAAGCCACCAAATTTTGACGCTTCTAAGAAATATCCGGTTTTTATGACTGTTTATGGTGGACCAGGGCACAATACCGTTGAGAACAAATGGGAAGGTAGTAATCTGCTTTGGCATCAAATGTTAGCGCAAAAAGGCTATATAGTTGTTTCAGTTGATAATAGAGGCACAGGAAATAGAGGAGAATCTTTTAAGAAAAGCACATATTTACAATTAGGTAAATTGGAAACAGAAGATCAGATTTCTGCAGCAAAATATTTGCAAAAGCAATCTTATGTTGATGCCGACAGGATTGGCATCCAAGGATGGAGCTATGGTGGTTATATGAGTTCTCTTTGCATCACTAAAGGAGCTGATATTTTCAAAATGGCAATTGCAGTTGCTCCTGTGACAAACTGGCGCTATTATGATTCTATTTACACAGAAAGATTCATGCAAACGCCGCAAGAAAATGCTGCAGGATATGATGATAATTCTCCAATAAACCATGTAGCTAGACTAAAAGGAAAGTATCTTTTAATTCACGGTACAGGAGATGACAATGTTCATTTCCAGAATTCAGTTGAAATGGTAACAGCTTTAGTAAAAGCAAATAAGCAATTTGATTTGTTCTTTTATCCTGATAAGAACCATGGAATTTATGGTGGAAATACTCGTTTTCATTTATACACGAAAATGACTGATTTTATTCTAGAAAACCTATAACAAAAACAGTCAAAATCCTGATAATAAGAATAATATGAAAAACTTAATTAATGCTTATATTTGTAAGTTAAACTCATTCAAAGTGAAACACCTGATTTTAGTTATTCTAACTGTTGTTCTAGGAAACGCAGTTAATGGGCAAAGCAACCAGTCTCAATCTTTAGATTCGAGAGCTTATAGCTATTACACTTCTGAACAAGTTGCTGCAATGGACGAAGTTACTGTTGCTCAGCTCAATTTTGTGTTTAGAAACTCTTACGTGCTAAATAATGAAAAGCCTTGCGATGTTTGTCCTACGGTTGACTTAAGCACATTTAATGTTTACGATTACACAAGAGAGCTTAACACTAGAAAAAGGGTTTATCTAACAAATCCAGGCAATCCTATAGATATCTTGTCATCCCAAGAGTTAGAAATAGAACTAGAAAGAATTAAGAATGAAATCCTTTCATCTTCACACTAATACTGATTATGAAAAATATAGCATATAAAATATTCATTATTGCATCAATTACACTTGTTGGCAATGCTAATCTTTTAGCGCAGAGTTACACAATGGGCGCTGCGGGAGGAACCATTGTTGATTGCGGCGGTACTATTCTTGACCCAGGAGGAGCAGGCGATTATGCAAATAGTCTTGATGTGTTTCAAACAATTTGTCCCGCCACCGCTGGTGAAAGTGTACAGCTTGTTTTTACATCTTTTGGCACAGAGGCTTGTTGTGATGAGCTCATCATTTATGAGGGAATAGACAATACGGGAGCTATACTCGGAGAATGGGCTGGTACAAACAGTCCAGGAATTGTTACTAGTTCTGATGCTGGAGCTGGTTGTTTAACCCTATATTTCAATTCTGATGGCAGTGTAACAAATCAAGGTTTCACTGCAACAATGGACTGCGTTCCAAGTCCGCCGGCAATTACTTTAGGCCAAGGAGGCGCCACAATCACAGGTTGTTCAGGTATTTTAGTTGACCCAGGAGGATCTGGAAACTACGGTGATAACGAGAATGTTGTGCAAACCTTTTGTACAGGAACTAATGAATGTGTAAGAATTGATTTTCAGCAATTTGCAACAGAAGCTGGAGTCGATTTTTTAAATATATATGATGGTCCATCTACAGCAGATGACCTTATTGGACAATTCTCTGGCAATACTGCAGCTCCAATCCAATCTTCTACAGTATCTGGAGGTTGTTTAACACTTGAATTTACGAGTAATGGTTCTGTGAATCAGGCAGGTTTTAGAGCAGCTATTGCTTGCGTTCCTTGTTTACCACCTCCTGTAATTTTGGGTAATGGAGGTTTAATCACTGCATGTGGAGGTGAATTGCTAGATCCAGGAGGAGATGGTAATTATCCTGACAATGCTAACATCATTCAAACTTTTTGCTCTGGCACAAATGAATGTGTTAGAATTCAGTTTTCTGAGTTCGCTACTGAGGCAACACTCGACAGACTTAGGATATATGATGGAACTGGAACAGGTGGAGGTATTCTAGGAATATATTCCGGTTTCTTCTTTAATCCACCGGCTCCAGTTCAAAGCTCAACCGCTTCAGGAGGATGTTTAACATTAGAATTCACCTCAAATGGTGCGATTAACAATACTGGTTTTGAAGCAACTATCTCTTGTGTTCCTTGTCAAGATCCAGTAGAAATACCAACTGGTTTTTGTGATGATGCACTTCCTTTTTGCAGCGATTTAGGTCAAACATTTCCTGCTGCGACAAATGCACAATCTGAATTTGGCGGAGGTATTGGTTGTTTAGGTTCAACACCAAACCCTGCTTGGTACTTCCTTCGAATTGAGGAAACCGGTCCAATTGACATGCAAATTCAAGCTAACTCAGATATCGACTTTATTTGCTGGGGACCATTCTCAGAGGTTGAATGGCAGAATGGGGTATGTAACACCATTCTTGATCCAGCTTGGGCAGGTGACAATGCTAACATTATTGACTGTTCTTACTCTGCAACTAACAATGAAGACTTTGTTATACCAAATGCTATCTCTGGGGAATACTATGTGGTGCTTATCACTAACTTCTCTAATCAAGCTCAGGATATAAGCTTCACTCAGGATGGTGGATCAGGCTCTACAGATTGCAGTATTCTTTGTCAGAATGAAATCACAGGAGGGCCTACAGCTTGCGACCCTGCAACCAATACCTATTCAGTAACTGGTACAGTAACATTAGAGAACCCTCCTAATACGGGAACTCTATTAATTGAGAACTCATCTGCCGGTTTTGATGTATACACTGCTCCTTTCCCAGCAAGTATTCCATTTAATTTTGAGAATATTTCTTCTGATGGTGCTCCTGGAAGTGTAACTGTTTCATTCTCGGATGATGGAAGTTGTGTAACTGACGTAACATATACAGCGCCTGAAACATGTTCTTCTTGCCCTGTAACTGCAGGAGTGTCTGGTCCGGCATGCGAGGGTCAGGATGTAAATCTTACTGCTACAAATGTGGCCAATGGACAATATTCTTGGACTGGACCAAATGGTTTTGCGTCTAACGTTCAGAACCCTCAATTAACAAATGTAACTCCGGCTATGGCTGGACAATATATAGTTACAGCGCTAAACCCAATGAATAACTGCTCAAGTATAAGTTCTGTAAACGTTTTTGTTTTTCCTACTCCTGCATCGCCTGTTATTGCTAATGATGGCCCTGTTTGTGAAGGAACTGCACTTAACCTAACTTCAGATCCAGTTGCTGGAGCTACTTATACATGGACTGGTCCTAATGCTTTTGAGTCTAATTTGCAAAACCCTACAATTGCTTCGGCTTTAATTAGTGCAGCTGGAGATTACTCTTGCACCGTTACCGTGAATACTTGTCCTAGTCTTCCTTCAACAACAACGGCAGTAATTAATGCATATCCTACTACACCAGTACCTACAAGCAACTCTCCACTTTGCGCTGGTGATGATTTACAGCTTGATGTTCCTGCTGTAGCTGGTGCTACTTATGAGTGGACAAATCCTGCTGGAATTGTTTTCTCTGCTTTACAGTCACCTTCTATTCTTGCTTCACAGCCTGCTCAGTCAGGAACTTACAGTTTAAGAGTTCAAGTAAATGGTTGCTGGAGCTTAGCAGGAACAGTAGATGTAGTAATTTATCCAATCCCAACAACGCCTGTTTTGTCTTCCAATTCACCTGTTTGTCAATTTGAAGAAATAATTATTGATGGTCCTGCACCACTTCCTGTTGTAGGCACCCAATATGCTTGGTCTGGTCCAAATCTTTTCAGTGCAATTGACCAAAACGTTTCAATTTTAAATGCACAGCAAATTCATGTTGGTCAATATTCTCTTGTTATAACAGAGAATGGCTGCTCATCTGCTGTAGGAACGATTGATATTGCTGTAACGGATATTCCAATCTCAGATGCAGGGGCTGATATTACAGTATGTTCAAATGAACCTGCACAGATAGGAACTGCTCCTGTTGCAGGATACAGTTATGCATGGAATCCAGTTGCTGGCTTAGATTTTAGTACAATCTCCAACCCTTCAGTTACTATTTCAAACTTCTCGGGCAACCCTAGACTTGAAACATATATTGTTACAACTACCGATCAAGGTTGTTTTAGCAGAGATACTGTTGTTGTGACTATTAACCCTCAGCCGGTTGCAAGCTTTGTTGCCCCAAATCCTCAGTGTTTTGAAGGCAATAGTTTTGATTTTGAAGCACAAGGAAACTATTCTGGACAGGCTACTTTCGAGTGGGATTTTGGTCCATGGGCTAATCAAGACAGTTCTAACGTGGCTAATCCTCTCCAGGTCGAATTTATAGCAACGGGAATTCAAATTATCACATTAACAGTTACCGACAGAGGTTGTGAAAGCAACCCATATCAAGCACCAGTAAATATTTACAAGATGCCGGTGGCTAATTTTGTTTCTGATAATCTTGTAGGCTGTGATCCCAAAGTAATCAACTTCGCAAACCTCAGCGAAGGCTCTTCAGATAACACAATTAAAACTATTCTTTGGGAATTTGGAAATGGAAGAACTTCAAGTTTAAACACTCCTGCCATATTATTTAATGACCCTGGTGTGTTTGATGTTTCATTAACTGTTACAAATGAAAGAGGCTGCGTTAGCACATATCTTATTCGTGATATGATTACGATTAATCCTTCTCCGGTTGCTGATTTTGCTCTTGAGCCGGAAGTTGTTTTTATCGTAGAACCTGAAATTGACATTGTTAATTTATCGATTGGAGCCGATGAGATTTACTACATAGTTGAAGGCTTAGACACCATTTATCAAGCTGATGTTAGTGTTGAGTTCCCTGACTCAGGAACATATATAGTTAGACAAATTGTAACTACTGCTTTAGGTTGCTTAGATTCATTAGACAAGCCAGCAATTGTTGAACTTGGTTATAAGTTATACGTTCCAACAGCATTTACTCCAAACGCTGATGGCTATAATGACTTGTTTAAAGCCTATGGCGAAGATGTTGCCGAGTTTGATTTAAAAATATACAACCGTTGGGGTGAACTGCTTTACACTTCATATGATATGGAAAACGGCTGGGATGGAACAAACAGGCTGAACGACAAGATAGCTCCGGGAGGCGTTTATGTGTATAAAATTGCTACCCGACACAAGAATGGTTTAATTGGAAACTACGAAGGAACTGTAGTTCTGCTTAGATAAAGAGTTGATTCAACATCAAACCAGAATATCCCCGTTCATTATGTCGGGGATATTTTTTTGCATTATTGTTAGTATAGTTGGAGCTATATCTGCAAGCTTACCTGAACGAATAGCTTTATAATCCTTATCAATAAGCACGCAAGGAACCGGGTTAGTTGTGTGAGCTGTGTTGGGAGAACCATCTTCATTCACTGCAAAATCGGCATTGCCATGATCGGCAATAATGATTGTAGAGTAATTATACTTATTTAGAGTTTCGATTACTTCTCCCAAACAAGTATCAACTGTTTCTACGGCTTTGACAATAGCTTCATAAACCCCTGTATGGCCTACCATATCAGCGTTAGCAAAGTTCAAGCAAATAAAATCAGGTTGCTTTGTATGAATATTTTCTATAACCGAATCTTTAATGCCATAGGCACTCATTTCAGGCTGCAAATCATATGTAGCAACTTTTGGTGATTGAATCATAATTCTCTCTTCTCCATCAAAAGGTGTTTCTCTGCCTCCTGAAAAGAAGAAAGTAACGTGAGGATACTTTTCTGTTTCAGCAATTCGCAATTGAGTTAATCCTTGCTTTGCAAGTGCATCTCCTAAAGTATCACTCAAATCATCCTTCTCAAAAATAACTTCAACCCCTTCGAAAGACTCATCATAAGTGGTCATTGTTATATAATGCAAGGCCAACTTATTCATCCCAAATTCGGGCATATCATGTTGTGTAAGCACTTGAGTTATCTCTCTGCACCTATCAGTGCGATAATTAAAAGAAATAACCACATCGCCTTCTTGAATGCGTGAATCAACATGAGAATTAATTATAGGTTTGAGAAACTCATCGGTTTCGCCCGCCCCATATCTTGATGTTATGGTGCTAAGAATATCCGAGCTTGACTCACCAATATTATTTACCATTGCATCGTAGGCAACCTTAACCCTTTCCCAACGTTTGTCTCTATCCATGGCATAATACCTTCCCACGACAGTGGCAAGCTTACCTCCTGTTTTATCAAGTAACAATTGCAAGTCTTTCACAAAGCCTAATCCGCTCTTAGGGTCAGTGTCTCTGCCATCTGTGAAGGCATGAACATAGAACTCATTTATTCCATTGGCTTGAGCTAATTCGCACAAACGAAACAAATGTTTTTCAGAAGAATGAATACATCCGTCAGAAACTAATCCAAAGAAATGCAATTTCTTAGAAGATGCCTTGGCTTCTTGAAATGCCTGAAGTAAAACCGGATTAGCATCCAAGGTTTTATCCTTAATAGCGTTGTTTATTCGCACTAGTTCTTGGTAAACAACTCTACCAGCACCTATATTCAAGTGCCCTACTTCAGAATTCCCCATCTGCCCTTCGGGCAAACCAACATTTAATCCGTCTGTTCTTAAAGTAGAGTTAGGATAATCTTCTTGAAGTTTATCCATAACTGGAGTTCTTGCATTGCGAATAGCGTCAGAATGCTTTCCGTTTCCAATTCCCCATCCATCAAGAATTAAAAGTGCTACTTTTTTATTTGTCATGCGTCAAGAACATTAAATCTGAGTTCAAAGATGCTTCCTTTCGGCGAATTATCGTACACGTCAATTTGGGCATCTTGAGTTTTTACAAGATAATTTACAATAAAGAGGCCCAGACCAGTGCCTTTAGTTCTGCGGGTTTCTTCATTTCCTACTCTATAAAACTTATCGAAAATTCGTAGTTTATCTTCATCGGAAATACCAATGCCATTGTCTTTAATAATAACATTAGCTGTATTGCCAACTTGTGAAAGACTCAGTTCAATTTTTAAATCCTCGCCTGAATATTTAACTGCGTTTTCGAATAAATTACTAAAGATTGAATGCAATGCATGCCTGTCGGCGGAAATATGAATATTGGATGCGATATTTGTGAGAATTGGTTTATGAGCTTTAAGCTCGAATGAGTCAATGAAATCGTGGAGAAACTCACCTAAATTAATATCTTCCTCAATTAGTTGAAAGTTATGATTATCTATTCTGCTTGCCAGCAGGATATTTTCTACCAATTGATCTAATCGGTTGGCTTCTTCTATTGCTTTTGACAATAGCTCTTGCTGTTTCTCTCTGCTAAGCTCTCGTTTGCTAAGTGTTTGAAGGTATAATTTAACTGAAGCAATTGGAGATTTTAACTCATGAGTTACAGAAAGTAAGAAGTTCTTTTGTTGACGAGCAACATTTGTTTCTCTTCTAAAGGAGCGCCTAGTTTGCATCATACCCAGTGAGAGCAGTAGGAGAAACACTATTCCTTCGCCAAAAATCATCAAGCGCTTTTGCGCTATTTTCTCTTTTAAAATGTTTTCGGCACCTAGCTGAGCATCTCCCGAAAAACGAGCCAGTTGCTCCCTAAGAACCAAAATCTCTGCATTCAAATCGAATAGCAAATACGACCACCAACAAAATTGAAGAAAGACGTAAACTACTAATACATAGAATATAAGCAGTGAACGTGGTGTATCTTTAAAAAGCAAGGATTTTAAATTAAGCATTCCAGTCAAAGATATCTTTGTTGCCTAACTTACTGCCAGCTGCCTTTAAATGCTTCACTGAATTCGACCCACGACTTTTCAAGATAATTCTGATCTCCAAAATACTTTAGAATAGGTTCAATCTGATCTGTTTTCTGGTATCCAGGAACTGGACTAAGAATGTTAAACTTCTCATCCAGAAAGACAAATGTTGGGTATGATAGTTTCCCATTAAGGAGTCTAACAGCAAGCTCATGAGTACCATTTCTGCCGTAAGCTGGATTGATTTTATACGTTGAATCTTTAACAGTAATCGGGCCCTCTAATTCAGTGTTGAACTTCACCGGATAAAAATGCTCGTTCATGTATTTAATCACGTCAGGGTTAGCAAAAGTTGTTTGATCCATTCGTTTGCACCAGCCACACCAATTAGTATACATATCGATAAATACCTTCTTGGGTTGGGTCTTAGAAAGTTCCATTGCTTCAGAGAAGCTAATCCAATTAATTGACTCAGTTTGTGCTTTTGAAAAAAGCGCTGTAATTAAAAAAGTCAGTAATAATAAGTAACGCATATTCAAAGATACATATTAAGCTTTGGTATAAAAAAAGGCAACAAATAATCATTTGTTGCCTTTTGAATATTGCAAATATTTATTTATCTAATTCCGCCCATCATTGATAGCATCTTCTTGCTCAAGAAGAATAATACCACAGAAGCTGCACCAGCCATAAACACAAACAGCATAAAGAAATCATAGAGTGTAAGAATTTCAAAGCCTACAAAGAATTTAGGGTTCTTAACCAAGCTACTTTCAACTATTTTCTTAACATCTTCTTTAACAGCTTCATCTTTAATAGCTGTAATCATCACCTTTTCCATAGGAATCACTTTCTGATTATCGACTACTTGAGCATCGTCAATCTTAAATGCTTCTGGAAGAAGTGTTATGCTATTATTACTTTCAATTTCCTGAATGGTAGAAACTGCAACAACAGGCTCCGGATATAAACCACTAAGAGTTCCGGCAAATTTATTTGCCGCAGAAGTGGAAAGAAACCAAACACCCATAAGCAGGGATGCAAATTTTGCAGGAGCAAGTTTATTCACCATTGAAAGTCCAATTGGCGAAAGACAAAGTTCACCTAAGGTGTGAATTGTATATAAACTCACTAACCAAATCATGCTTACTTTCACTCCTGGCTGAAGACCTTGCACACCAAAAGCGATAACCAAATATCCTACTGCAAGTAGAAATAAACCAAGTGCTTGTTTAAATGGAGAAGCCGGCTCCATTTTCTTCTTGCCCAAAAAGCCCCAAAGCCAAACAAAGATTGGGGCAAAGATTACGATTGCCAGTGCGTTAATACTTTGAAAATAAGAGGCAGGAACAGTATATCCAAGGACATTTCTGTTAGTTTGTTCTTCAGCAAAATAAGTAAGAGAAGCACCCGCTTGTTCGAAAGCTGCCCAGAAAAATATCACAAAGAATGCAATGATGTAAATAACCCAGATTCTGGAACGTTCAATGGGAGTGAGTGAAGGATCAGAAATAATGAACCCCGGAGCTGATATTGTGAGTGAAAAAATAAAACAACCGATAATATCTACTTCAAGAACAAAGAACAGCAATGCGAATAATACCAGAAAAATACCAACCCAAACAGCCATAACAGATTTTGAAACCTTCACTTCAGGCTCTCCGGTGGTTACGGTTCTGGCTTGATTTGGTTTTACACCAATTTGTACTCCATCTGGAGTAACAACATATTTATTCTTAAGAGTTATGAAAAGCACAAGACTAATGCACATTCCCACACATGCAGCTAGAAAGCCCCATCTAAAATCGGCTGCGTTTTTAGTATCGCCAAGATAGCCACAAACCAAAGGAGCAATAAAAGCGCCTAGATTTATTCCCATGTAAAAGATTGTGAAAGCGGAATCGACTCTGGAATCATTTTCAGGATACAATTGACCTACCATTGTAGAGATATTAGGTTTGAAAAAACCATTCCCAAAGATTAAGAACGCTAATCCAAAATACATCAGTAAGCTCGCCAAATCTACGTCCTGAAAAAATGTACCTGCAAAAAACATAAACAGCTGACCAATAGCCATTAATATACCTCCAATAATAATTGATTTTCTATTTCCCCAATATCTGTCGGCCATGTACCCCCCAATTAGAGGTGTTAGATAAACTAAGCCTGTATAACTTCCGTAAATCTGAGATCCTAATTCTTTGTCAAATAGAAGTGCTTTTGTCATAAAAAGCACAAATAGGGCTCGCATTCCATAGTATGAAAAGCGCTCCCACATTTCTGTTACGAACAACAGATAGAGTCCTTTTGGGTGTCCGGTTGTAGCTGTTTCGCTCATATTTTAGTGTTAATTGGATAGTTTTAAAAAAATGACAAATGCGAATGTACGGTTTCTTCATTCTAAAACAACAAGCTCTTTTATCAATAACGTTGCGAACTGAAATAGATTAAATTTGCCCTTAAGATGGAATCACAAGTAAAACGTATCATACCAAGCATCTATACATCTGATGGTCAATTTGCCCAAACAGAAACGAGGCAACATGTTCTTGACTACAATGAAGCGATGGAAAAAGCCAAGGCTTTTCAAGCTCAGGGAGCGGAAGAACTGATTATAATGGATGTTACTACCATCTCAGAAAAAAGAAGAAACCTAAGTCGTTTTTTAAAAGATGCAGTAAATACACTTAAAATCCCTATCACTTTTGGAGGTGGAATTCATTCTGTGACTGATGTTGAAGATATGCTCAAATTAGGAATTCAGAAGATATATGTTAACTCTGCTGCAGTTAGAAATCCTGCTTTGATTAACAAAATCACGAGTAAATATGGAAGCAATTCTTTGCTTGTTGCAGTTGACACACGCCAAACCTTTGGGGCTTGGAAAGTATATCTCAATGGAGGAAAATCGCGTACTGAGATAGATTTATTAAACTGGATTGAGATGATTCAGCTTAGAGGAGCTGGCGAAATTCTTGTATCCACTATTGCTCGTTCAGAGGGAGATAAAGAAGCTGTAGAACAGATACTTAAGCAAATAAGAAACAATACAAGAGTTCCGCTGCTCGTTTCTATCGGTGCCAGAAAGGAAGAAGATTTTATTGAGGCTTTTAAAGTCACAAATGTTGACGGAATAGTTTCAGGCCACTTTTTCTTAGAAGAAGGCCATTCAATTCAATCACTGAAAGATTCGCTTCTTAGGGAAGGAATAGAAACCAGAAGCACATCTATCTCATCTGAGCCTGAAAACATTCAAGAAGGCAAGGAAGAAGATTCAAAAGATTAATTCCCAAGAGAAACTTACCTAGCGATTAACGCAAAACTGTTACCTCTCCTCTGTAGGTGTAAGGTAAACCGTATTTATCCTTCAGTTTGATTGAGTAAACATATACTCCACCTTGAACAGGTTCGTCTGAAAGCCTAGTTTTTCCGTCCCATCCATTGTCTGAATCAAACGATTGATATAGCATTTGTCCCCAACGATTAAAGATTTGAATCGAATAATCGGTAAACTCTTCACCGTAAACCATAAATAAGTCATTCAATCCGTCATCATTTGGAGTAAATGCAGCAGGAATATAAACTTTAAAGCCTAAATCAATTCGAATATCAGCATAAGCTGTATCACGACATCCTTGGGCATTCGTTAATATTTGAGAAACTATATAAGATCCGGTATCAGGATAAGTATAAACATGGTTGAACGTGAAAACAGTATCTCCATTACCCATGTCATACATGCATTCGTCGGCAAGCACAGATAAGTCGTTAAACGTAATCTCAGGCTCAACAATAGTTGTAAGTAACGGATTAGCTTCGAATCTTGCTTGCGGGGTTGGATTAATAGTAATCATGTTTGGAATAACATAATCAGTAACACAACCGTTAATTCCTTCAACTACTAGCTCCACATCATATTTACCATGATTTGAAAACAGAACAGTTGGATTAGCAGCATTGGAACTGATGCCATTTCCAAAATTCCATTGATATTCCATTTGACTTCCTTCATTATCTGAGAGGTTCTCAAATAAAATCAAAGAAGGTTCACAAGCAGTAATTGTGTTAGCTGTGAAATTTGAAACAGGCATTTTCTTAACATTTACCGGAGCAATAAAAGTGTTACTAGCGCAACCTTGATCAATGATTGTAAAGCGCACTAGGTGTAAACCTGTAGCGGAAAATGTTACACCTTCTGGACTTCTTAATAAAGAAGAATCGGGCGTTGCCCAAGGACCAAAATCCCACACAAATCTTGGATCTGCTGATTCCCAATTACCTTCACCATAGAAATCGAATGAATGTCCTTCGAAACATTGTGGGTCTGGAGTCGTGAATGAAGCAATTGGCTGCGGTCTAACTTCAACGAGAACATCATCAGTATTAGAACAACCTCCTGCAGTTACAGTTAGTGTATAAATGAGATTATCAGTCGGACCACCAATATTTCCAATGTTTACTGTTGGATTAGAAATAGATGCAGAATTCAAACTATCTGCAGGGAACCAAGAATAAGAATATCCTGGAACAGGATCTGCTCCGATTTGACCATCTTCAAGTGAACAAATCTGTATGTCTAATCCAGCATCAGCAACTGGAATTGGATTAATTAAAAGTGTTGAAGTATTTGTTGCTGTGGTGCATGCACCAATGACTAAATAAACAGAATAATCACCTTCATTTAGCTCGGCTGTGATACCTATCTCGTTATCAGCATCATTACTTGTGAATGAATTAGGACCACTCCAAAAATACTGTGCACCGTTAACTGTAGGTGTTGAAAAAGTCAATGGACTTTCTTCACAAACAGGGGAGTTTGAAACTATTGGAGGTAAGAATGATGCATCAATTACCTGAACATTAATTGGAGATGCAGGACTTGTACATCCATTAATTGTGATATCCAGAGAATACTGACCAGCATTTAAAGCAGTCATTGCTGGACGCGTTGAATTTTGTTGGGTAGCTGTCCATGACTGAGGCCCTGTCCAATTGTAGCTATCTGCTGTAACTGTGGTTGAGAGATTCAAATCAAAGCCTGCACAAACTGGAGTATTAGCAGTTACTGCTGGTGCATCAGGAGTGTCATTTACAACAACTAAGGCACTTCCAGCTGCATTTGCATCACAGCCATTTAAAGTAGCTGTTGCTGCATAGATTCCTCCATCTGCCATAGTAGCGGAAGCAATTGTAACTGCTGCACCATTAGCTGCAAAACTATTTGGACCTGTCCAACTAATTATTGAATTAGCAGGTAAAACGGCAGCTGTTAGATTAATTGGAGTGCCTTCACAAACAGGTGAATTAGTATTAATTACCGGATTTGAAGGTCTTGGTTTAACTGTCATTGTTACAGATGCAGGAGCGCTATTACATCCTGTTAATGATGAATACACCGAATAAACACCATCGTTGAGAACAGTTGCATTGGGAATTTGGATTGCATTTACAGCATCAGCAGTAAAATTATCCGGACCAGTCCAATACAAATCTGCTCCTGGAGTCGTGGTGGAAGCACTAATATTAATCGTTTCTTGCTCACAAATAGGATCAAGAGGAAGATCAATCACAGGAACCTCGGGTGTAGTGCCTACCGGCACAGTGATATTTGCAGAGGCTTCAACACCACAAAAATCTGTTGCAGTTAAAACGTAAGTTGTTGTAGCAAATGGATTCACATCTGCTGATGTAGCAGTTCCTAAATTATCTGACCAAGAATATGTGTATCCTGGTACACCTCCACTGGCAATACCTGAAACTGTAACAGGACCCTGACCACCACAAAGAGATGGAGCCGGATCTGGAGTAACAACTAATGCAGGCGGCTCAGTGATATAAATTAACGTAGAAATCGTTCCGCAAACAGTTTCATAATTTAACTCAATAGTTTCGGTACCTTCAACTACTCCATCTGTTAAACCTATGATATCTAGTGTAACCGAGGTTTGTCCCGCAGGAATAGTAACAGACGGAGGCACCTGTTGGTAATCCACACCGTTAATTGCTGTACCTGCAAGTGTGAATGGGAAAACATAATCAAATGGGTCAGGCTCGGAACGCGAGAAAATCAACGTAGCAGGAGCGCAACCTTCATAAGTAAGAGAATCTCCATTAAGTGTTGTTTGGGCGATTGATATTGGAGCTGCTCCAAATGAGTTAGCTTCTAAAAAAACCGCTGAATCAAGAGAAGAATCGCATCCATCGGCTATAATTAATCTTAAAGTATAAGTTTCACAAGCAGTAACATCTGCAACTGCAGTCATTACATTGGTATATCCACCATAACTCAAATCGGCAGGGCCATTCGGAT
Source organism: Bacteroidia bacterium (assembly GCA_018401705.1). Classification (GTDB taxonomy): domain Bacteria; phylum Bacteroidota; class Bacteroidia; order M30B66; family M30B66; genus M30B66. The sequence goes on along the minus strand of JAGYKL010000017.1, from coordinate 56,493 downwards.
TGAAATATTGTGAGTTTGTAAGAATGCAAGGGTCGTTACCAGGGTCGCCTGCTCCCCCAACAGCACCTGAATTAATGGTATTTATCGTTATAGGATCGCCTGTTCCTGGCACAACTGCAAGATTCTGTTCTCCAATAATTCCCGGACCACTAATTAAGAATGCAAATGCATCATTATACTGAGAACAAACATATGTGGGGTATTCATCAGAGGCAAAAATGTACCGAAAACTAACTGGCGATGATTGAGGAACAAAGTCAAATTGAAGAATCAAACCATCGTTGGTTGCTCCAGGAGTGAAGCAGTTTTGAACAAATCCAGCTAATTCAGGAATGTTCGTTAGTCCATTTTCCAAAAATCCAAAGCCGGGATCTGCTGCGTCTGCCGCAGAAGCAGGGCCTGTTGAAAGTATAATTCCACTCGAAAAACCAAGGTTATTACTTGCTCCTGTAAAATAGCCAATAGCTTGTCCGTCGCCCTGAAACTGAACATTGCCAAATGAAACACCTAAACCAACAAGATTATTGATATATTCATTGTTTGTCAGACTCGTGTCAACGTCAAACTGTGCTGCTGCTTTCTCTGATTTAAAAACAGAAAAAAGGAGAATTAAAATGAGAACTGAATAGTTACGTAGATTTGTTGCCATGGGCAAAGCTTTATTTAACGCGTAAAAATAATCAAAAAAATACTGTTTCCCTAAACTTTTACTAAGATACAGTGACTATTATATCTACTAAAGATCGAATCCCAAACATCTTACGCATTCAACGCGATGAATGCAGCCTTGTGGGAATTCAACTCACTGACCATAAGCCTTTAAGTAAAGGAGAAAGTTTGTCGAGAGAACTTAGTGGAAAATATTTCAAAACCCTTAATGACTTTGGCTTTAGCATTAAATATGATGAATTTGGGAAACCCTGGCCTCAAGGAAAAGAGGGATATGTTTCAATAAGTCACACAAATAAGTGGTTATTCCTCTCTTTTTCTTCACTACATCTTCAAGGACTTGATATAGAACACAAGCGACTTCAATTACAGAAAATTGCTCCACGAATTCTGCATTCAGAAGAGATAGAACTTCTTGCCAGGTCAAAAGATCAACAGTCGGCATTGCAAATTTTTTGGGGAGCCAAAGAATCACTCTACAAAGCATATGGCAGAAGGTCGCTGGAATTTAAAAGCAACCTGAGAATCTATAATTTCGATTCAATACACTCAGGCACTTTTGAAGGAAGCATCCTTCTACCCGAAGGGAGAAGAACTTTTTTACTTGAATGGCTTATGCCAGACAATGATTCTTGGCTTGTGTTTGTGAGAAAGGAAATTACCTCACCAAAGTAACACGGTGATCAATCCTTCGCATTGGTAAATCAGAGTTATCACGCACATACACTACTACAGCATATACATCCATCTGCGACATCGGACGATTTGGATCATTGAATTTTCTTCCGTTCCAACCATAGTCGATGTCGTTTGATTCGAAAACTAATTCACCCCAGCGTGTGTAGATCTCCATTCTGAAATCCTCAATGTTGAGCCCTTCACATTTGTAAATCTCGTTTGTTCCGTCTTCATTTGGTGTGAAAGCATTCGGGATAAAGAATGTCATTACAGGCTCAACCTTGAGCTGATAAATTGCCACATCCTGACATCCAAACTGGTTTGTAACTCTTTGTGAAAGAGCATACTCACCTGGTTCAAAGTAATTATGAGTAAAGTTTCTCTCGTAACTATTTGTTCCATCGCCTAGGGTATAAACCCATGAAATTGCACCAGAAGATTGGTCAATGATGTTTGCCAAAGGATGCGCAGTTGTTAACACCTGCGGATTTACCTTAAAGCCTGCATCCGGCTTTGGATAAACTGTTACTGCAGAGTGAGCTGTGTACTCACTTGAACAACCCTGTTCAGTAGTTACAGTTATAGTTACCGAATAATTCCCTGATTCATTGTATGCATGCACCGGAATAAATCCTTCCATTTGGAAACCATCTCCCATGTCCCAGTTATACTGGGGATTACCAAATTCGGAAGAAAGATTGGTAAACGTTACATTCAATGGAGGGCAACCCTCAACATCATCAGCCTCGAAACGAGCTAATGGCATAGGATAAATTACTACCGAATCGGTATAAACCGGACTTGCACATCCCCAATCCTGAAGCTGAAGTGTAATGATATGTGTTCCAACAGTTCCAAAAGCTACATCCAGAGGCGATTGAATATTACTTGCAGTAGGATTAGCGAATTGACCAAAGTTCCAGTCAAATTGAGCATTCTCACTAAAATTGCCACCTAGATTAAAGTCAAAACTATTGCCTTGTAAACATTGTCCTACAGGTGAATCAAACCATGCCTGCGGCAATGGTTGAACACTAACGTCAACGGTATCGTAAGCCGTGCAATTACCAAGTGTTGTAGCAACTATAAAAGTAGTAACCTCAATTTCATTGCTGAAATTCTCAAGAACAGCGATAGGATTTCCAATAGTTGGGTTATCCAGATTTGTTGCCGGAGTCCAAGAATATTCATAAATATCCACCGTAGGTGAGCCCAATTGAACTTCATCGCCCGGGCAAACCAATTGATCATCACCAGCTAAAGCTTCAGGTGTAGGTGCAACGTTAAGAACGACTTCAGAAGGATCTGACTCACAGCCATATTGATTTACAGTAAGTGTAAGTGTCTTATCTCCAATTGTTTCCCAAGAAATCTGATATGGACCAGCACCTGAACCTGAAACAATTTCTCCACCGGCAAAGCTCCAATCAAATATTGCTTCTGGCAAAGATGTTCCTGTATAAGTAACAGTGGTTGAGTATCCTTGGCATGCCAAGGGAACTGCAGTAAAGTCAGAAGTAGGATAAGGAATTACTTCAACCTGAGCGGTTGATGGAGTTGAAGGGCAGCCATTTTCAACCACACTCATAGTGATTGTTTTAATTCCGGGAGTATTCCAATACACCTGAAAAGGCCCCTGCCCTGAACCAGATACAATCACTCCTCCATTAAAATTCCAATTATAATTAGCTAAAGGACCTGCTGTTCCTGTGTAAGTTATTGTAGCCGAAGCTCCAACACAAACCCTTTCATCAGCAATAAAAGGAGATGTTGGAATTGGATTCACCTGAACTGTTTGCACAGCTTCAGGACCCGGACAGCCAAACTGACTCAGATTGAGTGTTATTTCTTTTTGACCGGGACTATCCCAAACAACTTCAAAAGGACCATCGCCTGCTCCAGAAAGAACTGTTCCTTCGCCAAAATCCCAAACAAAGTTTGCATTGCTGAGAGCATTTCCAGTATAATTTACTATTGATGCTTCTCCAATACAAACCGGAGATGTTGCACTAAAGCTGTTTGTAGGAATCGGATTAACATTTACAATGTTTACTTCTTCATATGAGCTACAACCATTTTCTTCTACAACTAATCTTATGCTTTTGGGTCCCGGAGACTCCCAATAAACTTGAATTGGTCCAGGCCCTGAGCCACTTACGATTATACCATTATCAAAATCCCAGCTAAAGAAAGCACCTGGTGATGCATTTCCTGAATAAGTTATTGAAGTTGTGCTAAAAGCACAGACTGGTGAAACTGTAGTGAAGAAGCCCGTTGGCAATGGTAAAACATTTACCTGTTGAGTAGTTGGAGGTGAAATACATCCATTTTCCTCGACCTGGACTGTCAGTGTTTTTATTCCGGGAGTTCCCCATTGGATTTCAAATGGACCTTGCCCTGATCCGGAAAGGATGTTTCCACCATTGAAGTTCCAAGTATATTGAGCAGAAGGGTTGCCTGAACCAGTGTATGTTACTGTTGATGATTCATTTAGGCAAATAGGTGTTTCTGCATTGAAAATCGAAGTTGGTGTAGGGTTAACTACAATAGGCTGTGTTGTTGGAGGTGATGGACAACCTTGCGGGGAAGTAACACTTAAAGTTACTTGCTTAGTTCCGGGAGTTTGCCAGTAAACCTCAAATGGTCCGGCCCCTAGCCCACTTAGAATTTCACCACCGGTAAAATCCCAATTAAAAACGGCACCTTGTTGCACCACGCCAGAGAAAGCTATGGCAGCACCTTCACCCACACAAACAGGTGTTTCAACTGTGAAAGGAGCTGTTGGAATGGCATTTACAACAACTGATTCGATAAAAGGATTTGATGTACAACCATTTCTGGTTACAGATAAACTTACGGGGTAAGTTCCAGGGTTTGGCCATGAAATAGTGTATGGTCCTTGTCCAGCTCCAGAAATAACGGTAGCTGAGCCAAAATTCCAATCATACTGAGCATTATTATTTGCACTTCCTGTATAAGTAACAGTAGTTGGTTGCCCTGCACAAACTGGCGAAGCAACGGTAAAGTTAGCCGTAGGAATATTATTTACGATAACTTGTTGTGTGGTGATGTTACTGGAACAACCAGCTTCTGTGACTGAAAGAAATACGTCTTTTGTTCCAGGAGTATTCCAAACAATTTCATAAGGTCCGGGACCACTGCCGCTGGCAATCATTCCTCCTGCAAAATTCCAATTGTAGGTGGCAGTTGATGAAGCTGTTCCATTGTATGAGATAGTTGATGGCTCGCCAACACACACGGGAGTTTCGGCGGTAAAATCAGAAGTTGGTGTTGGTTGAACATTTACAAAAACCTCGTTTCCGGGCGATTCACAACCATTTTCTGTTACTGTGAGAGTAACTCCGTAAACACCAACTGAATCCCATCTGATTTCAAACGGACCTCTCCTACCACCGGTAATAATTACACCACCAGGGAAACCCCAGCCATAACCTCCGCCATCGGTACCAGTTCCGGTATAAGTGATGGTAGTTGTTTGCCCGGCACAAACTACAGGATCTACAACAAATTCGGCTGTTGGAGTTGGATTAACTAGCACTTGAGTGCTCACAACGTTAGAAGAACATCCATTCGCAATTACTTGCAAGGTGATTATTTTCACTCCTGAAGAATCCCAGCTCACTTGGTAAGGACCTTGACTTGAGCCACTATTTACACTTGATGGACTATCAAAATCCCAAATGTATGTAGCTGCAGGTGAAGCAGTTCCTGTGTAAGCTACTGTTACGGGTACTCCCGAACAAACAAAAGGAGGTGCACTAATTGACGCTGTAGGTGCATTTGCAATATCAACGATAGGTTGAGCTTGAGATGTTGTTCCGCAAAAGTCTGTTATCGTAACAGTATATACTGTTGTTGACGCAGGATTAACGCTTATGGAAGAAGACGTTTCACCGGTGTTCCATGAATACGAATAAGGTTGAACTCCACCCGAAGGAGTAGCATTAACAACTACAGGTCCTTGTCCATTACAGATAGAGACATCAGGTGCATAAATACTCACAGGTGGCTTTTCTTCCAGAAAAATCACCTGTGGAATCACTCCACAAGCAGTGTTTGCATTGATTATGATAGTTTCAGTGCCTTCAGTTATACCGTCGGCATAACCTTCGATAGAAAATGTAACGCTCGACTGATTTGCAGGAATTGTAACTGTTCCAGGAAGTGCAGCATAGTCAACGCCCGGAGTTGCAGTTCCGCCAACGGTATATGAAATTGTTAAAGGTGTTGGATCTGCATCTGGGCGACTAACTGTTACCGTTGCATCTGTACACCCTTCATAAACAGTTGAATCATTGTAAAATGTAGATACTGAAACCGTAAAAGTTTCAGCATTAAAAGAGTTTTCTTCTAAGAATACAGCCGAATCAAAAATATCATCAGCCCCATCTGCAATCATTAATTTGATGTGATACGTTTGACAAGGAACTACTGTGCGACTTGCAGTAAGTACGGTTGTCCAACCATCATACTGAACTGTATTTTGAGTATTTCCAACGAAATACGCCGAATTTCCTAAGATACACGGAGAATTCGTAATACTTCCCAAAGCTCCAACACTACCATTATTAATAGTGTTAATCGTTACCGGAGTTGTGGTTGAAGGAACTAATGCAAGATTTTCGGCACCTGTAATGCCAGGTCCGGTGATGAAGAATGCAAATGCATCATTAAATTCAGAACATACATATTCGTTATATTCTTCAGATGCAAAAACATACCTAAAGCTAACAAAATCTGATTGAGGCACAAAGTCAAATTCAAGAATAGCCCCGTCGAGTGTGTTTGATTGAGCCAATTGCTGAAGTTCAGGAATGCTTGGCCCGTTATTACTATAAGTTGCACCTCCATTATCATTAGGTCCCGGAGCCACGTTAATATGTCCGGTGGTGATTATAACCCCAGAGTTTAGTCCGATATTGGAGCTTGCACCGTTGAAAGTACCAACCGCTACAGGCTTTCCAGTATATGAAGCATTACTAAATGTGATACCTGAACCAATGATGTTATTTACAAGAGCATTGGCCGAAACAGTCCCACTTCCTGTTGTAACTAGCTGGGCATGCAATGACATCCAGCTTGAAACCAACAAGACCACACAAGTACTTAAAATTTTCCTTTTGCCGTTCATAATGATCGGATTTTGGTGTGGTATGAGTTGTCCAAAGGCATTTGAGTTTTGTAGATTTCTTAGGCTATTACTCAGTACGTTCAGGCCCATAGCTAGAGTTTTGGGCATTTAGCCTTTGCTTTACACCTGTAAGAATCTGGTCAAATGGCTCGCTTATTTTAAACACCTATCCTCCTATTTATCAGAACCTTATTCAAGTTTCACGCTCTTTAAATAAGCCTATTCACAGCCGTCATTAGAAGTAAGGTTTGGGCGAAATACTGCCCATAAGGCTTAAATTGGCTTGGTTTTGCTATCATTTCATGCAATGCATGAGAAGAAATCGAAATGAAATCACACAATTTTTAAAAATTAAAAGCGCTGAAAACTATATTTGCCCCGTGAGCAAAATCTTAGACTTCATACTTCAATCAAAAACCATTGGCCGACCATTATTGGCAGTGCTCATTGACCCCGGAAAAGTAACTCCCCACAGGCTTAATCAATTGCTTGGGATAGCTATGGAAACGCCACCTGACTTGATTTTTGTTGGAGGCTCAACTTCTAATGCATCTCAGGTTCCGCCCTGTGTTGACACTATTAAACAATCTGGGCTAAAATGTCCTGTTGTCTTATTTCCCGGCCACGAAGCACAGTTTTATCCCGGAGCCGATGCTCTCTTACTTTTAAGTTTAATTTCAGGAAGAAATGCAGATTTGCTTATTGGAAAACACGTTCTTGCTGCTCAGGAACTTCACGCTTCGGGCATAGAAGTAATACCAACTGGTTACATGCTTGTTGAAAGCGGTAAGTTGACTTCGGTTGCATATATGAGTCAGACCCAGCCTTTACCAAGAGAAAATGCGTCACTGGCACTTTCAACTGCTTTAGCAGGGCAAATGCTTGGTATGAAATTAATTTATCTTGAAGCAGGAAGTGGAGCAAAATGGCCTGTTCCTCCTGAGATGATTCATTCAGTTAAGAGCGAATTACAAGTACCACTTATCGTGGGAGGTGGAATTGATTCTCCCGAAAAATTGGGTATGGCAATCTATGCCGGCGCTGATTTAGTGGTTGTTGGCAATGCGCTTGAAACCGACCCGGGACTTTTGACACAGCTCATGTTAAGCATGCATTCTTATGCAGCTGATGATTCAAGCATATAGCTTATTCTTCTACCGAAAGCAGGTAATAAGCTGTTGTGCTAACGAAATCTCTTAAAACAGGAATCGCAGCCAATATGCCAAACTGTGGCCTTGGAGTAAGATTAAATTTGAAGCGATAGATTGGATTAATTAGATATAACCTTCGGTTGATGATTTTATAATTCGTTTCACGAAGGATTTTTTCAAATCGATTGATAGAAATTCCGGTATCGTAGATTTCCATTAGCGAAACAACCGTTGGTTCAGGCTCTCCGGCTTTTCTCAAATATGATTGGTAAATCGAGCGCGGAAAAAGATGCATCCAGGGAGCTTGACCCAGCTTGGTTGTTGCCGTTTGTTGATGTCCTCCAAATGGCATGCGCCATGGAGGGAAAGCGAAAAACATCTTACCCCCTTTTTTAAGATATATGGGTAATTGCTTCATCACTCTATCCTGATCAGGAATATGTTCGATGGTATCTTTTAATATGATTAAATCAAACTTTCCGCTAAAAGCATCCATGGTGCTCTGATCATAAATATCGGCACTAAAAAGGTGGATTCTTTTGCCATCCTCATCCTCCGCCAGGAGTTCTTTACCATGCTCAATCTTAGATTCTGAAAGGTCCATTCCGGTGCACTCGCAACCATATCCGGCGAAAGCCTTTAAAACACCACCCTCACCGCAGCCAATTTCAAGAACCTGCATGCCGGGTTTTATACCATCATACTTCTCGAGATAAGGAATAATGTAATCGCGCGTTACGCGATATTGATGCTGAAATTTAACAGGAGCATTTCCGTGGAAATAAAGAGCCATGATTCAAATTTGGAGCGAAGATAGAACGATTTAGCTCTCGGTAAATACAGGAAGCTCTATGAAAAAGGTTGTGCCCAAATCTTCAGTCGACTCAAACCAAACTTTACCCTGCGAATTCTCTACAATATTCTTCACCAGGGCAAGGCCTAATCCCATTCCGCCATTCTTAGTAGTGAAACTTGGTGAAAATATTTTATCCTTCAATTCTTCAGGTATTCCACTGCCATTGTCGGCAATACTTAATAGATAATTCATGCCTTGCTGTTGCAAACGAATCTGAATTTCCCCTTCCCTATCTTCAGGAATTGCCTGAATGGCATTTCGAAGCAAATTATTAAATACCCTAAGCATCTGCTCCTTATCTGTGTTGACATTCGTCGGAAAAAAGAGCTCCTTTTCAAAATTAATCTTTACTCCTCCTTCACCTTGATGAAACTCAACTGCACTGGTGAGCAATGCCTGCAAATCAACTCTTTCTGACTTCATTTTAGGCATCTTGGCAAAGTTTGAGAATTCTGTGGCAATATGACTTAGGGTGTCTATTTGCTCAATAAGATTCTGAGTATATCTATCTAATCGTTTATCAAAGCCTTCAGCTTTATCATCCCAAGCTCGCTTGAGCATTTGAGTGCTCAACTTCATTGGTGTTAGTGGATTTTTAATCTCATGAGCCACTTGCTTGGCCATCTCCCGCCATGCGGTTTCTCTTTCAGAACGAGCTAATTTATCAGCACTTTCTGTTAACTCATTCACCATTCTGTTATACTCAGCAACCAAATCAGCAATTTCATCATTGCCTCGCCATTCTATGATTTCATTCTTCTTTCCTAAACGAATCTGACTTAGTTTTTCTCTAATTAATTTAAGAGGCGCGGTTACTGTGTTAGATAAGAAGATGGCTGTGATAACCACCAAAACCAAAAGCAATACATATATATTAACAATAGCAACAACAAAAGTGGCAATCTCTTTTCTCAGTTCATCTTGTCTTGCGAAATAAGGTAGATTGAGGTAAGCAATTACTTTGTTCTCAAAGTTTCTAAGCGGGACGTAAGCCGAAGCATATTGCAAATCGCCAATCGTTTCCTGATGAATGTACTCACTGCTCCGACGAGCTGATAGAAAATAAAATGCCTCAGGGTTTATCTTCTTTGATATGAGCCCTTCCTCGAAAATCTTTGAGCGCGATGATGCATAAAGATTTCCATCCGTATCATAAATGTTAATGTCAGAAAAGAACACATTTGCCTGACGGGTTAGTGCATAAGCTAGGTCGTCGGCATTCGACTGAACCAGCTCTGTTTGTTTACCCAAAATGTATTCGGTTTCAATAAGCAATGAGTGAATCTTCTCACTTATATTGCTGATATTCTTTTGGTTACTATTTGAGATGATGTAAACAATCGTACCACCACCTATGAGAATCAAAGAGAGAAAAAGCAACAATACAATTGACAACTGTACTCTCCTCTTGAAGCTTATCGGACCTAAGCGCCTGTCGCGCAGAAGCTTGTTAGCACCTAATGGAATCAATGCCAAAAAACTAAAGAAAAGCACCAAATAAGAAAAGTGAGTTAGCATTTGCAAAACTCCTTGAAGTGGTTTGCTCAAAACCACTAAAGAACCGGGAGCTGGTCTATAGATTAGGTGATTAAACTCACCGGTTTCTTTGAATTCAAATTCTTCAGGATTATCTTTTTCAAATAATAAATCAGTGAGCTCATATGGAAAGTCACCATAATGACTCACTAGTCTGCCTCGATTATATCTGGCATAACTATATGTACTGAGGTCGGTGCGGGTTTTCACCATTTTATCAAGCAAAAGCTCGGGATAACCGATCTCTTCAGGAGTATAACGACTTTGAAACTCAATATACAGAGTGCCCAGGGGGAAAATATCTCCCTCACTATTGAAAATAGGCAAACGAGCCATGTAACTTATTCGTCCTGAGCCATTATCGAGGAAGAAGAATCTTTCACTTAAGGTGAACATCCCAACCGAATCAATCAGGCGGTCAAATGTTAGCGGATCTTTAACTGTGGTTGTGTAAAGTGCCGTCATTGGGCATTCGTCTGCCCCAAATACATTTACAGTAATACTGTATTTCTCCCAATAACCATTAAAATAGAGTTGAGCTAAGTCTCTAACCTGACCAACGGGCAGTGGACCCGGTTTTAAGTATGATTTTAATAATGTATCGGTGAGTAGTTTTTGTTCGGTTTCTAAGAAGAGGCTTTCTGCAATTGGATCTCGTTCGGCTGAGATTTTTACTGCTAATAATTTCCGACGGTCTTTTTCACGCTGTGATGAATGCTGTAAAATTAAGTATGTTGCTAATGCAGCAAAAACACTTACCAGTGCGATAAGAAAGCTGTATGTCATTTGCTCCTTTCCCTTTAAAGCTACAAAGCATAATACTATTATGGCTAGGAAGAAAACAAAAGGAATAAACAACTGATGTAATGCTGAATAAGCAATTGCCGGAAGAATGGCAATTGAAAGTATAGCAAGGAAACGTTTGTATCCACAACCTGAATCGCTTAATGCACTGATAAATGCATGCAGAAAAACGAAGAGACTGCCGAAAAGCAGACCAATAATAAGAAATGAAAAATAGCTACTTACGGTAAGACTTAGAACATCTCTAATGTCAAGCGAAATGCTTGAGTTAATGATGAGGCCCTCGATACTTTCAGAAACGAGTAAAGCAAGCATAAACCAAAGACCTGATGCAAGAGCAGGGATAATGATATTGTTACCTTTATATTTTGCAGTTGTCCTTTTTATAAATGGATAAAGAAGAAAAGTTGTTAATACCAGCAACAGGCTGTTTAGGAAAAGGTCTCCCAAGGTGGGCAGCCAATTCGACGCAGCATACTCACTGGGATTAAAGATTGTTAATGAATATATAGAGCTGGGGAAGTTTGTAAAAAAGAGAAGCAGCCTAAGACCAACTACCAAAAACCAAATCAATATCAAGCCGAAGGTGCTTTTTTGATTTAAAAAAGTTACTGAAGCCAGATAAACTGAAAACGTTAAAAATAGAAAGGCAATGGCAAGAAAAAGCGAAAAAAACGAACTGCTCTTTGAAATGCCTAGTTCATCTTTTGCTGGGATAAGCCATGCAACAGCTTCTTTTGTTTGCAATTGAATAGGCAAGGCCCCTTCGATGCTATCGGCCGAAAGGTTTGCCTCTGCAGGAAAGTCTTTTAAAAACGGATATGAGTTATTGAGGTAATCGTTTTGGTAAGAATACTCAGCTCTTACTAATGCTAGACCCAAAACAACGCAGGGTCCAAAAGTATCGCGGTGAGCTATATACCATCCATTTTTTAATTTCCACAGGGTATTTTCTGAGCGTTCACGCACCTGCTCTTCAGAAACAGGGAATGAGTTATTTGTCCAGAAAAAGACTTTCTCAGAGCTATATCCAGTGAAGAAAAAACCTCTATCAAGATAGAGTTCATCCCATTTCTGAGGAAATTTAGTGTAAGCATCAATTGATTTACATGCATCAGCCTCAAATGAGGCGGCTGTTGTAATAAGCTCTGCTTTTCGAGCACTGATGTGCTCTGATAAAACTTTCTGTTGCGCATCAAAACCAGGCAGATTGTTTTGAACATAAGTATATTCTACCAGTGCCAAAACAATGACAGATAAACAACATAAAGTAAGGGCTACACGTTTCAAGCTGGTTAAAATGTTGAACAAAAATAACCAAACCATCGAGCAGAAAAGAAAACAATATAATTGCGTATTATCTTCACGCCCGATGATTCTTAGAAAAAGCTTTGTATTCGCTTTATTGATGCTTGTTGCAGCACTTTCAATAAAAGCGCAAGAAATTCGGGGTATTGTTAAAGATTCGGCTAATTCTGCTCCTCTGGCATTTGTTAGTATTTCGGTTAAAGGAAACCCAGTTTTGAGCACAATGACCGATATTGATGGTCAATTCATTCTTCAAGGAGCAACTTTTCCTTGTGTAATTGACTTAAGTTATGTGGGTTATGCAAAAACCTCGCTAAGTTTCACAAATCCCCCGAAGGGGAAAATCACTATTAAGCTGTCAGCCAGCGAATTCAAACTCAATGAGGTAAATATAATCGCCGGAGAAAATCCGGCTCACCGAATTATTCGAGAAACTTGGCTTAGGCGTGACCAAAACAACCATGAAAAACTCCCTGAATACAGCTGCTCAACTTATAATAAACTTGTGCTTACGGGAAAAAAGGACAGCTCTTTCACAGCAAAATCTGAACAAGATCAACAAGATTTACATGAAGCCGACAGCCTTTTTGCGCTTCAACATTTGTTTATGATTGAATCGTCTAATAAACGGTATCAACGCAATGGAAAAGTAAAAGAAGAAGTCCTTGGCTCAAGAGTTTCAGGCCTAGAACAAGCTTCTATTTTTATGCTGGCTCTCAAATTTCAACCTTTTTCCTTTTATGAGCCACTCATCAATCTATCGGGCATCGATTATATAAATCCGATTAGCCGAAATAGTGAAAGCATCTACTTTTTTAGTCTTGAAGACACCCTGTTTAATGGAAGAGACACCACTTACCTCATTCATTTTCATCCCCGCAAGGGTAAAACATTTAAAGCTCTAGAAGGTGTTATTTATATTGACGCTCCCGATTATGCCATAAGTCATGTTATAGCCGACCCAATTCAGGAAGATGCTCCAACAAGCATGAACATTAGGCAACAGTATAAAAAGCAAGCAAATGGACTGTGGTTTCCGGAGCAAATCATAACCAGCCTCGTTTTCAATGGAGTTAATATGCCCGGTTACAAACTCGTGGGTGAGAGCAGAACGTATGTTAGCAATGTTGATTTAAACCCGAATTTGCCTCGCTCAAAATTTGACGAAGTAGAACTTGATGTGCTTGATTCTAAAGCTAAAAAAGACACTATGTTTTGGCGAGATATTAGAATTGAAGACCTCACAGATATTGAAAAGAATACTTATCTGGTGATGGATAGCCTTTTTAAGGCCGAAAATGTTGAAAGGAAACTGAAAGCCTTTGAATACCTAAGTCAAGGCTTTGTTCCCATTAGATGGTTTAATCTGGATATTACTAAAATTGCCAGATACAATACTTATGAAGGCTTTAGGCTTGGGGCAGGTGGTTTAACAAATGATAGGTTATCAAAACGCTTCGCGTTTGGAGGTTTCCTTGCTTATGGCTTTAAAGATGAAGCTTTAAAATATGGCGTTGAAACTCAGGTTTATCTTCATCCAAAATCAGAGTTAACATTACGTTTAGCATGGAGTAATGATGTTCATGAAAGTGGAGGAGCGCAAATACGGAATTTCAGAAAGCCGCAGCGAGCTGAAGTGTTTCGAGAATTGAATGTTGGCCGAATGGATATGGAAGAAAAAACCTCCGCTTCGCTAGGTTTTAGATGGCTTCGGTATATGCATACTACCCTTTTTGCCGATCAGGTTCATGTTTCACCAAGATATGATTACTCCTATAAAGATTTACCTCAAAATACCCGATTTTCATGGCTCGAAACGGGAGCTTCATTTGTTTATTCATACAAACAAAGTTTTTATAGAAATGGCAATCTCAAGTTGCCTATGTCTACTCCCAACCCGGTATTTTACCTGCAAATAATGCATGCCAATGATTTAAGTTTAGGCGGGGCAAATACATATAGCCGGGTGGATTTTGTTGCAGAACACAGTATCACTTTCAGGCGCATTGGTAAAAGTCTTTTTCAATTTAATGCCGGTTATATTGATGGACAAATACCTTATTCACGCTTGTTCAACATTCGCAGTAACTACCGAAAAGGGAGCAATTTTCCGGTTATCTCAACAAATACATTCGGCACTTATGATATGAATGCATTTGTGAGTGACCAATACGCTTCATTCTTTTTTCAACATCAAATTGGTTCACTGTTCAAGATAAAGACATTTAAGCCCGACTTTAGTATTTTTCACAATGCTATGATAGGTCAATTGAGTGATGGCAATCGAGTTAGCCAGCAATTGATTGAGGCAGTTGCACCTTCTAAAGGCTTGTTTGAAGCAGGTTTGGCTATAGACAATTTAATAAAACTCAGTGGCGGCGGTTACGGCGTTGGTGCGCTTTATCGCTATGGCGCAACTACTAATAAAGACTGGAAAAAGAACATCTTTGTTAAGTTCTCAGTGAGTCTTTTATTTTAAAAAATAATAAGGCCTTCGGCAGGATTGCCAATCATTATAGCCTGATTATTAAAGAAACGATAGCCAGAAAAAGCAGCTAAAAGAGCATCAACATGATGCCAGTTCAGGATTTTTGTTGCATCCCAGGTAAGCCCATTTAATTGAAGGTTTTGCAGGAAAAGGGCAAGCTCATTTTTATCTCCCTTTTTTGAATAATGCTGAAAATTTAATTGCTTAACCAAAGCCGAAGGATATGTTTCATGCACTTTAATATTCAAAGCATCCAAATCTCTTTAAGTTGCATTGCACGCAGTTAATCCACCCAAAACATGGGCGACATAGCTTTAAGTTCAATATCGGCTTGTCGATAGAAATAGGAATCTCCTTTGCCAAAATACTTCCTGGAAGCGACAAAGGAGCATCTAGGAAAATTTCAGGAATATTATGTTTTAGAACGGTTTCCTGATAAATGTATCAGCATCTGAACCTCTTTAACCGGATGCGTAAAATATGCAACGCAGAGTTTCGTCAACAGCACAAACTACAGTTGTTCCGGCTAGCTTAGAGCCGTAATCAATACCTGCCCATTTGAATTTCGAGTTCACGAATGCTTTTCAAACTTTCTTCAACATGCACTGCTCTCAAAAACCGAGGAAATCACGTTTTGGATTAACTCTTTTATCACTACATAAGTTACTCTTCCGGGTAGCGAGCCAAATCGCGGTCTAACATGAACAGTTTTCTTAATTGCTGACTTATGTCAGACACAAGAGAAAATGCAATTTACGCTTTGCAGTGGCTACCATGAGATAACATCATCTGAACTCACGCCTATAATTACAGTATCTAAGTCGCTAAACTGAGAATATGCCTTGTTAAATGCTTCCACCATTAATACAAACGGGAGCAAGACGATTCAAAGAAGAAAATAACTATATTTTTATTGTCTTTGAAATCTGTTAAATGAATAACCTGCTCATGCTGATCGGGGAATTCAAACTTCGGAGAGATAATTGCCTTTCTTAATCATGGAAGAGAAACTTGAAATAATAAACACGTTTTACGAGAAAAGGTTGAATAACATGCTTAAGTTGTACCTGCGTTAATTGAGCATGAAGAATTTTCTGAGTGGTATTTGATATTTTTTATTTTGCCCGAATAATGCACAAAATCTTGAAATTGAACCCAATACACTTGATTTTAAAAGCTGGAGCTGCCGCTCTTTGCGTTCTATGTTAATATTGAAAATTTCTTAAGATAAGGTTGTATTTACTTGGGCCGATTCGCCCAAAGGCATTGACATTTACACAACTTCAAAAATAATGCCCGGCGATACGCTTCATTTGCGTTTTTTATATACCGCTAAACGCGGAAGGATTTCAGAGGAAATAAGTTTGCTACACACAGCTTCAGATAAGCCTCAAAAAATAAAAATCAAAGGGGAATTGATGAAGCTCCTTGGTAATGACCTTGCTGCTTGCGTGAACTTTGAACCAAAAACCAATCAGAAATCCCAAGCTGCAATGATTCCCGTTTTGGCATCCCACGAAGTGGTAATAACTGATGCAATAACCGGAAAACCAATTCCTCTTGCTGAGCTAAATTATAGGTCAACAATCAGAAACGAATCGGCCGACAGGCCAATAAATAATGGCATTTCAAAAAATACAATTCCAATTGGGCCTTATGAAATTAAAGTGAAGGCGGCCGGTTATGCACCTCAAACTGAGCAAATTTATATTGGAGCAAGTGGTGCAAGAACAATCATTGCACTTGAGCCAATCGCCATAGAGCCATTGGCTGCGCAAAGGCAGGAAACACCTGAGATTAAACCTCAAAAGCCCCTTCAAATTGAAGAAACAACACCTGCAAATCCAGATGTGTTTACAGAACTCGACGAGCGATTGTACAAAGCCAACAACCTTATCTTTCTTGTAGATATTTCAGGTTCAATGAAAAGTGAGGACAAGTTGCCCTTGCTAAAACAATCGATATACACGCTGCTTCAACCCGTTAGGCCAATCGATAAAATTAGTGTTGTGGCATATTCAACAGCAGCTGAGATTGTGGTAAAACCAAGCAGTGGTAACCTTAAGAACGAGATTTACGCAAACATAGACACCATGCAGGCAGGAGGTAAAACTGCAGGCAGTGAAGGTTTGCAAAAAGCTTATCGTTTGGCGAAAGAAAGCTACATCAAAGGAGGAAATAACCGCATTATTCTCGCAACCGACGGGGCTTTTAGAGTAAGTGGAAAAGAGCGAAAATTGATTGAAGAAGCAGCAAACGACAAAGAATCTCCAATCTTTTTGACCATCGTAGCTTTTGGAAGTAAAGACGAAGGCCTTGATATGTTACAATCTTTAAGCAAACTTGGAGGAGGCAATGTTGTTGAAGTGAAAAAATCCAGACAGGCTGAACGAGTCTTGCTTGATGAAATCAAGAATCAGTCGCGCAAATAATATCTATTTCAATTTACTTTCGTGAATAAGGTTCTGATGCACAACGAAAACTCTGTCACCCTTTCTTGGTTTTACGGCATGCGTGCCGGTGAAGCTTCCAAAAGCAGGAATAACCATTCTGGTTTCTGAAACATGAAAACAGGGAAGTTTAATTGCTTGTTTTCCTAAGCCTTTCAGGCTGACAGATGGATGAATATGACCATGAATCAGAGGCAAATCGCAGGGCACATCTTCATGAGACAGAGCAATATTATTTTGAATCATCAAGGGAGTTTCAAATTGACATCCCTCCAAAGGAGGTAATTTCAGAATTGCTTTATCGTGATTACCGGGAACGAGTCTTACTTTTTTCAAACCTGAGGATTTAATCCAATCGCCCCAGCGTTCCCATTCAGAATTATGGTCAGAATGAAAAAGATCGCCCAAAATGATGAGTTCCAGGGCTGAGGTTTTCTGAATAACAGAGCTCAAGCGCTCGAGGTCATCAACAAAAACCATGTCGCTCACAGGAATTCCGGCTTTTCTGAAATGAGTTGCTTTGCCGAAATGAGTATCAGCAACTAAAAGACTTTGAGTTTCGGGCATAAAAACAGCTTTTTCTGGAAGTAAAAGCATGTTTACACCACCAAACTTTATTTCTTTAAATTGAAGCTCCGACTCAATCATCTGCAATTGCAAATTAAGTTCAAATTGAACTAAATAAGCTGCATCATGGTTAACTTGCACACATGAAAAATCGGTTACTGTTTTCAATACTTTTTACGTCAATTATTTTATCGCTTATTTCTTCTTGCAAACCAAGCAAACAGCGCGATGTAAGGAAACTTAACTGGTATGAAATAACCACAGATGCAAGGGCTAGCAATATCAGAGTGCTTGTTCCTGAAGAAGAATTTGAGCTTTGGGCTGAATTATTTCAGGAAGATTCAGACTCAAGTTTTTCGAGATTAAATCTTATTGTGAGTGTTTTCGGCTTAACGCCGGATGCAATCCGTGATTCTCTTCAACTGGAAACAAATGCATCTATTGTATCAATAAAGGGAAAAGATTTAGAAATGGCATTACAACGTGAGTGGCTTTTTGGCCCTTTTGACCGACTTCTTCCAATTTCAAAGACTTTTGATACTTCGGCTGATGTTTTTAGGTATTCTGATGGGGTGTTGACTCAAGGTTTTGCAGTTCCGCTGCAAGGAAGTTCTCCCGAAAACAAGGTTTTCTTTGCAATTCCACAAAACGCTGCTTCCAAGGCAGGAGCATTATTTGTGCTTGAAAAGATGATGGAAGCTCGTCCTTTGGTTTTTAATAAAGATACAACTCAGATTGTGGAAGGTGATTCTGTTTTAGTCGACTAAAGCTTCTTGAATAATAGCTTTACATCGAATAATTTCTTTTTTACTAATTTCTCCAAGCACCTTAATAATTCGGCTTTTGTCAATCGTCCCAATCTCATTTATCGAAGAAAAACCTTTGTTTATTGCGTTAATGTCAAACGGCATTTGCAAAGCAACGGCTCTTAAGCTAATCGCGTCTCAATAGGCATTCTTTTGATTTCGAAATACCTCCTGATTGTTTTTAAGTTCATTTAAAAGACTTGGCCCTTAACAATTCCATAACAATTAATTCACCCCCCCCCTAACATTAAACCGATAATGCTTCTCTACATTTAAGACAATCAAACTTAAATGATATGAGAACAATTTTACTATATATATGTATAGCTGTAATTTCAATTAATACCTCTCTAGCTCAAAGCATCAATTTTCAGTTTGTGGAAAGTATTTCTACAGATGTTCAAGTTGACTCAACCTACGATGAATACGGCAATCTTGAACTTGTAACATCGGTAGCAAAAGGACTCTCTTGCGAGGTTTCTGATACTTCAGGTATAGCTTCTATTAGAGTTAAGCTAGGTACTGAAGAAGGTGCTTCAGATATTCTAAATCATAGCTTTAATTTCTCGGGCGAAGTTGGGTCTGCCTTTTTATCCTTTTCAAGAACAGGCATCATGTGTCAGTTTGCATTGGGGCAGTTTGTGAACCGCGACTTCGCCTACCTGCGCCTTGAAGCTCTTTCTTCAACAGGAGCAGTTCTTGGCTCATACACCGGAATGCTCAATTAATTATTGCCTTTCATTACCACTCAATTCTTATAAAGACTCCATAAAACTCATTAGCTTATGAAATTCTTTACCTTCTTTTTACTCTTTGGGCTATTGAGTCTGAATGGTTTTTCTCAAACATCCTACACTTGGACGGGCTCAAGCAGCACCGATTGGGCAACTTCAAGCAATTGGTCGCCCAGCGGAGTGCCTACTACTAGCGATGCAGTAAGCATTACAAGTACAACCAATCAGCCTGTGTTAGATGGCAATAGAACAGTTGCTTCGCTCACCTTATCCAGCAGTTCAACCTTAGACCTAAATACTTATACCTTAACAGTAAGTGGCACAGGTTCATTTACTTCTTGCAGTGTTTCAAATGGAAAACTTTTAACGGGCTCCTTCAATGCAAGTTCTTCAACATTTTTGGTAGACGTAAGTGCTTTGGGTTCATCCATCATTACAACATCAAGTACCTATCAAGGCGAAGTTTCTTTAGAATACACCGGGTCTTCTAGTATAAGTTCTGGTGGAAATACCTTTGAAGGGGTAACTCATATTATCCAATCAGGCTCTGGCCCTTTAATTTTCGGCTCTATAAATCCTGATGTATTTGAAGATAGTCTTTTTGCTGTTTCCAATGGTGGCAGAGAGCTTATCTTTGGAACATCATCTTATGGCAATCGATTTGAGGGATATACTTTATTTCAGCGAGGAGCATCTGCTGCTGCCTCAGGAATACGAATTGGAAGTAGTAGTTCAACAACAACTTTTTTAAACCTGGTAAAGCTCTCATCAAACAGCTCAGCTGTTGGAACTTTTTCCACTTCTGTAATTGAATTTCGAGATTGTTTATTCGATTCTACAGCTTCTCTTGGCATTGATACAAGTGGATTTGATTTAGGTCAAGTTAAATTTTTAAATTCAACAGTAGCCGTTCCCACATATTTAAGCTTAAGCGGAAATTCTTCCTTTTTGTTGGACAATGAATCTGTTTTTGAAGATAGCCTTAGTCTTTCAGCTTCAAACTTTTTTATTCATGCATGTGAATTTCAAGGTTTTAGTCAATTAGAAAAAACAGGAAGTGGCATAAATCAAAGCACAGGACCCATCACAGCAAGTGGGGCTGTGCATTTTAAAAATTCGGGAAGTGGCTCCTTTTACTTAGATGGTGGTTTTGGCGATTCTTACCAAGATGTGACTTTAGAGAACACCTCTACTGGACACTTATCTTTTTGCCGTGGTGGTTTAGGGAATACCATGAACGGTAACTTAGAGACAATTATTTCAAATGGAATAATTTCAATTGGTATTATGGGTGCTAACAGACTAAATCTAACAGGCGATATTTCCATCAATTCAACAGGAGGAAATATTTATTTTGGTGGATTAAATCATCAAAGCGGAGGTACATTAAGTTACACCAACCTTAGTGGAGGAATTACCTTTACCCATTATAATCAATTAGGCACTTCAATGATAGACTTAACATCTACAGGGAGTGGTAATCGTTTAACACTGGGAGCAGGCTCATCATTTTTAGGAAAATTCAAAGCTGAATTTCCATCCATTATGATTCAAGGTGGAACCTATGCAGATTCATTAACATTAATTAAAACCGGCAATATTACCGATCAGGGTAGCGGCAATCTCACTTGTTATGGACCGGTTTCATTTAAATCGACCCACAGCAGTGGTACTTGGCAAATTAACTATTCAGGTGCAGCGTGTATGTATCATAATGATGTAATTTATGATAGAAGTGGCAGTGGAGCATTTGAATTTGGTTATGTAGGCCCTCATCATTTCAAGAAAGATTTACATATTACCGGCACCCATGCCTTTGGGCAAACCAACAATTATTTCAGCTTTAATGGTACAGGCAATCAAACCATCTCAAGAGGTCATTCGCTAAGTACAACCTTTGTGCGTTTAGCAGTAGATAAACCAAGTGGAGATCTAATGATAGATTTGCCTCTCACTTTAGCTTTGAATCTAAACCTTCAAAAAGGTATCATGAAGCCAACGGCAGGAAACAACTTTGTAGCTTCGTTAGGCACTAGCATTACCGGAGGTTCTGACAGTTCGTATGTAGAAGGTCCCATGCTTAGGTATGGCACAAGTGCCTTTACTTATCCAGTCGGCGGCGGCGGAGTGTATGCTCCTGTAACTCTAGATGCCGTAGCATCAAACAGCACATTTAAAGTTGAATACATCCCGGAAGATCCGGATTCCTTGTATAGTCGTACAGCTAAAGACACCAGCATTGGCTTTATAAATCGCTGTGGGTATTGGAATATCGGCAGAACTTTCGGTACACAAAATACAACACCAAGCTTAGGTTGGGATAATAATCCTTGTTACAGCACATCCCCCGTAGATGCCTCCGTAGCATTTTGGGATGGCAGCACTTGGAAGGATAAAGGCAATGCTGCTTACTCAGGCACAAGCACCAATGGAAATGTAAAAAGTACTGCTGCCATCACCTCATATCCTGCTATTTTGAATTTGGGTGGGGTGTGCAGCCTTCAAGCAGAATTAAGCGCCAATCGCGATACCCTCATAGAAGGTTATCTGGCAACTTTTACAGCATCACCAGCAAATCAATATAATTATAAGTTTTATGTGAATGGGGTGTTGAAGCAGCATGGGGAAAGTAATAAATACAAGACACACACAGTTGAAGATGGAGACACCCTCAATGCCACTGTTTTAACAATTGAAGGTTGCATCGATTCCGATTTTATTCAAGCAATTATTTTTAGATAGCATCAACACCCAAGTCAAATTCTTAATTTCAATTTTTCCAGACAGCATTGCTATTTTTAGTAATGATTCGATAAACCTTCAAAACTTTATAGCAGTAAAAGGCAATCTGGCATCAAAGCATTTAGTAACCACGACTCCTTACTTATGAGAGTAATGGTGTTTTATAGCTGATACACACTCAGCATAAATGCGTGGACTCACTTGTAAGCCATGTTTTCGTTTCTGTCGCTGATGTTCAAGGTTTATACCTTGATAATACGATACTTATCGACAATCTAAGCTCTGGACTTTTTCAAATTGCAACTGATACAATCAGCAATGCCAATATTGCTTTAGGTACAGATACAAGTTTAAATATTTTAGCTTTTTATGTGGATGGAGATTTACTTATTGAAAATTCTCGCATTCAGTCATTTTACAAATCATACAGCAAAATATTTTGGTTCATAAACGGAAAATTAACAATCAAAAACTCAATTGTTACCGGAGCATTTATCAGCTAAAGACGACTTTTATTTCGAGAATTCAACGGGTCAATTTTCTTGTTTTCTCCAGAAGATTTTAATTATAAATACAGATTCTGTGAATGTAGGTTTTGCTGCAAAGAGCTTGGAAAACTTAGCTTGGTACGATGATTTTTAAGGATGCAGAGGCAAGGCCTTGTTTCCGAAGACCCTTGCAATATGATCTACAATCCTGGATTTGAACTTGGCTCAGATCCATCGAATATAGCAGATTTCAATGGTTATATGGATGGATGGAGAACCTGAAAGTTGCCCAATAAGATTAGTTGATTTTGATCCAAATACTGTTGATGTTTTATTGCATGTCGTGTTTGCAAGCCGAGAAATTTGCTCAGAGGTAGTTTTTAATTCAGAAGTTTTTGAAATAACTGATTTTGACTTTTTATCAGAATGGCATTCCGAATAATTTTACTGGGTCGCAACAAATTAATCAGATAGGCGGATTTCCAACAGGGAACAGATATATTTCATTATTTAATAATGAACAAATACAGGTTAAAATTCCTCAACTTGAACCTGGGCGAACTTATTATGCTGAACTTTATGTCAAGCATACTAATTGTGTTGCGCCAAATATAGGCCGGCTTGAACTTTGGGCTAGCAACTATGACGTTCCTGAATTTGATTATAATGGGTGTTGTTTTCTCACAGTGCTTGAAGATTTTGGTTTGAATCAAAGTGCCGAACCTTGGGACAAAGTTACAACATGTTTTCAGGCAGATGTATTCTGCAATGGTTCCCAACCGTTAAACGGCCTCTCAATTGCATTATTGGATTATCCAACTACGCCAAATTCAAGAGTTTATTTAGATGATTTTAAACTCGTTCCCCTTCTGGATTTAGGTGATGATATCGTAGTTTGTAATACCTCATTACCAATAATTCTTCAACCAACATGCCCAATTGATGGACTGACATACAATTGGTCAATCCCTTCTGGAGTAAATGTAAATTTTCCTTGCGGTAATCCAGATTGTAGCTCCATTGAAATTACTTCATGGCCAAGTAATGTTTCATCGATTTCAGTGAGTTGTGATGTGTCTATTCAAAACTCTGACAATGAATGCAGTGCATTAGATGAAATTACTATTATATTTGATGAAGATCCTGAGTTTTCAATTGATGGATCAAACAATATGTGTGAAAGCACAGAATATTGTTATTCAGTTTCACAAACTGCTAGCGGAACATTCAGCTTTGAAGTGTCTGAAGGTGCAACAATTACAAGCAACCAAAATGGTTGTATCGAGGTTGACTGGGGCGAATTGATTGAAGGGCAAATTAGTGTTACTTACACAACAACTTTAGGTTGTTCTTACACTGAAACGATCACTACATATTTATGCTGTCAAGGAACATATAAAACTTTTGTAAATCCCCAAATTACAGATTTTTTAAATAATTCTTCAACAAATAGCCCTTCTGTTAAGACTGAATTGGCTCAATGGTTAAGCATATCACCATTAAATGGTTCTAGCTATACAAGCTCTCCGGCAGGTATATCTGTCACTATGGATAATTCTATCTTAGGAACAGTAAGTATCGTTGGTAACCTGATTGTCGATGTGGGTCAATTAACCATTACAGACTCAGAGCTTTTGTTTTCAGAATGTGGCGGAGTATTATTTAATGGCGACTTCCCACAGGATTTAGTAATTCAAAATGATTCGTATTTGCATTCTTGCGATGGTAAACTTTGGAACGGCATAATTGTGAATGGTGCAGTTGGAAGTTCTATAAATATGTCACATTCAAAAATAGAAGATGCTTACACAGGGATATACCTTGTAAACCAACCCGATTTTACCATTCAGAACAACGTATTTAATCAAAATATTACGCACATTAGAATACGTAATAGCAATTATTTAAATAGTGCGGTAATTACTGGAAATGACTTTTTGTGTAATGCGTCGTCTAATCCAGTATTTGGTGGTACTTTAAGCTTAATGAGTAATGAAACTGATTGTGAGGATGCCGGTTTTGTGCCTTTTATTACCAATTTCGGTATTGATTTACAGCTTGTTAACAACGTCACAATTGAAAGTAATGATTTTGAAAATGCATATTGCGGTATTCGCAGTTTATCATCATCAATTGTGGCTTTTAAAAACGATTTCTCTAAAATTAGAAACTATGTAAATCCCATTTGGTATGATGCAAGCAGCACTTTAGCTCCTTATTCTGCAATGAATAATGAATTTGCAGGCTGTGGTATTTATGGTGAGAATTCATATCTAAGCACTCCTAGTTTTAATGCAGGAGGCTATATTGATGTGTCGGGTTCTACGTTCAAAGATGTTCAATTTGGAATAAAGATTAATAATAAGAATTTATCATACCTAGGCATAAGCAGCACCACTAAAACAAACATACTAATTCAGTACAATGAATTTGACAATATTGCCTACCCTTTCGATTTTTATTCCGGAAGTAATACGGCTGTTGGAATATTTGGTGTAAGTTCTGCAGGTTTATCACTAAGCAATACAACATTCGCTCAAAATGTTGTGGTTGATAACAATAGTATTCAGGGATTTGCTAATGGCATTGTTATGAAAAACTGCACCGCAGATATAGATGTCACAAACAATCTTTTTAATACTGTTGTGCAAAATAATAATTGGAAGTTTGGAAACGCTATCTCATTTGCAGCAATTGGATCTATACAATGGACTTTCATAACTTTAAATTATTGGCCATTCAATCAAATTCAAATACCAATAGCTGTTGCTTTTGAGCCATATAACATTCAATCAAATACAATTGGACAGCAAGTGCCAATTACAGACTTAAACGCTAGAGGAATAGGGGTCAAAGTAATGTCTAGTAATTATGGTAACATTGAGGGTAATTCGATTTTCATGAGCCCAATAATATCCTCTCAACAAGGTATATCCTCCATCAAATCTAACGATGTAAATATTATTAATAACAACGTTTATAGACCAAGTCAAGCAATAAGTCCAAGTTGGCTTCAAAGTCAAAACAATGGTATCTTAATTCAAGATAGCAAAAACAATATTGTTTGTGAGAACGAGATTTCCTATTTTGCTTCTGGCTTAACAGTTCAGAACCTTTCAAATAACATGAAGATTAAATGCAACGAGTTTTTTGAAAGTCAATATCAGGGTGTGAGCCTTAGAAATGCGATTTTTGGGGATCAAAATACCAGTACCGGGGATCCATTCGACAATCGATGGATTGATGCAAGCTTAAACAGTATGAGAATTAAAGGCCAACTAAGTTTAAATGGAGGACCTCACAAATGGTATTATGGTTCTGTGGGTGGCTACACCAGTGAATACTTTCTTGATCAAAACGCACAAAGTTTAGCGAATGTGAATGTGGCACCTTTTAATTCAAACCCACCACCTTTTCAACCTTGGCCTTATTTAACATCCAGTATTCCGGAGTGTGGCACTTTATCTAATTGTACTCTTCACGGGCGTTCTAGTTTCTTTGAAAGTAAACGAGTTGGTGAACGAGATAGCTTGTTTGGTAATATTGTAAGTTTGGTTAACCCTGAACTCCTTACCGATACAAGTGCTGCAGAGTATTTTTCTTTGGCTGAATATGTATTTGAAACGTTTTACACTGACAGTACTTGGTTAAATTTATCAGACCCTAGCGATACTTTGTACCAAAACTTCTTTGAAGCTTGCTTAGATTTACCTTCAATAAAACAATTTGTTCTGCAGTTCAGTTCAAATGGATTAAGCCCCGATTCACTCATGCTAGATTCGCTAAGTACCTTGTACAATGATAATGATAGTTTGATAGCAGCGGCTATTAATCAATGGACGAGTAGTCAAATTAATAACCTGATTGCAGAAAACGATAGAATCACACCTCTTCATCAAAGAGATGTTGAATCAAAACAGGCACTAAATGTTTATTACAATTCCTGGCTGAAAGGCAGGTATACTTTGAGCAACGCCGACAGCATTGCATTAAATGCAATAGCATTTCAAGACCCGTCCGTTGCAGGAGAAGGGGTTTATCTTGCCAGAATGCTTTTAGACACTATTGTTATTGAACCTGAAAGTCAGGCGAGATTGAGCCAAATACTCACTGAAGAAGAAAATTCTAATTCAATTTTGCCAATTGTATATCCAAACCCCAACGATGGTACTTTTGTTGTTGATTTGAATTTTGACCCTGAATCTAAAGTATTGCTTACTTTGACTGATATTACAGGACGAACCATCTTTAAAGGAGTGCAAGAAACCAGAACTCAATCGTACTCATTTAAAAGTTTGTCAGCGGGTGTTTATATTTATAAAATAGAATTAAAAAATGAGCTTTTAATGCAAGGCAAATTGATTATTCAAAGTCAATGATTCATTGGATAAGAAATCGAATTTGGCTGATTTTATTATCAGTAAGCACTAACGTCTTTTCTCAGAATTTAGTTAATAACCCGGGGTTTGAACAAATTGATACATGCTTTACAAATTGTTATATAGGAACGGCGAACTTGGGTTTTGAGTATGTTAACTTTTGGAATGGAATTGACACTCCAGATTTGATGGCAACTTGCAATTATACTGATGGAGAGTTTAATTATCAATGCATTGACAATTCTGTGCCCTTAAATTGGCAAGGATTTCAATATCCACATTCGGGAGAAAACTATGCCGGTTATTTTTTTGGTGTTAAAGAGTTTAGCTCTATTAGCATTTCGAATTTGCCGAGAGAATACCTTATTGGCAGTTTATCTAGTAGTCTTGAAGCAAACAAGAAATATTGCTTTTCGTTTTATGTAAGTCAAGGCGCTTCCTTATATTTAAAGTATACTCAAGGACTTGATTCAAATTACTCAACTTATTTGGTTGTAGATAAAATTGGTGTGAAGTTTTATAAAACTTCTCCTCCATTTGAAAATCCATCTGGAGCAATTATTATAACTCCAGATTTGAATATGCGTCCAGATTCAATGGAAATGTTTTCAGATACATCGAACTGGATGAAATCAACAGAACCTTATATTGCTTCTGGTGGTGAGCAATATTTCATTATAGGAAACCTTTATCCAGGTAATAGCGTTTCATCCGATTTTATTTCAGATCTGGACAAGTTTTGGCAAAGTCAGTTTACAGGCGCAAGCTGCTACCAATATATAGATGATGTAGAGTTAATTGAAATTCCTGATATTATTGTCTCAAGCAGCTATTCTGAAATAGTAGTTGGCGATTCTGTAATTCTAAGCGCCAGTGGAATAGCCGAAGAGCAAGTTTGGTTTGCAGAAGATACAACAGCAGCAGTTGGAGCAGGCTTGTCATTAGAGGTAAGCCCTACAGAAAGTTCAACTTATTATTTACGGAGCTTGCAATGCAAGATGTATGCTTGGGATACCGTTTACGTAAAAGTTCGCCAACCCTTGCCGCCTCCATTCGAGCCTTTAAAGCTGTTCATAAGCAACACCATCAGCAAAGAGAACTTTTTAATTAATTACACTGGTGATGAACGACCATTGCTAAACATGGCACTTTTTAATAGTGTAGGTCAGTTAGTACATATTCAAGAAATCACTGAAAGCGCAGCTATCCCAACTTCAGGTTATGCTCCGGGTATATACTACTGTCGCATTTTTAAAGGCTCAGAATTTATTTTAACCGAGAAGATTGTTGTGATGAAATAGACGCCACCGGCCGCCTCATCCAAAACGAACAATTTTCAGGCATTGGCACACATACGTTAAATCTTAGCGGTTTGGCAAAAGGCATTTATTATTGCAGGGTTATGCAGGGTGAGGAGCTTGTGCTAACTGAGAAAATCGTTAAGCTTAACTAAACTCGCGTAAGTTTCGATTATTGCTATAATAATTAGCGTATTGCTCTATCTTTACGTTAGTAAACAATGCAATCCGTTTGAAAACAAACTTACTACATAGCACTTCTGTAAACGAAATGCAGATTTTTGCAATAGCCGCTAGAGCTTTAAGAGGCGATACTATTTACCATCTTCATCCTGCCATTGATGATGGCATTTCTGCGAGGATTGCCGGAAATCAACAACAAACTATTCTTGCCGAACAAGGTGATGAAGAAATAAAGATTTATCCAAACCCAAGTCAAGGAATTTTTACTTTAGATTTAAATAATTTAGTTGAAGGTAAATACACCATTCAAGTCACTGATATTTCGGGGCGCTTAATGCTCTCGAGAAAGGTAAATGTAAGCGGTGCTCGATTCAGCGAGCGTTTAAATATGCAAGAATTTGCTGATGGAATATACTTTTGTAATGTTATTGGACCTGATTTCATTAAGAAGCAATCATTTAAAATCATTGTTTCAAAATGATAAAGAAGCTTTTCTTCTGTTCATTTTTGGTTTTAAGCTTAGTTGATTTTTGTTTAGCTCAACCAACAACATTTTCTATCAATTACCCCGATACAGGCCGTTTCTCTGGTCATATAAAAAAGATTATTGAATTAGAAAATGAAGAGTATTTTTTTCCAAGCGCAGGTTCAAGTTTGTTTATTAATGAAGGGGGGTATCACCGATTTACTAAAATCAATAATCAGGGAGAAATTATTCTTGACAATCTCCAGCATGACCCAAACAGAAGATTTTATGCTTTCTGCAATGCGGCCCGATGTTCAGATGGGAATTTACTTGTGCTCAATACGCGCAGTCAATTTGGCTTAGAAGGCATTGCTGCTGGCCGAAATCAGATTTTTGTATTAAAAATATCTCCGGATTTTAGTGATACATTATGGAGCTATTATCATCACGATTCTCTGTGGTTTGATACACCAGGCTACATTATGGAGACCTCTGATGGTTCAATAGCTTTAACAGCAACACGAGCAATTGATTTTGAATTTGAAGAAGACCCATTTGATGTAGTTTTTTTAAAATTGAGTGCTGAAGGGGAGTTGTTAAATGAAAATGTTATAGACATAGAATTTGTAGAAGTTACAAATGGCTTCCTTGAAAGGGAAGACGGTGGCTTTATTTTATGCAATGCTGGAGGGCCTGATTTTACGGCATCAGGACTTAGTGTTATAATTGTTAATTTAGATTCAGATGGAGATTTAGAATCTTCCTTTAATGTATTTCAATTGTTTGAAGGTGATATTTCTCGCTATGGGCCAAATAAATTATTAATTGCAGGATATAAGTTTGGTTCAATTGTACATCCTAAAATTATTATGATTGATGATAACGGCGGTTTGATTTTTAATAAAACTTATTCAGGAATTATTAATACTGATAATTATATAGCCAGACGTGTTTCAGACGGAGGGATTATTGCTGTTGGAATAAATACGACAACTGTAAATGCCGGTTATATCATGAAAACCGATTCATTGGGTAATATGTTGTGGGCAAAGGAATATGATTTTGGTCCATCTTCAGATTTTTTTCTTGATTTTATAGAAACATCAGATGGCGGTTTGTTGGTTGCTGGCGCCTGCAATGCAGTATTGAGCGGTCAAGATGCTTGGGCAGTTAAACTTGATGCCAACGGCTGCCTCGACCCACAAGATTGTGAGGTAGGAGTTAGAGATATGCCACTACCTGATGCCGTTACCATTTACCCCAATCCTGCTCAAGATTGGCTTAAAATTGATATCGAACAAAATGGTAAACCATACACTGCCCAACTCCTAGACGCCACAGGCCGCCTCATCCAAAACGAGCAATTCTCAGGTATCGGCACACATACATTAAATCTAAGCGGATTGGCAAAAGGGATTTATTATTGTCGGGTTATGCAGGGCATTGAGGTGGTGGTGGTTGAGAAGGTGGTTGTGACCCCTCTCTAAATCTCTCCCCACAGGGGAGAGACTTGATATCATTCAAGCTTTTTTGTTATTTCTCCCCCTCTCCTTGTTTATGAGGAGCTTGCCTCGTCAAGGAGAGGGGGCAGCCTGCCTGCTGCAGGCAGGGGGGTGAGGTCGAAGGTGATAGGAGAAAGGCAAAAAACCATGTAAATTCTATCAATTATCTCACCATCGCCTTGAGGAGAGGGGGCTGGGGGTGAGGTCGAAGATGATAGGGGAGAGACTTGATATCATTCAAACTTTTTAAGTTATTTCTCCCCCTCTCCTTGAGGAGAGGGGCAAGGGGAGAGGTCAAATGTGAAAGTACAAGGACAAAAAATCATGTAAATTCTATCAATTATCTCCCCCTCTCCTTGTTTATGAGGAGCTTGCCTCGTCAAGGAGAGGTCTTAGGTTGAAGGTGATAGGAGAGGGACAAAAAATCATGTAAATTCTATCAATATTCTCCCCCTCTCCTCAAGGAGAGGGGGTAAGGGGGAGAGGTCGATGAAGCCATATGAGAGACTTAAATAGCGAAAAAAATCTATGACCTTCCCTCTCCTTGAGGAGAGGGGTCGCTTGCCTGCTGCAGACAGGGGGGAGAGGTCGAAAAAGCAGAATGAGTGACTCTTAATCATCCACTAAATTGGTTCTCTCAAAAACCCATTATTCCTTCTCTCATGCCCAATAGTCGTACTCGGCCCATGACCACAATGAACCTCATAATCATCATCCAAAATCAGGAGTTTCTCTTTGATGCTTTTTATAAGTGTTTCAAAATTTCCTCCCGGTAAGTCAGTCCTCCCAATAGATTCTCTAAAAAGCACATCACCGGCAATGATGAATTTATGTTTGTGGCTAATCAAGGAAACTTCCCCGGGCGCATGGCCGGGAGTAAAAACAATCTCTAGTTTCTCATCACCCAAAACAATTTCTTTTTCCTTATCCAAATTGCAAACTGGCTCAGGCTGAGACTCTGAATAAATATTCCACATTTGACCATATTGCTCAACGGCATCCAAAATAGGTTTCTCATTCGGGTGAATTTCCGGCTGCAAGCCGTACGTTTTATGAACAAAAGGATTACCCAAAACATGATCTATATGACAATGCGTGTTAATTAACCTAATCGGCTTGAGATTGTTAGCTTCAATAAATGCTTTCAATTCCTGCTTTTCAGTAACGCTATAACAGCCCGGATCTATAATGATACAGTCTAAACTATCGTTCCAAATGAGCCAGGTATTCTCCTGAAAAGGATTAAATGTAAAATGATGTAAGTGAAGCATCTTCAAATCCCCAAAAATAAGGGGCTTTTCGTACTTTTACCACCATTGCCATCATGAATCGTATTCTTTTTTCCATTTTACTCCTTTGCAATTGTGGCCTGCTTCAAGCTCAGTTCTACAATGGCTCTGTGATGGATTTTGGTAAAAATAGAATTCAATACAAGTCAATCATCTGGTCGTATTACCGCTACCAGAGGTATGATGTCTACTTTTTTGCCGGCGGAAAAGAGCTTTCTAAGCGTGTTGCAGAAACTGCCGAAAAAGCCCTGCCCGAGTATGAAGAGTGGTTCGATTACAGCATGGAAAATCGCATGCAGTTTCTGGTCTTCGACCGATTGTCTAACCTAAAGCAAACCAATGTTGGATTGGGTTCTAAAGGTGTAAATCTGGGGGGAACAACTCAGCTGGTTGACCATAAAATACTACTTTATCACACAGGGAGTCAGGCTGAATTTATTGAGCAAATTCGCTCAGGAATTGCCGAAGCACTGTTGAATGAATTTCTTTTTGGGAGTGATTTTAGAGAACGTTTGCGTAGCTCAACGCTAATGAATATTCCCGATTGGTATCGCAAAGGATTGGTGAGATACATGAGTCGCCCCTGGACAACCAATGCCGATAGCTGGCTAAAAGATGGAATGCTCAGTGGAAGATATTTCAAGTTCAACCGACTCGAAGGCGAGGATGCCTTACTGGCAGGAGAATCTATTTGGCATTACATAGCCAATACCTACGGTGAGAAGGTTATTTCAGATATTATTGAAATGACCCGCATCACCAGAAGTATCGAAAATGGCTTTCAGTATGTCTTGGGTCTTGATTTGAAAGGACTAACTCAAGAGTGGATAAATTATTATGACAAGAAATACTATCCTACCAGAAACCTTTTCGCCAACTTACCGGGAGAACTGCTTTCGGGCAAAAATCGACGTAACTTATTGTATCTCAATCCTGCGTTTAGCAGTGATGGAAAATACTTAAGCTATGTTAGTAACGAAGCAGGGAAGAGCATCATAAGAATCGTGGATGTTTCTCAATCTAAAAAGGCTGGGAAAATCAAGTTTGGCAGGCGTTTGCCCAATATTAATGATACCTCATTTCCTGTTAACACTTGGCATCCAAACAATGAACTTTTTGTTTATACCGATGAATTTAAAGGACGCTTGAGGCTCAATTTTTACAATGTTCTGAGTGGCGAAACTGAGCGTAAATTTATTGACGAAGTGCAGAAAATCATTCATCTCGATATAGCTCCAAATGGAAAGGAATTCGCCATGACCGCGCTAAAAGACGGGAAAGTTGATTTATTTATTTTCAATAATATCGCTAACACCTTTGAAACAATCACTTCTGATGAATGGGACGAAGGAGATGCTTCTTGGACCACCGATGGCAAAAGCATAGTATTTAGCTCAAATAGACCTAAAGATTCTCTCTCAATTGCAGGAGATATTCCGCTAATTCCTTCAAATAATCATGACTTGTTTCAAGTAAATGTGGATGATTTTAACCTGAAACGTTTGACTAAAACTCCAAATGTTGACGAAAGAAGTCCGCAAATTACCGGAGCAAGAACTCTAGCATATTTGAGTAATGCCAACGGTTTAAGTAATGTTTATACTGCCTCATTCGATAGTGCTGTTGTGGCGGTCGACACAATTATTCATTATAACTATTTCCTTAAATCTGAGGCGCTTAGCAATTCTACTGAATCTGTTCAAAGCTTTGCCATTCATGATACTAAGTTATTGAGCACTTCGGTAAGAGCTATAAAAAACCGCCTTCTTTTGAGTAATACAGACGAAGTTAGGAAAACCTACACTAATGAATTACCGCATGCTTCCTGGTCGCCGGCTAAACGTATTCTTCCTGCAGCGAAGCCTGCAACAGTGCGCAATGATGATATTCGCAAGTCTAAAACGAAAGTAAAACGCATCGTTGTCTTTGGCAAAGGCGAAGAAGAACAAGTCCAGGTTGCCGAACTGGAAAAGCCTCAAAATGACAGCTCCAGGTTCAGATTATCGCGACAGAGGATTTACGAAACCGCTTATTATCCTGAGTTTCTTGTTACACGCATCGACCGCAGTTTCCTCAATCAAACTTATCAGCCCTTTTCTTCGGGGGGCTATTTTAACCCTTCGGTGAATGGATTATTTAGGTTTGCAACTTCCGATTTATTCGAGGATTACCGCCTAACCGGCGGGATAAGGTTAGCAGGAAATTTAAATGGCAACGAATATTTGCTCGCCTTTGAATCCTTGAAAAACAGGCTTGATCACAGCTTTGTGTTTCACCGTCAGGGTATTCAATCAGGAATTCAGGATGGAACTCGGGTAATGCTGCATACGGCAAGCGCTAAACTGTCTTATCCTTTTAACGAAGTGGCTCGCCTTGAAGGAAGCATTGCTTACAGAAACGATAGAACCGTCTATTTGTCAACCGATTTGGCTAATCTCAATCGCCCAAACGAGTTCAAGAATTGGGCTCAGGCAAAAGCCGAATTTGTTTGGGATAATTCTTTTCCTGTTGGGCTGAATATGTTCACCGGAATGCGCGCAAAAGCAACTGTAGAACATTTCAGAAGAATAGATGAAACCGGAACACATGTTACAATTGCCGGGCTGGATGTTAGAAATTACGGAAGAGTGATGCGCGAAATGATTTGGGCAACACGTTTTGCCGGAGCTTCGTCATTTGGGCCCAATAAACTGCTATTTTATCTTGGAGGCGTTGATAATTGGTTTATTCCTCGTTTCGACAATTCAGTGAATGTGGATGAAAGTCAGAACTACATATTTCAAACTCTCGGAACCAACGTAAGAGGCTTTTTTCAAAACATCAGAAATGGTTCCAGCTTCGCTGTGATAAACACCGAATTACGCTGGAATTTTATGAAGTTCTTCTCGAAATTTCCGCTTCGCTCAGATTTCTTCAATTCTATGCAGGCTATCGGTTTTGCCGATGCAGGGACTGCATTTACAGGTAGTTCTCCATATTCAGAAGACAATACCTTCAATCAGCAAACAATTACCAGCGGACCAATCACAGTGATTCTTAAAAATCAACGGGAGCCAATCGTAGCAGGTCTGGGCTTTGGCATTAGAACCAGAATCCTAGGTTACTTTGTTAGAGTTGACTATGCCCGTGGCATCGAAGATGGCTCTTTGCTTCCGGCAATCATCTATTTATCACTTTCAACAGATTTTTAACATGAAAAACGCCAAAAAGACTATGGATTTAACAACAGTAATTACACTTGCAATTATCGGTCTTTTCGCAGGCTTTGCCAGCGGGATGATTGGAATCGGCGGGGGCGTAGTAATCGTTCCTGCATTGGTTTATTTTCTGGCACTTTCTCAACACGAAGCTCAGGGCGTATCTATTGGAATGCTGCTCATGCCAGTTGGGTTTTTGGCCGCTTACAATTATTACAAGTCAGGAAATTTCCATTTTAACTATAGCGTAACAATAGGGATAACATTTGTACTTGGAGCCTTTCTGGGTTCTAAGCTTTCATTAAATATAGATGAGCTTCTGATGAAGCGAATTTTTGGTGTGGTAATGCTTTTACTTGCTCTTAAAATGATTTTCTCAAAATGAACGCTGAATTAATCAGGCAGGTAAAGCAGCTTGCTGCTGAAGTTTTTCCGCTGGTGCGGGATGTAAGAAGGCATATTCATAAGCATCCTGAGATTTCTTTTAAGGAATTTCAAACGTCTGAGTATTTGAAGCTAAAGCTTGATGAGGCTGGAATTACAGAAAGAACTTCGTGGGTTGAAACTGGTATTCTTGCCGGCATTAATGGCAATTCTGAAGGTAAAACCATCACGCTTCGCGGCGATATGGATGCTTTACCAATAATTGAAGATGGCAATGCGGAGTACAAGTCTGTAAATGAGGGGCTTATGCATGCCTGTGGTCATGATGTCCATAGTGCTTGTGTTTTAGGTGCAGGAATCATCCTTAACATGCTCAAAGACAGGTGGAAAGGGAAAGTGAATTTGCTTTTTCAACCTGGCGAAGAGCAATTGCCGGGAGGAGCCAAGCTCATGATGCAAGAAGGTGTGTTTAAAAATAATCATCCCGGAAAGCTTATTGCTCAGCATGTATACCCAGCTTTACCCGCAGGTTCGGTAGGCTTTAGGCCGGGCAAATACATGGCTTCTACTGATGAACTTCACATTAAAATCATAGGAAAAGGCGGGCACGGAGCTTTGCCTCATACAGTTAAAGATCCTGTTCTTGCTGCAGCTCAAGTGATTGTTGCACTGCAACAAGTTGTTTCTCGAATCGCCCAGCCCGGTTTGCATTCTGTTCTTTCAATTGGCAGAGTAATAGCTGCAGGCGCAACGAATGTAATTCCAAATGAAGTTGAACTTCAGGGCACTTTTAGAACACTCGAGGAAGTTTGGAGAGCAAAAGCTCACGAGCTTATTCACGAAATTATTCAATCTACCTGCAAAGCACATGGCGTAACCGCCTTGGTAGATATTCGCAAAGGTTATCCAGTGCTTGATAACGATGTTGATTTTACCAATTCATGCATCCTGGCTGCGCGAGAATTTCTTGGAGAAGAGCATGTACATCCTTTAGATATAAGAATGACTGCCGAAGATTTCGCTTGGTTTGCGCAGGAATATCCTGTGTGTTTTTATAGACTTGGCACTTCTTCCCCCGAAGGGGAACATACCTCAGGCGTGCATACTTCAAGCTTTGATATTGATGAAAAAGCTCTCGAAACAGGCATTGGACTAATGGCCTGGTTGGTTCTGAAAGAATTAGAGTAATCCGCAGACAAGGTCTGTTAAAGCCTGTTCATTCGTGCTTCTGGCAACGTGCACATTCTTAAATCCAGCATTACGGATAGCCTGTGCTGTAGTTTCGCCAATTGCAATAAGCTGAGCATTTTGCAATTGTGATTTATCAGGATAAGCATCAAATAGAGCCGGACTTGTGAATACATATATATGTGCATCAACAGCCTTGAATTCAGGATTAGCTTTCTGCTCGTAAACGAGGATATCGTGGCATTCAACTTCCTTTTCCAAAGCTTTTTGAACTGTCCTCAGGCTTGAGTTTCCTACTGGAAAAAGTACAGATTTGCCCTTAACCTGAGCTAGAAAGCGAGCTGCTGTTTCATCAGTTTTTCCATCTTCACCTTCAAAGGAAACAGAAATGCCATGCTTCTTCAATTCTTCGGCAGTGCCCGAGCCCATTGCAGCAACAGCAGCAACTTCAGGAATCATGAGTTCTTGTTCAAAGAAATGCTTTACGCAATTTCGGCTGCTAAAGAAAACCCATTCAGTAAAAGGCATGTGATTAACCTCAAGCGTTTCAGCTATTAACGGCGCTTGAGCATGCGTTTTAAATCCAAATGAATTGCATTGTTTAAGAAACAGGTTAGCTTCCTCCGCTTCGCGGGAGATGTACACGCTTCTATTTTCAATACGTTCAAGCCTTTGAATTAAATTATCAATCAGATTTTCTGATGATTCAGAAAAATGATAAAACCTTCGATAAGCCTTTCCATCAAGAGGTTGCAAGGATGCATAAGAGTGAAAACCCCGGCTGTCTTCCTCACAATAAACACCCAAAGGCAGTTGGCATCCGCCGTCGAGGCGATTTAAAACACCCCTCTCAACAGAAATACAACGATAAACATCTTCATTATGAAGTTGCTTTACAATTGCCTCGAGAGTGCTGTCATTTTCTCTAATCTGATATGCCAGAACCCCTTGAGCCGGAGCAGGAATAAAGTCAATTGGTGATAACTCAAATTGAATAAGTCCTTCAGGTTGAAGGTTCAAGCGTTTTAATCCGGCGCTAGCCAAAACAATTGCATCGTACTGTTTATCAATAAGTTTCCCGATTCTTGTGGGCACATTTCCTCTAAGATCGTTAATGATTAAGTCGGGCCGATGGTGCAAAAGCTGACTTTTTCTTCTGTGAGAAGAAGTACCTGCAATTGCTGAAGCCTTCAATCTGAATTTTGCAATTGGGTCGTATGCTTCAGGGCGGATTAGTAAAGTTTCTGAGCAGTTTTCGCGGTATGAAACTGCTGCTATTTTTAATCCCGGGGGATTTGTAGTAGGTAAATCTTTATGTGAGTGAACTGCTAAATCAATTTCTCCCGAAAGAAGGCAATCTTCAAGTTCTTTGGTGAAGAAACCTTTGCCTTCCATTTTGTCAAATGAGAGGTGCTGAATTTTATCGCCCTGGGTTTTTATGATTTTAATTTCAACAGTTTGTCCCTTTGCTTCCAGTAAATTCTTGGTGTAATGAGCTTGCCAAAGAGCCAGGTCAGAGCCTCTGGATCCAATAATAATTGTTGCAGACATGAATTGATTTAGTGTTTTTCAAGGAGAATTTCCTTGGCCATTTTCATGGGAACGCTAATGTACTTCTTCTCGATGTATTGAAGCATTTTGTCAAGAGTTTCGCGTGATGAAGCATCGAGTGTTTCGAGTTCACGTGCAAAAACTTCATTAATGGCTTTTTCGTTGATTTCTCTAATTTTTCTGGGAACTTCCTTCATGGCTCTTTCAACACGACGGGTCCTTATCATTTCTTCGAATTCAAGAATATGTTTTTGAATAATTACTTCACAATCAATTAGAGCATCTCGGCGTAAGGCTAGATTTTCTTCAGCAGCCTCTTTCAGTGTTTCAACCAAAATGGGAGTTGTATTGAACGAGTTGTATACTTCGGGGTGAATATCGTAAGGTATGGCAAGGTCAATTACAACCTTATTTGAAATATCTCCTTGAAGCAATTTCTCGTAAAGAGCGGGATTTATTAAGTAATCTGATGCTGCAGTGCAAGTAACCAGAACATCAAAGCCTTCTTCAAAGTTATCAAGTTCTGTGAGGGGTAGAGCTTTGCCATTGAGCATTTCGGCAAGATCTTGAGCCCTCTCGATACCACGGTTAAAAACTGTAAAATTTGTGAACCCGTGCTTTTGAAGGTATTTGCTGAGGTTTGTATTTGTTTGTCCGGCTCCGATAATTAGGAAACGGGCATTTTTGTTTATTTTAAGATCTCTTAATTGGCGATAAGCTAGTGAAACTACCGAGATAGGATTTTTAGAGATAGGTGTATTGGTGTAAACTTCTTTTGATGACTCCACGAGCTTTCTCAAAACTACTCTCATTG
This sequence comes from Bacteroidia bacterium, assembly GCA_018401705.1. Taxonomy (GTDB): domain Bacteria; phylum Bacteroidota; class Bacteroidia; order M30B66; family M30B66; genus M30B66. The sequence continues at coordinate 17,813 of JAGYKL010000017.1, read as the reverse complement.
CATCTCCAGCCAAGCCGTTTGAAATACTGTATTCAAAAGCGGTTCTAACTTGAGTAAGAATTTCTCTTTCTCCTACAACCAAAGAATCTAATGATGCTGCAACTTGAAAAATATGATTTACAGCAGCTGGCCCAGAATAAACTTGAGCCATTTCAATAGCTTTTGCTACTTTAATTTCATCTTTGCTTTTCAAGAATGCTCCAAAAAAGCTATTCAGGAATTGTTCATTGAGATTAGCATCAGATAGAAAAACGAACTCTACTCTGTTGCAAGTGCTTATGTAAATGAGTTCTTCGAGGTTTAATGAGGCTTTAAGACCTTCTAAACGCTGAAGTTTTTCTTCATCGTTTAAATGATATTTACCTACCTGATCGAGTGGCGTTTTTCTGTGCGTAAATGCTATAACTCTAAACTCTTTCAATCGAGAAAATTTAACAATACAAAAGTATCTTAAGGGCCACTTTTCTTTGTCACCAAATTGTCAAAGGGCCTGCTGTATTGTTATTTGTATCAATTATAAATAATTGCCTAAAGTATGCTAGGTGCGAATAGTATAAGTATTGCACCAAAAGCAACATAAATTGCCTGAGACTATGCAATTATACATAACTCTATTGGGTTATAAATATATTTTATTAGCATTTTGTTCACTGAATGAGTTTCTGTAAATGTCATATAATGAGATAGATAAAAATAATTTTAAGGGTGATGTGAGATTATTTTAATTATAGATAGATATCTAAGCGATAATTTATACCTATTTCGTTAATTATACTTATTTTTGTGAACGCAACCATCTAAAGACAATCATGAAAAAACAAGCAGAACGATTAAGATTAATTCGTGTATCAAAGAGCATGAGCCAGGAGAACGTGGCCAAGGCTTTGAGTATTACAGTAGGCGCTTACTCCAAAATTGAAAGAGGAGTTACAAAACTTAGCCTAAATAGATTAGCTGATTTAGCTAAGATTTTTGATATTGAACTGAATGACTTCATAAGATATCTGAATGGAGAAACAGATTCATTAGATAAAAGACTTAACATCCCTGGAGGAGGGTCTTCTAATTCGTCTAATTCTTCAGGAACTGCAGATGCTGAAGTAGCTTTACTTAAGAAAATCATCAACCTTTATGATGAAAGTAAAGAATTAAACACCAAAGCAGTGGTGAGAAACATGTTCGAAAATAATAATGTGAACATTAACTCTTTTATAGATGTTTTAAAGGAGGTTTCATCTGGTTTAGCTACCAAAAGATTAGATGGAAATCAAATTACAAACTACAACAAAGGTTTAGAGCGCATAATTGATTTATTGAGCTAATCAGTTTGTCTTTAAAAATCTAAGCCCTTCCAATTCGTGGAAGGGCTTTTTTTATGTAGGTTTGACCTCTTATGGAGAAGCTTTCAGCCGTTATCATAACTTACAACGAAGAAAGAAATATCGAACGTTGCATCAACTCATTGAGCTCGGTTGTGCAAGAAATAATTGTGGTTGATTCAGGTTCAAAAGATAATACTGTTCAGATTGCTAAATCGCTTGGGGCAAAAGTGATTCAGAATGAATTTAAAGGTCATATTGAACAAAAAAACTTTGCATTAGACCAAGCTTCTTATAATTGGGTAATATCTCTTGATGCTGACGAGGAACTGTCTGCACAACTAAAAGATTCCATAAAAAGAATAATGGCATCCCAGCCAACTGTAGGTTACTCAATGAACCGCTTGAATAACTACTGCGGCAGCTGGATTAGACATGGATCCTGGTACCCAGATGTGAAACTTCGCTTGTTCGATAAAAGAAAAGTACGATGGGCGGGAGTTAATCCACACGATAAGGCTATGCCAATAAATGATGAGAAAGTTCAGCATATAAAGGGCGACCTTTTACATTATTCCTATAATACAATTGCTGAACACACCGCTAAACTGGACTATTTTAGTTCTATAGCCGCAAAAGCATATTTTAATGAAGGACGAAAAGCTAGTTTCTTTAACCAAAGAATAAGACCGCCCTACGCATTTTTTAGAGATTATGTGCTTCGTTTTGGTTTTCTTGACGGCTATGCCGGATGGGTGATTGCCAGATTTTCTGCATATTACACATTTCTTAAATATGTGAAATTGAAAGATTTATATCAAAATTCAAAGAACTAACACAGAATGCTCAACTTAGAAAAATACAAAGAGGAGCTTGTCGAATTAGAACAAAACCTCAAGATTTATAAAGAATCTATCCGCGAAATTGCTGAGGAAATTCTCAATCATAAAGTAAGTAAATACCCCATTTTTATTGCTACTAGAGAGCACTCAACTATGGGTAAAATGATTATCGACAAGGAAGAATTGGCACTTGAATGGAGTATCTTCGCTTCAACACTCGAAGAATTTGTGGCACGAAAAGTAGTTCTCGAAGATAAACTTGATGATTTCAGGAAAAACTATAAAAATCCCGAATCTTTTGTTTGCGTGTTTGCTTTATTAACGGATAATGCAGGATTTATCTTTACACCTTACGACGAAGAATGACGCATCAGCAATACATAAAAAATGAACTCGAAGAAGCGGCAAAGGTTCTCAATCAATTCCTGAGTTCACAAGAAACCTTGGGTTTAATTGAAGAAGCCGCGGCTCTTATGCATAAATCTCTCCTTCACGGAGGAAAAATTATTTCTTGCGGAAACGGTGGTTCAATGTGCGATGCTATGCATTTTGCCGAAGAGCTCAGCGGAAGATTTAGAGACGATAGAGAGCCGATTGCTGCAATTTCAATCTCCGACCCAAGTCATATATCCTGTGTTAGTAATGATTATGGCTACGAATTTGTTTTCTCCAGATATGTTCAGGCTTTAGGCAAACCCGGTGACGTGCTTCTTGCCATTAGCACTAGCGGAAACTCTCCGAATGTCATTCATGCCATTGAACAAGCTAAAAAGAACAATATGCTTATAGTTGGCCTCACAGGAAAAGACGGAGGTAAAATGGCGGACCTTTGTGATGTAGAAATAAGGAGTCCTAAAAGTGTATTTGCTGATCGTGCTCAAGAAATACACATTAAAGTTATTCATTGCTTAATTGGTCTTATCGAGAGGTTTCAAGCTTAGCATGGAATGATGCTTTGATCAAACAGGAAGAGAACGATAATTGTAGAATCCAAAATTAAGCTTTTTGAGTTTAAGGCACTGATTTCTTGAGAATTAATTCAGCTTTTCTGTTCATCATTATTAAGGTTAATTGACTCATTAAGATGGTTGTTTTGGATAGAAACTTTGCATCTCCTTCTAAATAATACTGCCATAAAGGTTAAGTGAATTCATTCATAATTATTCTCTCAACAAGCCTATTACACTAGAATCTTTAAAGTGAGTTGTCGTTATCGCTAGGAGACTGACTCTAATTTAAGCCAAAGTGAAAAAGTGAATTATTTACATTTGAATTGTCAAAACTCAGAATCAATTATGAGATTATATATATCATTTGTTTTAATGAGGCAACCATTAAAATAATCAATATCATTACGGGGAATTTCACAAAACAATGATTTTTAAATAAAAAGAAGGAGCTTTTAATTCAATCAACTATTTGATAATAAAATTATTATGATAAAAAATCCGGATAGCAACTCCAAATCTTTAGTTAATTATATTTCTGGAATTTTAAATCGAACTAACAACACAACAGTGTTGTGGATTTCTTTTTATTCTACCTGTTATTTATAGTGCAGTAGTGTTAATTTTTCCAAAGATAGAAATCTCATAGGTGATGAAAATAGATACCTCGTTCATGCCAATTGTTTATGGAATTTGCAATTTACTCCTGATGATAAGGATATGTGGCTTTGGAATGGTCCAGGCTATCCAATGATGTTGATGCCTTTTGTGCTGTTTTTTAAAGATCCGGTAACTCCCATAAGATTACTAAACGCTCTGTTATTGTCGAGTTCGTTAATTATCTTTTATAAAGCACTAAGGTTTGTTGTTTCTAAAAGTGTTGCATTTGTAGCATTTCTTGCCTTTGCTAACTACTTCATTCTTTGGAAAAACCTTCCATTAATTATGACAGAAATTCCAATTGTGTTTTTGTCTTGTTTAATCATCTACTACTTATTCAAAAAGGTTAAAGGAAAATATGATATTTTAATTTTAGCCTTGCTATTTGCTTTTACAGTGATGGTTAAGATTGTTTATGGGTATATAATAACTGTTAGCATTTTCTTCTTTATCCTTTATTATCTGGTAATTAAAAAGGACACATACTTTCTTGAGATGTCTAAAATGTTTGCCTTATCTCTCCTTTTCTGTTTGCCTTGGCTTTCATATACTTATTATAAATCGGGTAAGGTATTTTATTGGGCAGCATCTGGGGGAATGAGTCTTTATTGGATGTCTAACCCAGCTCCAGATGAATATGGTGAGTATATGGATTATTCATTTAATTCAGCCATTGGTGTTCCCGAAGCTAAAATCGGATTTGAAAAGACCCACGGAGAAGAGATTCGAGGCATAGTGAAGAATTTTAAATACGAAAAGCGCGATGAAGAATTTAAAAGAGTCGCCATGGAAAACATCAAGGCAAAACCTCAGGCTTTTGTAAAAAATGTATTCTGTAATATCGGTAGGTTTTTCTTCAATTACCCATATTCCTACTATAAGCAGAGGCCTTCAACTCTCGTAAATATTCTTGTGAATGGCCCACTTCTGAGCTTAATTCTGCTCTCGACATTAATTCTATTACTCAATTTAAGACAAACATACTCGCCATTGATTGTTATTCTTGTTGTAGCATTCGGTTATATGGCAATCAATTTTCTCTTGAGCGTTCATATTCGAATGTCTTATGTGCTTATACCTACTTTATTTGCTTGGTTTGCTATTAACTTAGAAAACATTAGAGCCAAGTATTCATTCTATAGCAGAAATAAAAGCGTCTCTTGATTTTTTGCAGTCTTTAAGTAAATCCTAAGTTTTTTCTTGTTCATGCTCAGATTGCGAAATTCATTACTAAAGAATGCCGACATTAAAAAAGGCTCTAAAGTATATTTGATGTTCTTATTTTGATAGCCCAATTCTAGTTATCCACCATTTGATGAGTTTTCCTTAGAGATTTCGTAATTAGCATTCAATTAGCCTGTGCTTAAGCAGGAATGATAATTATTAAATCTTAAATTATGCTTGTTAAAGTGTTTGGCAGCGCTGTTTTTGGCGTTGGAGCTACAACAATTACTATTGAAGTTGCCGTAGCTCAGGGAATCAAGTTCTTCCTTGTAGGATTGCCGGATAACGCAATCAAAGAAAGTCAGCAAAGAATTGAGTCAGCTTTAGCAGTTTCAGGTTTTCGTATGCCGGGAAAGAAGATTGTAATTAATATGGCACCGGCAGATATTCGAAAAGAGGGTTCTGCCTACGACTTACCCATTGCCATGGGGATTTTATCAGCTTCTGAGCAGATTCCTTCGCATAGATTATCCGATTTTGTTTTAATGGGTGAGCTTTCGCTCGATGGCAGCCTAATGCCGGTGAGAGGTGCCCTTCCAATTGCTGTGCAAGCAAAAAAAGAAGGTTTTAAAGGGATTATTCTCCCTGTAGAAAACGCTCACGAAGCAGCTATAGTTTCAGGCTTAGATGTCTATGGGTTTGATTCTCTTAAGAATGTAGCTGACTTTCTTTTTGGTGAAACGAATCCAGAGCCAGTTTCTATTGATACAGCAAATGTTTTTAGACTTGTAACGGAAGAGGGGGAGGTTGACTTTGCTGACGTGAAGGGACAAGAGAATATCAAGCGAGCTATGGAAATCGCTGCCGCGGGAAGTCATAACGTGTTGTTAATTGGTCCTCCGGGAGCAGGCAAAACAATGTTGGCTAAACGTTTGCCGGGTATTCTTCCCCCAATTTCATTGGAGGAAGCTCTTGAAACAACAAAAATTCATTCAGTCGCCGGAAGACTATCAAAGCACCTTGGCCTACTTACCAAAAGACCGTTTAGAAGTCCTCATCATACAATTTCAGATGTAGCGCTTGTTGGAGGTGGAGGCAACCCTCAGCCAGGCGAAATTTCCTTAGCTCACAATGGAGTGCTTTTTCTTGACGAATTACCCGAATTTAAAAGAACCGTACTAGAAGTCATGCGCCAACCTCTCGAAGACAGGATTGTTACAATTTCAAGAGCAAAAATGAGTGTTCAATATCCCGCCAGCTTTATGCTTGTAGCTTCAATGAACCCTTGTCCGTGTGGATTTTACAACCACCCTGAAAAAGACTGTTTGTGCATTCCCGGAACCGTGCAGAAATACCTCAATAAAGTTTCAGGACCTTTACTCGACAGAATTGACCTTCATGTTGAAGTTACTCCTGTAAAATTTGATGAACTTTCAGCTGTACGGCCTTCCGAGCGAAGTGAGACAATTAGAAACAGAGTCATTCAAGCAAGAGAAATTCAAAAAGCCAGATACAGCGATTTACCAGGAATCTACAGCAATGCCCAAATGACTTCTCACCTTTTAAGAAAACATTGCCGTATTGATGCTAGTGGCAATCAACTATTGAAAACAGCCATGGAAAGACTATCTCTTTCGGCTAGAGCCTACGACAGAATTCTAAAAGTTGCAAGAACAGTTGCAGATCTGGAAGCTTCGGAAACAATAAAGACACATCATTTAGCAGAAGCTATTCAATTGCGCAGTTTGGATAGAGAGAATTGGGCAGGGTGAGTTTACAAAACTAGCTGCTTTTTCTAATTCTATTAATCCGAGTTAACTATTGTGGTGTGTTCAATTCCTTTTAGTGTGTGTGCTCGAACTAGATACATCCCATTTATCCCAGCTAAATTAAATTGAACTTTAGAGCTTGGAGCAAACGCAATTGACTTGACAAATTTCCCGTCCATACTCAGAACTTCTATTTTTTCTATAGGATTATCTGCCGCCGACATAACTTGAAATTGTCCACTTCCGGGGTTTGGAAATGCAAAAATGCTGCTCTCCGGAGGTTGTTTGCTAAATGGAAGAACGCCTCCTGGGTCTCTGAATAACCAGAAGACTTCGTGAGAGCTTTGATATCTACCATATAAGTCTTTTAGGCCATCTTGGTTTAAGTCAGCAATCTCAAGAATACCAATCCTCTCTTCAAAACTTCCAAGTTGCTCAAAGCTTCCCGATTCTGCTTGTCCAAGCAAATAGCCATATAACTGCAAAGAGTCGTTGTTTGCAATTAACAAATCAGGTGTATTATCAAAATTAAGATCTTCTACAAGGACAAGTGAGAAACCGGTATTTAAAGTAACAAGAGTATCTGCAATAAATTCTGCTCCCTCACCTTGATTAAGCAAAACCATATGAACTGCACTGTTTGATTTGAAATACAAGTCAACTAAATTATCCTGATTGAAATCGCCGAAAGCAAAGGAATTGCAATTATTACAAGCTGAAATTAAAGTGTCAGGTGAGGCGAGACCGATTCCGTTAAGATTTCTGTAATAAACAAGAATAGAGCTTCTTTGAAAAAATATATCGGGATAGTTATCACCATCCCAATCATGAAATAAAATATCTCCGCTTGAATAATATACAGAATCAGTGAGTTCCTCAAAACTTGAAAAGTTCCCATCTCCACCATTCCTATATAATCGAATAAAAGGCCTATTGTTTGCTCCACGTGGATACATAATTAAATCAATATCGCCGTCGGCATCAAAATCGCCAGAGAGTAATTTGGGAGAACTCGTTAAAGATGAATTTAAAATTAGTGTGTCTCTAAACTGACTCTCAGATTCATTGTAAGAAATCATCAGAGAGTTTCCAGAAAAAGTCGAATAGGCTAAGTCAATATCACCGTCTAGGTCCCAGTCTCCACTAACCACCGACCTAGCTCCATATAGATTTGAAGCTAATATCTCGCGTTGTATCAAGGTGTCTTCTATGTTAAGGTGAATAGAACTTAGAACCGGATTTCTCTCAGAGGCTACTATAATTTCCTGAGCGCCATCACCATTTACATCTACAACTAGAAAATCTTCCGGAAAAACAAATTCATTAGGACTAACAATGTCATAAATAAGTTCTTGACTAGAGTCAACATTATAAAACGAATAAATAGCTGTGCTTAAGTTCGATGAAGCTGATACTGTCCCATACTGAATGAAATCATTAATAGAGTTTGAATCTGCAATATGTAACTCAAAATAAGTGGAATATAAATCAAGTAAATGAATTTTTGAAGTATCGAAAGTTCCATCCTGCAAATTTGCTTTATACTCCCAAGCGTATGTGCTTCTGGAGATATAATCAGGATATTCATCATCGTTAATATCCTCAAAAATAATTTGACGGTGCAACCAATTTTCAATAGAATCAATCTGTAGCTGAGGGTAACTAAAATTCCCATCCTGAGATAGGCCTACAGAAACATGACTAAAATACTCGTTCAACCTTCCACTGTAAACTAAATCTTCCTTATCATCATGATTTAAATCAATTAGCCGCATATCGCCTATCCTTCCAGAAGAAATCATAAGTGAATCGCTTAAAGCAAAACTTAAATTACCAAGGTTATTGTAGATCCCAATATTACCTGAAGGTAAGCTTGCCACAATCAGGTCTTCAAATCCATCTTCATTCATATCGGTGAGACCTATATGTTTAATAGTTCTCGTACTATCTGATATTACAGTAACAGTTGACAATAGGGTGTCATTGAAGGTGTGCTCAGACAAAATAAGCAAGGAAGGCTGGTAATCATTAAAGTTCCCAATACAAATGCCAAACTCAGTATAAAGATCATCAATTTCCTCAGGTCGAGCTGATAAAGCCACAATTTCTATTTCATCATCTAAATTTAAATTGGCAACTTCCATATCTAGAAGGAAACCAAGGTTCTGTGCAAGTCTCTTTGGCGGAGCAAAATTTAAATTACCCAAATTAATATGCACCTGAATAACTCCTTGAGCATAATACACTGGAGGAGGACCTGGAGGAGGACCTGGGCCAGCCTCATATTCTTGGTTATAAAAAGCAGGAATATTTTGGTCCAATCCAGATGATGTGTCTAAATTTCTGATTAGAAGCCCGGTAGCGCTATCTCTTGGAATGACAAAACCCAAGACAATATCTAACAATCCATCACCATTCATGTCAAACGCTTTGCTCGATACGTTTAATACATAATTATCGCTTGTAAAACGATAGACTCTACTATAATTCATTACTTGTTCAGCATTTGACCATAATGCCCAACTCCCATTACCCATCCTTAGAATTTCATTTATTCCATCGTTATTAAAATCTGCAGAAATTAGCTCACCAGACAAGCTTTCACTATTACCACCTAGTGAAAGCGTTTCAAGAAATTGAGCTTCCAGACTCATGGATAGCAACAGTATTAAAACAACGATGGCGATATTCTTCATTAATTTTAATTTTTTATTAAATATAAGTGATTAAAAAGAGTCAGAAGCGTTATGATTGAGTAAGTTTTGAACAAGTACTCCTTTATTCTATTGATTTTCATTAATTAGCGAAGTTCTATTGTTTTTTAATTTCTTACGTAAGCCTTAAAATCGAATATCACTCTATATTACTTTTCGAACTATGGAAGACTTCACATCACTGCCAACAACAGCTCCTGAAGAGCTTGATAAAGATGAAATCAAAGACTTAACCGACGATTTAAGAAAGAAACTTCGCAAGCTTCAACCTTTGCTTTTTGCCGAGTCTAAACATTCTGTTCTAATCGTTTTGCAAGGAATGGATGCTTCAGGAAAAGATGGAACAGTGAAAGGCGTTTTTAATGGAGTGAATCCAATGGGTTGCCGAGTTAAAGCCTATAAAGCTCCTACAGAAGAAGAAAGAGCGCATGATTTTCTTTGGCGAATTCATAGTCACGCTCCTGCTAAGGGAATGATTCAGATTTTTAATCGCTCACACTATGAGGATGTTCTGGTGCCAAGAGTTAAAAATTGGATTGACATGGATGAAGTAAAAAGACGCTATAATCACATCAATGCTTGGGAGCAGCTATTGAAAGATAGTGGAACGCAGATTTTAAAGTTTTATCTGCATATCTCTGAAGAGGAGCAGAGCAGGCGTTTTGATCAACGTTTAGAAGATCCTGAAAAACGTTGGAAGTATAAATCTTCTGATCTTGCAGAAGCGAAATTATGGCCCGAATACAGAAAGGCTTTTGCAGATATTTTTGAGACTTGTGCTGAAGCTGAACCTTGGCAAATAATTCCGGCAGATGATAAATGGTATCGCGATTATTTAATCTCAACAGCTGTTGTTGAAAGACTTGAATCACTCAATATGAGGTATCCTCAGGAAATAGTTTAGGGTTTTTTCACTCCTAAATTAAAGCCTAAACCAGCTAATAACCTAAGCTCATTTATCGAATAACGGGCTTGGGGATTGCCAATAGTTTGTCCTTGAATGTATCTGGCGTGAATAAAGAAATGAAAGATAGAACCAACATAGTAGTTCAATCCTCCTGAAAAACTGATTAAAGGAATTACCTCAGGATTCGTATTTATTTCGGGCGCTTGATTAAGATTATTCAATTTGAAGAATGATATTCCAGGTTGCATCCCAAGAAAGACATCGGCTTTCTTGTTTTCTGTAAAATGATAGTTTATTCCACCAAAAAGCTGATTGTTATTGTTTACCCTCGATTGAGAAGCAAAACTGCTTAAGAAGATGCTTCCTTCTCCTTGAATAGAAACTTTCTCATTCAAGTAAAATTCAATGTCGCCGCTTAAGGAGCTCACTGTCTCTTGAATTCCAAACATGTAACCCGCACTAAAAGTGGCCATCGCCCTTAGTCCATGAGTTTTTGATATTTGGCTAATTGAATTTCCTGCCGATAGGCAAACAAGTAAAAGCAGAATCAGAATACGCATAACCTAAAGCTTTATATTCATACTTAATGAAATGAGCAAATGCCCTTCGATTCCAGAATGGTCTTCTTCAACTACATACGGCACTGGCAAGTCTCCTTCAATATGAATATGCTTTCCAAAATGCATCATGTATTGGGCCGCAAGTGAAACATCTAGCCTTGGAGTTAAATTATAGTGAGAGCCTAATCCGGCTTGAACTGCCGAACTCCATCGTGAAGCTTCAGTTTTTTGCTCCTGGATAAACTGAATATCGGGGTCAATAAAAGCCTTAACTCTCGTATAGTCAAAGCAATGACCTGCAATAACATAAGGAGTGATTTTTCGGGTAAATTGCTCAGTATCTCTTAAATAATACATTACCGACCAACCAATGTGAGCATCGTTTCTATACCCAAGATTCGTTGAGCCACTTGTGAGGAAGTCGGCAAACCATTCGGTATTTATCCTTTCTGATAGCCTTATTCTAAATTGTCCACCTGCTCCATAGCCTGCATCGCTGGCATCTCCATCATTAAACAAACTTGCTGTGGATCGAACTCCAAGTGAGAATCTACCGGGTGACTGCGCTGAAAGCAAACATGGAATGAACAACAAAAAGAAAACAATATTTTTCATCGAGCTGATTTACTTAAGCAAAGCGTAAATCAAAGAAACTTTATTGCATAAAAAAAGCGGAACCAAATAGATTCCGCTTTAACCAGCAAAGAATGTGGTAGATTATCCTTTGCGTTTTACTTCCTTGCCTTTTCTTACAAGCTTCATCTCATCAACGATATGACCAGCATCTCCTAATTTATCAATTAGAAAAAGGATGTAGCGAATGTCAACTGAGATAGTTCTTTGTATCTTATCTTCAAAGAAAATATCACCGCTCATTGCTTCCCAATTACCATCAAAGGCGCATCCAATAAGTTGACCTTTGCCATCAATAACCGGACTACCAGAGTTACCTCCAGTAATATCATTTGTAGAAATAAAACATGTGTGAAGTTCTCCATCTTGCCCGTAAATTCCGTAATCGCCTTTCTTATAAAGTTCTTTTAAGCCAGCAGGAACAACGAATTCTGGATTAGTTGGGTCTTCTTTTTCCATCACACCCTTTAGGGTTGTATACTCTTCGTATTCAACTGCATCACGTGGTTCATATTCTTCTACTTTACCATATGTTAAACGCATAGTTGAATTAGCATTCGGATAGAAATTCTTGTCAGGCATCATTTCACGTAAACCAGCTACAAAAGCTCTGTTTCCTTTATCTAGTCTAGCTTGAATCTCTCCAATTGCAGGTCTGAATTTAGTCAAGTAATTTGTCAAGAATGCATTGCTTAGCATAACGGCCGGGTCTTTCTCTAAAACAGCAGCATCAGGAGCATCAAGGAAGGCATTAAACTTAGCTGCACTTGAGAATACTGTTTTCTCATATAGGTCCTTAGCGTAAGCAGCAAAATCACCATTATAAGCTTTATATAGCGAATCTAAAATTTCTGGCTGCTGATCTTTTGGAATGTCTTCATAGTACATTTTTAACATAGCTCCTAACAACTTACGATCTGTAGGCATGTTATAATCTTTGTAAAACATATCACCCTCAGGACGAACTTCAGCTATTGCTTCTGCTAGAGCACCAGGATTTGTTGAGTCAGCCATAACAGCCTGCAACTGACCAATTTGGTAAGCGAAAAACGGAACCGCAGCACCTCTTATTACTGCTTCATTTAGATAAGTTCTGTTTAATGTAACATCACGTAAATCTCTATAAGCTTGATCGATTTCACTTAACGCAGAACCATACTTAGCTTGTCTTTGTGGATCTTGCCCAGCCCAACTTTGGAATTTCTTTTCAAGTTCCTGCTTCTTAGCTACCACTCCATTGTTCTTTAACTGCTCGCTTTGACCAATAAAATACTTCCAGTAATTAGCAGTTTGAGCATAGGTTGCTGCATATTTAATACGGATATCTGTACTTGCATCCATATCTTCCTTCATCAACTTAAGTTTCTTATCGCGAACCTTAACAACAGCCGGATTGCTGATGTCTAATGCCATTTGAATTCCATGAGAAGTAAGATATCTATCAGTACGACCTGGATAACCCATCACCATTGAAAAATCATCTTCTTTTGCACCATCTAAAGAGATAGGGAAAAAATGACGAGGCTTAAATGGAACATTGTCAGGAGAATATTCAGCTGGCTTATTGTCAGGACCTGCATAAACGCGTAGCATACTAAAGTCACCAGTGTGTCTTGGCCACATCCAATTGTCTGTATCTCCTCCGTATTTTCCTACTGATTCAGGTGGAGCGCCAACCAAACGAACATCCGTAAATGTTTCATAAACAAATAGGTAGTATTCGTTGCCTTCAAAGAAACTCCTTAAAGCTGCATCGTAATGTGTGCCTTCAATTGCTTCAGATTCAATTGTTTTTGAAAGTTGACGAACCTTTGCATTTCTCTCTGTTTCACTCATTGAGTCGTTCAACTCAGCAAGCACTCTTGAAGTCATATCTTCAATACGAATTAGAAAAGATGCTGTAATTCCTCCTGTAGGTAATTCCTCTGCCCTTGTTTTAGCATAAAAACCATCAGTAAGGTAGTCATGCTCAACAGTTGAGTTGCTTTGAATAGCTTCGTAACCACAATGGTGATTGGTTAGTAATAAACCTTCTGAAGAAATTGCTTCAGCCGTACATGAACCTCCGCTAAGCATTACAACGGCATCTTTCAGGCTTGATTTATTAACACTGTAAATTTCTTCTGCAGAAAGCTTACAGCCCATTTTCTTCATGTCTGCATGATTAAGTCTTTTAACCAGTAATGGCAGCCACATGCCTTCATCTGCCTTGGTTTGCTGAGATAACAGACCAGTAATAACCAGCCCGATTACCAATATTCTTTTAAACATAGATTGGTTTTGGATAAATTCAACCGCAAATAACGTCCAAATCAAAGCAAGAAACAACCCGCATAAGTTATTCAAGCTCATCTGAAATTATTGGAGCACGAAATTACCTTGTGAATCTCGTTTAAAAATTATTTCTCGATTCCCCTCTTTTTTTATCCCCTTTGTTTTAATGCTAATTCCTTGTCCTCCTTCGGTCCACTCATAATCAAGCGATTTTACATCTTTCACTATTAAAGGTGGTTCTTCGCCCAAAGCTACACTCTTTGCAGCTTCTAGTCTTTGACCTGAATTGAATACAGATTTCTGTCCTTTCGGACCTATCTCCAAAACGTAAATGAATTCATCAGCAGTATGGCCAAACTCGCCAAAGCCCAGTGGGTCAACGGCTTCGTAATCATAAAGAGCTATAACAAAAGAGGTATCTGAAACTTTCTTTGGCAAATAAAAGAATGAGTTTTTTTCAATACCCGTGTATCTGTATTTCTTTCCCGAAATTACATTCTCACCAACTTTCAAATAAACTTCGTGCTGTTTAAAAATGCTAAGATCATCGTATGTGATGTCTATTCGTTCAATATTAAAAGGCTTGTCAATCTTCGAATAAAGATGAGTCGTTTTATGAAAGTAGAATTCCTGCAAACCAGTCTCTGAGATTAAATCTTTAGCATATACAATACTACCAGAGCTTATTCCAAAGCCTTCCCATCCTTGAGTTGTGCAAACAGCATCTTGATTTATTTTCAAACTGGATACCATTTCCGATGGAAAATCAGAAAGTTTAATGTTCATCTTAAATGGCAACTCAATCTCATTCATGTAGAATGAACGTGCATAATAGCGGTTCTTTGCAGTAGAAATCGCTTTAGCTTCCCCAGCCTTTGCATCAACATCATAAACGTCTACTGCTAAGCGAATCTTATTCATTACTTCAGGCCGAGCAAATCCCAAACAACGATTACTCAATCTTATTTCCATTATATAACCATCCTCTGTTTTAAGACTAGAGTATGCAGCATACTTTGAAAAGTCATCAATTTTATATCCCGTTTGATTCTCAAACGCTAAATAATTTTCACGATTTGCATGGATTATTGCCGAGCCATCAATCTTAAAAATTAACCTTACTAATCCCGCAAAAACTAAGTCTCTTTTTAAGCTTTCTCTTTTAGGAACATCTGGTTGAACCAGCGCTCCGCTCTCAGGATGAACCAATTTTCCTTCAGGATAATCTCCGTCATTTAGAAACCTCTTAACATCGGCATTATCACCCGCTTCGGCAGTATTTCTAAAAATTCGAGTCTCATTGCCTTCTCCCCCAATTATAAAATCTGCAAAGTCAAGCCAAGGGTAACCAAACCATATTTCAACCCTGTCTGAGTTCTCAATATCACTCCCGCTTTTTAAGTCATTGTCCTTGACAATTAGCGAAAAAACGAGGCTATCTGGCGTAACTCTTACTTGGGTTTTTGCCGATAAGTCTGAAAGACTGCTGGGTTTGCCAGTGCCGGGGATGCTGTAAAGTGTGTCAAAGCTTATTTGCACAGATTCCTGTCCGAATAAAACATTCGAGCAAATTATAAGAATGAGAAGTATTGCACGCATGCATGCTGATTTTGCTCGTCAAATATAGCTTTACTAGTGCTTAACACCTATTTTTATCACATGGAAAAGTCTCGCTGTAATTGGTGTTTAGCCTCTGAAAATATGATGAAGTATCACGATGAAGAGTGGGGAGTTCCCGTTCATGATGATCTTAAACACTTTGAGTTTATTGTTCTCGACAGCTTTCAGGCAGGTCTAAGTTGGCAAACAATCCTCAATAAGCGAGAAGGGTTCAGAAAAGCCTTCGCGGAGTTCAATCCCGTTGAGGTAGCTCAATTTACTGATTCTTATGCCGAAGCTCTCATGCTCGATAGCGGTATAATAAGAAACAGGCTTAAGATTTTTGGAACTATTAAAAATGCAAAGGCCTTCTTAAAAATTCAGGAAGAATATGGCAGTTTTGATGCTTATATCTGGCAATTTGTAAATGGGATTACTATCAATAATTCTCGTAATTCTATGGAAAGGATGCCTGCAACTAGCGTCGAAAGTGATGCAATGAGCAAAGCTTTGAAAAAGAGAGGCTTTACATTTGTGGGAAGCACAATTTGCTATGCATACATGCAAGCCGCAGGCCTCGTGAATGATCATCTGGATACTTGTTGGAAAAAGTGAAATTTGGGGCTGCCCGCGAGGCTTACTCGCGGTCGCGCTTTACGCGGTGCATGGCACCTAGCTGCAATCGCTCAGCCAAGCAATCCCTAATATTATCGAGATTTTAGGTCACTACTTTGAGCAATAAAATCAATGATTATTTTCTATCCCCTATTTCGGGCATCTGAATAGTATGCTTCCTTCAAGTCATGCAATATGCTTGTATTATCAGATCCTCCAGTTACAACTTCACTAAGCTTGAAAATAAAAGCATCAAAGTCGCCAGCAGAAGTTAGATTGAACACTTCTGTTCATCCTACTCGCTTCTCCGCGATAAAATTACCATCGGGGTATATTTCAAAATAAAAACATCTGATCCGCTAGGCATAGACAATTAAATATCCGAAAACACCATTGCGACTTGAGTGCACGTAGTCACGTCATCTTTTCAATACACTAAAAAACATGCTATCACTCCGGAAATCCTGAACAACGCTAAGAACATAATTTCCATTTGGTATTCCGGTTAAATCAAGATACAATTGATTACATAATTCGTTAGCAGAATACGTTCGCAATGTCTTCCCAAATAAATCAGATACAAGTATTTGATAATTTCTGTTTTGTGAGGACTTCGGTTTTTCAAAAAATAAAAATTCACCGGCAGGATTAGGGTAAAAGGAAAACCCCGAGGTTTTTAATAAACTGCCAAGGCCTAAAGATTTGATA
The DNA here is from genome assembly GCA_018401705.1 of Bacteroidia bacterium. Taxonomy (GTDB): domain Bacteria; phylum Bacteroidota; class Bacteroidia; order M30B66; family M30B66; genus M30B66. The sequence goes on along the minus strand of JAGYKL010000017.1, from coordinate 1,102 downwards.
ACCTCAACATCAATTTGAAGAGTGTCAAAACCACAAGGCCCGTCAAGCATAGCTTTTACATTATAAGTCCCATCGAAAGGGAATTCAAATTCGGTATTGAATCCATTGCCGAAAATGGTATTATTATACTCCCATGATACAGTAGAAGTGTTTTCAGTGTTTACAGAAAATTGAACTATATAAGTGCCTGAAATTTGATTGTAGGATATTGCTCCCGATGGAAAACCTTCTTCAGCAATGTACAAGGTATCTGAAACTCCAAGTATGCAACCTCCTTCTGCTCTGGCAATGGCACTGTAAAATCCTTCAGAATTAACTTCAATAAAATTGGAATTAATACCATTTGACCATAAATATTCTGAATATCCTTCGGGGGCAAGAATAGTCACAGAGCCGTTTTCACAAAAATAACTGTCTATATCAGGAAATAAAACCAATTCAATGGTATCTCTCAGTCCAATCATTAAATCTGGCAAAAAAGATTCTGATTCCCCAGGTGGATTACTACTGCGAATGCGGACTTTATATTGCTCTGAAGCCAATCCGGTTTCGGGTAAAACGGCATCAATAATGCCCGAATTTGTTGAAGTTAAAGAACCAATGATTAAAGGATTCAGGAATGAACCATTCGCATCGGAGAGCTCTGCAATGAAGGAATTTTGATTTTCGTAGTTGCCACTCGCACTGAAAGATAACCGCAGACTATCGCCCATACATAATATGGTATCGCTAATCTCTTCCAGAACAATCAGATTCGGAGACGTGCTCAGCCCGCTTAATTGGATATTATCCAAGCCAAAACCGATATTCCCCGGATAAGTCTGATTTGAATCTTGATTTCGCAGTCTGAAACCAAACATCAGTGATTGCTGATTGTCAAATTGGGGGAGCCCAACGGTATGAAATTGCCATAAAGAATTATTAAAATAACCCCCATTCGGATTATCAACAAGTGTCCAATTTGCTCCATTATCTGTGCTGTAATAGAGCTGCATTTTGGAATTATCTGCCCCTGTTCCTATCCACCAAAATGAAAACTCTATTTGGGTATAGCCAATTGTGGAAACACCAGAAGTCATTCTTGTAAAATGGTTAAATGAAC
>JAGYKL010000016.1 GCA_018401705.1 Bacteroidia bacterium | reverse complement strand
CAGAGCCTTTTCCTACATCACCATAACCAGCAACAACAGCAACTTTACCAGCCATCATGATATCAGTAGCACGACGAATTGCGTCAACTAAAGACTCACGACATCCGTATTTGTTGTCAAACTTTGATTTTGTTACAGAATCGTTGATATTGATAGCAGGAATTAATAAAGTTCCTTTTTTCATGCGCTCATACAAACGATGAACACCAGTAGTAGTTTCTTCAGAAAGACCGCGAATACCTTTAGCCATTTCAGGGTATTTATCGAATACCATATTGGTAAGGTCTCCACCATCATCAAGAATCATGTTTAGTGGTTCACGACCTTCTCCAAAGAATAAGGTTTGTTCGATACACCAATCAAATTCCTCAGCTGTCATACCTTTCCAAGCATAAACAGGAATTCCAGCTGCTGCAATTGCTGCTGCTGCATGATCTTGTGTAGAAAAAATATTGCAAGATGACCAAGTAACATCAGCACCAAGTTCAACCAGTGTCTCAATAAGCACAGCAGTTTGGATTGTCATGTGCAGGCAACCTGCAACACGAGCTCCTTTAAGTGGCTTGCTTGCACCAAATTCTTCACGAAGAGACATTAAACCTGGCATTTCTGCTTCAGCAAGGCTAATTTCTTTGCGACCCCATTCTGCTAGAGAAATGTCCTTGACTTTGTATGGGATGTATTTATCCACAGCTACGTTATTTTCCATGTTAAAATTTAAAATTCGGTGCAAAGATAATACATAATTATCAGGTAATTAAGCATACTCTTGTTGAAATCTTTCTGAATAGTTATTGAAATGCCTTAACAAAATTCAGAATATTGACCTCTGCCAATCGTGTACGTCAGAATGTCATAGTGAAAGCTAAGGCATAATTGATGAACAGAGGAGTAAAATTTTTGTTTCTTTACCAAATTAATAACAACTATGTTTGATCAGAACGAATTTAAGAAATATGCAGTAAAGCACCGCGGTATAAGCTCTGCAACTCTGCACAACTACACAAGTGTTACTGCCGATTATATTTCTCCAACAATTATTGAAGAAAGACAGTTGAACGTAGCTCAAATGGATGTTTTCTCAAGATTGATGATGGATAGAATCATTTTTCTTGGTGTGGGTATTAATGATTACGTAGCTAATATCGTTCAAGCACAGCTACTTTTCCTTGAAAGTGTTGATGCTAAAAAGGATATTCAGATTTATATGAATACTCCGGGAGGCTCTGTATACGCAGGATTAGGAATTTATGACACGATGCAAATTATTGCTCCTGATGTTGCAACTATTTGCACTGGAATGGCTGCTTCAATGGGAGCTGTACTATTATGTGCGGGTCAAAAAGGTAAACGTACAGCGCTAAAACATGCCAGGGTAATGATTCACCAGCCGATGGGCGGCGCTCAGGGGCAGGCTTCTGACATTGAAATTACAGCAAGAGAAATTCAGAAGTTAAAAAAAGAACTTTATGACATTATTGCTTTGCATTCTGGTCAGGAATTCGATAAAGTAGAAAAAGATTCAGACCGTGATTACTGGATGACTTCTGAAGAAGCGAAAGCATACGGAATGATTGATGAAATATTAACACGCAAAAAGTAATTGATGTAGATGGAGAAATTGAAAGAGAAGTGCTCGTTTTGCGGAAGAAGTAAAAAAGAGACTGCTATTCTGATTGCCGGCTTAGATGCATTTATTTGCGACGCTTGTGTTTCACAGGCATATCAGATTGTATCTGAAGAATTGGCAGAACGAAAAATTACAGATAATAAGCTAGAAATCAACTTGCTTAAACCAATGGATATAAAAGCCCATTTGGATGAATATGTAATTGGTCAGGATGAAGCAAAACGTGTTCTTTCAGTTGCTGTTTACAATCATTATAAAAGATTGACTCAAAAAAACTTAAAGAAAGAAATGGACGATGATACTGAGATTGAAAAATCGAATATCATTTTGGTTGGTGAAACAGGAACTGGTAAGACACTCCTTGCCAAAAGTATTTCTAGAGTTTTAAATGTGCCATTTTGCATTGCAGATGCAACGGTATTAACAGAAGCTGGGTATGTGGGCGAGGATGTGGAGAGCATTCTGGCCCGCTTACTTCAGGCTGCTGATTATAATGTTGATGCCGCTCAACGCGGGATTGTTTTTATCGACGAAGTCGATAAAATTGCTCGAAAAAGCGACAACCCTTCTATAACAAGAGATGTTTCTGGAGAAGGTGTTCAGCAAGGGTTATTGAAATTACTTGAAGGTTCTGTTGTAAATGTTCCGCCACAAGGTGGCAGGAAGCATCCGGAACAAAAAATGGTTGCGATTGACACAAAAAACATCTTGTTTATTTGTGGAGGTGCCTTTGATGGGATTGATAAAAAAATCGCCCGAAGGGTTCAAAGTCAAACCATTGGATACACAGCTTATGACAGTAATGACATTGTTGACAAGGAAAATTTATTGAAATATATCACTCCACAGGATTTGAAGAGTTTTGGTTTGATACCAGAGCTTATTGGTCGATTACCTGTGCTTAGCCACCTTGACCCATTAGATAGTTCTGCCCTAAAGCGTATTCTTACTGAGCCTAAAAATGCTCTGATTAAGCAATACCAAAAGCTGTTTCAGATCGACAATGTTTCTTTAAGTTTTGATGAAAAAGCTTTAGACTTTATTGTTAGTAAAGCAATTGAATTCAAGTTAGGAGCTCGTGGCTTAAGGTCTATTTGCGAAGGAATTATGACCGACCTTATGTTTGAATTACCTTCAGACAGCAAAACGAAGGAATATGTTGTGAGTGCTGATTATGCTAAAGAAAAGTTTGATAAGCTTAAGCTTTCTCATCTAAAAGCTGCCTAATTATTTACCGCAATTGCAACCTGGCGAAAGCAACAATTCTGTTTCGGGTAATTGAAGAAGCAAATCTTCTCTTTCAGTTTCTGTAAGCAAAATTGCTCTCATATCGAGCCATTTAAGTTTCTCCAAATCGTTAATAGATTCTGGAAGTACTGTAATTTCATTACCCCAAATCTGCAAGAACTCAAGCTCTCTTAAGTTTCCAATCTCATAGGGCAGCTTTTCGATTCTATTTTTGCCTAAATCAAGATATATCAGATTCTTTAAGTCACCCAATTGCTTACCAATCAAATCGAGACGGTTACGATTTAATCTAAGAATCTTTAATTGAGAAAGGCTCCCTAAATCCGCCGGCAGGCTGGTTATCCTATTTGAGCCTAAATCAAGTTCCTTTAGGTTTTTAAATAAGTATACTTCTTTAGGAAACTCCCGGTACCTTTTTCGGCGGAGACTTAATCGAACAACAGAATCAGGTTCCTGCAATGCCTCCTTTAAGTTAGTATATAATTTACCCTCCAACTGATAATCAGGTTGAGCATCTGCCGATAAAGGCATTGCAAAATATAACATCACATATATCAGTCTCCGCAGAGTATTCATATTATATATGTATTAATAAGTCCTGTGCCGACTCCTTATCTCGATTCAACTGAGCGATTAGTTCATCCAGTCCATCAAACTTTTGTTCATCTCGTATACGTGCGTGCATCTGTATTTGGATACACTGCGAGTATAAGTTGCCCTGAAAATCAAATAAATGAACTTCGATTTGTTTATTCTTATCATTTGAAACAGTAGGTCTAACCCCTATGTTCATCATGCCTTTGAATTTCCCGCTTTTAGTAATAATTGTTACAGCATAAACGCCATTAGCGGGAATTAATTTCCTTTTCTCAGGTAATTCTACATTAGCTGTTGGGAAGCCAAGTTTTGAACCAAGGTGATTACCGTGAATTACATCTCCTTCAAAAGGATAAGCATATCCCAAAAACTCATTTGCTGTTTGAATGTCGCCAGAATGAAGCGCCTTTCTTATTTGCGTTGAAGAAATTGCCACTTCGTCGATATCCTTTGCAGGTATTTCTTCCACATCAAAGCCATAAACTGGAGCCATCTTATTTAAGTTTTCGAATGACCCTTCCCTATTCTTTCCGAAATGATGATCGTAACCGATAACTAGCTTCTTGGTATGAACGCCTTCAACCAGCACTTCACGAATGAAATCGAGTGAAGAAAGTGAAGCAAATTCTTTTGTAAAAGGAATTACCAACAAATGTTCAACTCCTGCCTTTGCTAGTCTTTCAATCCTTTCTTCAAGAGTATTTAGCAATTCCAACTTATTATCGTTGGGCTGCAATACCAATCTGGGATGAGGATGAAAAGTAATTACAACAGACTGCCCCTTTTGCTTTAAAGAAATTTCAATAAGCCGTTTGAGGATTGTTTGATGACCCAGATGCACCCCATCAAAAGTTCCGGTAGTAACTACCGAATGAGAAAGGACTGGAAATTCGGAAATGGAATGATAAACTTGCAAGGTTTCAATGAGATTCCGGCAAACCTAGATGATTTTCTTAGCATTTACAAACCAAACTCGTACTGAATGTTAGTATTTTTTTGCGATATATAAGGCTGATTTTCTATGTTTTAAACAATCTTTTAATAAAATCTTTTTCATTTTTCTCTGAATGCGCTACACTCAAAAAATTTAGATTAATTTCGCACCGAATTTCAGGGTAGCCTGAATCACTTAAAATAAAACCTCATTATGGCCCAAAGTACTGGCAAAATTGTACAGGTTATCGGACCTGTGATTGACATTAGCTTCGATACTGAGAAGAATCAATTACCAAACATTCTTGATGCACTTGTAATTACCCGTGAAAACGGACAAACCGTAGTAGTTGAGTGTCAACAGCACATCGGTGAAGATACTGTACGTGCAATTTCGATGGATTCGACTGACGGACTTCGTCGCGGAATGGACGTAGTTTCTACCGGTCGCCCAATTACTATGCCTATTGGTGATAAGGTAAAAGGAAGACTTTTCAACGTAGTTGGAGAAGCAATCGACGGAATTAACGAAGTAGATAATACTGGAGGATATTCAATCCACCGTGATCCCCCAAAATTCGAGGATCTTTCTACATCCAAGGAGATTCTTTTCACTGGGATTAAGGTTATTGACCTAATTGAGCCTTATGCAAAAGGAGGTAAAATTGGTTTGTTTGGTGGTGCCGGTGTAGGTAAAACAGTACTTATTCAGGAGCTAATTAATAATATCGCAAAGAACTACGGTGGACTTTCTGTTTTTGCCGGAGTTGGAGAGCGTACACGTGAAGGAAACGACCTTCTTCGTGAATTTATTGAGTCTGACGTAATTAAATACGGTAAAGAATTTAAGCATTCGATGGAAGAAGGCGGATGGGATCTTTCTAAGGTTGACCTTAAAGAAATGGAAGATTCTAAAGCTACTCTAGTATTCGGTCAGATGAACGAGCCTCCTGGAGCACGTGCACGTGTTGCGCTTTCGGGACTTACAATTGCTGAGTATTTCCGTGACGGAGATGAGCAGAGTGGTGGACGTGATATTCTATTCTTTATTGACAATATCTTCCGTTTCACTCAGGCAGGTTCTGAGGTTTCGGCACTTCTTGGCCGTATGCCTTCTGCGGTAGGTTATCAGCCAACTCTTGCAACTGAGATGGGTTTAATGCAGGAAAGAATTACTTCTACAAAGCGTGGTTCAATTACTTCAGTTCAGGCGGTTTATGTACCTGCAGATGACTTGACTGACCCGGCTCCTGCAACAACATTTGCCCACCTTGATGCAACAACGGTATTGAATCGTAAAATTTCTGAGCTTGGTATTTACCCTGCGGTGGATCCATTGGATTCTACTTCCAGAATTCTTAGCCGCGATGTTGTTGGTGATGCACATTATGATACAGCTCAACGCGTTAAGGAAATTCTTCAGCGTTATAAAGAACTTCAGGATATCATTGCCATTCTTGGTATGGATGAACTTTCTGAAGAAGATAAGTTGGTGGTAAGCCGCGCACGTCGTGTTCAGCGTTTCCTTTCTCAACCTTTCTTTGTTGCAACTCAGTTTACAGGCTTAGAAGGACGTTTCGTTCAGATTGAAGATACTATCAAAGGGTTCAACATGATTATGGATGGAGAAGTGGATGAATATCCCGAAGCTGCATTCAACCTTGTTGGAACTATTGAAGAAGCTATTGAAAAAGGTAAAAAACTTCTTGCTGAAGCAGGAAATTAAGATAATTGCTCATGCATTTAGAAATAATAACACCTGACAAGAAGATTTTCGAAGACGAAGTTAGTTCGGTAGTATTACCAGGAATTGATGGGTCTTTTGGAATACTTAAACAACATGCTCCAATGATTTCTGCCCTTAAAAAAGGGAAAGTGAAAGTCGTAGATATGAGTTCCGCTCGTCACCAGTTTGAAATAAATGGTGGAGTTGTTGAAGTGCTTAATAATAAGGTGATTGTTCTTGCCGAATAAATTTAATTTGATTGATTTTATCATAGAAGGCTCTGCTAATTTAGCGGAGCCTTTTGTTTTTTAATTAATAATTGAATCCTGATGAACATTGACGAAAGCTACATGAAAGAAGCATTAAGAGAAGCTGTAAAAGCCCTTGATGCCGGAGAAGTTCCAATTGGTTGCGTTATTGTACACAACGATAGAATAATTGCAAGGGCATTTAATCGTACCGAACAGTTAAATGATTTTACCGCACATGCTGAAATGCAAGCGTTTACGAGTGCATCAGACTACTTAAACAATAAATATCTAAATGAATGTACTCTTTATGTTACACTTGAGCCTTGCGCAATGTGCAGTGGAGCATCATACTGGACTCAGTTAGGAAGGATAGTTTTTGGGGCATTTGATTTAAAAAGAGGAATCTCTTCAGTTTCAAGCCAAATTCTGCATCCAAAAACGAAGGTTTTGGGCGGGGTTCTTGAAAAAGAATGTGGAAGTTTAATTAGCTCATTTTTCCAAAATAAACGAAAGGGTGGTAAACACTCAGGTTCAGAAGAGTAGTTTTAAGAATAAGCCAATTTTAAGGAATCTTACACGACAGTGCTCATGACAGTTTAAATGACTACTTTTGCACCGCGAAAAAATCACTATGCAAGCCATCAGGAACATTGCCATTATTGCCCACGTTGACCATGGTAAAACCACATTAGTCGACAAAATTCTTCACCAAACTAAACTCTTTAGAGATAATCAGGAAACAGGTGAATTGATACTTGATAATAACGATCTTGAAAGAGAGCGCGGAATTACCATTTTGTCAAAAAATGTATCTGTTAGATACAAAGATGTTAAAATCAACATTATAGACACTCCTGGTCACAGCGACTTTGGCGGTGAGGTTGAACGTGTATTAAACATGGCCGATGGAGTACTACTTCTGGTTGATGCATTTGAAGGTCCAATGCCTCAAACACGATTTGTGCTGCAAAAGGCACTTGAACTTGGATTGAAGCCGGTTGTTGTAATTAATAAGGTTGATAAACCTAATTGCAGACCTGACGAGGTTCATGATCAGGTTTTTGAACTTTTTTTCAATCTTGATGCAACAGAAGAGCAGCTTGAGTTTAAAACTGTTTTTGGTTCATCAAAAATGGGATGGATGGCTGCCGATTATAAAGAGCCAGCTGAAGATTTTGAATTCTTATTAGATACTATCATCAAGGAAATCCCTGCACCCGCAGTGAATGAAGGAACCCCACAAATGATGATTACTTCGTTAGATTTTTCCAATTACATTGGAAGGATTTGCATTGGAAGGTTATTAAGAGGGGAATTACGTGAAAATATGCCGGTAAGTCTTGTTAAGCGAGATGGCAGGATTGTGAAATCAAGAATTAGAGAGTTGTACACTTTCGAAGGTCTTGGTAAAGCTAAAGTTCAATCGGTTGTTGCTGGAGATATTTGTGCTTTAACCGGAATTGAAGGATTTGAAATTGGCGATACAATTGCCGATTTTGAAAACCCTGAAGGGCTGGTTCCAATTGACGTGGATGAGCCAACTATGAGCATGCTCTTTACAATCAACAACTCGCCATTTTATGGCAAGGATGGTAAATTTGTTACTTCCCGTCACCTAAAAGAAAGATTAGAAAAGGAGTTGGAGAAAAATCTGGCAATGAGGGTTGAGCCAACAGGTTCGGCTGATTCGTTTCTGGTTTATGGAAGGGGTATTCTTCACTTGTCTATCCTGATTGAAACGATGCGTCGTGAAGGTTATGAGTTGCAGGTTGGTCAGCCTCAAGTTATCATCAAGGAAATTGATGGCCAGAAAAACGAGCCTGTTGAAAATCTAACAATTGACGTTCCGGAAGAATATTCAGGAAAGGTTATTGAAATGGTTAGCCAGCGCAAAGGCGAACTGAGGGTAATGGAGCCAAAAGGCGATATGCAACATCTTGAATTTGAAATTCCTTCAAGAGGTATCATTGGATTGAGAAACAATCTTCTAACTGTCTCGGCAGGTGAGGCAATTGTTGCTCATAGATTCAAGGCATATGAGCCTTGGAAAGGTGAGATACCTCAAAGATCTAATGGTGTTATAATAGCGAAAGATCCGGGTAAGGCTATTCCATATTCAATAGATAAACTTCAGGACAGAGGATATTTCTTTGTTGATCCGGGAGAAGATGTTTATACAGGCATGATCATAGGGGAACAAAATAAACCAGGTGATATGGTTGTGAATGTGACTCAAGAGAAAAAGCTTACAAACATGAGAGCTTCCGGTTCTGATGATAAAATGAGAATTGCACCAGCAATAAAATTTTCATTGGAAGAAGCTATGGAGTATATCCAAAAAGATGAGTATGTAGAAATTACTCCTAATGCTTTAAGGATTAGAAAGATTCATCTTGATGAGAATGCAAGAAAGAAAGCAGCATTGCAACTATCTTAATTTAAACACGCTGTTGAGACAATCACTGACTTCAGGAAAGCCTTAATAAAGCGTTGTTTATCATAGTCGCAAATTGAAATTCTTTAATCATATAAAACAAAAAAGCCCCTCGAATTTTCGAGGGGCTTTTTTGTTTAGTCTATAAATTATTAATGGGCAATTGAAATTCTTTTTACAAAGATTTTTCCATCGGCCGATAGGCCTCTTAATAAATAAATTCCAGCTTCTAAAGAACTAGTTGCGATGCTTTGGTTAACCGCAGAGCCGTTTATTGCTTGTGTATAAATTACTCGTCCTTGAATATCAATGATTTCAACTCCAGTTAATTTATTTGATGCGTTTATACGAATCTCTTCATTGGCAGGATTTGGATATACTTCAAAAGTATTTGAAGTAGCTTTTGCGATGCTAGCAAAAGTTGGATCCGCAAAACCTACAACTGTATCAGGTTCGTTAATTAAATCATCTGTGATTGTATAGCTTAGTAGAATCGCTCCAGGATAATCAGCAGAGATATAGTTGTAAGATGTAACTGTACCAGATGTTGAAGATCCCGGGATAGGAGGCAAACCAACTAATTGGTATGATTCTACAGATTTAACACGTAAAACACCGCTAAAAGATCCTGCAGGTGTTAATAGTGTACCGCTTCCGTCAACATCAACCTGAGTTGATCCATTACGTTGGTAAGATAAACCAGAAGCACTAATTGTTGTTGCATAAGTGTCGTTGAAAGACTGACCAAAACCTACTGGAAATCTCAAGATATCAGAAGGGTCTGTATAAGTGAATGTAGCTGTAATTCCGCTTCCTGATGCAGATGAACCTAATAGTGAATAACTTGAAGCGTCTCCTTTGAAAAAGGAAGAAAACTCAACACCATCTTCTGTTAAAGTATTTGCAACTGTAGCATCAGGAAATCCAGCTCCACCTGTTACGCTTGAAGGAGGAACCAGGTTTTCTACAAATGTAGAATCGCTGTTTAAGCCTGAGAAATCCCAGCTTTGACCAGAACCAGCTGAGCCAGGAGCTAGTCCATCAACGGATTCATCATATGTTATAAGATTAGCATCCCAAGCAGTTGGTGCCCAAGAAGAAGTAATAACCTGACTAACTGCCGAAAGAGAAAAGGCAAAGAGACAAGCCAAAGAAATAGTAACGTTTTTCATATTCTGTTTTTTTGTGGAAGTTAAGCGTAGATTAATTTTTCAAAACTCGATTTCTGATAAAGAGTGAACAATTCATTGTTTATAGTAAGCAGAATCACTTAAAGTCTTTACAAAACAATAAGGTTATAGGTAGGAAGAAATAAATAAGCGCAGTTTCACTTAGTGAAACTGCGCCTTTATTAAGATTAATATTTTATTAATTCATGTTAAATCGTTCAACCACAGCATTTCCTTGTCTGCCAACCATCTTGGCAAATAAACGCCAGTTGTCAAATGACTTACATCAACAACATAAGTTGTAAGAGTTCTAGATAAAATGCGGAATTCCATGTTTCTGCCATTAGCATCAAAAATTTGCAATGACTGAATTCCATCTCTCATGCGAATAGTTAATCTATCAACTACTGGATTAGGTACGGAAGCTAACATTAGCTCTTGCAATGCTAGTTCTGAATCCAACACTTAGAAACGTCTGCATAAGAAATGTCAATTACCGGAGCATTGATGCCATCTTCTAAAGTTGAATATTCAAGTAAATAAACACCTGGGAAATCTGCAGAAATAAAAGAATAAGTTACAATCGTTCCTGAAGTTGAAGAACCTGGCAATGGAGGTAAACCAATCATTTGATAAGTTTCTGTTGTTTTGATTCTTAAAACATCATCAAAAGTTCCTTGTGGAGTTATTAAAGTACCACTTCCGTCTACTTCTACATCAACCGATCCATTCTTAGTTACAGAGAATGACATTCCTGAAGACCTTTTTCTGATGAAAAATCATCAGTAAACGTTTGACCAAATCCGATTGGAAATCTCAAGATGTCTTTTGCATCAGTATAGATTTCATAGTTGGCTGTTTCTCCAGAACCTGAGTAAAATCCCCAAGATTGATAAGCAGATGGTGCAGTTGAAAAATACTCTGATATTGAGCCATCCGTAAATGCCAAATTAGCTCCTGAGAATTCACTTGACCCATTAGCTTCAGAAGCGTTAACAATAGATTGGGACATAACACCTGTTGATGTTAATCCGCTAAAGTCCCATGTCTGACCTTCACCGGCAGCGCCAGGCATAAAATCAGAAGCATTGTTGCTTGGTAAGAACTGCTAGAAATTCCGGCCGCAGGCAACCATGTAGATTCAATAATTTGTGCTTTTGTTCCTAAAGAACATGCTGCAAAGCATGCAGCGAGAAGAGTAATTTTTTTTCATTTCAATTTCCTTTAATTAGGTTATACAAATCTGGAACTGAAGTGCTAAAATGAAAGCTTGCTTAGTGCAGACAAGGAAACTAAACGACGATTTTTTTTGAGGTTCCCTAGATGAAAACCTGAGAGATTTTTCATGTAAGAAACAGCTCCTATCTTTCCCTAATGAAGTCTTCTTGAATCTAAAAACTAGGAAAAACTATACGAATAGCGTTTAAGCCAAGCATGTAAGAAATGGAATTAAATCAACGAGCTTTTGACAAAGTAAATCCGAATGTTATTGCCTATTCCAAGGGTGCTTCTAATATTAATTGTTTGATTATGAGCTTCGATAATATGCTTCACAATTGACAAACCTAAACCGGTGCCACCAATTTCTCTTGACCTACTTCTGTCAATTCTATAAAACCTCTCAAATAAACGAGGATATGCTCTTGCGATATGCCAATACCATTATCAGTTACTTCAACTAAGATATTCTCATCCATATCATAAAACGAAACTTTCGTTTCTCCAATGGGCTTGCTGTATTTAATTGAGTTTACTAATAAATTACTCAATACCTTTTGAATGCTTTCCTTATCAGCTTTTACAATGATGGGTTTGTCATAAACATCCTTAAAAACCAATTTCACATTATTTTTATCAGCACTATACTGAATGCTGGTCATTGTATCACGAGCAAGTTCAACAATATCGAACTTCTCTTTATGTAAAATAAGCTGACCAGATTCGAACTGAGTGATGATTTCAAGGTCTTCAACAATATTAACCATCCTCTCCACACTCTTCTCTGCCCTCTCCAGATATGTGCGATTAATTTTTGCGTCTTCTAATCCACCCTCTAAAAGGGTGATAATATAACCTTGAATATTAAAAATAGGGGTCTTTAATTCATGACTCACATTGCCCAGAAACTCTCTTCGATAATTTTCAAGGTTCTTGAGATATTCAATTTCCTCCTTTTGGTCTTTAGCCCAAGCCTCAACATCAGTGTTAACAGCTGAAATAATATCAGTGTTTAAATCAACCGATTTCGGTTTTTGTCCCTTTTTCAGTTTTAACTGGTGGATGTTCTTATATATGAGTTTAATCTTTCGATAGATAAATCTTTCAACTGCAAACTGAAAAAGGAAGAAAGACAACATAAAAGTAAATGCCATCACAACCACAGGAACCCAAATAGTGTACTGTAGATGAAATACATATTCCATTAGGGCTACAAAAACCCCAACACTGCTCGAAAACCAGAGAGCCAAGTACATTGCAAGGCTTCTTGGTGTGGATGTATTCATCCTTTGAGCAAAAGTTAACCGTTGTTTACGTTTAGAATTCAAATTTGTACCCGACACCTTTTATGGTGCGAATGTACGCATCTCCAATCTTTTCACGAAGCTTTCTTATATGAACATCTATAGTTCTGTCGCCAACTACAACATCATCGCCCCAAACACTTTTCAAAATATCTTCACGAGTAAAGACTTTTCCTGGCCTTGAAGCCAAAAGTGCAATTAACTCAAACTCTTTTTTGGGAAGATTGATGCTCTCGCCATTCTTTACAATCTGATACTTCTCTCTGTCTATACTAAATCCATTTAGCTCCATTACCTCTTCACCTGGGCTACCGCCTTTTCTGCGAAGTAAGGCTTTAACTCTTGAAACTAAAACCCGAGGTTTGATAGGTTTATTTATATAATCATCAGCTCCAGCATCAAAACCAGCTATTTGAGAATAATCTTCACTTCTGGCAGTAAGAAATGCAATAAGCACATCTTTCAATTCGGGAGTTTCTCTAATAACACGGCATGTTTCAATACCATCTAAATCTGGCATCATAACATCAAGAATTATTAGTTGAGGATGCTCTTGGTGCGCTAACTTAATAGCATCTTTCCCGTTGCTGCTGGTAAAAACCTCAAAACCTTCTTTTATAAGGTTGTAACTTATAAATTCTAAAATATCCGGTTCGTCGTCAACTAACAGAATCTTTATATTTTCAGCACTCATTTGAGGTATTTTAAAATCCTTTGGCGAAACTATTTCGCTTTTTCGAGACTAAAGTTAAATTCAAGTTATGAAATTAAAAACTCATTGATGAAATTTTAATAAAATCATATTGATTTTCCAACCCAATTGTTGGATTTGATGTAAAATAGTGAAAATAGTCCAAGCAAAATAAAATAAGCCGGCTCTGTAAGCCAAACAAGCTCAACATCAAGCTTTAACACTATGCCCAATACATAAGCAATGATTAAGTACATACAAATTGTAACGCTTTCTATTAATAAAGCTGTTCGTGTGTTTCCTGAGCCTGTAACTCCACTGTAAACAGTAACTGCTAAGCCAAATAGTACAAGCGCTCCGCTCATTACATATAATGTAGGAATGGCGTCCTGGAGTAAGCCGCTGCTTTTATTTTCAATAGCAAGCCCCAACACCTGCCCGGGGAAGACCAGATTAACGAAAATAAATGGCAAGGAAGAAACAATTGATATCCCTGCAACTTTCTTCAACAAAGGAATCACCTGATCACTTCTTCCCTCTCCTATTACATATGAAACAAGTGTATTGGTAGCTGAACTTAAGCCCCAAAATGGAACCATCTGAAACATATAAATCATTCGAATTATCACTGAAATTGCAAGTGCCCTTTCGCCACTTTGCTCAATGATGATGAAAAACAAGAACCAGCCGGCATGAGAAATTACATATTGAAACATCACCGGCGATGCCAATGAAAATACTCTGGATGCAATTTGCTTTTGCCACTTTCGTGTGAGAAAGAGAAAGTACTTAATATGCGATTTGGTGACTAAAGTGTGAATTATGAACCAAATTAAAGCTACCAACTCTGACAATGAAGATGCAATAGCGGCTCCGGCAATTCCCATTTGAGGGAAGCCGAAACTTCCGAAAATGAGCGCATAATTGAGAAAAACATTGGCTCCAGCCATAGCAAATGTGCTCCAGATAATTACTCCTGTTGAAGAAACTCCGATGTAAAAAGCCCTGAATGCCAGATTAATAAGAGCAAATACAATTCCCCAGGCACGGTTATCCAGATAAAGTTCTGCAGCTTTATAAACTTCGGGCGATTGAACCAAACGCTCCAAAATGGCACTTCCGAAGACTTCCATTCCAAGCCACAAAAGCAATGACATAGCTGTCAAAATGAGAAGACTCGTATCAAAAATACTTCCTATGGCTTGATGGTTCTTTTCTCCATCTCTTCGGGCTATGAGAATCTGAACACCAACTGAAAAGCCCATTCCACAAACGTAAACTGTGCTAAAGAACAATCCTGCAAGTCCCACAGCAGCCAAAGAAATTTCATCAACTCTGGCCATGAAAAATGCGTCAGTGGCCATGATGATATTTTGAGCAATTCCTCCCAATACTATTGGTAAAGAAAGCTGTATTATTCTCCTGTAACTAACCGAGTTATTCGTCATAAACAGGATAAGAAAATTAATGAATCAAAAGAACAAGTCCTTTGAGATATTCCCCTTCGGGGTGATAAATACTTACCGGATGATCGGCTGGTTGAGTTAGCTGATGCAAAATGGATACTTTCCTACCTGCCTCAATAGCAGCAGCAGTAACGGTATTGCGAAACAGCTCTCTGTCAACCACCTGAGAACAAGAAAATGTAAACAATATTCCATTGGGTGCTATTTGCTCAATAGCAGTTCTGTTAAGCCGCTTATACGCCTGCACGGCGCGATGACGGGCATCCTGATGTTTTGCAAAAGCCGGAGGATCTAGCACAATTACATCATAAACCGATTTCTGTTGTCGCAACCACTCAGGAACATCTTCAATCAATGCTTCATGCTCGCCATGAAACGGTTTATTTAACTCTACATTTTCAATGGTAAGCTCAATGGCTTTTTTACTTGCATCAACCGAATGAACCAGTTTTGCTCCTGCTTTTAGCGCATAAACTGAAAAACCTCCGGTATAGCAAAAAGTATTCAGAACCTTTTTTCCCTGGCAATACTTTGCCAGCAACTCTCTATTGTCTCGCTGATCTATGAAAAAGCCAGTTTTCTGACCTGTTTCAAAATCCACCAAGAATTGGTGACCATTCTCTAGGACTGTTCTATTTTCTGAAGAACCAAGTAAAAAAGAATTTCCTCCTTGTTTACCCATAGATTCAGCAGACTTATCAAAGACAGCTTTCAAAAAACCTCCCGCTTCCTCGAGTATAGCTTGAGCAATGACCTCCCGCGTTTTATACATCCCAATCGAATGACATTGAACAACGGCAACATCGGCATATACATCTACAATTAATCCCGGCAAACCATCTCCTTCACCATGAATAAGTCTAAAGCAATTGGTTTTTTCATCTGGGAAACCCATCGCCCGGCGACGGGCAAAAGCTTCACGAAATTTCAAATTCCAAAAAGTTGCATCTAGCCTTTCTTCAACAAAACTTAAAATTCTTACAGCAATTGAGCCTTTTTGATAATGTCCACGGGCAAGAAAATTATCGAAATTATCTCTCACTTCAACCAAAGCACCATCTTCGGCATCGCCTATTATTTCGGCAATTGCACCAGAAAAAATCCATGGGTGAAAGCGCAGAACCGGACGTTCCTTTCCTCTTTTTAATGTAACAATTGGGTAAGCCATAATGATTTTGCGAAGTTAGGAGTTTTGCTTACCTCATTTAATAAGAATTACTTAGAACAGATAATATTCTATCATTTTTGAGGAAAATGAAGACATTTCGCCCATGCGCATTGTTTTGAAGTTTAACAATTTCTTTCTTACTCAAAACGCTACCTTTGCAAGCCTTAAATTCATGAAAAAGTATCTCCTTCTTTTTGCAGCTATCTCATTCTCAACACTCTTTGTTCAAGCACAATCGGCAAAGACATGGACTTTGAAAGAGTGTATTCTTTATGCCATTGAAAATAATTTTCAAATAGCCCAAAGCGATTTACAAGTTGAACAAAGTAAAATCAACGTTTTACAATCAAAAGCGAATGTCATTCCCACGTTAAGTGGTTCTGCCAACCATACCTACAATTTTGGTAGAAGAATTGACCCCTTTACCAACCAATTTGCGACCAACCGGGTTCAGTCTGATAACTTTAGTCTTAGCAGCGGGGTAAACCTGTTTTCAGGCTTCAGTAATACTCAAACAATTTTCGCAAATCAGCTAGCTGTGATTGCTTCGAAATATCAAAATGATCAGTTAAAAAATGATATTTCACTTCAAATCACAAATGCTTTCTTGCAAATTATACTTTCTGATGAGCTTTTGAGTATTGCCGAAAGTCAACTTAACAATACCCGAATTCAGAGAGATCAGGGCAAACTACTTTATGAGGCGGGCCGCACAGCCAAGGGCGATTTTCTTCAAACCGAAGCTCAGCTTGCAAATGAAGAACTTAATGTTTTGAATGCTCGTAATCGTCTCGACTTAGCCAAACTTACTCTTGCTCAATTAATCGGACTAGAAGATGCAAGTGGATTTGATGTCATAAGACCAGATTTCAGTAGTCTTAAAATGGAGCTTCCTCCATACAATGAAAGAGAATTGATAACAGTTGCTTTTACCAATCAACCCGGCATTTTAGGTAGCGAATACCAAGTGAGAAGTGCAGAAAAAAGCTTACAGGCAGCCCGCGGAGCATATTATCCATCTTTGAGCGCCTTCGGCGGAATTGGAACCGGATATTCTGAATTGGCAAGATCTATCGTTGGAACCACAACCCAAACCCAAAACCTTGGAACGTTTATGGGCCAGCCCATTGAAATTGATGTTGAAGTTCCGGTAACAGAATTAACTCCTTTCTCTGATCAATGGAACCAAAACTTTAACAGAACTTTTGGACTTTCATTAAATGTTCCCATTTTCAATAATTTGAGAACCTAGAAATCAGGTTTCGCTTCAGAAAATCACCCTTGAAAATGCTCAACTTCAGAAAAATCACTAAAAATCAACTGCGAAGAGATATTCAAACTGCATTTTTGGATGCCCGCTCGGCGTTTGAAAGATATAAAGCCACCCAAAAATCAGTCACTGCCTTGGAAGAGTCGTTCGGTTACATGCAAGATAGATTTGATGTAGAATGATAAACATGCTTGAATTTAATACGGCAAAAAATCAACTTTTTGCAGCAAAAGCAATTTGGCACAAGCCCGATATGAATTTATTTTAAGAGTTAAAGTTCTTGATTTCTATCAAGGCAATGCTATAGAGTTATAACATGAAAAAAGCTATAAAATCCCTAATTGCACTTGCAATTATTATTATTGTTGGAGGAATCATTGCTAAAAAAGCCGGCTGGATTGGAAAGTCAACGGCATTTGAAGTTTCTACAGAGAAGGCCACCAAGAGAACTATCATTGAAACGGTTTCTGCAAATGGTAAAATTCAACCGGAGGTTGAAGTTAAGATAAGTGCCGATGTTTCAGGTGAAATAGTTGAACTTTTCGTTACCGAAGGCCAGAAAGTGAGTAAAGGCGACCATCTTTTAACTATAAACCCAGACCTTATTAGAGCAGCTGCCGACCGAGTGGCCGCAGCCTTAAATCAGGCTAAAGCAAATCTGGCAAATTCAAGAGCTCGCGAATCTCAGGTGAAAGCAGCATTTGTAAATACCGAAATCACTTTCAACAGAACTAAAAGCTTACACGATAAAAAAGCTGTTTCGGAAGCCGAATTTGATGCTGCAAATGCTCAGTACGAAGGTGCTAAAGCTGATCTCGAAGCCGCTAAACAAACGGTTATTGCCGCAGAGTTTTCTGTAAGAAGTGCCGAAGCATCTTTGAAAGAAGCTAATGACAATTTGGCGAGAACCAGAATTTACGCTCCAAACGACGGAACAGTTTCTAAGCTTAACGTAGAGCTTGGTGAACGAGTTGTTGGTACTGCCCAAATGAGCGGAACAGAGCTACTTAGAATTGCAAACCTCAATGAAATGGAAGTAAGTGTTGATGTAAACGAGAACGATATCGTTAGAATTCACCTCAACGATACCACAATCATTGAAGTTGACGCTTACGACGAAAGAGAGTTCAAAGGTGTTGTAACAGAAATTGCTAATTCGGCAAATAGCTCAGCTTTAGGTGGAAACAATGCCGACCAGGTAACAAATTTCACAGTTAAAATAAGAATTTTAAGAGATTCTTACACCGATTTGCTCGATCCGGAAACGCCTCACCTTAGTCCATTCCGCCCGGGAATGTCGGCTACGGTTGAAATTAGAACTCAATTCAAGAATAATGTGCTAACTGTTCCAATTATGTCGGTAACTACCAGAACTGCTAAAGAAATGGCAGAAGGTTCAGATAACAAGAAAGACGAATCAATCAAAGAAACCGAGGAAGAGGAAATCAAAGAAATCGTGTTTGTTGTTTCTGAAGGAAAAGCTACCATCAAAGAAGTAAAGACGGGGATTCAAGACAATAACTACATTGAAATAGTTTCTGGTTTAGACGCAACTCAGGAAGTAGTTTCTGCGCCATACTCAGCAATTTCTAAACTCCTCAAAGAAGGAACTGAAGTAACTGTAGAACAATCAGAAAAATCCAGCCCTAATCAATAATACATTGAATTATATTCTTCATCTCGAAACTGCAACTTCTGTATGCTCTGCAGCGGTTGCTGCTGATGGAAAATTATTAGCCTCGGTTTCCATATCCGAAGGATATAAGCATGCCGAAAACTTGCTTCCATTATGCGAGAAAGTCTTGGCTGAAGCTAAAATAACATTTGATGATTTAGTTGCTGTTGCAGTTTCGGCCGGACCAGGCTCCTACACCGGGTTAAGAATCGGAGTTTCAACTGCTAAAGGAATTTGCTATGGATTAGATATTCCATTGATAACAGTTCCAACCTTAGAAATTCTTGCTCGCGTTTTTAAAGCCGAGCATCCTGCTTTCGATGGTTACATTGCTCCAATGATTGATGCCAGACGCATGGAAGTTTACACCAATGTTTTTGATTCAAATCTAAAAGCTTTGATGAATGCCTCACCTTTGGTGATTGACGAAACCGCCTATCAAGAATATTTAAGTGAACACAAACTAGCTTTTATTGGTGATGGAGCTTCAAAATGTGCTGAAATAATTGGGATTCATCCGAATGCCGATTTTTCTTTTGAGGTGCAACTTGAAGCGAAGGGAATGACTGATTATGCTTATGAAGCATTTAGCAAACAGGATTTTGCCGATTTGGCTTACTTTGAACCTGAGTATTTAAAACCTTATCAAGGAACACCGCCTCCGGCGGGAATAAATGCCGGCAAGCAAGTATGAAAGCTTTGGTAATTAGATCAACTGGAAGTTTTGCTTCGGTCATGACCGAGGATGGCAGGCAAGTAGAATGCCGGGTAAAAGGAATTTTCAGAAAAAGCGCTCTCAGAACTACAAACCCAATTGCTGTTGGAGACAAGGTAGAAATTGACGAATCAAAAGACGGTGACATTGCGATTATAACAGATATTGAAGAAAGGGAGAATTACATCATCCGTAAATCTATCAACCTTAGTAAAGAAGCTCATGTTCTTGCTGCAAATATCGATCAGGCTTACATCGTTGCAACTCTTCATTCACCAAGGACTTCAATGGGTTTTATAGATAGATTGCTTATTACTTGCGAAGCTTACCACATTCAGGCAGCTCTTGTAATTAACAAAGCTGATTTATATGAGCATAACGATAAAGACCTTGATTTACTTGCAGATTATATAGATGTTTACACCAAGATAGGCTATGAAGTTTTTGTTATTTCCGCATTAAGCGGGATGAATACTCAAGAGCTAAGAGAACATATGCAAGGCAAAATCTGCCTTTTCGTTGGGCATTCGGGAAGTGGAAAATCGTCTTTAGTAAATGCAATACAGCCCGGACTAAAACTAAAAACCGGAGAAATATCCGAAGCTCACAGCAAAGGAAAACACACAACCACCTTCGCCGAATTAC
Source organism: Bacteroidia bacterium (assembly GCA_018401705.1). Classification (GTDB taxonomy): domain Bacteria; phylum Bacteroidota; class Bacteroidia; order M30B66; family M30B66; genus M30B66. The sequence continues at coordinate 57,855 of JAGYKL010000016.1, read as the reverse complement.
ATCCGCTTGATAAAAACACTTGGATTGTAGACACTCCGGGAGTGAAAGAATTTGGTATTATCGATATGGAAAGGCAGGAAATAAAGAACTATTTCCCCGAGTTTTTCGACTTGGCATCAGACTGTAAATTCAAAAACTGCATGCATCTCGAAGAACCCGGATGTGCTATAAAATTGGCTGCTCAAAACGGAGATATTCCACCTGAAAGGTATTCCTCTTATCTTGGACTCATGCATTCAGAAGAAATTTCAGGTTCAAAGAAATGAGAGCAGTTATTCAACGTGTGAATTCGGCATCTGTAACTATTGAAGGTGAAGTATTTGCTTCAATAAGAGAAGGTGTTCTTGTTCTGGTTGGAATTGAAGACTCTGATACTATTGACGATGGCCAGTGGCTGGCAGCTAAGATTGCCAACATGCGAATTTTCAATGATGAAAACGGACTTATGAATAAATCTGTTTGCGATATCCATGGCGAAGCTCTTGTTATTAGTCAGTTTACTTTATACGCATCTACAAAGAAAGGAAATCGACCATCTTACATAAGAGCCGGAAAACCCGAATATGCTTCAAAAATGTATGAGATTTTTTGCAAACAAATAAGTTCCGAAATGAGTCGCCCGGCTAAAACGGGAATTTTCGCAGCTCATATGGTTATTCAATTAGTCAATGATGGACCAGTTACCATAATAATCGACACTAAGTCGAAGGAATAAGACTATTTAATGCATGTAACTCTAGGCTTAAGCCCTATTTTTGAAACATAGGTGTTGGCACTCATTCAAGAAATAGCAATTTTAGTTAGATACAATAGTAAGTATTTGCGCCAAATGCAATAAATCGAAATTAAAATTATCACATTGTCAATAATTGAACATTTTGAATGATTTATTTGCATCATATTGCTTGTTTTGACGTTATTTGCATCAATAGTTCTTATATACTGTAGGGTGTTGAAACGGCAGACATGCCCTCTTGTCTCGGGGGTGAGGAATCTGGGATAAACGATATTTAACGGGTTGACCACTCAAACTGCTTGCAGTTTTCTTGAATATTGGCTAACCTCCTCGTGAAGGTTCGAATCCTTCCTCTACAGCTAATTCCCTAATACCTAAATCCCTGTCGTTTGTGATGGTTCGGCAGGGATTTTTTTATTCTATATAAGGTTATTGGAAAGGTGGATGTTGGGTAGAAGTTAGTGCTTAGTTGACAGTACTTAGTAGATACTGATCAGTAAATTATACATAACTATATTTTACTTAATACTTGGTACATAATACTTAGTACCTAGAAGCTTATAGAAAAAAAGGCAGCAACAGAAAATGCATTCATATGTTAATAAGATATAAGCCAGTAAAAAGATTTGCAGATTATTAAAGCAGCCCCAGGAAGAGTGAAAAAGAAAGAAGGCGAAAGAAATTCACCTCATTATTGCATTCTGATAAGTTCATAATCAGTTAAAGGCTTCTGGGCAATATCACACAAAGACACATAATAAATATATTTGCGCTATGCGTAAATTATTTTGCTTGTTGATTAGTTTGTCGGCATTCACACAAGTTCAGTCTCAAAACTCAATAGAAGACTCCCTTTTTATCAGGGCAATTTTCGACGAAGCCCTTACCAACAGCAAATGCTATGAGGTTCTTGAACACCTATGCACTCAAATTGGTCCGCGATTAAGTGGTTCTCAAGGCGCAGCTAAAGCTGTTGATTTCATGTCAGAAACATCCAAAAAAGAAGGTTTCGATAAGACTATACTTCAAGAAGTAATGGTTCCGCATTGGGAGAGGGGCAACATCTGTGAAGTAAAAACCGCCAATAAAGAAACAACGTTCTCAGCTTGCGCCCTCGGAGGCAGTGTTGGCGGTGAAGTGAAGGCAAAAGTCATTCGGGTTAGTCATTTAGAGCAACTCGATAGCTTAGGTGAAGCAAACATTAGAGGAAAGATTGTATTCTTTACTCGTCCTATGGAACCCCGCCATATTCACACTTTTGAAGCCTACGGCGGATGTGTGGATCAGCGCTGGGCGGGCCCTTCTAAAGCATCTAAATATGGAGCATTAGGAACTTTGGTTAGGAGCATGTCGCTTCGCGAGGATGAATTTCCTCATACCGGGTCTATGTCATATGACACATTATTTCCTAAAATACCCGCTTTTGCAATTTCAACTGCAGCAGCTACCAGGCTTGATAAGATGCTAAATGAAAAGCCTGATTTAGAAATCTATATGAAAGGAAATTGTGCAATGCTTCCTGATACGCTTTCTCATAATGTTGTGGCAGAAACCAAAGGAAATGAAAATCCCAACAATTTCATCATAGCCGGCGGGCATCTTGATGCTTGGGATAATGGACAAGGCGCTCATGATGATGGAGCCGGATGTGTTCAAAGCATGGAAGCATTGAGAATTCTCAAAAACCTTGGCTATAAGCCTAAGAATTCACTTAGGGCTGTGATGTTCATGAATGAAGAAAATGGATTACGTGGAGGAAAGAAATATGCTGAACTCGCAGAAAAAAACCTGGAACAACATATTGTTGCTATAGAATCAGATAGAGGGGGTTTCACACCTCGTGGGTTTTATATTGATACTGAAGATGCGAAGTTGATTTCTGCTATTGCAAAGTACAGAAAGCTTCTTGAACCATACGGACTTCATGACTTTAAGCAAGGTGGCGGTGGCGCCGACATTAGTCCTCTAAAAGATAAAGGAACTGTTTGTTTAGGATATATACCTGATTCTCAAAGGTATTTTGACTACCACCATGCCAGCAGTGACACCTTTGATGCAGTAAATAAAAGAGAATTGGAATTGGGCGCTGCTTCAATTGCAGCAATGATTTATTTATTAGATAAATACGGTTTACCTAAGCAGCAGCCTTAATAAACTGGTTAATTATTTGACTCTGAGCTTAGAAGCTTGTTCTTGATTTTGAAGCAAAGCACGACGTTTGTCAGACAATTCATTCATTCTGTCACGATCGTAATCTCCAATGGGAAATTGCTCTACCATATTCTCATGCACAGCTAATTCTCCAGCTTCGTCATTTACTTCTGCCAAATGGTTATAAGGCTTAAAAAGCTTATTAAGACGGTCTAATTCCTTTTTTTGTTCGCTGCTTAATGACATACAATTAAATTTTGCAGTTAATTCCCTGCGTATCTTTTACAAATTTAACAGTGATACGTTAAGAATTATTGTATTTGATAAACACTTATTAACAATGAAAGCGTAACATTCTGTTTAATTAACAAAGCAAAAATAACTCTATTCTAGCAAATATGAATACTATCAGAATTGAATATCAAAGCAATTATGCTGTTCTACGGCTCAGTAATGGAAAGGCAAATACTATTAATGCCGAAATGGCAAACGAAATTCTTGATGCTCTTTTGGAGTTAAAGACTAATGAACAAGTTAAAGGAGTTATTCTAACTGGTCATGGAGAATTCTTTTCGGCTGGATTAGATGTTATTGAGTTGTATAAATACAATGAGAATCAAATGAGCGACTTTTGGAAGCTTTTCTCACGTCTTGCAAGGCGACTGGTAGCTTTTCCGAAGCCACTTATTGCAGCAATTACAGGTCATTCGCCTGCTGGCGGATGTGTGCTCGCATTAGGCTGTGATTACCGGGTTATGGCTACTGGCAATTACAGAATAGGCCTCAATGAAATTCCATTTGGAATAGTCGTTCCGAATACAATCTACAACTTATATGGATTTACAGTTGGAAAAAGCAATGCCTACAAATTTCTACTTGAAGGGAAATTACATACACCTGAAGAAGCTCTCAAGTGCGGATTAGTAGACGAAATCATATCCCTCGAAGAGGTAGAACAAAAAGCAATTCAGCAATTACAAGTTTATCTTAAACTTAACTCAAAAGTTTGGACCCAAAGTAAAATGAACTTCAGAAACGACCTGTTGAATGAACTGAATGCCGATTTTGAATCTACATTTGAACCAACATTAAAACAATGGTGGACTCCAGAAAACAGAGCTCTTCTTGAACATATCATTTCTTCTTTGAAGAAAAAAAGCTAGTTGCCGGAACCAAACTTATAAACCTTGAAAATCCCCGGAACCTCAGTGGCTTTCTCCTGAGTAAATAAGTTCTCTAGATTTTCTAAAATAGCATTCCCCGGGAGGGTAAATGCCGCATCTGCATCAAGAAAAACGACATCACTACTGTACCTAAGAACTGATTCAGGAATCTCAGTAAAGCTGTTCACTGCATATACTTTTCTTTCTGCTAATGCCTTACTTAGGTTCCTACTTCCATAAAATAAATCAGGATGTGCATGATATGCAAAGGCCATATCAAAACTAGCAGGACAAATAATTAAACTCGAATGTTCCTCAGAAAAAGAATTTACCGCAGAAACCAAATCCTTCATGTTTCTATTGTTTGGCGGATTAATGTCAAAACTAAAAATCAATGTAATTGCTAAAAGCACAATCACAATTAGCTTTTGAATACCGTTTCTAGCGAATGCGCTCAGCAATACCGAAATCAACAGAAATAAAGGAATTGAGCTAAAAATTAGATATCGAGGAATAAATACGGGCTGAAATACAACAGACTGAAAGTAAAGTCCAAAATAAAGGCACATAAACCATATCAAAAGAATCTTATTGTCTTTCGATTGTATTTGTTTTTTCAGAACCTCTTTCAGAGCATTATTAAACATTAATAATATCGCCAAAACCAACAGAACAACTATGACTACGGCTGTTGTGTACTTACCGTTTAACATGATGTTTATATGGCCATATAACTGACTCAACTCTGGTTCAGGAACCCAAGTACCTGTTTGCGTCATATGCTTTAACCTAAAAATTGCTGCCCAAGCTAAAGGGAGTAATCCGATAAAAAAGACAAAGACGGGTATGAGAATTTTTGATAAGTAAAGAGAAGGTTTAGTTAGAAACAGCCAGCAAATTGCAATAGCAATAAAAACCCAAACACTCAAATAGTGCGTGTATGCAAGCAAGAGAGAAACAATTGCAAGCTTGTAGTAATTCGATTTTTCTTGTGGACTCTCAATAATTTTCAGCAAAAAATCAAGAGCTATTGCAGTTAGCAAACACAACAAAGTATAAGCTCTCACTTCCTGACTATAGTACAGATGTTCCGTATTTAAGCTAATAAATATTCCAGTTATTAAAGCTCCAAAAACAGAAATCCTCCTTGCCGCAATTTTAATTAAAAAGAAAACAGTTAATAAGCCAAATATCAGCGAAGGCCAGCGTAGAACATTTGCATCTTTTCCGAAAAACTGCATCCAATAATGCTGGATAAGAAAATACAATGGAGGATTGTTTTCATCCATTGCTAAAGCAGAAATTTCACCAACAGATTTATTAGCCCAGTATAAAGTAAAGGGCTCGTCAAGAGCTATGTCGTTACAATTCAAACAAATAAGCCTTAATGCAAAGCTCAAAGCCACGAATGCAAAAGCCAAAACGCTTGCTTGCTTTGGCTCTAATCTCATTGAAAGTACCTCATTCACGCTATTGGGTTTCTATTTACAAGCTGTGAAAGTAAGCAGAAATCAATACTCTTTAAATTGAAGTGCAGAAGTAGCCTCAAGACCAAGTTTGGCTCTTACTAACTTTAGAGCAGTGTTATATGAATCAATATAGTCGGCCCTAAAATCTTCGTGAATCTTATCAAAATTGTCGTGCGCCTTTTTTAAGCATCTCACTATTACTTTAGATAGACTAGAATGTCTGTACTCGTATCGATAGGTTTCAAGAAATTTATTTACTAAAAAAAGTAGCAACTCGCTCTCTCCTGCCCTATCTTTTGTAAATCTTAAATACTTAGCAATAATACGCATAGATTTCCGGAGTCTTTTTGACAGTGCATAAGGGTGTAAAAACTCCTGCTCAAAAGGCTCGAGAACTTCGGGCAGAATATGCTGCGCATAAGCGGCAGAATCATGAGCATAATACAATAAGTAATGTAAAAGCTCTTTATTCTCAACCTTCAACTTGGCTAACCTCAGAATGAGTTCTATCAACTCAGGCTGTGGCATTCCAGCCAAGTCTTTCTTTAAATCATTCAGCTTGAGGCTCATCTTCAGCAGGTTTGTTCTTTGACTTACTTTTCCTTCCACTTTTTCGTAAAGCTTCGCTTAGAATCCATTCAATTTGCCCGTTACTGCTCCTAAACTCATCTGCAGCCCATTTCTCTATATCTTTCAATATAGCCTCTTCTAATCTTACTACAAAAGCTTTTTTCTTGCTCATAAAGCTTATTCAATCTTATTCTGCAATCCGGCAGCCTTTAGCGCTGCCAAAACACTTTTTAATTCTTCAGGTTTTTGTGTTTCAATTAACACTTTATTTCCTGAGAGCAGCTCTAGCTGCAAACCCATACTTCCGGAAACATTAAAAGCCCGATTTTTCTTTCTTCCTTTTATACCCCATCCTCCGTATTCTGATAAAGCATTATACTTTCTAACGTAAGCCTTTGAAACCTCTTCCCATTGGATAAATCGCTCACCTCTATGAAACGGAAACCACCTGTAATAAATTCCGGCTTTATTAAGCTTAAAACTTAAATTAGAGATTAGAACAAAAATTAGAAGAACGACCTCTGTAATAACAACTGTTAGAATGCCGGATTTAACGTCAGCCTCATCGGATGTGCCCAGAAGAACCGTTCCAACAATGAGTAAACTTATCAAAATCGAAGTTGCAACCATGGTCATTATCCAGGTCTTTCTCACAAATATCCGCTCAGAATACTCAGTCATAAGTCCAAATTATTGATTCAAAGTACCCGTATTTATTACCGGCGATGCAGATTTATCTGAGCATAATACCACCATTAAATTACTAACCATTGCCGCCTTTTTATCATCATCTAAATCGACAATAGATTTTGATGATAATTCCTTGAGCGCCATATCAACCATACCAACAGCACCTTCAACAATTTTAGTTCTTGCAGCAACCACAGCCGTAGCTTGCTGCCTTTGAAGCATAGCACCTGCTATTTCAGATGAATATGCCAGATTACTAATTCTTGCTTCAATGACATTAATTCCGGCTATTGCCAAACGAGCACGCAATTCCTCTTCTAATTCATGATTAATTTCATCACCGCCCGAGCGAAGCGACATATCAGCCGAATCATCATCAAAACTATCATAAGGATATAAACCTGCAAGCTTCCTAACAGCCGATTCACTTTGTATTTTCACAAAGGCCTCATAATGATCTACCTCAAAAGCAGCCTTAAAAGTCTCCTCAACCCGCCAAACTAAAACTATCCCAATTAAAATTGGATTACCCAATTTATCATTCACCTTAATTGCCTGACTATCCATATTGCGAGCTCTTAATGAGAATTTCTTTTTTGAATACAAAGGATTAACCCAGAAAAAACCATTCGCCCGTATTGTTCCTATATATGAGCCAAAAAGCACACAAACAACCGATTCATTAGGATTCACAATTGTAAGCCCTATCATAAACAGCAAAGAAATTAAAGCAAGCGGAACAGATAAAAAAATCATTCCCCGTGTTAGCAAAAACACAGACAGTGCTAAAACCGTAATCAACAAAACAAACATTCCAAGGCCGGATGCCGGCTTAATAATTTTCTCTTTCATAATTAATATCATTTTGATATCACAAATATATCATATTGAATAATACAAAACTCGAATCAAGTAAAATATTTTTTGTCAAAGTCATCTCAAATACATAAACGAGCATATTTTACAGCTTGTGCGTATATTCGCAGCATATAATTGAACCAATATGTTTTCATCAAAATTAGAAGAACAGTTAAATCACCAGGTTAGTCTAGAATCCAAAGCCTCAGCTTTATATTTATCAATGGCATCCTGGTGTGAGAAGAAAAGGTTGAATGGTGCCGCATCCTTTTATTATGCTCAAAGCGATGAGGAAAGACAACATATGCTAAAAGTCTTCAAGTATATTAACGAAATGGGTGGCCATGCCAAAGTCCCATCTGTTAACCCTGTTGAAGCAGAATTTTCAAGCATTAAAGAAGTAGTAGAACGATCTCTTGAAAGTGAAAAGACGGTAACTTCGTCAGTGCACCACCTATGCGAATTAGCAAGAGAAGTGCAAGACTTTGGCACATTAAATTTCCTTCAGTTTTATGTTGTAGAACAAAGAGAAGAGGAGGTTTTGTTCGGCAATATCCTTGATAGAATTGAGCTTATTGGCATGGAGGGACAAGGTTTATATTATATAGACAAAGAACTTGAAGCCCTTGCAAAGCAAAAAATTAAGACCGAAGGTCTGGCTTAATGCCTAAACATTAAAAGAGCTTCCTTGTTTCTTTTTCAAATTCCTTGTTATGTTTCTTAAGAAGATTCTATACTACCTCGATATCAGGACGCTCTTTAAACCAAGTGAGAAAAAAAATAACTCGAGCGTTAAATTCATGAATGGCATGAACAGAATCAGCATTTTCATGTTTTTGTTCGCCATTGTTGTAATGATTATCCGCTACTTAAACCGGTCTTAATTCTTTACAAGTCTTTTTCTTAAAACATTTCCTGATTCGGTGGTAATCTCAATCAGATAGATGCCCGCTGAAAGTTGACTAGCTACCAGCTCTTGCTTTTTGTTAGAATTCTGAAATGACTTCCTCAAAATCACCCTTCCACTGTAATCAAGAATAGAAACAGAACTTATAAATTCAGTCGCAGAGCTTATTGTGATTGATTGCGCAAAGGGATTTGGGTAGATATTAAAGTCGCCTTGCGAAACATCATAAATTGACGAAAATGTGCCTATTACAACACTTGAATCTTTCTTACAACCGGCTGCATCTGTAATTGTAAAAGAATATTCACCCGCTGGCACATCTGCTAATGCGAATTGATTTAGCCCCGGAAATTCTGACCATGATATTTGATATGGAGACAATCCTCCAGATGCGGAAATTGTAGCTGAACCATCGCTCTCCCCAACAGATGCTTCTGTACTGCTAATTGTAACTGCAGGTGGAGAAGAAATAGTTACAGAAATTACTTTATCATCAACACCTTCATCAGAAGTAACTGTTAGAGTAACCGAATAGACTCCCGGATTGGGGTAAACTACTTCAACCGACTCTTCTGAGCTTGTAGCCGGCTCTCCTCCTTCAAAAACCCATTCTCTGGATGTAACATTAGTTGCATCAGAAATATCAGTGTAAACAATGCTCTCTTGAAAGCAAATAGCATTAGATGATCTTGTAAAATCAGCAAAATTACCTTCGCCGCAAGTCGGCGGAAGTTCATAAGATTCTGTGCCATCAAATGCATCGTCACTGCTGCCTTGATCAGCCAAATATCCTAAACCTCTTCTTGCGAATGTTTCCCAAATTAGACAAGCATTTTCGCCACCATAGTTTATTTCATCGGCAAGTAAAATGGCATCTCTTGCATCCACAAAACCCGGTCCACAAGGTTGAAGCCTCAAGCCATCCATAACAAGTTGAATAGCTTTGTTATTCCCACCGGTACCGGTGGTGATATTCGAATCAAAGCCATAAACATCAACCAAATTCCAATATAAATCCCAAAGCATTGTGCACCATACACTTCCTAATCCGTGAGGTATGCTAAAAACCTGAATATCATTGTAAGTCATTGGGTTAACATCCATATCTCTTGTGTATTGAAACGGTCTGATTCCAGGGCCAACAAGACTACTTCCCAATAAATAATTACCAACACCTCTTGGCTCTTCAGCAAAATTTGATGCCGTTGTTGTCATAGCTAATGCAATGAAATCACTCCACCCTTCTCCAGGTTGTTCTTCATTAAATAAGCACGAAACATTATTGGGACCTGCAGTGAGTCTGTTAGAGACACCATGCCCAAACTCATGAGCAATAACTCCATTCTCGAAATTAGAATCAAAAAACGACTCCACTGCACTCAATGTAATAGTTGCGTTAACTGTACCCTGGGTAAGCGCTTCTTTAAGAAGATTACCATTATCAATTGAAATCATGATTGATGGAATTGTGATAGCACCGTCTTGTCCACCCATTGTTATGGGTGCACCATCAACATTATTAATCATAACCACAGCTAAAGCACCTGCATTCTGTGCATTGAGCACTTTAACAGTGAAATTGCATGTGCCTCTGTCAATCAAAGCTATTTTGCCTGACACATTATTTGTTGGAGGATCACAACCTATACTCAATGAAGTACCAGGATCATCCACCAAAACCACATCCGCCGTTATCGGCTCATCTAAAAACTGAGCTCCAAAAACAGCCGTAATCGAATAATAAGCCCCTTGAATAGTTCCCGGTGCATTCACAATAAAATTCTGATCGCCTCCTCCCAATTGCCACAAATACATTTGCATTCTTGGAGCTTCTCCATCTGGAGGAGTGCCAAAATTTGCATTATTAATTCCACTTCCGTCAAAACCCTCTGCATTTACCGCATCATTATCGCCTGAAGCATTTCCGTAATTCGTCAATTGAAAATTCCCCGAATTCTCATCAAAACCATAATAGTAAAGCACATCATGTAGCCTGTTATTAGCAAAAAATAAATTTGTAATTGCTGCATCTCTATTCGATTGTGGATCAGCTTCAGGCGCAGGTGCGAAAGGAAAATCAAACTGAAGGTCTATTTCGCCATCAACATAATTATCCGGAAAATCATCATCGTTCTGATCATCATATGCAAAAACATTGTTACCTATCGATTGCGTATCGTCTGGACCATCGCTTCCATCTAAATCGTGCCAGCCATATGGAGATGCTTCACTATCAGCAGGGTTAGTGACCAAAATTCTTGGTCCGTTTAGCGGACTCTCATATGGAAATGGGAAAACTCGATATGCAGCTCCATCTGCAGTTACCTGCACAACTTCATCCTGCCCTGGCGTAGGGCTACATCCAGTGTGAGTATCCTTTGCATTATGCAAATGAGAAGCACAATTAACCGTTAAATTATTAATCTTCAAAAGTTCAGCATTTGCTCCATCCAGCACATATTCTTTAAGTAAATCTTCTTCTTCATTCGACAATCTCACCTTCACAATTGGTCTCAATTGATTCTCCTCGAACTGATAAAGCCTCTCGATAAAAACTTCACCTTCGAAATTCTTTATTCTTAAAGCCGACTTAAACGAATTTACTTCCCTGGTTCTAATCAAATTCTTTGAATCAAATCCGCCGTAAGGCATTAATGCCTTCTGAAGAATCTCTTGATTACTCAACCAAGTTTGTCCAGAAAACTGAATAGCATTTAGATTGCTAATAAAATTACATTGAGAGTTTATGACTTTTCCTTCAGCATCGTAAACAAGTTGCAAGCTCGCTTTATCAATGGGAACTCCCTGAATATATTGATGCAGCCAAACCGACCTCATCCTTTTATTTCTGGCAGTATAATCAGAAACAATTTGAGCCTCTGAGACATCACTTAAAACAAGACTGCATTGAAGTAAAGCATCTGAAACAATAGAAGGCTCTGTAGTTATTGATTCTTGCGCTCTAAGCGATACCAATTGAAAAAACAGTATAAAAGGAAGTAGATTTTTAACCATGAAATAAGCTTAACGAAAAAGGAATCAACACTTTAAATGTGTTTAGGTTTACGAATATAGAATAAAATACAAGTCTACTTAAGTACAATATTCATTGCTTATCGAACACAAATGTTCTGTTTAGCGAACTGTAAATTGAATATCCCCAATAATGGGGATGTTGTAAATGCTGGTGTTTAATGAATTTAGCACTTATCATTTTTACCTTATTAAAACTAACCTAACCATGAAAAACCTTTTACTCTTTTTGGTATTCAGTTTATTTTATTCTGCGCTTTCAGCGGATGAAGTAAACCCTATTCAAGCTCAAAACCTGGCTTCAAACTTCTACCGAATTCAAAATGGTTTTGCTCCTGAAAATCTAACTCTTGTCGAAGAAAAGACCTATCAGGGCAGAGCTGTTATTTATACTTTTCAGGTGAATGAGCAGGATGGTTATGTAATTGTTTCTGGCGATGATCAAGCTTTTCCGGTTTTGGGATATTCATTAAAAGGAAGCTACGTTTATGAAAATCAAGCTTCCCAATTCAGTTCATGGATTGATAAATACTACAATGAGATGGTATATATAGTAAATGCTGATTTACCTGCTACTGTTGAAATTGAAGAGGCTTGGGCTAAATTTTCTAATCAAGAAACTATAAACCACGCATTAAGATCAAGTGTAAATCCACTTGTGAATTTGGGTTGGGACCAATCGCCAAATTATAATGCCGATTGTCCATTCGACCCTCAATACAATCAACTTACAGTTACCGGTTGCGTTGCAACAGCAATGGCAATGATTATGAAATACTGGGATTATCCGGCACAAGGAAGTGGATTTCATTCATTCAATTCACAAAACTACGGCACCCTTACTGCAAATTTTGGTAGCACAAGCTACAACTGGAGTGCAATGCCCGCTCAATTAACATCTGCTAATGCTGAGGTTGCGAAATTAATGTATCAGTGTGGAGTAAGTGTTGAAATGAGTTACGGAGTTGGCCAAACCGGGGGAAGCGCAGCATATGTAGTAAATGCAGCCTCCCCTATTTTACATTGCTCTGAATATGCTTACAAAACTTATTTCGGTTATGATGCAAGCAGTGTTTCAGGAATTCTAAGAGCAAATTATGCCGATGCGCAGTGGATTAACATCATGAAAACCGAGTTAGATGAAGGTCGCCCGATGCAATATGCAGGAATTGGCAGTGGTGGTGGACACACCTGGGTATGCGATGGCTACGACAACAATGATATGTTTCACATGAATTGGGGTTGGAGCAACCAGAATGATGGTTATTTTAATTTAAATTCCTTAAACCCTTCAAACCTGGGAACAGGCGGTGGTGCAGGTGGTTTTAATGCAAATCAACAGGTAATTATTGGTATCAAACCTCCGGGAGGTAACAATCCGCCGGCACCAGCTAGTGTAACAGTTTCAAGTTTCGTTAGCATTTTCCCCGGCAATACAATTGACTTCGCTTCGGCTTTTGATGTTTATTGCGAAATAAGCAATACCGGAAGCACTAATCTTACTGCCGATTTCGCCGCTGTTCTTTTAAACGCAGAAGGTTATGTTGTAGATTTTATTCAAACATTTAACAACCAAACTGTTAATGGCAATTCAACTTCTTCGGCAACTTTTAGCACTGAAGGTTTACTTGCTACTCCAGGGAATTATTATGTGGCAATTATTTTCAAACAAGGAAGTGGCAACTGGCAACTAATTCAGCCGGGGAATGGCATTTCCAACCCTGTCCCACTCACTATTTTAGGTCCTTACAATACTATTCAGCTTTATTCTGATATGGTGTTGAGCCCAAGTCAGTTTGTTTCTGGACAGGCTGCTTCTGTAAATGTGAATCTACTTAATGATGGCTTTTTCGATTGGTACGGAACATATTATGCTGCTTTATACGACCTTGAAGGACAATACGTAACTACAATTGCTGAGATTAATGAAACTCAAGGGCTACCGCCCGGATTTGTTTACAATCCGCCGTATTTAACATTTTCTACAAGCAACTTAAATGTTAACCCGGGAACATACATTCTGGCAATGCTTGGTCAAGAAAGCGGCTTTTCTGATGCTTATTTGCTTGGAGGAAGTTTGTTTACCAATCCTATTACAATAACAGTAACTGAGCCTCCCATTAATCCCGACTCTTACGAGTCGAATGAAACAGCAGGTTCAGCATATTCATTTGCAGCCAACTTTAGTGGCAATTCACTTACAATAACTACAAACGGCTCTAACCTTCATGTGGGAACAGACATCGACTATTATAAAGTTTCATTACCTACAGGATTCAGCTACTTGATTACACCTAGATTACACGATTCATATAATTCAGGTAATGGTAACACCTATACGGTGGATGGTGTTTTCACTTACGATAGTGGATCGGGATTATCTCCTGCAATTGACGATGTTGCGCCCGAACCTATTGCCTTAGGTAACGGAGGCGAAGTGATTTTTAAGGTATCTCCATACTTCTCTGGAAATACAGGAACGTATCAGTTTGAGATTCAAATTTCGCGTACTGCTCTTTCAGTTGGAAATGATTTAGAAAAAGAAACATTTAGGATATATCCAAATCCTGCAAGAGAATTCGTTTTTGTTGACTATCCTAATGATTTTGAAGTGAGTAGTCTTGAAATAATTAATTCAATCGGACAAACTGTAATCACTCGGTCGGAAAATAAAATTTCTGGTAACATTAAAGTGGCAACTGACGTACTAGTGCCTGGAGTTTACTATGTAAGACTGAGTAATTCCAATCATTCTGTGACAAAACCCTTCATAATAAAATAAGTAACCCTAACCCTGCAAAACGTCATGATGAAACTTCATCATGGCGTTTCTTTGTTTTTTATCATATCATACTTCTAATAAACCTTGCTGCAGCGTTACAACAAACAGTTCAAGTACAGGTTCAATTTACCTATGCCGACTTACAAATTAAAATAATCGAATAACTTTGAACTCTAAATTTGGGCTAAGAAACACATGATAAATTGGGAATCTATTCAAAATGAAGTATTTGAGTTATTGAATAACAATTTACCCTCTGTGTGTGCATATCATAGTCCAAACCACACCCTCGATGTACTTGAATCAGCCATTTTTATTGCTGAGCAAGAAGGCTTAAATTCAGGTGAAATAGAATCACTTAAGCTTGCCGCATTATTTCATGATACAGGCTTTGCGATTTCACTTCAAAATCATGAAGAAAACAGTTGTCGCATTGCAGCTGATATGCTTAAACCTTACAATGTTTCTTCTCAACAGCTGGAAATTATTCAATCAGCAATCATGGCAACTAAAATACCTCAAAGCCCCAAATCAAAAATGGAGCAGGTATTATGTGATGCCGATTTGGATTATTTAGGCAGGGATGATTTTTATACTATAGGAGAAACATTATTCGAAGAATTAAGCAATCAAAACATTCTAAAGAACAGAGAAGAATGGAACAATTTGCAGGTAAAATTCCTCAGTAATCACGAGTATTTTACAAATTACAGTAAATTGAACCGGTCTCCTAGGAAAAAACAATATTTACAGGAAATCAAAGACTGGCTTACTAAACAATAACCTAGCATTAACTAGTAAAATGAAAAGAAATATCATTAAACCTATTGAATCTGACGTTATTCTTGTTGCTTTAGATTTAACCGACCTTTCAGATGTTACCCTTTCACATGCTGCAAAACTTGCATCACTGTTTCAGAAGAAAGTGCATCTCGTTAATATTTATGAGAAAGGTGGTAAATCAACAAGTAAATTCAATAGCATTGATGAGCGCACTAATGAATTAAAAAGGCTTGCCGAAAAATACATTGCTGTTGAGAAGGTAGAAATCGAGTATTCTATTCGTGAAGGAAGCATTTATGAGACAATTGCTGATGTTGCAAAAACATTAAACGCTTCTCTCATAGTAATGGGAACTCATGGAGTAACAGGTATGCAAAAACTTATGGGCAGCAAGGCATTAAAAGTAATTACCAGTGCCGATAGACCATTTGTAGTAATGGATAAAACTGCTGCTGTTTGCGATGAATATAAGAATATCCTTCTTCCTGTTGACTATGCGTTTGAGTCGAAACAGAAAATAGCTTGGGCACTTGAATTGGCAAAAAGATTTGATTCTGTTTGTCATTTGCTTGTTAAGCATGAAAAAAATGAATTCGATAAGAATGTAGTCAATAACCTTAGATACCTGGAAAGAGAATTAAAATCAGAAGGTGTTGATTATAAAGTTCATGATGTAGATGCTTCAGCTGATTTTACAGATGCTACAATTCAATATGCCTTAGATAATAAGGTCGACATGATCATGGTTATGGTTTCTCTCGAAACGACTTTCACCGCATGGCTAAATGGAGGTCCTTATGAGCAAAAGATTGTTGCCAATGGAAAAGGGATTCCAGTAATGGTACTAAATTCATTCGACCCAATGCTTTTCTCTGCCGGTGCAACTGGAATTTTAGGATCGCATTGATTAGGGGAAAGGAAAAAGGATGAAGGAGAAAGGGGGAAGTTGGTAGTTGATGGTGGGTTTTGTTAGTTACGTGACACTGAATGATCGCGAGTTAACAAGCTGAAATTTATATTGTGAAATCGATGTGGCAAACGCCACAGCATATTAAAAATGATTATCCTTCCTCTAGTTTCCTTCAAGATAATCGAGTTGTTTTCAATATAAAAGAAAACAGCTATCGACTGATAGTTAAAATAAACTATGATTTTGCTATTTTTTGGATTCGATTTATAGGAACTCACAGCGAATACTATAAAATAAACGCTGCAACAATTTGAAACGATGGAACTTAAAGTAATCAAAACAAAACATGAATATCAGGCGGCCATAAACCGACTTGAAGAAATCTTTGATTCAAAGAAAGGTTCAAAGACAGCAGATGAGTTGGAATTGCTTTCCTTACTTATCGAAAAATATGAAACGGAAAAGGATCCAAATTGATTTTACCAGATCCGATAGAAGGATTAAATTCAGAATGGAACAACTTGGTTATAAGCAAAGGATTTAGCAGCGGCTATTGGCTTAAAAGCAGAGTAAGTGAAATTTGAATAGAAAGAGGAAGCTCACTTTGGATATGATAAGAAAAACTTCATGTCAGCTTAGGAATTCCAACTGATGTATTATTGAAAGAATATTTCACTAGCAATTTAAACAGCTTTTCTAAGAAAAAACTATTCGGTAGCTGAATGTTCACGGTGAAACTGGTATGTTAATTGTTGAATTATTTCACTGTCATGTAACAGAGTGCAGCCTCAATTTGGGATTTACAGTTAAGTGAAACCTTGTGGTACTTTTGGTAAATTCGTTTCGTGTGAGGCTATAGTTTTCCAAAACCCAAACTGACGGCTGACAAGCGAACCGTTGGTGGTTGATGGTGGGTAGTTGTTAGTTATGGTACATTTTAAAACAAAAACATGAGACAATCATATATATTTTTGAAATCTACTATATTGTCCATTATGAAAAACATTGGCCGTACTATTTTGCTTGCTTTTACAAGCGTTTGCTACAGATTTTCACCCATCTTTTTAAACGACTATAAAACTTTGGTTTATGGTAAAGTTTCTATGTCTTCCAGAAGGGTTCTTTGAATTAGAAATAATAGATAATGATTATCTTGAATGGCGCAGAGGACTTGAAAAAGGGTCTAAATTATCCATTCCATATTATAACTATCAATATGAGTTAAATGAAGAAAGTAGTTGTTTTGGCATTGTGTTACGAAACAATAGTTGGCGTGTAGAACGTGTTTTTGGTAAAAAAGGATGATTATATGTTGATCTTTAAAAGTCGGATGTCATTTGTTTCAATCAGTCCCAAAGAGTTTGCAGAAGGTTTAAAACTCATATATGCCGGATCTAATTATTCATCCAACTGAGACCCGTTCGATACATCATTCCGAAAATTTGGGCAAGCTTACGCTAAAGGTGAGTGAGGAAAATTTAAGCGCGACTTGTCGAACAATGCTTTTTGGCACATTTGTTCAAAGAATGGGATTATTTTGAGTGTTTCACTACGCCATTGATTTTGGTTTTTGGCACGATTTAGCAATTAAAAAGATAGTTTAATCGCTGCCAATAATCCTTCATTTTCCACTCCATTTATAGATCAATCTGATAAAACAAACCGTCTTTTCACTCGCTTTCAAAGCTTAGATTCTACTGGCAAAGTAGTAAGTGACTACGCCTACTTCTTTTTGACCCATTGATAGATAGTTTTCGCTTGGTATACACCCTTCGTGCCTGACGCTCCTTTAAAACAGGAGGAAACATCAGTGATTTTAAACAACTATGGTTTCTATCCTTTCCGAACACTTTCAACACATCAATTTATGATTATTATTTCGATAATGTCATGTTCCAGTTGGGAATTCTCGATTTTCCACAAATTGCTCTCCCGCAATATGAAAAACTGCTGGAGTCTTTCATTTTACATGAAGTCCTCAGGATTCTTAATCGCTCGGCTCACAAACGGCCAATTTACAGGTCGTTACATTACTTTACGGACGAATTTTATTACGAAAAGAACTTTAATGAACAAGGACAAGCGCATGGTGCATTTGCCATTTACACCCAACCAATGGGAGTTTGATACACTATGCACATTATACCAACAATGCTAAAAGTGGTCATTATTACTACCTATCCAACTGGTCATGTGCACCTAAAAGGTTCGTACCTTAACAATAGACGTATTTGGCGAGTGGGTGGAAATATACCCGCAAGAATTGATTTCGGCATCAAATCAAAGAATAATTATACGTATTACAGAATTCCATTTATAATGAGGTTTCATCCAGCTGGACCTATCCAAAATTATTGTCCAATCGTTGCATTGATGACGAAAACATAAGGTCGTTGTACGGATTTCAAATTTACTATGATACTGACGGAGAAAACTTTCCTTGCAAAATTGGAAAATGGTGAACTTTAGATGGCAAGATTATACAAGAAAAAACATAACATCAGGTGTTGAGTGATAGTTCAGGTCGCCTTCGAATGGTATTTCAAGATACAATATATCATACCAACGGAAAGTACAAAAACAACTGAGATTCTGGTCGGGAACATTTTTAGTAGGGAGCACACAACTACAGAGGAGGATCAGCTTCAGGACGAGGTCCGCATATTAGTACGGTTGATACTTATGCCGAAGGAGCAGTTGTTAAATCTGAAATAATCTATGATAGCCATCCAGGTCAATTAAATTGACAGATAATTTTTAAAATAGATCCCAAACTGGTGAAACCCTTTCTCCTAAAAGGAAAAGGTTGTTCAAAAAAGAAGAAGTATGTAATGACTTGTGGAGGAAAGTTAATAGAAATTTCTGAAGAGAAACATAAAAAGACCAGAATAAAGAAGAAGAAGAAATGAACTTGACTTAAAAACAAACTTAGACTGGCAACCAGACAAAAAAACGTACCGTAACAGCAGCTACCCAAAATCCGGGGTTTCGTGGCCCAAAGACAGTTTTATGGAGTTAATCATCCGCCTCAGGCGATTTCAAATTGGGTTTTGTGGTAAAAGTGCCGTCCTTCGGGCAGATGCAAACGTTGGCAGTTGGCGGTGAATCGTTGATTATGCATTGTGGGATTTGGCACCTGATAGCTAACAGCAGGAGTAATCAAGAAGAGATTTTTATTCTAAAGGGGGTGTTCAATAAACCAGACAGCTGATTATTTAAATCCATCACAAAAGTAAGCAGTTATACTGGGCATACTAAACTCCCTTTGAAACTTCCACATAGTTGGGCTGAGCAGGCTCGAGCCATAGATAGAATCATTGAAAATAATGAGGTATTCTAGAAATAGAAAGATCCCACTTCATTCTCCATCCCCTTGCCTGTTAATCTAGCACTTAGTCTTGAGTATAAAAATTCCAGTTTTGAAATTAGTGATAGGAAAAATAAAAACAATAACACCCGAAAATTTCGCATACCAATCACAATTCTTCAATTTCTGATTTTGAATCAATACAAAATCAACAAAAGCAATTCTCATTTTGTGGTGTTTACGTATGCTCAATTTATTTTTCACATACTTCCAATTACTATTCAATTTAGTCAATAAGCTTAGAATAGTTTAAAAACTGCTTACAAGTTTTTAATTATCATAGCACTTCCCTGCCAGTCAGAGAGAGCCTAACAAGCGATTCGGGAATTGTGCCAATAAACTCATCGGGATTGCCTTCGGAATTCCGTCCCAAATTATGATTGTAATCATGCACAATCACACTCTGGATTTAATCGAGGGTAGAAAAATTTTAACGCTTCTATGGTTGGTAAATATAAATCTGCATCAATATGAACGAAGGCAAATTTTCAGACTCCAAACCTGCAGTTGTTTCAGGGAAGTATCCTGATTTAAAAATCAGATTTTATTCCCTTTGATGTAACCCCGAACTTTTTCTAAACTCGTATCAGAAAACATTTCTTCAGTAAATCTATTGTCACTCTGTTGCTCTAAAGCCAAGTCCTCTTTTTTAAATCCTTCAAACGTGTATCAAAAAGATAAAAGAGCCTGTCCTGATCCATGAAATGTATAGCCTTAGTGCTCTACCTTTTGTGAACTCCAAGCTCGGCAAAAGCTCCATTAATTCTATTCTTTTTAATTGCTCTACCTGAAACCATAAATTGTAAAACCGGGATTTATCTCTGAAAGCCCTCATTTCTTAATAAGCTCTTTCGAAATCAACTTTCGATACCGATAAGTTTCCAAGCATATGGCTTACTTATCTTATATGACCAAAAGGTTTCTAAATATTTGAACCCAAGAAACAATAAAACAATCACCAAATGATGGATACCGTCTGCATGAATGTGAGATTTGCGAAAGAAGAATATTCATCATTTTCGATTTGAACCTTTGTCTATATTTTAAATGATAAATAATCCAGTTATTGAAAAATAATTTGCTTTAATAAATACCACTTCCGGCAGGTAACTGGATTTGTTTCTGCGAACAGTATTTATTTTCTATTTAATTTGTAGAACATGCTTAATTCCCCCATTTACTTAATTCGCCGAACAGTGGTCTTAGACTTTCTCCTTTTTCAGTGAGTGTATAAATGTCCCTGAGGGACTTCAGCAAACCACGGTGAACTAATCCGTCATCTTCTAATTCCCGCAATTGAGTTGTCATCATTCTCTCATCGTGTTCGGCATCATTCGTTGAAGTTGCCCAAATCGATTTACATCCACAGAAATAAAATACAAAATCAAAGGTTTCCACTTACCTCCAATGATTTTTAAGGTTGCACTAACAGGACATCCACCATACTTTTTGGATGTTTTCGACCATGTTAACGAAACGTTCTGAATTTATTTCACTTTTTCCATTTCATAAATGTTTGAACAACAGTGTTGTAACATATATGTGACTATGAGCTATTGATGTAACTACTTGCAAATGTATATACCAATATAAATATTTGCAACTGAATTTTTGAAATCAAAATAATGTGAAACGAATTTATGCAGCGATTGCAGGTTTAATATTTGGAACTATTTATGCAAACGCACAAACGGATAATTCAAAAACTCAAAAATAAAGAATATGTTTGAAATAGCGATTAATGAAGCAAAACAAGGTCAAGTGAAACATTTTTCGACTCTAGAGAAAGTTTGTAGAGGTACTTGAAAGGAAGAGGCTACTCTGAATGAAGGAAAATGGAAGCCTTTTTTACAGTTATTCCTGAATTAAATCTGATAATATTCTTATTGGGATGACACACTGGAATTTCTTGAAGGATTTGGTGAAGCGGTTGCCAGATTGATGCCACAAGATGTTGCACAAATTATTTTTCAAGCTTCAACTCTTAGCCTACGCTCTTCTTAGAAACAGTTGATGGTGAAATCTTCGACTTAGAAACAATTAAAAAGAAGGTTCAGTAGTCGAGTTTGCTATTCGTAAAGGTAAGACCGAGAATGCTTTTGGCGAAAAAACGTGAAACCTTTTTAATTCATTGAATGAATACGATGGATACAAGTTTGCAAGAGAATTTAAAGTCTATAAATTGAATGAACAAGGAATTACTCAACTCTTGCTGAGAACACTAAGCTGTTATAATTGTTTGGGAAAATGTGGATAAATTCCAATCTGCGGCAACACCAATATTTGGCACAAAAGAATATCAAGAATTTGCTGTAAATTTAAATGTTGAGAATATTTTGCAACTTCGCCAATAAATTAAAAAAAAGAAATAAATATTATATCTTAAATTAATCAGCTAATGTTAATTGTTATTGTTTTTGTATTGTGCACAACTACCAATTACTTACTACCAATTACTTACTACTTAGTACTTACTACGTTCTCGCGAACAGCCGACGGTTGGGATTTCGAAGGCTGAAGCTCAAACTTGCACTAAATTAAGAAAGAAACGTAAAGCTCCAAACTAATATAAAACCCCAATTGGCGGCTGTGCGCTGTTAGTGATAGTTTATTCTTTATCGCTTGTCATAATTTCGGGGTCACTTCACGCTGTTTCTATGATATTCAATTGTAATTGAATGTTAAAGGTTTTATACATAACAAAGAACTTTTATTTGAGAAGATAAATTTCTACTATTGCATTGTTTGTTTAGGCTAAAACTATAAATTGTTAAATAAAACATATGTTAAAGCGGGATTATTGTTTATTCCTTTGATACTTTTTGGTGTCTCTTTTCCAGTTATTGGGCAAAAGCCACTAAGATTCCAAGTCGGTTTAAGAGTGGTTTTATTATTAATAATCAAGGAGACACTTTATTTGGTCATGTGAATTATAATGATATACTTTATATTAAATTCATGAATCAACATGGAAAAAAAAGAAAACTTATACTGCAGCGAAAATCAAAGGCTTTGAGATCTAGAGAATAAGAGATTTATGGAATCATACTACATATCTCGAAAAGATGCATCATATTTTATGGAAAGAATTATTTCAGGCGATCATTCTTTGTTCTTTTCTTGATAATGCTTCAATGCAATCTTTATATGGGGGAAATGGCGGCTTGGTTGTTCTTTTGGATCATATTATCTCAAGTAAACATATATCGCCTTTACTTCAAAAAAGGCAATAGAATAATTGCAATTCCTGAGAATAATAAGTCTTTTGAAAAAGTAATTTTAGAAGAGCTCGACATATTGATTATATTCAAAAAAGAACAAATGCTGATTCTAATATTCAAGCACATATTTAGTATATTTGAAATTATTAATAGAAATTAATTGTTTTGATCAATGTATTTTGATTGCCTGAGGCTTAGGCAAGACTAATTAAATAATGAATCAAGGTAATGCCTAAGCGTTGATTCAAAATTACCACTAATCGGTCCGGCACTTAGCGGCGTTCGGGAATAAGCTGTCTCAAATGTACATTTGGAAACGCAAAGTTCCAAACAACTTGATCTTTATTAGGACTTCCAATGCCCGAATGCTGCTAAGCGCCTGTTAGCACTGTGCCCTATTTTAGTTTGCTTTTAATTTCAACCTTAAGTTTTGTAGATTCTTAATTACAATCGACCAAATCATATCATCCGCGATATTGTCGTAGCTATGTATAATCCGATTCCTTGTACCAATAATATTTCTCGCATTTTCAATTTGGTAATTAGGGTCATCTTTAGAATTCGATTTACAGCTCGCAAATTATTTCTATATTTCTTTCAACTGCTCTCTTTGTTTTAAGGTCATTGAAAAATACTGGCTTACTTTCAAAATGATTCAATTTCTTCAATAGAATTTAGGATATCATAGAGAGACGCATTTAATCTATTTGACCATAAATAAGCTGCTTTCGCTATCAATCTGCTTTTTAAATACGGATTCTTGATAGCTTGCTGTTCATAAATCAATCAAGGATTGAATATAGACTCCAACTGATCCTTCAAGTCGAAATAATTATCTGCATATTCATATAGGTCAACTCCTGCAAAGTCAACAACTAAATCTATATCGCTTTCTTTATTGAATGTATTCCAAGAACAGAACCAAATACGAAAAAGTTTATTGACTTTATGCTTCGCAATAAAAGGTTTCTAATTCTATCTATATTATCTCTATCAAGTTCATGACTGTAAAGTTACTTGTTTTTTAAGATAGTCCAACAGGTATTCTGACTAACGTTTTTGTAATGCAATGATATTGAATAATATACAAAATGAAAAAGTTAGCCATGTAAGTCATTTTTGGGACGAAATATGAGGATTGTGCATAACGGTTCGCGGCTTGCCGAAGTGCCGGCTTTAGTAAACTTCTATCAACTTGCAACCAAAGTCAAATTTATGCAACCAGGCTCAAACTTGCAACTTACCCGGCAATTTTGGCAAACCGCTGTTGTGCGTTCGTGCTTCTTTACAGTCTGCATGAAAATTTAAGACCTAGCTCTTTAACGAATGAGAAGTCGTCAATCCAACGAACTCCCATTGTCACAAACGTTTGGTATAGTCACAGGCTTTTCTGCATTCAGTGAAATGATCGGACTTTCTTGGTCACGACTGTTGCTTTGTCTAATGCGTGAAATAAACCCAAGGGTCAAGTGATCTGCCTTTAACATTGTCCACAAGTAGTTTATGTAAAAGGATTTGCTTGAATAGTATTTTGCCAACACTTTATTACATTTTCTGTCGGTTTATGAACAGGTATGGAACTGCGTTTTAACCATTTCTGAAAGGTCGTCTTCTTTTTTCCCTTGTCGTCTGTAACAACAATTTCATTTTTCACTCTTTCTGCTATGAAAATTCGTCCTTGTTTGCCTAATTCAAGAATTCCAATAGTCGGGACAAATTTCAGGTGTGGCCATTTTTGCCAAGTTTGAATGAGGACGTTGGCATCTAAACAATAAATATGTGCCGAAGAACTCATTTGTATATTTGTGCTTCAAGTTTATGAAAGTTATTAGAAGGTGTCCTAATAGGAAACTTGCTTAGGCAAGTTGGTTGAACAAAACCACTTCTTAAAGCATCAAGAACAACTTGTGTAAATAGTCTGCTGTTTTTGTTTAACTTAATAGGTATGGATTCGGTCCTCCTGGCTTTTCTTTCTGTTTTAATTTTAAGGCAGCCTTTTTTTCTGCTTTTCTTTTAGAAATGCCTGATAGTCAATTTCTGCTTCTGTCTTTGAGAACTTTATATTCTGAATTAGTTACTAGTTGTAAATTTAATGCTCTAACTAAAAATGCAAATGAACTAACACCAAGGTTTTCTGCTGTTTTAAAATGTCTTGAGAGTTCTTAAAACTCTCTGTCAATACTTAAAATTATTTCACTTGGTATAAGCGCATTATTGCAACTTCGTTGCAAAAAGTTCTATTGGATTGAATTTATCACGATTAGCTATCTCTGGCTCAATTTCATTGGATATACCTGTTGGGTGGCAATCCAAATGTGTGCAAGTTCATGAACCAATGTAAATAACTGTGGTGCATTCCAATCATCAGAGTTGACAAAAACGAATGGAGCAAATTGGTCAGCAATAGCAAAACCTTTAAATCTTGAATCTAATTTCATTTAGAGGAATGAAACTAGTTCGAGATACAAAATCCATTGCTTTCTGCTGCATTAATCCACTCTCGTATTGGATTATCAGTCTTATACTTAGACGGATTAATATCTAGAGTAGCTAAAATGTTGTCTGCTACATCCTTCGATGTTATTAAGTGAAAACCTGCCTACAAATGGAAGTTTTCTTCATTGTTCTCTGAATATACATCACTTATCCAAGCCTGTTTTTGTTGGATTTCTAATTATGGAAAAATTGAAGAAGTTGTTAGCTCTTTGAACCAGATTTTCAAAATCCTGAAGTGGTTGAAAATCTCTGGGACTTCAGGTAAAAAAAACAAAGCGAATGGTCTTTTTGTAAGCTTTTGCAAGTATTTGTGCTTGTCTGATTGTTGGCTGACTAGTGCCATCTTCCACTCTTTTAACTTTCAACTGTTAACTTTGGTATTTTGGCAGCAGCAGTTTCTTCGGTCATTCTTGCTGATTCTCTTGCCCATTTGAGCACCTTTGGTGTTATGAAAGCTTTGTCTGCCATTGCGGTCTCAAAGATACTATTTTCGAGGTTGTTTTAGTCAAAATACATGAGTTTCAAAGCTGCACTGTCGTTAATAGCATGACGCACAACTACCAATTACTTAATACTTACTACCTACTACCTACTACTTACTACCTACTAAAACTAATGCGCTTCCAACCAATTCTCACCTACCCCAACTTCAACTTCAATTGGAACGGTAGTTTTAATAGCATTTTTCATTTTATCCATCACTAGAGCTTTAAGTTGATCCAGCTCATCTGTGAGTATCAAAAATCAATTCATCATGCACTTGAAGCGTCATTTTACTCTTTAAGTTAAGCCTCTTCATTTCTGCATGAATATTTATCATGGTACTTTATTAAATCTGCAGCAGAGCCTTGCACAGGACTTTATTAATTGCTTCCCGTTCTGCAAACCCTCTACTGTAAAATTGCGGCTATTGATATCCTTTTAAATAGCGCCTGCGCCCCATCATGGTCTTTACATATCCATGTGCTCGTGCAAATTCAAGGGTGTCGTTCATGTAATGATTTAATTCCAGGATATTGAATAAAATAATTCTCAATTAATTCAGCAGCTTCTTTTCTAGGAATTCTAATCGTCAAGTGACAAACCAAAGGCACTTATAGAATAAATAATTCCAAATTCACCATCTTGGCTTTACTTCTCATCTGCGTGTGTTGTCATCAAGTGCTACACCGTATACTTTAGCAGCTGTTTGCTTGATGAATATCTATTCCGCTTCTAAACGCTTCAAGTATTGCTTCTTCCTTGGCAATTTCAGCTACAAGTCGTAAGTTCAATCTGACTGTAATCTGCAGCCATTAATAATAAATGGTCTGAATCTCTTGCAATAAATGCTTTTCGAATATGCCTGCCTCTGTTCTGATTGGAATATTCTGAAGATTCGGACTTACCGAACCTCAACCTCCCTGTTGATGCTATAGTTTGATTAAATGTTGTGTGAATTCTTCCCGTTTTTTCGTTTATCAACTGAGGAAGAGAATCAACATAAGTTTAGTGATTTCGCGATAATCTAAAAGCTTCGCAGCAATTGGATGCTCATTCTCCAGTTTACTCAATATCTCCTCACCGGTAGCATATTGACCGGTTTTAGTTTTTGTCGCACCGGGAAGTTTTAATTTGTCAAATAAAATTTCTCCCAACTGTTTAGGTGAATCTATATTAAATTCCTGACCTGCCATAGTCCAAATCTCATCGCGCAAAGCGAGTAGATCTTTACCCAATTCTTCTGAATAATTCTTGAGAAAATCCTCATCAACTTTTACACCCTCATATTCCATAGCTGCTAATACAGGAATCAAAGGCTCTTCAATATTCTCTAACACCGATTCTACCTCTCTTTCCTTAAGCATTGGCTCAAGAATTTGCTTTAATTGAAAAGTAATATCAGCATCTTCACTTGCATATTCTGTAATTTCCTCAAGTGCGACATCTCGCATAGAACCCTGATTCTTCCCGCGCTTCCCAATTAGTTCAGTAATTGAAACTGGTGAATAACCTAAATACGTTTCAGCTAGATAATCCATGTTATGCTTGCGGTCTGGCTCAGATAAATAATGCGCCAGCATTGTATCAAACAATGGCAATTGAACATGAATGTCGTATTGCTTCAGGACTAACATATCGAACTTAATGTTCTGTCCAATTTTTACAATTGTCGTACTTTCCAATAAAGGTTTAAAGTGCGACAAAATCTTCATCGTTTCAACTTTGTCAGGCGGAGTTGGCACGTACCAAGCTTCACCGGCTTTGATGCTAAAAGAAAGTCCAACAAGCTCCAAACTAAAATAATCTAAAGAAGATGTTTCTGTATCAAAACAAAATTCCTTTACAGAAGCTAATTTAGAAGCCAATTCGGCTAATTGCTCGTTGCCAACAACTGCGACATAATGATGCTCTGTATTTTCTATTGTTTTACCTTTTTCTGCAGGTTCATGAGCCGGAGGCGGTGCTTCCACATCACTAAACATCGATAATTGAGCTTGATTAGTCGCTTTTACAGTTTTCTCGACTGTCGTATTATTTACGTGTTGATTTACTGAAAATTCATCACCCAAAATCCGCCTGCCAAGGCTTCTAAATTCAAGTTCTGCAAATAGTGCTTTTAATTTTTCCTTATCCGGCTCAGAAATTATCAAGTCATCATCCTCCACTGAAATAGGCACATCCAAAATAATTGTAGCAAGCATTTTTGAAATTAATGCTTTCTCAACATTAGCTTCGACGTTTTCTCTTAGCTTTCCTTTTAGTTCTGAAGATCGGGCAATAACCTCCTCCATCGAACCAAATTCTTTAATTAATTTCTTAGCAGTCTTCTCTCCTACTCCCGGAATTCCAGGGATATTATCAACAGCATCACCCCACATTCCTAAAATATCAATCACCTGCAAGGGACTTTCAACCTCCCATTTAGCTTGGATTTCGGGAATTCCAAGAATTTCAACATCACTTCCTTGGCGGCCAGGTTTGTACATAAAAATATTTTCCTGCACTAATTGACCATAATCTTTATCGGGAGTTACCATGTAAACTACGTGACCTTCAGCAGCTTTCTCCTTGGCAATTGTGCCAATAATATCATCAGCCTCATAACCGGCTAATTCAAGCATTGGAATTTTAAATGCTTCAATAATCTGCTTAATCCACGGAATGCTTAACTGAATATCCTCGGGCATTGCCTCACGATTTGCCTTATAAAAGCTAAACTCAGCTGCTCGTGTGGTTTCTTCAGCCGAATCAAAAACAACAGCTAAATGCGTGGGCTTCTCTCGTAAAATCAAATCGATAAGGGTAGATGTAAAGCCACTTATAGCACTTACATTCATGCCTTTTGAATTCATCAAAGGGTTGCGGCTAAATGCAAAATACGCTCTATAAATCAATGCATACGCATCTAAGAGAAAAAGTCGTTTGTCGTCTTGAGGATTTGATTTCATGCAGCCAAGATAAGGAATTGACCTTGGGCTAAAAACTCAATTACATAATGCACCTAGGAATAATTGATTTGGGCGTTACCGCTGTTCCTCAGAAATATCAAAACCTGTTTCGAGGTTCGAAGCACAAACCTCTGAATGAGCAAAATCTTTTGCAGCGGTCGGGCTATTCCGGGGTTCCGTGCTGCTTCAGCTAAAGCCTCATCAGGCACCAAGCCCTGCATATCCCTAACGCATTTTAATCTTATCTATCAGGCTTGTATTGAATTAATTACACCCTAAAACTTTATCCCAAAATTTAATGTTCCCACGTAAAAAGGCTTCTCACCGGTAAAATCTTTTATCGGGTGTGGATTACTTTGTGCAGCTAAATAATAAAACCCATGCTGAGTACTAATGTACGGACTCACTTTCTTTTCGTCCCTGTTTTTAAGAAACTCCCAACGATAGCCTACTAAACCGCCTACTTCATAATCCCAGCTGTCGTAGTCTTTGCCATCAATTACATTGTTCCTGTTAAAACCAGGGCCAAAAGCCTGATATACTTCAAGGTGAAGGCCCTTCCATAAAAATTGACGATAACCAAAGGTCAAAGCCATATTAGAAAAATCACCCTCTGTATCTCTATACTCAAAAGGCTTGATGTGAAAACCTAAATAAACGTCACCTGCTAATTGATTTCTTCTCCATGCCTCATATGTTACCTGCCCTTTGTAAATATTACCGGGGAAAATTGGCCAAAGCAGATTTATCTCTGCGCCCCAGCGCTTGTTTTCGATTACACCCTGACCTTGTGAATTACCAACAAAAAAGAAGGTAATTAATACGATAATTAATTTATTCATGATTTTCTGTTTTGATTGCTTTAACATGTTACTTCTGAATTTAAAATCTTATACCTGCCATAAAAGCAAGGTTTGAATTACTGAAACTTTTATCCCCTATCCCATCCACTTCACCTTGTCTATTGGCTATTTCGTATTCCATTCCAAGTATAAAACCCATATTCTTATAAGAAATGTCGTAGCCAACCAATCCGGCAAATGCATTCCCAATGGCAAACTGATGATTAAATACTTTTTGAGAGGTGTTTCTGTACTTTTGTGTAAACTGGCTAGTGTAATAATAATCGGCTCCTACAAAAACACCTGATTTTGCATCACGCTGAAATGGAAAACATTTAATTCCAAAACCTGTGCTCCAGTAATTAAAAAACATCTCATAGCCATCATTACCTGAAGAAGGAGCTGCTCCCAAAGCTTTGAATTTCACTCCAAAATTTAAATATGGAAGATTTTTAAACTTATGATAGGCCGCAATTGTGCCAACACCGCCTGAAGAATTCGAAAAATTACCCGCTTCAAAATCTTCCTTTAATCCCCTTCCAAATTGAGTAATTCCATAGCCAAATTTGAATTCCCCGTAAGTGATCGAAGCATCTGTACTGACTACATCCTGCGATTGAGCAGTGATAAAAAATAAATTAAAACAAATTGTAAATAATTGAATGTAATTTCTCATTTAGCTGCTATTAATTGAACAGCGCAAAATTGAGCTAGGATAATTTTATTCTACTTGAACTAGATTAAATAAAATAGTAAGCGCCTTGATGTAGATCAATTCGAATCTCAAAAACTCATTATTTTCAGGACTTAGAAACGTCTTTTCTAATTCTACTTAAAGCTTCAGGAGTAATCCCTAAGTATGAAGCAATCATATGCAAAGGCACACGGTTCATCACCTTAGGTCTTTCTTTAACTAGCCTCAAATACCTCTCTGGAGCTGAACGCACAACCATTTCAACATTACGGTTCACAACAAAAATGCAAGTATATTCAGCAATGCGTTTTCCAAATTTCAAGAAATTGATGCTGTTATCATAAAGTATATCAAGATTCTCTGCATTAATGCTTAGGAGCTTACAATCTTCAACAGCATCAATTGCATATAAGCTTGGTTGCTTAGAAATTAAACTCCCGAATTCTGTAACAAAAGAATCTTCAAAGAAAAATTGACGGCTTACATCTCGCGATTCGTGACTAAAATATATTCTAGCGCAACCTTCAACAATAAAGTGTACTTTATTACACACTTTGCCGGTTTGGAGCAAATGTTCCCCTTTTTTAAATTCCTGATATTCGAAAAAAGGTAAAGCCAAAGCCCATTCATGCGCTTCCATCTTTTGCACACTTTCTATGGCCCCTTTTAAACGATTATACATAACTCATTAGGATTTAATCCCTGCCAATTGCCTTGCCTTTATGCGTGTACTAGCATCGGTATTTACATAATCCTCATAGTTTGGCCTGGCAATAAACTCAGCAGAAATCATACAATCTTCAATAAGACTACTCATTTCTAAGAAGCTAATTTCATCCTTCAAAAATGCTGCAACAGCAACTTCATTTGCAGCATTTAAAATGCAAGGCATATTTCCACCCTTTTCCATAGCTCTAAAAGCAAGGTCCAGATTCTTAAAAGTGGTTCGGTCGGGTTGCTCAAAGGTTAGCGAAGAATGATCCATGAAATTAAATCTTGGAAAATCGCTTTGGAGCCTTGTAGGATAAGCAATAGCATATTGAATTGGCAATTTCATATCAGGCAGGCCCATTTGAGCTTTCATGGAGCCATCTTTAAACTGAACAATTGAGTGAATTATCGACTGAGGATGAACTATCACATCAATTTGCTCAGGCCTCAAATTAAAAAGCCACTTAGCCTCAATTACTTCAAGCCCTTTATTCATAAGGCTAGCCGAATCAATGGTAATTTTTGCACCCATATCCCAATTTGGGTGTTTGAGTGCTTGAGCTTTTGTAGCATTCTTAAGAAATTCTATATCCTTCCCCCGAAAGGGGCCACCAGAAGCAGTTAAATAAATTTTCTCAATAGGATTTTCCCATTCGCCCGCAAGGCATTGAAATATGGCTGAATGCTCAGAATCAACAGGATAAATATTAACCCCTTTCTGTTTAGCTAAGGCCGTTACCAATTCTCCGGCAACGACTAAAGTTTCTTTATTAGCAAGTGCTATATGTTTTCCTGCCGCAATTGCAGTTAGCGTAGGTTTTAATCCGGCGTAGCCGACACAAGCAGTGAGGACAATTTCGGTGCTCTCCTGCTCCATCATTTGAGAAATAGCTTCAACTCCTGCAAAAACTTTCACAGGAAAATTCATCAAGGCATCTCTTACTTCAGGATACTTCTCCTCGTTTCCAATAACCACGGTGCCGGGCAGAAATTCCATAGCCTGCTCAATCAATAACTTGGAATTTGATTGTGCCGTAAGACAATCAATCTCAAATAACTCTCTATTACTCCTAATTACATCCAATGCCTGGGTTCCAATTGAGCCGGTAGAGCCGAGAATTGTGATATGTTTTTTCTTCTTTGCCGTCATGTATTGCGAAGAACGGAATTTTTTTTCTTCGTGATGTAACTTTTAATCAAGTTAAACCACTAAAAAACTGAGTATATAAAAACCATGTCTACAATTCAATGTTAAATTATTCGTTTTCAGCTGCAAAAAATGTAGCCTCAACATTTTCTGCTGTTTAGTTCGGAAAAGAATGACCAAACTTGCACAACTAAAATTCATGCAAAAAAAATCCATGAAATACTTTTTATCTCTGTTTTTACTGATATATAGTTTATCAATCTATTCTCAAAACTTCAGTGTAAGCGGCACAATTAAAGACTCCAAAACAGGTGAAGAGCTAATTGGAGCAATAATATCTGTAAAAGAATTGCCCGGAACGGGCGTGGCTGCAAATGCATATGGGTATTATTCGCTAATCCTAAAACCCGGGAAATACACTCTTAATTATTCATACGTTGGATATGAATCGGTTGAAAAGCAAGTGGATTTGAAAGCAGACATTAAGCTAAATATGAATCTTGTTTATGCAGAGCAAACATTAAAAACTGTTGAAATCAAAGCAGAAAGGGCCGACGAGAACTTAAGTCGCACCCAAATGGGTGTAGAAAAACTAAGCCCTAGAGAAATTAAGCAAATACCCGTCTTATTTGGTGAACAGGATGTTCTCAAAACTATTCAATTGCTTCCCGGAGTTCAGGGAGCTGGTGAAGGGAATGCCGGTTTTTTTGTTCGCGGAGGAAGCGCAGACCAAAATTTGATACTGCTTGATGAGGCTCCAGTTTATAATGCGTCGCATTTATTGGGTTTTTTCTCAGTGTTTAATTCTGATGCTATTAAGGATGTAACGCTGTATAAAGGAACAATGCCGGCTGAGTTTGGAGGTAGAATTTCTTCGGTTCTTGATGTTAAAATGAATGATGGAAATCAGAATCGTTTTAACGCCAAAGGCGGAATTGGTTTAATTTCATCTAGGTTAACGCTTGAAGCTCCAATTGTTAAGGACAGAAGTTCATTTATCATTTCAGGAAGAAGAACTTATGCCGATGTGTTTTTAAAGCTTTCTCAAGATAGCGGATTGAGACAATCGAGACTTTATTTTTATGATTTAAACACCAAATTTAATTATAAGATAAATGAGAAGAATAGAATTTTTGTGAGCGGTTATTTTGGCCGCGATAATTTTGGTTTTTCAGATGTATTTAAATTCGACTGGGGTAATGCTACAGGAACATTAAGGTGGAATCATTTATTTTCTGATAGGTTGTTCTCGAATACTTCAGCAATAGTGAGTAATTATGATTACCAGATTTCAGTAAATGCTGGTGGACAAGAAGTAAACATATCTTCAACAATTAGAGATTATAATTTCAAGCAGGATTACCAATGGTTTTTGAGCAATAACCACACCCTTAAGTTTGGTTGGAATTCGATATATCATATTTTTATTCCTGGACAGATTTCTGGAAATGGATTTTTAGAAAATGCCATCTCAAATGAAAAGAGATACGCATGGGAGAATTCAATTTATGGTTCTGATGAGTGGAAAGTTAATCCACAGCTCACTGTGGGATATGGCCTGCGCTTAACAAGCTTCAGTTATATAGGTCCCGGAACTATATACACCTACACACCTGAAGGAGAGGTAAACACCGAGAGAACAGCCGGGAATGGAGAATTTGTAAAAACTTATTTCAACCCTGAGCCAAGAATTAATGCAAGCTATAGAATTGATGAACTTCAAAGTGTAAAGGCCGGATATGCCCGAACAGTGCAAAATCTCCACCTTCTTTCTAATACGACTTCAGGCAATCCAACTGATATTTGGATACCAAGTTCTAATAATGTGAAACCTGAATTAGGTGATCAATACTCTATTGGATACTTCCGAAACCTTGAGAATAATAAATATGAATTGTCAGCAGAGTCTTATTACAAATCACTTTACAATCAAATAGACTATAGAAATGGTGCCGATTTAGCTTTTAATCAGCTAGTAGAAGGTGAATTGGTATATGGAACAGGAAGGGCTTATGGTTTAGAATTATTGGCTAGAAAAAAAATCGGTCGTTTAACGGGATGGATTGGATACACCCTTGCCAGAACAGAAAGAAAATTTGATGATATAAATGAAGGGAAATATTATCCGGCTCGTCAAGACAGGACTCATGACATAAGCATAGTGGCGATGTATACTTTAAGTCCCAAAATTGCTTTATCAGCAAACTGGGTTTATTATACAGGTAATGCGGTTACATTTCCAAGTGGCAAATATGAAATTGAAGGTCAAACAATTAACTATTATACAGAAAGAAATGGTTACAGAATGCCTGCTTATCACAGATTAGATTTAGGCTTGACTTGGTATAGAAAAAATACTGAGACCTATGAATCTAATTGGAACCTTAGTTTTTACAATGCATATGCAAGAAGGAATGCCTACACAATTAATTTCCGAGATAGTGAAACTAATCCCGGAACTACTGAAGCTGTAAAGCTTTCGCTTTTTAGAATTGTGCCTTCATTAACCTATAATTTTCATTTCAAATGAGAAATTCAATCAATAAAATATTATTCATAGTCTCAGGAATTATATTATTGAGTTCATGTGAGCAGGTCATTGAACTTGATTTAAGAGACTCCGATGCACGTATTGTAGTTGAGGGGAGTATAACTGATGAGCCAGGGTCTTGTAGAGTGAAAATTAGTCGTGTTGTCAATTATGATGCAGCTAATACACCAAATCCAGTGAGTGGGGCTAATGTTACTTTAATTGATAATGGCACCTCATATATTCTGGAAGAAGCCGCTCCAGGACTTTATGAATTACCTTTATTAACAGGCGTCCCCGGGCATACTTACCAATTGTCAGTACTTGCTAATGGAAACATATATAATGCTACATGTAAGATGCCTGAGAAAATTAGTATAGATACTTTGTATCTGGATGAAGAAGTCTTTTTTGTTGATACTAATCTAACAGCGAACTTCGAGTTTCAGGATATTTCGGGTATTCGCAATTTCTATCGTTATATTTATGATGACAATGAAAAAAATGCACGCAGAAATATTCTAATCGATGATGATACTTTCTATGATGGACAATTGGTTGAGCAATTAATTGTTTCATTTAATGACCAAATAGAGGCGGGAGATACAATTCGCTTAGAATTATGGTGTATTGACGAAGCTGTTCATTTATACTATAAAACATTAGCTTCAATAATTGACGGATCATCGGGCCAGTTGGCTGCTCCTGCTAACCCCACATCCAATCTTTCAGGTGGAGCGATGGGGTATTTTTCAGCCCATACTGTATCAAAAAGAACTGTTATAGTTACTGAGTAAAATTACTTATCTAAATATCTACTCAATGATTACAGATAGATTCCGAACTGTTTTTTATATAAAACCACAGAGCAATTTGAAATTTAAATTCTGCTCTGTGGCTATAAATTATAAAAATAAATAAAATGTTATCTATAATTCAACTGATACTTTTACTGAAACTAATTCATAGCGTTTTTAACTTCCTTCTTTAAATTTTCGCCTTCAGCTTTCATATTATTAGCTGCATCTTTAATTTCATTCTGAGCTATTTTCCCTTTGTCATTGAAAAAACTCATCATTTCATTGAGCATTTCTTTAACGTCATCGATAGAATCGCTTCCTTTCTTAGATATTTTTTTTCTCGTGTCTACGCCTTTTTCAGGTGCAAATAAAACTCCGGCAACAGCTCCTACTACAAGACCTGTAACTGTTCCAATTAAAACTTTTTCAATAGTTGTCATATGATTTGTTTTTAAAGTGATTAATAAATTTCCTTGTTGAAATGCTGCTATCATTATATTAATAATTTATTTGATTAAAGCAAATTAATGTTTCTTATTTACTGCATTGTGAATTTATTTAGTAACTATTATACTAAGACAAACAAACATTGTAAACAAGATTTAAGTTAGCGAATTACTTGGGGTTCTTCTCAAAATATAGAGGCTTAAAAGAGAATATCGTTTGATGCGCTATTGTATTAGAAATTAAATCCTATACTAACTTGATAGATTTTGTTCTTGTATCTAGGTGTTGATTGTGAGCCATTTCTGTTGTTTTTTATTATGTCCCAAGCAAGTCGCCCTGATAATGTAACATGACGAAGATTAATGTCTAAACCAATTACAGCACCTAAAATATTCTTTCGAGTATTATCTTGCCTAAATACTTGTTCCTGCTCATAGCTATATGCGGAACTACCAAATTTATCAACTTGCTTTATTAGGTAGGAATACTGAGGTCCTCCAAGAATTGTTATAAATTCACTCGGCTTTAGTGCTATTTGAATGGGGAAATCGAGAAATGTAGTTGTTCGAGTAAAATCATAGGAATATCCCAACAAACGACCAGCTCCTTTAAAACCCTTTTGCGAAATCAGAACTTCAGGTTGCAGACCAAAATACTTTCCAATAGGCACTGCTGTAAAGATTCCAAGCAAACCCCCATACTTAGTATCAGCAGTAAATGGGTCTCCTGAATTATCATAAATATTGGAGCCATTAACTCCTACCTTTGCACCAAAGCGCAACTTTTCACGGTTATCTGTTTCTCTGTCTCCTAAAACTGCCTCATTCTGGCCATTTACAAAGCTAATAAATGACAGACTTAGCATAAACAACAACTTAAATACTCTCATAAATTAATTATTGTTCTTGATTGTAAAGTCTCTTAATGCATCGCCAAACTTGCTTAAATCCTCAGAAAATTCCTTTTGAAACTCATCCCAATTTTCACCGGAGGATCTTTTATATTTATCTGCCTTAGTTTTCAAATCGGCATTTTTACTTAACAAATCTTCTATTGATTTATCATAAGCCTTTTTCTCTCTTTTATCTAATTTCAAAGATTTCTCTTTTAGTTTTTCAATAGCTTTATAGTTCTTATCTATATCACTATCAATTTGCTTTCTATACTCAGCAAATCTGGCATCTAATTTTTCTCTATCCTCTAAAAGAGTTTCAGATTGATTATCACGTTTATTTATATCATCCTTTTTCGAATCCTTTGAATCATTTTGCGCTATGCATTCTTGACCAAGAGCGAATCCTCCAATGATAAACACCAATGCAATTCTTTTTAATGTGTTCATAGTACTTAGTTTGTTTATAAAATGAATAGTATAAAGGTCAAAAGATGAACTAAATAGAACTTGAATCTCTTAATTTTAACTTGCTTACAAATCAATAAGAAATTACTCTTTATTTATTAGACCGTTCAACACAACAAATATCATAATTACACCTTGATTAAATGTTATATCCAAATTATTAAGCCTTATATAATTATAAGCTATCTATCACATCTATACTCATCACTAAGTCATCTATTCTCTTAAACTTTCAATAAGTGAGAGTTTGAAGTATGAAAATATTTATTTGAAACTCTAAACATTATTTACAAAAACAGCATTTATTCATATTGATTTAGATAATTAATCTTTAAAACAATTCAGTATGAACAGGTTCAAAACTTCAATTCTGACAATACTATGTTTGTTATTGATTCAGAACAGCTTAGACGCTCAAGAGAGCTCAGAAACAAAAACCCTTTTTGGGAATAAGTCTTTAATAGCTAAAGAAAAGGTAGGTTTTTTTGTGGCTCCAGCAATTGGCTTTTCCAAAATGGCAGAGAATGACGCTGCACTATTCAGCATTAGAGGAGGGGTGTCATTTAATGATAAACTTTCAATTGGTGCCTTCTATAATGTATCTTTAAATCAAATTAGACCCGAGAATGAAATAGTTCCAAATATCTATTTAGACTATTGGAGTTCAGGTTTGCTCTTGGAATACACTCTTCTATCAAAAAAACTAGTTCATCTTACTTTTCCACTTTATTTAGGCTATGGTGAAGTTCAAATGGATAGTGAGAGTGAAGAGATAAACCTTGGAGAAGCCAACTTTTTTCTCATCGAACCTTCTGCTTTATTAGAAATTAACTTGATAAAAAATGTAAGATTCAACATCGGAGTTGGATATCGTTTTATTGAGCAAATGAACTATAGAAGCACTAACCAATCAGATTTTACCGGTCTTACAGGTTATGCAGGCATAAAAATCGGCTTATTTAAATAATTTTAGCAACCTTCAATCGCACTAAAGAAATTTATTGACTTTAAATATTAGTTTCATGTCGCAAACCCAAAGTTTTAATTATATTAATAGATGATTAAAAAACTATTCCTCTCTCCCTTTCAAGAATTTGTAAAAATTGAAAGCTTTGCAGGAATATTACTTTTTGGTGCTACAATTATTGCCCTTATTTGGGCTAATTCACCTTTTGCCGCTTACTATGAAGACTTATGGCAATATCAAATTGGAATTTCTTTCCAGGATTTTGAACTAAAAAAACCATTAATACTTTGGATTAATGATGGGTTGATGTCGATATTTTTCTTTTTGATAGGGCTTGAACTGAAAAGAGAATTAATAACAGGTGAAATTAATACCATTAAGAAGGCAGCCTTTCCGTTTGTAGCAGCATTAGGAGGAGTTATTGTTCCTGTTGGTCTTTATTTGATGCTAAATGAAAATCCTGAAACCGTAAAAGGTTGGGGTATACCAATGGCTACTGATATAGCATTTGCATTGGCAATTTTAAGTACTTTAAGTAAGCGGGTTCCCTTAAGCTTGAAAATATTTCTAACCGCATTTGCAATAATTGATGACATAGCAGCGGTGCTCGTTATTGCGGTTTTCTATAGCATTAGCATATGTTGGATTTACATAGTTTATGGCCTCATTCTAATAGCATTTTTAGGAATTCTTTATTACACAAGAAAATATTCATTCGCGATAGGTATTATTTTAGCAGTTGTTATATGGTTTCTATTCTTAAAGTCGGGAATACACCCAACAATTGCCGGAGTGCTTCTTGCATTTACCATTCCAATCAAAAGACGATTAAATATAAATTCATTTTCAAGTAAACTCAACGCTATATCCACTAATATGAGCAAGGTTTCAGATAATGATGAAGGCCATTTACTTAATGATGATGAGATAAAGAGCTTAAGTTATTTAGATGATTTGTCGTTTGAAGTCCGGTCGCCTTTGCAACACCTCGAACACAAACTTCATGGCTTGATTGCATATTTTATTTTACCTGTTTTTGCTTTATCCAACGCAGGCGTAGTGATTAGCACAGACTATGACTTTAACTATGCCTTAATGATAAATATTGCCATTAGTTTATTTGCCGGTAAATTTATTGGAGTTGCTTTATTCTCGTATTTAGGAGTTAAACTCAAAATAACTGAGTTACCACATGGAGTAAGTTTCAAACAAATTGTAGGAATCGCCTTTATTGCAGGAGTGGGATTTACAATGTCAATATTTATTGACAACTTAGCATTTTATGGAGACTTGATAAGTATTAATTCAGTAAAAGTTGGAATTATAATCGGTTCGCTATTATCAGGTATACTAGGATATACCGTTTTAAGATTATCCTCAAAGAAGATTGATAATCCAATCAACTAATTAGCGATTACCTTATTATTACTTTGAATTAACTATTTAATCTAAAAACTAAAATAAAAAGTGGGCTGTACTGGGCTCGAACCAGTGACCCCTACCTTGTCGAGGTAGTGCTCTGAACCAACTGAGCTAACAGCCCTTACGGCAAATCTAAGTTAAAATAAATTCTCTCACATCAACTCTTCCACTTCGAGGAGGGGGTTCACTAACTACATACGACAAAACCTTTCTTGCAGCGATCTTAGCAGAGGTTAAATGATGCTTTTTGTGCATAGCAATAAACCTCTCCACTTGTGAGAATTCTTTTTTACTCGCATTTCTAATTACCTGTTGCATATCAGTATCAATAACACCTGGAGCTATTGAATAAACATGAGTTCGGTAATCATTTCTTTGCTCAAGCTCATCAATAAGAACCATGCTTAATGCGTTTAAGCCAGCTTTACTGCTACAATACATCCCCCAACCATCGTAATGGTTTACTGAGGCCCCTGAACTAATGTTTATAATCTTTCTAATTGAAAGAGACTTATTTGTTAATTGAATAAAGCGATTCATCAGTATTGACGGAGAAATAAGATTTAACTGAAATCCGCGCTGGAACTGATTATTGCTAACATTACCAAAATATCCTATTTCCCCGGCTTCTGCTGCATTATTAACGAGTAAATGTTCATCGGCCCGAAGGTCTATTTCTAATGCTACATTTTCAGCAACACCGGCTAGTGATAGATCTGCTGTAACAGCCTTGTAATTATCATGCTCGATGCTGTGTGATCTCCCTATTCCAACTACCGTCCAGTCTTCATTAAGAAGATATTCGGCCATAGCTTTTCCCAATCCGCGTGATGTACCTGTTATAAATGCTTGTTTCATACTTTATCTAATGCAATTTTAAGATCTTCCAATAAATCATCTATATCTTCAATACCTACAGAGAGTCTGATAAGTCCTTCAACAATTCCAATCCTATCACGATTCTCTTTTGGAATGGAGGCATGAGTCATACTTGCAGGATGATTGATAAGCGATTCAACTCCTCCAAGGCTTTCTGCTAAGGCAAATAATTTAGTGGATGTCATCATTCTGTTCACTGCTGCTTGAGTTCCATCTTTTAATACAAAACTCATCATACCACCAAAATTGCGCATCTGAGTTTTAGCAATGTCGTAGTTAGGATGCTCTTCAAATCCTGGCCAATAAACTTTTTCAACTTTTGGATGGTTTTTCAAAAACTGGGCAATTATAGCTCCATTCTCGCAATGAGCCTTCATGCGCACATGAAGAGTTTTCAAGCCCCTTAACACCAGAAAACAATCCATTGGACCTGGAACCGCGCCGCAGCTCTTTTGAATAAAATAAAGCTTCTCTCTTAATTCTGCGCTATTCATCATAAGACAACCATGAATAACATCACTATGTCCACCGAGATACTTTGTCGCACTATGCAAAACAACATCTGCTCCCAAATCTAAAGGGTTTTGCAACCAAGGTGTAGCAAAAGTATTATCAACTGTGAGAAGCACATTCTTTTCCTTGCAAATCCTAGAAACAGCAGAAATATCAGTAATACTCATTAATGGATTAGTTGGAGTTTCTGTCCAAACTAATTTCGTTTTATCATTAAAATATGCTCTAATACTTTCAGGATCAGACATATTCACAAAATGAAATTTAATACCCATAGGTGCAAACACCTTTGTAAAAAGACGATAAGTTCCGCCATACATGTCGTCGGCAGCAATAACCTCATCTCCGGGCAGTAATAATCTGATTACTGCATCAGTAGCTGCGACACCAGAACTAAAACTCAATCCATATTTTGCATTTTCTATAGCGGCCAAACATGCTTCAAGCGCAGTTCTTGTAGGGTTCTGAGAACGTGCATATTCATATCCTTTGTGAGTAGCTGGGGCTTCCTGAACAAAGGTTGAAGTTTGATAAATAGGTGTCATGATAGCTCCATTTCCGGGAGCTGGCTCCTGCCCTGCATGTATTAATTTGGTTGCTAATTTCATGAATGTTATTTCAATGATGTAAGCAAAGAAACAAATAATAAATTAGTTAATCTTACTCACTGCCTTAACGAAGTTTAGCTCATTATTGAATTCACAATGCTGATTTTGGCTTGAATAAATAATGCCTTCAAGCAATCATTAATGATTTATCTAGATGTAGCAAATCCAAATAATCATTTGAAAAATAGCAAAATTTAACTTTTACAAGAAATACTAAAATTCGTCTTCAAAAGATGCTGTAATTAAAAGCATCTAAGCGGGATAAAAACAAGGCTGATATGCTTTTCTAAACAATCCAAAAATAGGTTAATCAGCAGGCTTTATTTCGGTAATAACTTCACCAAAACCAATCCGAACATCATCATTTTTAGCATAAGCATGCATGATGACTTTGTCGCGATCTTGGATGAACTTACGCTCAGAGCCATCAGGCATTTTAATTGGATCTGTTCCTCTCCAGGTAAGTTCGAGCATAGAACCAAAACTATCTCGTATAGGGCCGCTTATAGTTCCCGAAGCATATAAATCTCCTACTTGAATATTGCAACCATTGGATGCATGATGAGCCAATTGCTGAGCCATATTCCAATACATGTATTTGTAATTTGAATGAACAATTTTAGCTGGAATAAACATCGGAGATTCAATGTAAACATCTAAACAAATGTCGTAGTTGTGCTGGCCAGTAAACTGCAGATATGGCAGAGGCTTTGGATCCTGAGTTGGTCCTTCAACCCGGAAGGGCTTTAAAGCATCTAAATTAACCACCCAGGCACTTATGGAGGAAGCAAAGCTTTTAGCCAAAAATGGTCCAAGTGGAACATATTCCCAACTTTGAATATCTCTTGCACTCCAATCGTTGAAAAGCACCATTCCGAAAATATATTCTTCAGTCTCATCAGTGCTAATTGTATTACCTAAGTCATTCGACTTGCATGTCACAAAAGCCATTTCTAACTCAAAGTCCAGCTGTTTCGTGGGACCATAAACTGGAACAGCATCGTCTTTTCCTTTTAATTGACCTTTAGGTCTCTTTACAGGAGTTCCGCTTAGAATAATCGAAGAAGCTCTTCCATGATAACCTATCGGAATATGTTTCCAATTGGGTAATAAGGCATTTTCAGGATCTCTGAACATAGTTCCTACATTAGTAGCATGTTCAATCGATGAATAAAAATCTGTGTAATTACGAATATCTAATGGCATGCAAACCTCGACGTCTCTGATAGGTATCAAACATCGTTTTCTTAAATCTTCATCAGAAGCTAAATCAGTATGCTTGTCATCCAATAAGCGACTAAGCCTCGAGCGCAAATCACGCATCAAGCTTTTGCCAAGGCCAATACAATCGTTAATGTGCTCACTTTCAAAAACTCGTTGAACAAAGTCAACACCCAACAAACCACTTCTATTTAATACTGCCAGATCAATCACATAATCACCAATTCTGCTAGCAACATGGTGTTTGTCATTTACCTTAATGATACCAAGGGGTAAATTCTGAATTGGGAAATCTGAATTCTCTGGAACAGGCACCCAGGATTTTAATTTAGGATCGTTGGCTCTTATCATTGTGAATGTGATTTTCGGTAAAATTAAAAGTACAATAAAATCGCTCGCCTCTATCTATATGTTATAATCATCCCGCGAATAGCGGTAATTCTTCCATCTTCTTATTCACCTTTTTCTTAATTGCTTCCAACTTCTTATCGTCGGTGTGATTAGTAATTACTTCGTCAATCCAAGTTGCAATTTGTGGAATTTCCTTTTCGGTGATTCCTCGTGATGTAATAGCAGCTGTACCTATACGAATTCCAGAAGTCACAAATGGAGATTTGTCATCAAATGGAACCATGTTCTTATTCACAGTAATATCAGCTTTTCCGAGAGCAATCTCTGCTTCTTTACCAGTGACATTTTTAGATCGTAAATCAATCAGCATCAAATGATTATCAGTCCCTCCAGAAATAATGTGATAACCCTTTTTCACAAACTCTTTAGCCATCTTCTGAGCGTTTTGTCGCACTCTAATAACATAGTCCATGTAATTATCAGAAAGGGCTTCATGAAATGCAACAGCCTTAGCAGCTATGATATGTTCCAAGGGACCACCCTGAGTTCCTGGAAAAACCCCGGAATCTAAAAGTGCCGACATTTTTCTTAATTCCCCTTTTGGAGTTTTCAATCCGAATGGATTTTCGAAATCTTTACCCATCATTATGATACCTCCACGAGGACCGCGCAAAGTCTTATGCGTTGTTGAAGTAACAATATGGCAATGTGGAAGTGGATCATTTAGTAATCCTTTGGCAATCAAGCCTGATGGATGTGAAATATCAGCCAAAAGCAATGCACCTACTGAATCAGCAATAGCTCTTAGTCGCTCATAATCCCAGTCACGGCTATATGCAGAAGCCCCGCAGATAATCATTTTGGGCTTTTCTTTCTTTGCTGTTTTTTCGACTTTATCCCAGTCAATTAAGCCTGTTTCTTTCTCAACACCATAAAATGATGGTTGGTATAATTTACCTGAGAAATTCACTGGAGAACCATGAGTAAGGTGACCTCCGTGGCTTAAATCAAATCCTAAAATCTTATCACCCGGATTAAGACAAGCTAACATAACTGCCGCATTTGCTTGTGCACCAGAGTGAGGTTGAACATTTGCCCACTCAGCATTGAACAAAGCTTTAAGGCGATTAATAGCAATATTCTCAATCTCATCAACCCACTGACAGCCTCCATAATAACGTTTCCCCGGCAGGCCCTCGGCATATTTATTTGTAAGCACCGAGCCTGCTGCTTTCATCACTTGATTACTCACATAATTCTCAGATGCAATAAGTTCAATTCCTTCTGTTTGGCGTTGAAGTTCTTCTCCAATAAGTTCGAAAACTACTTTGTCTTTTTTCATGTAGGCTAATTCTGCTAAGCGACAAAAATAGGTTTTTTAGAGTGAGAGTCGTAAATCGAATTTCGATTTACGACTTACGATTTACGATTCCACTATACGTTGTACGTTGTACGTTTTACGATGTACGAAATACGATGTGCGAAATACGATGTGCGATGTACGATGTGCGAAATACGATTTACGATATACGAGGTATTTACGATTCTCGTAATACGTTGTACGTTGTACGTAATACGATTTACTAAAACCAGAGATTCTATATTTGCCACAAATTTAATTGCTTATGAAAACCTCAGTTACCGAACTATTTGGGATTAAGTATCCAATTATTCAAGCGGGGATGATTTGGTGCAGCGGCTGGGAGTTGGCTACGGCAGTTAGTAATGCTGGTGGTTTAGGTTTGCTTGGCGCTGGTTCTATGTACCCAGATGTCTTGAAACATCATATTAAAAAATGCAAAGAAAATACTGAGAAACCTTTTGGTGTAAATGTGCCTCTACTTTACCCCAATATTGAGGAACATATGAAAACAATTGTAGATGAGGGAGTTAAAATAGTTTTCACGTCGGCAGGAAATCCTGCTACATG
The DNA here is from genome assembly GCA_018401705.1 of Bacteroidia bacterium. GTDB lineage: Bacteria > Bacteroidota > Bacteroidia > M30B66 > M30B66 > M30B66. The sequence goes on along the minus strand of JAGYKL010000016.1, from coordinate 12,866 downwards.
GACACAAACTCTTAAATCGCACGGAATTACCGTAGTTCATGTTATTGCTAACACAAAGTTTGCTTTAAAAGCGCAAGCATCGGGTGTTGATGCAATCGTTGCTGAGGGGTTTGAAGCCGGCGGGCACAATGGTCGCGAAGAAACTACAACTTTGGTTTTAATCCCAATGATTAAGAAGGCTGTTCAGATTCCTATTATTGCCGCAGGAGGTATTGGTACTGGGCAACAAATGGCTGCTTGTCTGGCTTTGGGTGCAGATGCAGTGCAAGTTGGAAGCAGGTTTGTTGCAACACCCGAATCCTCTGGCCATGAAGCATTTAAGCAAAGAGTAATTTCTTCCGCCGAAGGCGATACAAAGCTTAGTCTAAAGCCACTTACACCTGTTAGACTTCTGAGAAACCGTTTCGCAGAAGAGATTCAAAAAGCTGAAGCGGCCGGCATGTCAGCAGAAGTTCTAGCAGAAATGCTTGGAAGAGGGCGAGCTAAAAAAGGCATGTTCGAAGGAGAACTTGAAGAAGGTGAATTAGAAATAGGACAGGTTAGTAGTTTGATTAAAGAGATCAAGCCTGCGGCAGATATTGTTTCAGAATTGATGGAAGATTGCATTGCGACTATTAATCATTTGCATAGTTTTAATTCAGATAATTAAGGCTCATATTAATTCTCTGAAAATATGATTTATGGAGAAAATCACTTGCTAATTTCTGCGTTTCTTTACCCAAACCTAATGTCTTAAACAATGAGTTTTGAGTTAACTAAAAATGCCCAAGTTGAGATTATTACTATTGGCGATGAAATCCTGATAGGACAAATCGTTGATACAAATTCTGCATGGATGGCTAAAGAACTCAATGCTATTGGACTGAGTGTGGTTCAAATCACGTCAATTTCTGATAGTAGGGAGGCAATCCTTTCAACTATAGATTTGGCAGGAAAGAGAGCTAAAGTTGTTCTAATTACTGGTGGGCTAGGACCTACGAAAGATGATATAACCAAAGCTACCTTAATGGATTATTTTGGTGGTGAACCAGTTTTTAGTGAAGCTCAATATGAAGAGGTTGAGAAGCTTTTTAAAAGCTTCGGGAGGGATGTAAGCGCTATTAACAGGAAGCAGGCCGAAGTCCCAAGCTCTTGCAGAATCTTGGTTAATTCGAGAGGCACAGCACCGGGAATGTGGTTTGAGAAAGATGACACAATTTATATCTCGATGCCAGGAGTTCCCTATGAAATGAAATGGCTCATGGAATCGCAGGTAATTCCAGCATTGAAAAGCCGCTTAATCTTGCCTGTTATTGAGCATAAAACCTTTCTAACTCAAGGTGTTGGAGAAAGTATGCTTTCGGAGTGGATTGAAACCTGGGAAAACAACTTACCTCATCACATTAAACTAGCATATTTGCCATCACCGGGGTTGGTGAGACTTAGACTAAGTGCTTTCGGTGATGATGCATTAAGCCTGTCGGCTGATTTGGAAGCTCAGGCAAAAGGTCTTTATGAATTAGTTGGGGAACACATTTATGGTGAAGGGGATATTTCATTTGCTGAAGTTATTCAAAAGCTTTTTCTTGAAAAGAACTTGAGCTTAAGTTTAGCAGAAAGTTGTACTGGAGGAAACATTGCTCACCTACTAACTGAAGTAGCAGGTTCTTCGGCATATTTCAAAGGAGGTGCTGTAACTTACTCTGAAGAGTTAAAGAAGAGTATTCTGGGAGTTTCCCAAGAAACAATAGAGCAATACGGAGTAGTTAGCGAACAAGTTGTAACAGAAATGGCTCAAGGAGCAAGACTAAAATTCGGAAGTGACTATTCAATTGCAGTTACTGGCATCGCCGGACCCGATGGTGGCTCAGAAGAAATGCCAGTAGGCTCTATTTGGATTGGCATTGGAACACCTAGAGGTGTGATTGCTAAGCTTCACAGATTTAGCACAAACAGATCTCGCAACATAACTATGGCAAGCTTAAGCGCGTTCAAAATGCTAAGAAAAGCTATACATGAAAGTTAAGATTAAAGCTCAGAGCCTATTCCTCTATATTCTCTATAAACTGTTTCATTGGTGATTCGATAATCCACCTTTATGCCTCCAATGCGAGCTATTGTAAAGTTACCTTGAAAGGTTAAAGTATCCTGATAGCTTTGTTCTGGAATTGAAAGTGTATTAGGTTTTGCATTTGCTTCCAGAGTATCTGAATAAGTGCCATCTTCAAATCGGAAGAAGAACTTCACTTTAGATCTGTTTAAAGTTTCCACTCTGATGTCAAGAGTTTTGGGAGGTTCTGCAACATAGTCTCCAAAAACCAATAATGAATCAGTTATAGCCCATCTCCCTTCGAAAGGATCGCTATCATACCTGCAATTTCCATCGTCTGATTCTGCCTTTTCTTCATAATTGGCTGCGTTGGGGTCGGTACAACCGGTTCTGTCACAAGAAGTCATTCCCATCAAAAATCCCAAACCAATAAAAATAAAACTGCTTTTCAAAAACATATAATTATCAAAGATTAAGGGTCTATTTTGATTGCCTGAGTGATGCAAACTTTTTCAGGTGCGCTGTTTAAGCTGAAGCGGTATTGAAAAGTAAAAGTGTCTCTTATCATAGAACCTTCGCCTGATATAATAAGTGTATCCTGATTATTATTGCTATAAAAGGTACTCACAGGAAATTCTAATGAGTATTCATTTAACGAATCTAAGGTGCTTTGTATGGTAAACTCACCACTAATTTCAAGTCCATTAAAAGGATTCGAGAATTCATTCAAGGCTGCAAAGTTTGATACTAACAATTTTGGACAGCCATCAGGATGAGCTTTTATCACCATTTGATAATCTTGAAATACGGGTGCAATATTGCATGCTTCTGTGCAAATATAGGTGCCAATTATTGCATTTTGCTGGAAGATACATCTTAAAGAATCTCGGTATTCTTCGCATGTTGGTAAATTTTCATCCGTATCATCAGAACATGAGCTGATGGATAGAACCAATCCACCCAAAAACAGAGTAAAGAAGAAAACGTGACTTAGAACTTTATTAAGGATACCCATAGTTTGAGAATTTGGTCAAATATAAATAAAGCAACTATCAATGCTTTATAGCTTGTTATATATATTCATTTGAGCTCAGCTAAATGCTAAAAAACAGTTGTTTACAGAGCAATCTCCGACTAAACAATTCATTGTCAGGTAAATTAGATTAGTTAAAGGTTGTGTCGGCTTTAACAATATTTATATTTTTGTACTTGAATATTCAAACAACAAACAATCATGAAAAAAGTACTTTTTGTATTTTCTGCTGTTGCAATCGCTGCTTTAACTGCATGTGGGCCAAGCGCAGAGGAACTAGCTGAAAAAGAAAAAATGCGTGCTGACTCTATCGCTGCTGCTCAAGCTATGGAGCAAGCTAAAATGGACTCAATTGCTGCTGCTGAAGCTATGGAACAAGCTCGCATGGATTCAATTGCTGCTGCTGAGGCGATGGCTGCTGAAGCAATGGCTAATGCTCCTAAAGGAGGAAGCAAGCCAAAAGCACCTGCTGCTCCAAAAGAAGAACCTAAGCCAGCACGCGAAGGTGTGAATCAAGGTGGTTCATCTACTCCGTCTTCGAGAGAAGGAACAAATAATTCTGGAGATAATAAATCCGGAACTGCAAAGCCTGATCCTAGCAAGAGAGGTGGATTAAATAACTCACCGAAGTAATTAAGCTTTGATTTCAATATTAGTTAGACAGCTAATGTTTATTTGTCTGCCTAAATATTAATTCCTTTATTAAAACGAGTTCTCAATTTCAGAACTCGTTTTTTTTATTCTTACCATTAGTCTATTGAGCTTCTAAGCTTTGTAATAACTATTTTTTTATGCAAATCAAGCAGCTCGACTCGATGGAAAACGGATCAACTGATTTGAATAGTAAAGTACATTTAAGGTGAGAAAGAGAAAGCACCTGAATTAAGTCATAAACAAAAAAAGGGGCTTATGCCCCTTTTTTTGTTTATTCAATACTGTTAGAATTAAGATTTTGTACCAGTGATTGTACAAGTAAATTCAAAACCACCTTCATCGTAAGTGTAGTTGATAGTAAGAATATTACCTGAAATAGCACCTGAACCACTTAATAGGCTGATACCTCCGCCAAGTGCTCCTGACTGAAGAGTTACAGAAGATCCTGAAACAGTTCCAGTTATAGAAATTGAAGACCCAAATCCACCAAAATTGTTAATAGTAATTTGATTCGTTGAACCAGCACCTTCATCAATAGTCATATTAAATGATGTTCCAGAAATACAATTGTCAGTTGAATTGTTGTATGTACCAATGAAGGCATCTCTTTCGTAAGTACAGCTTCCGTCATCATCGTCAGCTTTTTCATCGTAATTTGTAGCTGTTGGATCAGTACAACCTTCAGTCTTACAACCAGTGTAAGTAAGAGTCATTGCACTTGTTAAAATTGCAAGACCAATGAAGCGTAAATTTTTAGCAAATTCTAATTGCATTTTTTTCATGATTGCTGGTTTATTTTAGTTTGATGCAAAAATAGACGATTTATCAAAACTCCAAAACTTTAGACCAAAATACAATTAGCTGATTATGTGACATATAACATTTTAGACTATTTCCTTTCATTCAAAAAAGCAATGAATTACAAAAATCTTTAACATTTTTTCTGAAATTGTTTGTTGGTTTTTAGTTTTTTATACTTTTGTGGCGCTGAATCAATCAATTTAAAAACTCAAAAAAATGAAAAAAGTATTATTCGCTGTTCTTTTCGCTAGCGCTGGAATGTTCGCATCTTGTGGTGGAAGTCATGAAGAAGCTAACACAGCTGCTGCTGACTCAATTGCTGCTGCTGCTAAAGCTGACTCAATCGCTGCTGCTGAAGCTGAAGCTGCTGCTATGGCTGACACTACTGCAATGGACAGCACTGCTGCTCCAGTAGAAGAAATGGCTAACTAATTTTTAGTAAACTATTTTAAAAATCCCGCTTCGGCGGGATTTTTTTTTACCCGCATTTATCACATCCATCGCTGTGGCCTTGCTTTGAAGCAAGATTTCTGTACAAACGCACAAACAACCATCCCGCAGAAGCGGTAATAAGTATAATCACCAAAACATCTTGCATTCTGCAAATGTACAAAATTGCTCTACTTTTGCCCCTCCAAAACAAGCCTTATGCAGCTTAAATTTAACAGGAAAGACAAGTCTAACGAACAACTCCTCGCTATTTACAGAGAGCTTATTTATCCCAGAATGATTGAAGAAAAAATGCTTAATCTTCTTCGTCAGGGTAAAATCTCTAAATGGTTCTCAGGTATAGGACAAGAAGCTATTTCGGTAGGAACTGTCCTGGCCATGAAGCCTGATGAATACATTCTACCTATGCACCGCAACCTCGGAATATTTACAGGAAGAGGTATTCCTTTTGCCAGATTATTCAGCCAGTGGCAGGGTAAAATGAATGGATTCTCAAAGGGTCGTGAGCGCTCTTTTCACTTCGGTACCAACGAATACCATATTGTTGGGATGATTTCGCATTTAGGTCCACAGATGGGCGTAGCCGATGGAATTGCTCTAGCTCAAAAACTTAATAGAGCAAACAAAATAACTGCCGTCTTCACCGGAGATGGCGGAGCGTCACAAGGAGATTTTCACGAATCAGTTAACACTGCTGCTGTTTGGGATTTACCTGTAATTTTCATTATTGAAAATAATGGGTATGGACTTTCAACTCCATCTTCAGAACAATTTCGCTTCGAATCTTTCACACAAAAAGGTCCAGGATATGGAATCCCAACTAAGCAAGTTGATGGAAATAATGTGCTCGAAGTTTATGATGCAATCATAGAAATAAGCAATGATATTAAGGCAAATTCAAGGCCTTGGTTGCTTGAGTGCATGACATTTAGAATGAGAGGGCACGAAGAAGCTTCGGGTACAAAATATGTCCCTCAGGAACTTTTTGAAATTTGGGCACAAAAAGACCCAGTAAGTAATTTCGAAGATTATCTGATAAGCGAAGGCGTTTTAACTGAAGCTTCAAGAGATTCTATAAAAGAAGAACTAAAGCAAATCATTAATGAGGGTGTTCAGGAAACCTTTAACGAAGCTGAGATTAATCCTGATTTGCAAACTGAAATTGATGATGTTTACGCTCCTTTCGAGATTAAAATAACTTCCCCCGAAGGGACAAAAACGAATAAACGACTGGTTGACGCAATTTCTGATGGTTTAGCGCTAGCCATGGAAAAACATCCTAACCTGATTTTGATGGGACAGGATATTGCCGAATACGGAGGAGTTTTTAAAGTTACCGAGAACTTTCACCAAAAATTTGGCAAAGACAGAGTCAGAAACACCCCTCTTTGTGAAGCTGCGATTCTAGGAAGTGCGCTCGGGCTCTCTATTGCCGGCAAAAAAGCTATGGTTGAAATGCAATTTGCTGACTTCGTAACCGAAGGATTTAACCAGATTGTAAATAACCTAGCTAAGAGTCATTACCGCTGGGGACAAAATGCCGATGTAGTAGTTAGAATGCCAACAGGTGCGGGTGTGGCTGCCGGACCATTTCACAGTCAGAGCAACGAAGCTTGGTTTACGCATACACCTGGACTTAAAGTTGTTTACCCAGCTTTCCCAGAAGATGCCAAAGGCTTGCTCCTCGCCTCTTTTGAAGATCCTAACCCTGTTATGTTTTTCGAGCACAAAGCTCTTTACAGAAGTGTTACTGAGGATGTTCCAGATAGTTATTACACCATAGAAATTGGAAAAGCGAAGAAGTTAAGGTCTGGTAGTGATTTAAGTATAATCACATATGGAATGGGAGTTCATTGGGCAATAGATGTGCTAAATAAACACCCTGAAATTAATGCTGACCTTATTGATTTGCGAACCTTAGTTCCTTTAGATGAAGAGGCTATTTTTGCAAGTGTAAATAAGACAGGAAAAGTGCTTGTTCTTCATGAAGATTGTTTAACCGGTGGATTTGGGGCAGAACTTAGTGCCAGAATCACAGAACATTGCTTTCAATTGCTGGATGCACCTGTTATGAGAATTGGAAGTTTAGACACCCCAGTACCTTTTTCAGCAATTCTAGAAAAGCAATTTTTACCTAAGAAACGTTTTGAGGATAAACTTCTCGAATTATACAACTATTGATGAGTACAATCCTTGAAGTTAAAGGTTTGAAGAAAGCCTACGGCAGATTGTTAGCCTTGAATGACATTCATTTTAACGTTCAAAAAGGTCAGGTTTTCGGGCTTCTTGGTCCAAATGGCTCAGGAAAAACCACGCTACTTGGTTGTATAACTGGAATTCTGAATCAAAGCGGAGGAGAATTTAAGTGGTTTGAAGGAAATAACTTTAATGATGCAAGAAAGAGAATTGGTGCTCTTATTGAGACCCCGAATTTCTTTCCCTACCTGAGTGCTTTTGAAAATCTGCGAATAGTTGCAGCTGTGAAATCCTGCCCTGAGGAAAGAATCAACATTGTTTTGAAGGAAGTTGATTTATTTGACAGAAGAAACGATTCCTTCAAGGCATTCTCACTTGGAATGAAGCAAAGGCTTGCAATTGCATCAGCTCTGTTAAGCGACCCGGAAATCTTGATACTTGATGAACCTACCAATGGTTTAGACCCTCAGGGTATTAATGAAATTAGAGCGCTAATCCTGCGACAGCAACAAGCTGGCAAAACTGTTATTTTAGCAAGTCACCTCTTAAACGAGGTGGAAAAAGTTTGCTCTGATGTTGTGATTCTCAGAAAGGGAAAAGTGATGAAGCAAGGTAAGGTGGAAGACTTGCTCTCTGGAAAACTTAAAGTTTCAATTGCTGCAGAAAACATGAGCAATTTAATGGCTCAACTTGCTAAGATTGAGGCTGTAGAAGCTTCTTATCAAAAAGACACATTTATAATGGCTGAGTTAAAAGACGGGACATCTTTGGCTAAGCTTAACAAACAACTTGTAGATTCGGGTGTTGACGTGATTCACTTTAGTCAGGTAAAATCTGATCTTGAAAGCGAGTTCTTAAAATTGGTACAGCAATGAAACAACTCATAAAGATTGAATGGCTTAAGGTTAAATCATATAGGACGTTCCATATTTTTTTAGGGATTTATGTGCTCTTGATATTATTAATGTATTATGGTTTTGACAGATTTGTACAGCAAGGCCCAATAGATTTATCGGTCGTGTACAAATTTCCGGATGTATGGTATTATGCAGCCTATGTTTCTACATGGTTTGCGGCAATTCCGGGATTGTTGATGATTAATTTGGTAAGTAACGAAATTGGTTTCCGAACAATGAGGCAACAAATTACTGATGGAATGTCGAGAATGGAGTTTTTGCAAGGGAAAATCATACTTGCTGTCGGTTTGAGTATAGTTACCGGCCTTGTGGTGCTAATTTCAGGTTCTCTTTTTGGTCTTACAAAAGGAGGAATTCCTAATGCAGGAAATTTCTTTTTAGATATGCAATTTGTATTAAGAGCTATGTGGGTAAGCTTCGGCATGATGATGGCAGCCTTACTTATAACGCTTTTTGTAAAAAAATCGGCACTTTCAATTTTGGTTTTCATTGCCATACTTTGGATTTTAGAACCTTTGGTGGGCAGAATCTGGATGAAAGAAATCTATGCTTACTTTCCATTAAATAGTTTAGATGAGTTTATAAGCTCACCTCTACAATTTGAGAATATACGTTTCGGCAAAGCCGAAACACCTTTGGCTATTACAATTACAGGCTTGATATATCCAATTATTTTCATACTTGGAAGTGCCAGTTTGCTTAAGAAACAAGACTTGTAGATCAATCCTTTGAATGAAACTTCTTAAAAATAGAGGGAGCAGCTCATTGATAGTTCAACAAATTGAAAGCAATTTTGTATATTCAATCTTTATTGCCTTTCCTTAAATCTATCTATGAAAAGTTTACTTGTAATAATTACAGTTATACTTGGCTTAAATCCCGCTTTTGGTCAATGTTCATTCGATCCTTTGGTTAGCCCATCAAGCTTAAGTTTATGTCCAAATTCAAGCGATACGCTTTGGTCAACACCAGCTAACTCTTATTTATGGTATAAGAATAACAATCCAATACTTGATGCTACTAATCAGTTTCTTGTTGTAAATCAGGCCCAGGATGCTGGTTCAAACTTTTTGGTTGTAGCAACTATTGGCGGTTGCAGCGAACCTTCACCTTCTGTTTTGGTGAGCAATGCGGCGCTTCCTCCTTTGGTAATCTCAGTAGCTGATAGCCTTAGTTCTAATGCTTGCCAGGGCGATTTAAGAAGCCTTGTACTTAACGAGCCTTACAATAATAATATCCTTTGGTTTAGAGATGGGGTGCAGTTAGGCGGTCAATCAAATGACACATTAACAGTGAGCCAAACTGGCTTATATTCAAGTATTGCATTTGCCGAAAACTGCCCTAGCTACAGCCAAACCGCTTCAGCTCTTCAAATCACATTTAGCAATGCAACAACACCTTCTATTATTTTTAACAGTGGAACTTTAACATTAAGCACTCCTACACCTGCATCATCTTACGCTTGGTATATTGATGGCAACTTAATAATTGACTCAAACTCTCAAACGTTTTTGCCTCAGCAGAACGGGGAAGTTACTGTAGAAGCAATTTATAATGAGGGCTGCTCAAGATTCTCGTTACCTTATTCTTACTCATCGTTTACAGCCAATTGCGATCATGACCCGATTATTACACCAAACGACTTAATTCTTTGTCCGAATGCAAGCGATACACTTTTTACACAAGCGGGAGATGCTCACCAATGGTTTAAAGACGGCAATGCTTTAATAAATGAGAATGATAGTTTCTTAGTTATTTCAAGTTTGGATGCCGGCTCTGAGTTTTCGGTAGAAACTACTTTAGGTGGTTGCACAGAGATGTCGCCCGAAGTTTTAGTTGATGGCTGGGCTTTTCTTCCAATTTTTGTTATTACAGAGGGATTAGGCTCCGGCTCACTTTGCGAAGGCGATACGCTTACTTTAACAGTGAGTTCTACTTTTTCGGAGAATATCCGCTGGTCGCGGGATGGAAACTTGATAGAAGGAGAAAACTCCGGCAGTTTAATAATCTTCGAATCAGGAACATATTCTGTAACAGCAGCTACAGAAGTTTGTCCAAGCTATGAAGAAACTTCCCTGAATCTTGACTATAACTTCCTTCCAAACCCTGTTCCGGTGCTAACATATTACCCGGTAAGTAATACGCTTGGCGTTGATGTTGAGGCGAGTAATTACACCTGGTCGGTGGATGGAGGAATTTTCCCGGGATTAAGTACCCAGGTAATTACACCAACCATTGAAGGCACTTATGTTGTTCAGACAAGTTATTCTAACGGATGTAGTAATGTATCAGAGCCTTATTTTTATTCGACAGTGGGAGTGGATGAAACAGATACTTCATATTTGAAAGTATTCCCTAATCCCGGCAAGGGACAATTTTTCTACAGCGGAAGTTCAAAAGGGCAATTGAATATTCTTGATATATCAGGAAGGTTAATCAGAACAATTCAAATCCAGTCAGAATCAGGAATCATTTCCACCTCAGACTTGTCTGAGGGGATTTATTATTTTGATTTTCAAACGAACAATAGCAGACAACTTACGCCTGTGGTGGTGCTAAAGTAATCACCCACAAATCATCATGTGAGCACCAGCCGGATCTTGAATCAGGCAGTAATGCCTTCCATCATTGCCCATTTTGCGCTTCGCGCCGATAATCTTCCCTCCGGCATTTACACAAGCTTGTAGTGAAGCGTCCAGATTTTCAACATTCACATACATCAACCACTGTGGTGGTAAATCTGCATTTCCGCCACGTGCGTGGCAAACCCCTCCTGCTGCATTCTCTTCATCCTGCATCATCACATAATCATCGTAATCGCCCATGCTCAATGCCTGAGGTTTCCAACCCACGACTGCTTCGTAAAATGATTTTACATCATCAGCATTCATCACTGTTAAGTCATGCCATTCAATTTTTCCCACATTGCCCATTTTCTTTTATTTAAGTGTTTGATACTTGGTTTCTTCTAAAAACAATACCAGCAATTAGAGATAATACTATTCCAACCGGCAAAATTTCCATCAAGGTCATTCCAAATCTAATCAATGGGTTTTTATAGTATTCTGCCATAACCTTCATCTCCTCCATTTTTGCATCAATCGATTCCTGAGGTAATCCATCTTTTTCCATTTGAAGTGCAATTTGACTGGCATACTCCTTCATAAAGTCAAAATCGGAACTGCTCAAATAAGCTTCCCAGGATAAAGCATAAATAACTCCTGCGATTAAAGTAACAAATAGTCCTGTTAAGAATGCTTTTCCGAAACTGATAGTTCCGCCATTTTGCTTCCGATGCTGGTATACTGCAACAAAAATCATTGATAGCGAAACAAACATTCCGAGATATCCTATAATCTCAGAATTCTCAAAATCGGGATTCTCCTGCCCAAAGGGCATAGTTAACAGCATAAACATAGACACAATAAGTCCTGCTACGATGCCATAAATTAGTACGATTCTTTTCATAGTTAAAATTTTGAAGCTGCAATTAGAAGAAACATTGCGCAATTAATCTCATACTAAAGTATGAAAACGGTATAAACTTATGGTACTAAAGGACTTTCTTCTATCGAGTGATTGAGTATCCCAAGCTCTTTTGCCTTGTTTAGTGCCTGAGTTCTCCTTTTTACATCCAATTTGGCAAACAAATTAGAGTTATGCGTTTTTATTGTGCTTAATGAAAGATGGAGCTTCTCTGCAATCTCTTGATTCGACAGGCCTTCTGCAATTCCCATTAAAACATCCAATTCGCGCTCTGACAATTCTACAGGGCTTTGTGATACAATGTTATGCTTAATTTGCTTTGAAGAAACTTTATTCTTGTCAGACTTGAGACCAACGAAAGAAAAAGCAATCCAAGCTCCCAAACCTGCAAAAACCAATGCTACAAGAACCAAATATGCCTCAATCTTTAAATCACGGATATAGAATTGGTAGTCGGCTAAATTCAGCAGAAATGTCATCAATGCCATAGCCAGGGCATAAAGAAAAATCGACTTTAACTTCATATTAATCAGGTCATTTCACGAGATATGCCCGTGAATATCTTCCCCGGGTTGAGGATGTTTTTAGGGTCGAAAACAGACTTGATGTTGCGCATTAAATCAAGTTGAACTTCTGAAAAAGCAATATCCATGTAAGGCTGCTGCACCAAACCAATTCCATGTTCACCGCTTAAAGTCCCGCCTAATGACACAACCAAAGTGAAAATCTCCCGAATGCCTTTCGGAATTTCATTTTTCCAGGCTTCATCACTCAAATTGCCTTTGATAATGTTCACATGAAGATTACCATCGCCGGCATGACCATAGCAGACAGATGTAAACCCGTATTTCTCACCTATTTCTTTCACTCCTTTCAGGAGGAGGGGCAATTCTGCTCGAGGCACTACGGTATCCTCCTCCTTATAAACCGAGTTCGATTTTACAGCTTCGGCAACACTACGGCGCAATTTCCAAACATCTGCCTTTTGAGCTTCAGACTCTGCAAAGAGAATGTCCATACAATTGTGTTCTTCCAGCACTGGAACAATCTTTTCGATTTCCTTTAAGATTGTTTCTTCATCATTACCATCAACTTCTATAAGTAAATGAGCTTGTTCTGAATCACCAATACTCAATGCAATATCATCTCTGAATTTCAATGTCCAATCGATGGCATCTCTTTCCATGAACTCGAGTGCCGAAGGTATTATGCCGGCTCTAAATATTGCTGAAACTGCCGAGCAAGCATCGATAGCTGAACTAAACGGAGCTAATAAAACCTTGTTCAGCCTCGGGTATGG
>JAGYKL010000015.1 GCA_018401705.1 Bacteroidia bacterium | reverse complement strand
TAATATGAACAAGGCTGAAAAATGGCATAGTTCAAAATGATGTTGTCAGGCCTTTAAATTCAAAGGTCTTAGTTATCTTTGCACATGCAATTGAAAGACCTTCACCTGGTAAATTTCAGGAATTATGAAGAGGCCAACCTTAATTTTTCAAATTCTATTGTAGTTTTTACTGGCAACAATGGTTCAGGAAAAACCAATTTGCTTGACGCTATTCATTACTTGGCATTTTGTAAAAGCTTTCTTAATCCCATTGATACTCAGAATATTCGTTTAGAAGAGCCGTTTTTTGTTGTCCAAGGCTCTTTCGAAAAGGATAATCAAATTGAAGCAATCTATTGTGGCATTAAGCGGGGACAAAAGAAAATATTTAAGCGTAACAGCAAGGAATACGAACGCTTATCTGAACATATAGGTAGAATTCCTTTGGTGGTAATTTCGCCAACTGACATCGGATTAATCACTGAAGGAAGCGAGGAGAGGAGGCGTTTTGTTGATTCTGTTATTTCTCAATTCGACAAAACCTATCTTGATGCTCTTATCAAATACACTAGAAATTTGCAGCAAAGAAATGCTGCTCTTAAATCAGGATATGCGCCTTCAGATTTGCTAGATATTTTTGATGAACAGCTTAACGAATGGGCTTTGCCGGTGTTCAAAGCAAGAGAGAATTTCTTGAATAGAATATCCTTGCTAGTGCAGAAATACTATTTATTCCTTAGCGGAGGCTCAGAAACTATAGATCTCACTTATGAATCAAAGCTAAAAACAAGCTCTCTGAAGCAACTTCTCGAGGAATCGCGTGAAAGAGATAAGATGGTTCAATACACTACAGTTGGCGTTCATAAAGATGATATGGGAATGTTGATAAATGGCTTTCCTCTCAAAAAATATGCATCTCAAGGTCAACAGAAGTCATTTTTAATAGCCTTAAAGCTAGCTCAATTTGATATCCTCTCTGAGATAATGAATCAAAAACCATTGCTGCTTTTGGATGATATTTTCGAGAAATTAGATCAGTCAAGAATCACTGCCTTAATGACCATGGTAAGCAAACATCATTTTGGTCAAATCTTTATAACCGACTCTCATCCTGAAAGAATTGCAGAAATTCTTCGGGAAATAGATGCTACCTTTGATCACTTTGGAGTAGATAGTGCTCAAGTAAGTAAATTATGAAACGAAAAAGTAATGAGAATCCTGTTTCTGAAGTCATTGACCTGTTTTTAAGGCAGTATGGATTGAACAATCGATATAAGGAATTCCGCCTTCTTCAATCATGGAACGAGCTGATGGGGCCAATGATTGCTAAACATACCAAAGATGTAAAAATGTTTAATGGCACTCTGTATGTCGATTTAGACTCAGCGCCCATGAGAAATGAACTTTCTTTTGCCAAATCCCGAATTATTAAAAATCTTAATGATGAGGCTGGAGAAGAAATAGTAAAAGAAATGGTTATTAGGTAAAAGTGATTTTCTTCTTTTAAATCATATAGTCAGAGCATTAAATAAAATTAAACTTGTTTAAATAATGAATAGACTAGTGAAACTCTCTTTTTTGATGGCGCTATGCATTCTAGGCTCGAATTTATTAGCTCAGGACATCATAACAACGAAATTGGGTGACGAGATTAAGGCAAAAATTATAGAGATTAATCCTAAAGAGATTATTTACAAAAAGTTTGATTATCAATCTGGACCAACTATAATTATTTCAAAATCGGATGTTTTTATGATTAAATATCCGAATGGTTCCAAAGATGTATTTACCAATAACATTGAAGAACAGAAAACTTCTGAATCATTGATTGTTGAAGGTGTGTATTTACTAAAAGCAGGTACAACTATTCAAATTGAATTAGCTGAAACTATCAGTTCAAAGTCAATTTTACCAGGCCAAGTTGTTTACTTCAAGGTAAAGAATGTTGTAGAGATTCAAGGTGTAACTTTAATCAAAGCAGGTCAGAGCCTGAAAGGAGTTGTTACTAAAGCCGAGAAGGCAAAAGAGCTTGGTAAGCAGGGTGAATTATTCATTCAGGTGAGTTCGGTTTTGGCTGTTGATGGTCAAGAGGTTATGCTTTCTGGTAATATTTTTCGTGAAGGAGAGAATAAGAGTGCAGAATCTATTGGTATTGCGGCACTAATCTTTTGGCCAGCCTTGTTCATGAAGGGCAAGGAAGCCGAGATCTTAGCCGGAACAGTTTTTAATGCAACTGTTGGAGAAACGACCTACGTTAAACCTTGATTTTCTAAACGCTTATAGAATAATGCATCCGTTGGATGTCTAATTCTTCTTATAGTCGATTATAAGCGTTTAGAAACGGATATTTAAATGTCTTAATCATTTGAAAATTAAGTGATTATGATTGTGCAGCCAGGGGCCGGCCGCTTCCTCCCTCCAATTCTAAGATAGGCCGAAATTTTGAATCATGTCAAGTTTTAAACGTTTATATCCGTTTCAAACGGTTGATTTTGTCAACAGAGATGTTGATAATTTTTATTATGCATTAAATTGTATTTTTCTAAGTGAATAATTCATCAATTGGCTGGAAAAAATAGTGATTATGCATCAATGATGTTTTAGTTTTGCGTAAAATATAATCTATTATGAATTTAGATATGAAGTGGTTGTTTCCATTTTTGATTGTTGTCCTTATTAGTATAATCGGACTCGCTTTGCCCGAATCAGGAAGTTCAGAGTCTGCTGAAGGCATCGATAAAGCAGATGTTGCATGGATGCTTACCGCAACAGGCTTAGTTCTTCTGATGACGCCTGGACTTTCATTCTTTTATGGTGGTATGGTTACCAAAAAGAATATCATATCTACAATGTTGCAAAGCTTCATTTCTATGGGAGTTATTTCTCTGCTTTGGGTTGTTATTGGTTTTAGTCTTGCTTTTGGAGATAGTATTGGCTCAGAGGGATATGGACTGATTGGTAATCCATTTTCATTCTTCTTCTTTAGAAATGTTGGTTTAGCTGCTAATGAAGCCTTGTCGCCCGGACTACCACTAGTGCTTTTTGCGCTTTTTCAACTGAAATTTGACATAATCACCCCAGCCTTAATTACTGGCTCTTTTGCTGAAAGAGTCCGATTCTCAAGCTATTTACTTTTTATGGTGCTGTTTTGTCTGATTATCTATTGTCCATTGGCACATTGGACCTGGCATCCCAACGGATTTCTACGCAATTGGGGAGTACTTGATTTTGCCGGGGGAACTGTTGTTCACATGGCTGCCGGTTTCGCTGCTCTTGCAGGAGCAATGGTTTTGGGAAGAAGAGAAAATCACTTAAGAAGTCAAGCTCATTCACCCGCTAATATCCCATTTGTAATGCTGGGAACTGGCATGCTTTGGTTTGGATGGTTTGGCTTCAATGCTGGTTCTGCTTTTGGAGCTAACGGCATTGCTGTGCAAGCTTTTCTCACTACAAATACTGCTTCTGCGGCAGCTATGATAACATGGATTTTCTTTGATGGCTTCCTTGGCCGTAAGCCTTCAGCTTTGGGAGCTTGTATCGGTGCTGTAGTCGGACTGGTTTCTATCACGCCTGCGGCGGGATTTGTTTCCGTGGGCTCTGCCATTTTTATTGGAGTCTTTTCGGCTATTGTGTCAAATATTGCCGTTCACTTCAAAACAAAATCGACTTTAGACGACACTCTTGATGTTTTCCTTTGCCATGGAGTTGGAGGGATTTCCGGAATGATTCTAACTGGCGTTCTAGCCTCTTCAACTGTTAACCCAGACGGTGCAGATGGTTTGCTTTATGGTGGTAATCAGTTATTTCTAAACCATATTCTCGCTTTAGCTATTGTTGCTGTTTTCACCTTCGGTGGATCATATTTATTGTTCAAATTTGTGAATGCCGTTCTTCCTATAAGAGTTAAGCTAGAACATGAAGAAATTGGTTTGGATTTAAGCCAACATGGTGAACAGATGCAGTAATTGAAAAAGTCTCGTTCTTTAATTTTTCAGCTAAAGCGTTAAGAAATCGGGCGCTCTAGAACTTAGAAACTCAGAAAAGTAGGTCGGTTTATAAGTCTGTAACGTCATTTTCGACTCAACTTTACCGATTGGCGATAAATACCAAAAGCAAATACTCAAGAGATTGAACAAGAATGAGCCTAATCAAATCAAATGTCTCACTAAGGTAGCCGAAAGTTTAAGTGTAATCAAAACTGATTTTTCGCATCAGAAATGCTTCGTTATTTAATAATTATAACTCATTTATCTAGATCTCGTATAGCCTCTTTTTGACTGCAGTTTTTTTGTATTATTACATACCTAACTTTTCAGCTAATCGAGTGCAAAATTGTTTGAAGTTGTTATTGATACTAGTATTGCTGCTAGTGCTGCCTTATGATGGCTTAACGCAACTAACACTTGGTTTTAATTCTAATGGTAATACAGCCGGATGTGCTCCTTATACGCTCACATTTCCAATAACAAACGTAGCTACCAATCCTGCTTCAACAAATTATACTGTTGATTTCGGTGACGGAAGTCCAATTCTAAACTTCACTCAGGCTACATTACCTCCTTCTGTCACTCATACATATCTGGATAATTCTTGTGGATCAAGTTTTCAAGCGACAAACAATGTCTTTGGAGCAACTATTACTGCTACAAATCCGACTCTTTCACCTTTTACTGCTGCCGTTTCTCCAATTGTAATATCATCTCCTCCAAGCGCGCTTGTTACTCCTCCTAACTCAATTGTTTGTGCAGGGTCTTCACTTGAATTCAGTAACGTTTCAGATCAGGGTGTTTTCATTGATCCCAGTGCGGGTTATACTTGTATTGATAATGCTGCAATTCACTATTGGACCATTTCACCTGCAGCAGGGTGGACTGCCTCAGCCGCAAGCATGGGGAATAATAACGGTTTTCCTGATCCGGTCGATTTTGATATTTGGACTCAAGGTTCTGACTTGCTCAATGTTACTTTTAATTCTGCAGGTTCTTACCGAGTGAAACTTTGGATAGCCAATACATGCGGACTTGATACCATGTCAGTTCCAGTTTGTGTGGTACCTCCTCCAAATCCGCAGTTCTCCTTAAGTCCTAATTATGGATGCATTCCTCCTAATGTTACTACAACAGCAAACAATACTACGGTAGTTTCATCAAATGCTTGTGGAACGCCAACTTACACATATTCTTGGGCCGTATCTCCTGCTTCTGGATGGAATTTTACTGGAAGTAGTAGTTCGAATTCTGTTTCTCCTTCATTTTCATTTAGCGCGCAAGGAACCTATACCATTACTCTATCAGCTAATATGACAGGTTCATCGGGTTGCAACGCATCGATAAGTCATCCTATGACTATTAATCTTGCTCCAACCGTAAATGCTGGTTTAGATCAATCTGTCTGTGTGGGTTCGCCACCTATTCAATTAATAGGAAGCCCTGCTGGAGGTATCTGGTCAGGAACTGGGGTTGCTTCATCAGGTGTATTCACACCGGGCACGGTGGGAAGTTTTCCTTTAACTTATACCTTCACTCCAGCTGGTTCAACGGGCTGTCCGCCCCAAACGGACCAAGTGATAATTAATGTAATTACTCCCACACCTGCTAATGCTGGAATTGATCAATCCATTTGCGTTGGAAGCTCTTCTATACAATTATCTGGAACCCCAACAGGAGGTAACTGGTCAGGAGCTGGCGTTACTACATCAGGGGTTTTCAATCCCAACACAGTTGGAGCATTTAATCTAACTTATTCATTCGGAACAGGCCCTTGCGCTGTTTCCGATCAATTAACCATAACTGTTCTATCTCTCCCAAATGTGAGTGTAAACAGCTCAACAATTTGCAATGGTGCTTCTGCAACTCTTACTGCTTCAGGATCTGGAGGTCTGGGGCCTTATACTTATGTTTGGTCTCCTGCTGGCTCTTTAAGCACTTCAACAGGAGCTAGCGTTAATGCTACTCCAAGCTCATCAACTGTTTATACTGTTTTTATTTCTGATAATAATTCTTGCACTAATTCGGCAACTTCAACGGTTACTGTGAATCAGCTCCCTAGCGTAAACGCTGGGCCAAATCAAACAATCTGTAATGTTCCTCAGGTAACTCAATTAAATGGAACTCCTGCAGGTGGCACATGGTCAGGAGCTGGCGTAACCTCAGCTGGGGCTTTCACTCCAAGTGGTTTAGGACCAGTTAATTTAACATACTCATTCACAGATGTCAATGGTTGCAGCGCAAGCGATCAGTTAACTGTAGATGTTGTTAATCCCAGCCCTGCAAATGCAGGGCCTGATTTAAATGTTTGTCAAGGCGTGCCGGCAATTCAATTAAATGGTACTCCTAACGGAGGCTCGTGGTCAGGAACAGGAGTTAGCACTGGTGGCTTATTTAATCCGTCAACTGTTGGCACTTTTA
This sequence comes from Bacteroidia bacterium, assembly GCA_018401705.1. Classification (GTDB taxonomy): domain Bacteria; phylum Bacteroidota; class Bacteroidia; order M30B66; family M30B66; genus M30B66. The sequence goes on along the minus strand of JAGYKL010000015.1, from coordinate 87,426 downwards.
ACTTAACCTACACTTATGGCTCGGGTACTTGCCTTGCAACCGATGCCCTCACAATTCAAGTAAATGGTTCTCCTTCTGTTACAGTTAATGATCCTGAAATTTGTAACGGAGGAACCGTCGACTTAATCGCGGTAGGTTCTGGCGGTTTAGCTCCATATACTTACTCTTGGTCTCCTTCAACTTCAATTACTCCAACAACTGGTTCAACAGTTGCGGCAAACCCCTCTGCTACTACAAATTACACTGTTACAATTACAGATGGCAACTCATGCGAAGCAACTGATGTAGCTACAGTCACAGTCAATAATGTTCCTGTTGTTGATGCTGGACCTAATCAAACTATTTGTTTAAATCCCAATCCCATTCAGTTAAATGGAAGTCCTTCTGGTGGAGCGTGGACCGGCGACAATGTTAGTCCTACAGGTTTGTACACAACCAATTCTATTGGGATTGATACTGTAATTTATACTATTTCTCAAGTTGGATGTGCAGGTGTAGACACTGCCTTATTTACCATTGTAGTTCCTGAACCACTTGAAATTACAAGCGATACTATCGTATGTTATAACTCAAGTCCATTTCAACTCTTTGCTTCAGAAATAGGTGGGGTCTGGTCTGATATTAACGGTATTGTTACTTCCTCAGGTATTTTCAATCCAGATACAATTGGCATTTTTAGAGTTATTTATTCTGTCGGACTTGGCTATTGTGCTCAAACTGATAGCCTTTTAGTCACTGTGGTTGATCTTCCTTTTGTAGATGCAGGTCCTGATTTTTCCACTTGTTTGAATGGAATGCCGGCTCCCATTAGCGGAGAAATTCCAAATTCTGGAGGAACTTGGGTTTGGTCAGGAATCGGTATTACAGATGCTACTTTAGGAATTTTCGACCCGTCAATAGCTGGAATTGGTCCTCAGGTTTTGACCTACACATTTACTTCTTTGGCTACAGGCTGCACAGCTTCTGATAACCTAACCGCCATTGTTGATTTATTGCCTCAAATTCAAATCGATCCTTTGGCTCTAAATGTTTGTCTTACTCCTTACGGTTCTCCAATAACTGCAACCCCGGTAGGAGGGCAGTGGACTGGGAATGACCTCAGCTTTGAGAATAACTTTGATTCTCAGTTAGATACTGCGGTTTTCACACCTTCATCAACAGGTTTGTTTTGGGTTTATTACACTTATTCAGATGCAAATGCTTGTCAAAGCATTGATTCTCTCCAAATAACAGTAATTCAACCTTTACCCGTTAGTGCTGGATTGGATACTGCATTTTGTTTTTCTGAAGATGATTATTCATTAATTGGCTCTCCTGTCGGAGGACAATGGATTAGTCCTGATTGGCTCTCATCATCAGGAATCTTTTCCGGCGATAGCCTTGGAACTCATGAGGCCGTTTATTCAATTGGCATCGGTTCGTGTGAAGTAAAAGACACAATTCAGTTTGTCGTGAATCCTTTACCAATTGTTTCAATTAGCAACGATGATGAATTTTGTAGAGATGATGATTGCATTACTTTCCCATTGGCTAATCCAACTGGAGGTGTTTGGGCTGGAAATGGAATAACGGATGCTGTTCTTGGTGAGTTTTGTCCAAATCAAGCTTTGGTAGGTGATAATGAAATTATCTATACTTACCAGAATCCAGCAAACTCTTGCATAAACAGAGATACTTTGATTGCTGCAGTTTTACCGATGCCAATACCTAGTTTCGTTGTTAACCCACTAATTTGTATAAACACTCCTTTTCAGGTAATTAACACGAGCCTTGGTCCGCCAATGACTTTCGATTGGCTTATCAGAAACTTAAGTGACAATGGTATCATTTTTCAGTCAACCGATTCATCTCCAATATTTGAAATAGCTATTGAGGGTGATTTCTCTATTGAGCTAATATGCTCATCTAATGCCGGTTGCGAGAGAAGAGATACTGCTTTCGTTAGCACATTGGCGCCTCCTGTTGCATCTTTTCAGATTGAGGATATTATGGAATGCGGACCTTTTCAAAGTACTTTAACAAATAACTCATCAGGTTTAATGATAAGTTATTCTTGGGATTTTGGTCCTTTGTTTCTAGGCTCCAGCGAGACTATTCCGCTAATGCCTTTGTTTGAAGCTCCAATTATTGCAGACTCTTTATACTTTGTAGAATTGCAGGTCACAAACATGTGTGGCTCAAGCTTCGCGCTCGATTCTATAGTTATTAGGCCAATTCCTGTTGCCGAAATAGGTACCGACTACAGTCAAGGCTGTTCACCTTTCACTCCAATCTTCCAAAACGTAAGTTATGGCTCACCTGATTGGTTCTCATGGGATTTTGGTAATGGAGCTTCTTCAACAGATTCCTTGCCTGGCTCGCAAACCTACACGAGTATAGACACACTCAGCAATATCATTATAGAACTCAACATTGGAAATACTTGCGGCACTTCAAGCTTTTCTGTGCCAATTGTTGTTTATCCAACTCAACTAAATCCGGTTAATCAAACCCCAATTAATGGTTGTGCTCCATTTGAAGCAAACTTCTCGTTTCCCCTGGGTGATCTTTCATTTTACCTTTGGGATTTTGGCGATAATACCGGTATGACCGGGGATTCTGTTTCTCATATTTATGATACACCAGGAACTTACAATGTAAGCGTAGTTGTATCTAATTTTTGTTTAACAGACACAGTTAATAACACAGTAAATGTTTATCCTGGCCCTCAATTATCCTTTTCAATTGATCAGGAATCTGTTTGTCAAAGCAATGAGATTAACATTGAAAATAATTCCTCGAACGCAGCAGGATTTTCAATCAATTATGGTGAAGGTTTTCAATCTTTAACCAACAATTTGACTCATTCTTACGATACTACTGGCACTCAAACTATTTTCTTGGCTGGCGTTAATCCGCAGAATGGTTGTTTAGACACAGTTTTCCAAACTGTGGATGTAATTCCTTATCCCGAAATTGATATTTCGGTAAACCCAGATACAGGATGTATGCCTCTAACTGTGCAGTTCTTTAATAACTCAACTCTAGCAAATTCATTTGAATGGCATTTTGCAGATGGCACGGGCTCTATACTGCCAGAACCAATAATCGTTCTGCCTGAATCAGGAGATATTGTTGCTCAGTTAATTGCTCATAATTACCAGGGTAATGGCGCCGATTGTCCTGATACAGCTGAAGTTAGCATACATGTTTTGCCAAGTCCTACCAGCGAATTTACATTAGTTTCTGATACTGTGTGCGGACCTCCAGTTAGCGCATTTGTGGTCAATAACTCCTTTGGTGCAACTGCGTTTACTTGGCTATGGGAATCAAATTCTGTTAGTGCTTTTGAACCTGAGCTTGAATTTCAATCAATTGGATTGAATCAAATTCAACTCATTTCAGAAAATGAGTTTGCTTGCAGAGATACTGCTGATAAAGGCTTTTTTGTGCTTGGACAGCCTCAAATAGAAGTAGACCTTGAGCCAGCACTGGGATGTGTTCCACACAAAGTGTTATTTACAAATCTCACCCAATTTGGGGATTCAGTTTCCTGGGCATTTGGAGATGGACAATTTTCAGAATTAAATCAGGTGGAGCATACTTATGAAGAACCTGGGCTATATTCTGTTGAGATATATGTTTCCTCAGGCGACCTGTGCTTTGATGATTCTGTCTTGGTAGAAATCATTCAGGTTAATCCAAAGGCTCAAGCTGGCTTATTCATTTCTCCTACAACTATTACTGAATCAACTCCAATCATTGGTTTAGTTAATACAAGCTCTTTTGCTGATGTTTATGAGTTGTTTGTTAATGAGGATCTTATAGCTAATGAGGTCCCTTCAAATTACACATTCTTTAATCCTGATACAGGAGTTGTTGATATCACATTAATAGCCAATAATCAATACAATTGCCCCGACACACTTTTCGATGACATTTACATAATTTCTTCACCCAATATTTTTCTTCCTAGCTCTTTTAGTCCTAACGAAGATGGCCTTAACGATGGCTTCAGACCTTCACTTGATAGAGCTCCTACAGTATATTACTTCTCTATTTATGATAGGTGGGGGCATTTGGTTTTTGAAACAAGAAACTTCAATGAAGTCTGGAATGGAACCTATTACAACAGGGGAGGAGACCCATTAAAACAGGATGTTTATGTTTATAAACTGAGGGCGATATTTGAAAAAGATCAGATTTATAATTTGTACGGTAACATAACTTTAATTCATTGAAAAAAGTCAAATGCCATATAACTCCTCGTTTTCAGGGTAAGCTCTTTCTAAGAGTTTTCACACTGGCCTTTGGGGTGCTTTTTTCTGGGGCATTAAAATCTCAATGTAATCTAAATGTTGGTCCCGATATAACTATCTGCAATGGAGGTCAAGCTATGCTTGGAAATTCCATTTCACTTACCGGAGCAAGTGGAGCAATAACATCTTACCAATGGCTAATTGGAGCAACTCCAGTTAGCTCAAATTCAATTGCTTTAGTTAGTCCTGCCGCAACTATAACCTATACATTAACTATTGCGGCTCCCGGTTGTCCTCCTACATCAGATGATGTTCAGGTAACAGTTTTGCCGGGAGGATGCCCAACAGCTCAATTTACCATTCCGCCAGGGGTGTTTTGTGCTGGGGAAGTAGTGCCAATTAATAATACAACCGTAAATCAGCCAGGCAATACGTATTTCTGGAATTTTGGTGATGGAACTACATCAACAAGTTCGAATCCGGGTTCTCATAACTTTAATGTTCCTGTGGGAACTGGTATTTCAAACTTCACCATAACACTTATCGTCACTAATGCTGGCGGACAGTCTGATATTTTTCAATCAAATGTTTCAATTCAACAAATCCCAAGTCCACCAGAAATAAGTTCAACCTCACTCATTACTTTTAACGGGCAGGAATATTTAAGAAAATGCACTTCAACCCCAACATCAAATATCGCTGTTACTGATAATACTCCTGCTAATGTAAATGCTTGGGCAAACAACTTTACACTTGATTGGGGAGATGGATCTCCAGTAATATCTGGCGCTACAGAGCCTGTTGGTCCTCAAATACATAACTATAATCAAGGTACTTATACATTAACATATTCAATTTCTAATTCAATTGGATGCAGCGTAGTTAATACCTATGAAGTCTTTATTGGAAACACACCCAGTATCGGTTTAAATGGTCAGCAAGTAGATACCTGTGCTGCCTATACCGCTAGCTATCAAATCAGTAACGTTCAGAATAATGTTGCAGGAACTTACTACGAGGTAACATACAATGATGGTTCACCATTAGTTACCTTTAATCATCCTCCGCCGGCATCGTTCACCCATACCTTTACAACTACTTCTTGCGGGAATTCATCTCCCAATTATTCCGATGCGTATTTCTGCACTATCAAAGCAATTAACCCTTGTGGTGAAGGACAAGCTACTATTGAACCAATAAGAATTTCCACTCCACCTATAGCAAGCTTTTCTATAAATCCCAATCCGGCTTGTATTAACACAGATGTTTCAATACAAAACACTGCTGATCCGGGAGAAGTGGTAACAATTAACGGTTGCACTGCCAACTATAAAGTTATTTGGGAAATCAGCCCGGCTGCTGGTTGGACTCTATCTGGAGGTGCTTTTGGCAGCGATAATGGCGGTAATTATTCGGTTTGGACTTCAGGTAGCGACTTAATCAGCGTCAATTTTAATACCCCGGGCAATTATCAAATTACACAAAGGATTGGCAACTCGTTTTGCGGAATAGATGAAATAACACAAACAGTTTGCATTGTGCCTCCGGTTACGGCCTCCTTTAACACTTCAAGTAATGGAACGTGTGCTCCTGTAATTGTAAATACTGATAATTTAACTGAAAATGCACCAGCCTGCGCAGCTCCAGTTTATGCTTGGTCTATAACACCTGCCGGTGGATTTCAAACCGGAAATTCATCTTCCTTTGAACCCAGCTTTCTATTAACCACAGATGGCATTTATACCATCACATTAAGTGCTACAAACGCATGTGGAACCAATACTGATGATGCGCAATTTGTTGTGGTTTCGCCGCCAAGCATAGCTATAACAACGGTTGTTGCAGGTTGTGCACCTTACACCGTTGATCCTGAAGCAATCTTTGATGCTGGAGGTGGAATTCTTGGAACTCCAACCTGGACTTTTGAAAATGCTTCATCCGCAGGTTATAGTGGCTTAGATCCCGATGAAATAATATTCTCAATTCCCGGAAGTCAAGATATCACTGTTGAAGTTTCTAACGAATGTGCAACGACTAGCAGTTCCATTTCGGTTATTATTAGCGATGCCCCCCAAATTTCAGTTCCAGATTTTTCAACATGTTCAGGAAGCACTTTTACAATCAATAACGGGAATCCGGTACTAGCAGGTGGCTCAGGAACTGCGCCTTACACATATGATTGGAGTGGAGCAGGAGGCAGCTCCTCAATCAGCAATCCAGATTTCACGCTTTCCAATCCGGGCAATAGCCCTCAAACTCAAATATTGAACTTAACTGCAACTGATGATATTGGCTGCGCTTCTTCAGCAGCAATCAATGTAGATGTTTTGCCGCTGCCCGCGCTTGATTTTCAAACTTCGGTTCCGGGTAATGAAATGTGCTTCGGTACCGATTCAATAGCTCTTTCAATGGACTCAGATGTTTTAGGCACAACCTACACCTGGGATCCTCCACTTGGAACAAGTGCATCAACCGGCAATCAGATTAATGTTAGCCCTCCATCTACCACTAACTATACGGTTACAGGCTCAAACCCAAGTACTGGATGTGCGTCCTCCATTCCATTTACGATTACAGTTCACCCTTTGCCAACTGTTGATGCTGGCGATGATATCATTCTTTGTTCTCAAGGAATTACAGCAGTATTTCTTGACCAAACTCCTCCCGGAGGAATCTGGTCTGATCCAACACCTTTAACGGGAACATTAAATCCCGATGAAACATACTTGCCTGGTATTTCTGGTTCTAGAGACACTCTCATTTACACCTTTATTGATGGTAATGGATGTTTAGATTCTGATTGGTTGGCTATCGAAATAATTGAACCTTCTCCGCCTGATGCAGGAGTAGATACTAGCTTTTGCCTTAACGCACTTCCGTATTTATTAGACGCAGCCAACCCTGGTGGAGGAGTTTGGACAGGTCCAGGTGTGGCTTATTCATTTACCGATACTTCTTTTGTTCCTTCTGATGCTGGTGCAGGAATTCACGAGCTCATCTATACAATGAATGTAGGAAGTACATGCGAAACGCACGATACAATTGTTGTTGAAGTATTTGAGCTACCAAACTTATCAATCCCATTAGACACTGAAGTTTGTAGCGGTGATTCAATTTCCTTTTCTGCTTCTGCCAATGGAGGTGCTTATCCATATGAATGGGCTTGGTTTCCTGCTCTTTGGGCTACAGGTGGAACAAATGATTCCACCATTACTATGGTGCCGCTAAACCCAGGTCCTCTGGTTCTGTATGCCCCTATTAGTATTGAGATAACAGATTCAAATAACTGTGTTGTTTCTGATTGGTTTGAGTTAACTGTTAATGCATTACCCGCAATCACAGCAGGCTTAGATACAAGTATTTGTTTTAGTCCAGGTACTCCATACGAGTTAAATGGATTCTCTCCAGTAGCTGGCGATATTTCCTGGTCAGAAGCGCCATCAAATCAAGGAAGTCTTAATGGTCTTGATTATACAAGCGGAGGCTTGGGAATTGATTCTCTTTTCTTCTCTTATACTGATACCGATGGTTGCACATCAGTTGATACTTTAGAAATTCAAGTAACAAGCCCAATTACTATTGACGCAGGCTTAGGGTTTTTACGTTGCGAAAACGATGCAGCTAGCTTACTGCCAACGCCTTTACCTTCAAGTCCTCCTGCTCAGTTTACTGCTTATTGGACAGGACCGGGAGTTGAACAAGTAGGCAGTGATTATTTCTTTAATCCGGGAGTTTCAGGTCCTGGCACTTTCATTCTCAATTATGTTTTTGAAACAGGTGCAACTTGCGCAGCTTCAGATACGATTTTGGTTACTGTTGGTCCCGCTCCAATTGTAAATGCAGGATTAAATATTGCCATCTGCGCAGGAGATACCTTAAGTCTTTCTGGCTCTATTAACGGTGGAACGGCTCCATTTACTTATTCGTGGACCCCTTCGACAAACTTATCTGCCACAGATATTCTTAATCCAGAGTTTTACTCTGTTGATGCTGGCTCAATAAACCCACTAATACAAACTTTTACTCTAACTGTAACAGATTCATTTAATTGCCAAGTGAGTAACGATGTAGATATTACTATTAATCCAATTCCTCAAGTAACAGCACCCGATTATACATTCTGCAGCCAAGAGATTGTCGAGTTGCTTAATACAGCAAGCCCTTCGGGCGGAATATGGACCTCCTCAGATATCACAATTGTTGGTGCAAACAGTTTCACGCCAACGGTTAATGGTGTTTTTAGTGCAACCTACAGCTACACTGATGCAAATGGCTGTTTTTCAAGTGATGAATCTACCATAACTGTAGTGTCGCCTGCTATCGTTTCTATTGGTCCTGACATTGAACTTTGCCAATTTGACGATACATTACAATTTATTTCTAATTACGTTGATGTTCCTGCAATTTGGTCAGGGGCTGCCAATTCAGATGGTGAATTCTTTGCTGCTAGCGCAGGAAATTTCACGGTGATTTTCACCACAGGAGAAGGCTCTTGTGTAGTAAGTGATACTGCTCAAATAGTAGTGAATTCGCTCCCGGCTGCTGATGCAGGTCCAAACATGAACGTTTGCGATTATGACTCTCCGTTGCAACTCACAGGTCAAAGTCCAGTTACTGGCGGAACTGGTGTTTGGAGTGGCATTGGTATTTCTGGCGATTCATTTAACCCAGCTGGTTTACCGATAGATTCCTATTGGGCATTTTATCAATTTACAAATGATGTAACTGGATGTCAGGCAATTGATAGCCTTGAAATCACCATAAGAACGGCAAGTGAACTAAGTTTTGCTAACTCTCAGCTAGAGTTCTGCCTAACTAATTTTCAAAATAACCTAAACCTAAGCGGTGCTGCTCCGAGTGGAGGAGTTTGGTCGGGTGCTGGTGTCACAGAACTTGGCGGAAATTACTTTTTTGAAGCTCAAACACTTGGTGCAACAAACTTAACTTACACATACACAAACTCTTTCGGATGTGTTTCGGATAGCGCAATTACAGCTAATGTTATCGAACCTGTTTATGCTACAATAGATACTCAAGGACCGGTAGAATTGTGTTTTAATCCGGACTCAGTTTATGCTTTAGCCGGCAGCCCTGCCGGCGGATCTTGGGTTTATCCATCTTGGATAAATCCTGATGGTACTTTCACAGCAAACAATGCTGATACAACAATTGCTGTTTACTCAATAGGAACTCAGGGTTGCCAAACGTATGATACAATTGCGGTTACAGTTTTTGCATTGCCAATTACTAACGCAGGCTTAGACCGAAACGAATGTATTAATCAATCTTGTGTTCAACTTCAGAATTTTATTCCTGCTGGTCCAGGAGGTTCACCTGTCACTGGAGCATTTTGGTCGGGTGAAGGAAACATCAGCTTGTCTGGCCAGTTTTGCCCCAGCTTAAGTCCTCTAGGCGAGAATCTCCTCTATTACAATTACACAGATCCACAAACGGGATGCTCAAGTAAAGATTCTATTATCTTCAATGTTCATCCCTTGCCTCAAGCTTTGGTTGATTTACCTGCGGCTTATTGCCATGATGCACAAAGCATCCTCCAAAACGCAAGTATTGGAGATACAATTTATGGTGGCCCATTAACGTGGATGTGGACAATTACAGACTCAAATCAAGACGAAGTATTTACCTCAGATTTACAGAATCCGTCTTTTGTTTTTAACGAAACGGGCGATTATCAAATACAATTAGAAGTCACAACCGAAACGGGCTGTAGTGATCTTGGTAGTTTTAATATTGAATCAGTTGATCCACCTACAGCACAATTTAGCCTGTCGGCCGATAGTGTGTGCGCACCTGCCACGATTTCAATAATTAACTCTTCAATTGGCTTCGAAATTCAACATTCTTGGTCAATTACCGGCGTTTATTCTTCCACCCAAGCTTTGCCTGAGGCAGTATTACTTCCTCCGCCAGTTTTTAATGATACCACGTTTATGCTTAATGTGCAAGTTACCAACCTGTGCGGAACTAGCGAACTGGAACTTCCAATTTTTGCCAAGGTGCCACCAACTCCATATTTCGAAGTTGATAATCCAGCCGGTTGTTCTCCTTTTATTCCTGAATTTACTAACCTTAGTTATGGACAAGTTCAATCTTTCGCCTGGAATTTAGGAGATGGAACGGCCCTCACAAATGAGAACCCAGTTAATCATGCGTTTTATGCTCTAAATAATGACACAACCCAATACATCGTTCAATTATTCGTTGAAAATGAGTGCCGGGTCGATACAATGTCAATTGTAATTACCGCCTTACCAAACACTGTAACATCCTTTTTTAATACCGATCCTCCTTGGGGTTGTGCTCCTTTAACAGTTGACTTTACCAATGTTTCAGGAGGTTCAACCGAATATCTTTGGGATTTTGGAGATGGAAGTCCTCTGCAAAGCAGCGAAGATGCTAGCCACACGTATTTAGAAGGCGGAATCTATACAATATCTCTTGTATCAAACGATGAATGCTCAATTGATACCTCGTATGCAGAAGTAAATGTGTTTGCTACACCTGAAGTTAACTTTACTTTAGATGAAGAAGTATTCTGCCTGGGCGATGTCTTAAGCATTAACAACTTGTCGCAAGGTGCTGTTGCTTACAGTTGGGCCTTTGGAAATGACGAAAACGGAGTTGGCTTTGAACCACTTTATGAATATCCTGAGCCTGGAAATTATCAAATTAGACTAATTGGGTTTTCTCCTGTATTTGCCTGTCCTGATACAACTTACGGCAATGTAACAGTACAAGCTTTGCCACTTATTGATATAAATCCGGAGCCAGTAGCCGGCTGTATTCCTTTGAACGTTGTTTTTACAAATAATACTCAGTTTTCTACAAGCTCTGCTTGGGATTTTGGGAATGGAACAAGTTCTAATTTGTTCTCACCAACTGCAACATACTATGAAGAAGGAACTTTTCTGGCAAAACTAACTGCTCAGAATTACAACTTCGCAAGCAACCTTTCTTGTACTGCTTTTGAAGAAATTCCGATTACAGTTTTTCCAAAGCCAGAAAGTGGGTTTAATTCTGCAACTGATTATGATTGTGGGCCTCCTGCTTCAACTACAGTTGAAAACACTTCTACAGGAGCATTTGCTTATTTATGGTCTTGGGAAAATCAACAGTCAATTCAATTTGAGCCAAACATATTCTTTGAGGAAGTAGGTATGAAGTCAATAACGCTTGTGGCTTCAAATGAGTTTTCTTGCTCCGATACAACGATCTCTCAGTTTGAAGTTATTGGTCAACCTGACGCAAGCTTAAGAATTGATCCACCTAATGGTTGTGCTCCATTAGATGTTGCCTTTGAATCATTATCAACTTATGGAGATTCATGGATTTGGGATTTTGGAGATGGATCAGCAACTAGCACCTCACAAATTACAAATCACAATTTTGCAAATCCGGGTTACTATACCGTTACTTTAAGTGTGAGCAACGACAACCTGTGCATGTCCGATACTGTTATAACGAGTGCTGTTGTAGTTCACCCAAATGCAACAGCTAATTTCTTAATGAATCCAGATTTGGTTTCAACATCTGATCCTCTGGTTACATTTACAAATCAGAGCTTAAATGCTAATGATTTTATCATTGAGACTGGTGATGGAGCGAGTTATCCAAGTTTTATTTCTCAGCATTTATATGAAATTACTAATGAGTCAAATTTTATAGTAACACTCATTGCAAATAACGATTTCAATTGTCCTGATACTTTATCTCAAGAATTAAAAGTAGCACCATCACCAACTATTTATATTGCTAACTCTTTCACACCTAATGGTGATGGTAAAAATGACAGTTTTGGACCCGCTATTTTAGTGCCGCCAATTATTTATAATTTTACAATTTATGACCGCTGGGGGCATTTGGTTTTTGAAACTCTTGATATTGAAGAGAAATGGGACGGTACTATGTTTAATAATGGTATCAAACCAATTAATCAAGATGTATATGTTTATAAAATCATCCTTTCATTTGCACCTGAAAAAGTAGAACAATTGCACGGTAACGTTACTGTTATCTATTAATATTTAGTTGATTATAAATTTTTCGGTGAAATTGTCGGCTTCCAGAAAGTAGAATCCTTTTGATAAATTATTCAATTCTATTTTTCGAACATTCCTAGCTTCCAGAACCTTCTTTCCAATAGAATTAAATACCCTAACCTGATTAATATTTCTATTAAAATTCAGAATGTCTTTAGCAGGATTGGGATAGATCTTAAAGCTTTCAGATAAAAGCAGTGGGCTACCTGTTGCTTGGTTTGAAGCGTTTGGAGTATTGGCTCCCTGTTCAAAAACTATCCAATTATCTCCTCCGTCAGTGATTGGTCCGTAGCTTTCATTCGCCTCTAAAGCTGGAATAATTATCTGTTGTGTAACAACATAAGCGTCATCTTCTTTCTTTACCAACCATAGCGTTTCTCCAGAAGCTGCCAAACTAAAATTGCAATTGTTTCTATTTAAATCTTCTAATTCATTTGCCCAAAAAAGACGAAAATTACCAGGCAGTATTGAAAGCTCCGGTAGTGGCCATTTGTTTAAATATTCATAATTATCAGTCAGAAAATAGTCAGCTGTGTTCCATACGGTATTTGTTGGATTATGTAACTCAATCCAGTCGCTATAATTTCCTTCATTATCTTGAATTGATGAAGTGTTCCTTGACATAACTTCATTGATATAATGATCGTTTGGACCAGAAATTAAATATAGTCTCGCACTACATGGCCAAGCATCCAAACTTCCTTCATTATCGAGGTTAAACTGATAATAAAACCTATCACCTTCAAGTGGCCCATCGGGGCTCACCTCGCAAGAATAAATACCATCCCCGGCAATTAAGTCGGGCAAAACACCATCATCAAGCATTGGGCGACTCAATAAAATAGAACTTCCCTGAGCATCAGAGTATAGATTTAAACTCACATTTTCGGCGCCAGCTTCTGAAACAAAACAATATGCATTTGTGCCTGATTGCTCAATATATCCGCCTTGAATTACCAACTCTAAAGATTGTTCAATGGTTTGCTCAAGTGTCATCGAATCCCTTAATGCAACAAATCGATTAATCCCATATGCCACTTGATTTCCCCAGGCAGAATCTACTGAATTTATAAAATCGTCATATGTAAAACCATGATCAAGAGTTCTATATATGTCTTCATCCGCCGCAGGCGCAATTAATTGAATGAATTCTTCTGCAATTTGTGAGATGGTATCAGGGTGCATTATCGTTTGCGAATAATTTCGGACATAATATTCAAATCTTTGGGCATATTCAGGCACTTCCATCAGCCTTTGGTACAAAGGCCTTGATTCAAAATCATTTTCCCATTCTAAAGTATTTCTGCTTGCCCAATCTTGTCCAAGCCAATCAATTCCTAAAGTATTGTCTAAATCATAAGGTAAGAATTGAAACTGACCTGTACGATTATCAATTGCCAAATAGTAGTTGTTTTTGTTGTAGGCATAACCATCCCAGTTGCCCATTAAGACATCCAAAGCGGCATACTTTAAATAGTTTTCTACATTAAATCTTCGTTCTAATTCGCACGAAAGTGCCGATAATTCAATGTTATTTATTATTTCAATAAAATTAGCCAACTCGCTGTAATCCTGGGTATAATCATTCGTTTTTTGATCATATGGTCTTCTTCCAAATTCAAAGAAATTGTAATCATCAGGATTATCGCTTATGTAATCCAGCGGCGCAGGATAAAGGCATTTAAAGAGTGAAGTGTACTGACTCTTTCCAAAATACAAATCAGTAAACTCTTCATCAATGTGCTCAACATTTGAGTAAAGTCCTTTGTACTCATCATTAATGTATAGCTTTACAAATGAAGTCCTGCATCCCGGCAAACCGGCTCTGCGTATAGCATTCCAGCACAGCGCAACTCTAATCATCGAAGGGTCATTGTGGCTCCCATTCAAGTTGAGTTTTTCGAGACCTTCCCATTTCTGACCTTGATTATAGGTATTAAAAGAAACTTTGAAAGACTTCTTCCCAGCCTGAAGGCTGGTATTTCCTCTTAATCTAAATCCTATTTCTTCAACAGTGTCATTCTGAAACGAACTTTCATAACGGAAACTAGCAGGGAATTCTCTGTCATTCCCCCAATTTTCTTGACTCAGAACCGCGTCTATCGAATCAGCATCAATCGTAATGTAAATGCTTGCAACTTCATTTTGCAAGAATGCTTGGCCATATTCAGGGAGTTGTGCATTTAAGCATAACTGAATGAAAATCAGTGAAAATGTAAAAGTGAAATTCTTAATCATTTAACAAAGTTAACACAATTGCTAATGGGCCTTCTTTATATAGTGTCTTTGAAGTCTTGATTATTAATTTTGCAGCTCAAAACTTTCAGGGACTTAACTTGTTCGATTTCCGAATTCACTACATCAATTAATGAAAAATTATTTCTTAATTCTAATTTGTCTTATTTCACTTAGCGGCTTTTCTCAATCTACAGGAACTGTGCAGGGTTCTGTTATTGACAAAAACACTTTGGAAACACTTATTGGAGCAATTGTTCAAGTAGAAGGAACAAGCTTTGGCGCGGCTACAGACATTGATGGTAATTTTAAAATATCAGGAATTCCCGTTGGGAGTTATACCGTAAAAGCCTCGCTTGTTGGATATAAAACAATTACTCGCTTCAATGTCAACATAACCAGTGGAAATGCTCAAATCATTAATTTTCAGTTAGATAATTCTTCTACAGACTTAAAGGCTGTTGAAATTACTTTCGATAAGAACCGGTCTGCTGCCGCAGTGGATATGGTTACGCCACTTTCAGTGCAAACTCTTACTACAGAAGAAATTCGTTCTAATCCGGGAGGTAATTTCGATATTTCTAAGGTTGTGCAAGTACTACCGGGTGTTGCTGGTGCAGCAGGAGCCTCTTTCAGAAACGATATTATTATTCGTGGAGGTGCTCCAAACGAAAATGTGTATTACCTCGATGGCATTGAAATCCCTGTGTTAAATCACTTTCAAACTCAAGGTAGTTCTGGCGGACCTGCGGGAATATTAAATGTTTCATTCATAGAAGATGTAAAGTTGAGCTCTTCAGCTTTTGATGCAAGGTTTGATAATGCTCTGGCTTCTGTTTTTCAGTTCAAACAACGCGACGGGAATAAAGATAGATTTTCAGGGAATTTAAGAACAAGTTCTTCAGAGGTTGCAGCTACGCTGGAAGGTCCCATAAGTCCCAAAACAACCTTCCTGCTTTCAGCACGTAGGTCTTATCTGCAACTATTATTCGAATTAATTGATCTACCGATTAGACCAAACTACTGGGATTTTCAATACAAGATTTCTCATAAATTTAATGAAAAAACTACATTAACCGTACTAGGAGTCGGTGCTATTGATGAATTTTCTCTAGTCGCTCCTAAAGAATCAACTCCAGATAATACCTATATCTTAAATGCAACTCCTGTTATTAATCAATGGAATTACACCGTTGGTACTGGTATAAGAAGGCTTATTGATAATGGATTTGTAAATATTACGCTTAGCCGCAATATGTTTAATAATGAAATAGACCGTTTCGAAAACCGCGACGATTCTGACGAAGCCAACAGAATACTTAAAATCAGGTCTCAGGAAATTGAAAATAAATTTCGCATCGATGTAAATAAATTTAAAAATGGCTGGAAATGGTCATACGGAGCAATGGCTCAGTTCGTTAAGTTCAATAATGAATTGTATAACAGAATAGTAAAAGGCCAAACTCTTTCAAATGGAACCGTTATACCTGAGGTAGTTTTAAATTATAATTCAAATATCGATTTCTTCAAATACGGAGCTTTTGGCCAGGTATCGAAACGATTCTTTGAAAATAAATTCTTAGTCAGCGCAGGCTTAAGAACCGATATGAACTCATTTACAGATAATGGAAATAATCCATTGCAAACACTCTCGCCACGCATTTCTGTTTCATGGAATTTCAAACCTAAATGGAACTTAAATGCTTCTGTTGGAACATATTATAAGATTCCAATTTATACGGTACTTGGTTTTAGAGATTCAAGTAACACCTTGGTCAACAGAAATACGGAATATATTCGTTCTACGCATTATGTAACTGGTTTTGAGTTCCTTCCAAAAGAAGATCTAAGATTTACATTGGAAGGTTTTTACAAACGATATAGCAATTACCCGGTTTCGTTGCGGGATGGTATTTCTTTAGCAAATCAAGGTGGCGGATTCGACGTTCTTGGAAATGAGCCTGTAACAAGCACAGGTGGTGGAGAAACGTATGGTTTTGAATTTTATGTTCAGCAGAAATTAGTGAAGAAGATTTTTGCAGTTTTTAGCTACACATTTGTTCGCTCTAAATTCTCTGGATCTGATGGTAAATTAATTGCTTCAGCATGGGATTATAGACATCTTATTTCGGGTTTGTTAGGTCGTAAATTCAAGAAGGGCTGGGAGATAGGATTGAAATACCGCTTCGCGGGAGGTGCACCCTACACACCATTTGACGCTACATTGTCTCAACTTAATTTCCCTACGACTGGAGTTGGAGTTTTGGATTTTAATCAACTAAATACTTTACGTTTAATTGACTTTAATCAGTTTGATTTTAGATTGGATAAAAAATTCTATTTTAAACGCTCAACGCTTGATTTATATATGGATATAGTGAATGCGTTTGGCTTTGCTAATCCGGCTCTCCCGAATTATTCGTTTAAGCGAAATGAAGATAATTCTGACTTTGAAACAACTGATGGACAAGCCTTAAAAGCTGACGGTTCTAATGGCATTCCTGTATTACTTCAAGATAATTCTGCACTTGTAACACCTTCAATTGGATTTATTTTCGAATTTTGACGAATAAATCAAACAAGTATGACCAACAACGATATTCTTAAAAAGCTCAGAGTTGCATTGCAGTTGCGCAATGATCAAATAGTTGATATACTTGGATTGGTTAACTTTAAAATGTCTGAATCAGAAGTGAATGCTTTGTTTAGAGCAGAAGATCACCCAAAATATATGTCTTGCGGCGATCAGGTTTTACGTAACTTTCTAAACGGCTTAATCATTTATAAACGTGGTCCCCGACCAATTACTCCTATTCAGGAGGATAAAAATACTGATTAGTAAAGGCGTCTAAGTTTATTCTACCTTTGATGTGAATGAGCTTAAATCAAACCCATATCAATGAAATTCTGAAAACTCAGAATTTTGATGAATTAAATTCAATGCAAAAAGAAGTCATTGCACTCGATTTTGCTACCAAGGATATTATTTTATTATCTCCCACCGGAAGCGGGAAGACCATTGCCTATTTAATTCGTCTCATCGAAGAACTAAAGTCTGATTTAAAAGAAGTTCAGGCTTTAATTATTTCACCTGCGAGAGAATTAGTAATTCAAATAGAAACAGTTTTTAAATCTCTAAAAACAGGCTATTCGTCATGCGTGTGTTATGGTGGACATAATTCCCGAATTGAACAGAACAGATTAGCTGAAAATCCTGATGTAATTATTGCTACACCAGGTCGTTTGGCGGACCATTTTTTTAACCAGAGAATAGATGCTAAAGGTATTCGGATGGTCATTCTTGATGAATTTGATAAATCACTGGAAATGGGCTTCCATAAAGATTTGGAGTTCATTTTTAAACAGATTAATCAATTGCCTAAGCAAATCCTTACTTCGGCCACGAATCTTGAGGATTTACCTGATTTTCTCAAAATAAAGCAAGTCACTAAGATTAATTATTTAAGAGAAATTAATTCTGTTAAATTAAGTCAGCAATTACTTCACACTCCTGCAGAGGAGAAAGTAGAGTATTTGCTGAATTTAGTAGCTGGGTTTAACAACGAAATTTGCATCGTTTTTTGTAATCACCGCGAAGCGGTAGAAAGAATTAGCAGGAGTTTTTCTCAAGTTGGCTTCTCTCATGGTATTTTTCATGGAGCCATGGAGCAAATTGATAGAGAAAGGAATCTTATCAAATTCCGATCTGGCGCTTGTAGTGTTTTAATTTCAACTGATTTAGCTGCTCGTGGTTTGGATATTCCTGAGGTTAAACATGTAGTGCATTATCAATTGCCAATTCATGAAGAAGCTTTTATTCATAGAAATGGAAGAACTGCAAGAATGCATGCCGAGGGCGATTCTTATTTAATTCTTGGAAATGATGAAAGCCTTCCAAAATATTTAAATGAGAGAATACCTTTAATTAAATTGTCCAAACAATTTGCACTTCCAAAGCAACCTCAATTTGAGTGTATCTATTTTTCAGCAGGCAAAAAAGAAAAAATTAGTAAAGGCGATTTAGTTGGTTTGATTTTAAAGAAAGGCGGTTTAGATAATTCAGAAATAGGATTAATCACTATTCTCGATCATTCATCCTACGTTGCTGTAAATAGAAAAAAGATACATTCTCTTTTAAAAAATCTTTCTGGTGAGAAATTGAAAAAATCCAAAGTCAAAATTGAAATCGCACGATAATTCTTATTTAATCATTCCAACGGGATATAATAAATAAGTATCGTCGTAATAAGGACTTCGTTCATACCACCATCTTAATCTTGCATTCGAATCATTTTTGAGATTTGTGTCATTTTCGAGTGCTAATTTGTACTTCTTCATTAATTCAGGATTTCTACCTGCCATTTCTTCTGCCATCGGTACCATGGCGTAGTCTTCAAAATACTCAGTTCTTTCTGTAATTCCATTGAAAAATCCCCATTGAAAAAATGAGTCACCTGCATCCGGCTCTAAAAGAAGATGAGCAAATGTCCCTAATGGTTGATCAGTGTCAATTACAATCGAACCCATAGGAAATACTTGCTTTCGCTTGATTAGACTAGTTTCTCCTTTAAGTCTTACTCTACCTTGAAAAGGAAGTTTACCCTGCATCTCCACATTTTTCAATTTATACATTGTTACTTCTAAGGTTTCTGCTTTTTGCATTCTTTCAAATTCAATACCGTGCTTTTCGATTACTGAAATAACTTCTTTGTACTGAACCGGAATTATGAATTTACTTTTTCTTTCAGTTTTAGCTGCAATTTTTGTGTTTGACCAAGATTTAATGGTTTCATTTTTAACTTTCCCTAACCATTGTGTGTAAGTAACATTTGTAAGAGCAGACTTCATTTCTTGACTCTCAATTCCTTTGAAAAAAATTGAATCTTTGGTGCTTTCGGGTAAACTCCAGCCAAGTGTAATTGGTGAATTCCGCAACTTTTTATCATTCTCAATAACCGCTTTTAAGCCTGCTCCTTTCTCTGCCATTAACCTAATTGCTGATTCCATTAGCACATATGTGCCCAGCACTCTTTGAATAAATGGCTTAAGCGAGTGGTTCTCAACAAGAATTGTTGGAATATGAACGGCATCGCCCCAAGAATGAGAAAAACGAGGGGAAAAAATATAGTCAGCATTACCATCTGAAAAATCAACTCCGTTTTTTGCAAAAATTAGCGGACCCGGAATATGTCCTTCATTGCCTAATGAAGCATTAAAATATGGCCTTGCAAAATTATCAAGCCACATAGAAATTCCTGGAGAATAGGCGTGTTTTGGAGTCCATCCATAAGTAATGTCGTACTGATAGTCTGCTCCGTCGGTAACATGAATATCAAAATATAAATCAGGTTTAATTTCATTTATTAATTCCATCAAACCTCTTAATTCTGGTGTATCTAATTTGGTGTAATCCCTGTTTAAATTCTGATTTAATGAGTTTGTTCTCCAACCCATGCTTTGAGGGCCACGTTGATTTATTCTATTAAAACTTGACTGTCTTGCAAAACCATCAGGATTTATTACAGGAATAAAAACAACATCAACTTTTTCCAATAAAGATCTTAAACGGCCAGTGCATAAATCACGCAAAATCATCAAACCGGCTTCCAATCCGTCAATTTCACCCGCATGAATCCCAGCTTGAAACAAGATCAATGGCTTTTGAGATTGCTTGTTACCATTTCTGAATTCAGCGTCTGTTGAAATTCTTATTGCATACACGGGAAAGCCTAATGGCGATTTTGCTATTTCACTTATTGAAACTAAAGGTTGTGAAGCAAAAACTTCGAGCAATGAAACAAGTTGTTCGGGGTTTGCACTTCTCAATCCTTTGCTTTTTTCAAAAACAGTCGCTAATGGATTTTCGGGTTTTGCCATATATGAAAGGCTTTTTCCATGCCAAGCGATATTTGGAGGTAGAGTTTGACTATCAATTTGATTGGATATCAAAACCAAACTTAATACTACATATATATACTTCATGAGTAATTCCTTTGTCTAGATGGGCTCAATGTACATAAATCAATCATTTTTTTGCATTTTGCAGCCTTAAATTCATTCATCATGAGATATAGCATATTATTGATTGTACTTTTTTCTTTTCGCCTTCTTTCTGTTAAAGCTGATGAAGGTATGTGGTTGCCAACATTACTTAAGCAACTTAATGAAAAAGACATGAAAGCCATGGGGATGAAGATTTCTGCCGATGACATTTTTAGTCTTAATCATTCGAGTATGAAAGATGCAATTGTCCTTTTCGGAAGGGGATGTACTGGTGAGGTAATTTCAAATCAGGGTTTATTGCTCACTAACCATCATTGTGGCTTTGGGCAGATACAAGACCATTCCAGCTTAGAGAACGATTACTTACAGGATGGTTTTTGGGCTAAGAATAAATCAGATGAGCTTCCTAATCCGGGACTCAGTGTTACATTCATTGTTAGTATGAAGGATGTTACTTCTGAAGTTCTTAAGGATATAGACCCAAATCTTTCAGAAACCGAAAGAGAGAATTTTGTAGCTGCAAGATCATTAGAAATTGTTGCTAAAGCGAAAGAAAATACTCATTATGAAGCTTTGATAAAACCTATGTATAATGGCAATGAATATATGCTCATTGTAACTGAAGTTTTTAAAGATGTTAGGTTGGTTGGCGCACCTCCTCAAAGTATTGGCAATTTCGGAAAAGACACTGATAATTGGATGTGGCCTCGTCACACTGCCGATTTCTCCCTTTTTAGAATATATGCAGGCCCCGATAATCAACCAGCTGAATATTCGCCTGAAAATAAACCCTACACTCCTAAATATCATTTTAAAATTTCAACATCAGGTATTTCGGAAAATGATTTTACAATGGTTTATGGATTTCCGGCTCGGACAAATGAATACCTTACTTCTTATGCAGTTGACCAAATTGTGAATCAAAACAATCCTTTAAAAGTTGAATTGAGAGGTAAAAGATTGGATGTAATGAATGAGTATATGAATGCAGACAGAGCTGTATTTATTAAATATGCTGATAAATATTCAGGAGTTAGTAATTATCATAAAAAATGGGCTGGTGAAGCCAAAGGTTTAAAGAAAGCAAATGCGATTGAAAGAAAGAGAGAGACTGAACTTGAATTTAAAAGACGAATTAATGAATCAACATTATATGTTGATTACATAGACTTATTGCCGAAATTTGAAGAACAATATAAAAGAATTTCACCAGTTCAGCATGAGTTGGATATTTTTTCAGAAGGTTTGCTTAGTTCAGAGATTATTCGCTTTGCATATGGAATGAGGCAATTGGAGGAGTTAAATAATGGAGAAAAAGCAAATTCTGATAAGTTTAAAAGTGATGCCATCAATAAGATTAATAGTCATTTTAAAGATTATTATAAAGGACTTGATATATCACTTAGCAAGGTTGTCTTTTATGAATACTATTCAAAAACTAAAAAAGAATTTAATTCGAACTATTTGTACTTAAATACAGCTTCAAATGCAGAGCAAATTAATGCTTCGATAGACTCTCTTTTCGCCCAAAGTATATTTGATGATGAGGCAGATTTAATAAATCTTTTAGAACAAGACGATTCAACAATTGTGGCTGTTGTAAGTAATGATCCTGCAATGGTTTTAGCTAAGTTTTACTACGATAAGTTTTATAATGAAATAATAAAAGAGTATAGAGAAATTAATAATGAATTAATTCCTCTAAACAGGCGTTATGTTGAAGCTCTTAGGGTTGTGATTCCTGAAAAGAAATACTATCCTGATGCAAACCAATCTTTAAGAGTTGCATTTGGAAAAGCAGAAGGTTATAGTCCCGCAGATGCTACAGATTTTGAATGGTATACAACAGCTGAAGGTATACTTGAGAAGAATAATTCTGGAAATCCCGATTATGAAATTCCGAATAAATTAAGAACACTTATTGAGAATAAAGATTTTGGCATGTATGCCGACAAGAAAGGACAATTGAGAACCTGTTTTGCTGCATCAAATCATACAACAGGAGGGAACTCTGGCAGTCCGGTTTTTAATGCTAAGGGAGAATTGATAGGGACAAACTTTGACCGAAATTGGGAAGGTACTATGAGTGATGTTTATTATGATATTAATCAAGTTCGGAACATTACTGTGGATATTCGTTATACAATGTTTATAATCGATAAATTCGCCGGAGCTCGACATCTTATTGAGGAACTTGAGTTAGTAAAATAGGCTAACTCCGTGTCCTGCCTGAAAATTAATTTTACGATGTAGGAATTACGTATCACGTATTATGTATCACGTATTATGTATCACGTATTACGTATCACGATTTACGTATTTCGATTTGCGTATTTCGATTTACGTATTTCGATTTACGTATTTCGATTTACGTATTTCGATTTACGTATTTCGATTTACGTATTTCGAATATAAGATATCAATTTGGGTTCTTCTTTGTGAAATATTATTACTATCTATTGTTTTGTAATTAATGCTATTCCTAGTTTTAATTTATATTCAGGAATTGTATCAATTAATTCTTCATAAACATCACTGAGCCCTATGTTTCTATTAATACTTGCTCTAATTATTGCTTCTTCATTTGAGCTTATTAATAATCGCTTATTTAATGGAAAATTATATGAAACAAGTTTTTGACAATGAGAATATAATGTTTCTATTTTAATCTTCTTTTCTTCTACTATTTTTTGAGGTGTTAATCCTTCCTCAAAAAGTTTCCAGATTTCTACTTTGCGCTTATCTGGCATGTCGTAACCTAGCATTTTAGTTAACTTACAAACCTCTGCAAGGAAAATCCAGCCATATTCAGAGAACACTTTAAGTGACATTCCTCTAACATTTCTTATTTTATATGGCTCTTGCGCATCCACACTTGAAATTAATGCCAGTAAATCATCTGAAACTATTTGAATCGGATGACATTTATTCTTCTTACTTAAGCTTATTCTAAGTTGACTAAGTACTTCAAATACATTTGTATTATTCATGTTTTCAATAACTACAGTATCAGTATTACCATGACACCTGTCGCAATTTCCACAATCCTTTGAATATTTTTCATTGAAAATATTCAATAAATATTTCCTTCTACATCCAGCTTCTACTATATAATTCGTAATTAATTCTAGCTTTTTCAAGTTTATTTTAACTTGTCCACTTTCAATCGCAAAACGTTTGAGCAATTCAACATCTTTGTCTAAATAATATAGAATTGTTTTTGATGGCTTACCGTCACGCCCTGCACGACCAATTTCCTGATAATAGCTCTCCATATTTTTGGGGAGATTGTAATGAATGACATATCTAATATCTGATTTGTCAATCCCCATTCCGAAAGCAACTGTGGCGCAAACTACTTTTATTCGATTAGAAAGGAAACCATCCTGCACTCGAATTCTTTCTTTCATAGGCATTCCTGCATGATATGCCGAAGAAGCAACTCCAAGATTTTTTAGTTGTATTGCCAATGTCTCCGTGATTTTTCGTGTTTGGCAATAAATAATACCAGGCATATTTCTATGCTCTTCAACGAAATCTTTTATTTCTTCGTCTCTTTTACCAGGACTCCGATTGGTTCTAACCTCAAGTGATAAATTAGGTCTGTCAAACGATGAAATGAATTCTTTTGCATCTTCAAGATGTAATTGTTTTTTTATATCCTGACGAGTAATTGAATCTGCAGTAGCTGTTAATGCAATAAATGGAATTTTGGGAAGTAATTTCCTCAATTCTCCAATCTTTGAATATTCGGGTCTGAAATCATGGCCCCAAACAGAAACACAATGTGCTTCATCAATGGCAATAAAAGACCAATTTACTGAAGAGATAAATTCTTTTGTCAAAGCCAGTAATCTTTCTGGCGAAACGTATAACAGCTTTAATGTTCCTCTTCTGCAGGCGTAAATAATATCTTCAACTTCTTCAGTACTTGTGCTGCTATTCCATGACGCAGCATGAATACCTTTATCAATTAAGGCATCAACCTGATCCTTCATCAAGGCAAGCAATGGACTTATTATTAATGCGACACCAGGAAGAATTAAAGCAGGCACCTGATAGCATAAAGATTTGCCTCCGCCGGTAGGCATTAATACCAAACAATCTTTCCCTTGAAGAAATTCCTGAATAACACTTTCTTGCATTGGCTTGAAAGAACTATAACCAAAATAATTCTTTAGTATCTCCTTGGTATTATCAACGTTTGCTATCATTTTTAGGATAATATAATTCTTAGGAACGAATAAATTTATTCTTCCCTGATTTAAATGTCGTATTAAATTTAGAGGCTGAACTAAGCTTGCTTGATCCTTGGCAAAGATAAACTATGCATGCTTAGATTTTTCCTTTGGATTAATTTCGTTGATAAGTTTTAAGACGAAAAGCGCCCGTCTACCATTGTTAAACGCCTGTCAGACATGCGAGCCAGCTCTTCATTATGCGTTACAATTACAATTGTTTGCTTGAACTCATCTCTTAACGAAAAGAATAATTCATGTAGTTCTTTTGCGTGTTTAGAATCTAAATTCCCAC
Source organism: Bacteroidia bacterium (assembly GCA_018401705.1). Lineage (GTDB taxonomy): Bacteria > Bacteroidota > Bacteroidia > M30B66 > M30B66 > M30B66. The sequence goes on along the minus strand of JAGYKL010000015.1, from coordinate 62,357 downwards.
TAGGCTCATCTGCTAAGATTAAATCTGGTTGATTTATCAATGCTCTTGCTACTGCAACACGCTGCTGCTCTCCGCCCGACAACGCTGACGGCTTGTGATTGGCCCTGTCTAGAATATTCAACTTATCTAATAAGGCAGAGGCTCTGTCAATAATTTCATTTTTTTTCTTTCCAGAAATTAATGCTGGAATCATTACGTTTTCAATTGCAGTAAATTCAGGCAATAATTGATGAAACTGGAAAATAAAACCAATGTGCTTATTCCTAAAAGCTGATAATTTTCGGTCACTCAAAAGCATAGGTTTGCTTTCGCCAAAAATCAATTCTCCTGAGTCTGGACGTTCTAATGTACCCAAAATTTGAAGTAAGGTGGTCTTTCCTGCACCCGAAGCTCCAACAATAGCTACAACCTCTCCTTTATGGATATCTAAATCAACTCCTTTTATTACCGATAAGCTTCCGTAAGCTTTTGTGATTCCTTGCGCCTTAATCATTTACATTTAACACCTTTTTCAAGCTATTGAGTTTCTCTTTCCAGAAAGCTTGCAGTTCAATTGCAGCTTCTTCGCTCGCTAAATTAAGGTGTTGAATTGTAATTTGACACTTTTGAGGTCCTTTTCCTTTAAAACTAATTTGAATCAATCCATTAAACCTACTTGATAGGCGCATATTCCGACCTGTATTTATTAATTCTGGCTTAAAATGAGGCTCCAGCCAACTTAATCTAAGAGATTCGTCTGTTAGATAAGATTCCAGAACATGAATTCCAATTGGAAATGTTTTGGTAGCACTTGTATAAAAGCACTTATCAGTTTCTTGTTCAATGCTATCTCCTTTCAGAAAAGCACAATACTTCAAGCTAATAAATGTTGCTAAGTTGGCAGAAACGCCATACTCTTTATTGATAAAACTCGCGCACTCCTCAGGCAACGATAACTCGTCGACATGAGCTTCCAATAAGCTGAACCATTGTTTAAGAGTTTTACCCGACTCTCTTGCAATAGTATCTGAACTTACATGCGCCGGGAAGGTGGTAGATTTCCGGTCCATGTTTTTTATTTTAACGCAATTTGCAACACAAATTTGATGATTTCCAGCTTTAGATTAGATTTTACTAACAAGTTTTTGTCAAAGACATACACTAGAATAGGTCCATTAACTTTCAGTCTATTTTTATTGATTGATTTTCCCCTAAATCTGCTACTTTTGCCACCAAATTATTTGAGAAATGAATATTCACGAATATCAAGGGAAATCAATATTAAAGAGTTATGGTGTTGGAATTCAAGAAGGTATAGTTGCAGAAACTGCAGATCAGGCAGTTGACGCAGCAAAGCTCCTTCAAGAACAAACTGGCACCGGTTGGTGGGTTGTTAAAGCACAAATTCATGCTGGAGGAAGAGGAAAAGGTGGAGGCGTTAAGCTGGCAAAATCCCTCGAAGAGGTAAGAGAAATATCTTCTAAGATTCTTGGAATGACTTTGATAACTCCTCAAACAGGACCTGAAGGGAAGTTCGTGAGAAAGGTTTTGATCGCACAGGATGTTTATTATCCGGGAGCTGAAGAGCCAAAAGAATACTATATGAGTGTACTTCTTAACAGGCAAACTGGTCGCAATATGTTCATCTATACCACCGAAGGTGGGATGGATATCGAAGAGGTAGCTCATACTAATCCAGAGAAAATTCTTCGTGAAGAAATAGACCCTAGAGTTGGACTTCAAGGTTTTCAAGCAAGAAAAATTGCTTATAACTTAGGGCTCAAAGGAGAATCTAATAAGCAAATGGTCAAATTTGTTAGCTCATTATATAAAGCTTATGACGGCTCTGATGCTTCTCAATTTGAAATTAATCCTGTGTTAAAGACTTCTGACGGAAAAGTCATTGCTGTTGATGCAAAGGTGAATCTTGATGAAAATGGTCTTTATCGTCATAAGGATATCCTTGAAATGAGAGATATTCACGAAGAAGATCCAACTGAAGTTGAAGCAGGGAGTTACAATCTAAATTATGTTCAGCTCGATGGTAATATCGGTTGTATGGTTAATGGTGCCGGATTAGCCATGGCTACAATGGATATCATCAAGCTTGCAGGTGGAGATCCTGCAAATTTCCTTGATGTTGGAGGCACCGCTGATGCTGCTAGGGTAGAGCAAGCTTTTAGAATTATTCTTAAGGATGATAAGGTTAAAGCTATTCTTGTTAACATTTTTGGCGGTATCGTTAGATGCGACCGAGTTGCTCAAGGAATTGTTGATGCTTACAAGAATATTGGCGAAATTAAAGTTCCTATCATTGTAAGACTGCAAGGAACAAATGCTGTTGAAGCAAAACAAATTATTGATGAATCCGGCTTAAGAGTGCTTTCTGCTATCGAGCTTCAGGAAGCTGCTGATAAAGTGAAAGAGGTTTTAGCCTGATTTAAAACAAATACTATTCAAAGGCAGTTCTTTTAGGACTGCCTTTTTTAGTTTATGGAGTCTTTCTTCGTAAATTGCCAAACATTATAACCATCACATGAAAATCTTTTTATCATTTTTCGCATCAATTCTGTGCCTTAGTTTAATGGCACAGAACAATGTGCCAGGCGAGTTTATTATTCAACTACATCAAGGTTTTACTCCAGATCAGTTTGATAAGGAATCACTAAGCCAATCACAAAACACATTTGTTCTTACAAGAAATCTTTCAAAGAGATTCAATATTTGGCTTTGTGTCTCAGAACAAGGTAATGAAACTGCAAAACTGAAAGATCTACAAGCTTTTGCTTCAGTAAAAGTAGCTCAGTTTAATCATTATGTTCAATTGCGTGAAACTCTTCCAAACGACCCTTCCTTCGACCAACAATGGGCTCTAAAAAATACAGGGCAGGGAGGAGGATTGGCAGGAGCCGACATTGATGCAACTTTAGCTTGGGATGTTACCACAGGTGGAACAACTGCACTTGGCGATACTATTGTTGTTGCTGTTATCGACGGGGGATTCCAAATGAACCACCCTGATCTTATTGAAAATTACTTTGTTAATCGACTTGAGATTCCTAACAATAACATTGACGATGATAACAATGGTTACATTGATGATGTCAGCGGTTGGGATGCATACAATGATGATGGAACGATTCCCTCTGATCAACACGGAACCCATGTTTCAGGAATTATTGGTGCAGTTGGAGATAATAATCTTGGTGTTTCAGGTGTCAATTGGCATGTGAAAATCCTCCCTATTGCAGGCTCTTCAGGAAATGAAGCTACTGTTGTGGCAGCTTATTCTTATGCTGCAGATATGAGATTACTTTATAATGAAACCAATGGTGAGAAAGGTGCCTTTGTTGTTTCTACCAATTCATCTTTTGGCGTAGATCAAGGTAATCCTGATAATTATCCAATCTGGTGCTCTTTTTATGATGAACTTGGTGCTGCTGGAATTTTGAGTGCCGGTGCAACGGCAAATGCCAATTTTAATATTGACCAAACTGGAGATATTCCAACAGCCTGCGCTTCAGAATTCCTTATCTCAGTAACGAACAGTAATCGTGATGATGAAAAGTACAACGGTGCCGGATTTGGAATTGAATCAATCGACATCGCTTCTCCAGGAACATCTGTCTATTCAACGGTTACCAACTCAAATTATGGAAACCTCACAGGGACTTCAATGGCAACTCCTCAAGTAGCAGGATCTATAGCACTTATGTATGCTGCAGCATGTGATGTGTTAATTAGCGATTATAGAGTTAACCCGGGAGCAATTGCTTTGCAAATGAAACAATACCTCTATCAAGGGGCAGAACAACTTGAGTCTTTAGATGGTTTGGTGGCTGAAAACCGAAGATTAAACGTGAATGGAGCAGTTCAACAAGTGCTTACATATATTTGTAATTCTGATGTGCCTCCTGTTGCCAACTTTAACGCTGCAGGACGCAGTGGCTGTCCAGGTTTAACTGTTAGCTTTAATAACTTCTCATCTGCCAATGCAGATTCATATTTATGGGAATTTGCTGGCGGAAATCCTTCTGCATCACAAGAAGCTAATCCAACAGTTACATATAATAATTTTGGGGCTTACAGTGTCCAACTTATTGTAAGCAATGAGTTTGGGTCTGACACAACCTTGTTTGAAGATTATGTTACTGTAACTAATACAGGTATAAAAACGGTTTATTCTGAAGGATTTGAACAAGGAACTTTAGATGAGCTTGGGTACATTGCCGTCAATCCTGATGCTGAAAATACATGGGATGTTTTTTCTACTTCAGGTATTTCAGGTAGCTCATCAAGCTTGGGAATTAATATTTTCAATAATGCTTCTAATGAAGGCGCATGGGATTTTGTAATTTCTCCTTCCGTTTCGCTTGCCGAAACAAGTAATAATATTTTAGATATTAAATATGCTCACCGCCGCAGAACTACATCACAAGCAGATTCTTTGATTATTAACATTTCTGCTGACCAGGGATTAAACTGGACTAGATTGGAAGCTAAAGGAGGGGGAAGTAATAGTACCAATCAATTAGCTACTAATGTTCTTTTGACAAGTAATTTTACTCCTTCATCTACAAATGACTGGTGCATTGGAGCCGAGTGCATGTCGATAGACATAAGCAGTTGGGATGGCTCGAGCGATGTGATTTTTCGATTTGATGCATATAATGATGGAGGAAATAACATTTTCATTGATGACATTGTTGTAAGTGGCTTATGCACAGCACCAATTGTTTCTCTAACGAACGCCGATTTCTCTTCTTCCTCTCAAGTAGTTTGTGAAGGCTCTTCTTTACAATTCAATAATTTGAGTGATAATGCTACTCTTTATCAATGGACTTTCGAGGGTGGAATTCCTGAAACATCGAGTGCAACCAACCCCAATGTTACCTACAACCAATCGGGTAGTTACGATGTAACTCTGGTAGCATCAAATTCTACATTTAGCGATACTACTACGTTTACTGCATTTGTTGTAGTTAATCCAGCTCCCGAAATTCCAGTAATCGAGGTTAATCAAGCAGATTTGTCGGTTAGTACACCGGGAACTTATCAGTGGTATTTTGGCAATTCGTTTATTTCAGGTGCCAACGAAAGTACATTTACCGCAACTCAAAATGGAGAGTATTATGTGCTTGTCACCTCCGGAGGATGTTCTATTGCTTCTGCCCCTGTATCAGTTATAATATCTGGACTTGGCGAACTTGATGATGCATTTGTTAATGTGTATCCTAACCCAGCAACCAACAACTTAAATATAATTGCTAAAAATAAAGGCAGTCTTACTTTTACTTTATCTGACGCTTTGGGAAGGTCCCTTGAATCAGGTTTAACTACAAATGAGCATACCATTTTGAGCCTCGAAAATTTACCTGCAGGAATGTACTTATTGCAGATTCAAGGCGAAAGCTTTAATAAAACAATTCAAATCATTCACCCATAACGTGAAAAAAATTCTTGTAGCCAATAGAGGCGAAATAGCCCTTAGGATAATGCGTTCTGCCCGAGAAATGGGTATTAATACGGTAGCTGTTTATTCTGAAGCAGATAGGAACTCGCCGCATGTTAAATATGCCGATGAAGCCGTTTGTATTGGACCGCCTGCTTCGTCTGAGTCCTACCTAAAAGGAGATAAAATTATTGAAGTAGCCCTCGAATTAGGTGTTGATGGAATTCATCCAGGATATGGTTTCTTGTCCGAAAATGCCTCTTTTTCTAGAGCAGTTACAGCAGCTGGAATTACTTTTATTGGACCATCTCCGGAGTCTATGGAGATGATGGGTTCTAAACTAGCCGCAAAAGCGGCTGCTAAAAGTCATAATATTCCACTAGTCCCTGGAACTGAAGAAGCCATCACAGATACTCAAGAGGCAATGAAAATTGCGGGAACTATTGGTTATCCTGTTTTAATAAAAGCTTCAGCCGGTGGAGGTGGAAAAGGAATGCGCATCGTTGAAAAAGAGGAAGACTTCCATGAACAACTTCAATTGGCTATCTCTGAAGCTAAATCTGCTTTCGGCGATGGTTCTGTTTTTATTGAAAGATATGTTGGCTCACCACGACATATAGAAATTCAAATCATGGCAGATACCCATGGAAACTGTGTTTACCTTTTCGAACGTGAATGCAGTATTCAAAGGCGCCACCAAAAAGTGATTGAAGAAGCTCCTTCAAGCATAGTTAGTGAAAAAATGCGCAAAGAAATGGGCGAATGTGCTGTTAGAATTTCAAAAGCATGTAATTATGTTGGAGCTGGTACTGTTGAATTTCTTGTAGATGAAAATCTTGATTTTTATTTTCTTGAAATGAATACAAGACTTCAAGTTGAACATCCTGTTACTGAGTTTATCACAGGCAAAGACTTGGTAAAGGAACAAATCAAAGTTGCCAGAGGAGAGAAAATTAGCTTCTCGCAAGAAGATCTTAGCATAAACGGCCACTCTATTGAAATTAGGGTGTATGCCGAAAATGCGGCAGAAAACTTTTTACCTGATATTGGAAATCTTATTGTTTACAAGCTTCCAGAAGGTAATGGGGTTAGGGTTGATGGTGGCTTCGAAGAAGGGATGGACATTCCAATATATTACGACCCAATGATTAGCAAACTCATTGTTCATGCAGAAAATAGGGATGCAGCCATCGAGAAAATGCTTAGAGCAATTAGAGATTATGAAATAGCTGGTGTTGAAACAACTCTGTCTTTTTGCCGCTTCGCTCTAAATCATCAAGCCTTCAGAAGTGGAAACTTCGATACTAACTTTGTTAAACATCATTTCAAACCGGACTTTCTCTTCGAGGAATTAAGTCCAGCGGAAATAGAAGTTGCAGCATTATTTGCTTCCAAAATATCAGGTAATAAGGTTCAAGAACCAAAAGAATTGCTTTCTATTCAAGATACAGCGAGTTCTCGCTGGAGACAAAGGCGATATTCTAATTAATGGCTGTTAGAATTGATAAGTATTTGTGGGCTGTAAGAATTTTTAAAACCCGCTCCATGGCTGCTGATGCCATCAAAGGAGGAAAAGTGAAGTTTCTGGGTGATAATGTAAAAGCCTCCAAAGAAGTTAAAATAGGAGAAGAGTATACCGTCCAGGTCGGAGAAATTAAGAAAACCATAAAAGTTACTGCTCTTCTTGATAGTAGAGTGGCAGCTAAACTGGTTCCTGATTATTTGCAAGATCTAACTCCTGAAGAAGAATACAAAAGTATTGATCGTTTAAAAGAATTTCGCTTTGTATACAGGCCGAGAGGACTAGGAAGACCCTCGAAAAAAGAAAGACGTGATATCGAAGAATGGTTCGGTGATTCAGATGAAAATACCTAACCACGTTCTAAGAGAATTGCAATTACAAAGACTGTAGAGATGTAGTTTCTATAAAGTCTCAAATTATCTGTAAATTGATAAAAATCATTGTTTCATCTTTGCTTTTGCTATAAGTTTGAAGCCTATGAAATTAACTTTTATCAATCATTCATCTTTTTCTGTTAAACACGATGGTATTCACTTAGTTGTGGATCCTTGGCTGGAAGGAACAGTCTTTAATAATGGCTGGAATTTTATTTCTGAAACCAAATTTGGGTATGATGATTTTGCCGATGTCAGCCATATTTGGTTTTCTCATGAGCATCCAGATCATTTTTTTCCGCCCAACATTTCAAAAATTCCGGAAGCATATCGTAATAAAATTACTGTCCTTTTTCAGGTAACAGCAGATAAGAGAGTGGTTAATTATTGCCGCAAAAAGGGCTTTAAAGATGTTATCGAAATGCATCCTGATCAGTTTGTTGATCTTTCATCTGACTTCTCAGTGCTTTGCGAACATTACCAAGAAGGAGATTCATGGATTTTTATCAAAACAAAAGAGTGTACTGTTTTTAACACGAATGATTGCGGAATTAGAGATAGAGCTGAAGCCGAAAAAATAAAAAGAAAAGTTGGAGTGCCTGATATTCTACTTACACAGTTTTCTTATGCTTATTGGGCTGGTAATAAAGATCAAAAAGAATTTAGACGAAAGGTTGCCGACGATAAATTAGAAGGACTCAAATTTCAGGTCGACATTTTCAAACCAAGAATAACTATTCCAATTGCTAGTTTCGTTTGGTTCTGCCATGAAGAAAACTTCTACCTAAATGATGAAGTAAACCGACCTCAAAAAGTTGTAGACTTTATCAAGAATAGAACTAACTCTGAACCTATTCTGCTTTATCCGGGCGAAATGTACACACCCGGGAAACCTCATGATACAGATGCTTCGATTAAGAAGTACAATGTTGACTTCGAAAAGATTCTTTTAGCTGATAATCTAATTAAAGTAAGCTCAATTCCTGAACAAGAACTGCTTGAAGCTTCCAGAAAGTTCGTTGCTGAAATGAAAATGAAATTTGGTGTTTGGACTAAATTATTGAAGCCATCTTACATTTATCTAACTGATTATAAAAAGGCATTTATCCTAAGTATGGATAAAGGTTTAACAGAATACAATATAGCGGAAGAAAATTGCGATTGTTCCCTTTCATCTGAATCTCTTTTATTTAATTTCAAGTTTCCATACGGAAATGATACGCTCGGAATTAATGGCAGATACCAAAGGCCCGAAGGAGGCAACTACTCGCGCTTCTACAACATTTTTAGATACAATCAACTCGATAGCCGTGGCATTCCAATAAATCTTGGTTTTTTTGCAGACATGGCAATGAGAAAGGTACTTGTCAAGGCTGGACTAAAGAAAATATAATCGGCTAAGGTTGGGATGTCCTTATTGTCTGAACGACACTGAGAATAGGCATTTAAGCCTTGTAGGTCGTATTGCGTTTTGAAGTTAATTTTGCTGTTTCAACAATTGTTTGTGAAATTGTAAATAAAAATCTAATTTACTTAATGAATCTTTAATCTGTGATAAGTATATTTGCAAATAGAATAATTACTTATGGCAGAGAAAGATCTTCAAGAGAGTTTTGATGAACAAGGGCATCATATAAGTCCAATTTTACCCGCCAATATCATGAATTACCTTATTGATATTGATGGAACAATTTGCGACGATGTCCCAAATGAAGAGCCTGAACGGATGGCTACAGCTGTGGCTTATCCAGATGCTTTAGAAACACTTAATAAATGGTACGATGAAGGGCATATTATTACATTCTTCACATCACGTACTGAAGATTTAAGAGAAGTAACAGAAATCTGGCTCAAGGAAAATGGTTTTAAATACCATGGTATGCTAATGGGCAAGCCTCGCGGCGGAAACTACCATTGGATTGACAATCACATCGTGCGTGGCACTCGTTTCAAAGGGAAATTCACTGATTTAGAAACTGTTACCAAAGAAATATTGGTATTTAAGGAATAATTTCCTTTTAAATAGCATCAATCAAGGCGAATTTCCTTCCCAAAACTTTTTGGGAATCAAATTCCAGAGTTTTCTCAAGTAAACTTGCGTAAATGGTTCTGAAATCAAGACTGTGAATAAGATCACCATCATCAAGCACACTTAAATCAGATGCTTGATTCCTGAAGCCGGCATTCTTTAAATCGCCACCAAAAAGGTAAACTTGATTAGCAGTGCCATGATCGGTTCCATTACTTGCATTTTGCTTAACACGCCTTCCAAACTCAGAGAAAACCATTACTACTGTATCATTCCAGTTACTCGAGGCTTTTAAATCATCCCTAAATTGGAAAATTGAATCACTAACCACCTTCAACAACCTTTGTTGCGTTTCAGCCTGTCTAATATGGGTGTCAAATCCAGATAATCCAGTGTAAAAGATTCTTGAACCAATTCCATTATTAATAAAGCCAGCAATCTGCTTCATATTATTGCCAAATTCGTGAGTAGGGTAGGTGGAAGTTATTTCTTTGATATCAGCCTTCTCTGAAATGTATTTGGCACCAGACCGAGTTGAAATAAGGGTTTTATATAAAAACTTACTTCTGAATCATTCCCGCTTGCATAAGCGGGAACATTTAATTCTGTAAATACATCATCGTTTAATGTGCGCTTTAACCTTTGTGGATTCTTTACAGCAAAACCACTTAAGTTTTGTCCTTTCATTGCCAGCGAAAGGGTATCATCCACTTCCAATGCATACCAAGGATTTTCAGAGCCAGGACAGTTAGAATCTAGTAATCTTCCAATCCATCCAGTGTTTAAATATTCGCTTGAATCGCTTGCTGTGTGCCAAATATCCATTGATCTAAAATGTGACCTGTCTGGGTTGGGATAACCAACTCCATGATAAATGGACAACTCACCACTGTCAAATAGTTTTCTGAACCCTTCTAAGGAAGGATGAAACCCAAACTCGTCTGTTAGTCTGAGTATCTCATTCTTTTGAATCGCAAGTTTAGGTCGTGCAGCATAGTAAATGTCATTTTGATAAGGTATACAAGTATTTAAACCATCATTACCGCCGGCCAATTGAACAATTACTAATCGTTTTCCAGTGTTCTCAATGATATTTTTTTCAAAGGCTTTTAAAAAGCCTGGAATCATTAAAGCTGAGGAAGTTAATCCTGTATATTGAAGAAAATCTCTACGTTTCATAATTAAACTAGTTGATATTCAGGTAGCTGTGTTATGTAAATGCTCATTCTTTTAATCAAGTCTTCTCTTTTGGAGATTACTGCATTTGAGAATATTTCAGGCATTGCCGGGATTCTTGAGGTTGCAAGCAGATGCGTGCTTATTTCTTGCCACAACCTCCTATGATCATCTTCTTTAAACTGCTTACCAAATAAGTTCCAATTGAAACTGCAGTTAAAGTTCTCTTTCTTGAAGGTTTAAAAACTTCGTTTGGAGTTTCATCATCCATATTATTTTTAACTGAAATATCCATCCCGCCGGCATCGGCGAGAATTCTAGGCAAACTCATTTCGAGTTACAAGTGTTGAATTATCTATCCAGTTTCTTCCGCCCGCCCAACCTGAAACATTTGGAGGGAAAAATAAGGTTTGGCCTAAGACACGCTGCAAAGCAAGCAATGGTTGAGGGTTATCATATGAAATTCCAAAACTTCTGTTTAAGCCAACAATCAATTCAACTGGAGATTTTATTTGAGAAGCAACATTTTCATCCTCATAAAACCAATCTGATTCAAAAATTCTTCTCATCAATTTAGGAATGTCATATCCGTTTGTGAAGAAGTATTCTGATAAATCGCTCACTCTTTGGTCATTAATTTTTCTGTTGACGAAATAGGCATATACCTTTTTGGTGATGAAGAAAGCGGTTTCTTTTTGCTCTAGTATCATACGAATAATATCTTCTCCTTCCCATTTTCCGGTTTTTCCGAAAATGGTTTTTTCTCCATAATCATGCATTTGTGTTTTAAGCTCGAATTTGTCTTCATCATTAATTCCCCAGCCTGTAAATGCGCGAGCAGCTTCTTTAATGTCTTGTTCAGTGTAGTTTCCTCTTCCCAGGGTAAATAGCTCCATAACTTCTCTTGCGAAGTTTTCGTTCGGACTGTTCTTTTTATTCTGCACATTATTCAGAAACCTCAACATCGCAGGTTCTTTTGAAACAGCCATTAGTAAATCGCCAAAGTTTGATAAAGCATATTTACGAACAGTGTTTATATACGATTCTACCTGTGCAAAGCCACGAACTCTAACTGCAAAGTGGCCATGCCAGAATAATGACATCTTTTCCCTCAGTTGACCCTCTGACTTGCCCATGAGCTTAAGCCAGTCGAGGTTTAGCTTTTTAACATTGGCGGCAAGGTCTTTAACAATTTCCTTCCTTTCTTCGGGTGTCATCTTTAGGAGCTCTCGAGTCGTTACACGCTCTTCATCTTGTAAGTAAAGCTCTTCGTAAAATTTATTTGACTCAAAAACTAAATTTAGTTGCTCATCTAAGGTGCCTTTTAAGCTTGATTTAACAGAAGGTCCAAATCCGGCCCTGCGCACTAAGTGAAGTATTTTCTGATGCTCTGTCATTGCTAAATTTTAAACATGGAGTAAAACCGAAGGTCATGGTTTAATTGCTAAACTTGTATCTTCGTAATCAATTTTTTAAACGGTTTATTTTGAAATCATTGTATAAAGGAGTCATTCTTGTTTTCGTTTTGGGTGTTCAATCCCTAAATGCTCAACAAATACTTGATAATCCTCCGCAAGGAGTTAGTATAAGAACTGCAGCAGAATGGGAAGAAGTGCAAGCTTTGGTTGTTACTTGGAGGTCATATCCTGCAATTCTTGCAGAGATTATAAGATATGCTCAAGAAGAGTGTAAAGTAATTGTTCACGCTACAAATCCGAGCTCAGCGCAGAGTGACTTAATAAACCTTTACGGAGTTCCTTTAGGTCCTAATGTTGTGTTTGAGCCTCAACCTTCAAATTCATTGTGGATAAGAGATTATGGCGCAAATACAGTTTATATAAATGATGTTGATTCACTTTTTCTTGTCGATTGGAAATACAATCGCCCAAGCCGTGTTCAAGACGATTCAATTCCCCGAGCTTATGCCAGATTGCTTGATTTGAATCTTGTACAAACAACTCAAAGTCCCAATTTGATTGTTCACACAGGAGGGAATTTCATGAGTGATGGTTTTGGGAATGCATTTTCCTCAGAATTAATACTTGAAGAAAACCCTGATAAAAGTGAGGCACAAATTGATCAAATCATGAATTCCTTCATGGGAATCACTGAATACATCAAAATGCCAACCTTGCCTTATGATGGAATACATCACATAGATATGCATATGAAGCTTCTTGATGAAGAAACACTTCTTTTCGGACAATATCCCAATGGAGTAGCTGATGGGCCGCAAATAGAGGCTAATATGCTTTATGTGCTTGACAACTTTAATTCGGTATTTGGAACACCTTATAAAATTGTTAGAGTAGTTCAGCCACCTGACGATAACAATCGTTACCCTAATCAGAATGGCGATTACAGAACGTATTCAAATGCGATTTTTATAAATAAGACAGTTCTTTTACCAGTTTACGAGGAACGTTATGACACAACAGCATTAAGAGTTTGGCGCGAAAGTCTTCCGGGTTATCGAATTGTTCCAATTGATTGCAACGATATAATTCCAGCTAGTGGGGCTATTCACTGCATAACGCATACCGTTGGAGTAAACGACCCTTTATTGATCTCCCATCAGCCGCTTAGCGATACTTATGACACCGAAAATGCTTATGTTGTAAATGCGCGTATTCAACATCGTAGTGGAATATCAAATGCAAAGCTCTATTATACCGACGATACTTTGTCATCATATGTTGAGTTACCAATGCAGGAAGTAAATTCTGCAGAGTACACATGGTCGGCAAGTATCCCGGCGCAGCCGGGGGATACAGAAATCTTCTATTACATAGAAGGTAATTCAAATAGTGGAAAATCTCAAGTAAGACCAATTGTAGCTCCTGATGGATGGTGGAAATTCAAAGTAATTGATACCAGTTCGGTGGTTACTTACCAACAAGATGCCTTAGATAAATTGTTTTCTGTAAGCGCATTTCCTAATCCTTCCAATGGCATTACCTGTATCCCGGTTTATACCGATTTGCCATTGTCTTTAGTGATTGAGGTTTTTGATATAGCTGGCAGATTGGTCGAAACTGTAAGCCATTCTAAAACTATGAGTGGAGAAAACAGATATTATATCAACACAGCTTCCTGGGCTCAGGGTGTTTATCAGATTAAGGCTACAAGTCATTATGGTAGCACTTCTCAGAAGCTTATTGTTAGATAGATTTGAAGCATTTTTGCTTAGTTATAAGCAGCTTATAATGTTTGCTTAGGTGGATGCAAAAGAAAGTGCTTGTGGAATCGAAATGATTCACTAATTTTGCCGTCCAATTTTTAACAACTTAGCCCATGCTTAGACAGTATGAAACCGTTTTCATTATGACTCCCGTTTTGTCTGAAGATCAGATGAAGGAAACGGTCGGCAAGTTCAAAGCCATACTTACCGAAAATGGCGCAAAAATAGTTCACGATGAGAACTGGGGATTGCGTAAAATGGCTTACTCTATTCAAAAGAAGTCAACCGGCTTCTACCATCTGATTCAATTTGAAGCCAATGGTGATTTAATCAATAAACTGGAAGTTGCATTCAAGCGCGATGAGCGTATTTTGCGCTTCTTAACAGTTGTTCTTGATAAACACGCGCTTGCTTTCAATGATAAGAGACGCAGTGGTGCATTTAAAAACTCAACGCCCAAAGCAGCTATTGTAGAAGCGTAATTAAAACATTTTCGAAAGAATGGCACAATCAGAAATCAGATACCTAACGCCACCATCGGTAGAGGTAAAAAAGAAAAAATATTGTCGTTTCAAAAAAAGCGGCATTAAGTATATCGATTACAAAGACGCAGATTTCCTTTTGAAATTTGTTAATGAGCAAGGGAAAATTCTTCCTCGTCGTTTAACCGGTACATCACTTAAATATCAGCGTAAAGTTTCTCAGGCAATTAAGCGTGCTCGTCACATTTCGTTAATGCCTTATGTTGCTGACTTACTTAAATAAGAAGGATTATGGATATTATACTAACACAAGATGTTACCAACCTAGGTAACAAAGATGAAATCGTGAAGGTAAAAAACGGTTACGGCCGTAATTATCTTATTCCTCAAGGAATGGGCATTCTGGCAACAGAAAGCAGTCGTAAGGTTTTAGCTGAGACAATGCGTCAAAGAGCTCACAAAGAAGAAAAACTTCGTACTGAAGCTGAAGCGCTTGTTGCTAAACTTCAGAGTGCAAAAGTAGAAGTTGGAGCTAAAGTTGGTGAATCAGGAAAAATCTTTGGTTCTGTTAACGCAATCCAACTTTCTGAAGCGCTTCGCAAGTTAGGTCATGAAATTGATCGTAAGAACATCACTATTGACAGTGACAGCATTAAGCAACTTGGAACATACACTGCAAACGTTAAAATCTACAAAGACATTCGTGTGGATGTAGAGTTTGAAGTTGTAGCTGAGTAATCAGATTCATTTAAGACCATCGAATCCCCGTAAGCATTGCTTTCGGGGATTTTTTTTTAATCACAACTTCTGCCCTTAATCTTATCGTTCTGAAACATAATTTCTTGCTCAGCAAGCTCTTGTTCAGTAATTGGGCTAATTTTCTTGTCTTTGTATTGGTCTAAATCTGGCTGACCTGCATTTACCCAAGCTGTAAACCAAAGACTACCAACAGTGATAATTGCTTTACGCATTCTTCGTTCAACCATACCATCAAGCATTAGATTATATTCTCTTGAATATTCTTCACTATATACTCTCATTAAGCTAGCTCCACGATTTTCAAAGCTGTATTTTTTATCACTTGGATACTGATTGTTCAATTGAGCTTCGAAAAGTAATACCGAATCTTTGGCAGCAAAACTTTCTGCTACCGTGAGCCAGGCAAGAGCAAGAGGATCTTCTACATAAACAGCTTTTCCTACAAAAAAATCGTAATCGTCGTTAAAGAGCTCTGGCAATCTCGATTCCCAAAAACCATGGATACCTCGTTGATTAGTTAATTGTCCATTATAGTTCTTAGTGGTGTGCAAAGGCACATGAGAATCAGCTATGTAGTGGCCAAGGTCAGCTGATGTTCTTAAAATCCTGTCGAAGTCGCTACTTCTGAACGCTGCAGTCAACCTCTTCACCATCACATCAATATGCCAAGGAACAATCCCGTGCTCCATTAAGGTATCTTCAGAATACTTTTTTACTGCATCTGCCCAATTTTTAGGAACAGAGTCCAGCGGAGATACTCCATATCTGTCTAAATCTATGAAATGTCTGGGAGCTTCTCCCTTTACTGCATATCTTCTTTTATCTGGATCAACAGCATGTTCAGTAATAAACTCAATATTACGCTTGTAAAAACCAAACAACTCTGGAGGTAATGTAAATACTGCTACTCTGTTTATTTCTTTATGAGCAAAGAAACCCCATCCTGATACCATCGGTATAGAAATGCACAATCCAATTATTAAAATCGAACTAGCTAGTATTACCCTTTTTAACATACTCAAATATACGTATAAACAGCTAAGCGCTAAACTTTGTTTGTGCTGTCTTCTACCTCTGCTTCCTTCAAATTTATTAAGCTTCCGTTGCGATATATTGGCAAGCAAGTGTAAATATCCTTTTGCAAGCAAAAGCGAATATCATCTTCTAGTTCGAGGTTTTTTAGGCGATGTCTGTGCGAAGATTTTCCAAGAAACCCATACATATCATCTTTTGCAATGTTATAAAGATAACCCGCTGCAATAGTCGAATCACATAATGTATAAAACTCTTCGTCTTTCAAGAGCATTAAGCTTAATGCACCAGCAAAGATGGAGTCTTCCATGTTGAATTTGTTCTTCCATCCTGCACAGAGAATAATAACATTCTTTCTCTGCTCTAATAACCAAGAGGCGACTTCAGAAATATTTAAGAAAGAACCAACAATAATCTCGGCCTTTCCTTTAGCAGCTTCTATTGCTTGAGTGCCATTAGTTGTAGATATTACTATCGTTTTTCCTTGAATATCCGAATTGAGATAATGCTGCGGAGAATTTCCAAAATCAAAACCCTCAAGCTTAACAGCGTTGCGCTCAGCTGCAACTAGATAGCCCTGGTCTTTATATTTCTGTGCTTCAGTAATACTCGCAACTGGAATCATTTTCTCTACTCCATTCTCAAATGCTGCACAAATAGCAGAAGTTGCCCTCAAAATGTCAACCGCTACAACTATAGAATTTTCTTCATGGAACAGTGGATACAAGGCTGGTGAATAGCATGTTTGTATACTTAATCCTTTAATTTCCTTCATATTAATTTTTCAAATCAATTATGCCGGTTGCTTATAAAAAGGCAATTTTACTACTACGGCTTTTAGCTTTTTGTCCCTCACTGCAACATAAATATCACTTTCCAGCTTAGAATATTCGCTAAGAACATAGCCCATGCCTATCGCTTTCTTTGTTGATGGAGACATAGTACCAGATGTAACAATTCCTATTTCTGAGCCTTCCGAATTATAAATGAGATAATCTTTCCTAGGAACACCTTTGTCTACAAGTTCAAATGCAACTAGTTTTTGCTTTACACCTTCTGTTTTTTGGTTTAACAGCGCATCCTTGTTTATGAATTCTTTGGTAAACTTGGTTATCCATCCTAAGCCAGCTTCAATTGGAGAAGTATTATCATTGATGTCATTACCATATAAACAGAATCCCATTTCAAGTCTTAATGTGTCTCTTGCAGCTAGACCCGCAGGTTGAAGCCCGAACTCATTGCCTGCTTCCATAATTGCATCCCATATTTTACTTGCTTGACTTTGATCGAAGTACAACTCAAATCCTCCTGCACCGGTATAGCCGGTTGCAGATATTAAAACATTAGGGGTATCATTTAAACTACCTCTTTCAAAAGTATAATAAGCCATTGAAGCAACATCTGTCTGAGTCAATTTCTTAAGAATGTCAACTGCTTTGGGTCCTTGCAGAGCAAGTAGGGCAGTACGTTCAGAAATATCTTCCATTTCAACATTCCATTCGTCGTTTTCTTTAAGCCAGTTCCAATCCTTTTCAATATTAGAAGCGTTGACAACTAGCATATATTGGTCTTCTTTTATTCTGTAAACCAAAAGGTCATCCACAATACCTCCTTGGCGATTAGGAAAGCATGAGTACTGAACCTTGCCATCAATAAGCTTTGAAGCATCATTACTGGTTGTTTTTTGTATCAAGTCGAGCGCATGAGGACCTCTGAGAATAAATTCTCCCATGTGACTAACATCAAAAAGTCCAGCTCTTTGTCTTACACACTCGTGTTCTTCAATAACTCCAGAATAGGTAATTGGCATCTCATAACCTGCAAATGGAAGAATCTTAGCATGAGCTTCAACATGTTTATTGTAAAAAGGAGTGCGTTTTACTTGAGTATTTGTTTCCATCTGAAAATTTTGCAGTTTAAGGCTGCAAACCTAATGAATATTACTAAAATAGCTTTGAATAAACTACAATCATCAGCTTAACTCAAAAATGAATATTAACTTGCAAGCCATAAATATAAATGAATTCATGATTCGCTTAAGTGTTGCCTTTATACTAATGGTGTTTTTGTGCATAACACCGCATTTTTCTTTCGGGCAAAATAATGTTCGACTAAACTGTCCAACAGCAATATCCGCTTCTCAGTTTCAACAAATAAAACGCAATGTTTCTTCAAGAGTAAACTCTGGAGATAGATACAGGACTGCGATTAGTGCTGTAAAAACCAGCTGCTTAAATACTTTTCAATTGCTTGATCTTTTGAGCATGTTTGGTGAAGATATAGATAAGTTAGATTTAGCCATAGTTGCTTACCCTCAGCTTGTTAATAAGGAAGATGTTTATGATGTATACAATGCTTTCGCTTATTTTTCAACAGCATTTAGGTATCATGATTATGTTCATGAACAATCGGAGAATCAAAGTACAACCCAGCAAGTGCAAGTTCAACCTGTAATTCAGCAGCCAGTTCAGGTGTCCTTTCCATCAATGAATTACCCGAATCCATTTGTATATCAGGGTAATCACAATTGCAATCTGCCTCTGTCTGAAGGCGATTTCATCGTTTTTGTAAGAGAAATTGCTATGCAAAGCACTGAAGCTCTTAAGCTTCAATTTGCAATGAATTTGGCATCCAACTCTTGTTTAACAACAGCTCAAAGCATGAAAACTTCTACTTTACTACAAGTAGAACAAAACCGCTTAACGTTTTTACAAGCTGCATACATGCGAATCTATGATGAAGCTAATTTTGACGCTGCAGTAGAGGTGTTTTCATTCATTCCAAACAGAACAGCTTTAATGGCATATGTTAATAATTTGAGAGCAACAGTCGGACAGCCTGTGCCAATTCCTTGTGAATTAACTGATAATAAGTTTTCTCAAATTCGCAGTATACTGGCTCAGGAGAATTCATCTTCATCTCGACTTAGTATAGCAAAGGATCAACTGCCTGCTTATAATTGCTATTCTTCGCAGCAAATAAAAGAGCTTGTTAAGTTATTTAGTGCTTCATCAGATAAGCTTAACCTTAGTAAATTTGCCTATGATTATGTTAAAGATAAAGACAATTACTTTTTTGAGTTAAGTCCGTTAATTAGTTCGTCTATGGATCGTCAGGCATTGAGCAATTATATTGCTTCAAGGAAGAATTAATTGTAAATTATTTCTTGAAATTCAGCTAACTGCTTTACATTTGGAATCTTTAAAAATTAAACGCAAAGGCGTGTCAAAGTATATTTACGTATTCATTTCTGCAGTTTTTTTATTTCTCTCAAATGGAGGTCTTAATGCGCAAAATGAGCTTATTGAGTTAAAAAGTTCACTCATAAGATTACCAAATCAATCATATTATTTAGAGACAGTTGTAGACGGCCGGGGAAATCAAAATGATATTGGTTTTATCATGAAAGGTGCTTTTAACAAGAAAGTAAAAGCCGATTTGAAGGGAGGGGTTGCTCCAACATTGAACCAGTTTTATCAATACGCATTAAATCGAGATACACTAAAAACGCCAATTGTTATGAGGATTGTCTTCCTCTACATTTCTGAGAAAACAAATGGTGCTTCAGAATCTGGAAAAGCTGAAATGAAGGTCGAATTCTATAAAAGAGAAGGGAATCAACTTGCCAAAGTTTTTGAAACAGAGGCTATCAGTGAAGAGGATGGAGTAGATGTAACTTCAGGTCATGAGAGGCGCATTCGTAAAGTCCTTGAAAATGTTATTCTTTCATTTAATAATAGCGATTGGCAATCTGCGGAATTGAATTTTGTGCCTGCAGAAAATATTCTTGCACGTCAATCTCAAATACTTGCTAATACTTTAACTCCAGAAGATTATCATTGGGTTAGCTTATTAATGGCCAATGCTGCTTTTGGCACAAATGCAGAAGGTTGGGGCGGATCTTATATGGGCTTTTCAACTCGACAAAGACGTGGCTGGATGATTCCTGTTCATTTAGCAATTGACAGAATTACTGTAGATCCTAGTTTGTTCAATAGAGCCGGTTATGACGAAAAGAACAATATCAGGTTTAGCTATTTTAAGTTAGGAAGTGGCGGAATTAAAAAGTTAGGAGAAGATTTTAATTTTGTATTTGGAATCAACGCTGTTGGAGGAAGTGAGGAACTTTTGAGAATCAATAATGACGAAACTTCTACAACATCAACTAGTATAGTTTTTGGGGGCGAGGCATCTCAGAGCTTCTATTTTATTTCGAGAAGTAGATTTGGTTTCTTTTTAGGGGCCGGAATCTATGAGCGAATCTTTTCTTCCGATGTTTACAAAAACGATATCGGTTTACGTATCGAAGCAGGCTTTAAGTTTTAAACTTAAAAACTCTATTGATTAGCTACTTTTCTGCTTTGCAGTATTGCCGAAAGCATGAAGCTCATACTAGCTCCTACAATAAGAATTGATAGAAAATATAGGCATAAATGAGTTTCTGTATTACTCATTACTATAGCCTGTGCCTCAGGATCATTCGCGAACCTTAGAAAATACTTAGTAGAATTTCCATTAGTTCTTTGAAAACTAATCATGTCTTCAACCCACAAGGGATTAATCTTATAGTCATAAAAAAACATGAAAATAGATGTAATTGAAGCTGTAATCATTAACTGAATTATACCTTCTCTCATGCCCCGCCTGATTGTAAATCTTTCGGGTCTATCTCGCATTTTCTCATTCAATCCGCGATATAGAAAATACAAAATCAGTAGAAATGACAAGTAACCAGTGTACTGACCCCAATAAAGATATTTAGTGTGAAAACCTGCTAGATATTGAATTAAAGTCCATATAATCATGCAGATAGCACAAAGTAATCCAAACCTAATTTCGGGCTTAATAGTCATGTGAATTGGTTTTGCTGCTCGCTGAAAGTTATAAATAAATATTAATATCATGCAGAATCTTACGTTCACATCAATTTTCGCGAGTTTTTCATACTTTTGAAAACCTTACTAACCTTAATTATTATGAATAAACTTATTCCAAGTATTCTGCTTTCTCTGCTTGTTTCATTCAATCTTTCAGCTCAAAAAAGCAAGAAAGGTTTCGAATATACAGGCTCTAAGGTGAGATTTTCTATGCTTGGTAAAAGTAGAATGTTCTCTGAAGGTGTTAAATCAATGGATTATACCATTTACTGGAATAAGAAGAAAAACATAGTGTCTGTTAATGCCGGTTCTAAAGATCTATGGTACGAAATACAACTTTCACAAGTTGATACAATACACGGACATGTAACTCACTTAGGGAGTTTGAAGAATAGTGATAAAGGAGCTTCGCCTGAAGAAAAAGAAAAAGCAAAATGTGAGGTGAGATTCCTCATGGATAAAATTACTGTCAAAAAAGGCCCTGCTAGGTTAGAAGAGTATCTTTTAGAAGGAGCTACAGTTTGGGACGACAATAAAGTAGTATCAAATTAATAAAAAAGTGGAAGGGGCATCACCGACGGCCAACAAGTCCTGATGCCAACCTTACCACTTCTACTTTTATCAACCAGCTGTAGATTCAGCTTTTTTATTTAGACTTCCTGTTTTTGTTATTTCAGATACATTTATCTCTGATATGTATTTCTTAATACCTTCTTTATCTGTGTAGGATCTGTTAACCAATTTACCCTCCACAGCTACTTCTTGACCTTTGTCAAGGTATTTGGCTATATAATCAACTGATTTGCCCCAAGCAATTAGCTGATGCCATTGAGTCTCGTTAACATATTTACCATCTCCGTCTTTGTAACGTTCTGTTGTTGCAATAGCCATTTTAGCCATTTTTTTACCGCTTGGTAATTCGCGAATTTCTGGGGTAGCCCCTAAATTACCAATAAGCCTCACTGAGTTTCTAAGATTTTTCATGTTGAATTAATTTAAGTTGAAATGATACAAGGGTGCACCCATGATTTGTTCCGTTAGATATCTGAGGCAAACATAATTCACCTTCTTGCCATTTATCTAATATTAACCGTTTGTATACGTTTAAAATTAATTAATGTCTATTAATGATAATAAATTGTATTAAAAAGGTTATGGTGGAGGAAGTTATTAACAGTTCTTTTGCTCTTTAGGGATATTTTATATTTTGCCTAATATTATTTATATCACCTATTTAAAAGTATCATTATGGAATTTATTAAATCATGCCCTGAATGTGGCAAGCAAGTTCGAGGAAGAAGCGATAAGAAGTATTGTTCTGATTTATGTCGAAATTCTTTTCATAACAAAGAACGTCTGTCTGGAGGCAGAACGGTAAGGGAGGTCAACAGAATACTTTCAAGAAATAGAAGTATTCTCATAAGTTGCACTCTTAGAAATAGAGATTCTATTTCTGAAAATTACTTAAAAGCTCGAGGCTTTAATTTTAATTTTTTTACTCATCAAATTGAAGATTCTTCAGGCAATGCAGCCATTTTCTGCTACGAGGTAGGATATACCAAGAAACGTAAAAATGAATTGTTTCTTGTTAAAGAAGATGCAGAATATGTTTATCGTAAAGATGTTTGAATTACTTTTGCAATCGAATCGTTCATTGCAGTTTACTTATCCAGAAAGACCGAGGGAATAGGCCCTAAGAAGTCTTGGCAACCTACGCATGGCGTAAAGGTGCTAATTCCTATCTCATTATTGAGAGAAGATAAGAATGATACATGTATCCCATCTTTTCTTTAATAATTGCGGTTAAAATAAGTTGCTGAATGAGCACAGAAAAGGTGTGAATGAGTAATCTACTTGAGCAATTAAAATCAAGAATTTTGGTTCTGGACGGAGCCATGGGAACAATGATTCAGCGGTATTCGCTTGAAGAGGAGGATTTTAGGAAGGGACATTTTGAAAATCATGAATCTTCTCTTAAAGGCAATAATGACCTTTTGTCACTAACTCGACCTGATGTTATTCAAGCTATTCACGAAGCTTATTTTGAAGCAGGAGCTGATATTGCAGAAACCAATACTTTCAGCGGAACCTCAATCGCTCAAGCTGACTATAATCTCGAACACATTGTTTATGAGCTTAATTTAGAATCGGCCAAAATTGCAAAGGCTGCTGCCGATAAATTCACAGCATTAACTCCTCATAAACCTAGATTTGTTGCTGGCTCTGTCGGCCCAACTAACAGAACTGCAAGCATTTCTCCTGATGTAAACGACCCCGGCTATCGAGCTATTACATTCGATCAATTAGTGGAAGCCTACACTGAGCAAATTCGAGGTCTAATTGACGGTGGTGTAGATATGTTACTCGTTGAGACCGTATTCGATACTCTAAATTGCAAGGCCGCTCTATTTGCTATAGATTCTTATTGTGAGAAAATAGGCATTCGGATTCCAGTTATGGTATCAGGCACAATCACCGATCAATCGGGTAGAACTTTAACCGGGCAAACTGCTGAGGCATTCCTTTTTTCAGTTTCTCATATTGATTTACTTTCTGTTGGTTTTAATTGTGCACTAGGAGCAAGGCAACTAAAGCCTTACATCGAAACATTGGCAAAAAATGCCAAATTCAGAATCTCAGCCCACCCTAATGCTGGATTACCAAATGCTTTTGGAGAATATGATGAAAGTCCTGAGCAAATGGCCGAGCAAATCAAAGAATATCTCGACAGTAATTTTGTAAACATCATTGGTGGATGTTGCGGAACAACCCCTGACCACATCCGGGCAATTGCTAAATTGGCCGAAACATATAAGCCGCATCAAATACCTCAAAACGAAAGTTTGCCCTTTTACAGCGGACTTGAACCTGTTACAATTAGACCTGAAACCAACTTTGTAAATATTGGTGAACGAACTAATGTTACCGGTTCAAGAAAATTTGCCCGTCTCATCCGTGAGGAGAATTATGAAGAAGCCTTAACTGTTGCATTGCATCAGGTAGAAGGCGGAGCACAAATTCTAGATGTGAATATGGATGAAGGTATGCTAGATTCAGAAGCCGTAATGGTTAAATTCCTGAATCTCATGGCTTCAGAGCCTGATATCGCCAAGTTGCCTGTGATGATCGACTCTTCAAAATGGAGCGTTATTGAAGCCGGTTTAAAATGCGTCCAAGGAAAATCTATTGTGAATTCTATCTCATTAAAAGAAGGGGAGGCGAATTTTATTTCTCAGGCAAAACTTGTTAAGCGCTATGGTGCTGCTGTTGTTGTCATGGCTTTTGATGAAGATGGCCAAGCCGATTCTTACGAACGAAGAATTCAGATATGTAAAAGAGCCTACACGATTTTAACTGAGCAGGTTCATTTTCCGGCAACAGATATTATTTTCGATCCTAATATTCTAACTGTAGCCACAGGTATTGAAGAACATAATAATTATGCTGTTGATTTTATAAAAGCGACTCGCTGGATTAAAGAGAATTTACCCGGCGTGCGTGTAAGTGGAGGGGTTTCTAATATCTCATTCTCTTTTAGAGGAAATGATTATGTTAGAGAAGCGATGCATAGTGCGTTTCTATATCACGCTATTCGCGCAGGATTAGATATGGGTATTGTAAATGCAGGACAGCTTGAAGTTTATGAAGAAATTCCTAAAGATTTACTTGAATTGGTTGAGGATGTCCTCCTTAACAGAAGGGAAGATGCTACTGAACGACTGGTTGAATTTGCAGAGACAATAAAAACTAAAGGCAAGGTTCAAGAACGTGATGAGGCCTGGAGGAACCTTCCTGTAAAGGAAAGGTTAACTCATGCTCTTGTTAAAGGTATTGTTGAATATATAGATGCAGACACAGAAGAGTGTCGACATTTATTTAATAAACCTCTCGAAGTGATTGAAGGTCCCTTAATGGCTGGAATGAATCATGTGGGTGACCTTTTTGGAAGTGGAAAAATGTTCCTTCCTCAGGTTGTTAAATCAGCCCGAGTTATGAAAAAGGCTGTGGCATATTTGCTGCCATACATTGAAGCAGAGAAAGAAGAAGGCGTATCAAATTCAAATGGTACAATTCTCATGGCTACAGTAAAAGGAGATGTTCATGATATTGGAAAAAACATAGTTGGTGTGGTTTTAGGCTGCAACAATTATGAAATTGTTGATATGGGTGTAATGGTTCCTTATCAACGTATTCTCGATAAAGCTAAAGAAATTAACGCAGATATAATTGGTTTAAGTGGGCTAATCACTCCTTCACTTGATGAAATGGTCACGGTTGCCCGTGAGATGGAAACTCAAGGCTTTAAAATACCACTTCTCATTGGAGGAGCAACGACTTCAAAAACTCATACAGCTGTTAAGATAGCTCCAAATTATAGCGGACCAGTGGTTCATGTTCTCGACGCATCCCGTTCTGTTCCGGTTGCAGGAGCTTTAATCCAAGACGAACAACGGCCTGCATTTATGGCCTCAATTAATGAGGAATACGAAAAAATCAGAGTTCAGCATGCAGGAAGAACCTCTGCAAAAGACTATATTTCAATAGCAGATGCTAGAGAGAATAAACATCATGTTGATTTTAATGAAGGCAATATTTATGTGCCAGAAAAGCCAGGAATAACTGTATTTGATAATTATGATCTTTCTGAATTAGCAAAGTATATTGACTGGACTCCATTTTTCTCAACCTGGGAATTGCATGGAAAATACCCTGCAATATTAACAGATGAAGTTGTTGGTGTTGAAGCTCAGAAGCTTTTTAATGATGCTAAACAAATGCTTGAGCAGATTATTAAAGAAAAATGGCTTACCGCCAGAGGCGTGATTGGGATTTGGCCTGCCAATAGCATTGGCGATGATATTGAGATTTATTCCTCTGATGCTAGAGATGAAGTGTTAGAAGTAGTGCATAATCTCAGACAACAAAATAAAAAGGCAAAAGGTCAAGCTAATTATTGTTTAAGTGATTTTGTCGCCCCTAAAGAAAGTCAGTTGAATGATTACATCGGTGGATTTGCAGTTACAGCAGGTATAGGCATCGAAGAGCATGTTGCTCGGTTCGAAGCTAACCACGATGATTACAACGCGATTCTTTTAAAAGCATTAGCAGACAGGCTTGCAGAGGCTTTTGCTGAAAGGTTGCATCAACGAGTGAGAAAAGAATATTGGGGGTTTGCCAAGAATGAAAGTCTTGATAATGATCAATTAATTCACGAGAAGTACCAAGGTATTCGCCCGGCACCAGGGTATCCTGCCTGTCCTGATCATACTGAGAAAGAACTCTTGTTTTCTTTACTTAATGCCACACAGAATACAGGAATCACTTTAACCGAGAGCTTTGCCATGTATCCAACTGCAGCTGTTAGCGGCTGGTACTTTTCTCATCCTGAAAGCAAATATTTTGGTTTAGGGAAGATTAAAAAAGATCAGGTTGACGAATATGCTCAAAGGAAGAATAAGTCAATTTCTGAAATGGAACGTTGGCTAAGTCCTGTGCTTTCTTATGATATTCAAGCTGTGTCTGCAAGTGCAGTTGAAGGTTAATTTGTTTCTTTTTCTTTAGTAAGCTTGATGATATGACTCTTCCAGCCAGACAACAAGTTGAGAATTGATTTGATTGATATTTTCGATTTTTACTCGGTGTGTGCACATTGTTCCGAAAGGACCTGAATTCTCAAGGCGATTGTTAACAGGGAAATCCTTTAATTTTAAACCAATATCTACCCTAGATTTAGTTGCAGGTTTGATAAGAATAAATTGCCTTTTTCTTACAAAACTCACACTGTCTTTTTTGGGAACTATCTTTATATCATCGCCAAATTTTACTATAATATCCTTAAGCTTATTATAAATCGGTGATAGATGCTCTTTGCCCTGATATTGCTTCGCCAATAAATCATCAGGATTTGATTGACCATCTTTTGATAATGCAACTATTGTATTTGCGAATCCATGAGAAACACCATATTCAGTTTTAAGAAAGTTCAACGCCTCAGAATGCTTTGTAAAGCTTTTAATCGATAAGACCTTCTTCCATTCATCAAGAGATTTGCCCGTTTTAGAAGGCATATTTGAAATCATTGTTTTGAGAGCAGAATCCAATTTGAGTTTATTTTGATGAATTAAAATAGCATTTCATTGGCTCAAAATAATGATCTTCCCAGCCAGCCTTGTGTTTTTCACCGTTTGGACCAAGATTTTTATGAATTAATGTTAATCGAGTTCCTAATTCTATTTCAAGAAGTAAAATTTCTATTTGCGAATCTTCTTCATCGGCTTCAAATTCAGATGTTCTCCAAGATTGAAGTATTCTTGAATAAGGTTCAATAATCAAATTTTTATCTTTTATATAGCCATCCCAAGCACTGAATTTAGAGCCTTGTTTACTATTTATATTAGCTTTCCCTCCAGTCATTTTAGAGTGCGACTTGGGACTTAGCCAGGCTTGAAATAGAGTCTTAGGACTGACTTCAAATTCTGCGTTAAGAATGAACTCCAGCATAATGTTACTTAGTAAAAGTATTACTTCACTTTAGCACTAATCTTATCAATTCTCTTATTATTCTTGGAAAGTTCTTTTTCCAAGTACTTGAAATACATCTTCTTGGAATCCTTCCCTTTAGAATTTTTTATCTCTTTTTCTAGATATTTTCCATAAGAATTTAGCCCCTTCAATTGAAATTGTTGATATGCTGCTGCAACTTTACTTTTTACATTACTTTCTTTTGAAGACATATGAATCAATATTTAAATTTAATTTTTAAATATAATAAAAGATTCACATTTTATTTGATTTGTATCTTAATTCTTTCTCGCGTGTCTTATCAACTTACTGAAAATATAGATATGACTTAAGAATGTCATTAGCCCATAGGTAACAAACATTAACCAGATAAAACCCAAATCATGATTATAAAGTTTATTGCCAAAGAACTGAGGAAACGCCACAATTAAGTCAGAAAACCCAACGATGTTAAATATCCAGACCAGAGGAATTGCAAACTTCCATTTTGTCTTTAATGAAATAGAAGCAATCACTGCTAGAATCGCTGTAGACATATCCCAAATGCCCACAGTATTTAGAAAATCGCAGGGAAACCAGAATAAAACTGCTCCTTCGCCATAAATGATAAACCTAGGTATCTAAACGTATTTAAAAATACAAAAGGTAGCAGAGCATCATAAATCGAAAGCTTTGCAATTCGAGGTTTAATCCACCAATTAAAGGCAAGGATAATACTCATAGAGCCTATTATAGCTTGGATATTGATAATTGTAAAGTTTCTATAATAGTTTGATATTAGCTTTAGTTACTTATTATTTGAAATTTGAAAGGCCTTAACTGCAAATGATCCGGCAACGATGGCTACAACCACTCGTATCCAATGAAAGAATATCCACCCTTGTAACTTGCTTGTTGCCTCTTCTGCAGTGTATTTTAAATCCATAAAATCTAAGTTCATAGGTAAATGGTATGCTACAGTTTGGATATTGATAAGCATCAGTCCTATAAAAGCATAAAGCCAAAAGCGTCTCGCAGATTTATCATCTTTGCTTGCAAAGACTAACCCGAGAGTTCCAATAAATGCAGGCATTAATGTGGCAGATGTAGGTCCTAATAAAAGCGGAAAATCTACTTTGAAAGATTCCATAAATGCGAAAGGATCTAAAGATTGCCAGTGAATGCCGTAGCTAAGTCCGATATTTATCATGTTTCCTGCGAAAGCAGCAATAGATATAATTGAAATATAGGGTAAGGCTTTTTTCATGTTCATTGGATTTAATATTCTCTGATTGATTTAATGGTTATCTGAAGTCTGAATAGCTTTAATAGCAAATAAAGCTGACATCAGAACGGCAGCTGTTCTAACCCAATGAAGGATAATCCATAAATTAAGTTTATTTGCTGCTTCAGTGGCAGTGTATTTTAATTCCATAAAACCTAAATTGACAGGTAAATGGTACATATTTGTTATAGTAAAAGCAATGATCATTCCTGCCATTGCATAAATCCAAGGTTGTCGAATCTCTTTTTGATGTTTATACCTAATGACCAAAACTATCGTAGAGACCAAAGCTGGCAGTAGCATTAAAACAGTGGGTACAATGAAGTAGGGGAATTCAGCTGAAAAGACCTGCATGAATGTCAATGGATCAAGAGTTTTCCAGAAGATTCCAAATCCAAGTCCCATTGCTAGCAAGATGCCAAAAGATCCACTAATTGTAAATACCGCTAAAGCAGTAGCTTTTATTTTCATAGTCTTATTTATTAGGAATAGATTGTTTGTTCAGTTGATTGAAAATAAATTTTGGTGCTAAGCGACTCATTAATTTAAGTTGCTTTGAAAGGCCAGGAGTTATTTCTTCCTTGCCTTTAATAAAGTCTTTCCAAAAAAGCTCTGCCATCTTATCGGGCGGCATTGGTTTAAGACTTTCGTCTTCCATGTTAGCGTCCTGAGCAAGTTTAGTATCAACAACAGGGGGAAGTAGCTCTACTACTTTAATGTTATGTTGTTTTAGTTGAGGTCTGATGGCTTGAGTCCAAAAATGAAGAGCTGCTTTGGTTCCTGAATATACAGGGGCTTGGGAGAATGTAACATAAGCTAAACCAGATGAAACGTTTATTAAAATTGCATTTTTACTCTTTTTCAATTGAGGTAAGAAATAATGCAACATTCGAATAGGGGCGTGGTAGTTGATTTCTATCTCATTGAATTGTTTCTTTAAATCATTGCCTTCATCACCTGAATCAATGAAATTCATAATTCCTGCATTATTGATAAGAATATCTATGCCTCCAAAATCTTTATGAATTTGTTTTGCCAAACTCTTTGCATCTTCATCAACAGTTACATCACTTTGGAAAATATGTAATTGGTTCAGTTCCTTTTTTGCTTCCTCAAGTTTCGACAGGCTTCTACCAGTTATAATAACTGTGTAACCATGTTCTAAAAACTTGCGAGCAAGTGAAAGCCCGATGCCAGAACCTCCTCCTGTAATAAGTATATTTTGCTTTGAGTTAATCATATTTATAGTTTCTCAGAGTGAACTTTAATTCAATAGTTTTATGTGCATCAAAACCAGTAGTGCTGGTGGTATTAATTCTATGAATATGCCGAAAATCATAAATGCACTTGGAGGGTAATACCTTAGTCCATAAGCCCGAACTAGGCCTCCAATAAAAACGGCAATCATTAAAAATCGAAAAAGTGCAACTTCTGATGGCTGCCAAGCTGTGTAGAAAAACGCTAATGACATCGAAGCCCAAATTGCAGCAACAAATCTGTGATTATTGTCTTGAGCAGGTGTTATTGTTGAAGCGTCATAAGCAGCAGTTATGCCTAAGAAACCTGTTCCAAGGGCAATTATTCCATACAGAATTAATACAACGCGAATGGTTAAAAGCATAAAAACCTCTTTGCCTATTTAGACAAGAGGTTTTTGAATGTGTGAAGACTTTTTTGAAAAAAAAACTTAATTAAGATTCAATCGGTCACGCCAATTGGGACTTTCAAGAATTATTTCTAAGAAATTCTTTTTATCGTACTGCGTTTTGAAGCTGTGATCTCGATGTAATTCTGAATAAATATCTTCAGATTCATCAACTAAATAATTAGCATCAGGCTCTAAGGCAGCCTTAAATGTGCTGAACTCTTTTCTATTGAACAAGAGATTCCTAGCATCTATCATTCCTGTTTCAAGAGCTACAGTCACCTTTTTATTACACCTGCATGGGTTTGCTTTATTAACCAAACCACATTTGTTGAGCATGAAATTATGTAAATCCTTTCGAGCATTGCTTAGCTTCTTTCTGTAATTATCTTTTGATATTTCCATAATTTCTGAGCCAATTGTATGATCAGCGCCAAAAATATCCCCAATTAAATAAATGAGTCTTTGTTCTTTTGAGAGACATAGTAGCATGCCCGATAGGCACTGCAATCTAACTTCTCGAATCTCTTCCTTTTTATTCTCTTGTTCTTCTTCACTCAAATCAATACTCTCGCTACTATCAAGCAGAAGTCCCAATTCTTCAAAATTTGAGGCAAATAAATTACTTGGTTTTTTCTGATCGTTTAAGAAATGATTTCGAACAATTCTATAAGCCCATGTTCGGAACGAGCTTTTGCCTTGGAATGAATTTAAGTTGGAAATAATTTTAAGCAAAGCCTCTTGGGTTAAATCCTCAGCCTTAACAGGATCTCCCAACATTTTCCAAGCAATGTTATATATAAATGGTTGATGCCTGAGAATTAATCCATTTAAAGATTTCTTATTTCCATCAAGAATCTCTTTGACCAATACCTGGTCTGAAATATCATTTTTATATGTTGTCGAAAATGGATTCATCGAAGGTTAATTTATTGGTTTTTATTTAAGAATAAATGATTTGAACTTGCCGCTTTCAGTGCAAGTGATTATTTAATTTATTAAATATGAAATTAGAACAATGGCTCTAACCACTTATTTTCAACTCGATTTTCTTTTCCTTTTCCTAGTTGAAGTCCAAATGTGATTTCGTGCGCACCTGAGTAATTACCGGTAAGTCTTGAAGTAAAAAAGTCATAACTATAGCGTATTTGAAATCTCTTTTTGATTAAGCCTATAGAGCTTCCAAAGTATTCTTCAAAGTTAGAATAGAGGCCAAAAGAAATCGCTTTATAATGAAAAGCACTTCCCAAAATTAAACTTGAGAAATTTTGTTGTACCCTATATTGAGCTGATGGCTTAATGCTAAATTTTGAGTTGTCAGAGTTAAATGCATTTATTCCAAATTGAAAACTATGTCTTATAGGTAATCTAGATTCGAATGTCTGAAAAAAACTTTGGTCGGGTTCGTTCCAATTGTGAGCTGTGTATCCTGCAAATAGTATTCGATTATGAAAGAATAAACCAGTGTTAAAATTTATAAAATTTATAGAGCTTGCTGGAAATGGTTCATTACTAGCATAAATAAACCCGTAACGAGAATCTATCTGATCACCAAATGTTAATTTATCTATGTTTATCATCCTGCTGCGGAAGCCTATTCCTAAACCAATTCTTAAAGCAGCATTTTCTGTAAACTTAATTCTATAGGCTAAGTTGAAATCTTGAGAGAAAGATGATAGTGTTTCACCAGCAAGATCATACATTGTGCTTAATCCAAAGCCCCATCGATTGTTCTTTGAATTTATATCCACACCTAAATAACTTGTTAAGAATGAGCCAGCTGAGCCAATTCCTTGAGCCCTTTGTCCTGCTTGAATTCTTGAATAATCTGCAAACCCTGTTAGTGCAGGGTTCTGATACATTGCTGTTGAAAATGGTTGACTGAACCAAGGATCCTGAGCCAAAGAGGTTTTTGCTAATCCTATAAAGAGCAGAGCAGCTATTATTAATACTGACTTGTTTAATTTGAGCATCCCGATAAAAATAAATTCAAAAATACAGGAAATTAACGCCCATAAAATAGATTATTGCATAAGTCCTTAAATAGCTTTTTAACTTTTCAAGCTTGGCATACTCTTTGAATAAAGTTGAAAAAATTCTAAGCCTATGAAACCTAGTATCCTCTCTTTAGCAATGATGATGTTTTATCTTCAGGCTAGTTCTCAAGTTGTGGTTCAACAACAAACTACTACAACAACTTATCAGCAACAAGCACCAGGCTTTCAAATGCAATTCAATGCTTGGAATCCTTTTAGTCCCAATATTCAATCCCCAAACATGGTTTGGGACCCTATTTCTAATTCCTTTATACAAGTTCAACAACAGCCAATGGTTAATTATGTAGATCAGTTTGGCAATCCTATAGCTCCTCAACAGAATGTCGTTTATGTTGACCAGTTTGGAAACCCTGTAGCTCCTCAACAAAATGTTGTTTATGTTGACCAGTTTGGCAACCCAGTAGCTCCTCAGCAGAATTTAATATATGTTGACCAGTTTGGAAATCAAATACAACAGCAAGTTCAATACTTCGATCAATTTGGCAATCCAATTCAGCATATGGTTTACACTGATCCTTTTTTACCGGCTCCTCCAACACAGATATATCCAGTTAATCCACAACAAGTAAACAATAGCCCTCTTAATTCAGCATTTCCGATGAATCAAGGCGCTTTTGGACAATTTCTTAATCAGCTAAGTTCTCAGAGTTTTGAATCAACCAAATTAACACTCGCAAGACAAGTGCTAGGGTCTAATTGGTTTACTTCAGAGCAAATAAGACAAATGATGACTCAAATGACTTTTGAAGATAGTAAAGTTGAAATTGCCCGTTTAGGTTATAATAGAGTTTTAGATCCTCAGAATTATTTTACAGTAAATAGCGCATTTACCTTCAGCTCAAGTGTCGATGAATTAAACAGGTATCTTTTCGGTCAATGACCGCCTATATATGTTCCCCAAAAGAAACCCCGAATTTTTCGGGGTTTTTTTATGGGCAAAAATTAATAAACGGCTTTCTCTGCAATTTCTTTGTTGCTTTCTAAGTCATTTTGCAGACTCTCGATTTTAGCACTTATTGACTTAACTGCAATTTTCCCTAAAGGTAATCTCAAATTGATTTTACCCGAATTAATCAATTCAATAATAGCTTCTGCTGCTTTTAAAGGATCTCCTTCCTGTTTTCCATCAATGCTTTTAATTCCTTTTTTGAATACACCTGATGTTTGGTTGTATTCTTCAATGACTTTTTCTGCAAGGCCGAAACTTGTTCCTGCAAACGAAGTTCTATAAGGGCCAGGTTCAATAATACTTACTTTAATACCTAGAGGAGACAATTCTTGAGCAAGAGCTTCGCTAAATCCTTCAAGTGCAAATTTGCTGGCATTATAAATTCCGAAACCTGCAGTTGCCTTTATTCCAGCTTGTGAAGAAATTTGAATAATATGTCCTGATTTTTGCTTTCTCATCATTGGAAGAAATTTCCTAGTTATGTCTAAAACTCCAAAAAAATTTATATCAAATATTCTTCTTGCCTCATAATCAGAGGTTTCTTCAATAGCTCCTGCGAAACCTGAGCCAGCATTATTAACTAAGATGTCTATATGATTAAACTTCGATTTAATTAATTCAAATGCAGAATGAATTTCTTCCTTGTTAGTGACGTCGAGCCTGACCGAAAAGGCTTTGCCCTCATGTTCAGCATTAAATATATCTACCTGATTTTGATTTCTGAATGTACCAATCACAAAATCACCTGATTTTATAGCTGCTTCAGTTATAGCCTTTCCTAGCCCACTTGAAATTCCAGTTATGAACCAGTTTCTTCTTTTGTTCATGTAAATGTTTTATTTGATTTGTGTAAAACCACTTAATTGTTGAATTAATTTAAATGATCAACCTTCTTGAAAAGGAACAGACTTGTTTCTGAATGACTTTTTGTTCAAGTTATATCTAATTGATAACAGGAAGAAATTTCTACCCGTTTCGTCATTTATTTTGTAATCAAATTGATTTAAAAATCCGATTTGATAAGTTAGTTTGTCAAATCTAAATCCGGGGCCCGCATAAGTTCTAATTCTTTCAAAGTATGGAGCCCTGTTTGTGAAAAATAATTCACCCCAGGCGGCCAAAAATAAATTGCCCGACTTATTCAACGGAAATACCGCCCCAAAGCGATACCTGAATCTATTTCTGAATCCAAGATTGGTGTATCGTTGTTCTATTCTGTAACGATGATCCAAGGTTATAGCTTTACCAGGATCATTTAATGAAAGTTCAATCCATGATCTTATTTCTTTTACAGCAGCAGGAGTTCTGAAATTTCCGTCGGGAAGAAATGTCCTGTAGCTGCCTAAACCCGCGGTTAATTTTCGGTCTTCAGCCACAGAATAGGTTACAGCTCCTTTGTACTCATAATAGTGGAATTCATTATAATAATCTAAACTCCGTATTTGTCCTTCTGCAAGCACTTGCCAAAGAGAATCTATTGAAGCTTTCACATGAAGAATATTCCAAGAGCCAAGCTGAGCAAATCCCTCGAAAGTAGGTGCAATTATCGCAATCAAAATAGATAAGTAAACTTTCAACTTCACCAATATTTAACTTGTGCAAAGTAGCAAAACACCTTCATTGTTGCTTTGACTTGAAGATCTTATATTTGGAGAATGATAAAGAATTTAATAAAGACAGTAATATTTGCTTTGCTGTTGGTTTTCGCAAATAGTAGTTTAGCTCAGTACTATGAACCTAAAATAAATGAAAATGACCCCCAATTACCCCATTGGGTGAAACTCATGTATGCAGACAATCCAAATGTATTTGAAGTGGATGTTGCTTTCCAAAAGTACTACTCAGGTAAACCTTTTAAGCATGATGTTTATTCTCGTTACTATAAAAGATGGAGACGCTACGTAACTCCCTACACTGATGAAACTGGCTTTATCAATTACCCAAGCTTAGAAGAACGTTTGGCCAATTCTCCACAGGCTTCGCATGCAGTTGCTCGGTCTGCAGGAGATTGGGATTATTTGGGCCCTAAAATCCACATAAATGCCAGATACAATGATAACTCACAAGGAGTGCCTACTATTCCCAAGACATTCAGAAAAATATGTATACAGTTGATAGATACATGAAGCAAAAATCCAAATGTGATGTACTGCATACTGAAACGGCTTGAGGTTTATAAAACTGTTGATAAAGCAGAGGGAGGTGGTGCCATGTAACCAAGGTTTAACTGTTGAGTGTGTTTCCGCCGTAGGCTGGATCCTTTTAATGAAGACATTGCCTTATTTAGCAGTGCAAATGAAATCTGGAGAACTACTAACGGAGGCGAAACTTGGAATGTATGCGGAGATCAGACTTTTCAAAACTTAAATATATCTGTTTGGCAATTCCATTTCCATCCTGAAAATTCTCAAATAGTTTTTGCAGCAACCAATTTGGGACTTTACAGAAGCACCGATAACGGACAAAACTGGACTCAGGTTTTTAGTGGAGAGAGCATGTCGGTTGAGTTTAAACTTGACAACCCTGATGTGTTATATGCTCTCCGGTATAATTCTACTCGGCAAATTGCCGAGGTTTATAAATCAACAGATGGAGGACTAAGTTTTACAGCAAGATTAAATGGTTGGTTTTCTGTTCCGCCTGAAGTTGATGGTAAAATAACGAGTAGGGGAGGTCGTATAGCTTTGACAGAAGCAAATCCTGATAAA
The DNA here is from genome assembly GCA_018401705.1 of Bacteroidia bacterium. Lineage (GTDB taxonomy): Bacteria > Bacteroidota > Bacteroidia > M30B66 > M30B66 > M30B66. Next base: position 26,349 of record JAGYKL010000015.1, on the reverse strand, counting down.
GTTTATGTTTTGCTTGTTGGTACAAGTCAATCAGATGCCATTTTACAACTGCGCGGCACAATTGGCGTATACAGCAGTGTTGATAATGGAGAAAATTGGTCATTTCCTCATGTGCTTCAGGGAATGCCTTATGATCAAGATACTCATCCAAATCTTATGGATTTTGATGGTGCTTCAAGCACATATAATCAGATTTATTATAATACCGCTTTTGCTTGTAGTCAACTAGATGAGAACAGGCTCCTAATCGGAGGATTGAATTTATGGCGAAGTGAGGATGGTGGTGCTAGCTACCTTCCGGTAGGAGGTTATATTGGTGGTTTACCGCTGATGCATGTTGACTTGCAGGAATTTCGCGTACATAAAACTTCTGAAACAACTGAAGAGTTTTGGTTTAGTAGTGATGGAGGATTGAATTTAAGCACGGACTGGTGCCAATCTCACATTGCTCTCAATAGAGGAATCGGAGCTGTGAATTTCTGGGGAATGGATTTTGGCTGGAATGATGATATTATTGTTGGAGGTCGCTATCATAATGGCAATGGTGCTTATTTCGATACTTATGGTCCGGGTAGTTTTCTTGCTTTAGGTGGAGGGGAAAACGCCACAGGATATGTGAATTACAGCCCTGAAAGAAAAACTTTCTTTTCAGACATTGGAGGACGTGTATTACCATTGAATCAGCAGGATTTCGTTACTAACTTTTCGGTAGCGCAATTTCCAAATGAAAGTTATTTCGATAATAACAGTTCACGAATTTTATTTGATTGGGATTACTGGAATATCGCCTACATGGGAAGCGGAAATAAACTCAACATAAGCACTAACGGCGGTTCATCATTTGCACAGTTATATGAATTTGGAAGTACTGACAATAGAGTTTTATGGATTGAACAAAGCCATGCCAACCCGCAAATCTTTATAGTTCAGGTGCTTGAGAATTCTATCACTCAATTGTATAAATCAATAGATGGCGGGGTGTCATTTTCTGCATTAACATTGCCTCAGAACAGACGTGAGCTTTATTTTAGTTTAAGCTATGAAAATGAAAATGAATTTTGGATTGCCTATACAGCTGGCACTAATGGTAATAAAGTATATAAAACCTCTGATGGTGGAGCGAACTGGCAAAACATAACTACTCCTGAGTTAAATGGACTTAGCATCAAGGCAATTGGGCATCAGGCTGGCACTAATTCAGGCGTATATATTGCATCTAGAAGGGGACCTGTACATTACCGAAATGCAGCAATGAACGATTGGGTTACTGTTGGTGAAAATGTGCCATCTGCATCTTATCCCTTGAGAATAATGCCTTTTTACCCAAAGAATAAATTGCGTCTTGGCATGTGGAATATTGGGGTTTGGGAACATGATTTAGAAGAAACTTCAGCATTAATTGCTGATTTTTCTTCAGATTTTAGAACATTTACTTGTCCCGGCGATACATTATGGTTTGTTAATCACTCTGTGTGCGATTCAAGTGCTACATTATTATGGACTTTCGAAGGAGGCAGTCCTGCTACATCAACCGCAAAAGCTCCAAGAGTAAGCTTTGATAATCCTGGGGTTTATTCGGTCACTTTGGTTGTTAGTCAGAATGGAGTGAGTGATACAATTGTGAAATCAGCATTTATAAGTAATCTGGAAGCTGCTGCCTATCCTTTAGCTGAGAATTTTGAAGCAGGAAATTTTGATCAAGGCTGGAAATTGAAAGATGATGGAAATGACGGTGTTAACTGGCGTGTTAGTGATGATTTTAGCGCTTTTGGTGATGGTGTATATTGTGTTTATTTTGATAATTATTATAACGATGTGCAAGGTAAGAGAGACTTGTTGCTCACTCGGCCTATAGAAGGCGTTCAGGCAGGACAGTCTATAGAACTGCTTTTTGATGTGGCTTACGCCAGGTATGCTTCGAATTATTCCGACAGCTTGGCTGTCTATATTTTCTTACGATTGCGGGAAACACTAGAGCTTCTTTATTTAAGGGGCGCAGTTTATCAACGGCTCTGATTTTTCATTCGGATACTGGGAATCTACTAAAGTGACCAATGGAGAACTGACACCTCAGAAGTCTTTGGTATTAGTGCAACATCAACTGATTTTCTTATTGCCTTTGAGAACAGAGGAGCTTATGGCCAGCCGATTTATCTTGATAATATTCGAATTAATGTTGACGGATTAGTTACTCAGGTAATAAATGTTAATTCACCGTCGGTGGATTTGTACCCAGTGCCGGCAAAAGATGCATTAAATATTAGGTCGGCAGGGTTTGAGTATGAAACTAGGAATTACATCATTTGGGATGCAAGTGGCAGAAAATGTGAAGCAGGGGTGAGGCAAGGCGATAATTTCTCAATTGAAACATCAAGGCTTAAATCAGGCTTGTATTTGATCCAATTAAGTGATGGTAATAAAACCCTCCGGAAATCTTTCATTAAGCAGTAATAAAAAAGGCAGATTTATTATCTGCCTTTTTTATTTGAATTCAATTATTTAATCAAGGAAAGTGATTTACACTGCCTGAACCACTAATGCTTGAGTTAATCGAAGGATTGCCTTGGTATCTGATATCACCACTTCCGCTGATACTTGCAGAAAGTTCATTTTCCACATAAACGTCAGCATTGCCTGAACCACTAATTTCTATGTCAGAAGTAAGCGAATGCATAGCAAAACTGCGAACATTTCCAGAACCTGAAATTTTAAAGTTTTCTGAGGCTGTGTTTCCAGAAAGGAATAAATCACCCGAGCCAGAAATTCGACCATTAACAAATGACTGAGCTTGAACAGCCGCTGTTATGCTCCCAGAGCCGCTTATACGCATATCTAGTGAGCTGGTATTAAATTCAGCGGTAGTTTGAACATTTCCCGATCCACTTAATTGTATGGAATTTATACTTGGAACAGAAATATAAATTTTTATGTTTTCATGCTTAATACTTCCACAATTCTTTGTGTATCCAATTTGAAGTTCATTATTTACTACTTTAATGCTAAGGATTTCATGAATATTACTTTGAGCCTCGATAGAGACAGAATGCATAGAGTCTGGTGTTAAATAAATATCAGCAGCAATAGAGTTGCTGATGGCATTAAAAGCAGGTACAACGTAATTTTGGTTTATAACACTTCCTTTGCCTTTTACAGCAAAGCAATCTTTTTTACATGAGCTAAATGCAATGCTAATTAATAATATGATTCCTGAAATTCTGAGGATGTTTGATGTGTTCATAACGAAATTTTTTTCGATTATGACACCTCAAATTTAAACAACCCCTATTGGGTGATTAATATTTTTTAAATGCGAATAAGGCCGGTCTGTTTTATTCTGCCGCTTTTAATTCACCTGAACCTGAAATAGATGAGCTAACCTTTGGATTGCCTTTGTATTGAACATCACCGCTGCCGCTGATGTATGCTTCTAATGTTTCAATGGCAAATAGTTCGGCATCACCACTGCCGCTGATGTTGATCGTTGATTTAGATGCTGGGAAATCAAAAGCATGAATTTCACCAGAGCCTGCAATTTCTAATGAAGCTTCAGAGGCGCTTCCTGATAAACGAATACTTCCTGAACCCGCAATGCTTGCATTTAACTTTTCTCTTGTTTCAAGCGAACCAATAATATCTCCTGAGCCAGAAATGCTCAAATCAAGATTATCGCATTGAAATCTGTTCTCAATAATCGCTAGTCCAGAACCATTTATTTCAAATGATTTTAAATCAGGCAATGTGATATTAATTGAAAGGCTATCATAATTTGTAGTAATACACTTTTCTTTAAAACCAATGTTAAGTTTGTTGTTACTTACTTTAAATTCAAGATGTTCGATAATGTTCGATTGACCATTTGCTGTTATTGAAAAAGATTCTCCTTGATTTAGAATTACAGTAGCTTGAATGTCATTTTCAACAGCATTAAAACTTTCAGTTTCTATAATTTTTTCAATCATCGGACCTGTTCCTTCAATGCTAATGCAATCTACATTGCAGGAATAAAAGCTAAAGCTTAATACAGTTAAAAATAAGATGATGTAGTGCTTTTTGATGATTTTTAGGTCCATTTTTGATTTGATATTTTGCTCAATATACAATTATTAATTAGAGAATATTTAGCATCATGGTTATCCTGAATAACGGAAATGGCCAATGATTTTGAATTTGAAAAGACAATCTTCAATTACTTGACCACTACCAATATTATGAACAATTAAATTCCTTTGACCATCTGTTGATTTTTTATCGACCACAATTCCAATATGTGTAATAGCACCTCCTAGATTCCAGCAAACAATATCTCCAGGGGAATAATCTATTGCATTATAGGTATTGGGCAATTTTTTTCCATGTCTGCTAAAGAAGGTCATCAAATTTGGAACTCTGCGATGGTCGATATTTCTATCAGTACTTTTTAATCCCCAATTATTGGGATAAATAGAAAAGTTCGCTTTCATGTCTTCATGAACCAATTTCTGTAGATCAATCTCCAATTTTCTATATGCTCTAATAACAACATCGGTACAAACACCTTTATCTGAAGGGATATCACCGTTTGGATAAGCTAATTTAAAGTATGTAGGATCGTAAATTACATGCTGCTTAGTAAGCGTGATTGTAGAATCAGCAAGTCTTTGAAAGAAGTCTAATTGGCTAAAACCACTTAAAGATTTTAAGATTACAAATGAGATGAAAAAGCAAAATCTCTTCACTTTCAATAAGTTTGATTTGCCTAGTCTATTTCTTAGAACTTTTTCTTGATAAAGAAGAAAGAACCATTTTCATCATCTAAACCTTTTATTTTGCCAAACTTAGGCGTTTGTTTTTGGTTCTGCTTTACAATTCCCATCACCTTCATTGTAACAGATTCAATAGAAATGCAATCGTTTGGATTGTTGTTAAGGGTATTTGCAAAGGCTTGAGTAAAAAGACTATTGTCGGTAGAAAGTTCTTTGTTTGAAGAAGTAAGAACCTGAGCAGATTTGAATTTAGTGACTTCCCAATCATCGCAGAGGCGGGGAGCAAGTTCGTCGCGCATTGCCATATAAAATGCGGGACCCGATTCACATGCGTCTGAAATAACTAAAACATGCTTCACCATTGTGTAAGCTTGCATCGCAGCTCTGAGGTTATTTACACTGTAATATGTAAACTCGTCATAGTTATCACCATCAACAGGAATCCAATATCCTGTTTCATTTAGGAATTTTCCATGCCCTGCATACCATACAATTAGTGATTTGACTCTGTTTTTCTGAACTTGATCTCTTAGTTCAATGGCAAAAAACTTGTCTAACTCAGCTTTACTTGCATCTTTCTTGTGAACGATTTTATCAATTTTATAGTTTGATAAGGCCACCGTCATATCAGCAATATCTCGAGCTGGACCATCAAGTTTTTGAAGGTTTTTATAGTTAGAGTTTTCAATAAATACCACCCAGGTTCTTCCCATAGGGTTTGCACTAGAAGTATCCTCTCTCAGTAATTTATAAGTGGTTAAACTTTCATTTCCCAAAACATCACTAACCCTAACTTCAATAGAGTCTTTGGTTCCAATATTTACTAAAGCTTGGAATGAAGGGTTTTTCATATCCAATGGAAAACTTGCAGAAGTTCCATTGATAATAATCGAGCTAATTAAACTTTCATCCTTAACCCGTCCTTCAACCATTATACTTGGAGTATTTTCGATAAAAAGCTCATTTTCTATTGTTTGATAAGGCTTGTTGATGTTCACCATGGGAGGATTAACCTCAGTTGGAACGATGCGATATACAAATTCAGCTGAGTTTAGATAAACGTCTGTGACCTGAACTTTCATATCTTTTTTCCCTGTGACGTTTAATTTTTGAGAAATCTCAGGATTCATTTCATCATCAGCCAAAGGAATTGATTTACCATCGAACACAATCGACTTAATTGGACTCGCATCAGTTACCTGAGCTTTAAAATCAATTTCAGTTGCATCGCTTCTAACTTCGATGATATCTTTCTTTAGTTTTGGCGTAATAACCATTAGCTGAGGAGGGTTTGCCTCTTTATTTAGTTCGTATTTCTTCTCTTTAGCTTCTGCATAAGCTTTATTTAATGCTTTATCAGAAGGTGAGATTTCTAAGGCTCTTTTATAATCTAAAACGGCTGCATTGTAATCGGCTCCTGCGAAATAGCTTTCTGCACGTTTTTGATAATACAATGAATTTTTGTCATTGTATCTAATTGCTTGATTAAAATCATTAATTGCTGATGCAAATTGACCAAGTGCCATGTTTACTTTGCCCCTTTTGAAATAAGCTTCAGAATCTTTCTGATCTAAAGTTATAGCTTGAGTAAAATCAGCAGTTGCCTGCGGAAAGTTTTTCAATTCAAAATGAAGCTCACCTCTTTGATTTAAAGATTGAATATCGGATGGATTCCATTTTAATGCAGTATTATAATTGGATAAAGCTTCTTGATTTTTAAATAGCTTTTTTTGAGCATTTCCTAAACTGCTGTAATATGGATGTAAAACAGCAGCATTTTCTCTTTTTGCTTTATCCTTTAGTGCAAGCTCAATAGCATTTGAATAAAACTTTTCAGAAAGCGAGTGATTTCCAACACTATCCGCTGCTCGACCTTTCATAAACAATGAATAGTCATCTTTTTCATCCATTGATAGCGCCTGATTGGCGGTTGTGATAACATTGTCGAATTCTTTTTGATCCATTAAAACCTGCTCCTTTGTATGGTAGTAGCTTAAGTTTTTTGGACTGAGTGTTATAGTTCTATCAATTGAAATAAGTGCATTTTTTACATCTCCAACTATCAACTGGCATTGAGCCAGGGATTCATATAATAAAGCATTCTTTTGCTGTTTAAGAGCCGCAGCTTGAAAGTCACTAACTGCAAGGTTACATTTATCTAATGCTTTGTAAGTTTTTCCTCTTAAAAACAAGGCGTCGTCATTGTCTGGCTCAGCTGCAATTACTCCATCGAGTATTGTTTTTGCACCCGAGAAATTTTGTTGCTCATAAAGAGCCTTTGCTTCTTTAATAAGCTTTTTTGCTGATTGTGCATATGATGAATCTATCCACGAAAGCGACAGAAAAATGACCAGAATGATTCGACTTAGGTATTTCATACTAAGAGTTTCAATGTTGAATAGTTTCAAATGTATATAAAATTGGTGGAATTAGGATGTAAGATTTTTTTGATATTTATACAGATGCTTTCTTCATCCATATGCATCGCCAGTTTTCTTCAACAAAAGTATTTTTATGCTCAAAACCTAGAGAGCTCCCTTTTTCAATTATTGCTTCAACATCTGTTTCCAGAAAGCCACTTAAAAGAATCCAGCCGCTAGGTTTAACACATTTTTGGTAAGCTTCAAAGTCGGCAATAAGTATGTTACGGTTAATGTTGGCCAACATCCCATGAAAAGATTTTCCGCCTAAAGCAGAAGCATCTCCAAGTAAAACTTGCATTTCGACATTATTTCTTTCAGCATTTTCTTTAGAATTTTCAACCGCCCAATCTTCAATATCGATTCCTAAAACTGAATGGGCTCCGGCTTTCATCGCCAAGATTCCTAAAATGCCGGTTCCGCAACCCATATCGCAAATATCTTTGCCCACCAAATCCATATCCAGCAAAGCTGAACACATTAATCGTGTAGTGGCATGGTGTCCTGTGCCAAACGACATCTTAGGTTCTATGACTAAATCATACTTAAATCCAATTGGCTTTTTATGAAAAGGCGCTCTGATGCATACCTTATCGGAAATTTCGATAGGATCGAATTGAGCTTCCCACACAGCATTCCAGTTCTGAGGCTCTATCCGCGTTAGCGCAACTTTATTTACAACTTCAAGTCTTGTTATAAGAGATTGGTATTCTGAATCGTTGAATTCATCTTCCCTAACATAAGCCAGGAAACCTTGCTCAGAATCCATAAAACTTTCAAAACCAATATCTGCTAATTCAGAAATGAGGATATCCTTTAATGAACGGTCTTTGCCCGTTTCGAAGGAGGCTTCAAGATAAACAGCGGTCAAAACGAGCGAGCTATAGTTAAGAAATCTTCTGATTTTAATGACGCTCCTCCAATTAAGCCACCATCAATATCTTTTTGAGCAAAAAGTGTAGCTGCGTTTGAAGCATTGCAACTACCTCCGTATAAAATGCTCATATTCTCAGCAATTTGCTCAGAAGCGATAGCTGCTAACTTGGTTCGAATGTATGCGTGAGCTTCCTGAGCTTGCTCTGGACTTGCAGTCAAGCCTGTGCCAATTGCCCAAACTGGCTCATAAGCAATAATTATTGACTTAAAATCTTCGGCACTTACCGATTTTAAAGCTTCAGTTAGCTGTTCATCTATTATTTCGTGAAGTTTTCCGGCGTTTCTTTCTTCCAGTGTTTCTCCAATACAAAGCAAAATGCTTAAGTTGTTTTTTAATGCAATATTCACTTTGTCAGCAACTAAGCTATTGCTTTCGTGATAAATGGCTCTTCGTTCACTATGTCCAATAATTACATGTGAAATACCTGCCGATTGAAGCATTGCCGGGGAAACTTCGCCAGTAAATGCACCTTTTTCCATGTTAGAACAATTTTGAGCTCCTACCGAAATGCCTGCCGAAGCTACTTTTGCTTTTACTGAAACCAACCATGGAAACGGTGGACAAACAATTAAAGTAGCAGTTTCAGAACCATTCAGCCCATCTACAAGCTCACCGGCTAAGGTTAATGCTTCAGCTTGAGAAGTATTCATTTTCCAATTTCCGGCAACAATCTTTTGACGCATATCTTTAAGTTTGGGCCAAATATAAATCATTACATTCTATTCGAAGAAGGCTAGGATGTTTGAGTAATTTTATACCATGAAAATTCTTTTTGCAGATACTGCTCATCCTCATTTAAAAGGCTCGCTTGAATTGTCCGGTTTTATTTGCGATGATTTGATAGAAAGTGATTTAGAGAAAATCAAAGTCATTATAAAAGCTTATGATGGAGTTGTAATTCGAAGCAAGTTCAAGTTTGATAAGGAAATGCTTGATGCTACTGAAAATCTGCGCTTTATTGCAAGAGTAGGAGCCGGAATGGAGAATATTGATGTTGCTTATGCTGAATCAAAAGGCATAAAATGTTTGCATGCGCCTGAAGGCAATCGAAATGCTGTTGCAGAGCAAGCTCTGGGAATGTTACTTAATTTGATGAATAATATCCGCAAAGCGGATGAAGAAGTTAGAAGAGGTGAGTGGATTCGTGAAGGCAACCGGGGTGTTGAGTTAGAAGGTAAAACCGTAGGTTTGATTGGTTTCGGAAATACAGGAAGCTCAATGGCTCGGAAACTTTCAGGTTTTGATGTTAAGATTCTTGCTTATGACCCACATTTATCAGAATTAGAAAACCCTCAGGTTGAATTGGTTTCGATGGATGAGATTCATCAAAATTGCGATGTTATTAGCTTGCATGTTCCCTTAACTGAAGAAACTCGATATATGGTCAACAAAGACTGGTTGAGCAGATTTAAAAAGCCAATCTGGCTGATAAATACAGCCAGAGGAAAATGCCTTAAGACTCTCGATTTGCTTGATGCCATTGACGCTGGCAAAGTGTTGGGAGCCGGATTAGATGTATTGGAATTTGAAAGTCTGTCATTTGAGAATCTGGATGCATCACCTGAATTAATTACAAGGTTAAGACAACACCCCAAACTTCTGCTTACGCCGCATATTGCTGGCTGGACCCACGAATCAAACATCAAATTGGCAGATGTACTTTACACTAAAATTATGGCTTTAACTGCAAGTCAGAATTAAAGCATTTTCAATGCACCGTGCGCGCAAGCGTAACCTGTTGACCATGCATTTTGAAAGTTGAATCCACCGGTGATTCCATCAACATCAATAATTTCGCCTGCTGCAAAAAGGCCTGGGATACTTTTTATCATACATGTTGATGGATCAAGTTGATTTAGCTTTATCCCGCCACTCGTCACAAATTCTTCTTTAAAAGTAGTCTTTCCTTTAATATCCCATTTGTCGGCACTAAGCGTTTCAGCCAGGATATTCAATTGTTTGCGTGATATTTCAGCCCATAACTTATTGGCATCAACACCTGCTCTTATCAGTAATCCTTCCCATAATCTTTGTGGAAGTGCATCAAACAATTTATGCTTAGCTAATCGCTTGGAGGGACTCGTTTGTTGTTTTTGCAACCATTCTCTTATTTCATCTTGATTCAACTCGGGTAGCCAGTTAATTCGTATGGAGAAATTATAGTCTTTTTCATGCAGAATTCGGGCAGCTTTAGCCGAGCATTTTAATACCGCCGGACCGCTAAATCCCCAGTGCGTAATAAGCAATGGACCCGTTTCCTGAACAGAGCTTCCCTCGACACTCACTCTGGCTTCGCAGGATAAGCCCATCAAATCATTGAACATATGATTCTGACAATTGAAGGTGAACAAGCTAGGCACAGGTGGTTCAATGTCAATTGCCAAATCTCTCAGCCAATTGTAAGACTCGTTTTTTGGATTTCCGCCGCAGGCTAAAACAACTGTTTTTGAAATAATAGTTTGTTTACTGGTTTTGATTTCAAAGCCCTTTTCAAGTTTTAAAATCTGTTCAACACCTTCCTGAAGTGAAGTTTTAACGCCGTATTTCTCGCTTAAGCCAAGTAAGCAGTCGATGACCGTTTGAGAGGAATCGCTTACAGGAAAAACTCTTCCATCGGCTTTTGAGTTCAACACCATGCGATTCGAACCAGTTACGACAATCGACTGCCGAAAAGTTGAAAAGCACTTTCTTCATGAATTTAGTTCTAGGGTAGTTAGCTGCGAATGCGGCCGGACCGGTAATTCCGTTGGTGACATTGCACCTTCCACCTCCCGAAACCTTGACTTTACTGAGCACTTTCGCCGATTTCTCGAGCAGGAGAATGCGCTTGTTTTGAGTATCTTCATTGCAGCTTCTATGGCACAAAAGAACTGGTGGCTCCGCTGCCTATAACCACGATATCAAACATTTTGTAAAGTATGATTCTTGAATTAATCAAATGCTTTATTGTTCAATTGTAGAATTTAAGTTTTATGAAAAAAAACTAATAATTTTTGAAAAGCTCACAATATTTAGGAAGCTCAAAGTCAATTTTCCGTAACGTTTGCGCCGCAAAAATATTGAAACCTTTTATGAGTGTATTGGTTAATAAAGACAGTCGCATTATTGTACAGGGATTTACCGGAAGTGAAGGAACATTTCACGCCGGACAAATGATTGAATACGGAAGCAATGTTGTTGAGTGTGTTACCTGGTAAAGGTGGAAGTTCCTACTTGATAAACCTGTGTTTAATACCGTAGAAGAAGCTGTTTTATCAACAGGAGCTAATGTTTCCTATCATTTTTGTTCCACCTCCATTTGCAGCTGATGCTATTATGGAAGCAGCTGATGCAGGTATTAGTTATTGTTTGCATTACCGAAGGAATTCGGTTAAGGATATGATTGTTGCTTATGAATATATTAAAGGCAAGAACGTAAATTTAATTGGGCCGAACTGTCCGGTGTTATCACCCTGATGAAGCTAAAGTTGGTATCATGCCATAGCTTTGTATTTAAAAAGGTCATATCGGTATTGTTTCAAAATCAGGAACTCTTACTTATGAAGCAGCCGATCAGGTTGTTAAGGCAGGTTTAGGAATTTCAACAGCAATTGGTATTGGTGGCGACCCGATTATCGGAACAACAACACTTGATGCTGTGAAAATGCTTGGCAGATGACGACACTAGGGTATTGTGGATGATAGGTGAGATAGGTGGGAATTTAGAAGCTGATGCTCGTTGGATTAAAGAAAACGGCACTATGTCGGGTAGGTTTTATTGCTGGTCAAAACAGCGCCTCCGGAAGAAGAATGGGGCATGCAGGAGCTATTGTTGGAGGTGCAGATGATACTGCCGCTGCTAAAATGAGAATCAGGAGTGTGGTATCTATGTATGTGATTCGCCTGCAATTATTGGAAAAACGATGGCTGAGGTCATGAGTGCATAATTCAGATATAAAATTCAACCCCGATTTCAGTTTTATGTTTTAAAATTTCATTTGGCACGATTTAGGTAAAACGCCCGCAGCTAATTAAACTATTACTCAAATCGCAGTCAATTGACCTTAATACACAAGATAACATGAAGAAGTTTCTCCTTTAATTGCGCTATTCTTAGGTTTTACTGGTGCTTATTCTCAAACCGAATCAGATAATTCTTATGATGACCTCATGTATATGAGTTCTGTTTATCCAGTTGAAATTATTGAAGACAAAGTAGAAGAAGTTGATTCAGCGATGATTGAAACTGACTCACATAGTGAAGCAATTAATCAAGGCAAAACGAACAAGACTAAGAAGCCGATTAACTTAATTTCATGCAGTTGCTAATCAAAAAGGTCTAGTGTATGCCGAAACAGATGAGGACTGGAGAAGTAAAAGCTGTTCATGTTGTTAATCCTAATGGTCATGAGGTACTATGCTTTCCTAAAGTTGTTCCTCATCATGATTTAGTTAAGTTAGATTTGTCAAGCTTTTAGGACCAGGTCGTTTCATGCTTATTCTGGAAGGAAGGTTTGTTTCAACCCGCGACATCATTGTGGATGATAAGCAATTGGTTGCCCTCTTAAGATAATAGTTGCATCGTTGCTTTTCGCCTTCGGCGGAAGGAAATGCAATTTCAAATCTCATTTCTAGCTCATTTTTCATTATTAGTTTACTTTTGCGGCTTAGTAAGAAAGCATGAATGCATCTTTGGAAGCAATTTCAATTGACGGTCGCTACGCAAAGCAACATCCGAACTTAAAAGCTATTTTTCTGAGTTTGCTCTTTTTAAATTCAGAGTGCAGGTTGAGGTAGAATACCTTATCAGATTATCAGAAACTTCCTGCGGAAATCTAAGCCCATTATCTGAATCAGATTGCCAAAAACTTAGAACAGTATATGAAACTTTAGTGTTGAAGATGCTGGAAGTAATAAAGCAAATAGAGCTAACTATCAATCATGATATCAAGGCAGTAGAGTATTTTGTTAAACAAAACTTGAAGCCTTTGATATGCATAGCAAAGTTGAATTTGTACACTTTGGCTTAACTTCTCAGGACATAAATAACACTGCCATTCCACTTTCATTGAAGCTAGCTTCAGAAGAAGTTTTGTTCCTCAGATTGAAAAAGTTATTGAAGAATTGAGCTCAATGGCAAACGAGTGGAAACGATTCCTATGTTGGCAAGAACACATGGTCAACCAGCATCCCCAACATCTCGGGAAAAGAGTTACGTTTTACCAAGGTTTGAATATTCAGTTTGAGCAAATCAAGAATAGTGTTTGGGCTGCTAAGTTTGGCGGGGCTACTGGAATTTGAACGCGCATAAAGTAGCTTTTCCAAATTGGCAATTGGCCCGAATTTGCCAACGAGTTTTTAGAAAGCTTAGGCTTCATACAGAAGCCGCACCACCACACAAATAGAGCATTACGATCATTTGCGTTATTGCCAGAATCTAATTCGTATCAATCTAATTTGGTTGATTTCTGTCGCGATGTATGGACTTCTATATTTCAATGGAATACTTTAAGCAGAAAGTAAAAGCTGGCGAAACGGAAGTTCTGCAATGCCACATAAGGCAGAATCCAATTGATTTTGAGAATGCTTAAGGAAACTCTGGGACTTGCCAATGCTTTGCTCGGATCATTTAGCACTTAAGCTGCCGGTAAGTCGTTTGCAGAGAGACTTAACAGATTCAACAGTGTTAAGGAATTTAGGAATGCCTTTAGCTCATTCATTAATTGCCTACAAATCGGTTTTGTAAGGGTTTGTCGAAGCTTCTTCTTAATAAATCTGCCTAGAAGCTGATCTGAATAAGCATGCAAGTGTAATTGCCGAAGCCATTCAAACTATTTTGAGAAGAGAAGGTTATCCAAAGCCTTATGAGGCTTTGAAAGACTTAACAAGAGGTAAGGACAGTATCAGCCTTGAAGAGATTCATGACTTTATTGATGGTCTAAATGTGAGTCAAGTATGCAGTTCGATTGGAGATGAAGTCTGTTACTCCAATGAATTACAATTGGTTATAGCTTAATACTAGGCGTTCACGTTTTGGTAGTTTATACTACCAGATATCTTCAAAATTATCAACAACGATGTTCAAACTTAGAACGCGCTTTGCTGCGTAAGGCTTCTTTTGATTTTGTAGGTTTGCCACACACTGAATTATGTCAACAACTACACAAGCCATTACAGATAGGAAGTTGCAGCAAAACTGGGTTTGCTGCCTGGAAGAATTTGATAAGATTTGTGTATTCTAGGCGTACGCCCAACTTTACAGAATTGAGTATTTTCTCGGTTATGTGGAGTGAGCATTGTTCATACAAGAATTCTAATAAATGAGCAAAGACGCTTCCGCGTGAGGGAGAAATCCATTTTACAAAGGGAGAAGAAACGCAGGTTTGGTTGATATTGGTGATGGTCTGGCTTGTTGTTTTAAGATAGAATGCATAATCACCCATCTGCTTTAGAGCCATACCAGGGCGCTGCGACGGGTGTTGGAGGAATAAACAGAGATATTTTTACCATGGGTGCTATGACCAATTGCTCAGCTTAACTCACTTAGATTTGGTAAGCCCGAACTTGATCGCACCAAGTGGTTATTAAAAAGGGGTGGTGAAGGGAATTGGAGATTATGGCAATGCTTGAGTTCCTGTTGTTGGTGGAGAAGTATTTTTTGGATGAGGTTTACAACGAAAATCCTTTAGTTAATGCCATGTCGGCAGGAATTGTTAAGGCTAAGGAAACAGCCAGCTACTCATAATGGAGTTGGAATCCAGTGTACATTGTTGGTTCATCAACTGAAAAAGACGGAATTCACGGAGCAACATTTGCCTCCGGAGACTTAACTGAAGAATCGGCTAAGGATTTACCTGCAGTCTGCGGGGCGACCCTTTTCAAGAGAAATTATTACTGGAGGCTACACTCAGTTATCCAAACAAAAGCCATCATTGGAATGCAGGATATGGGAGCGGCCGGAATTACTTGCTCAACTTCAGAAATGTCGGCAAAAGGCGAACATGGAATGAATATTTGCTGATAAGGTTCCGACGAGGCAGGAAGGAATGTTGGAGCTGGGAAATTCCTACTTTCTGAGTCCCAAGAAAGAATGCTTATGGTTGTTGAGAAAGGACGTGAAGATGAAGTTAGCAGTTTTCAGTAAATGGATTTGCATTATGCTGTAATTGGGGAAGTTACCGAAGGTAATCGTTTGAAGTATTATATGAATGGCGAATTAGAAGCTGATGTTCCAGCCAGCGATTTGGTTTTGGGTGGTGGAGCTCCTGTTTATGACAGAGAGTACAAAGAGCCAGCTTACTTCAATGAATTAAAGAAGTTTTCGATTGATTCAATTGCTGAACCTGAGCGTTTAGATGAGGTTGCCATGGCTTTTTATTGAGAGACCCAAATCTGGAAGCAAATCCTTGGGGTTACAAACAATACGATTCAAATGGTTGGCACACTGCCAATATGTGAGCACAAATAAGCCCGCCGATGCAGCTATCAAATATTAAAAGTCAAATAAAGCAATCGCCCTAACTGCTGATTAAAAATGCAAGATACGTTCATGCCGATCCGTTTACCGAGCTTCAATTGCTGTTGAAGCTGCACGAAACCCGGTTTGCCTGGAGCAAAAACCTATGGCAATAACCAATTGCCTCAATTTTGGAAATCCTTATAATCCAGAAGTCTATTGGCAATCTGTAAATGCAATTAAAGGAATGGGTGCTGCTTGTTCTGCCTTTTGAAACTCCTGTTACAGGAGGAAATGTGCAGAGCTTTTATAACCAAACTGCCAAAGGCAGGGAAGCAGCTGTTCCTGTGTTTCCAACTCCAACCATTGGTACGTTGGGATTATTGGATGATAAAAACAAAACGATGGGGTCTTGCTTTCCAAAATGCCGGTGATTGATTTATTTACTTGGTGAAACCAAGGAAGATATCAGCTCATCTGAATATCTTGTTAAATGGCATAAAGAAAGAAAGAGCTCTGTCCCTTATTTCAATTTAGACGAAGAACTTCTTTGCAAGATGTTGTCAGTAGATTGATTCAAGATGAAATGATACTATCTGCACATGATGTTTGATGGCGGATTGTTTATCAATCTTCTGAATCGGCTATGGTTAAATCTCTGGCTTTTCAATTGGTACTGATGAAAACATTCGCAGGGATGCTTTCTTAGTTTGGTGAATCTCAAGGAAGAATAGTTACAATTGATGCAATTCAGCAGGAAAGCTTTGTTGAATATATGGCATTAACAGAACTTCCTTTTCATTTATTGGGATGGTAATTCCAGATGAAGTAGTTGCTGATGAAGAATCCTGTGGACCGTATCCAGTTTTGTTGATGAGTTTAATTCGGGTATTTCTACTTTGATGAATGAGCACGTTTGAGAATCATATCGTCCAATTAGAGCTTGCATGAAAACGATCGACCAAGAGAGAAACTAGAATTGATAGGAAGGGCTCATTTATCTGATGCCGAGCTTATTGCAATACTTTTAGGAAGTGGAACGCGCAACGAAAGTGCGGTTGAATTAGCCAAACGAATGCTTCATTCGGTGAGTAACCTTATTGAGCTGGGCAAAATGAGCATTTCTGAAATGCAACGTTTTCAGGGTATCGGACCTGCTAAGGCAGTTACTCTAACTGCTGCAATCGAATTAGGGAGGAGAAGGCAGGAAGCAGCTCCCATGCAAAGACGTCAAATTCAATCGAGTAAGGATATTCATGAGATTTTTTCACCCCTGAATAGGGATTTGCCTCACGAAGAGTTTTGGGCGATGTGGTTTGAACAGATCAAACAAGATTATCAACTCAAGACGAATCGGAATGGGAGGAATCTCATCAACAGTAGCTGACATCAGACTCATCATGCGATTTGCTATCGAATCAAACGCAAGTTCTCTTATCATTTGTCACAATCATCCTTCTGGAAATATCAAACCAAGCGACCATGTATATTAAAATAACCAAGTCAATTTGTCAAGCCGTTAAGTACTTGATATTCAGCTGCTAGATCACTTAATAGTTACTGAAGCGGTTATTATAGCTTCTCTGATGAAGGCATTTTATCTTTCTGAGTATGAAGAACAAGGATTCGAGCGCAGGTCGATTTAATAAATAAAACTGCCAGAAGCAAGTGAAGTGAATCAAACAGATTGCAGATGTTTTGCTGGGCGACATAAATGCATTATCGCATGCAATTACCTTGGTAGAGAGCCATAGAGAGGAAGATATCATTGCTTCGGCAGATTTACTCAGACTATTGCTTCCTCATTCAGGAAAATCAATTGAATTGGTATTACTGGAATGCTCGGAGCTGGTAAAAGTACCTTCATTGAGGCTTTAGGAATGTATCTGATTCAATTGGGTAAAAAGGCTGCTGTTCTTGCAGTTGACCCCAGTTCGGAGCAGGGTAAAGGCAGCATTTTAGAGATAAACCAGAATGAACGACCTTGGCCTACACCCTGATTCATTTATAAGGCCAAGTCCAAGTTCAGGTATTCAAGGTGGAGAGCGTAAAACGCGGGAAAGCATTTTTCTCTGTGAAGCGGTTGGCTTTGATACGATTTTTAATAGAAACAGTAGGAGTAGGGGCAAAGTGAAACAACTGTTAAGTCGATGGTAGACTTGTTTATACTTATTTCAATAGCCGGGCAGGAGATGAATCAAGGCATAAAGCGCGGCATCAGGAAATGGCCGATTTAGTTGTAGTTACTAAAGCCGATGGCGATAACGTAAGTAAATCGACTGCAGCTAAAATGGATATCCAAAGGGCTTTGGCACCTGTTTCCGCTACTGATTCCGCTGGATTCCCAAGTCCTGCTTTGTTCATCCATTGAACAAACCGATTTAAAGAATCTGGGAGACAGTTATAAAATTTGAAAGTCAACTTCAAGGCAATGCACATTTCCAGAAAGCAACTGTAAAGAGCAATCAACCTTATGGCTAAAGGAAAGTATTCAAGATATGCTTTTATCTGATTTTAACGAGCACCCCGAAGTTGATAAGCAAAAGCATGTTTACGAAAACCAAGTTCAATCTGGTGAAATCTCTGTTTCGGAAGCAGCAGAAAAGCTCATTGCCCTTTACAGGCTTTCTGAAATAGATTGGTTGAGTATTATTCCACCAAGGTGGCAGAAAGCATGATGCTAAAGTGCCACCAAGCAAAGCTTTAAAGCCAAACCTTGTGAGTATAGGACGTTTAGCAGGGAGCCAAAGAGCCACCCCCAATTTGAATTCGATAGAGGCAAAATTGGCAAAAGCCACAAAGCACATAAGTCATCATGATGATAGTTTTGTCGAAAACCGAAACTACCGGGCCTTTAAATCAGCTAAGCTTATGTAAGCGATAAATTCCGCTCATGATTACTTTTCTCCAAGCAGTCTTCCGGCAAGAACCATATCTTCTGTGCTTATACCGATAAGCCACATTAATGGTGCTGAAAAACATATCCAAGTATAACTTGTAGAGAGAGTCTGCTATATTCGCCACCTGTAGCAGAAGCCAGCATTTCATTGAGGCTAGTCCAATCACCAACTTTACCAATAACATAATTGAACATGGCAATAAACGCCACAAAAACTAATAGCATGGCAGCTACATTGGCAGCAAGTTTTACTCCTTCTGTAGTTCCATTTGCCATGGCATCTAGAAAATTGTCTCCAATCTTCTCTTTTGTTACTTCTATATCGCTGCTAATCTTTTCGGTTTGGGGATAAAGAATCTTAGCAACAACAACAGCTCCGGGAGCTGCCATAACTGAAGCTGCCAGCAAATGCTTGGCAAAAATTAAGCGGGCAACCGGGTCTGAACCACCTAAAAAACTAATGTATGCAGCAAGAACACCTCCGGCCAAAGTGGCCATTCCTCCAATCATCACCAGAAGAAGTTCAGATTTGGTCATCTTATCGAGATAAGCCTTAATCATTAATGGCGATTCTGTTTGACCTAGGAAAATGTTTCCAGCAACGGCAAGTGACTCAGCTCCAGAAAGTTTGAGTGTTTTTGTCATCACCCAAGCTAGACCATAAACCACCTTTTGAATAATTCCGAGGTAGAATAAAACACTCGTCAAGGCCGAAAAAAAGATTATTGTTGGAAGCACCTGAAGCGCGAAAATGAATCCAAATGAATCGACATTCATCATATCTCCACAGAGAAACTTACTACCATCAGCAGTAAAATTGAGCACCTTCACGAAAATGCCTCCGATAAATTCAAAAAATGACTGAATAAAACCAATTTTTAGAACTCCAATTGCCAAAAAAGCCTGCATTCCTAGACCAATGCCAACCACTTTCCATGAAATTGCCTTACGATTACTGCTGAAAACCCAAGCTATAGCAATGATTACAAGCATACCTAAAAGTCCTCTTAGAAGACCTGTGGCTGAGAAGCCTTCAGAAGCTATTGGCATATTGCTCACTTCAGCTATTGCTTCAATAGTTGGTTCAGCTGCATTTGCAACAGTATCAATCTGTTCCTGAGCGAAAGAAAGACTACTAAGAAACATTCCTGAAAGAGGCAAGATTAATTTTTTCATTCAACTCGATTTTAGGCTTGCGAAAGATAGAAATTCCGCCATAATACCAACGCTTTACACTATTTATGAAACATGTTCAATTTCAAGCTCTTCACCCAGATAAGCCAACATTCCTCTAATCGGCTTTGAATAAAGCGACTTTAGAGCATTCATGTAATTCTTCAATTGCTTATGATGTTCAGGCTTCTTCAATCCTGATTTATAATCAAGAACCACAACTTCATCTTCTAAAACGAAGACCCTGTCGGGCCTTAAAAGTTCTCCATTTTGCAGCAACAATGCTTTCTCACTAATGATTTCTTTTGCCGATTGCAAAAGTGGATTTATCTCGTCATGTTGAATGACCTTATTGGCATATTCTTTCAATTCATTCATGAATTCAATCTCAATAACACCTTCATCACTTAAAATATTAAGCTGAGTTTGGATATCAGCTTGAGTCTTTACTTCACTTAATAAGCGGTGAATTACTTTCCCTCGTTGAATAAGCTCTGGCTCCTGCTGAGAATCCCAGTTTAGGTTGGAACGTCGAGATATTTTAATTTTCTCTGACCAATTGCCACGCTTGTAAGTACTGAAATCAGTAACTTTTTCATCCTTTTTAAATTTTCTTAAATTGACAAAGTTTGAATCGCCTATCGAACAGCCACTTTCAATTGCATCAGGACCAAATCTGTCAATCACATAAGCTTCTATATAAGACTCCCAGCCTTTTTGCAAGGATCCTTTATTGCCGCTATGTCCACTGAGAATGTATAGAGCATCCTCGGCACGAGTTGTTGCAACATAAAGCAAATTCATATTGTCGAGGGTTTCCCGTTCTTCCTCTTGTTCAACAAGATGGGCAAGATTTGTCTGACTCACTTTGTTGCTGAACTCAAGCTTCACGGCACTTAGCTGAGCTGGTAAATTTTCTTCATCCTCAACCCATTTGCTTGTGTTGCGAGGTCTTTGACCATGCGCAAAAGGCAAAATCACCACCGGAAACTGAAGTCCCTTAGATTTATGCACTGTCATAATCTTAACTGCATTTGCATCTTGGGGAAGGGAAATGCTCAGCTTGTCCTTCTTTTCTTCCCAAAAGTCAAGAAAGACAGGAATGTCGGAGGACTGATTTTTCGAAAGACTCCAAACAGATTCTAAAAAGAAGTGGATGTATGTATTCTTTTGAATATCAAATTGATAAACTCTACATAAATCGAAACAGATTTCTGTAAGTGACATTGTTCTCAGTTTATCAATATCGGGCAATCTTTGCAATTCATTCAGCTTTGCAAAGACATGATCTTCAGAGAGTTTTATATCTGAAATCAATTCTTCGTAGGATGAATAATTTAGTATTCCACTGTCATTTAGGAGTTTAAGAACCTCAAACAGGTGAAGACTGACCTGATTTCTGATTAAAATATGCATCCAAGCCAGAAGCATACGCACTTCTGGTGCATTTTTAACCAGGAGAGATTCATTAGAAATAACAGGAATTCCATTGTTTAAAAGGTAACCTGCAAGCATGGTTCCTTGCACATTATTTCGCGTAAGTAGAGCGATGTCTTTGTATTGATAGCCCTTATTTTCTTTCATATCACGAATAATCTTTTCGCAATTTTCAAGATGAAAAGCTTCTCTCTCTTCCTTAATAAAGTCTTTTGATGTGAATCGAAATTCTATGTATCCACCTTCAGTTTTTTCAGGCAATTCCTGCTTATGATCGAGATAAACATCCTTGAGCGAAGCTGCAAGAATCTCCTCCGAAAGGAATTCATAAAAATCATTGTTAAAGTTTACTACTTCAGGCTTAGAACGCCAATTCGTGTTGAGGTTTTCCGGTTTATAAAAATGCTTAAAAAGGGTATACCTTTCCACTTGCGTGGGATTAAGACTTGCCGGATATGGCTCAGGGAATTTAGCAAATTGCTCAACTTCGCCTCCTCGAAAACGATAAATAGCTTGTTTTCCATCACCTACAATAATAGATGCATGATTTGAGGCTAATCCATTGTTAACCAATGGGATGATATTCTGCCACTGAATCACAGAAGTATCCTGAAATTCATCAATTAAATAATGCTGATAACGTTCGCCTAGCCTCTCAAAAATGAAAGGAGCCGGCTCATTATTTACAATCTCAGCAACCCTGCGATTAAATTCTGAGATATGCACGATGAATTCATTGTCTCTTATTTTATCGATAGACAATGAAATCTCGTTGAGCAAGGCTACTGCATAAATCGATTTTAAAATCTCACAACTGAGGATGTATTCAGAAGAATTCCTTTCCCATAAATCAATTGCCTGCAAAATCAGGCTTTTCAATTCTTCTGAAACAGCATCGATTTGTTCCTTCTTTCCGGCATCAGCCGATTTCGAATACCAAACATCTTCATAAATAGCTTTTTGATGATAAGAATTCATGACGAAAAGATCACCCACAGCAAACTGTTGTAATAACAACATTAATTTGCCAATTCCGCTTCTGCTCTGATAGAAGTCCCCCGTTTCAAGTCCTGCTTCTCCAAGTTTCAGCAAACAGATGTCACCTATTGTATTAAATGCTTCGACAAGCTTAATGACTTGTGAAAACAATTTTTGTCTTATTTCAAGGAAATCCTCAATTGTGAGGTGCTGCAGCTTTTTAATGAGCAGTGCAGATTCTTCATTGAGCAAATCTGAAGCTGCTTCATAAAGCTCCTGCTCAATGCGCATGTTCTTTTTCTTCGGTTTTTGATTCGGTAAACCAACCAAAGCTTTTGTGATTGATTGATTTTCACCAACTTTATCCAATACTTGCTCAATGGCCAACCTCAAAACCACTTCAGAATCAAGTTCTACATTAAAGTTAACCGGCAACTTAAGGTCAAAAGCAAAAGTCTTAACAACACGGTGCATAAAGCTATCAATCGTGCCGATTGAGAAATCTGTGTATTGATGAAGTATTGCAGAAAGACAGTTTTTACTTCTTTCAATAAGTTCTTGCTGTTCAATTTCAAGCGCTTCTGCATAAATCTCGAACTAATTCAATTTTTGCCTTGCCCGCTGAAATATCGTGCAGGTTCTAATAACCCGCTCTTCATTTCCTGCAGCAGCCTTGTTGGTAAATGTTATGGCAAGTATTCTTCTAAAGGCCGAAGGGTCATTTTTGTCCTTCAAAGCCATTTTAAGGTACTCTTTACAAGAGTGTAAGTCTTTCCAGAACCTGCCGAAGCTTTTATATACAAGAAAATTCACGCGATTGCTACTTTAGGGCACATACAAGCAAAGCGGCAAAATTGACTTTACTGACTTAATAAATAAGCCAATCGATAAGCATCGAAAGTTCTTAGGTCAGGATTTTTTCCCAGCAATTGAATTCTCCAAATGTTTGAATTTCTGACGAACCAAGCTCCAAATAATTGTTTAATTGAAAGTTCAAGACTTTATAAGCTAACATGAGCTTACTTTTTAACCGAAAGGAATGCCTTTTCTTTACAAATATCCTTGAGGCGATAGAGGTTGTCGAGGCTTTCTTCTCAATCTTTTTCAGAAAGCATCCGCCGCTCAAGCCCGCGTGAATTACCGGATTTTCAATATGCTTTATTTTGTATTCCGCTTTAACCGCTTCAAGTGGCGAATAAAGCATTTCATAACCATAGCCATAAAGCAAGGTATCGAAGCTAACTTTTTCGAATGTTGACTTATGAAGCATGAAGTTATTCGAAAGGAAGTTATTTACCTGGGTCTTTCATTCTCAGCTCAGTATCGAGCAATTCTTTGAGAACCCCAAAGCCAATGAAGTTTCAGACGCTTATTTTCAGGCTCATCTTTTGATACATCCTTCCTCCTGAAAGGATTGAATTTTCTGACTTTCCTGCCAGAATAATTTCACCAGCGAAGTATTTTCTCCGACCTGCGAATCGCAATCTAAAAAACTAAAACCAATCACCTTTTAGCTTCTTTTGCCAGTTTGTTTCTAATCGCTGAACGACCAATGTTTTTAGGTAGTTCCTCATAAATGATTGAATCATTAGATGCTATTTCTTTATTTAAGTCTCTGATATTTTCATGAGAGCCATCATCATAAACTCTAATTTCGAAAATAAATCCTAACTCAACAAGCTGATTATTCAAGTCATTTACGAGGTTTCTAATATCCTCGTTAAATACCGGAATGAGAACAGAAAGCATTTTTAAAGCAGGTTTGAATCGATGATCATTCCGCCATCACATTTAAGTGTGCGGGCACGATGTAATTCAAAAAGAGTTAAGTCATGAGTTGCAACTAAAACGCTTCTGCCTGTTGCGGCGATATCTAAAAGAAGTTGAAGAATTTCTGCGGTAGTTTCAGGGTCAAGACTTCCTGTTGGCTCATCGGCAAGAATTACTTCAGGGTCGTTTAATAAAGCCCTGGCAATACCAACTCTTTGTTGTTCACCTCCTGAAAGTTGATGAGGCATTTTGTGTTTTTTGGTGGGTAAGCCAACCTTGCGAAGAACATCATCAATTCGATCATCCATTTCATTTTTCTTTTTCCAGCCTGTGGCTTTCAAAACAAAACGAAGATTATCTTCAACGGTTCTGTCTCCCAATAGCTGAAAATCCTGAAAAATCACCCCAAGTTTTCTTCTTAAAAAGGGAATATCCCGGGTTTTGATTTTATTCAAATCGAATTCACTTATGTGTCCTTCTCCCTCTACAAGAGGTAAATCGGCATATAAAGTCTTTAAAAGAGAGCTTTTTCCGCTTCCGGTTTTTCCTATTAAGTAAACGAACTCACCTTTCTCTAAAGTTATATTTACATCACTCAGAATGAGATGATCATTTTGATAAATGTTCACGTTTTTAAGTGATATCGTTGTATCCATTTTCATGGGCTCAGTCAATTTTTAAAACCTTACCAAAAGGCATTTCTTCAATAAGCTTCAGCAATTCTTCTAAACGATGCTCAAGGCCTATTTTAATGAGAGATTTTTCAGGCCTGTCTACCCTGAAATATGCTTTAAGCGTAAAGTCATCATCACGTATTTGAATGTAATCAGGGATTTTAGCTTTACCTTTTATTTTTAAAATATGCATGCTCAAAAATAAGTGACGAAGATAGCAAAGATGCAGGCTGAATAAAATGAGTATTCAATTAACTTATTAAGCTTTATCTCAATTAATCTTATCTTGCTCTCATGAACGGTTTTAAGGACTTTTGGAAGAAGTACTTCCCATATTTTCAGGTAGATATGATTTACTACCTCTTAGTAATCTTGCTTGTTCCTATAATCTTACTTTTGGCCAATTGTTAAGAGGTTTCTTCTTGAAGCCAATTATTTTCGAGGCATAATGTATAAACATCTTCCCATTGTGAATGGGGAATATGCATTCTCAATTCAAATTTCTCTGTCATTTGAGGTGTTTCATATTCAAACCCGCTATCCTTGACAAATTTCATCACATCTCCCATTTTTTCGTAACCAGAAATCAAATCGATAGGTTTAGTGATTGTTGCTTCAATAATTGTAGCAGCTGAAAGTGCTTCCTGAGCTGCAGTTTTGTAAGCATTGATGAGTCCTGGCACGCCCAGCAAAGTTCCTCCAAAATACCTAACTACAGCAACGAGAGTTTCTTGAAGTTCAAAGGATCTAATTTGTCCCAGAATTGGCTTCCCTGCCGAAGATGAAGGTTCGCCATCGTCATTTGCACGGTAATATTCGTTTAAAGGATTGATTCTAAATGCGTAGCAAACATGACGAGCCGAGGGATGAAGCTTTTTTAATTGTTCCAAACAGGATTTTACTTCGTCTTCATCTCTAACCCTGAAAGCATAACCGTGAAATTTACTGCCTTTGTCTTTAAAGAGACTTTCGGTTGGTGAAGCTATGCAACGATATGTATCAGGTTTATTCAAATTAATTGATTAATGCGAAAAGCTGCTCCGAAAAGGCAATCAATGCTATAGCTATCAAACATAAGCTAATTCCCAGTTTGTTGATTTTTGTGATTTTCTCATGAAAGAGGAAAATTCCGGCCAATGCTGAGAAAGCAACAATTGACATGTTATTCACCGGAAAAACAACCGAGCTCTGCATAGTCTTAATTGAGAGTGATTTAATCAAGAAAAACACTGAAAAGTAGTTTGGGATTCCAAGTGCCAAACCTCCTAGAAATGCAGCTCTGTTAGGGACTTGTTTAGTTTTTACGTATTTATAAATCAATGCTATTGTACCAACAGCAGAAGCTGTTATAAAAATCCAGGTGATAAAGGGTTGAAGTCCGTTATCGCCAAGCGTGTAGGTTTCGTTATATTTAAAGAAGCTATCTATGAACCCGCTGCCAACAAATACGATAAGCGGGAAAAAAGCAAATCTTTTGTCAACATCTTCCCGCTTTTCGGTGCGGGAGGTCAAGTATACAGCAATAAGAGCAAGTGCAATTCCGAGTACTTTGATTGCATTTAGAGAATCGCCCAACACAAAAACAGCAAACAAAACAGGCACAATGAGTGACATTTTGTTGGCAACTGTGGTTACTGAAACTCCAATCTTTTGGGTACTTATTCCAATAACATTGAAAAGTGTAATAAAGAGAACTCCAACGATTAGGGCATTCCAAAACCAAGGTTCTTCAGGACCTTGAGATAATGTAACTCCTGAGCTGTTAAGAACGATGCTTAATGCTCCAGCAACAAAATAATTTATCACGATGGCATCAAAGGTGTGCACTTTGAAACGCTCAAAATATTTGAAAATAATCATGAGCGAGGTAGAACTGAGGACGCT
>JAGYKL010000014.1 GCA_018401705.1 Bacteroidia bacterium | reverse complement strand
AAATACGACTGCAACAAACAATAATGTATCTTCAATTAATAATGAATTAGATTTTCAGAGTGCTGAATTAAATAATCAGAAAAGTACTTCAAACACTGATCTTACGGAAGGCTCAGATAATTTAAATGAACAAGAAGTTATTTTAAATAAAGAGATTAATCTTACTGCTGGTAGCATTGGCAGCAGCAATGATGATTTAAATGAAAACAATCACGCTCAAACTAATACAGAGGCATCAGGTACTTCAGAACCCATTGCAGAAAGGAAATTCAAATCAAACCAATCTGAAGAATATAATTTAGAAGTAAATAACTCATCATCATTAAATTCAGCTGCCAAGTCTCAATGGTAGATGAGCAAAGGAAGGTCGAAAAGGCAAATGAAGAAAATCAATCCAGTGAACTGGTAAATAATTCTGTTGAGCAGAATAAATCTATTGAAACAAATAAAGCAAAAAATTTAAATTATTCAAGTGAAACTAAATCGAATCCAATAAATGCTCAAGAATTTTCTGGTGATTTAAGCAGTGTTAGTGATGAAGTTCAAGAATCTATTATAAATACTGCTTATCCAGACAAAATGTCAAGCAAACTAAATTCAACTGAAGCAAATTCTAAAACCCAGTTAATTTCTTTAAATGCGCTTTCTTTTAATTCTCAATTATTGATTGATGATAAAGAAATTAGTATCGACAATTTACAGCCAGCTTTTTCGCCAATAAAAAATCATCGAAAGAATGTATTCCAGTACGAATTAAGTACATCAGTTTTTTACGTCAACAAAAAGTTAAGTGCTAATCAATATAAAGAATACGAAAGCAGACGAGAGGCTGAGGAGAATTCAACCTGGTTCGTTTCTTATGGTTTTGGTGTAAAATACAGATTGAATAACTGGACAATCAATTCTGGTTTAGAGCTAAATCAGTATGGAGAAAAGACAAACTATAATGCTTACTTGAAAGGCGATGTTATTTCTGTTTCAAATTATAATTCACTTGTGTTTGACACATTGTTAACACCATACAATAGCTATATTCAGGGGAATGAATACCAGAATTACAATACAGAATATTTTACCGATACTATTTTAGTGTTTGACACAACAAGCGTTGAAGGAGAGGTTGAAGCTAATTCAAGTGAATTCAATTCAAAAACGATGTTATCGTATGTTGAAATTCCTCTAAGTATAAGCTATGAGATTCCTTTGTCAGGTAGGTTAACTGCCGGAATTCATGCAGGAGCTTCACTTGGCTTTTTGAGAGAGAGAAGAGGCTATTATCTAGATCCACAATTGTTCGAGTTTGTTGACTTGCGTGATGTGCAAACCTTCAATTCAATGATGATTAACGCCAGAGCGGGATTAGATCTTAACTATTATTTAAGTCCGGGCTTAGCAATATTCACCAGAACTGAATATCGAGGGTCTTTAAAATCGGTTTTTGATAAAGCTTCTGGAATTAATCAGAGATATTTATCCTATGGTCTTACCTTAGGCGTAAGTAAAACCTTTTAGGATAACTGAATGTCAGATAAACCGCTAGAACAAGTAAACAATCCACTTCACGGCATTACCCTCAAAAAGATGGTGGAAGACCTTCAAGAACGCTATGGCTGGAAGGCTCTTGATGAACAGCTTAAGATGAATTGTTTTCACGAGAATCCAAGTGTGAATTCAAGTCTTAAATTTCTTAGAAAGACTGATTGGGCAAGGAAGAAGGTTGAGCAGTTTTATTTGAGAATGCTTCAGGAATAGATTTTCAGAGCTTGAATTTATATTCTACTTGATTTGCTTCTGTTTAAAATTAATCTAAACCTACATCCCTGTATGGTTTTCATTAATTTCAATCTTAGTTAGCATGGTGTAACGAATTTAAGTGGTTGTAAATACACTTTTAATCTTAAAAGCTTTTCTAAGTCAGATATCCAATGTTTATCAAGTCTTAAATTTCGCTGAAGCTGTAAATAAGAAGAAATTTATACCAGCTAGAAAGGGTAAATTCATTACCAGCATGCTCGTTTAAATTATTTTCATCGACATATAATTTAGAACTAGAATTTCATTGACCATGAGTATCTTCTTTCTAATTTTCCCAAGCTTTAGTAATCTAATTTTATTAAACCAATTAAAGTAAGATTCAATTTGCATTTATAAATAATAGCGAACCTTGATATTTGCTTGAATGATTCTATTTTGATAAAAAATTTAAAGGGTGAAGGATTTGATCTTCAAATCCTTCACCCTTTAAAAGTTGTTGGAGTTTGCTATAAACGATTTAATTGTTTACAAAAGCACACTTCAGTATTAAGCAGTTACTGTTTTAGCTTGACTTGAAACTGCTATTCCATACACTACTAAGCCGAAACCAATCTTATTTATTGCATCAGCAATATTATAGAAGAGGTCAATATTAGCAGAATCCCAGCCTAATCCTGTATTCAACCATCCGCCAGGCATGCACATGTAGCCTATTGGATAAATAGCCCATCCTACTAAAACGAACCACGCCAGTGCACGAATTCCTTTTACAACTGCAGGATCTCCTGATTTCTTGGCAAGTTGAGCAACTTCTCCCAACCAGGCAGTGTAAAGAACATAAGCATAACCAACTGTTGAAAGCACACCCCATAGTACAGAATGTCCGCTTGAGCCGTCAGAGAATGCTTCTCCAATATATCCGGTTACAAGCATCCAAACAGATGCTAGAATTAACTTCCACAATAAACTTGTGGTAGCTCCGGCTGCCTTGGTTAATAAATAAAACTCAACACACATCAATGGAACTGTAAGTGTCCAGTCGATATAACGCAAGGCTGTTGGTGTTTCTCCTGTAGCTAAGTAATAATCCCTCATGTAGTAATAATGCACTGCTGCAATACCGGTAATTAATGCAGACACCAACATAGATAATTTCCACTTGCCGTTAACTTGCCCTCTTTCTGCAAAGAAAAACACTGAAGCAGCCAACATGGCCATGTAACCAGTAAAAAATGTAAATGCAATTGGATCATCAACAGGGATGTTCACAATGTTTGCTAAAGTTGTTTCCATAGTATTTTGTTTAATGTTTAAAGCTAAATTGTTAAACAAGGTGAATCCAATTAATGTTTTTGGTTTTTGAGTCTAAAAGCTTGAGAAATTTGGCTGTATCAAAATGACTGAAAATGGAAACATGCTGAAAATCTGTATTTATAACTCATGCAGAACTGTTTAGAGTCGATATAAATAAGTGAAAAGGAAACATCCATCGACTTATATTTGCGCATGCGATACTTTTTAAGAATTCAGTATCATGGTGGAGCTTATCATGGTTGGCAAATTCAGCCTGATGCTATTAGTGTGCAGCAAGTCATCAATGAATCACTAAGCCTGATTCTTCGTTGTGATATCGAAACAACAGGTTGCGGAAGAACAGATGCTGGAGTTCATGCATCTGATTTTTTCCTTCATTTTGATGTTCATGATGGTGTTATTCAAGATGAGCAACTATTAGTAGGAAGATTAAATAGTCTCAAATTGAAAGGAATCTTGTTTCTTGAATTATTTCAAGTAAAACCCGAAGCTCATGCTAGATTTTCTGCCTATTCTAGAACTTATACTTACCGCATTATGAAAATGAGGGATCCTTTTTTAGAGGGCTTAGCTCATTATCACCATGCTGATTTAGACATTAATCGTATGAATGAAGCAGGTAAATTGTTAATTGGCGAAAAAGACTTCTCTTGTTTTTCAAAGCGTCAAACAAATGCTAAGACAAATATTTGCCGACTAGATTACATTCATTGGAAAGAAGAATCAGAAGGAATTTACATTTTTACCATAAAAGCTAATCGCTTTTTGAGAAACATGGTAAGAGCAATAGTTGGAACTTTGCTTGAAGTAGGGGAGGGCAAAATTCAGCCGGAGGCAATCACAGATATACTTGCCTCTAAAAGCAGATCAAAAGCAGGGATTAGTGTAGCTGCTTGCGGTCTGTTTTTAACTGAAATTGAGTACCCTGAAGGAATTAGATTGTAGTTTGTTGGTCAGATTAAGCTTTAAGATTCTTAATTGCTTCTCTAGGTTCGGGCATGTTGAATACCGCACTTCCTGCAACAATCACGTCAGCACCAGCATCAATAACTGACTTGTAATTGGTTGCATCAACACCACCATCTACCTCAATAACAGCTTTGCTTCCTGCTTCATCTAAGTCTATTCTAAGTTGGCGAATTTTATCTATCGTTCTTGGAATGAACTTCTGTCCACCGAAGCCTGGATTAACACTCATAACTAGGAATAAGTCGGCATCATTTAGCACATCTTCCAAAACACTCACAGGAGTAGCTGGATTAATTGCCACACCTGCTTTTATTCCCAGAGAACGAATACTTTGCAAAATTCTATGCAAATGCACGCAGGCTTCATAATGCACTGTAATAACATCAGCTCCGGCTTTTGCAAATTCTTCTATATACCTTTCCGGATTCACAATCATTAAATGCACATCTAAAGGTTTTTGAGATATTTTCTTTACATGCTTTAGAATTGGAAAGCCAAACGAGATGTTTGGGACAAAAACACCATCCATCACATCAACATGAAACCAATCGGCTTCACTCTCATTGATTAACTGTATGTCTTTACTGAGATTATTGAAGTCAGCAGAAAGAATGGAAGGTGCAAGCAGATGTCTCATGCCACAAAAATAGATTTATGGAATGAAATCCTCCCTTAAAATAAATCAATTATTATCAACAAGCTTGCTCAAGCCAGCTGTAAATCCTTGATTTTAATATCTCAAGCCGGATAAATAAAACAGCCAGAACGAACATCATCACCCCTGAAAAAACACTAAGAATTAAGCCTTTTTGTCCTTCTAGCTCTATCGAAAGTAAAAGCATAATAACGTAAGCTAAAAAGCTAAGTTCAATACGGTTAAAAAATCGTGTTCTTAAAAAGTAGCCCTGAACCTTGATTCTTTTTTCGCCAAATGAGATTTCTACAGGATTTACAATAGTAGGGTAAAAGGTGATATTGTTGTCACTTTCGTTGAATCTGTATCCATACAAATTCAGTTTCACTTTCAGATTATGAGTGTTTATCTCCTTATAACGCATTGTGTTGCTTTTATTCAAATATATCATTAAAAAAATACAGAAAGAATATTTTATGTACGGATATTGGGTCAAGCTCCGGTAAATCGTGAAGCTAATTCCTCCAAACTAATCGTATTGATAATTGCTTTTCCTGAAGGAGAGTAGTTAGGATTTGAGCAAGCAAAGAGTGTATCAACGATGCTTGTCATCTTTTCGGGACTTCCTGGTGGTTTGGAATATCGTGCCGCTTGTTTAGCAAGACTTTTCGCTAATTCTTCTTTTTTATTTAAACGAATCTGCTGTTCTGTATTTTTAAATTCTTCCAGAATTTTATCTAATACAATTGAAACGTCAAGGTCCTGAATGCTTGCAGGAACTCCTTGAATGGCAATGCTGCGACTTCCAAAAGGAGATAAATCAAAACCCAATTGCAGCAATTCTTCCATGAGACCAGATATTAAAGTGAAGTCAGCTGCATTAAACTCCTTCTGAATAGGAAAAAGCAATTGCTGAGAAGGATTGCTATGAGATTCTCCGTTATTCCCTAAAAAATTTTCAAAGCTGATTCTTTCTATTGCTCTCTGAAAGTCGATGATCATCAAGCCACTTTTTATTTGGCAGCAGATATATTTCGAGTGTAAGAGCCATGGACTTATTTTTTCGGCCTCCTTTTGAATAAATTGAGTTGTCTCAACTTGAGGATTACCAGCAACATCTTCCCATCTAGCTTTACTTAAGCGCCCAATTTCATCCATCGGTTTGCGCTGATAAGCAGGCTGTGAGGTATTGAATGGATTGTATTCTGGATTTACCTTTATTTCGGGTGACTTGATTTCCCTTCCCCCGGGCAGGGGAATATCAAAGGCTTGTTCATGATCAAAATCTAAAGTTGGAGAAAGTGAAAATGACGCAATTGCCTTTCTCACTGCCGACTTAAGTATTGCATATACAGAACGTTCATCCTCAAACTTAATTTCTGTTTTCGTTGGATGAATATTTACATCAATTTTAGATGGATCAATCTCAAAACGAATGAAATAGACAGGGTAATTATCTGATGAAATTAAATCCTGAAAAGCAGATGAAACGGCATGGTTGAGATATGAATTCTTAATGAATCTATTGTTGATGAAGAAAAACTGCTCTCCGCGCGTTTTTCGCGCTGCTTCAGGCTTACCAATGAAACCAGAGATTCTGATAACTGTTGTGTCTTCAGTAACAGTAAGTAGCTTCTGATTCATCGTTGCTCCGAACAATCCAACAATTCTTTGTTTGAAATTAGAAGCTGGTAGGCGGTAAACCTCTTGTCCGTTATTTATCATCGAAAATGAGATCTCTGGAAAAGCCAAAGCTATTCTTTGAAATTCATCAATGATATGGCGAGTTTCAACAGGGTTTGATTTTAGGAAATTTCGCCTTGCAGGCACATTAAAAAACAGATTCTTAACAGAGATCGAAGTTCCTTCTGAGCAAGCACAAGGCTCTAGTAATTTAACTTCGCTACCTTCAATTTCGACCAAAGTGCCAAGTTCTTCACCTTTGAGTCGGGTTTTCATTTCTATCTGAGCAATTGCAGCGATAGAAGCCATGGCTTCGCCACGAAAACCCATCGTACGAATTTCCCATAAGTCGTTTGCTTCACGAATTTTAGAGGTAGCGTGCCTTGCAAAACATAATCTGGCATCGAAGTCGTTCATGCCGCAACCATTGTCAATGACCTGAATGAGTGAGCGGCCGCCGT
Organism: Bacteroidia bacterium; assembly: GCA_018401705.1. Lineage (GTDB taxonomy): Bacteria > Bacteroidota > Bacteroidia > M30B66 > M30B66 > M30B66. Next base: position 87,725 of record JAGYKL010000014.1, on the reverse strand, counting down.
CTTTAATGATTAGCTGGATGGTGTCTGCGCCAGAATCTACTGAGTTCTCCATCAATTCCTTAACAGCACTGGAGGGACGTTGAACCACTTCGCCGGCGGCAATCTGGTTGGCTACATGTTCGGGAAGTAGTTGAATTATTTGTGACATAATTAAGCCGCAAAGGTAAGTATTAGCCCAACGTTTCTTTATTTACTTTTGCACATGCGCTTTTCATTCATTCTCTGCATTTTATTCATTTTTCCTGTTCAAATCCCTGCGGGGGAAGTCCTTAAATTTGAAATTCAGGAGTCATTCAAAGGCAAGGTTGTTTCGGTTCAGGATGGAGACACAATTGGTGTGATGATGCAGGGGAAAGAAGTTAGGGTGCGACTTCAGCATATTGACGCGCCTGAGAAAAAACAGCCTTTTGGAACAAAAGCCAAGGGTTTTCTTTCTGATTTGGTGTTTGGGAAAATTGTTGAAGTAAGCTGGAAATCAAAAGATCGATATGGAAGATTTCTTGCTGAAATAATTCTGCCTGACGGCAGGAATGTGAATAAAGAAATCGTAAAAGCCGGATATGCCTGGCATTTTAAGAAGTATTCAAGGATTTGTCTTACGATCGCCTGGAAAAACAAGCCAGGTCAACTAAGTCAGGACTTTGAGGACGCTCATCCAATTCCGCCTTGGGAGTGGAGGAAAACGAAGAAGTAGTAAGTTTTCTATGGATGAAGTTTCAGCAAGTAGGTTCATAGAATCTTTATAGATTTTATTTATCATTGAGACTAATTGCACGCGTAGTACAAACCAAAACTGACAGAAATTTGACACAACATCTTCAGAAACAATTGCTTAATCTTAGGCCAAATCAGAAACATGGTTCTACATCACCTCATAAAATAGCCTTGCTATTGGCGGTTGCACAAATGTTTCAAGAAGGGTTAATCATTGAAAACAGAATTGAGTTTAGTGCTGAATTAGTGGCCTATTTTCAGAAAATTGGATTGAAGCTTTCGCCTGATTATGGCAATCAGCTATTTATTCATATGCCAATTTACCACCTTAAAAGTTCAGGAATATGGCATTTAAAAACAATACCAGGTTATGAAAGAATGCTTACTTCTAGTAACTCACCTAAAAGTTTAAAAGCATTAAATGAATATATCGAATATGCTTGGCTCTCTCCAGAGTTGTATCAAGCTATGCTTAATCCGATTGAGCGTGAGTTGCTTAGAGCTTTACTTATCAGGCACTATTTTCCAAATTCAACATTGTCATATCAGAAAATAAATGCTGTAACAAAGCCATATTTGGAACTCCAAGAAAATAAATTTTTGAATGGTGCGGTAGAAGAATCTGAAGATGAGATGGAATATGAAGTAAGAGGCACTTTATTCAAACAACGTGTCCCCAAAATTTATGAATATAGATGCGCAATTAGTGGACTTCAGGTGAGTTCGACTAAAAGCGTTAGTATGGTTGACGCATGCCATATTCAACCTTGGTCATTAAATCATATCGACACAATTCAAAACGGTATTTGTCTAACGCCTACTTTGCATAGAGCATTTGATAGAGGCTTAATTGGAATTTCTGATGATTATAAAGTAATAATTTCTGAAACTTTCATCGAAGATAAAAACTCAAGCTACTCATTAAGTCAGTTTAATCGGAAGCCATTGCTGCTGCCAGAAAGAAAGGAGTTTGCTCCTTCAATTGACTTTTTAACCTGGCATAGAAAGAATACATTTCAATTGCTTTGATTAGTTTCCAATTTGCATTTAGCTCATTCAACTAATCATTTTCCCGAGCACTTGAATTTGTGAAAGGTTATTCACTCAAAGAAAGCAAAGGGCAAAATTATCGTAATACGTAATACGCAATACGTTGTACGTAATACGATGTACGTAATACGATGTACGTAATACGATGTACGTAATACGATGTACGATGTACGATATACGTAATACGTAATACGATATACGATAACATACCAATCAATCCCTACATTTGCTTGAATGAATAAAGTAAATTACGAATATATACGCACTCCTGATGCTTTGCTTGATGCCGTTGAGAAACTAAAGCAGTTTGAAGTGCTAGGAGTGGATGTTGAGTTTGATAGAGACAGATATGCCTACGGTTTTACACTTTGCCTTATCCAGGTTTTTGGAGGCGAAAAATGTTGGCTTTTCGATCCCTTTTCACTAAAAGACCTCAAGCATCTTTTTGAGCTATTCGAGGATGCAAGCATTATAAAAGTAATGCATGCTCCAAGTGAAGATCTGCAACTATTACGCTCTTTGGGATGCAAACCGAAGACTATTTTTGATACTGAACGTTCAGCAAGAATTCTTGGATACGGTGCTTTTTCATTATTGAATCTACTTCAGAATATTATAGGTGTAGAGCTGAATAAAGCCATGCAGAAGTCAGACTGGACACAAAGTCCTTTATCGCCCAAGCAGTTGGAATATGCTGCTGAAGATGTGGCCTGGCTGCCCGAATTGCGCGAAAGGTTAATTGATCAAGCAAAAGAAAAACAGGTGCTTGCCTGGATTGAGGAAGAAAATCAACACTGGGATGTCTATCAGCCGGAGGCTAAACCAAATGGACAACTCTACAATAAGGACGATGCCAAAAAACTGCCAGACTTTCAGCTTTATGTATATAATTCGCTGCTTCAGGTTAGAGATAAATATGCAGAAGAACTTAATAAGCCGGGTTATCAGGTAGTTGACAAACATTTATTGATGGACATAGTCTTTCATCCCGAAATACTTGACGAATGGCATCAAAAGAAGGGCCTGCATCCTAGAGTGCGAAATCAAGGTTTTGCTGAAGAGCTTAAATCAGCCCTTGAAAAGTCTTCCGGCGAAGCCGAGGATAAAAAATTATTAAAGTATAAGCCATCTTCACGAGTAAGTTTTGAGGAGAGAGAAAGGCTTAAAAAAGAGAAGGAATTACTTAAAGAACAAGCTGAAACAGAGTGGAAAGAACTTAGAGATTTTATCTGCGACAAATTAGGCGAAGACGCTCTGGCTTACATTTTTCCTGAGAAAACCTTGCTTGCACTAAGCGCAGGAGAAATACAAATTGAGGACATCCCTTTTGCTTACCGAAAGCAGCTTTTACTGTCTCAAAAAGCAAATTGAGGCAAAAAGCCTGATATATTTGCCGCATGAAATTAAATGATTCTTTAAGTCGATTTCGACTGATAGCCATTGTTGAAGGTTGGTCCTTTTTATTCCTGCTTTTTATCGCCATGCCATTAAAATATATAGCCGGATATCCTATGCCTGTAAAGATTGGTGGTTGGATTCACGGTTTGTTATTCGTGGCATTTGGTTTCTCTCTTATTGCTGTTTGGGCCGATCGTAAATGGAAATTCTCAAAAGTCTTACTTGCATTTATATGTTCTTTGCTGCCATTTGGAACCTTTTGGTTCGATAAAAGAATTGCAAAAGAATCAAATTAATTTTTCCCCTTTCGGGGGAAGTTCACACATCATTCAAATGAAGATTACCCTCATTGGTTGCGGAAATATGGGCCTGATTTATGCCCGTGCTTTTCTGAAATATTCAATCGTAAAACCCGAAGAACTATTGCTGGTTGAAAAATCAGAGGCTAGGGTAATTGAGCTTAAAAAGCTTGGTTTTGGAGAAGTAGTCACTCCCGATGACGACAGAATTCTTGACAGCGAATTAATACTTTTAGCAGTTAAACCTCAGGATTTTAAGCAATTATCTGAATCACTTGCAGGAAGATTAACAGATAAAAATGTAATACTTTCAATCATGGCAGGAACCTCAATCAATTTTATTGAGCAAAGGCTTCAACATAAGGCAATTGTAAGAGCTATGCCCAATTCGCCAGCTTCATTGGGGATGGGTGTAACTGCAATATTTGCTCATCCTGAGGTAAGTGCCCTGCAATTAAGAAAGGCCGAAAATGTTTTGTCAACCACCGGCAGAACCGTTTATGTTGATGTAGAATCTCAAATGGATTCAGTAACAGCATTGAGTGGCAGCGGTCCGGCTTACTTTTTCTATATAGTAAAACATATGATTGAAGCAGGAAAGGCAATGGGCATGGACGAAGGAGTTTCTTCAATGCTTGTGAAGCAAACAATGCTAGGCGCCTTTCATCTGATAAATCAGGCGGATAAGAGTTTAGATGAATTAATAAAAGCAGTTGCATCAAAAGGTGGCACTACCGAGGCCGCATTAAACAGTTTTGAGTCTGATCATCTTGGTAAAGCAATTAAGAAAGGCATCTTAGAGGCTGAAAAAAGAGCTCAGGAATTATCAAATAATTAATGCATTACACTAATGATTGAGAATCGTCCAATTTAATTCTATATTTGCCCGATAATTTTGAATCATTCATTGATTTTACCTTAAACAATACAAAAGAATGAGCAAAGGAGCAGAAATAGATATCCTCGACAGGAAAATTCTTACCATACTAATGGAAGATGCAGTTGTTCCTTATACTGAAATAGCTAAAAAGCTTGAAGTTTCTGCAGGAACTATCCATGTTCGAATGAAAAAACTCATAGACTTGGGTGTTGTAGTTGGCTCGCAGCTTATTGTTAACCCAACTGTAATTGGATATGATATTTGTGCTTTTATTGGTATTTTCTTAGATAAAGGCTCTGCTTATTCTGATGCTCGTGAACGAATGACCGAAATTCCTGAAATTGTAGAATTGCATTATACAACAGGTATTTACTCGATTTTCGCCAAGATACTTTGTCGCGATACCAATCATTTACGTGAGGTTTTGAATGAAAAAATTCAAGCGATACCTGGAATCCAGCGCACTGAAACCTTCATTACTTTAGAGCAAGGTTTTTCGCGCCAAATCAATATTCTTTAAGGGATTCTGTTTTCTCGAATTGTTTTTAAGCTTACTAACAATCAGGTGTTTATAAGCCTTTTGTATACACATGTAAATAAGGCGATATTAGTGTAAACTTTGTTTGGTTGCCAAAATCAAACAACATGAAAAAACAATTACTTGCTTTTGTTTTAGCCTTTGCATTTGGTGGACTAAATGCTCAGCTAACTTCTAAGAAAGGTGAAACTATTTTGCCAGAACAAGGAGATTGGTCAATTGGAGTTGACGCTACTCCTTTCTTAAATTATGTAGGAAACTTTTTAAGTTCAGGAGGTAATTCAGCGCCAACACAGCAGTTTCTTAATTCTCAGCAAACTATCATTGGAAAATACTTTGTTACCGACAGTAAAGCATATCGAGGTATTTTAAGAATTGGAATCAGTTCTCAAAATTGGATAAATTCTATTTCTAAATGGGGCGAACCGGCCCCAGTTTACCCAGCTTTGCCAGCTTTGGTTGAAGACGAGTATATTGAGAAATCATCTTTTGTAGGTGTAGGTGGAGGAATGGAGTGGAGAAGAGGTTCTACGCGTCTCCAAGGATACTACGGAGGTGATTTAATGATAAGCTTCAGAAATTCTGGAAGAACATATACTTATGGTAATGAATTGAATGATTCTACCTCAATTTTTCAATTGACAAGTAACTTCGAAGATTATGACATGATTGTTCCATCCAATTTTAGCACAGATACCTATGGTAACATTGCTCGCTTAACAGAAGTTAAAGACGGAAGCTCTTTTGGAGTCACACTTCGAGGCTTTTTAGGTGTAGAGTATTTCGTTTGTCCCAAAATCTCTATTGGTGGTGAATTTGGTTGGGGTGTTTCATTCTACAGTATGGGAGCTTCTTCAAGATCGCTTCAATCAGTTGGAGATAACGGAACAGAGCTTGTAGTTGGAGAACAAACCATCGAAACTAAATCTAGAGGAGGTTTTGGCGTTGATACAGATAGAAACCTAAGTGGAACAACAACTGGCGCATTGCGCTTGAATTTCCATTTCTAAAGTTAATATTACCTGGTTGTTGATACTCCCGTTTGGCTAATTAGCCAGCGGGAGTTTTTTATTGCTTCGAATTCAATGATTCTCAAGTCATATCTTATCTTTGTGCGCCTAAAAAAAATTAAATGTCTATCATACCTCAATCATTTTTTGCTGAAGAAAATCTTCAGAAACTAAATGAAGAGTTCAACCAAGCAACTCCCTATCGTCACGTAGTTATCAATAACTTCCTTAACAACGAATTTGCCGAGTCTCTTTATTTACATTTTCCGGCTCTTGATCAAATGAGCCGCAATTATCAAGGTTTGAATGAACATAAATCAGAAGGCGCTGGATTTGAGAATTACCATGCAGATTTTAGCAATCTCCGCAAAGCGCTTAATGAAAAAAGCTTCTACGAAGCAATAAGCAAAATTACTGGGATAGCTGATTTATATTCTGTTGAAGATGCATTAGGTATGGGTGTTCATCAAGGCGGAAATGGTTCATATTTAGATATTCATATCGATTTTAATATACATCACATAAGAAATATTCATCGCAGGGTTAACCTGCTCATCTTTTTAAATAAAGACTGGAAAGAAGAATACGGCGGCCTAGTTGAAATGTGGAACAAAGATGTTTCTAAGCTTGAGCAAGCCTATTTACCTGGATTTAACCGCTGTGTTATCTTTGAAACCAGCGAGATTTCGTATCACGGTTATGGAAAAATTAATGTGCCTGAAGGTGTAACCCGAAAGTCATTTTATGGTTATTATTATACCGATTTGAGAGAAGGTGCAGCAGGTTACCACGATACTATTTTCAAAGCGAGACCAGAAGAAGGTTTAGCCAAGAAAATTAAAACCGATGTAAAAGAAACACTTAAAAATACTGTTAAACGGGTTTTGAAGAAAGCCGGAGTTAAATTCTAATGGAGAAAGAAGCACTACAATACACCGAATACACTGAGTACCCTTGTCACTTAAGTCGCTTGGAATGGATTTACGATACCATTGCAAGGATGAGAAACCCCAACGAAAAAGTTGAGGTACTTGACGTGGGTGCCGGTACTGGCAATGTCACAATTCCTTTGGGTTTAATTCCTAACTCGCACATCCTCGGGATTGATATTCACCAACCAACCTTAGACATCGCCATAGCAGCTAATAAGCTTAATAATGTTGAATTTAAGTTTGAATATCTGCAGGATTCTCCTCTCAAAGGAAAAAAGTTTATCATTTTAACTGAAGTGCTTGAGCACATCGATATTTACCCGGAGATTCTCAAATATATTGCAGACAATGCCGATAAGGACATGCAGTTGCTTATTACCGTTCCTAACGGAAGAGGGCCTTTTGAGATTGCTATGCAACCCCTTTATTTGATGAGGAAAATGGGATTGAATAATTTCATTCTCAAGGTAAAACGAGTCTTAGGCAAAAAGGAGCCTTATTCACAAAACTACGAGACTCCACACGTTAACTTCTTTACTGTTTCAAGAATGCAAAGAGAATTGAAGCCAATGGGAATGGTAGTTTCGGAAGTTAAGAAAGCATACGTGTTAGCTCCCATCATCGAAACTTATTTACCGTTTATTCCTCTAAATTCTATCTCTAAAATAGATCAAAAGCTGGCTAATGTACTTCCGAAGTGGATGGCCTCAGGCTTTTACTTCAGAATAGAATTTGCTAAATAATATCATTAAGTGTCACGTAATCAGTGAGTTGATTCTTCTTGTAAGAAAATGAACTTACTCAGAGGCGGCTTACAAAATTGAGGGATATCTTTTCTATTTATTGAATAGATATTGCCTTTGCCTATTCTTGCGTTTTCGGCCGAAAGGCCTGATATAAAAGGATTGTAAAAAATATAAACCACAAAGTATAACTCTAAATCCATCTGTTTTTCTTACAGAGGAATTTCAATGTGACGCTTTACAGCTTTTGGTAAACGGCGATTCTCGTGCTAACTTGTACCGGAGAATTGATACCGATTTTATAGCTGCATGCGCGTTCCAATCTTGCTTTTTTTATCGCTTATTTTAATCACTTCCTGCCGTAAGGACGGCGGAGAGCTTATTCCTGATAATGATGCACCACCTTTTTCAAAGGTTTCATCAGTGAAAATCCGGAATTATGTGAATCGACTCTACATCGATTTAATTGGAAGAGAGCCTTTGGATGAAGAGATGAACCTTGAAACGTTTTTTCTTCAGCAATCAAATGCGGATTTTGCTTCACGCGAAGCTTTGGTGAACAAAATAATGTTCGACAGTACTTTTCGCGATGGCGATACTTCATATTCCCTAGCATATTTTAAACGCATATATGAACTAAACAAAATCCGATTATTGGAAGGTGTGTCAGATGAATTATTGGCAGATGAAGCTGGCATTTTCCGCAGCAATGCTATAAGCGATTCTTTGGGCAATGACTTGCCCGGATACGAGGAGAACATGCAAAAGTACACTCAGCTAATTCAAGTTCTTAACTCTCTTAAAGCGCTCAAAGCTGGAAGTATTTCAATTCAAGATCAACTCAGTTTCATGTTGCAGAATACCATTTACGACCTCATTAATATGAACTCATTTAATTATGTAAATGCTGCTTTTAATGATTTGCTTTATCGATTTCCAACTCAGAATGAGTTTAATATCTCATTTAATATGGTCGAAGACAATGTTCCGGGAACTATCTTCAATCAGACAGGACAAACAAAGGGCGATTTTGCATCTATTATTAGTCAAAGTAACGAATGTACACAAGGGATTATAATTTGGTGTTACACAACGTTGTTAGCTCGAGAACCAAGCAGTCAGGAGCTTTATCAAGAATTACAAGCCTTTGGAGTAGATAAAAACCTTCAAAAGCTTCAGTTAAGAATCCTTATTTCTAATGAATACGCAAATTTTTAAGGTATGAGAGCTAAACGCATTATATGGTCGGTTCTAATTTGTTCAAGCTTTTTTGCATGCAAAAAGGAGATTAATCCCGACCAATATGAAGTAAATCAGGTTGAGCTGTATTCGTCAATTGGTGAGAAAACCAAGGTTAAAACTCAGCAGCAGTATGTCTCTATTCTTTACACCAACTTATTTCAGCAGGCCCTGTCAGGAAATCAACTAGTGCAGATAATCGATTGTCTTGAATCAATTGGAGATAAAGAATTAGGACGCGAGGTGCTCATCTCAAATTTCATGAATAAACCGAATGTTCAGCTTCCGTCTGACTCTCTCATGCGCGCTGATTCTGACCAGTTTATCAAAGACACTTACGAACGTTTTTTTGTTAGAATTCCCACCGAAGGTGAATTAACCTGGTACCGCAATTTTATTGAAACCAATCCACAGCTGAGCGCTGAGTTGGTCTATTTTGCCTTTGCACTTTCGAACGAATACCTCTATTACTAATGGCGATGAACAGAAGAAGATTTGTAAAGGCAGCGGGACTTGCGGGAGCAGGAGCTATAGCAATGCCTTATATTTTGCCCTCCGGGCGATTATTTGCCGCCAGTGGTGAGCAACTCGCTCCTCACGTGGTTTACGTGCTCTTTGCTGGTGGTGTGAGGCAGCAAGAATCTGTTTTGCAGCGTTATCTTGATGATTCGCAAGGTTTACCCTGGGCAGGAAATATCATGTACAATATGTTGGACGGAGCTCCTCCTGAAAACAAAATTGTTTATGGAACAGATCAAGGCAATGGAGCTGCAGGTGGAACGCCCATTCCGAGAATTTTAAATCAAACCCTGCAACAGCAGGGAACTCTTTTTAGAGAAGTAAGCAGTCAAAGCAATGGTCATTATGGCGGACTTAACAACCTTCTTCAAGGTTCAACAGTTACTACTCAAGGTCTAAAGCAAAAGCCGGTTAATCCTACAATTTTCGAATATCTACGCCGACACGGCGGATATTCTGCCACTGAAACCTGGTTTGTTGGTAATGGAATCGGTAATTCAGTGCCTTTGCTTAACTATTCTGAGCATCCAGATTACGGCTCTCAATATGGAGCAAACTTTTTTGCGCCTTCAATTACATTCGGAAATTTGGGCTTCGAGCATCTTTCAGATGCGAAGGTATATCACCCTGAAAATGAATTAGATCCGATATATCAAATGAAGTATTTTCTAGATCAAAGTTTTAGTAATGTTGGAACTGGTTTAGAAACCCTTGGGAATACCGAAGATGAAAAGCAGATGATAAAAGCATTCATGAAAGATACCTACACCAAGGTTACTCAGAATCTTATTCCTATGCCTCCAGTTGCCGACAGCGGCGATGCCCGTACCATTGGTTTCGCATGTGAAGTAATGCAAGCTTTTAAGCCTGCTCTCACTGTTGTGAACCTAAATGGAGTTGATGGTTGCCATAGCGACTTTACTGGTTATCTTCGAGCGCTTCACCGCGCAGATCACGCTGTTGGCCACCTCTGGAATCATATTCAAACTCAGATTCCAGAAATGGCTTCGAACACAATTATCATTGCTTCACCTGAATGTGGCAGAAACCTAAACCATAATCCAATTAAAGACATTAACGACTGGTACGCTTACGATCATAGCGACCAGAATTCTTCAAGGGTATTTACCATGATGGCTGGTCCTAACGTTCCCCAAGGTTTAGTGGTTGGCGGAGAGGATAATCCAATTGGCTTAACTTCCGATAATGTTTTAACTATTGCTCAAATTCTTGGAATCAAGCAGGAAGTGCAGGCCGCGGGTTATGTGCAGGGAGGTTCTATGAGCTTATTCGATAGAATATGAGAGAGCTCCTTGGCTTCATGATTATTGCCTGCTTGTTTTTCTCTTGTAAGAAAGAAGAGAAGATTAATCCATATGATTTGGTAGTTGATACTACTTCTAAGGGTCCGAATCAACAAGCTCCGCCTGATCCGACTTCAATTGCGGGCCTGCATCAGCTTATCTTTGCTCCAACATGCGCAAACTCAGGTTGTCATGATGGAACTTTTGAACCCGATTTCAGAACCATTGAAAGCTCTTACAATACGCTGGTGCTTCAGCCAGTGATAAAGAACAATCCACAGGGCTCATTCAATTTTAGGGTTGTTCCTGGCAATGAATCAGCTTCTGTGCTTGTTGAACGTCTATTAACTGATATTGATGGACAATCGGGAATTATGCCACTTTCAATCGACCCGGGTTCTGATTGGAATGCAAAACGCGACGAATACATCAATAACGTAAAAGCATGGATTAATGCCGGTGCGAAAGATGTTTTCGGCAATTCTCCAGTGCAATCAAACCTTCCCCCGCAATTGCGGGGAATTTTTATAAGCCCAACAGGCTCAACTAGTCCATTTCCCAGAAATGTTCAAACAGGTTCAATTGAAATTCCAATAGGTACACCTTCGGTGGATGTTTATCTGGCTTGCACTGATGATGCAACTGCTGTTGAGCAACTTACTTATTTGAAAGCAAAAGTATCGGCTTCTTTGAATGATTTTTCGGCTTCGCCGGAGGAAAATCTGAATCTGGTAAATGCTATTTCTGAAACAGGCTATGATGGAAATCCTGCCGACTTTCGATTAAAGTTTACTATTAGTCTGGCTGGTATTCCTGCTGCAACGCCTCGATTTATTAGAGCTTATATTCAGGATGAAGCCGAAACACCTACCGAAATACCCAATTCCTCAAGTGCTGAATATATCAAGCGTTATTATTCATTCCAAATTGGTCAATGATGAAGTTCATTAATTATTATCTGACTGTTTTGCTTGCGGTATTAGCCTTTAGCCTCGATGCATGTAAGAAAGAAGAGAACCTTCCTCCAGCTGCAGCGCCAGTAATTGCAGTGCTTTCTATTTCGCCTGATACTCTGGTGCAATTTCAAGATTCTGTTATTATTGAATTGCAATACGAAGATCAAAACGGTGATTTAGGCAGCGATAATCCCGATCAACTAGATCTTGAAATTAAAGATTCACGGTTAAACGCTCCCGATTTTTATCATGTTAAACCTCTGGCTCCGGCTGGAACATCACTGTTTATTAGAGGTATTCTGCGAGTTCAATTGCCAACGCTTTTCTTGCTTGGAAATGGAGATGCAGAGGTACTCAATTTCGATATCCGACTTAGAGATCAAAACGGAGCATGGAGCGAAATGGTTAATACAGACCCAATTGTAGTTGTCAGAGAATGAGGTATTTCCTTTACATATTGACTTTTTTGCTGCTAAGCTTCCAACTGCAAGCTCAGTTAGAATTTAATATGTCTGATACTACCGTAACCGAATGTAAGGGAATTTTATATGATTCAGGTGGCGAAGGTGTTGATTATCTGCACAATACAGACCTGACTTTTACTATTTGCTTAGATGCACCGGGAACTTTAACCTTAGCATTTGACTTCTTCTGCGTTGAGGTAGGCTTCGATTCGCTCACATTTCATGCAGGACCTGATGAGACTTTTCCTCAAATTGGACCAGCATATTCTGGTAATGATGCTCCTCCTGCGGTGAGCGTTTCAAGCGGCTGCTTAACCTTGCATTTCGTTTCTGATGCAAATGTTGCTTGCACAGGTTGGGAAGCTCAGTGGACCACTGAAGTGGTCCCCCCAGTTCCTCCTCAAATCTCTGCAATTATCCCCGTGCCGGCCTGCTCTAGCTCAACAGCTATCGTTAATCTCAGCAAGCCTTTACATTGCGATTCTGTATATGCCGGAGCTTTTGAACTCGACGGTCCACTGCCACAGGGAATTGCTTCTGCAAACCCAGTTAACTGCATTGGCGATAGCACCACTCAAGTAAATCTCACGTTTGCCGAAGGCATAAATCTCGGTGGACTCTACACCTTATCACTAACTACCAATTACCTTGATGCATGCGATAGTTTGTGGACGTTTATTACCGAAGACCAATTTGACGTTGTTGATTGTCCCATTGTAGTTACGCTCATTCCTGCACGAGATAGCATTTGCGCTGGTGAATGTGTTGAAATCATTGCTGAAGTAACTGGTGGAGATGGAAATTACACATACTCGTGGACCGGAATTCCTGCTTCAGGTGCAGGTCCGGTTCAGGCATGCCTAAACACAAATTCAACAATCACCCTCACTGTTGATGATACCTCTCCGGCTATTGCGGCTACCGGCTCAGTGAGCATTTTTGTTGCAGCCCCAGCTAATGTGCCTGCATCAAGCACAATTTGTCAATCAGAACCAGCTTTTATACTTAATGCAACACCTGCGGGAGGTGAGTGGCTCGGTAATGGAATTACAGATTCCGAAACTGGTGAATTTACTGGCGATTCAGCCATGGCTGGAGTAAATGTTCTGGGCTATATTTATGAAGTTTCGCCAAGCTTAACCTGCACTACATCAACTCAAATTACCATTTTGCCTATTGATGCTGGCTTTGCTCAGGCTGCCTGCCCTGGATCTTCTCCCTTTCAAATTTTAAGTTTTTCTCCTGTCGGAGGAATATGGTCTGGCCCACAAGTCACGCCGGGCGGAGTTTTCAATCCTTCCACCGAAGGTGAATTCATTATAACTTATTCAGTGAATGGATGTTCTGAAGATTTAACGGTTTACGTTGACGATATTGAGAATACTCCTGTTTTTGTGGATACGCTTTGCCAAAGCGATGCTTCAGTGGTATTTCCTTTAAGCCCTCCGGGCGGAAGATGGTACGGTGAAGGTATCGTTGATTCTTTGTTGGGGACTTTTGATCCGGGCGAAACTGAAGCTGGCTTGATTACCGTTGAATACAGATTAAACGGTTGTTCTCAAAATGTTGAGGTTTATGTTAAGGAAATTTGGGCTGGTTGGAATTCAACTGCCTGCCCAACGCAAGAATCTTATGCATTAGAAAATTTTGCTCCCGATGGAGGAACCTGGATTGGCGATGGTGTCAGTTCGGAAGGTATTTTTGACCCCGGATTTAACCTAGGAAATGGATTTAACACAGATTTGATTTATAGTCACCCCAACGGTTGTACCGACACTTCTCGGATTTTCGTGTTTTACACTAATATTGGCGAAGGAACTCAGGTATTTTGTTCGGGTGATTTAGGCCTTGAATTAAATCGTGATAACCTTGATACAGATCCTTGGGAAGGAGTTTGGTCGGGTGCTGGTGTTGAAAATGGTTCTGACCCCGATAATTCATATTTTAATGCAGCTCTAGCTGGCAATGGAATGCATGTTTTAGTTTTTACAGAAAATACCTGCTCCGATTCTGTCATTTTCATTGTTCAGCAAGGCTTTATGGAGGACTTGCCTTCGGTTTGTGAAGCTGCGCCGTCTATTGAAATTCCTGTTCCTGATTTCGCCTCCGGCGGAACATTCTCCGGAGCTGGTATCGATGATGAAAATACAGCCATGTTTAATCCAGATTTGGCAGGTGAGGGGAGCTCTGAAATCTTTTATGAATCACCCGATGGTTGTCGCGACACTTTGTTGGGTAATGTTGAAGAATACAGGCAAGTAAGCCTCGATGTTCCTGGAGGAATTCTTTGTTTCACAGACACGCTTTATCCAATTGAAATATCTCCTGCTTCAGCTTCCATTTCGGGTTTAGGCTTGGTAGATCCGCTTCAGTTTAATCCTTTACTAGCCGGTGAGGGTGAACATTGGCTTGTCGCTCAAATTGGCACTGGCTTTTGTCAATCAATTGATTCTGCCATGGTAACTGTAGGTCCGGCAATAGGTTATTCACTTTTCGTTTCTAAAGATACTTTATGCTTTGGCGATTTTACTTCTGTTTTAGTAAACGCCTACGGCGGAAATGGCGGACTTATCACCTACACATGGAACCAAAATTTACCTCCTTATCAACAACATATTTTAAGTCCTCAGCAAACAACTCAATACACAGTAAGGATTTCAGATGGCTGTTCACTGCTCAGAGATACGGTCGAAATAACCGTTCAACCGGAAATTGACTTCGAGGTTTTTCTAAGTGACCCGGCTTGTTTTGGTGAAGAAGCATTTGCTGAAATTGGTGGCGGACATGGTGGAAATTACGTAATTGCTTGGCGTGGAGAAGAGTATGGAATGCAAACTCAATTACCCGGACAAAGTTCTTTCAGTTATACTGCATCGGTTAGAGATACTTCTAGTGGATGTGCTGTTGATACAGTAATTAGTCTTCCCGGTTATCCTTTGGTTCAGGCAGAGTTTTCTGTAAATCCTGCACTTGATTGCATACCTTTCGATATTGAGGAAGTTAATTTCATTGACCTTAGCACCGGAGGTGTGTTTGGTACCTGGTCGTTCGGTGATGGAAATACTTTGGGTTATGAAGAAGGTGTTAACCCCAATCATGATTACCAAACACATGGAGAATACATGGTAGAACTAAATGTTGCCGACTCAAACGGTTGTGATTCAAAAACCCAGAAGCTAATTTGTTTGAGAGAGCCATTTAGGGTGTATTTGCCAACAGCAATAACCTTAAATCAGGACAATTTAAATGAGTCCTTCAGAGCCTGGGGCGAAGGAATTCTGAATCTTGATTTGTACATATACGACCGACGCGGGGTCGAAGTCTTTCATGGTAAAGGCCAGGAAGATGCCTGGGATGGAACTTATATGGGGAGTTTAGTCCCTGCCGGAGTATTTGCATACATTGTAGAAGTTCAGTGGGTAGATAAGCAATGGTTTACCAAATCAGGAACCTTAACAGTGATTCGCTAATTAGATTTTTCCGTCAGATTTTTCCTTAATCGTGCTGCTTTTTTATAGCTTTAATGCATGATTTCACCCGAAACGTTTCCTTTCATAGCCAATAGATTTGTAAAAGATGCAAAGGGACCAGAACTCCTTATAAAGGACAAATATTCTCAAGAGCTTATTGCTCGGGTTCCTCAAATTACCGAAACAGATGCCGAAAATGCAGTAGCTTCTTCTATTCAAGCTTTTCAGGAGCTCAGTCAATGGACTGTTGATGAGCGTATTAAGCTTTTTAGAAAAATTCGAGAACTTCTCAAAGAGCGTTCTGAATGGTATGCCGCTCTCATTGTTTCTGAGGCAGGAAAACCTATCTCATATGCCAGAACCGAACTCAAACGCTGTCTTAATACCATTGATGCTGGCATTCGTGAACTTGGAAATGCCCACGGAGAAATGGTTCCGATGTTTGGAACAGGCGCCGATCAAAGAATAGCATTTACAAAATATTTTCCCACCGGACCGGTGCTTGGGATTACTCCTTTCAATTTTCCACTTAATCTGGCTCTTCATAAAATTATCCCGGCTTTAGCCGTTGGAACTTCTATCGTACTAAAAGCGCCGCCACAATGTCCATTGAGCTTGCTCAATTTGGCGGGACTTATTGCTGAAGCTGGAGCTCCGGCAGGTGCAGTGAATGTTATTACTTGTGATATCCCTTTAGCTGAAAAACTCGTTCAGGATTCAAGATTCTCAGTCTTGTCATTTACTGGTAGTGACCGTGTAGGCTGGCATTTGAAAGCGATAGCAGGAAAGAAGAAAGTCATACTTGAGCTTGGAGGTAATGCACCTGTAATTGTGGATTCAAATGCCGATCTTAAAGAAGCCGCCAAGCAGATTGCCAACGGAGCTTTTCTTTATGCCGGACAGGTTTGTATTTCTACACAAAGAATCTATGTTGTTGAAGATGTTTTTGATGTTTTCAAGGATTTACTTCTCTCAGAAACTGCGCATATACGTTCAGGAGATCCAGCTGATGAAAGCACAATCAATGGTCCTATGATTAATTCAGAAGCAATGGATAGAATTGCCGACTGGACTAACGAAGCATTAAAAACCGGAGCTGAATTATTATCTGGAGGACAAGTGCTAGACAATAAAGCAAATCTGTTTGCACCTACTATACTTTCAAATGTAAACCCAGCTATTCGAATTGTTACCGAAGAAGCATTTGCTCCTGTAGCCATACTTGAAAAAGTTCGCAATATCGACCACGCTGTTAAGCTCGCAAATTCGGGAAAGTATGGACTACAATGCGGCATTTTTTCTAATGATATTAACCTGTTTAAGCGAGCATTCCACCAATTACAATATGGTGCTGTGATTCTTAATTCAGCCCCAGGTTTTAGAATAGATCATATGCCTTACGGCGGAATTAAATCCAGCGGCTTAGGTAGAGAAGGCGTTAAATACGCTATGAAAGAATTCGCTGAAGTGAAATTAGCTGTAATATGATACTTTACATCATCAGCTATTAATAAGCAATCAAGTATATTGCCATTCCAAAATCAAAGTTTATGAGTTTAGAGCCATTCCGTAGTAGTGACGACTATGCCGCAGCATATAAAGCCAGTGTTGAAAATCCCGAATTGTTTTGGGCTGATATTTCCTCTCATTTAAAGTGGCAAAAACCTTGGGATAAAGTGTTGCAATGGGATTTCACTAAGCCCGATATTAACTGGTTTGTAGGAGGAAAGCTCAACATAACCGAGAATTGTCTCGATCGTCACCTCGAAAGTCGTGGAGATCATACTGCTTTGATTTGGGAAGCCAATGAACCTAAAGAAAAGGCTAAGAAGTACACATATCGCCAATTACATGCTGAAGTGTGCAAGTTTGCTAACGTGCTTAAAAAGAACGGAATAGTGAAAGGAGATAGGGTTTGTTTATACATGCCAATGATTCCTGAATTAGCCATTGCAACACTTGCTTGCGCAAGGATTGGAGCTATTCACTCGGTTGTTTTTGCTGGATTCTCTGCACAATCTGTTGCAGACCGAATTAACGACTCTAATTGTAAAATGGTAGTTACCAGCGATGGTCTTAACCGTGGAGCTAAGCAAATGTCGCTTAAAAAGCTTGTAGATGAGGCTCTTGAGCAAACCACATCTGTTGAAAAAGTTATTGTATTCAATCATTTAGATTGGGATCCAGAGATGAAATCTGGGAGAGATCTATGGTGGCATAAGGAAATGGCAGATGTTTCCTTTTGGTGTCCCGCCGAAGAGATGGACTCAGAAGATCCACTCTTCATTCTATATACTTCTGGATCTACAGGAAAGCCCAAAGGGGTTGTTCACACCTGCGGTGGATATTCGGTTTATGCCGAATATTCGTTCAAGAACGTATTTCAGGTTCAAAAGGATGATATTTACTGGTGCACAGCCGATATCGGCTGGATAACAGGTCACACATATTTGCTTTATGCTCCGCTCATGTCGGGAATTACTACACTTATGTTTGAAGGTGTTCCAACTTACCCTGATGCAGGCCGGTTTTGGAGTGTGATTGATAAGCATAGAGTAACTTTATTCTATACAGCTCCAACTGCAATTAGAGCTTTGATGGCATGTGGTTTAGATCATGTTTTGTCTTACAATCTTCATACTTTAAGGGTGTTAGGGACTGTTGGAGAACCAATTAATGAGGAAGCATGGCATTGGTACAATATGCATGTAGGTAAGGAGAGATGCCCGATTGTAGATACTTGGTGGCAAACCGAAACTGGCGGTATAATGATTTCTGCTATCGCAGGATTAACGCCTTCTAAGCCAAGTCACGCCGGACTGCCACTTCCAGGAATTCAACCAGTATTGTTAAATGGCGAGGGTAAGGAGATTGAAGCAAATAATGAGGAAGGTTATTTGGCAATAAAATTCCCTTGGCCTTCAATGATCAGAACCACCTGGGGAGATCATGAACGATGCAGGTTGACCTATTTTTCTACCTATAAAAACTACTATTTCACCGGTGATGGCGCAAAGCGCGATGAAAATGGTCTATATCGCATTATTGGTAGGGTAGATGATGTAATTAATGTTTCGGGTCACCGTTTTGGTACTGCCGAAATAGAAAATGCCATCAATCAGAATAAAGGAGTTATTGAAAGTGCAGTAGTGGGTTATCCTCACGATATCAAAGGGCAAGGGATTTATGCTTTTGTGATTTGCGATAAACTTCCAGAGAATCAAGAGCATGTGCGTGAAGAGATTTACGAAACTGTAAGTTCTCAGATTGGCAGAATTGCTAAGCCTGATAAAATCCAGTTTGTTAGTGGGTTGCCTAAAACACGGTCAGGAAAAATAATGCGCCGTATCCTTAGAAAAGTTGCAGAAGGAGAAATCTCAGCTTTGGGTGACACCTCCACGCTTCTTGATCCCACGGTAGTGGAAGAAATTATTGCAGGAAAGCTCTAAGGTAATTGCGTTATTATCCCACGTTAGTGGAAACAATAAAACAGAAAATTCTAGTGAATCCAGGCTTTCAAATCAGCAATAAATGCTGATTGTTGGTCAACAAAAACACTATGTGAGCAATTGTCGTAATATTTTAGGTGCTTCTCGCCAGCAATTAATTCAAATTCAGCAACCTGATTAGGTGAATACAATCCATCTTCTTTGCCGTACATGCCATAAAATGGAACTCCCTTCATAATCAGGTCTTTCATGCTTTCTGCAAGTTCTATGCTTGTGTATTTCTCGTTCTTCCAGAAGCCTTTTGGTCCTTCATAAGTCATTTGAGAAACGTATTTCACAACATTACTGTCATTTCCCATAGATGCGTAGATTGATTTAGCTTCATCACTCAGTTCCTTGGGACTATAAAAGCCATTTTGCATAGCATGTGCAAAGCAATAGGAGCTATATTCAAGACTCGACTTATCCATTGCCCCAAGCATAGCCAGGTAATAAAGATTTAGGCTGTCTCCCTTTTCAGTATAAATTTCGCGGCTGCGCTTGATGATGTTTTTAAAACTCTCCTGCAATGAAACCGGAGCACCAACAAACAAAACCGAGTTCACTTTTTCTGGATGAGCTTCAGCAAATTTTGTAGCCAAAATGCCACCAAAACTATGACCAATCAAATTAGCCTTTGTCAAGTTAAAAGCCTTGTAAATATTCACTAAGTCGTTTATGCTTTCTTCAAAATTGAACTTCGCGGGAGCGGCTACACTTCGACCTTCTCCACGCCGGTCATACACAATCACAAAATATCCTTCTTTAGACAATCTTTCGGCAGTACTAGCTTCAAAATTAACTGAGTTATAACCTGGCCCACCATGAAGATAAATTAAAGGAATGTTGTCCGGATCTCCATAAGATTTGGTGTATAGCTCTTGACCATTCAAAATGGCTAAGACAAAAGTAAATATGACAACTAGTGTTGTTTTTTTCATAAGTTAAGAATGACCCAAGTTTGGCATTATTTAATCAAAATCCCATCTTTTACAACCACATCCATTAGATATCCATTACAAAAACCTTTAAATGTAGCTTCGTCTCCTTCTTTAAGCTTTTTAGCCGCTTCAACAGATCTTTCATCAACAGTAACCTGTACACCGCCAAACATGGCATCAGGGTAACTTAGGCTAACATAAACAATAGTATCTTGAACGTTAACATTAGAAACACTACCTTTTACTTCAACCACTTTTGATAGATAGGTTTGGTTAGCAAGTTCTTCATTATTCTCAAAAGCTTCAACAAGTTCTTGTGCGCTTATCTTTATTCCTGGTAGTTCAGCTGCATCAGCATGGGGTTTATTCCACATTCTGTAAGCTATGAATGATCCTGAACCAACTGCTGCTAAAGCAATTATTAAGATAACTTTAATTGACTTTTTCATGGTTTTAAATGATTCTTGGTAGAGGTGCTAATTTCCGATATTGAATTCAATAAGCAAGTTAAATTTCTTTAGAGAATGTTTTGATTTCCTAGAGTCATAAAAAAGAACATGTTTTTCTAGGCTCAATTTCGCGATAAATAAGGTGTGAGCGAGCATATGTAAGTTTTGAATCTGTAATATTCATTAAGGCTTGTGTGGTATAATACAGTCAAGATTTGCAAATTGAATCTTCTAAATATTTGATGCCATGGATAATTACAGGTTTTGCAGCAAATGCCAGAAATTCATTCTAAGTGAGGTTTGCACTGGTACAGATGAATGCCCAAATCGAGGGCAATATCGGCAATCGGCGAATTTTTGTAAGGAATCAAAGAATGTGGCAACTAAAGAACATGTTTCAAATAAATATAAAGCTAAAAATGGAATTGAGTCAAGATGAATTTGTAATTTGCATTTTAGATAAATTCCAGTTTTCGTATAGGAATGAAGAATGAAATAATTTTTGAATCTGTAAGATTTGATTCAATAATAAAAGTGCCTTTTGAATTTATGTCGGAAATTTATAGTGGATTTTAATTCAACAGACTATGAAAAGGCTTCTTTCAATTATCAGTTTACTTTGTATTATTGGATTTTCCTCGTGTAAACACGAGTTGATTTATCCTGACAATACAGATAACACGAATAATAATGGTAATAACAATGGTGGCGGAAATAACGGAGGAGGTAATAATGGAGGAGGAAATAACGGTGGTGGTTCTTCAGAAGATACCATTGTTTGCTTCGAAACTGAAATTCTACCATTGTTTCAAAGTTCATGCGCAATGAGTGGTTGCCATGATGCAATAACTCATGAGGAAGGCATCAGGTTATATACCTATAGTGGTATCATGCAGGAAATTGTGCCGTTTCAACCTACTGAAGGTGACATTATGGAAAGTATAACGGATAACGATCCCGACAAAATTATGCCTCCGCCACCTCATAGTCCTTTAAGTGCAACTCAAATAGCACTTATAGAACAGTGGATTATGCAAGGAGCTCAAAACACTACCGATTGCGCAGGAAGCGCTTGTGATAGCACGGCTTTTGCATATTCAGTAGATATTGTCCCAATTATGTCGACCTTTTGTAATGGCTGTCACTCAGGAAATTTTCCATCAGCCGGTATAGTAACTTCAACTCATGCAGGTTTAAGTGCTATCGCAACATCTGGGTCACTTCTTGGTTCTATAGAGCATGTATCTTCTTATTCAGCTATGCCGAAAAATGCAGCAATGTTGGATATTTGCAACAGAACAAAAATTAAGAAATGGATCTTGGCAGGTGCGCCAAATAATTGATTTTAGAATGATTAAAAAAGCATTTAGTTTCTTCAGCCTCTCTGCAATAGCTATTGCGATAGTCTCTCTTTCGGGTTGTTATTATGATGTAGAAGAAGATTTATACCCCGATTCTCAATTGCCAACAGCTTGTGATACTAGCAATGTAAGGTATGCAGTTGAGGTTAAAAATGTCTTTGATGCCAGATGTAATTCTTGCCATGCTGGAGTGAATGCTTCTGCAGGTATAAGACTAGATAATCATGCTGACATCAAAACATACCTCGACCAAACTGGCTCAAGGTTATTGTCTAGCATAGAGCAAGATGGAAATGCCAGTTCAATGCCACAGGGTCAGCCAAAGATTCCTGATTGCGAAATAAACCAAGTTAAAATTTGGATTGCAAATGGCTATCCTGAAAATTAATTCATTAAAACCCAAAAACAACATATGAAAAGCCTAATTGTAGCATTGATTCTTTCGTTTTCTGCTTTCGCAGGATATAGCCAAAGCTTGTATTTTACCAAAACAGCCAAAGTAACGTTTGATGCAACTCCTGAAAATCCGGTTGAAGAAATTGAAGCCATTAATAATGAAGCAACTTCTTTTTTAAATATTTCAACTGGTGATTTGGTTTTTGCTGTTCTTGTGAAGAGCTTCAGATTTGAGAAAGCGCTCATGGAAGAGCATTTTAATGAGAATTACCTGGAAAGTAATAAGTTCCCTAAATCAGATTTTAAGGGAAAAATTACTAACATTTCAGAAGTAGATTTTACTAAAGATGGTGAGTACAAAGTGAATGTAGAAGGAAAGTTAACCATGCATGGAATAACTCAAACTGCCACTACTCAAGGTGAAGTTATTGTTAAAGGGGGAAAGTTTTCTGCTAAAGCGAAATTCAAAATTCAATTAGCTGACTATAAAGTTGACAGACCTTCAGTTGTAAAAGATAAAATTTCAGAAACAGTTACCATCGAAGTGGATGCTGCCTACGAACAAAAAAAGTAATCTAATACCTCAAAATTTAAGGCTTTTCCATGAGAAAGATTTTAGTTTCTATCCTTTTAATTTTTTCTAGCCAATTAATATTTAGTCAACCCGACGATCTTGCAAAAATGCTGGAAGAGGAAATGGCCTCTGAACCAACCATAGATTATGCAACTGCAAGCTTTAAGACTACTCGTTTAGTAAATGCCCACACCATTGAAAATGTTGGGCGAGGTGTTTTGGATATGCGTATTTCTCACAGGTTCGGTCCAATGAATTCTGGTATCAAAAATTTCTTTGGTCTTGATCAAGCTACTATGCGTGTTGCCTTAGAATATGGTTTGACCGATTGGTTAATGGTAGGTGGGGGCAGAAGCACTTATGAAAAAACCTACGATAGCTTTTTAAAAGCTAAAATCCTTCGCCAAAGTACTGGCAAACGCAGAATGCCAATCTCTTTAAGCTATATGGGAGCCTGGCAAACTAAAACGATTCCTTTTGTTGATCAAAACAGAACCAATTTCTACACTTCTAATTTCTTTTTCGTACACCAATTAATCATTGCTAGGAAATTCAGTGAAGGTGTTTCAATTATGATTGCCCCAACTGTTGTGCATAGGAATTTGGTTCCAACTGCAAATGACCCCCACGATTTGTATTCTATTGTCATAGGCGGAAGAGCAAAAATCACCCGCAGGATGAGTATCAACCTTGAATATATCTATCAATTGCCAGATACTAAACCGGTTGGCACAACCAACAGTCTTTCTCTCGGTTTTGACTTAGAAACTGGAGGTCACGTGTTTCAGTTCGCCTTTACAAATTCAGCTCCTCAAGTTGAACGTGCCTTTATTCATGAAACAAGAGGCTCTTGGTCTAATGGTGATATCATCACCGGTTTTAATCTTTCCCGCGTATTTACCTTAAAAGACCCTAGAGCAAGAAATAAGGAAGCTAAGAAGGAGTGGTAGGGAAGGTAAAGTAAAAGTAAAAGGCTAAAGGTGGCTGTGAGATGGTAATAGATAGAATTTAGTCGAGTGAATGTTGCTAGAAGTTAGCAAATGGAGGCTTGATGTCAGTCGGTAAAACGAGGTTGTGAGATGGTTGTTGGTATTTATTGACGGGTAGTTTTGCCACAGGCCTACTGTTCTTATAGACAACATTATCAAAATACATTTCAAATTGAATCTTAGTCAATACTAAATATAAACCAACGACTCAATTTAATTCCTAATCCTCAATTTTTAGTAATACACTGTATGAATAAAAAGATTCTCTATCCATTCATTTTTATTATGTCTTTGTTTTATGCATTTGATTCTCAAGCACAAACTTGGACTGAAATGACTTTGCCAATTATTGATGAGCCAATTAGTGGTTTATCTGAAATTCAAGTTATTTCTCAAACAGAAATTTATGCAGTAGGCTTTAAAGGCGACGATCCTTTTTCTACTAAGGTATGTTACCTATTAAGATGGGACGGTGCTGTTTGGACTGAAATTTTAACGCCTATAAGCTCAATTCCTTCAAGTTTCGAAGTTATAAGTCAGAATGATGTTTATGTTCTAGCGGGTAATGAATTATGGCACTTTGATGGAGCCGATTGGGTTGATTTAACTAATTCATTGCCACATTACAATTCCAACCCTAATTTCGATCCACGCACTTTAAAGAAAATGATAAGCTTTGGTCAGAATGATGTTTGGATTATAGGCGGTATAGATGGTTCCATAAGTGGTTCAGGTCAAACCCTTGACACGTATGCTGTTCACTGGGATGGGAATGAATGGACGGAAACACCAATTCCACAAATAGGAGGGAGTGGAGATTTTAATTATTTAGAAGCTGTTGATGGATCTAGCGCCAACGATATTTGGGCAGTTGGTCGTGGATTAGCCCAAGGTGATGGAACGACAAAGTGTGGAGTATATCATTATAACGGATCTAGTTGGAGTCTTGAAAATATCTTAGTTAATGCTGCAGGAACAACAGATATGCGAGATGTTGATGTTGTGTCCGAGAATAATATTTGGATATCGGGCGATTATGCTCCAAGCCAAGCAGAAATAACTCCATTATATATGCATTTTGATGGTGCAGCCTGGAATACCATAAGCAGTTCTTCAATAAGTCAAAATCAGCGAGATGCAATATGCGAATTGAATAGCCAGAATGTTTGGTCGGGTGCCTTTGGAGATTTTACCTTTTACAACGGTACGAATTGGACAAAGCCAACAACCGTGATGAGTTCAATTGGAGGCTCAATTAAAGATATTAAAAGAACAGGTAATGGCTTAATTGCTGTTGGACAAGACGCAAACTTAAATGCCTTTGCTCTTTATTTAGAGGAGGTTCCATTGTCGATTTCTAAAGATTTGATTTTTAATTCAGTATCTGTATTTCCAAACCCTGCTTCAAATAATTTAAATGTAAATCTCAATAATGAGTCAGACTTTGAGAAAGTCATATTTAAAATTTATGATTGTCAGAAAAGACTAATTCGACAAACTAATTCAGCTGGGCAAAATAATACGTTGAATCTTTCAGGA
Source organism: Bacteroidia bacterium (assembly GCA_018401705.1). Classification (GTDB taxonomy): domain Bacteria; phylum Bacteroidota; class Bacteroidia; order M30B66; family M30B66; genus M30B66. The sequence continues at coordinate 62,472 of JAGYKL010000014.1, read as the reverse complement.
TTATCTAATGGGATTTATTTGCTTGTAGTAATCCCAAGCACTTCAAATTCTTATAGATTTATTAAAAACTAAATGTATCCTTATGAATGAAATCTTGAACAATATCATTTTGTCATTAGGTGGATACTAAATTGTCAAATACTTATGGCAATAACCTAATCAGTAATGCAATTGGACTATACCTAATAATCACTAATTGGGCTTTTTGCTTGATTCGGAAGCTCTGTGTTACATAATAATATGGCGCAAGTTTTAACTTCATTCTTAGTAACTAATACTCCTTCGTTTTCCCCAAATGCTAAATCAAACCGAAATCTACATGGATTGCCTAATCCAGTTTGAGAAAGAATTGTGAGGTAAAGAGCTCTGAGATAAAACTGAATCTTAAAAGATAAAATTGGATTATGTCTTTTGGAATTAATTAAGGTCTAAATTCCAATACTTGATTCTGATAGTTGTTAAACTCGTAGTTTAAAGAGCTTGTTAAATTGTTGAAGCTAATTATTCATTCATTGATTTTTCGTAAATAGTAGAGATCGAAGCATGATGTTCAAATATATTTTCAATTTGAAAATTATCCATTATTCACTGACCATCCGCAAATTTGGTTTGCCTACAGTACTTAAAAAAGCTTCTGAAATTGCACTCATGGTCTAAATTTGATATGTTACTAATTTACTTAATGGCTCTATTACTTTAATGCCAATTATAAAATAACATTTTATTATTTTTCTGATTAATAACTAGTCATTTGAAATACTAGATTCTGATAAATATTGGCATTCCCTTTTTGTAAATAATTTATTTCTTCGGCTCCTCCAATAGCAAGAACAGGCACAAATGTGAATATTTCACCCTTTTGCAATTTCCCCTTTTCAGAGCTCGCTTTAATAAATAGGCCTTCCCTTAGCCAAACCACTCTGTTTTTGTCATTGATTAGGAAATCCTCAAAAAAAGATTCCATACTCCAAACAAGGGTTTCTATTCTTCTATATTGAATATCTATCATACATACATCCTCATCTGTTTCTGTTAATTTGCGATAGTAAAATAACTCTCCAAATCCAGTTATTGCAAAAGGCGTGTAATTTGCAACTTCTCTCCCAAGCCAAGTCCAAAGGTTCGCTTCGAAGTCTTTAGGATTAATGATTTCTATAAGTCCATTGTTGTATTTACCGAAACCGGTAGTTTGCCAAATATTAATAAGTAATGATGGGACTTTCGCCTTGTATTCGTTTATTAACTCATCAGAAGCAGTTATATTATCTGATCCTGGTTGAAAGTGTTTATTGAATTTTTCTAGCATATTATTAATGTTTCACTTTTTAATGTTAGCTAAAAACTAACAGATTGTTCCATATCTTATTTTTAATAGGTAAAAGAGGTAGTCCATTTTCAAATATATAGATTGAGGTTGAAAATTTATGAGAATATGTATATGCGGTGCAAAATAATAATTCTTGATTCAATTTGATTTTAGGAGGAATACTTCATTTAAAACCATTTTCTCGCAATAACGAATTACTTGTTTTAGGGCATGTTCCTAAGTTTAGGTATTTAATTTGTTTCCTATGGTAGTTCAAATTTAGCTTCCAGTTTTCGAAATTCAAAGCCTTGACTATTCTCCCTACGAAGGAAAATGAAGAAAATACATTTTTATAGTTTCAACTAAGTTAGAATCCCCCTTTGTCCTTAATTCTATTTTAGAATCTTGACTACAGCTGCTGATTGCATATTAGTTAACGCGCCATATTTAGGGTAAACGCATGAAATGATATTGCCTTCTTCATCTATATAAAGCAATGAAGTTTCCAGTATTGCATTTTTATCAGATTCTTTTGATTTTTCCAAATTAATCCAGGAGACCTTCCATTTACCGCTGGAGTCAATTGTTGTTTTTCTTAGAGTTGTATGATCTTGCTGCCAACCTTTTATGGTTAATATTTCATCAGAACTGCTAGGAGGTAAATCAACAGGCGTGGTAGCGTTAAAAGATGTATCCAAAGAATCTAAATCTGGAACAGTGCCATTTGCCAAATGATTCATTACAGAAATATTTTTTGAATGATCATTAAATAATAAAGTCGTGGTTCCTTTATCGAAATAAATTAGTGGTTCTAAAATGCCGTTAAAATCAGTTATAGAAGCATTTTTCGGAACTATAGTTTGCCACAATACTGTTAATGAGGGACTAAATCTGGAAATAAATACTGAGTTTGACTCGTAATAAGTTGTACTATATTCGTAATTCGTACGCTGAGTGGTATAAGTAGATGAGCTTTCAACCGCTCCTACCATTGTGATATTTCCATTCTGGTCAACATCTAACTCTTTAACTTTTAGATTATTAATGGTTCCGTAAATAGAGATAATTGAATTAGGATTTAAATTCGAAGGGTATAATGCTTTTTTCTGATTATCGCTAAGCTCCTTTTCTTCTATTTTCTGCATTTCACCTGAAAAAGATGAGATCTGAGCTATAAACGAGCCTCCAAAAACTTCTTTTTCGCCAGCCTTGGGTTCTGAATAAGACGAATAGTATCCACACACAAATAAATCTCCTGAGGAATTCTGACAAATATTGCCATTAAATGCGTTTCCCTCAGTAGTGTTTATTTTTGTGGAAGTTATTACACCTCCATTTGCTGGAATCATTTGAAGTTCTAACCAGCGAGAATCTTGCCAATCAGGTGAGGAAACTTCTGCAAAGCCACTTAAAATGAAAATGTTACCTACTGAATCTGAATCAATATGCTTCAAACCCTGCCAATGTTGATTTTCTAAGTAAGTAATGCTATCTTTTTTAAGTAACGCAAACTCATTGTTTAAATGAAGAATATTAAGAAATTTTGATTTTGTTTTTTATTGGTTTCGGTATATAATAGAACCCTTTCACGCGATTTTTCAAAATGTTTTAATTGAATTTGTGTATAAATATATTTGCCATTATCTGGTATTCTGGCAAGTAGCTTTGGACTTGGTGTATAGGGTTCAAGTGAATTTAAATTTATGGGCCAAACATGTACTGCATAATTTTTTTCCGATTTGTCCCAAATTGACGTTATAACATGTATTGTATCTCCACTAAAATCACTCCGTGAGTAAAGGGATAAGCCTTTTTCTTGATTGACTCTGCCTGGAACTTAGGAAGAGCTAATATTTTGGTTATTGACAGTGTGGATTTGTCAACAAATGCAATGCTTATTCCTGCATAATATTTTATACCTCTAAGTTGTTGTTGTCCTTAAAAAGCCATTTTTTATTTTTACAAGTCACAATATAATCTGTTTTGTTCTCGCCTATGATTTCATATGGCAGGAATTCTTTAATCGAATAGGTTTCTCCAAATTGAAATGATGTTTGCTAAGCTTGGCTATTCTGATAAAAGAATAAAGCATATGATTAGTATTGTAGTTTTATCATGCTATTTATTTTATAAGAATATATTTTAAAATCTCTCATATCGTAGAAAGGGAAAAATATTATTTGTTCTTAAGGCTAATATATTGCTTGCTTTGCTGATAAAGCGGACATTTAAATCAATGTCCATTTGTTTAAAGTATTACTCTCGAAAGAAGGAGAGAAGAATTCTTGGTTAGTACGAGTACTGCTTCGACGGGGAAAACGGCTCGCTAGAATTGATGTTTTCTGCATCATCAATTTTTATTTTTGCTTTTTTTTCTTCAATCAAATAATATCGTAATATTGCAATATAGAAATATAAAAATATGGGAGCTTCAAAAACAGATGAGTATTCTCAACAACAAATATCACTGGCAGCTATGTTTAAAGCTCTCGGACATCCAGCTCGAGTAGCTATAATACAATTCATTTTAAAAGCTGAATCATGTATTTGCGGGGATATTGTCAATGAGTTGCCTCTTTCTCAACCTACGGTATCTCAGCATTTAAAGGAGCTTAAATCTGCAGGAATCATCCAGGGAAATGTTGAAGGAAATGCCATTTGTTACTGCCTAAATGATAAAACAGTCAAACTGCTGAAAGACTATTTTGGGAGTTTGATTGACCAAATTCAATTGAAAAATTCTAACTGTTGCTAAATTATATATCATGACAATCTCAGAAGTTAAAAATGTACTACCTCAGCTCGATCAGGTGAGCTTTAAATTAGAAAATGGAACAATGGTTCCAGAACACTTTCATGTTACCGAAGTTGGTGTCATATCAAAGCATTTTATCGATTGCGGTGGAGTAGTCAGGGATGAAAAAATGGCCAACTTTCAACTATGGAATGCCAACGATTTCGACCACAGGCTAAAGCCAATGAAGTTGCTCAACATTATTAAACTCTCGGAAAATAAATTAGGACTCGAAGACCTTGAAATTGAAGTTGAATTTCAAGGAGAGACCATTGGGAAATATGGATTAGATTTTCAAGATGGCACATTTATCCTAACTAATAAAATCACCGACTGTCTTGCTAAAGACAAATGTGGAATTCCTGAAGAACTCATAGTGTCAAATCAGAACTCGTGCACTCCCGGAGGTGGATGCTGCTAAAAATTTAGCTAAGTGAAAGCAAAACCGTTTTTTAGAAAATACAAGCGACCTATAGTAATTACTTTGTCGCTAGTCATACTCCAACTCATCTGGGGTTTTGATCCTAAGTTTTGCATTATAAATATTATCTGGCTTTTTGTTTAGAAAATAATTGAATAATGAAAAAGATTTTAGTGCTATGCACTGGAAATAGTTGCAGAAGTCAAATGGCAGAAGGGTACCTGAGAATGTTTTCTGATGGTAAAGCCGAAATTTTTAGCGCAGGAATAGAAAGTCACGGACTTAATCCTTTGGCTATAAAGGTGATGCAGGAAGATGGTGTTGATATATCAAATCATACATCAAATCGAATTGATGAGCTTGACAATTTGAAATTCGATTATGTAATTACGGTGTGTGATAGCGCTAAAGAAAGCTGCCCGGTTTTTCCTTCATCAGCAAGGACTTTTCATCAGAATTTTCCTGATCCAGCGAAAGCTCAAGGTAGTCATGAAGTAAAATTAGAATTGTTTAGATCAGTGCGACAAATGATTAAAACTTATTCTAAAAAGTTCATTGAAGAGAATATCTTGAAAATTGAATATTGAAAAATTTTGGCGTTAATTAATTTGACTTTTGAAATGCTTTAAATTCATTGAAGTAATTAACCTTTTTCTGAGACTTACAATCATCGTACAACGTAATACGTACAGCGTACAACGTATAACGTATAACGTACAATGTATAACGTACAATGTATAACGTACAATGTATAACGTACAACGTATAACGTACAACGTATAACGTACAATGTATAACGTACAACGAGAATCGTACATACATCGCAATACGTAATACGTAATACTTTTTAATTAAAATTCAAATCATCCGTAGGGTCATCTGAACTAAATACCGAACTGAATAAGTCTTTGAACAAAACACTATTGTCGAGCGCCAGGCGATTCAATTGAGAAAAAGCTGCTAATCCATAAAGAACTAATTCCTTAAGAAGTAGTTTTTCTTCTTTGCCTGCCTTTTTGTAATAGAGATCTACAAGCTCATCAAGCCCTTTTACAGAACCTAGTTTCTTATCGAAGCTCTGTTGCGACTCTTCCAAAAGCAAATCAACCTCACCATTGTTATTAAACCATTCAAGGACTTTGGCATAAGGATTTTCCTCTTTCTTTCTTTTAAATCTTTCTGGGTCTGGGAAGTAATTTATGAATTGCGATCGAATTGCTTGGCTAATTAAAAATTGAGCAACGTTTACAGGGCCTTCCTGCTCACCTTCATAAACGAGTTCAATTTTTCCGTTGATGGCAGAAATAGTCCCCCATAAATCAGAAACACGTGCAATGGTTTTAACTTCTCTATTTAAAATAGCTCTTCTTTCGGCGGTGCTTACAAGGTTTTCTAAAGCAGAAATACTTAAACGTGCCGAAACCCCACTTTTTGCATCTACATATTCAGAATCACGAGCTTCGAAACTAACTTGTTCTATGAGGTTTCTAATTAATTCTGGAACGCTAACCCTATCGGTTTGTGCTTTTACTAAACGAGCTTCTTGCTCCGTTATAGTTCTAGAAGTTGAAATATCTTTCGGGTAGTGTGTTACAATTTGACTCTGAATTCTGTCTTTTAAAGGAGTAACAATACTTCCTCTATTCGTATAATCTTCGGGGTTGGCAGTAAATACAAATTGTAAATCAAGAGGTAATCTCATTCTGAAACCTCTTATTTGAATATCACCTTCCTGAAGGATATTAAATAATGCAACTTGAATTCTGGCTTGTAAATCGGGTAATTCGTTAATAACGAAAATACACCTATTCGAACGTGGAATTAAACCAAAATGGATAGCTCTTTCATCCGAATATGAAATTTTCAGATTCGCTGCCTTAATCGGATCAATATCACCAATCAAATCGGCTACCGTAACATCGGGCGTAGCCAACTTCTCCACAAATCGTTCATCTCGATGCATCCACTCAATTTGAGTGTCATCGCCCTTTAGGGCAATTGCTTCTCTTCCAAAATATGAAAGAGGTGCGAATGGATCATCGTTTATTTCTGAGCCGGCTATCACCGGGATGTATTCATCCAGCAAAGCTGTCATTTGTCTTGCTATACGAGTTTTTGCCTGACCTCTTAAACCTAAAAGGTTGATATGGTGACGAGATAAAATGGCTCTCTGTATTTCAGGGATAACTGTATTTGTATAACCTAGAATTCCTTTAAAGACCTCATCTCCACTTTTAAGTGCTTTAATGAGATTGTCTCTAAGTTCAAGTTTTATTGATTTGCTTTTGTATCCGGCGGCTTTTAGCTCGCCGAAAGTTCTGATCTGAGTTAAGTTTTTCATTCGTTTATTAACGTAGTTTCCTTGTTCTATTTCTTTCGTAATCCGCAAATACTAAATCTCCTAAGCCTTTTAGGCCAGTGTAAAATGCCCTTCCTCCATTGGTTTCAGTAAATTCCTTGACAAAATCTTGGAGCCATGAATCAGTTGCAACCATAAACGTTGTAACTGGTATATGCAATCTCCGGCACTGAGCTGCCAGACCGAGGGTTTTATTAATTATTTTTCTGTCCAGACCCATCGAATTTTTATAATAACCATCACCTTCTTTTAAGCACGTTGGCTTTCCGTCGGTTATCATAAAAATCTGCTTATTTGGATTTTTCCTTCTGCGAAGTAAATCCATTGCTAGTTCTAATCCCGCAACGGTATTTGTGTGATAAGGTCCAACTTGCAAATAAGGAATATCCTTGACCTGAATTTGCCAGGCATCATTTCCAAATACAATCACATCTAAAGTGTCTTTTGGATATTTAATTCTGAGCATTTCAGCTAATGCCAACGCTACTTTTTTGGCCGGGGTGATTCTGTCTTCCCCATATAAAATCATTGAATGGGAGATGTCAATCATCAGCACTGTAGAGGTTTGTGTTCGATATTCTCGCTCATTAACCTCTAAATCACCTTCTTCCAGTCTAAATTCACCAGCTCCATGATTTACTTGTGCGTTTCTTATAGAATCAGTAAGCGAAATGCTTTCCGGTGGATCGCCGAACTCATAAGGCCGTTTATCATGTCCTGTCTCGTCACCTTGTCCACCGAAACGTGTAGAATGATTGCCCTGTTTCCCTTTTTTTAGTTTTCCGAAAATCTGATCTAGGGCATCTTTGCGAATATTCTGCTCTGTTTTTGGAGTCATCTGTAATTCCTGATCCTCGCCTTCTTTCAAATACCCTTTCTTCTTAAGGTCTTCTATGAAATCACCCATGCCGTAATCGTCGGTTGTGAGCCCGTATTGACGATCAAGTTCGTTCATCCAACTCAAAGCTTCGGCAACTTCACCTGATGTATGCAAAAGAACTTCTTTGAATAAATCAAAAAGCTTATCGAATGGAGTTCGGTTATCGTCAGGGTCGTACTTCGAAAATCTAAATCCCTCTATCATTTGGTAAATTTAGTAAACAGTTGAAGTGGAGGGATGTTCTAGCAATTTAAATTGAAAATTATAATTCAATTAACAGTAAATGAACAGTTACATTTGTTGATTAATAATAAATACAAAGAATTCGTGAAAAATTATTTTACCCTACTTATTATATTCTCAGCTTTTATTTTCATTTCAACATCTTGTGGAAGTGGTGAAGAAGCTACTCAAACACCTGTGGATTCAACAAGTATTAAAGCTCAAGCACTTTTAGATAAAGCCTCACAGTTCTTTCAACCTTTGCCCGATAATGCTGCAGATGAGACTCATCCGATTACAGATGCAAAAGTTTCTCTGGGCAAAATGCTTTATTACGATACTCGCTTGTCAATGACGGGTAAAAACAGTTGCAATTCTTGCCATAATCTCAATACTTATGGTGTTGATAATGAAAAAACTTCCTTGGGTGATGCAGGAAAGAGAGGCACCAGGAATTCTCCAACAGTTTTAAATGCAGCACTTCATTCCACTCAGTTTTGGGATGGTAGGGCAAAAGATGTTGAAGAGCAGGCAGGAATGCCAGTTATGAATCCTGTTGAAATGGCTATTCCTCATGAAGGTTTTATGGTGAAGCGTCTTGCTAATATCATTGAATATCAAGAGGGCTTTAAAGCTGCTTTTCCTGAGCAAGAGAACCCAATTACTTTTGTTAACATGGCTAATGCAATTGGAGCATTTGAAAGAACGCTTATTACGCCTTCAAAATTTGATGATTTTTTAAAAGGCGATTTAGCAGCCTTGTCTGCTGAAGAACAACATGGTTTAAAAGTATTTATGCAGGTTGGATGCACTAACTGTCATATTGGTCCTGTCTTAGGAGGGAATATGTTTCAGAAATTTGGTTTATTCAAGGATTATCATCCGTTAACAGGTTCTGAAAATGATGATGCTGGCAGAATGGATTTTACTAAAAGTGAGATTGATAAAGACATGTTTAAAGTCCCTTCTTTGCGCAACATCGAAAAGACTTTTCCTTATTTTCATGATGGCAGTATCGCAGAGCTTAATAAAGTGATCAGAATCATGGGAGAAGTTCAACTTAACAAAAACCTTAGTGATGAGGAAGTTACTTCTATTGAGATATTTCTTAAAGCCTTAACGGCTGATGTGCCTGAAAGTGTTAAGCAAAATCCTTTGGCAGTAAATCAGTAATTATCCAACTGCAAGAGTTGGGACAAAAAAAGGATCCTGATCAAATAACATCTGTTCAACAAGCTGTTCGGTTATATCTGGAAAGTGAACATGAATAGTTTGTGGTCTTTCAACCCATCTCTTAAGTGAGGGAATAATCTCCTGCCCAAATTTCTTGGCTGTTGGAACTCCAAAATGGGAAAGGGCTTCGGCATTGCATGATTGTTCAAATTGACCTTGAATAGGAATTACAAATAGCTTCTTTTTTAAGAACAATGCTTCTGAAGGCGATTCAAATCCTGCTCCGGTTAAAATTCCAGTGCAAGATTCAAGACTATTTAAAAAATGCTCGTTTTGAACAGGTCTGATACTGACATTTTTATCTATGAGTGGGTTTTTGATTGTTCTTGAAAACACATCCCAGCGAACCTCTGGTAATTGCTGCAAGACTTCTAACATTTTTTGTTCTCCTACCGCAGGTAAATAAACTGTATAATGATCTGCATTGTATGGTTGTAATTGTCGTACTTCTTTCCTGATAATTGGGGTGAAAATATAATCATCATATGCTCTGAAATGCAATCCTACTGCATATTGAGTAGGGGCATACCTTTCGAGTACAAAGTCACCTAAGATGTTTAAACCCTGCGGTTTGGGAGTAAATTCACTTAATAAGGCAGCCTGATGCGAAAAAGCCATCACTGGAATTTGCTTTCTTCTTGCTGCGTAGGCAGTGATACATTCAAAATCATTGATAATTAAATCATAGTTTTCCACTGGAAAATCTTTTATTTCCTTCCACACGCGCAGCGGGTTAGCCCTTTTAATACTTGCAAAATAGTCAAGCCCTCCTTTTTTATTATATTCAAAGCTCACACCCTTACTTTTGTATTTAACTTCAAATGGGAGCGGGATATTTGCATTCATTCCACTAAGAAAAATATCTACGTCGCACATTTTTTTTAAATACGGAATTACCTCTCTAGCCCGGCTTACATGACCATTTCCGGTTCCTTGCACAGCATATAATACTTTCATATGATTGTGTTAAGTTTTAATGTAACCTGCGGCTGATGAAGGGAAAATGTGATATGCTCTTTTGCAGGCTGAGATGGAATTGATGGCAATAATTGATTTAATAAGACCTGCATTTCTTCATCATATCTATATACAGTCCATTCGCCATGATTATATTCCAGGGAAGTGAGATTCTCTATCCAATCACCACTATTTAAATAAGTTACCTTTTTACCATTTTGCTCAATAATTCGATGTTGAGGCTGGTGAATATGTCCGCAAATAACAAAATCATAACCTTGCTCAATTGCATGCTGCGCAGCGATTTCTTCGAAGTCGCCAACATATTTCACTGCTTTCTTAACACTTGCCTTTATCTTTTTTGATATTGATACTTTCTCTTGCCCAAACTTCTCCAAAATCCAGTTAATAGCTCTGTTAAAGAGGATAAGGTAGTCATAACTTTTGCCGGCAATTTTTGCCAGCCATTTACCCGTATTTACAGATAAATCGAAAACATCACCATGGAAAATCCAGGCTTTTCTTCCATCAAGTTCAAGCACTAGTTTATCTACTAAATGGAATTCACCTAAATCTAAATCGGTGAATCTCCTCAGCATTTCGTCGTGATTGCCAGTTAAGTAATAAACCTTAGTACCTTTTGAAAGCAAGCGCATGATTTCTAAAAGCACTTGATGATGAGATTTAGGAAAGTAAGTTTTTGAAAACGCCCAGCCATCAATGATATCTCCATTCAGTATTAATACATCAGGCTTAATACTTCTTAAATAACTAACAAGCTCAGTTGCGTGACAACCGTATGTTCCAAGATGTACATCTGAAATTACTACGAGATCAACTTTTCTAGCATTACTTTTTGACGTATTCATTTATTTGTCTTTGTGTTTCTGTAAATTTCAAGTCTCTTTGTAATCTCATTGTGAAAATGAAGTTAGCCTTATGAAATCTGCAGTTTACCTCAATATGAATACTTTTAAAGAAGCAACTCCACAGTTTCTTGGAAAGTTGCGGTTTCGCTATGCTTTTGAAAATAAGTGGTGTAAAGAAATTGTTAAGCAAATAGTTTATGCACTATTGTTTGTTCAAGTAGCTCTGCTTTTTTCCTCGTGTAACGAGATTAACCGTTTCGAAAACAATGACTTAATTCAGATTCGAAGTTTTGGCGATCAAAGAGATTTGGGAGGAGTTTTATCCTACTTTGAGAATTCGTCTGCAGAGCTTCGTGCTCAGGCAGCTTTAGAATTTAGCAGTTTTCATGATAGTACTGCCATTGCTCCTTTGTTAAAACTTGCAGAATTCGATGAAGAAGCAACGGTAAGAGCTGCAGCTGCTTTTTCTTTAGGGCAATTCAGGACATCAGGATTAAAAAACTTACTATTAAGACTTTTGAAAAATGAAGAAAACGATGAGGTAATTCATCAGCTTATTATAGCGGCTGGGAAAAGCAGTGCCACAGATGAATTGATTAAAATCACAGAGAGTAAATCGAAATCTTCAAATGTTTACGAAGGCTTGTTTTACGCTTCAGTTGTTGGTGCTGATTTAGATAAATCTAAACAGTTTTTGGTAGAAGGATTAAGTAATAAAGATGAGAAAAATGCCTTTTATGCTTCTGCTGCCTTGGTGAGGTCTAAGTTGAATTTAAATAGTAATGTTGAAGATCTTTTAAAGGCATTTAAGAATTCCAAAAATTCAGATTTGCAATATAATTTGTCAATTTTAATTGGAAGAGCTTGTGCTAAAAATCTTAGTCTCGTTGAGACTTTTAGAGCTCATGAAAGTTATTTGGCTAAAGTTGGCTTTTTAAGAGGACTTCAACTGTTTTCTGACTCTTTGAATTATAATTTATTATTTCCGTTTTTGGCTGATTCTGTGCATCATGTGAGAGAGGAAATGGCTGTATTACTAAATAATTCAAGAGGTTTTAAAGATGTTGATTTATTATTGAAGGCAGCTAATTCGGAGAAATATAGCCGAATTAAATATTTATTATTTGAGGCTTGTTTAAGGAATAGTAGGAGTGAAGTTGAAATTCAAAGAATTAGTGAGCAGCTTGCTATGGATTATGCCAGAATTAAAGATGAATACTCTCAAGGATTTATTTTAAAAGCCTTATGTGGAAGTGAATTAAATTTTGACTTTGTAGATAATAAATCCTTTTCAACTGAAAGTATTATTGTTAGGGGAGCTGGTGTAGATGCTTTGATTCAAAGTATGCCAAATACCAGGAGTTTTAATCAGAAGTCATATTCTGAATTATTGAGGAAGTCTTTACTCACTTATGATGTTGCCTTATGTTCTATGGCAGCTCTTGGAATGAGAGATACCACAAAATATGTAAGTCTAAGCAAACAAGATGATATAGCTATGTTGCAGGACGTTTTGTCCAGAATGCGCTTGCCGAGGGATATGGAAACATATTCTGATTTATTCATTACCATGCAGAAGTTTATGGGTAATGATTTAACTAGTCCATTAAAACCGGAATTCAATCATCCAATCGATTGGCAATTAGCTGGTCGCATTGCCGATGATTTGCAAGTTGAAATTCAAACTGAAAGAGGAAATATTATTGTTGAGTTATGGGTTGATAAAGCTCCAGGAACAGTGACCAATTTTGTGTCTTTGATTCAGGATAGCTTTTTTGTGAATAAGAGGCTTCATAGAGTTGTTCCCGGTTTTGTAATTCAAGATGGTTGCCCCAGGGGCGATGGATACGGCAGTATAATGAATACTATACGTTCAGAATTTGCACCTGATGCCATGTTTGAAGCTGGAACTATTGGAATGGCAAGTGCTGGTGAAGACACAGAGAGTTGCCAATGGTTTATAACTCATGTTAACACACCTCACCTAAATGGAAGATATACTGCTTTTGGTAAGGTTGTTAATGGAATGAAGGTTGTTCATCAACTAAGTTTGGGTGATAGAATCTTCAGAATTAAAATACTTCCCAAACCAATTTTTGATTAATTTGAGCTCTATGAAAAACATATTTAACTTAGCCTTCGGTATTTTACTGCTAACACTAGGTTCTTGTGATAAAGGCTGTTATAACCCAAGTATTGAAAAGGCAAATGAAGGAGTTGTTTGTCCAACCGATTGCCCGGGTGTAATTGGATGTGATGGCAATTCTTATTGTAATGAATGTGAAGCGAACAAACTTGGAGTTGCTGTTGACAATTAATTGAAAGCACTCATCATTTCTTATGCAGAACTGCATTTAAGCTAAGTCCGAAAGGAAATCTTATATGCTTTTCAATTCGTTTTTCAAACGGGATAATGTATTTGTCATAAACCCCACCTTGATTCTTAATTAAGTCAGAGCCTTCATCTGTGTTTAGTTTCTTCTTTAATAGCTTAAAGTAGAGAAAAGATCCTGCCACACCAATTGGATCACTATACCATAGTTTTTCAATCTTGTATTTATTGCTATCAATTGCGCTCTTGAGAATTCTTTTGGTGTACCTCCTATAATGCCCAAGCATTTTATCGTGTTCTGAAAATAGAAAAGGTAGTGCAGGAACTTCTATAAGAACTTTTCCTCCGGTTTCCAATAACTCGGCTGAATGATTCAGTGCTTTTAAGTCATCCTCAATGTGCTCTAGCACATGGATGAAAATGATTGTATCAAACTTACCAAAAGAGTCAGGTCTAATGTTGAATAAATCTTCGTTGAAGAATTTTATACTCTCACCGAAATTGTAGGTATTTAAATGCTGATTATAAAGTCCTTCAGATGGCTCTATTGATATGAATTTTTCCCATGAAGCTTTATTCTTGAATATTTCTGCCGTAAACCCTCTGTCGCCGCTTCCCACCTCCAGTATTTTATTCCCAATATGTTCTGATATGAGATTGTATTGATAATCGCGATAGTTTGCTAAAGTGCCTAAGCCTTTCTCATGTTCGAAAGTCCAGTCCATACCATGGATGAATTTATCTTTCATAAATAGCAATAAATTAATATGTTTTCTGATCTCTTTGTGCGCATATAACCATTCATTTAATTAACGAAAGTACAATTATTTAATGCCATTTTGTGTGCTTTCCTTAACATGAGCTATTCAGGTTTCGGAAATGAAAATAGCGCTTAACTTATTGAATAATCAATCTTGTTTTTATTAATTCATTTTCAAAAATTAAACTCACAAAATAAACACCTGAAGAAAGATGGGATACATCTATTCTGGTTTTTATGTCAATGTGCTTCATTGGGCCTAAAACAATTTGCCCAAACTGATTCTGAATATTAATAATGCAAGGGCTTGCACTTTGCTTTAATTCAACATGTAAAAACTCATGGGCAGGATTAGGAAAGATTGTTATTTCATTCCAGTGTTTATTCATCGTGTAATTAGGCACTTCGTTACAATAGCGAAATAATGCCGATTCGCCTGAAAAACCACCTTCTGAACTTAAGGCTAAACATGTGTCGTTTATGTAAGCTACTCCTTCAACTTGATATGAATTAGAAAGCACAAGTTCTTCTGAAACAAAAGACAAATCGTCCCAGATTTGATTTTCAGAAACTGAGCCTTTTATTAATGAGGCTTGACCAAATTGATATCCGATTAGGGTTAATTCATTTGTGTTTGGATTGTAATCGGCACCTGAAATTAAGGTAGACACATTTAATGTTCCTTTTCTCTTAGCAACCCATGACCCTAAGTCTTTTGGTAAAGTATAAATATTGGTATTTAGGTCAAGCCAGTTTTTAGTGAAAAGTATAAGTGAATCATTCAATGCAATCATTGCTTCGCAATCAAAATTAGTATTCAAAGGCTGACTCTCAAAATTGCCTTGGTCTTCATAGCTGAACTCAATTATTTCTGCTAAAACGGTATCGTTATTCAGTATTTCATCAATCTGAATACGTAGTATTCTGAGATTATCTCGATTGCCGTTATTATTTCCAAAATCACCTATATACAGGTAGCTTTCGTCGGCAGCTAAATCTTCCCAATCTATATTGCTTGCATTTTCTACAAAAATGCTGCGTTCTACAAACATTGAATTTTGATTTAGCTCATAAATTGTAGAATTACCTCCTGAATCATTGTGAGAAAAAAGGGAGTTGTTAATGTAAATTAGGCCTGAAGACTCTTGAAGTTCGCTGGGTAAAAAACCTATAGTTTCGATTGTCTGACAAAATGCATTCAAATGAGCAAGTAACAATGCACTTAGAGTTAATTTCATGGAAAATGGATATAGCCAATTGATTTTAAAGGTGGTCTACAAATAAAAAAGCCTCCCTTTGTTAAGGGAGGCTTTCATTGTTATTGCAATTAATGTTGAACAATAAATCGTTTACTTAAAACCTCAGTTTGAGTATGAACTGAAATATTGTATAAACCTGAAGCAAGCTTATCAGAATCTAATGTAATTCTATCTCCATTTCTCTGAATGCTAAGATTGCTGATTTCGATTAGTTTGCCTGACATATCAGTAATCTTTACTTGATAATCAACGTCATTCAAATTAATCAATCTTACGTTCATCAAGCCAGATACCGGATTAGGGAATAAATCAAAGTCAAACTTAGCCGCATTGCGTGTCAGGCTTTTACTAGTTTGAGACGTTGAAGCAGGGCTCTCAATTGCAACTCTGTTGCCAACTCCGTTATAGCAACCTGAAATCACCACATCATCAATATATACCCAATCGTTGTTGCCAGATGCGTCGCATCTAAAACGGATAGATGTTGTAGCAGTAAAAGGACCAGGAATAACAACTGCATCAGTGTAGGCAATACCGTTTTGCGTGTTGTTTCCTTGCTGGTAAGTAGCAAGATTAGAGTAAACTCCTCCATCTAGAGAATATTCAAGGAAAAAATCCTCATTAGTTTCGAAACTAACAGTAACAAAATTAAAGCTAACGGTTAGTTCAGAATAACCCGTTAAGTCAATATCATCAGTTGTCATAGAAGATTGAATTCCTGAGTTATCTCTGAGTTGCATAGAAATAGATCCGCTAGTTGCGTAATTCGAGTTAGAAACTAAAGCAGCATCTCCACCACCATCATTCCATATACCAAGACCTCCTTCAAAATTATTTGAATTAATATCAGAGTAAACGCAACCCGTTGCACAAGGAACACAATTAGCTCCTCCACAGTCAATGCCAGTTTCATCTCCATTCTGGACACCATCAGTGCAACTCGGGATAATTTCACCTTGACAACCTGTAATTACAATGTCATCTATATAAACCCAGTCAGCATTTCCTGATGCATCGCATCTAAATCTTAACATTGTGTTGGCATTAAATGGACCCTGGAATGTTACAGATTCAGAATAATTTTGATTGTTTACAAATTCATCATTTAGATTCCATTCTTCAATTGTTGAGAATGTAGCACCTCCGTTATATGATACTTGAAGCCAAAAATCTTCATTAGCATTATCCATGCTAACTGGAACATAGTTAAATGCAACTGTAAGTTCTGTGAAGCCTAAAAGGTTTAGTTCGTTGGTTGTAACAACAGACTCCTCGGTATCATCTTGTAATCTCACAGTGAAGTTTCCGCTGGAAGCGTAAGTGGCATTGTTTATTCTAGCGCAATCAACTCCACCATCATTCCAGATACCGAACCCACTTTCAAAATCATTAGAGTCAATGGTTACATAAGTACATCCTCCTGGATCACAATCAGTTATTACATTAATAGAGCTGCTACTTTCACAATTATTCGCGTCAGTTACAGTTAAGGTATAGCTTCCTTCTGCCAAGCCATTTATGCTTGATGATGATGATCCGTTAGACCAAGAATATAAGTAAGGAGATATTCCTCCGCTCACAGATGAAGAAACCCCTCCATCATTTCCATCGCAAGTTACACTTGCAGATGTTAATGAAATAGCAATTGCATCAGGCTGAGAAACACTTGCAGAAGCATTTGCAGAACAACCGTTAGCATCAGTAATAACAACAGAATAAGATCCAGCTCCCAAACCGCTTAGATTTGCTGAACTGCTTCCATTAGACCAGCTAAATAAATAAGGTGCATTTCCTCCAGAGACACTTAAGGAAACTGAACCATCGTTACCGCCATTACAGCTTACGTCTTGTGTCGAAATAGAAGTTGTAATGTTGGAACCGCTTACATCCCAAGAGCAAGATGCTGTGTTGAAAGTAGCTGTTTCATAACATGCAAGTTCTGGTTGAACTGGCATTTCGCCAGTAACTTCCCAAGAGCAAGATGCTGTGTTGAAAGTAGCCGTTTCATAACATGCAAGTTCTGGTTGAACTGGCATGTCTCCCGACACTCCTAACAAGAGATAGTGTTGAAGAAGCTGCTCGTAGCAGGCAATCTGCGGTTGAACTGGCATTTCGCCAGTAACTTCCCAAGAGCAAGATGCTGTGTTGAAAGTAGCCGCTCTATGTAAACATGCAAGTTCTGGTTGAACTGGCATGTTCCCGACACTTCCCAAGAACAAGAGATAGTGTTGAAAGAAGCTGTTTCGTAGCAGGCAATCTGCGGTTGAACTGGCATTTCGCCAGTAACTTCCCAAGAGCAAGATGCTGTGTTGAAAGTAGTTGCGCCATAACATGCAAGTGGTTGAACTGGCATTTCGCCAGTAACTTCCCAAGAGCAAGATACTGTGTTGAAAGCAGCCGTTTCATAACATGCAGCCTTGGTTGAACTGGCATTTCGCCAGTAACTTCCCAAGAGCAAGATGCTGTGTTGAAAGTAGCCGTTTCGTAGCAGGCAATTGCTGGTTGAGCCGGCATGTCTCCCGACACTTCCCAAGAACAAGAGATAGTGTTACAAAGAAGCTACTGTAGCAGGTACTCCAGGTTGAACTGTAGCATTTCGCCAGTAACTCCTGTAAGAGCAAGATGCTGTGTTGAAAGTAGTTGCTTCATAACATGCAAGTTATTGAACTGGCATTTCGCCAGTAACTTCCCAAGAGCAAGATGCTGTGTTGAAAGTAGCTGTTTCATAACATGCAAGTTCTGGTTGAACTGGCATTTCGCCAGTAACTTCCCAAGAGCAAGATGCTGTGTTGAAAGTAGCCGTTTCGTAGCAGGCAATTGCTGGTTGAGCCGGCATTTCACCAGTAACCTCCCAAGAACAAGAGATAGTGTTGAAAGAAGCTATTTCGTAGCAAGCAATTTGCGGTTGAGCCGGCATATCACCGCTTACTTCCCAAGAACAAGAGATAGTGTTGAAAGAAGCTGTTTCGTAGCAGGCAATTGCTGGTTGAGCCGGCATTTCACCTGTAATATCCCACTGACACAATTCAGAATTGAAAGTAGCCGTTTCATAACAAGCTATATTCGGTGGCTCAGTGGCCGATCCACTTACTTCCCATGCACATGAAATGGTATTGAAGTTCGCAACTTCATAACATTCAATCTGCGGTTGAGCTGGCATGTCTCCCGACACTTCCCAAGAACAAGAAGCAGTATTGAAAGAAGCTGTTTCGTAGCAAGCAATTGCTGGTTGAGCCGGCATTTCTCCCGACACTTCCCAAGAGCAAGTTGTCGTATTGAACGATGCTGTTTCATAACAAGCAATTGCTGGTTGAGCTGGCATATCTCCCGACACTTCCCAAGAACAAGAGATAGTATTGAAAGAAGCTGTTTCATAACAAGCAATTGCTGGCTGAGCCGGCATTTCACCAGTAACCTCCAAGAACAAGAGATAGTGTTAGCTGTTTCGTAGCAAGCAATCTGCGGTTGAGCTGGCATATCGCCGTTTACTTCCCAAGAACAAGAAGCAGTATTGAAAGAAGCTGTTTCGTAGCAAGCAATTGCTGGTTGAGCCGGCATTTCTCCACTTACTTCCCAAGAACAAGAGATAGTATTGAAAGAAGCTGTTTCATAACAAGCAATTGCTGGTTGAGCCGGCATATCTCCGCTTACTTCCCAAGAGCAAGTTGTCGTATTGAACGATGCTGTTTCATAACAAGCAATTGCTGGTTGATCCGGCATATCTCCGCTTACTTCCCGTTGTCGTATTGAACGATGCTGTTTCATAACAAGCAATTGCTGGTTGATCCGGCATATCTCCGCTTACTTCCCAAGAGCAAGTTGTCGTATTGAACGATGCTGTTTCATAACAAGCAATTGCTGGTTGAGCCGGCATTTCTCCCGACACTTCCCAAGAACAAGTTGTCGTATTGAACGATGCTGTTTCATAACAAGCAATTTGCGGTTGAGCTGGCATTTCGCCACTTACTTCCCAAGAACAAGAAGCTGTGTTGAAAGAAGCTGTTTCATAACAAGCAATCTGCGGTTGAGTTGGCATATCGCCTCTTACTTCCCAAGAACAAGTTGTCGTATTGAACGATGCAGTTTCATAACAAGCAATTGCTGGCTTGGTCGGGCATACTCTGCCATTTCCCAAGAGCAAGTTGTCGTATTGAAGAAGCTGTTTCATAACAAGCAATCTGCGGTTGAGTTGGCATATCGCCTCTTACTTCCCAAGAACAAGTTGTCGTATTGAACGATGCTGTTTCATAACAAGCAATTGCTGGTTGAGCCGGCATATCTCCGCTTACTTCCCAAGAGCAAGTTGTCGTATTGAACGATGCTGTTTCGTAGCAAGCGAGTTCAGGTTGTACAGGTGTATCTCCTGTATTAACATTTACTGAAGTATTAGCATTACATCCATTTGCATCTGTAACTACAACAGAATAAGAACCTCCTCCTACATTGCTTAGGTTTTGAGAACTTGCTCCGTTTGACCAGCTATATGAATATGGGGTTGTTCCTCCAGAAACACTAAGAGAAACAGAACCGTCGTTTGCTCCGTTACAGCTAGCATCTGTTGAGGAAGCTGAAGCAGATATATTCGCAGGCTGACTAACATTTGCAGAAGCATTTGTAGAACAACCATTAGCATCGGAAACAACTATAGAGTATGAACCGGATCCAACACCATTTAAGTTTTGAGAACTACTTCCATTTGACCAACTATAGGAGTATGGAGCAGTTCCTCCTGAAACACTCAAAGAAACTGAACCATTGCTACTGCCAAAACAAGTTGCCGATTGTGAGCTTGCATTTGCAGATAGAAGGCTTGGTTGAGTAATTGTTACTTGTACGTTGACTTGTGAGCCAGCATTATCTGTGATTGAGACAGTGTAAGTGCCTGCAGCAAGATTACTCACCGCAGCTGTATTTTGCCCGGAGCTCCATGAGTAGAAATAAGGAGAAGTTCCTCCTTGAGCTTCAACTTCAGCAGAGCCATTATTTCCATTAAAACAGCTAACATTTGTAGTGGAAACAACATTTCCTGATAGAGGACTAGATTCCTGAACGCAGAATCCTGTGCTTTCAGAGAAAGTGAATGCTCCTCCTGATGCAAGAACACTTCCATCAGAGTCTTTAGTTAAAGTGTAGCTTCCATTTCCATATGCGCAGCATATACCATCGCCATAGGAATCGTTCATGATAAAAGTATAACATCCATCAGAAAGGCAAAGATTCTCAATAACCGTCGAGCCTTGAGCACTGCCACTGTATGTGCCTCCAGAGGCAACAATATTTGAACTTCCATCCAAAATAGACCAACTCGTTTCACTCGGATAATTATCCAGAACTATTGTGAGTGTAAGTGGATTATTTGCAATAGTAAATGATGAAGTTCTACTGTCATTTGTAGTCAACTCATCAGAAGTGCCATTAGGACTCGAAGTGTAGGCCAAGAATGAGAAACTACCGTTCTGGAAATTCTGACTTGGCAGTGTTACAACAGTGCTATTCGTACTTGCAAGATTTCCGGACCATTGATATGTTTGAACTGGATTACTGCCAATCTGATAGTTAATTATAACACTCGTTAAAGCATTAGTTCCATAGTTTTTTAAAGTTACAGAAGGGCTTAGGGTGCTAATGCAATATGAACCATCAGGAGCATTAATCAATGAAATTCCTGCATCTGTTTGTGCTTGAGGAGTAATGGATTGAAGAGCTTGAAAAGCATTTACCAAACCATATCCTAAATCATTAGACCAAGTTCCGTTTGGTTGACCAGATACATTCGAGTTGTAAGTATATCCGCCAACTTTTTCGCAAGTAGATTCTAAAGTGAACCTTGCTTGAGTTTGACTAAGAGTTGGGCTAGCTGAAAGAATTAGTGCCATTACTCCAGCTGCGTTAGGGCAAGCACTCGAAGTTCCATTGAAGGTCCCTGTGTAATCTCCTGAAGAATAACCTGAAGTACCTGATATATCTGTTGTTGCAATTTTAACTCCTGGTGCTGCCACATCAGCTCCATTACCATAATTTGAACCCCAGAATGTTTCGCCATCACAAGATGATGGACTCTTTCTTTGGTAGCACATGCTCATTGCAATTACAGAAATTGTATTCACTTCTGTTGCAGGATAACTATTAGCCCCATTGCTATTTCCCGCTGCAAATAGAACAGGAGAGCCTAAACCACCTCGTCCGTTGTTTACGGCTCCAGTTATAGCATTATTAATTGTAGATGAAGAACTACCTCCTCCCCAAGAATTGCTAAGAACATCCGCTTCTCCATTTTGCCATGCCCAGTTAAGAGAGTTTCCAATCCAGGTATTAGATGTTACCCAATTACCAGAAGTATTGCTATAGGCAATACGCACCGGAATAATTTTGCAATTGTAGGCAACCCCTGAAACTCCTAAATTATTATTTCCAACTGCTGCCACTATCCCTGCGCATGCAGTACCATGAGCATCATCGCCAGATGGGCCGCCATTGCTTCCCAGCCCAGTAGCATCATAGCCTGGTAGTAAATTTGCCTGTAAATCAGGGTGATTTAAATCAACTCCTTCATCAATAATAGCAACTTTAATGGTTGAACTTCCACTTGTAATCCCCCAAGCGTTGAAAATATCCATATCGGCACCAGCTGTTCCATTATACTGAGCTGAAGATCCTGTATTATTTAATGACCATTGATTAGGAAGCAAAGGGTCGTTTGTAGAAAAACGATTCAGCAAAAGCAAAAAGTCAGGTTCTGCATACTCAAAAACTCCTTTTTCATGAATTTTATTGGCAATTTCAAGTGCATTAGCTCCTGTTTGTTTTGAAGTTTTTAGAACGTAAACAAAGGAGTCGAATTCATTCTTTTCTTGAATAGTTAAGTTGAATTCCACCGCCATGTCTGAAATCTTAATGAGGTCTTTCTGACTCTTTAGACGGATAATAATTCGGTCTTGTATTCCCTGATAGGTTCCGTCACTATATATAACAAACGGATTTGCATATTCAACAGAAGGAACCTGCTGCAATCTTTCAAGTAAGGCTGTTCTTTCAGAATCACTGAGGTTTTTAGTCCTTACAATGCTCACATCTGGAGCTGGTAACACATCATCTTTTGATAGAGGTAGGATATTTGATTCTTTGGACAGAATTTGGAGCTTTGTTTCAAAACTGATACCTGAGTTGAATTTAACAAGTATTCTATCCGATGCCTCTTTGAATTGGTTTTTGCCATGAGGCCCGTAAGATTCAACTTCACCTGCATTTAGCACCGAAAAAAGGGAGAAAACGCATAAAGTAAAAAGCCATTTTAGTAGATTTTTCTTCATTGATTTAATTGTATGTGGATTTGTAAGGTGTTAATGTAAATAATTTAACACTAAGATTTTTGGAAACTTACACACAGCAATTTACAATTGAAACCGCACCTGCTCTTTTATTAATAAAAGCAGTGCTTTTGGAAATTTATCCTATTGAAAAGTTTGTTTCAGATTAGTAAATCTGATACATGATTGTGAGTATCAGCTTGCTATACTTTAGTTTAATTAATTGTTTCAAAAAGATTACATTTTAGGTCAATAGTTTAAATCGCATAATTGAATGGGTGCCAAGTTGCATTTTAGTCTTTCCATCGGAAGCTTCTTTCAAAATTGATTTGAACAAATCAGTTTCGATTTATTAGGATTCGTAACAAAGAGCACGAATTAATAATGCAGCGTTTATGCGATGTAATAGTTCGTAGCTAAGTTCTTAAGCGCTTTTCTTCTCTACAAAATACATTTGCATTTCACCTTTTCCTTTAGCTTGAATCTCACCTCTGTTTTCAAAAACTAGATTGGGCGACTCATTTATAAGCTCGTATGTAGTTTGGCTAATGTTTACTTTTCCAACCTCGCCTGAAGATTCCATACGACTGGCTGTGTTAACAGTGTCACCCCAAATGTCATATTGGAATTTTTTAACTCCAACAATTCCTGCAACAACAGGACCTGTATGCACTCCTACACGTATTTCAAAGAAAGGCTGGTTACTAGCTATTTTCTTTTCTTTTCCTAATCTGACAAATTCGACCAATTCAAAGGCAGCATTTACTACATCCATTGCATGAGTCGAGTTAGGAACAGGTAAGCCCCCTGCTGCCATGTATGAATCTCCAATGGTCTTGATTTTCTCAATTCCATATTTTTCCATAATTCTATCAAATTCAGAGAAACAAACATTTAGATCTTCTACTAAATCATTGGCACTCATATTTTCGGCCATAGCAGTAAACCCTTTAAAATCAGTGAAAAGTACTGTTACATGGTCTATTCGTTTAGAACCTACTTTTCCATTTTGCTTGAGTTCAGTGGCAACCTCTTCAGGAAGAATATTATGAAGCAATTCATCAGAGCGTTTCTTGCCTTTTCTTACAGAATAAATCAGCGATATAAGCAATATTATGCCGCCGCCAGTAGCTCCAAGTGCAACTCTTTGCTTGGAAAGTTCAGCACCTTGTTTTAAAATCTCAATATCCTTTATAGCTTCTTTCTTGGCATAAGACAAGCTATCGGCATAGATTTCTTTTGAAAATTCAACTTCCTGTAATTTCATTGCAGTTGAGTTTTCATTTATTGAATCAAGTAGTATCGAATGCTTTTCATGATATTCAAGGGCTTTAGTTGCATTGCCATCTCCTTTATATGATTTATATAAACAGTCGCAAGAACTTGACTCATTATTCAAGTCTCCTATTTCTTGAGAAAGCTTGTAAGCTTTGTGACAGTAGTTGATTGCATCTTTGAATTTTTTTTGATCATAATATAACGCACCTATATCATGCAGTGCTACGCTTACTCCATTCTGATATTTAACTTCTTCACTTACTTCTAAACTTCGTTTAAGGTAAAATAAGGCATCCTCAAATTTGCCTTCACCTTGGTATGCTACACCTAAGCCTCTTAAAGGATAAATTAATCCTCTTAAATCTTGGTTTTTTGTGTGCAACTCGATACTGTTTTTATAATAAGTTATTGCATCAGCATAGTTCTCTTGTTGAGAATAAACATTTGCTATATTGTTAAGTGTTACTGCAACATTTTGACTTTCAGGGTCATCTTTGTAAACTTCATAAGCTTGCTGATATCCCTTTAAAGCCGCTTCATAATTGCCTTGTTGAAAATAAAGTGAGGCTATATTGTCAGAAGCTGTTGCAATACCATCAGCTGAGTTTATGGCTTGCGATAATTTTAGGCTTTTTTCAAAAGCTTCGAGTGCTTTTATCCGTAAACCTGTTGTGGCATACATAGCTCCTATGTTAGAAGATACAGATGCCATTTCTCTTTCTTCATTATGTTTTTCAAAAATCTTGTAAGCCTGAAGGCTATAATCCAGTGCCTTAGAGTAATCGCTTAGAATAAAGTATGCTACACCTTTGTATTTTAATGAACGTGATAAACCTCTGTCAAAAGAAATATCCTCAGATAAATCTTCGACCATGTCTAAAAAGATTAATGCGGAGTCAGGATCAGAGAATAGATATTCGTTAGCTGTATAAAGCAGCAGCGACATTGAGCGCGTCGAATCCTGTTGGCTTTTATCCTGCCAAATATTCCACAATGAATCACTATTGTAGTCAGTTTGAGCTTGAGAATTTAATACCTGAATAAATACAATAATAACAAGGAATAACTTTTTCATACATAGACTTTAATTGGTTGAAAATACAATATAATTTCAATTTTGTATTATAAGCCTGATGTAAGTGAAATTAACCGTCCCTTCAAATCATGATGAAAAGATACTTTTCTAGAAAGGGCAATGCGAATAGTAAGTAAGATGTTCACCCGTTACCGGGTGGATAATTTCTAAGCTCTCGGCATGTAAATGCAAACGACTTGCTTCATGACCATAAATGTCATCTCCTTTTATTGGGGTGTTTAGTCCTAGATGATGAGCAGCGTGTACTCTTAATTGATGAGTCCTTCCCGTTATTGGAAAAAATCTGATTCGAGCTGAGTTTCCAACTTGCTCAATTAATTCCCATTTGGTGATTGCCTGTTTTCCATGTTCAAAATCTACCATCTGCCTTGGCCTGTCGTAATGATCGACCTTTAAAGGAAGATTAATTTCGCCTTTGGAGTCTTTGATTCTTCCGTCGAGAACAGCTACATATGATTTTTTAACCTGTCGGTTGATGAATTGCTGTTGCAACAATTGATAGATTTCCATTGATTTGGCAATAAGCAGAATGCCAGAGGTAGCCATATCAAGTCGGTGCACAAGTAAAGGTCCAGTAGAGTAGGGGTATTTCTCTTTTAAAATCGAGTACACAGAATCAGCTACGATTTTTCCTGGAACTGAGAGGAGGTTTTCAGGTTTGTTTATAACAAGAATATTTTCGTCTTCGAAAATTATTTCCAAAGAAACGTCTTCACTTTTTTGAGGAAGTTTCGAGGGTTTTACTAAATCGAAGCCCTGAAGCATGTGGTTTAAAATAGGTTCGCATTTGCCTTTGCAGGCAGGATAGAAATTCTTGTGTTTTCTGATTTCAGAACTTGGAGATTTACCCCACCAGAACTCTGCAACACTCAGGGGGCGTAATTTATTTTGAAATGCAAATTGAAATAATTTAGGAGCTGTACAATCACCTGCTCCTGAAGGAGGTTTTTCCACATGTTGAAATAGTTCAAACACTCCCTTTTGCTCAAGTTGAGAATTTACAAAATGATACTGAGAAAACAGTTCGTCTTGCAGTGATATTGACTTTTCTCTTCTAATTTGCTTTAAATTATTAATTTCATCCGAAGCTGCATCGTAAAGCTTTCTATGCTTTCTAATCTCTTCTTTCCAATGAGCAGTAAGTCTTTTGTAAATCCGATGTGCTTCTCTACTTTGATTATTAAGATTTTCAAGTATTTCTTGTTTCTGTTCATCACTTAAAACATCAGTCAAATTATCTCTTTGCTCTTTTCTTTTGATTTTTGAAGATTTAAAGTCATTCTTTACTTTTTCAATTTCTTCTTCAGCAGATGAGATTAATGCTTTATGTTCAAGCTTAAACTTTAGTAGGTTAGAATCATTTTCCAATTCCTCAATTTTTAAATTGAGTTGATTAAGCATTTCTTCACCTTTTCTATAAAAGCCATCTTCATCTAGCATATCATAAATGGGAGGAACAAAATTTCCCAGTTTTACTTTTCCGGCTAGCTTACCAGAGAATGCTGCCAAAAAGCCAGGAACATTATTTTCGTCTAAGACAACTAAGACCCCAAACATCTTTCCCATTGAACTAGCTTTAGGTTCTGCTAAGCCGAAGTCATGAAGCCAATCGTTTTGTCTTTCGAGATATTCTTGAACTTGTTCAACAGCTGCTAATGCAAGCGAATCAGGAGTGTAATTAAAAGGACTGTTTAGTTTTTTATTTAGAAGTGCTGTTTCTATTGGCTTACTAAACCTGTGAATATACTTTTCTATATTATGAGCACTTTGCATTTTTCCTGTTTAGGTCTAGCCAACGCAAATTTAAATAACAAAAGCTTGATATAATTTTATTTTATTCGGCCGAATTAAAATGATCATTTCTTTGAATTTACATTTTGTTCAGGTCTATAAATGAAAAAAGCATCCTCATAAATTGAGAATGCTTTTTATGTTAATTGAAATAATTTTATTCCTTAAAATAGTCCTTGACCCAAGCTACTAGCTGATTGTCAGTCATTTTTTCTGCGTTTTCTACCGATTTTAATTTAGATAGCAAGTTTTTATCCTTCTCAATTGTTTTCCTTAATTCTGTTTTCATTTCTGCTGGACCAAGAACAACGAATTCTTGAGCATCTTTAAGCTCCTCAAGCACATTCTTTATGAAATCATGCTTCTGCTGCATACGTTTATTCTCAACTTTCTTTTGTTGATCTAAGTATTGATGGCCAAACCTTCCGAAATCTTTACCTTCACCGTCTTCTCTAATTTTCATTGAAATTTGAGATGGGATAGTTCTCATTGATGCATCTTTTTCTATTACAGAAACTAATGAAGCCTTGGATTGATCAATCCAAATTCCGATTTTTTGATTCATAATTGTAGTAATTAAAAGGTTTAAAATAAAGGAACGTTGATTTTATTAAGCATTCCATTAACGAGAAGAAAGTTAGTGTTTTAAAAATAAGAAATCTCGTTTTTTGCAATTATTAACATATGTTGATATTGAATTTCAGATCCCAATAGGAAGACTTATGAAAAGGATAATCATGTTTTTATTGTTAGGTTGTATTGGTGTTACCACCGAAATCTTCTTCACAGCAGTTAACATAAATATTGCTTCAGAAGAAACAAATTGGGCCTTAGAAGGACATTCATACATTTGGATGTTCCCCATTTATGGATCGGCTTCTCTGTTATTTCCCATTTTGATGAGAATGGTGAAGAATTATCATTTAGCCTTAAGGCTTATTGCTTATGGCATTGGAATTTTACTTGTTGAATTTATCGCAGGCGCAATTCTGGACCTAATCACAGGCAGTTGTCCATGGGAATATAAAACGGGCCTTCATTTAATGGGTTATATCAGATTTGATTACTTTCCGCTTTGGGCCCTTTTTGGGTATGGACTTGAACGGATCATTAAATTCTTTGATAATTGTATCCCAGAAAAAATCAAAATCTAACAGCTCAATAGTATTCTATTCTGCCTTGATGTAATTTGAATAACTCAATTAAGAAAATACGACTTGCCAATCATCCTCTCAATATCTCTGAGGAATTGGGGATTTGTATCAACACGAACATTTGAAGAAATCAAATTAATACTTAATGTAGGGTCTGCCGATTCAATCCTGATTTTTAATTTACACTTTCCAGGATTTGCCTTAATAATCTCAGTGAGGTTTTTTACAAAAACATCATCCACATGACTTTCAGTTATAAGCATAGTTAGCATTGAGTATGCTTCCTTTAGCTCTGATAGTAATGCCATTTTGCCAATTTTGACTTCTAAGTCATTTTCGTTGTGAAACCTGCCTTGAACCTTCCAGTTGAAGTAAACAATGTTCCCTTTTTCAAGAAAATGCTTGCATTTAAGATAGGTTTCGGTAAAAATCCTAAACTCGTAGCTCCCGCTAAAGTCTTCGATAGTGAAAGATCCATAAGGCTTTCCGGTTTTGCCCATCTTATGAGCTGCAGAAGTTATAATTCCACCACTTTTTTGATCAGTGCCATTTTGCAATTGCTTCAAATCATGAAACTGATTTAGGCTAACAAATTTGAAATTGTTTATCTCCATTTTGTAATCGTCGAGTGGGTGACCCGAAATGTAGATTCCTACAACTTCTCTTTCTTTTTCAAGTGCTTCCAAAATATGCCACTTCTCAGAGTTAGGAATTGCTGGTGGCGGAATTTCAATTTCTTCAGCTTGGTCACCAAATAAACTGCTTTGCGCACTTTCTTTTCCTTCTTGAATGCTTTGTCCGAATTTAACTAGGACATCCAAAAAGGAAGGTTTTCCCATTCCTTCTGAATGGAAGAAAATAGATCTATCGCTGATTTCAAGATTATCAAAAGCACCTGCTAATGCTAAACTTTCAATGGTTCTCTTGTTTACAGCTCTTAAATTAACCCGCTTCACAAAATCATAAATGTCGGTATAATTACCATTCGCTTTCCTCTCTTCGATGATAGCGTCTACTGCACTTTCACCAACACCCTTAATTGCAGCTAAGCCAAATCTTACTTGACCTATCTTATTAACTGAAAATTTAAGTTTAGATTCATTTACCTCAGGTCCCAATACCTCAATGCCCATTCTTTTACACTCTTCCATAAAGAATGTAATCTTATCCATAGAGCTTAAGTTATTTGTAAGGTTTGCTGCCATAAACTCGGCAGGATAATGCGCTTTTAAATAAGCTGTTTGATAAGCCACAAAAGCATAACAAGTCGAATGTGATTTGTTGAATGCATATGATGCAAACGCTTCCCAATCGGTCCAGATTTTCTCAAGCTTTTTAGCATCAAGTCCCTTTTCAGTAGCTCCAGCAATAAACTTAGGTTTTAATTCATCTAGAGTTTTTCTGTCTTTTTTACCCATTGCCTTTCTAAGCTTGTCGGCTTGACCTTTAGAAAAGCCACCAATCTTTTGAGAAAGAAGCATCACCTGTTCTTGGTATACTGTAATGCCATAAGTTTCCTTGAGGTATTCTTCTAATTCTGGAAGGTCATAACTTACTGCCTCAAGCCCATGTTTCCTTTTAATGAAATTTGGAATGTAATCCATTGGACCGGGGCGGTACAATGCATTCATGGCAATTAAATCTTCAAACTTATCGGGCTTTAAGTCTCTCAAATGCTTTTGCATTCCAGCACTTTCAAACTGGAACGTTCCGTTAGTTTCGGCTCTTTGATACAACTCAAAAGTCTTTGCATCATCTAATGGAATATTATCAATTTCGATATCAACTCCATGATTTTCCTTAATCATTTGAAGCGCATCTCTGATGATAGTCAAGGTTTTAAGACCAAGAAAGTCCATCTTGATAACTCCTGCATCTTCAATTACTTTACCTTCGAATTGAGTGACTAATAGTTCTGAATCTTTTGAAAGCGCTACTGGGATTAAATCGGTTAAATCAGTTGGTGCAATGATGATTCCTGCTGCGTGAACTCCAACATTTCTAACAGAACCTTCAAGAGTTAAAGCTTCCTTAATAACTTGACTATGAAGGGAGTTCTTATTTTCATAAATCTCACGGAGCTTTTTGATATTCTCCATGTCGTCGCTATTATACCCTTCTTTTTCTTTCAAACTTCCTTTTCCATCAAGAGGAGCCAGAACAACTCGGTTTAAAACTGTTCCGGGCTTATCAGGGACAAGTTTGGCTAACATGTTCGACTCGTTCAAATCCAGGTCCATCACTCGCGCAACGTCTTTGATGGAAGATTTCGCCGCCATCGAACCGTAGGTTATAATTTGAGCTACTTGATTTTTACCATATTTCTCAACAACGTAGTCAATTACTTTCTGTCTGCCTTCATCATCAAAATCAGTGTCGATATCGGGCATTGACGCTCTCTCAGGATTTAGAAAACGCTCAAATAGCAAGTCGTATTTAATGGGGTCAATATTCGTTATCCCAATGCAATATGCCACAGCCGAGCCTGCTGCAGAACCTCGGCCGGGACCAATAAATACTCCCAAATCTCTTCCAGCCTTAATGAAATCTGCTACAATGAGAAAGTAGCCAGCAAATCCCATTCTTTCAATTACTCCCAACTCAAAATTCAACCTTTCTTCTGATTTAGCATCAAGAGTGCCATAGCGCTCGTAAGCACCTTGCATGGTTAAATGCCTCAAATATTCCATCTCAGTGTGGAACTCAGCAGGGAAGGGGAAGTTTGGAAGCGCAATGCTTTTATTGAGACTTAGCAAGTCAACCTTGTCTACAATCTCATTGGTATAATCTATTGCCTCTGGAATGTCGGCAAAAAGCTTATTCATTTCTGCCTGCTTCTTAAAATAGAACTGGTCGTTATAGAATGCAAACCTTGTCCCTTTGGCAGCGCCTTCCTCATCATTAAACTCTTTATTGGTTGGTGTACTTTGCTTTGCTCCTGTGTTTATACACAGAAGAATATCATGTGCATTTGAATTTTCCTGGTCAATGTAGTGAGAATCGTTAGTGGCAATAACTTTAACATTGTACTTTTTAGACCAGCCTAGCAGAATGTTGTTAACTTCCTCTTGCTCAGGTATATGGTGGCGCTGTAGCTCAATGTAATAATCTTCACCAAACAAATCCAGCCACCACTTAAAAAGCTCCTCAGCTTTTTCTGGTCCATACTTAATAATGGCACGTGGGATTTCTGCTCCCAAGCAGCAAGTTGTTGCAATTAAGCCATCGTGATGTTTTAGAATTAGCTCTTTGTCAATTCTTGGATATTTACTGTAAAGTCCTTCAAGATATCCAAGTGAGCATAATTTAATCAGATTTTTATAACCTGTTTCATTCTTAGCCAGAAGCAATTGATGAAATCTAACATCACGATCGTCTCTAGAAAACGTCTTCTTATGCCTATCAGCTACCATGTAAAACTCACATCCTACAATTGGTTTTACCAATGGTTTGCCATCACTGCCCTTGTTTTTATAAGCTTCTGCTACAAAGGCAAACGCCCCAAACATATTGCCATGATCAGTTATAGCAATAGCTGGCATTTTATCTTCAATGGCTTTCTTGTAAAGCTTCTTGATATCAGCTGCTCCATCGAGCAATGAAAATTGTGTGTGGACGTGTAAATGTGAAAAAACAGGCATATCACAAAGATGATGAAAAAGCAATTTGGACTTCTGAAGAGTTTTGAACACTCTTGGTTAATCAATAATGAAGTCTTTGTTAATCAGTGCTTAGGTCATGAATAAACTCTATTTTTAAATTTTACTAGATAGTTTATCTATTATTTCAAGTGTAAACCGAAATGAATTCTTACAAATAAGATCTTGCAATTGTCTGAAAATAAATGTGATATGGCTGCTTCATGGCTTAAAGCCAAGGGATTCAAAGAGTTATTGTTTTTTGATGGTGTATATTCTTGCACTACATATTACAAGGATTACCCCATTCATTATAAGATCGAAAAACGAGTTGGCTTCAAGAGCTTTGTTAAGGAATCTCACCAAGGCGGATTATTAGTTTTCGAAATAGGCTGTAACCAGAATCATCTAAATTATTTTGCCTTTTCACCAATCCTCTTATTTGGCTTTTTGCAGCTAAAAAGAAAGTTTAAGAAAAAACCTCATTCATGGGCAAAGTATCTTTTAGAAGGCTATTATTTGGAAAACGAATTTGCAAGTAAATTCTCTAAATAATATTCTACTCATTTCATTCTGATTTTAATTCAATTTTTATCGGTTTTAAGCCTATATTATTTTGGCAAATTGATGAGTTGTTTTTTTTGAAATCCTCTGTTTAATAGGGTTTATTTGTGTCTCCATGGTTATTGTTAGTGGGTAGAAATTAAAGAATGCTATTTTTTATGTAGATTTGAGATTAAGCCAAATTGAATAATTCTTACCACATGAGAGTTAATTAGCTTATTACTAAAGTACCCAGCCTGAGATTTTATGATGAAGAACTTCTACCTCAAATTACTATTCATTGTCATTTCTGTTTTTCTAATTCGTTCTGTTGGAATTACTCAAGTGGTTATTTACCAGCAGAATTTTGATGGAAATAACGGCTCTTTTGCAAATGCCTTGCTATCAGAGATTACTCCTAACAATGGCTGGCTGGCTAGCTCAACGGCTCCTCAGTATGTAAACTACCGCCACATGTGGAATGTCTCCAACCTTGGCGCAGGATCTAATCAACCAATATCTGGTCGCTCACTCGGAATGGGCTTTTTTAATGCAAATACTCCTTTTACCGCAAACAACCCTTTTCAAACGTGGAATGGCA
Organism: Bacteroidia bacterium; assembly: GCA_018401705.1. Taxonomy (GTDB): domain Bacteria; phylum Bacteroidota; class Bacteroidia; order M30B66; family M30B66; genus M30B66. Next base: position 29,672 of record JAGYKL010000014.1, on the reverse strand, counting down.
CAAATTGTACTGTAATTCCAATTACCTACAGGTGGGCTTACGTGCCAGTTTCTACTGTGGGCTTTGAAAATATTCAAGTTGAATTTAAATGGCGCTGCGCTGGTGAGGTGGACGCAGGTGTAGTTTATGACTATGGAACCGTTAATACTTCTATAGACGGAGGCTCAACTTATTTGTTAGATGAAACAGGAGGTGCTGGGGGAACCACTGGTGCTAATGGTACATATGCCGGTGGTTTGTATTTTAATAACTCCGGTGTGCAAACTCAAATAATTAATCTTCCTGCTTCTAGAGATAATCAAGCCAATTTTGCTCTAGCATTTAGAATGGTAGTTGACGAATGTTATGGAACAGGTGGAGGATTCATCGTGGATGATATAATTGTTCGGGGAACTCCTATTGGAGGATGCGCCGGTGGAACAGCTTCTCCTGCTTATCAGTTTGTTGAAACAGCAAATTCAGCAACAATAACTGTTGCTGGATATTCTGGCGCTAACATTCAATGGCAGGTTTCTCCAAACGGAAGTACCGGCTGGACTAATGTTTCTGGGGGCTCAGGAGCAAACACCGACACTTATACAACTTCAGCATTAAGCAATGGCAGCTATTATTATCGTGCTGTTATTTCTGATGTTTCTTGCTCTGAAGTTTCAACAACAGCAGAGGTTTTTGTAGCTGCTGAACCGGTTTATTGCTCTGGAGCAGGTGTTGGTAATAGTTTCCTCAATAATCATATCGAAGATATTGGCTTTCACGAGTGGGGCGACCCAAATCCAGGTTATTTAGCTAGCAATTATCTCGACTACACTGATACCACAACTTATGGATACGCTACTGTTGTTGCAGGGCAGTACCATCATTTTAATTCAACTATCCGTGCAAATGGCACCGGAACTGCCAGCACAACTGTTGCTGCGTGGATTGATTTTAACGGGGATGGAGTCTTCGATAACACTCCTTTTTCTTCAGGTGGCGAATTGCTTGATATCGTAAATTTTAGCTCCTCCGTCGGAAATACTTATGCAGCATATTTTACTGTTCCCGCTGCTATCAGCGGACTTAAACGCATCAGACTAAGAGCTCTAAGAGGAAACTTTGCTTCCATTGACCCATGCGGAAATTATACGAATTCCCAAACTAAAGATTTTACTATCAGGGTTTTACCTTCTATTGGAAATCAGGTGTGCAACACCGTTAATGGTAATGCAGATGTTGTTCTTACTAACAATACTGCCGATAAAGTTTATATTTCAAGAGTGCTCGTTGAAGGACCTCTCGGAACTTTAATTGATAATAATGGTCAGTTTTTCGGAGTTCAGGCTGGCTCTGTTATCACCATGTATAATTACTCCAACATGATGGGAGCCTTTTCTAACGGCCTTCAGTTTGAAGCCGGACAAAATTATACGGTTACTATTGAACATTCAGGATATACCTGCGCAGCCGGATTGTTTATCGATTATAACGGTGATGGTGATTTTAACGATGCTAACGAACTCGTTGGTAGGCTTTCCGACCCGCTTGCAAACCCATTTATATTTAATTTTACGGTGCCAGCTGGTGTTACAGATGGACAGCAAGTTGCAATGCGAGTTCGTTTAAGATATGATGCTTCGGCCAATCTCGGTGGTGTTATTAATGCTTGTAATAACATTTCCGATGGTCTTGGTTTGTATTCAGAAGTAGAAGATTATCGCGCACTCCTTCTTTCTCCAACGTTAGTTTGTGATCAGGTTTCTAATCTTACTGCCGCAATTGGTGCTCCGGCTAATGGCTTAAACCATCACCTAGATGTGAACTGGACTCCTCTTTCGGGTGCTACAAATTATGATGTTGAGGTGTCAACAGATGGTATCACCTACGGTGGATTGCAAAACGTGCTTTCATCAACATTCGATTTTGATGCGGGAGATCAACCAAATACTCCATATTGGTTTAGGGTTAGGGCGAGGGACGCTTCTCAAACATGTGCTTGGACTAACATCGCTGCGCCTGTTTACACTGCGTGCGACGTTCCTGCTGCTCCTTTGGTGAATAATGCCAGCGCAAATAGCATGGACCTAACATTGAGTGCCGAAACACCAGTTGCAAATCCTTCAATTACAACTTATTCTATTCTTTGCTCTACAACTGGCGAGTATTTGCAAAGTGATGGTTCTCTTGGAATTACCGAAATATTTCAAACTGCTGCAGCCTGGGGAACAACAACAGTGATTGGCCTGAATACTGAAACTGAATATTGCTTCCTTGCTAAAGCAAGAAATCAGGATGGTGATATTCGTGGTGGGCAAAATTCTGTTTCTGGCTTGGAAACCTTTACTACCAATGTGCTAAATACTGTTGGAGGAAGCGGTCCAACTAATGTGTGGTGGAGCCCAAGTTCCTGCACCACCGGTGGAATGATTTATTTCGCCTCAGGCGGATGCCCTGGCGGAAATGTTGGCTTTGATGGAAGTTTTAATAGCTTTTATGGCTGTTTTCTTAGATCGCCTGCTCAAAATTGTACAGGTTTAAATTCTGTCATCATGACGTTTGATTTGAGTAACTCTTATTTTGCTACTCAACCGAATGATAGGGTGTACTTTAACATGTGGGCACCCACTTCTGCAAGTCCTGGCGGGACTTATATCGCGGCCAGTGCTGTTAACGGCTCTCCAACAGATGAACTTTTCTTTTCTCAACTAAGGAATTGTGAGAATGTTGAGGTTGAATTCGATTTGAGCACTGTAACCGACAAATCAGCTATTTTATTCTATCTCAACGCTTCATGTGCCTATAATAATTCAAATGTTTTTTCGGTTAGGTTTGATAATATCTCTATCCTTGAAGGCTCTCCCGGAACTTGTTTAAGTACCACCGCAGCTCCTTTTCCTGATTTGGTTATTGAATCAATCACACCAGCTTCTACAACACTTTGTGGCAGCGGCTCAATGTCATATGATGTTATAGTTAGAAACACAGGGACTGTAGATGTTAATAGCGGCTCTTCTTTCGACGTCCAAGCTAGTGCAGGAAATTTACTCTGTGCTGTAAATACTCAAACACAATCTTTCTCAGCCGGTCTTGCAGCTGGAGCTTCAACTACATTTAGCTTCACATTGCCGCTATCTGGTAACGGAGATGTTTCCTTTCAAGTTGATGCTTTAAATTCCATTGCCGAAGGCAATGAAAGTAATAACTGTTTAAGCGATAATTCTGTCGTCATTTCGAATGGCCTTTCCGGAACATATACCATTCAAGCCGCAGGCGATTACACCACAATTGCATCTGCTGTTGCAGATTTAAATTCTCAAGGGGTTTGTGGTCCTGTTATTTTCAATATCACCGGAATCTTTAATGAGTCTGCTTTAATCACTAATTTAACAGGTGTAAGTGCAATTAATACCGTTACTTTCCGATCGGCAGATTCAAATCCCGCGAACGCGGTAATACAACAAGCAGGATTGACTTATACCATTGACCTTCAATCTGCTCAGTTTGTAATTTTTGAGAATGTTACTATAAGATACACAGGAACTTCGGCTTCCTACGGAGCTGTTCGCTTTAGAACCAATGCCGACAATAATACAATTAGAAACAGTGTGCTTTCTGGAATCGCTTCAACAACTTCTACCGTTTTTGCCGGCGCTGTAATTTATGCAGCTGAGACTCTTGCTGCTAATGATTGTGAAAATATCGTCATTGAAAATAATCAAATTAGCGGTGGTACTCATGGAGTTTTCCTTGATATGAGCACTTCTGATCCTGTTGGAGCGCAGATTATTGGAAATACAATCGAGAATTTTAACAGAGGTCGAGGAGTTTCAATTACCGACTACACTTCTGCTATAGTTTCTAATAATACTATATCCAACAACCAAACTTCGGGAGCTTCTGCTTATGGAATTTATTTCGGCGGTGGAGCAGGTCCACATACCATTGTAGGTAATTACATATTTACTACCGGCTCAGGTCGTTTGGGTTATGGAATATACTTAGGAAGTCCTTCAACAGTTGGCAATAATTCACTTTGTGCAAATAATTCAATTCAAATTACCAATACCACCAGCGTTGCATATGGAATTGATCAACCTTCAACAACTGGAGCTTTTTGGGACATAATTCACAATACAGTGTATGTTTCAGGTGGCACTAGTTCTGGAACTTACGCCTTTAGAACTTTTGGCTTATCTACTGACCAAAGTCGTTTGTTAAATAACATTTTCATTAACGAATCTTCAAATACGACAGCCACAGGTAATCAAACTGTTCAAATTAATAATGCAAATTCATTTACGGAGCTTGATTACAATTGCTATTGGACAGTAAATCAAGGAACTCCATTCAGAGGCGATTATGTTAATTCATACACGACTTTCGCCACTTACATAGCTGCAACAGGAGAAACTAACTCAATTAATATTGATCCCGAAATGACATTCGTTGCAGGCGTTGGTTGGAAAGCCGGAGCAGCAGGCATCGTAGGTGTTGGTCAGAGTCAAGCTAGCGTTACAACAGATATCGATGGTAATGTTAGGCCTAATCCACCTAGCATGGGTGCTCATGAAATTTCTGTTACTTGTCCTTTGCCGGATATTTCATTTAGCGTTGCAGATATCTGCCCCGATGCTTCTGAATTTATAATTGATTATTCGGCAACCCAAAACAATCCAATTACTTATTCTGTAGTTTCAGTTGCACCAGCATTACCGGGATTTGTTCCAGTTTCAAATCAGGCTTTACCTGCAGCACCAAGTAGTGTTGCTATTTCACTGCCAGGGGCTTTAAGTGCCGGAAATTATGGATTTACACTAACGGTTTCTTCCGCAGGATGCAGCTCATCAGCCTTGCCATTTTCATTAACAATCTTAAATCAAACTCCAGGTGAGTGGTTAGGACTTACTTCATCATGGGAAACGCCTTCAAATTGGGCATGTGGTGTATTACCTGACATAAATACAGATGTCTTAATTCCTTCGGTACCCTCAGGTGGAAGTTTCCCTGATATTAATTCTGTTGGCGTAGCTTTTTCAAGAAACCTAACTATTGCAAGCGCTGCAAAAGTAAATATCTTGCCTGGCTCAGACCTTGAAATTCATGGTGATTTGTTAAATTCTGGCACTGCTACAGCATGGCAAGGAACAGTGAAAATCGCAGGCTCTGTTACCCAATCTATTAGCGGAATTACTCCATGCGCCTTCAATAACTTAAGTATTGAAAGCGGAATAAGCACTGAAGCTTTAAAACTTGAACAAAATATTATTCTTACAGGCACCTTGAACATGATTCAGGGCAAATTTAATCTTGATAATTATTCGGTCGAAATGGGGGCAACCGGTGTTGTTACAAATGAAAGTAATTCTGCAAGGATTTTTGGCGCAAGTGGTGAGTTAAGATCTCAACGCGTTTTGGCAGCAAATTCAACTTACAACGATATCGCCGGAATAGGTGTTTCTATTACAACAGGAAGCGTTTCTCCAGGCGCCACTTTTATCGAAAGAGGCCATCAATCTCAGCAGGCAGGTGTACAAAATAATAGCATTCAACGGTATTTCGATATCAGTCCAGCAGTCAATACCGCTTTAGATGCTACATTAAGATTAAACTACTTTGATGATGAACTAAATGATATAGATGCAGTTAATCCAAACGAAGCTGACTTAATTCCATGGCGTTCTGAAGATGCTGGTTTAAGTTGGGAGGGTCAATTTATTCCCGCTCAAATTTCGCGGGATGTGGCCTCGAATTGGGTTGAGTTAAATGGTATCCCAGCTTTTTCTCGATGGACTTTAAGTGATTGGCTAACAGAGCCACTGCCAATTTCATTGCTTGATTTTCAAGCTGTTGAAAATGCCGGAATAGTCTATTTAACTTGGGTTACGTCATCTGAAATAAACAATGATTATTTCACCATAGAGAGAAGTGCAGATGCTGTTAATTTTGTTGAGGTACTTAGAAGAACCGGAGCTGGTAACAGTAACACGGTTATCGATTATTCTGGAATAGACTCAAAGCCTTTAGCTGGAATTTCGTATTACAGACTTAAACAAACTGATTTTGATGGTAAGTTTTCTTATTCACCGCTAGTAGCTGTGAATATTAAACAAGAGGCTTCTGAATTAAATATCAGTAGATCTAATAATACAGCAATTAGACTTGAATGGTTGCTTCCAAGTCAGGAAGATTTTGTGGTTGATGTTTTTGATGCTCGAGGAAGTTTAGTCCTCACGCAATCTGTAAACGTTTCAAAAGACTACGATTTATCTATTCTCAATCACCCAGGTTTAAAAGCAGGGGTTTATCTTTTAAGAGCTCACGGAAACAAAGGCAATGTATTTATTAAAAAGGTACTTTTAGACTAGCTCAAATTTTTAGAAATTAAATCTAAATTAAACATGGATGAAGACTTGATTATTGATGATCAGGGAATTACTGAGGTGAATAAAAGTAGACCGATTGCCATAACTGTTATTTGCGTCTTGGGTTTTATTGGCGTTCTTTTTGTCGTTCCCATTGCACTTTCTGCTCAAGCATCAGCAATTGCCAATTGGTATCCTCCTTATCTAATCTTTGCTAGTATTGTAGGCATAATTTGTTTTATCGCCTTATGGAAAATGAAAGCTTGGGGAGTTTATACCTACGCTTTGTTTGTTGTTGTTAATCAAATTACTCTAATTACTATAGGTCTTTGGACAATCTCATCACTTGCAATTCCTGCAATTGTTGTGGCTATAGGTGTTTACTACCTGAAAGATATGTCTTAAGCAAATTATATTGGTAATTTATTTCCACTTTAATAGTCTCATAAAACAAAAGAGGCTATCTAAATTAGATAGCCTCTTCGTTTTTATTTTACAGGAAACCCTCGCTTCCGCATCAAAGCTTTTGTATCAGGGTCTTTACCTCTAAATGCTCTATATCCTTCTGCCGGATCTATTGTATTTCCAATTGAAAAAACATTATCAATAAGACGCTGTGCAACAGCTTTATCATATGGTCCGCCAGCTTCAGTAAATGCTTCATAAGCATCAGCAGTTAATACATCCGACCATAAATAGCTGTAATATCCAGCTGAATAGCTATCGCTTGAAAAGATATGTGCAAACTGCGGTGTTCTGTGTCGCATCACTAATTCTTTAGGCATTCCCAACTCATCAAGAGTCTTTTTCTCAAAAGCATCAGGGTCTATTTCTGCATCCTGACTTAGGTGAATTTTCATGTCAATTAATGCACTTGACAAATATTCAGTCGTTTCAAAACCTTCATTGAAGGTTGATGCTTTGTTGATTCTATCAACCAAATTCTGTGGAATTGGCTTGCCTGTTTCATAATGAAGAGCAAACTTTTGAAGAACTTCTGGAGTCGAAAGCCAGTGCTCAAGTAATTGAGATGGGAACTCAACATAATCTCTAACAACAGCAGTACCCGAAAGCGATTTATAAGTCACATTAGAACTTAATCCATGCAAAGCATGACCGAATTCATGAAAGAGGGTAGAGGCATCGTCCCAAGAAATTAAAACCGGCTCTCCCGGATTACCTTTCACGAAGTTTGAGTTGTTAGATACGATTGTAGTTACTTCCTTATTCATGCGAGATTGGTCTCTGTAATTGTTCATCCAGGCTCCGGATCTCTTGCCTTCTCTTGCATAAGCATCGAAGTACCACAAGCCAACATGTTCTCCGTTAGTTTTATTTTTTACTTCCCAAACTCTTACATCAGCATGGTAAACTGGGATATTTTCTAATGGGGAAAAACTAAAATTGAATATTTCTCCGGCTACCCAAAACATACCTTCTCTCAATTTCTCTAATTGTAAATAAGGCTTCACTTCGTTCTGATCTAAATCATATTTGGCTTTTCTCACCTTTTCGGCATAATAACGATAATCCCAAGGCTCAATGGTGATTTTATCTCCTTCTTTATCGGCAAGCGCTTGCATGTCTTTAACTTCCTCATGCACTCTTTCTACAGCAGGTGACCAAACAGATTCCATTAACTCTATTGCCTTTTCTGGGGTTTTGGCCATAGTGTTCTGTAATCTCCAATGCGCATGGCTTTCAAATCCGAGCGTCTTAGCTCGTTCTGCTCTTAATTTTAATATCTGGGTTATCGTAGCATTATTGTCTTTTTCGCCACCATTATCTCCTCTGTTTACAAACATTCTCCACACTTTCTCTCTTAAATCACGCTGAGTCGAATAGGTTAAAAATGGATCAACCGATGAGCGAGTATTGTTAATCACCCATTTTCCTTCCAAGCTTTTAGCTTTTGCTGCATTTGCACTTGCATCAATCAACGATTGTGGTAAACCTTTAAGATCATCTTCTGAACTTAATTCAACGATTATGTCATTCTCATCTGACAATAAATTCTGACTAAATTTCGTGAATAGACCGGCTAATTCAGCATTGATTTCTGCCAAGCGCTTCTTCGATGCGTCATCAAGCTTAGCTCCTGAGCGGATAAAACTTTTATAATAATCGTCAGTTAAGCGCTGCTGCTCAGGTGTTAAACTTTTAAACTCTTCAGATTCATGAACTGCTTCAATTCTCTTGAACAAGTTTGAGTTTTGAACAATTTTATCTGAGAATCCAGCCAATTCAGGCTCCATTACATTTTCAATTTCCTGAAATTCTTTGGTACTCATACTTGAGCTCCAAATGCCATAAACTGTTAACACCCGGTCAAATGCTGAGCCCGATAATTCCATTGCTTCAATAGTATTTTTGAATGTGGCAGCTTCTTTTGAATTGGCAATTGCATCAATTTCATCCAGTTTTAATTGCATGGCAGCTCGCATTGCAGGCTCAAAATCTTCAATTTTCGCTTGATCAAAAGGTGGTAAACCTCCAAATTCTCCTTTCCATTCCTGAATAAGTGCATTGTTGGCAAGAATTTCTTCCATATTTAAAGCATCTTTTTCGTTTGATTTATTTGAATCACCTCCAGCACACTGAGCAAAAAGCATAGCAAGCAGAATGATTCCTGAATTCCAATATTTATTCATCATAATTTTATTTTAGGAGCTGCAATATCCGAATTTAGAAATGAACAAAAGCAATATGGGTAAAATCAAATTAGACTTCATAAAACTCTATAGGCAAGCCATCTGGGTCTTCAGCAAACAGAAAGCGTTTCGAAGTAAATTCATCGCGCCGAATAGGCTCAAAATTAACTCTGTATCTTTCTAATCGAGCCATAACATCCTCTAAGTCTTTTACCGCAAAAGCTAGATGTCTCAAGCCACATGCTTCAGGATAACTAGGCCTGCTTGGCGGCTCCGGAAATGAAAATAGTTCAACAACATAATTGTCGTTAAGATATAAGTCAAGCTTCATCGACTTTCTATTTTCGCGGTAAATCTCATTCCTGGCTTCTAAACCCAAAACTGCTGTGTAAAATAACTTAGACTTTTCATAATCAGAACAAATGATGGCAACATGGTGTATGGCTTCAATCATATTCTTAGTTTGAAAGACAAAGAACCTAAAACTTCATCAAAATGGCTGTTGTAAACAAGCATTTAACTAATTTGCCGGCAAACCCAAAGTCATGAATTTAAGCCGCATTGCAGGTGTTGGCCATTATGTGCCCGAAAATATTGTCACTAACGATGATTTGTCTAAGCTAATGCCCACTTCCGACGAGTGGATTACTGAAAGAACAGGTATCAAGGAACGAAGATATTTTACCGAAGGAAAAGATACTGTGGCTTCCATGGGAGCAAACGCCTCCAGAATGGCTTTGCAAAGAGCTGGTATTGATGTTTCTGAAGTGGAGCTTATCGTTTTTGCTACTACAACTTCTGAATATTATTTCCCTGGTTCGGGTGTCTTGCTTCAACGGGAGCTTGGTTTGCCCGGAATCCCAGCAATGGATATCAAAATGCAGTGCTCAGGATTTATTTACGCTTTAAGCGTTGCCGATCAATTTATTAAATCGGGAATGTATAAAACTGCTTTGGTTGTGGGCTCGGAGATTCAGTCAAATGCAATTGAGCTAAGCGAGAGAGGTCGAAATATGGCAGTTATTTTTGCGGATGGAGCAGGAGCTGCAGTACTTCAACAAACTCAAAATAAAGAACATTCAATTCTTTCTACACACTTGCATTCAGATGGCACATTTGCAGAAGAGTTGTACATGAGGCATCCTGGTAGTCTTTTGAAAAAGCGCCTCACGGCGGAAATGATTACAAATGGAGAGGTTCTTCCGCATATGAATGGTCAACTGGTCTTTAAAAACGCTATTGTTCGTTTTATGGAGGTAATTTCAGAAGCTCTTGAAGCGAATAATTACTCCAAGGAAGATATCGATTTGCTCATTCCTCATCAAGCAAACTTGAGAATCTCAGAATACATCAGAGCCAAACTCGAAATGCATGAAGATAAGGTGTTTAATAACATCATGCGCTTTGGTAACACAACAACTGCATCCATTCCAATAGCTATGTCTGAAGCTTGGGCAGAAGGCAAAATCAAGCCCGGAGATTTGGTTTGTTTAGCTGCTTTTGGCAGCGGATTTACCTGGGCCTCAGCTTTAATTAAATGGTGAGAAAAATGCTACTTTCACAATCCACAAATCTATCCTGAAAATGAAATCAATATTCTATCTTTTTATAGCAATTACAATCAGTTTGTCTAGTTCTTGCAAAAAGCCTGTTGAAGGTTGCACCGATATAGATGCTGATAATTTTGAAGCATTAGCTGAAGAAGACAATGGCACCTGCTATTTTTCAGGAGGTGCTGTATTCTATCATAACCTTGCCGGATCTCAATACCTTCTCGATAATGACATACCATACGCAAGAGTTTTAATTGATAATGTTTCTCATGGAATCTTATCAGCTAACGTTCATTGGTCGTTTATTCCATCATGCAGCTCTGAGGATGCTATAACTATACAAAATTATGGACTGGCTTATCAAAAGTCTAAGCAGTTCAATTACAGGGTAGAGGAACCCGATGGCACTTTACTGGACGCAGGTACTTTTATGATAAGAGCGAATAGTTGCGAAGCTATTCTTCTTAACTACTAAAAGTTATTTCGCTCTTGTTCTCAATGCTTGAACTTGTTAATTTTTAGAAGATTAACTTAACTTCATCAAATTGAACGCAGATTATTAATCTGTCTTCACAATTTTGTGAAATTTACTTCCTAGCTTTAGGTTGTAAATTCCAGTCTCGAGACTACTCAAGTCTAATTCTGTTCTACCTTCATTATTACTTGTATGAGGCACCATAACTCGTTTCCCTAATTGGTTCGTGAGTTCAAATGACTCTTTTGTAAAGAAGGTTATTTTGCTAATCGCCGGATTTGGGAACGGGTAGTTTTGAGCAGACAACTTATCATCAGCAATAGCTGTAACTTCAGAGATAGAAAATACAACCTTTCCTACCAATAGATAAGATCCATATTGAGCTTTAGATATTCGATAAGTTGTATAAACTCCGGCTGCACTAAAAATCGCTGAGTTAAGGATGTTTCCCGATTCTCCATTGTTTAAAGTAATCTCACTTGGAGTTGTAGAAGCAGTTCCTGGTGCATTGCCCATTAGCCATTCATATGAGAATGTTTGACTTTCGCCAGGAAAAAATTGCTCCAGGCAGCCGATATTTGATAAGCCATCATTTATTTCGGTTTGCGGCACTTCAATAGCTTGATTTACAAAACCTGGGATAAATAGAGAATCAAGATGAAAAAGTGTTTCAGTAACCATCAGATTTAAATTTATTGGAACGTAAATTCCGTTTAAATCTGTAATGGTAATGCTATACATTCCTGTTTGTGCTGGTGCAACAATGTTTACTTGAATTATGCTAATTTCAGCGCAATTAGCAGAGACTGGGTTGTCAACTGTTAATGACGAAAGCCAGCTTGGACTATCGCTTAACTGAGGATCAAAAGTCAAAGTAGCACCTCCATTGGACCATAGATACCAATAGCCGGTAAATTCCATATCGGGTAACAACTGGATATTCCAGTTGGCTTCTCCACCAGATATTTCTAATTGTTCAGCATATGAAACAGAAATGGAAGAAAGGCAAAGAATAAAACTCAATAAATAATTGAAAATCTTGCTCATAATTTTTATTTTCAAAGCTAGACTTCAGCCTAGTGTTAGGCTATAACTAATCTTAGTGAAATTTTTCTAAGTGTTTAATTTACATTTACCTAAATTAGCAACGTGCACAGAAGCTTAATAAAATTCAAATGAATTACCTGGCTCATCTTTATTTGTCAGGAAGCGACCCTAATTTAATTATTGGGAATTTCATTGCCGACTCAGTAAAGGGCAAACAAATAGAGAATTTTAGTGAAGAAATTATCAAGGGAATTAAACTCCATCGCCAAATAGATATGTTTACTGATTCTCACCCCGTTCTAGAACGGGGGAAGGAAGCCCTCAGACCCAAATTTAGAAAATATGCTGGGGTTGTTATGGATGTTTTCGGCGACCATTTTCTGGCGAAAAACTGGCATGATTATTCAAAAACCGACTTGAGAGAATATGCTGAACACATGTATTCTTTCCTTCATAAACATAAAGAATTATTTCCTGAAAAAGCCAGATATACACTGCATTACATGAGTATGCAGGATTGGTTAACCAATTATCGACATATTGAAGGAGTTCAAAGAGCTTTGTCTGGTCTTTCCCGCAGAACTACTTTTGCTTCAGGAATGGAAAATGCTCATAAAGAATTAGAAAGGCATTACCTTTTCTACCAGACAATATTTCATGAATTTCTTCCGGATTTGATTCGCTTTGTTGATACTGATCACGAAGTAAATCTAAAAGGTTTATTAATAGGCTAATAGTTATTCTATAATTGTGAGTTTAGTTGATTGAAACTCGCCCGCTTTGCTAAGCACTCTCAATAAATAAAATCCTGCTGCAAGGCCACTCGAGTTTATAGATTTAGTGCTTCCTGAAAGAATTTCCATTCCTTCAAGATTATACAATTGCCATTGATGAATATCTGCAACTCCAGATATGTTGATTTGATCTTTTCCTGGATTAGGGTATGTTGTAAGTGAATTTTTGTCATCTAACTTCTGATTTTCCTCAACTGCCGTAACAATGTCTCCTGTTCCTGTTCTTAAAACGCTTTGATTTTGTCCAACTAAAAACACATTGCTTGTATCAAAACCAAATACTCCCCATCCCGCGTAAGCGAATGGTAACAATATAGAATTCCAGGTCATGCCCGAATCGCTGGTGTATGAAATATCACATGAATTATTCGTAAAACTACCCACAATAAATCCAGTGCTGTCATTGGCAAAATGAATATCAAAAGGAGAGTCAATGCACGATTCTCCAAGGAATTCTATATCCTGTCCGTTAAGTGTTCTTGAAACACCTCCATTTTCATTCACAAAATAGCCCAAAGTGTCGTTCAGAAAATATAATTGACTTACTGCACCTATCCCCGAAGTATTTAACAGTTGCCAACTACTTCCTCCATTGTTAGTTCTTTTTATTCTTGAGAATTCATCTGCTAAATAACCATTTGTTGCTGATGTAAAAAACAGCTCTATAATATCCTCATCGTCGCCGGTGGTCTGAGAAGCTGTGTAACTTGTTCCACCATTTGTGGTTTTATAAATCCTTCCAAGCTCTCCTGCAATATACCCGATGCTGCTGGTTGGAAATGTTACGGCTTTTAACCATTCGCCAGCTAACAGTGTCTGCTTTGTAAAAGTACTTCCCGAATTGCTTGTTGTTATTACAGTTCCTTCGTTGTTAACAATTACTGCTTTTGAAGAACTAATTGCTGCCATATCATATGCAAAACTGTAATAATGAGGATTATTAAGCAAGGTCCAATCAGTCCCACTATTAGTAGTTCTTAAAATTTTGCCATCATCGCCTGCTACCCAACCAATTTGATTTGTTATGAATTTGATTCTTCTATATGCTGAAGTGCCGGCCTCGGGATTAATTTCTGTAAAACTAGATCCATAGTTCATGCTTTGTTTAATGCCGCCCGTAATATTACCAATTATAGCAACTCCTTCGGATGATATATCAGCTGCATTTAAATTACCAGTTGTAAAGGTTGAACTCCAAGTGGTACCACCATTTGAAGTTTTGTAAACGTAATATGTAGAAATTGCAATACCTTTCAGAGAATCTGCAAATGCAATGGCTTTAATTGGACTTGAAAGATTCGGGTTCTGTTGCTGCTGCCAAAGTTGACCCCCATTAGTTGTTCTGAAAATTGCATTTCCATAAGCTCCAGCCCAACCAACAGAGTCATTAATAAAATGCATGCTGTAGCAGGTAGATGGAAAGTAGCCGAAATTCTGAGACCATATGTTTCCCCCATCCGTGGTTTTATACATTCCGAATCCACTTGTTTTTCCTACGTAGCCTGTGTCTGGTGAAATAAACCATACACATGTTAAATCTCCTGAAATAGAAGAATTGCTCATGTCAACCCAGTTTACACCTCCGTCTGTTGTTTTAAAAACGCGTCCAATTGAACCAATCATATATCCAACGTTTTCGTTGGTATAATAAATATCCCTTAGGCCTCCAATACCAGTATATTCAAAATCAATAGCCCAGGTGTCTCCTCCATCATCAGTTTTATAAAGTGCCGATCCTGAATTGTCAAAACTTCCAACGACATACATGGTCAATTCATCCTTCACCCAAATTCCTTTCATGTCAATCTGGGTTTGAATTTGACGGATGTTCCAAGTTGCTCCTCCATCGAAGCTTAGTAATATCATGCCTTCATCGCCAACAGCAATAAAGCGGTCTCCTGAAATCCATGCAACCTTGTTTAATGAATGCCCGCCATATTCAGGACGAAGCCAGTCAAAGTCGACATAGTTTTGACCATAAGAATTAATTGGGATTAAAAAATAAAGACAAGTGATGAGCCATAAGTTTTTCATGCCTGAAAGTTAGAAATTTACTTCTAAGTAAATTGTAAAATAGCATTGCTTATATTATATCACTTGTCTTTCAATATTTAAAAAGAGGAATTGTTTTACTTCTTATCCTCTTCTTTCATGTCCATTTTGCAAGCTGCTGTGCATGTATGTCCTGCTTCACCATGCAAATATGTGTGAGAGCCATCTTTACAAGCATCTGCGCACGTATGAGGTTTACTTTCCATTTTCATTTCGTGGTCATGACGGTTCCCTCTACTAAAGCTAGGGTGAGCATTAAGCTTTTCATAGTCAGTTAATTTTAGGTGTTTTTCTTCTTGTTGCATGAAACTTCTTTTCCTGACAAAAGAAGTGAAGAATGAATCAGCCCATCGTTTGAGCATGACATCCTTAAGCAAGGAGGACTGTATTCTCATTAATACATGATTATTCCCAATACTTCAAAGCAAAATCTATTGAAAGAAGAATTTGTAATAAAAAGCACCTAAAGTATACATTAGAATATCTAACAAGTCATAGGTGTATTTCGTTGAAAAAGAAGGGAGTATAAACTCGAAAACTAAGCTTGTTGCAAACACCGCCAGAAATATCATTGTATTCGATATTTTAAATGGAATCTGTCCGTAAATCAAGCCCATGAATATCGATGTGCTAAATAACATGACTGGAATACACAGTAAATCATTAAAATAATTATCAAAAAAAGAGCAAATTGAAAATCTTAAAAAGTACCTATTTATAATTAGGACTAAAACAAGAATCACAAAATGTAAAGGCAATAATTTTTTAAGATCTAACCCGGGCCAGCTGCGAAAATCCATAAAAAGAAGCTAATGATGCCTATGAATACAAGAGTTACTATGTTATATATGTGTTTTCCGATTTTTAAAAGTATCGAATCATTTGGATAAATGGGAATTCTTAGTTCTCCAGTAGTCTTTCTTCTTTCAATACTATCAAGCTCAGCTTGTTCTATTTTCCTAAGAGGTTCGCCACAAGAAGTGCAATTGCTTTCATAGCTTTCCAGTGGTATTCCAAAACCGCAGTTTTTACATCTAATCTGCATGTCTCTTATTTTTTACAAATATAGTGGCTTGTTTTCTACACGTTTAACATAATTGTATTTTCTATTAATTTGAATAATATTCATTTTCAATTATGTACATACTTGCCATCGACCAAGGAACAACTTCTTCACGTTGCATACTATACAATCAAAATGCGGTAGCATTAGCTCAAAGTTCAAAAGAAATTCGGCAGATTTATAGAAACCCCGGTTGGGTAGAGCACGATGCATCGGAGATATTTGATTCTGTTATTTTTTGCTTTAATGAAGTAATTAGAAAGGCTGGAATTCTATCAAGTGACATTAATTGCGTAGGCATAACTAATCAACGCGAAACCACAGTACTTTGGGACAAAACAACCGGAGAACCTGTGGCACCTGCTATTGTTTGGCAAAGTCGACAATCTGCTAATATTTGTGAAAGACTTGTTCAACAAGGATTTAGTGAGGAAATTTATCAAAAGACTGGATTGCTTCTCGACTCTTACTTTTCTGCTTCAAAATTAACTTGGCTCTTTGAGCAGGATGTGAGCTTGATTACCAATTCAGAAAACTTGGCTTTCGGAACCATTGATAGCTGGTTAATCTGGAAACTAAGTGGGGGTAAAACTCATGTTACTGATGTTAGTAATGCTTCAAGAACGATGCTTTTTAATATCAATACTTGCGATTGGGATAAAGAATTGCTCTCTATTTTTGGAGTCCCTCCATCTATCTTGCCTGATGTAAAAGAGAATATTGGATTTTTCGCGAATACAGCTTCTGAGGTTTTGGGTGCAACTATTCCAATATCAGGTGTGGCCGGAGATCAGCAAGCAGCGCTTTTTGGACAAGCTTGTTTTGAGGGCGGAATGGCAAAAAACACCTATGGTACAGGTTGTTTTATGTTAATGCAAACTGGAACAACGAGGCCTTATTCAAAATCAGGTTTGTTAAGTACAATCGCCTGGAAATACAAAGGAATCACTAGCTACGCTCTAGAAGGAAGTGTATTTGCTGCCGGCTCTGCAATCCAATGGTTGCGGGACGGAATTGGAATTATAAAGGATAATCAGGAAATCGAACCTTTGGCTTCTTCCGTGCAAAGCACTGAAGGAGTGTATTTTGTGCCTGCTTTTGTCGGCTTGGGAGCTCCTCATTGGGAT
This sequence comes from Bacteroidia bacterium, assembly GCA_018401705.1. Classification (GTDB taxonomy): domain Bacteria; phylum Bacteroidota; class Bacteroidia; order M30B66; family M30B66; genus M30B66. Next base: position 12,572 of record JAGYKL010000014.1, on the reverse strand, counting down.
TCAAATGTTAGAGCTGCATTTTTCGGAATCACGAGAGGAACCAAACGACAGCATATGATTAGAGCTGCGTTGGAGGCTATTGCATTTCAAACTAAAGATGTTTTTGATTTAATGCAGAAAGAAGCAGGAATTCCTTTAAAAACACTGCGTGTTGATGGTGGGGCTTCTGCAAACAATTTAATGATGCAGTTTCAATGCGATTTGCTTGATGTAAATGTAGATAGACCGAAGAATATTGAAACAACTGCTTTTGGTGTAGCTTTAATGGCTGGTCTTGCTAATGGCATTTGGCAAAGCTTTGATGAATTAGCTTTGTTGAGAAAAAGCGAAACGGTTTTTGTGCCAAATATTATCCATCTTAATGCTGATGATGCATACAAAGGGTGGTTAAATGCAGTTAAGGCAGCTCGCTTATTTAAAGAACAAGACGAGGAAAGCTAGAAATTGTAGTTGAACCTATTTGCATTTTCAGGTACATTTGTAATCTATGGTTAAATTCTTTGCAGCTTTAAGCATTTTATTATTAAATCCTTTCTGTCAGGTTTCTGCACAGCAAGTGCAAGCTCTTTTTTCCAGAGGTGTGTTTTTAATGGGTGGAAAAACACCTTATGTAGAAACTTACCTAATGGTTAGAGGTTCAAGTGTAAACTTTATAAAGAATGAATCAGGAAAGTATCAAGGTAAAGTTGAGGTTACCCTCATAGCTTCACAAGGTGATAAAATAAGATATGCCGATAAATATATTCTTTCCAGCCCAGAGGCTGATGATTCATTAAATATCGGATTTAATTTTATCGATCAGCAAAGAATTCCCTTGTCTGAAGGTAGTTATGAGCTTGGTTTAGAAGTTAGAGATGTGCTTACCAATGCAGAGCCGGTAAAGGCTACTTCAGAATTAATTATAGATATCCCTACCGACTCAGTTTGGCTTTCTGATATTCAGTTGGTTGAATCTTATACAAAAACCATTAAACCAGGACCTTTGTCTAAAGGAGGATATGATTTGGTTCCTCATATTAGCGAGTTTTTTGGCAGTGATGAGAACAAACTTATTTTTTATAACGAGTCGTATAACTCCCTCGGTGTATTAGGAGAAGGAGAAAAGTACTTAATTAAGTTTCATATTGAGGAACTCAATTCGTTTAGAACGATAGCACAATTTACCGGATTCGAGAAGGCTAACTCCGCAATGGTAAATGTCTTCATGAAAGAAATAGATATTTCTGAGTTGCCAAACGGAGCTTACAGACTTGTTATTGAGGCTAGAGACCGAGAAAACAATTTACTTGGTACTAAGTCTCAAGAATTTATTCGCGCTAATCCAGGGTTGGCAGTCAACTTAAACAACATTGACCTTTTGGTCACCGAAGGGACCTTTACCCAAGGATATAAGAACAAAGATAGCCTTACCGAACATATCAGAGCTTTAAGACCAATATCAGCAGAAAGAGAAAAACAGTATTCAGAGAATGTAATTAAAGAGGGAGATTTTGAACTCATGAAACAGTACTTCTTGTCTTTTTAGTTAAATCGCTCATCGGCAAATCCTCAAAGAAGCTTGGGAGAAATATCGTTCAGAAGTTATTAAGGTGCAAACAGAATTCGCCTCATCCATAAAACGAGGATATAATACTGATAGAGGTAGAGTTTACCTACAGTATGGTCCACCCGATAATAGAACTATCCCAGTACATATGAGCCTTCTGCATATCCCTATGAAATGGCAGTACTATAAAATTAACAATCAAAGCAATAGACGTTTCGTATTCTCTTAGACTTAGTCACAAATGATTATACCCTTATTCATTCAGATGCTCTTGGTGAAATAATGAATGACCAATGGCAGTTTCTTATTCTGAAGAGAGACACACAAACAAATGATATTAAATAGGATAGAGTTACTCCCTCATCATGAACGCCAAATCCAACAAAATTCGATACTCAAGACAGTTATTCTGTATTACCTTATTCGAGGCGGAGGTTTCTGCTTGCTCAAGTTCCTTTGAGAATACTATATAGTCTTTCAGACTTTTTAGCTTGGTTTGCCAATAATATTATAGCTTATAGAAAGGATGTTATTTTGGAAAATCTAAAAAATGCTTTTCCCAAAGTCCGAAAAATATACAAACAAATTACCAAGAATTTTTACAGAAACTCTTTTTCCTGTCTCCTGAAATACCTTCTAAATAAAAAATTACTTCTTAAAAGAGTGTATTTGAAAAATCCTGAAGTACTTGATAGACTAAAGGAAAATAATGAAGGTTTTATAGCTGTTTCAGGTCATTACAATAATTGGGAATGGCTGGGAGTTTCAATGGCTGGACTATTTAATATGAAAAGTATGGTAACCTACAAACCATTAAGTAGTAAGCTCATGGATAAGGTTATGAAGAATGTCAGAGAATCGCTCGGTACCGAGCTTGTAACAATGAATAATACCTATAGATCTGTTATGCAATCGAAAGAGCCTTTGGCAACATTACTTGTAGCAGATCAGGCGCCTGACCCTAGACATGCAAACTGGCTACTTTTTCTAAATCAAGACACTCCTTGCTTTACCGGGCCTGAAAGAATTGCTAAGGCTAAGAATAATCCACTTGTTTTCTTGGCTATGCGAAGAGAAAAACGAGGGCATTATTCAGTAGAATTTGAGATATTGCACGAGAATCCTGCTGAAAGCAGTGATGGCGAAATAACTCGGCTTCATGCAAAAGCATTAGAAAAATTAATCATGGAATATCCTCCAGCTTGGCTTTGGTCTCATAAAAGATGGAAACATAAACGTCTTGAATGAGAACTGCTATCGTTATATTAAATTGGAATGGATGTCACCTCTTAGAGCAATTTTTACCTAAAGTCATTCAGTTCTCCGAAGATGCTAAGGTTGTTGTCGCTGACAATAATTCTACTGACAACTCTGTAAAATGGCTTCAGGAGAACTTCCCACAAGTGCAGCTGATCGTTAATCCTACTAATAATGGCTATGCTGGCGGTTATAATGAAGCCCTTAGGCAAGTGGATGCAGAATTTTATGTGCTTTTAAACTCTGATATTGAAGTTACCGAAAATTGGATAAAGCCAATTGAGAAACTATTTGATTCAGATTCTCAGATAGCTGCTATTCAGCCAAAGATAAGGGCATTTAAGCAAAGAGACAGATTCGAATATGCAGGTGCTGCAGGAGGTTATCTCGACCGAATGGGCTATCCTTTTTGTCGTGGAAGAATTTTTGAAGAAACAGAAATTGACACAGGTCAGTACGACGATATTCGAGAGGTTTTCTGGGCATCAGGTGCTTGTATGTTTATTCGATCAAGCGTTTTTCATGATTGCCAAGGATTCGATGAAAGCTTTTTTGCGCATATGGAAGAAATAGATTTATGCTGGCGCATGAAAAATCGTGGATATAAAATTTTGGTACAACCCGAATCTGTTGTTTTCCATATTGGTGGCGGAACATTGTCCAAATCAAACTGGAGGAAGACCTATCTTAATTTTAGAAATAATTTAGAATTGATTTATAAGAATATTGAGGATAAGTATTTGATAAGGAGCTTGTTAAAAAGGATGTTGTTAGATGGTGTTGCCGCATTTAAATTTCTTTTTACCAATGGATTTAGCCACTTCTATGCTATTCTAAGAGCGCATTTACATTTTTATAGACTTCTGCCATCAATTAGGCAAAAGAGGAGGAAACTTAAAAAGGTTGAAAGCATAAGAAATACAAGTGGCGTTTACATGGGATCAATTGTCGCAGATTACTTTTTAAGAGGCAAGAAAAAGTTCTCAGATCTGGATATTTCTTGATGTTATTGGTAGCTTTGCCCCAAATTTGGGGATATGCTTCTTAGCTTAGATGAAATATTAACAGTAACCCTTACTCTATTTGCTATTATTGATATTGTTGGCGCTGTTCCAGTGCTTTTAAGCATGAAGAGCAAAATAGGTGAGATAGAATCAGGAAAAGCCACATTAGCTTCTGGACTGTTAATGATACTTTTTTTAGTATTTGGAGCTGATTTGCTTGCAGCTCTTGGAGTTGATATCTCTTCATTCGCCGTAGCAGGTTCAATCGTTATCTTTATAATGGGTCTTGAAATGGTTTTAGGAATCGAGCTCTTTCGGCCAGATCCTGACGTTAGTTCAGGTTCTGTAATTCCAATAGCTTTCCCTATAATTGCTGGCTCTGGAACCTTGACTACAGTTATGTCTTTGAGAGCCAATTATGGTGTTTACAACATTCTGATCGGAATAATAATTAATCTTATTGCTGTTTATATAGTTCTGAAATCTCTCAAGTTTATTGAACATAAACTTGGGAAGAGTGGGCTATTCGTGATTCGTAAATTTTTTGGTGTGATCCTTTTGGCAATAGCTGTTAAAATATTCAAAGCTAATTTTAGTATTTAGATTTTACTAACAAATTGCATAATCTGTTTCGGTAGTTATAATTTGTTGATTATTGTTTAATGAAATAGAAAAATAAATTGAATTATCTTTGCATTAATAATAATGATCTAATTTATAGAAATGCATAATTCAGCTTTGTCGCCTAAAGAAGATTTGAACTATTATTTTCGTTCGGCATTTTCAGTGACTTGTGTGATTTTTGGGCTTGAAGGAAAAAGCATGAAAGTGCTTCTTGTCAAAAGAAATAGAGAGCCATATAAGGATCAATATGCCTTGCCTGCAGGTATGGTTTATCCTAACGATTCTATTGAGAAACGAGTCGACTCAATCATTGAACAGGTTAGTGGCACTGAAAAATTCTACAAAAAGCAAATTAGAGCTTTCGCTGATACTTCAAGACATCCACTTGGCAGAGTGATTAGCATTGGTTATTATAGTTTTCTTAATATGCTTGATTGCACACTTAAAGCTGGAGAAGATGAATCAGAGATTATTTGGATGGATCTAAAATCTCTTCCAAGTTTGGCCTTTGATCATAATGATATCGTTCAGGCTGCGAACCGCAGATTACTGGCGAAGATGAGTTCTCAATTAGCTGGATTTGAGTTGCTATCGGAAAAATTCACCCTTAAGCAGGTTCAGGAAATGTATGAAGCAGCTTTAGGACATTCTCTTGACAAAAGAAATTTTCGACGAAAGATTGTCTCTCAAACTGTTATTGAAGAAACAGGTGAATTGCTTTCTCCATGGGACGAAAGTGGCAAAGCTCCTATGCTATATAGGTTAAACAAGCAATTGTATGAGGCCATGAAAGCTGAAGGACATAAGTTTGAAATATTCTAAACAGATACTTTCCTGTCCCACATTTCAAAAGTCAAACTGTATTTGTTTTTTTCGTCTGCAGGGTGGCTTAAAGATAATTGTTGATGCCAGATTTCATTTTCAATTTCTGGAAAGAATCTATCCGCATCAGGAGCATCATTAACCAATGTTCTATAAATTCTTTGAGTTTTAGAAATTGCCTCTTTATAAATCGCTTCTCCACCAATTATCATAATCTCAGCAGCATCTTTACAAATGGATAAAGCCTCTGTAAGCGAAGAAACCACCTCGCATCCCTCAATTGTTAAATTTTTATTCCTGGTGATAACGATGTTCCTCCTATTGGGAAGTGGCCTGCCTATGCTTTCATAGGTTTTCCTACCCATAATAATGGGCTTTCCTGTTGTTAGATTTTTAAAATAATTCAAATCGGCCGGAAGATGCCAGAGAAGTTTATTATCTTTTCCTATTGCTGAGTTCTTTCCTGTTGCTACTACTATTGAAATCATACGGCTACGTTTCCTTTAATGGCCGGATGAGGATGGTAGTTCTCCAAATTGAAGTCCTCAAACTTAAAATTAAAAATATCTTTTACTCCAGGGTTTATCTTCATCGTAGGTAGGTTTGTGGGTTCTCTACTTAGCTGAAGATGAACTTGTTCCATGTGATTCGAATAAATATGTGCATCACCAAATGTGTGTACAAACTCTCCTAATCCCAAGTCGCAGACTTGAGCGATCATCATGGTTAAAAGTGCATAAGATGCAATATTAAAAGGTACTCCAAGAAAACTATCTGCACTTCTTTGATAAAGCTGACAGCTCAACTTATTGTTTGAAACATAAAACTGGAACAGGCTGTGGCAGGGGGGAAGAGCCATTTTTTCTACCTCGGCAACATTCCAAGCACTAACAATCAACCTACGTGAATCTGGGTTCTTTTTAATCATTGCAATAAGATTGCTGATTTGATCTATGGTCCCACCTTCGGGGCTTGGCCATGAACGCCATTGATGACCATATACAGGGCCTAAATTGCCATTTTCATCAGCCCATTCATCCCAAATTCTAACTCCATTTTCTTTTAAGTAAGCAATATTTGTATCTCCTTTTAAAAACCAAAGCAATTCATGAATTATTGACTTTAAGTGTACTTTTTTAGTCGTTACAAGAGGAAAACCTTTTTCTAAATCAAATCGCATTTGATAGCCAAAACAGCTAGTCGTCCCTGTTCCCGTTCTATCTTCTTTGTAAACCCCATTTGTTAGTATGTGGTTTAATAGCTGGTGATACTCTTTCATTTCTAACTATTATTGGGTACAAAAGTAGCAAGCAAAAGACCATGTTCTAACTTTTTACACTGCTTAAAATCCTAAACTTATACACAGGTCTTGCTAAATGAAAATCATTGGTTTTCAATGAGAAAGTCTATTTACCGCATTTTTTTTTACAACAATGTTGTACAAAACAAAAAAATATCTACTTTTGCCAACCGCATTGAGAAAGATGGAACTTTTCTGTTTTCTCGTAAATACAATACTACCATTGGATCGGTAGTTCAGTTGGTTAGAATGCCGCCCTGTCACGGCGGAGGTCGCGGGTTCGAGTCCCGTCCGGTCCGCTACTGAAAAGTAGAAATCCCTGTAAGTTAGATGCTTGCAGGGATTATTTATTTTAGGGGGACATAGAAGGGGACATAGTGATCTAGTCTTAGATAGGTTTGGTAAAGTTACTTTACTAACGTAATTTTATTAGACAGTCATTTCAAAAGCATCTTCAAAATTCTTCAAAGTCGCATCTACTTTATCGGCGTCATCTTTATCAAATACTACCCAAACCTCATCTACATTTTTATTCGATTCAGAAATTAAATTTTCTCTTTCTACCAGGGACTGTTCAACAACACCTTTTGGGCTGCGTTGACACTTTCATATTATCATCAAAGCTCCATCCCATTATTTTTTAGACTTTATTCCCTGCTCATGCTTTTTGATTTAGATACATAATTACTTAATTTTTTCCTCCAATACTCGATGGTACTTCGTTCGCAAAAACATCGACCACAGCTAAGAGCTGTATCTTTGTTTGAAGATGGTTGCACATCAAGTCCGATAGTCAATCTTACAAACGGGAATGAATTAAAGATTAGCGATTATGTAACAAGACTGAAAAAATATGTATCAAAATTCACTTTTTGTTTTCTCAATCATTGACTCAATCTGTAAATAATAGTTCTTTAATTGTTTGTTTAATTTTTGAAATCTATAAACGCCTATTATGACCAAAGAAATTGTAAGTCCTAGAGAAACGTACTAAAAATTTAATACTCTCAAAACCATCTAATTGAATAATTGCTATGCCACCAAGCAAATAGATACAGTGAAGATCTGATATAAGACAACAAAGTTCTTTCATTAGTTTTGTCCTTTCAAGAGCTAAAGTAATCTCGCAAAATTATTTCGTCTTGATTTTGAAACTTGCTTGAAAAACTGAATATATTTCTTAAATTCATAATTGATTTTAACCCGTTGTGCGGTTAGAAAGATAGCGCATTTTTAATCTTATTTATTGGTTTCTCATTCAAATAATTCAAGTATTGGAGAAATGTAAATGCTGCTATTTTAGTGACGATTCGTGTGTAGAAGCCATGAAAACTCTTTGCAAAATTTATCTTTATTCTGAATTGATCGCAGAATTGTGAGAATGTAGTTTCTATTCTCTTCCTAAGGCGCCGATCCTTCGGAGACCAAATCGATGGCCCTATTTGATTGCTTCGAGGTGGTGTGATCACCCTAATATTAAATTCTTTAAAAAGACTAAGTTGCACATCTTTAGCAATGTAACCCTTGTCTCCAAGCAATTTGACGTCGTTAATAAATCCTTTAGTCATCATTTCTAATGTTTTAACATCATGAACATTTGCCTGGGTCATTGCATGATTATTTATAACTCCAATTGAGCTTATAGTTAGATTCAGTTTATATCCTATAAAATTAGTTTTGTCGATGGCAGAATACCCAATCGCAGGTTTAAAATCCAAATCTTCCATCATGATTTTAATTTTGTTCTTTCTCGCATATCGAGCAATTGGTAAAGGCATAGAATCAATAATATATGTTTCTTGGCCAATATTTAATTCGTCTGAAACCTTACTGCTCAATTCATCAATAAATGGTCGTAAAGCTCTTTTTCTTCGATTGAAATTGGAGCGGTCAGGTAGTGTTTGGCGATAACTTTTATAATCTGATTCCAGAATCTGAAACAGATTATTTTCCGAAATAATCCCTTGAGATTCAGCAGCCAATGTAAGTGCAATTATCTCAATATCAGATGCTTTAGGTTGGTTAGAATAGTTTCTGAAATTTCCATTTGTCAGATTATCAACACCATAGCAATCAGTTAAGAGGTTACGGAACTTTGCTATATTCGTAATGAGGTTGTGCATATTGGAATTGTGTGAGAACTCTTCTAATATACTGTATATCAGTTTAATGCGCAACCTTATTTCTATTTATTTATGTACAAATTCAACCGCACAACGGGTGATTTTAATATTTAAAACGGAAAAAAATACGGTATGATAAATGAAGCCGCTATCCAAATGATGAAATTTAAAGGTGTTCCTACTTTGAGAAAATCGTTGAATTTATAGTTTCCAGGGGAATAAACCATAGTGTTAGTTGGGTAGCTTACTGGGGTCATAAAAGTAAGCGAACAAGCAAACATAACGGCAATTAAAAATGGTTTTTCGCTAATATGCATTGCTGCTGCAAGACTTATTACTATCGGAACCATTAAAGCGGCTGTTGCCTTGCTTGATAAAACATTTGTAGATAAGAATGTGATTAAGAAAATCAAACTCAAGGTAATTCTTGGATCAAAGTCGCCAAGCTGTGTAAACACAAAGGAAGAAATGATTTCTGCACCACCTGTTTTTTCTAAAGCTGTACCCATAGAAAGTACTCCTGCCAACATAAAAATAACTTTCCATTCAATAGAGTCATACGCTTCTTTTGGTTTTATAGTGGATGTCGTTACCAATAGCAAACATCCAATCATACTACTCATCAATATTGAAGTTAATCCAAAAGCTGCTACACTAACAACCCCAACAGCAATTAAAAGTGCAGGTATCGCTTTGTGGTAATTTATTTTTTTCTCCTTATGTTCTGATAATACAATCACTACTTTTTGGTTTACCAATTCTGAAATCTCATCTTCGGTGGCATCAATCATTAATAAATCACCTTCTCTAAGGTTGATTTCAGAAATATTTTCCTGAACTAATTCATTTCTATGTCTTATAGCCAAAACAGAACAATTATACAATTTTCTAAAACTTGCTTTTTTTAGACTATTTCCAGCAAGTGAAGAACCAATGGGAATTAGTGTTTCGTAAAGTTTATTTGAATGACCGTCTTCAATTTGCATTTGCTTATCGCCAGAAAGCTTATAGGTAATATCGGATTTTAATTCACTCAGTTTATTGGGGCTAATGACTATTTTAATTATATCATTTTCAGCAAGTACGGTATCCCTGTCAAAGATAGAAATAGAGCTGCCATGTCGAACTATAGAAACAATATTTTCAGCAAATTTTTGAGATAAAGCCGATTTTAAAATGGTTTTATTTATGTCTTTATTCCCTTTACCAAGAATAATTTCAGCAGTGTATTGCTCTAACGTAATTTCTTTCTCGTTTTCATTATTTCTTTTTGGAAGTATAAATGGAGCAATCACAAATAAATAGATAAAACCAATTCCCAATAAATATAAAGCGGGTAATGAAAACTCAAACATTCCAAAAGGTTCTAGACCACTTTTTGCTGCAATACTACTTACCAAGATATTTGTAGATGTTCCAATGAGGGTACAGGTACCGCCAAATAAAGCTGCGAATGAAATTGGAATGAGTAATTTTGAAGGGGCAATTTTAGCATCTCTACAAACGGATAATGCCATTGGTATCAAAATAGCTACTACCGCAGCATCATTTATAAAAGCTGAAAATAATGCAGAGATTAAACAAAATACAATTAAGGCAATAATGTAATGAATTTTAGCAACTTTTACGATTGTTGAACTTAACCCATCTATTAATCCAGACTTAAAAACAGCAGCACTAACAACAAACATACAGCCCAAAGTAATAGTAGCAGGATGATTAAATCCTGAAAATCCTTCTTCGGGATTCAGCACACCTGAAACTATAAACAGAGCCATTATCAGAATTGATGTTGTGTCAATGCTGAAGTAATCTTTTACGAACAAAAAGATACCAATACCAATTATTGCAACTGTGATGTATAACTCCATTTATATAGTTAATTCGATAATCAACAAAATTAAGATTATTACCGTCTTTGACTCCAGTATCTAAAATGTTTTTTACTTTATTGGGTGGTCAGCCCTTTATTTGACCGCTGTGTCGTCTTTTAAACTAGCCCATAAAGGTCTGCGTGTCAGCCGTCAGTTTGGGTTTTGGAAAACTACAGCCTCACATTTCACGAATTTGCAGCTACCCGAAGGGCGGGCGATTCACCACAAATGTTGATTAGAAGTACAAAAGTTCCTGTTAGCACAAATGTATCTTTAGAGCACAAAGCCCCGCCTTTTGGGTAGGTGCTGTTAGTTGCTGCTTGCGCAAAGCCGCTGTTAGGTGCTGGTTACTCTGTTTTAGGTGGCTGTGGTAATTTTTGTTTCTTACTTTGCAGCTTCTATTTCTGCCCAATTTTCTCCGTTTTTGATTCTTGAAATTTGCATTTCCGATACTTTAAAAATCTTTGCAAGTGTTTTTAATTTAGCTCCTTTATTCAACTTTTTCTTAATCAGCATTACTTTGGTTGAAGTCAACTTGCAAACTTTTGTGTCCTCAAAACGCTTGCCGAATCTGTTTTTTTTCGCTTCAATAACTTTTGGACTTTTCTTCTGGTGTGCAGCGTTCTCTTCTTTTGTCATCCATTTAAGATTGACAACACGGTTATCAAGTTTTATATGGTTCAAATGACCAACTATATTATGTTTCTCTGTCGGCTTTTCAAGAAAATATTCAGCAACCATTCTGTGAACAGGCCCACCAAGATTAATTGTTCGTTTTAGTTCAATTGCTTTATACTCTTTCTGATATTTAATTTTCATACCGTCCATTAAATCAGTCAACTCACTAATTTTTTTCTCAAAATCGTAATAGGATTTATCCTTTACCCTTTTGGCTTTGTTTCTTGTTTTAAGTTTTCCGATTTCTCGAAGAAGTATTGCAATTTGTTTACGCAAAAAGTCAATACGCATTTGATCTTTTGGTTCCCTTTCTCTGAAAAGTTTTAGTCGAATACTTCTGTAACCGTTTGAAATTGCTCCTTTAAGGATAGTTTCTCCATTCTGCGGTGTTGTACTTCTTAGTCGTCCGAAGTTTGAAATCTCAATTTTAATATTATTAATGTAATCATGTTCAAACTTCATTTCTTTCCATACTTCTCCAACGAACTGTCTATTCATGATGATGATTTAATTGATATTATTGCCATAAATATAATACTTAATAGTTAAAATGCCATTGCCGCCAACGGTTAGCATATGAAAAATTGGCGATTTCAAAGCACAAAACATTTGATTAAGGACAAAGTTTGATACGAGCCTAAACTCCTGTAATTACTGCTATTTCGCCTATTATTTACATGTATTGTTGTATGCCGTTTTTTTATTCTTTCAAGATTTTAAATGTTTTTTCTATTCTGTCAATTCTTGTTACAAGAATGTAAGTTCCTGTTGCATAATTAGACAAATCAATTGTTGTCGTTTTCGAATTTATTGGAAACGAATAGAGTTGCTCGCCCAAAATTGAAATTATTTTAACATCTGATAGGTTGCCAAATGAAACTTCACTAGTTTCTAACGTTAATAATGAATTTGTTGGAGTTGGGTAAATAACAATCTGATTAGAATAGTTCAATTCAATTGTACTTCTAGAAAGACTTCCACTGTAACAATGGTTGGAAAATGCAGTGCTCAATTCTGTACTCACCACTAAAGTTGCTGTGGAATCTTTACAAATGCATCTACCATCATTAAAATTATAAGTCATATATGCTGCATCTGTTTCAAATGCTTTAAAGGTGCATTGCTCAAAAGTTAAAGAAGCACTAGTTAGCATTTGAGAGGTGTGGTCTGCGTTGACTTGGTGGCTTTTTTGTATTTTTTGAGTAGGACTGTGCGTTGTAAAATACAAATGTGCCACCAAAAGCGGTGGCACATCTTTAATTAATTTGTTATTTAAAACAGGTGGTTTGTTTTACTATTTAATCAACTCATTGAATGGAGTCCTACCTTGTTTCCTTCCGCTGA
>JAGYKL010000013.1 GCA_018401705.1 Bacteroidia bacterium | reverse complement strand
AAGCAGGCAATTAAAATGCAGAAAAGTCCCCAAAATAAGGTATAACGGCGCGACCAACGATATTCGTTTTCTTCAGATATGCTTTTTGGAAATAATCGCTTATGAATATCAATTACCGTTGAACTTGCCAGTGAATTTAATGCTGCAGCAATAGAGCCCCAGGCTGCAATAAAAATTATTGCAATGAGCAATCCAACTAAGCCTTTCGGAAGAAAATCAATTACAAATCGTAGAAAAATATAATTTGCATCATTTGAATCGCCTTTAATTTCATCAGATGCAATCCACGATTTGACTTTATTTCGAATTGCATTTCCCTGATCATTTATGCTCAGCAGCTCAGCTGTAGTGCTTGGCTCATTTTCACTTCCCCGCGCAGCGGTAAAAGATTCTACAGCAAGAGTCTTTTTATCTCCAATAACTAAATAATCAGCTTCGGCCTGTTTAATTGAATCTGCATAAACTTCTGAGTTACGAAGCTTAGCAAGTTCATTATCATTAAAGAACACAGGAGCATGGTAAAATTGATAAAAGCTAAAAACCAAAGCTCCTATTAATAATATTAAAAACTGCATGGGCACTTTCACCAAACCATTCATTAAAAGTCCTACCCTGCTCTGCTTCATCGATTTTGCAGTAAGGTATCTTCCTACCTGACTTTGGTCGGTACCGAAGTACGATAAAGCAAGAAAAAAGCCTCCGATTAATCCGCTCCAGATATTGTATTTATCAGACCAATCGAATTTTCCGTTTTCTAAAAATCCATCGGTAAATACATTTAACTTTCCAAGTTTACCACTCACATGCAAAGCATCAGAAAAGCCGACACTTTCGGGCAGCATGTTTACAACAAGATAACCTGCTAAGAATAAACCTACGAAAATGATAATAAACTGTAATTGCTGGGTGTAAGCAACAGCCCTGGCTCCACCGCTAACGGTGTAAATAATCAAAAATCCACCCATTACGATATTGGTGAAATATATATTCCATCCAAAGAGAGAAGCAAGAATAATTGAAGGTGCAAAAATGGATATTCCCGTGGATAAGCCACGGGAAATAAGAAATAAGAATGAAGTTAATGTCCTTGCTCTTAAATCAAATCTGTTTTCAAGAAATTCATAAGCTGTATAAACATTAAGTCTGCTAAAAACGGGAACAAAAACTACACTAATCACAATCATTGCCAAGGGCAATCCGAAATAATATTGCACAAAGCGCATCCCGTCGGTATAAGCTTGTCCGGGTGCAGATAAAAAGGTAATTGCACTGGCTTGTGTGCCCATAATGCTAAGCAAAACCAAGTACCAGGGCATTGAACGGTTACTTCTAAAATACCCATCTAAATCTTTCGAAGCTTTGCTTCTGTACAATCCATAAGCTATGATTGAAAGAAGCGTAAACCCTAAGACAAGCCAGTCAATTATACTCATGAAAATGTTTCAGTAAAAAAGTAAAAGAATATAATCTGGAGCACCAATGCCAGAAGAACTATAAAGTAAACAGCATTCCAGCTTAAGCCTAATGGCGGACGTTCTTCGTTATTCTGCTTCATTTCCCCAGGCTATCATATTTGCAAATAAGCGATACGCGCCAGGAACTCCTGCAGGTAGCTCTCTAAAAAATGACAATCCTGTATACATGAATTTGCCTTTTCCGTATTCTGTGGCAAGCAAAATTCCCTGGCATTCCTTTTCTTTCGGATCGGCACAGGCCAACAGAGCTTCGTATTTTTCTGACCATTTATCAGGAAAATACAAGCCTCTTTCCTGAATCCAGCCATCAAAATCCTTTTCAGTAATTAAGTTTGGACTTGTCATCACAGGATGCTTCGGATTAAGCATTGTCATTATTGCTTTTTCATCAGTAACTCGATCTCTTGAAATAGTTATAGGATATGGTCCCGGTTCAATGGCTACATCAGAAATCCAATTTTTGGTGTTGTACTGAACTATCACATTTCCTCCTTCTTCAACATACTTTAGAAGAACCGGCATTACAAACTCCATATCCTCGCGCGTATTAAACGCGCGAATACCTACTACAACAGCGTCAAATTCTTGCAGAAAAGACAATCTTATCTCATCATCATTTAGCATGTGAACCTGGTATCCAGCATTTGCTAAACACTCATCTACTTTATCGCCTGCTCCTTCTAAATAGGCTATTTGATTACCGCTTTTAACCAAATTCAAATGCACCAATTTCACCGAAGCCTCTTTTATCCAGGTTTGCTCAGGAATATGTTCATATTTGATTGATGTTAGCGACTTAATCTTATCTCTTTTACCATCTTTTTCAAGCATTACGTTCACATCCCAAGCCTTATCAGGCTTGAACATTCTATTATTAGATACCTTAACCTTAAAGTTTATTGAATGCAGAGGTTTGTCTTCATCAATTATAAATTCAGCCGGCTCCACTTGAAAAATTGACGTTGGCACATCAAGGGAGATTTTAGCTCCTTTTAAATTAGCACCCTGCAAATCAACCCGAATAACTTTTTCATCAGTTCCACTCAAAACTGATAATTCAGGAGAAATGCGAGCTTGCGTTTGTGGCACAATCACAAAAGGCTTTGTTAATTGACCTCGAGAAGGATCTACCCAACGATAACGCAAAGGAAGTTTTACTTGAACAGGCGTCTCATTAATTATAAAACGAACATTCGCTGATATAGCATCTGTAACATCAGCCTGACCTATTTCCAACTGATTGTCTACATCAAATCTACCCAACAAATGAGGCTTTTCAAGCCAATAGGGATTTGTAAATGATGCATTCTCAGGCAATGAAATTTCGTATTTCCTTTTTAGTTGAGTTCCTTGTTTTATTTCATCAACTGCCGAATCACTGGTTTCAGTTGAACCGCTCATAATAACAGCAGTTAGACTTACATTTGGCACATTAGCTCTTAAGGTTATTTCTAGGTCGGTATTAATTTTTGAGCCTGGATTAGCTTCCGATTTTTCAGCATTAAACTCGATGTGCATTCCGGCGCAAGCCAAAATAATTTCAGTAAGCTGGTTTTGCTTATACTTTTTCTCAGGAAAATCAGGCAAAGCATCCAGCTCCACTTTTAGTTTAGTTAATAGAGGAATAGATTTTTCAGGAGCTAAGTTTTCAAACTCCTTGATAGCTTTTTGCATGCCAACTTGTAAACCGTTTCCTCCTGGAATTCTCGACCAGTCGCTTACAACACCTTCCATAATGTCGGTTTTAGCTTCATCACCAGCCATTAAGCTAAAGTATTCGGTAAGATTGTCGTATTGAGGCTTAGAGCCAAAACCCTGACTTCTATGTGCACTTCTGCTGTAAGCTGCAATTTCTCCAATTGACTTACCTAATTCAGGCAGATAATCGTTGATTTCTAAAGCTAAAGCGCCTGACATATCAGCCTCTGGATCGCGCCACCTCATGAAATTATTCCAAAATATACGCTTGGTTTTCCAAGGCTGCACGTATTGAAGTTGGTTTGGAAATGCATTAGGATCTGCCGCAAGCTCAAAGGCCTCGAGTGCTAACATTGCAGAAGCTGTATGATGGCCATGACCTCCTTCACCTGTTGTGGGAAAACGAGTAACAATAATGTCAGGCCTAAAATTACGAATCACCCAAACCACATCGGCCAAAATTGGCTGAGTTTGAGCTTTATTTTCAACGATAGACTTAACCTTAACATATGATTCTGAGTTCGAGTCAACTTCTTGAGCATTCCAAATAGCAAAGGTTTCTTCGGGATTTTTAGAATAGCCAAAGTCAAATGCACGTGTAAAATATTGCTCACCTCCATCCTGCCCTCGGGCAGCCAATAACTCTTGAGTTCTAATTAAACCAAGTTCTTCGGTTTGCTCATTGCCAATGAGATTTTGTCCACCATCGCCTCGTGTCATCGATAAATAAGCGGTGCGATAATGCCGTGAATTAACCAGATATGAGATTAGACGAGTATTTTCATCATCGGGATGTGCAGCTATGTAAAGCACATTTGCTACAGTATTAAACTGTTGCATCTTTTGCAAGATTTCGCCCGGTTGGGCGGATGCACTTAAAATTTGAAGAAAAACAAAAGCAATAGAATAAAGGATTGGGTATTTCATGCCGGCAAGTTATAAATTCAAGAAGAAAACATCTTAATAAGAAAATCGTTCAAAGAACTAATTGCCGAAGGTATCTGCCATGCGCTCCTATTGCGCCTTTCTACATAGTTTGAAATACTTCTAATTTGTGCAACGGAAATATCGTTTTGTCTACAAACATAAAAGACGGCAGCACCTTCCATACTTTCGATTTGAGCTAATGGAAAAGTCTTTCGCAAATTTTCAATTGAGCGGGCGTTTCCATGAACCTTTTGAACAGTAGTACCGTGACATGATTTTAGATTATACATGGCAGGGAAAGGCTTGTTTGAAGAAACCGAAATCATCCCCTTTGAAAAAGGGAAATCATCAATATTCATCAATCCTAATTCTGAAGCGTTAAGAAACTCTTCTCCGTCTTCTGCTCCAAAATCGCCAAGACTTTCAGAAATAACATTCACTACTTCGTTCAGTTTTAAGCGAGCATCAATGGCACCTGCAATTCCTGCATTAACGATTAAATCGGGACGTTCATTATGTATTTCTGCTTGAAGATGAAAAGCGGTATTTAGTATGCCGGGGTCGGTAACTTTATATTTTATTTCAAAATTTTGCCTTGAAGAATACATATGTTCTTTCAGGTTAAAGTGCTCAATAGTAGCACTTAACTCATTTTTGGTTGCCGCACAAAGTAAAATTTTCATGTTGCAAATATATCTCTGTTAAGCTGAGACCTGATATTTCTGCTTATAATGTTAAATTTGCCGCAAACCATCGTTATGATCGATTCAATTCACAGCAGGCTGCAGTGGACCTTCAGAATACTTCTGATGGCAATGTTAGGAACATGGCTTCTTTCGAATAAAGTGTGGATGACCGATAGGAATTTTCCTGTGGTACCAATAATAGACGGAATTCCTTCTTTGCCTTCTCCAATTGACTATTTGTTTTACAGCGTATTAATTGTCTTGGGGATTTATCAAATTATGTATCTCGAAAATCGGAATACTAAAATTGCCCTAGTGGCGCTATTAGCGTTTTTAATGGCTGGAGATCAAATGCGCTGGCAGCCCTATAATGTGCAGTATTTACTAATGGTTTCGGGCTTATTTTTCTATCCGAAATACAATGAAGAATTGCTTAAGACTTTTCAGATGCTCATTGTTGTCTTCCTCATATTCAGCGGGATTCAGGAGTTGAATGGGGTTTTCATTGAGCAAATTTTCCCTTGGATGATTGCGCCTTTGGCGGATAAATTCCCCGCTAAAATTGAACCTTATATTTTAGGTGGTGGATACATCTTTCCTTTTCTAAGCATCGGAGCTGGGATAGGATTGCTTTTTCAAAAGTCACGACTATACGCAATGTACCTCGCAATTGGTGTAAATGTGTTCTATTTCTATGCATTAAGTCCATTAGGTAACGATTGGAATCACGCTATTCTGCCTTACAATGCTGCAATGGCATTCTTTTGCTACAGCCTGTTTTACAAAACAGAAAATGATTACAAGTCAATTTTTTGGTCCAAAAGCTTTAGATATCATCAGGTTTCATTGCTATTCTTCGCCGTGCTTCCTTTATTATCATTTGCTGGTTTATACGATAAAATGCAAAGCTTTAATATCTATTCAGGTAAAGCTTTATACGCAAAAATTTATGTAACCGAAGAGCTTGTGGAGCGTCTTCCTGACGGCGTTAAACGCTATATCTACAGACCTTTCGACGGAGATCCATACATAGAAACAACATATTGGTCGGTTGATGCTTTAAAGGTCTCTCCGTACAGTGAAAAACGAGTTTACGAACAACTTGAACGTTATATCTGTTCGTTTGCCGAAGGCGAATGTCCTGCTAAATTGGAGATTTACACTTATGAAGGCCGCTAAGGCATTTTTACTAGCTTTTTTCTTTTGTACTGCTGCCTTTAGTCAGAATTCTTTTACCCCTCAAGCTAAAAGCTTTAATTTAAATAAATCCGAAGTTGTCATAACAACCGATGGCGTTCTTGACGAGGCAGCTTGGCAAAATGCAGAAGTTCTCACTAATTTCTATCAGCAATTCCCATTCGACACATCCCTTGCTGTTTCAAAAACAGAAGTCAGAGTGGTTTATGATAATTTGCATATTCATATCGCAGCTGTATGCTACGATAACATTGAAGGTGATTATGTAATAAGGTCGCTACGCAGAGATTTTGATCCAACTTTAAGTGATGCTTTTAGAGTTGTGATTGATCCTTTTAACGACAACAATAATGGATTTGTGTTTGGAGTTAATCCACTTAATGCACAATACGAAGCACTTATAGCTAATGGCGGTACTTTTGGCGCCAGTGCAGAATGGGATAATAAATGGTTTTCGGCCGTTACTAGGTCTGAAGGTAAATGGATTGCTGAAATTGCTATTCCGTACAATAGCATTCGATTCACACCTGGCAATACCAATTGGAGGATGAACTTCATCCGTCAAGATTTAAAACGAAATGAGCTAAGTGTTTGGAACTTTGTTCCGCGTAACTAATTCCGGTATCTCTGGCCTTTACAGGCGAAGCCAACTAAGCCAAACCTCCTCCGCAGAAAGTGGAAAAAACTTATAATTATTCTTCCTAGCTGGCAGAAGCAAACCGAATTACAAACAAATTCAAATAAAATCACGCGTAAATGTTGGTGGAGATGCCAAGATTGGCGTTTCTTCCTCTCACTCAGCTTGGTTTAACAGTAAACCCTGACTTTCTCAAGCTGATGTTGACCGACAGGTTACTAATCTAACTCGTTTTTCATTGTTTTCCTGAAGAGGCGGTTTTTTCTTGAGAATAGTGACCTCTTTGCTCAGTTTGGTTTAGTATAAGGCCTTTCTTTTCTAGAAGAGATTGGCTTAGAAAATGGAAACCGTATTCCCATTCAGTTTGGAGCTCGCTTAAGTGGAAAGGTCGACCGCAATTGGCGAATAGGTGTTCTTAATGTGCAAACAGCACAGGATTCAAGCTTAAATGCTGATGCCGAGAACTTTTCGGTGTTTTGCTTCCAGCGTCAGCTTAAAGGTCGTTCATATATAGGTGGGATTTTCGTGAATCGACAAACTACTGAGAATGATGCACAATCCCCAAATTTTAACCGCGTTGCGGGATTAGACTATCGCTTGGCAAGTCGAAATGGTCGCTGGAATGGAATAGCTTTCTTCCACAAAAGCTTTTCGCAGGGTGTTCAAGCTAAGGATGATTATGCACATGCTTCATTTTTTCGATATGACGATGCCAACTGGAGCCTGATGTGGAATCACGAATATGTTGGTGATAATTATCGCGCAGGCGCGGGATTCGTACCTCGTCAGGAACAGTTCAATAGCGTAACTAATGAAATTTTCCGCCAAAGCTATTGGCGTCTTGAACCTGAAATTGTAAAGCGCTGGTATCCAAAGTCTTCGATCATTAATAACTTCTCAAACGGAATTTATGCCTCTTGGTATGCTGACTCACTCTTTAAAACAACTGAAGGAGTATACGTTTTCACCAATGAAATAAATTTTCAAAATACAGCCAGGCTTGGCATTAACCTAAGCAATTATTTCACTCGCCTGCTCTACCCTATTGATATCACATACACCGGAGCCACACCCTTAAATCCCGGAAATTATACATATAACGATATCAGTATTTACGGAAGATCAGATGTAAGGCGACTTTTTACAAGCTCTTTTGTCATAAGTCAGGGCAGTTTCTATACCGGAACAAAAAGAAGCTTGCAGTTAAGTGCAGGTTATCGCTGGCAGCCTTGGGGAACATTCAGCATCAACTACACCGGCGATGATTTGGTACTGCCGGCAATTGATTCAAATGGAGAACCATCAGAACTCAGAACTACGCTAAATCTCATCGGGCCGCAGGCCGATATTAGCTTCTCGCGACAGCTTTTCTTCAGCACCATTGCTCAATATGCCACCCAAAATAACAATGTCAACATTTATGCACGTTTGCAATGGAGATTCCGCCCAATGAGCGATTTCTTTATTGTTTATAGTGATAATTACGCTTCGACCAATTTCGCCCCAAAAAACAGAGCATTAGTTTTAAAGTTGGTGTGGTGGTTTAATACATGATACTTAGCTTAGCATCTTTAATTTTAAAAGATGCCTGAAAGAAAACTCATATTATATATCTCAGCTTCGCTGGATGGATACATTTCTAAGCCAGGCGACGATTTAAGTTTTCTTAACCTTGTTCAAGTTGATAGTGAAGACTATGGTTATGAGGCATTTGTAGATTCTGTAGATACTGTGATTGTTGGAAAAAGAACTTATGATTGGGTGATGAACGTTGTAGATGAGTTTCCTCTCCAGGACAAAGAAGCTTATGTAATTACACGAAAAAATCTTCCTTCAATTGGAAATACTCACTTTTATTCTGGTGATTTATCCGAGCTCATCGAGCGTTTAAAATCTATGGTAGGAAAAAATATTTACTGCGACGGAGGCTCTCAATTAGTTCATGAATTACTTAAAATTGGAGCTATTGACGAAATCATTCTTTCGGTTATTCCGGTAATTCTTGGCGATGGAATTCAGCTTTTCAAACATGGAACTCCCGAAAGGACATTAAGCCTAATTTCATCTAAAAACTTTGCTTCGGGCTTAGTTCAATTACATTATTCTCTTGAAAATGAAGACTAAACAAACAGTCACTTCGAATTTGAAAAACGAATACTACTTCATGCAATTAAAACCAAGCCAAAGCTTATTTCTCAGACTTCTGAAAGTACTGCTGATAATTGTTTCTTTGCATACAGTAAAATCAAGCGCAGCGCAAGATTCAACTCTAAAAGCACTTCAAGAAACAGAATTAAAGATTGAGCAAATCAGGCTTCAGGAAAGTCAACTTCTGCAAAGGCTTGAAGCACTTAAACTACAGAACTTAAGAACCGACCTAAAGTTATATGGACTACCTGAATTAGCTCCTCAAGATGAACTTGTTGAACATTCGGCAATGACTATACTTTACAGCGAAAAACATGAACAAGCAGCTTGGGTTGCTCACATGATTCTTCCTGATATTGCAAGTGGCATGGTTGGCAGAACAAATGACTTCCGCCCAGATTCATTGGTAAAAACCGGCTCTTCTGTTGAGCAAGATTATTTTTTAAAAGACACTCTCAGTGATGGCACTATTAAATACGACGGATTCGGTTATGATAGAGGCCACCTTGCTCCTTCCGCAGATTTCAGATGGTCTTTAAAAGCATTATCAGAAAGCTATTTGTATTCAAATATGTCACCTCAAAAACCAGATTTTAATCGCGATAGCTGGGCTAGACTTGAGGATTTAATGAGAGCTTACGTTCAAGAACATCAAACGCCTTTGTATGTTGTAACCGGACCAATTTTACGTGATGGCTTGCCTGTAATTGAAAGGAGTCGAAATCAGGTTTCTATTCCTTTTTATTATTACAAGTTAGCTTGGGATAAAGAAAATGGCAAATGCATTGCTTTTCTAATGCCAAACCGTCAGTGCGAATCTCCACTTGAAAGTTATGCCGTATCTATTGATAGTGTTGAGTCTATAACTGGTTTTAATTTTTTCCCGAAGTTGGACGAAGCTCTGGAAGCATCGAAAGATGTTAAGCCATGGCAATCGGCCAGAGAACAAGGAGATGTTGCACCATTTACCTAAAAACCACTTCAACACAGTTCAAACTAAGTTTTATTCAGGAATGAAAGTTAAATTTGTGAACAGATTGCCAGCACTAATGTTTTCCTTAATTTAAGGTTTCCTAATCAGATTTTTACGGTGTTTAAGGATAAAATGGTCAATTTCAGCTATCTTCCGCATGAATATCTCAAGGGAAGAACGTTGTGTTGAAGGAAAAATTTCTGTTTTAACGGAACACCATCGATGTCTATTGATAATACACCATGATGAGGGCGAGCCTTAAATGGCTTCAAAAACTGATGAAGATACATTGTTTAACATAACCACTACCAATACTTTTGAAATAAAAGATGGAACTATTCCTTAAAGACATTACGATGGGTGAACTGCAATTTTCAGAAAGATTCAAGTTCCTCAAGTAGGCTTTTTCATTGATAAAAACCATGATAATCGCCTAACGGCGGATGAGCAGGTCAAGAACCGTCATATAACTTTAGGGTCAATTAGAGATTTTCAGATTGATGGCGATATAACCATTAAAGCTTCTATGACAGCGGGCGAAGTTGAAAAGAAATTCAAAGAACACTTTGGTGTTGATGTTCAAATTTTCAGACAATCAGGAATGAATTGGCTGGTAACATCGCAAACTGATGAATGGACTTTAGAAGAACAAAATCAAAAGGCTATGGAAATGTCAAAACCCATTGACGCACCTGAGCCTAATGATTACCAAGAACATGATTAAATCATTAGATTTGGCGGTAGATTTTTCATGGTTCATATTGAAAAGAAAAATTTAAAATATTAATTGTTTTTGGGAAATTAAATTAGTCAAGAAGTAAAAATTAAAAAAAGCATAACAAATGCTAAGATTAAATTTGATTTTTCTATAATAAATTTGAAAATCTCACTTAACTTAATCTTTGCGCAGTAAGATTTTTTCAAATAATACAATCTATTTATAATGAGAGTTATTGCACTAATCATATCTTTATTAATTGCAGGTTATTCCTTTGGACAGAAATCAAAATCAAACACTGCAAAAATTGATTTCACACAATTTCCCACTGCTCCGGTTAAAGGAATGAGTAAACTAGGTATTCAGGTTTATACAAATGATTTACCATTTAATAAAGATACGCTGAGGCTTTACCTAGGAAACATGGATATAATGAAGTCTGATGTTGAAAGAATGTCGAAAGTAAATTTTAAAGCCTTGAATGAAGTTGCTTTGGTCGGTGGTCAAGGAGATGTAACAGTTAGTTTAGCTTTTGGGAAACCTATTATTCTTTCAAAGGAGCAAAAAACAGCCTCTTGTGTAGTTGCCAAAGATGGGTGTACACAATACTTTTATAAAGTAGAATATCGTTTACCGGCAATTGCTCAGGCAAGCAATTCTCAGGGAGTTCTGGATACTTGGGAACTCAATTCAGATATGACACTTCAGTTTGGAAACGAACAAATTGAAAAACATAAAAAAACAGAGAAAGGATCAAGTACCTCAATTCAAGTAATTTCCTACACAAGCATAGCAGATTTAGCCTTGGCCTTTAATAGCTCCGGACAAGCTACTCTTGCTCGAAAAGCTATTGTTAAACAAATTGGCAATCTGGCTGAAAGCATATATGAACGCATCTTCTTCGAAGAAACTAAGTTGAAATTTGATATTGCTTACGGCTCAGGAAGTGCTAAAGATTATGCTGAAACGGAGACTGCTGCAGCTGATGCAATTGCAGCTTTAGAAAGCAAAAATTACGCTTCCTTGCAAGGTCCAATTAAAATATGGGAATCTTGGCTCGAATTATACAATCCGGATGATAAAAAAGCAGCCGTTAATGATAAAGTTGCTCAAGGTTTTCATGAAAATTTGAGTATTGCATATTCCTTCACAGATGAGTTTGATAAAGCAAGAACCAATCTTGATAAGGCAATCAAATTCTCACAGAGTGGCTTCGTGAATCAAAATGAAGTTGAAAGGCTTAAAGCATTTCATAGCTTTATTAATAAGCAAGAAAATGTAAAAAAATACAATAGCGCTTTAGCGCTTTCTGAGTTTGTAACTGCTCCAGACATTAAAAAACTTCTTGGTCAAAGGAAGTTTAATGAAGATATCAATTTTTTGTTTGCTGAAGATAAATATGCTGAGTTATCAAAAAGCTATGGTCAAAGTTCTTCATCAAAAGACATAAGCGAAATGTCTCTTGATGAATTATTAAACCAGTCTGCAATTGGAGGAAATGGCACCTCAGACAATGGGGAAATATCATTAGAAGGAAGAGTAGAAAATGATATGCTAGTTTTAAGTGGCCTTATTGATGCTAGTATGAGAGGTAAAGCGCTACCGGAGTCTATTTGCGAATACCCTGATATTAAAACAATTAGAGCCAGAAACATTGGATTAACTAGCCTTCCAGACTGCATGATTAAACTAACTAAAATGGAAAAGCTTTTTATAAACAGTAATTCATTTAGCGAGTTGCCGGATATCTTTGGAGGTATGAAAAACTTAGAAATTTTAGATATTTCTAATAATAACTTAAAGTCTCTGCCCCATCTACTTACCAACATAAAAAAAATATATTGCTGGAAATCAATTTTCCAGATGCAGACATTAAAACTTGAAGATTCATTACCAAGTAAAATTCAAATAATATTGAATTTAATGCTTGAATCTAGAAAGTTTAAAACAACATTGCTTAACTGTACTGAAATTGGTATTTCATTGCTGGTATGAACTTTTAACACGAAAATCAATAATTCACTCTTTTAAATAACCAGCAGACCTAAACAATAAGCCTGCGTATTCATAGAATACTCAGGCTTTGAGTTTTTTTTGCATCATTCTATTTCCTCAATACGAACTCTTTGAAGTCCTTTGTTTATAATACTTATCTCTCTGGCTGCTGCAGGACTTAAATCAATGATTCTTTTCAAATCATTCATGCCCCGATCATTTATTCTTACTATTACCTCTTTGTTATTACTTAAGTTGGTAACTCTCACTCTTGTGCCAAATGGCAACGTTTTATGAGCAGCTGTAAGACTGTCGATATGAAAAATTTCGCCACTTGCAGTTGGCCTTCCGTGAAATCGCTTTGCATAAAAGCTGGCAATTCCCTCTTGTATGTAAACGCTATCTAGAACTGTATCTTGAGAAAACAGAGACAAACCACTTAATGTTAACGCCGCTATTAGATAAATTTGTTTCATGAATTCAA
This sequence comes from Bacteroidia bacterium, assembly GCA_018401705.1. GTDB lineage: Bacteria > Bacteroidota > Bacteroidia > M30B66 > M30B66 > M30B66. The sequence continues at coordinate 92,571 of JAGYKL010000013.1, read as the reverse complement.
ATCCTCATCGAACTATTGAAAAACTAATCTATGATATTTTTCAGCAACACATAGCCTTCTTTGTTGTTATTTGTAGATTCGAAGCATAAAATGAATTCAAGCAAACGCATTCTTGTAACAGGCTCAACGGGACTCATAGGAAGTCATATAGTCATTAAATTGCTTCAGAATTCGTGTGTTCTAAACTTGATATGCAGGGATGTTGCCAAAGCAAAAGATGAATTAAAAATTATTTTCAGTTGGTACAATCTCAATTTTGGTGATTATAAATCCAACATTTCGTGGTTTGAGGGAGATATACTGGATCTTGGGGTAATTGAAGATGCTATTGAAAATGTCGATTATGTTATTCATGCAGCAGCGTTTGTTTCTACGAAAAAGTCAGATAGAGACAATATGCTTAAAATCAATGCCGAAGGCACTTCGAATCTCGTTAATATTTCTAAGGAAAAGCAAATAAAGAAATTCATTCATTTGAGTTCTGTGGCCACTTTAGGTCCTAATCCAGATGGACTTGTTGATGAAGATTACTTTTTTAAGCCCGACCCTTCCACAACAGCCTATGCTATAAGCAAATATGCTGCTGAGCAGGAAGTTTGGAGAGCAATCGAAGAAGGCTTGAACGCGGTGATTCTTAATCCTACATTTGTTATAGGCCCTAGTTTGAGAAAAAACAGCAGTGCGAGTATTTTCTATGCTGTTTCGGATGGTTTACCTGCTTATGTTGAAGGAGCTAGCGGATATGTGTCTGTTGAAGACATTGCCATGAGCTGTTTGCTTATTCTTGATTCAGATTTGAATGCCCAGAGATTTATTTTATGCGCAAGGAATATGACAACAATTGAATTCCTTGAGCTGGTTTCAAAAGCAACAAACAAGGAAACGCCCAAATTTAAAGTTGGCAGATTTTGGTTCCCACTTATTATTCTGGCAAGTAAACTTAAGTCCGTTTTTTCAAAAACTGCTATTCCGCTTACTAAAGACAGTTTACGAATGGCCTCCGGAAAGCAAAGTTTTGACGGACAGAGAATCATTCAGAATCTGAATGGATTTCATTACAATGATATTAACTTAAGCATTGAAGAAACAGCACGCATAGTGTTGTCTAGTAGATAGTTAGTAGTTGGCAGTTGGTAGTTGAAATGAATATCTAATGTTGTGCTGCCTATATCAACTGAACTTCGTAATACGTACATCGTAATACGTAATTCGTAATACGTACATCGCAAATCGCAATACGTACATCGCAAATCGCAAAACGTACATCGTAATACGTACATCGTAAAACGTACTTCATTAATTGTGCATTTGCCAAAGCGCCAAAAGATCCATTAAGAGAGCAACTCCAAAATGAATCATGATTCCGGGAACGATTGAGCCTGTTTTCAAAGCCAAACGCGCCAATATCCAACCAGCTAATAAAGCCCCTATGATTTCTGGGTAAGGTTTTCCGAAATGAATCATCACATACGGCAAAACACTCACCGCCAAGGCCGCCTCTCCAAAAACGGGTAGCATTCCCAACAATAGAAAACCCCTAAAGAAAAACTCAATTGCAATGAACTGTAGGGCATAGATGAGTTCCCAAAAAACAAGCATACCCCAATTAATTTCATCAGTAAATTCTAGGAATGGATAAGTTGCCTTAAATGAATCAAGAAACGAAACTGCAAAAATCACCGGCAACATTAAAGCGAATAAAACGAGATAGATTTTCCAAGCATCTCTTTCTGGAAACTTAAAAAATGAAAAAGCTTTAGGTCTTGTAATCCATAAAAAAATTCCAGGTATTATTAATAATGCTAACAATTGAACAACAACCCAAACAAACAATTGAGGCAAATTGCCCGGATCATGTTCAAAAAGTCTAAACATGCCTCTCGAAATTGCAACCACAAAATCATCTCCTTTATGAAATAGTGATGAGCTATATTCACCCCCAAATTGCCGTAAAATGAGACATAAGCCTGAAATTGATAAAACAATAAACATCCTCTTCTCTTGAGGAAATCTTCCAAAAACGGTAAGTAAAGTTTGTTTTACGAACAATTTCATATTTGATAACCCTGTTTATAAAGTCCCGTTAAAATGACTTCAGACCGATTGTTTTTTTTGCACTTTTGAACGCAATGTACAACTATGAATCGCTTTCGCATTCCGAATCGATTGAATAACTCTATGACAAAGTTCATAAATAGCCTTATTATCAAGTGCTTATCTATAATTTTTCTGATTGGATTTTCCCTTTCATGGAACAACTTGAATGCACAGGAACTTAAAATAATTTCTGTCGATTCGAGCAGTTATCCGGTCATTAAGGTGTCTTTTGCTTTTCAAGGAAACACTCGTTTCGAAGAAGAACAATTAAACATTCGCCAAGATTCCAGAAAAATTATCTACAATATTCAGGAGAGCATTCCTGATAAAGACAAAAATGAAGGAAGAGCTGTATTCTTTCTTTTGGAAGCTTCTGGCAATACTACCGGTAAAGCTATGGTAGATTTACGTGAAGGGGTTTCAGGCTCTTTAGACAATCTTAATCCAGAAGACATCTTAAATATTGGATGGTTTGGGAGTTTCGATAAAGACAGTGTTGATATGAGTTTACTGTCAGATAAATTTACTGATAGGCATAGCTACATAAGGCAGCAGTTATTTAGAATTAATGCTAGCGAAGATTCATTGCTTAGATCTGACCTTTATAAGAACATCCTCGAAGCGCTAAATTATATTGGCATTCAGAAACAGGTACCAGAACAAAAGTTATTTATCGTTTTAAGCACTTCAAAGAATAATAGTAGCTTTCCTACTTCCTCTTCTGACTGTATTTCCAGAGCAAAACAATTAAACATCCCTGTTTTCTCGGTAACTTACCTTGAAAATGACAGTGTTATTACTTCAAATGCCATGACTCGTCTTAGTGCTAGAACTGGGGGTAAAAATGTTCAAGCTAAAACTCAAATCGGAATCATTAATGCAATTACTGATTTCTTTAACATTCCGCTTCCTCAGTCTGTTAAAGAATCCCGATACGATATCATGTTCACCGTGGGAATGGATACCAACCCTTCCAAAGCCAAAATTGATATCAATTACAGAGGTAATAGACAAATCTTAATTGTTCACGATCCGGCTGCAGGCCAAATTATACCTGAAGATTTCAAGCCATATCTATGGTACTCAATTGGGATTTTAGGCTTGGTAGTTGTCTTGATGCTTTTCATCAATATTTTCTCAAGGAAAAAAACCAGAAAAAATGACCAGGAAGTAACTTCTGAACAAACCAACGAAGCTAACAATCCTGCAATTGAAGCTAAACCAACAGAAGTGATAATCTCCAAGGTTGAAACCTCAGAAATAAAGGTCGAAAAATCAGACAAAGCTTTGCCAGTTATTTTACTTAGCAAAGATGGAAGAACTTTAACTTACCCAATTGCTAAAGAGCTTATTACTTTAGGTCGACATGAGTCAAATGATATCTGCTTACCAGAAATAACTGTTACAGGTAAACATGCAGTTATCAAGTCAAAAGACAATGAAATAACTATCGAAGACCTTGGAAGTACTAATGGAACTTTTGTGAACGGAGAACGTATTCGTAACCGCTCTCTTAAGCCCGGCGATAAAATAACATTAGGCAAGGTTGAGCTGATGCTCAAGGAATAAATGAATGAAATACATCTGCAGAATCGGAAAGAATCCTGGAAACGATATTATTGTTCAGGATAGAACTGTAGAAGATTTTCATGCTCAACTTATAATTGATTCTGAAAACTCCGTTTGGATTAAAGATCTAGATAGTAAGTTCGGCGTTTGGGTTAACAATGAACGCATCAGTAAAAAGGAACTTTTTACTGATGATGAAGTCAGAATTGGTTTTTCAATTATTTCCTGGAGTGAAAAAGCTTTAGAATGGATTAATCTAGAACATCCTAAGCTAGAAACAGAAAATCAAATACTAGAAAAGCAAGAGCAAAAAGAAGAAAAGCAAATCCTTGAATTTCATCAAGATTCAATTTCCAAAAAATTAGCCCTTAAAGCATTAGATGCCCTTGAACCAGAATACAATAGAAAGGAATTTGAGGAAGACTTACCAAAAGAAGCCGAATCAAAAAGGCTAGAAGAAGCAAAAGATTTACCTAAATCAAATCTTGAAGAACCTAAACTTAACACTCTAAAGCAAGAACTTCAATTACCAAATCCAGAACTTGAAGAACAGAAGCAAGAACTAGATTTGCCAAAGCAAGGACTTGACATGCCTGATCTTCAAATTACTGAGCCTCTAGAAACTATTAAACCTTCGGCACAATCCGAAACGCATAATTCTGCAACAATTCAATCTGAAACAGCCCCTTCTGCTCCAACTGAACTTAGTCATAAAAAGCATAATCCATCTTTGAACTCGAAAAGTAAGAGTTCACTAAACCCAAGTGAATTAAAGCTGATTGCTTATGTTTTGCTTGGCTTGGCTTTGATGGTAATATTGGGTTGGTTCCTAGCTTCGCTAGCTTAATGATTATTCAGTAATTCCCAAATCTATAGCTTCATTCAAAAATTTGACGAACGGAAACGCAGACTCATATGCCACAATGCACTTTTCAACAAAGTCGGAAGAAGCAACCTCCTTGTCTGTAAATTGCTTTGTAAACACAAAACTTTTAAACCTTAGCAAATCTATTGCTGGATGATCGGCATCAAAACCTTTAGGTGACGTTTTAAGCTGTTCTCCTTCCAAATCACCAAATCTATTAACTAAGTCCTTACTGTTTATAATCTTCCTGAAGTTCGCGTGATTGAAATGAATTTCTTGACGAATGGCATTGAGGATTTTGCTTTCAGGCATCCATACTCCAACAGCTATAAAACTTGCAGACGGTTGAATATGCAAATAATATCCAGAAAATGGCGATTTTTTGCCCCCTTTCGACATCCATGCACCCATATTGTTTTTGTAAGGATTCTTATTTGCAGAGAATCGAATGTCTCTGTTAATCCTAAACATACACGAAGATGGCTTCAAGTCTTCGACTCCTTTGTCGAAAGTAGAAATACCTTTTAATAAAGTTTCGACAGAAGAAAGAATAAGCTTCTTGGCCGAATCATATTCTTTCTTGTTTGCCTGAAACCAATCTCGGTTATTATTCTTTTCGAGCTTAGTAAGAAACGAAAGCGCTTCTTTCATAGTCTTATAGAATTAGAAAGGAAGATCATCGCCGTCGTTCCCTGATTCAAAGAAATTCTGATTTCCTGAAGACGCAGGCGCTGGCTGAAAATTGGGTTGTGCTGGATTCGGAGCTGACTGATTGCCTTGTGGCTGATAACTGCCTGGTTGAGCAAAACCACCTGGTGCTGGAGCAGTTGCATCAGCTGGATCAATTTTCCAAACTTTAATATCTGTATACCAACGCTCATTGTATTCGCGTGATTCAATATTAATGCTTGCTTTAATATCTTGACCTGGCTGAAATCTCTTCAGTTGATCAATCTTATCTCCCCAAGCAGAGATATAAACCTTCTTTGGATATGTTTCAAACGTTTCTATGAGAAAATCTTGCTTAGTCCAAGCCCCATTTCTACCATCGCCTGTTACAGGCTCCATAATCTTCATCAATTTTCCTTGTATTTCCAATGCCATAGTCATTAATTTTTTTCAAAATTACTACGAAAAATGCCCTTAGTCAAAAATAAACTGTCAATAGTTTTGAACACTAGCACTGATTCTATATCATAATCGTTATCATTGAAATGTAATTAAATTTTACCTATGAAGTCAATACGTTACCTGCTCATTCTATTAGTCTTTTCAACAGTTTCAATAAATCAATCATGCAATTCTAAAAAGACCAATGAGTGGATCGAGGTAAGTGCAGATTTCATCCCATACATTCAAGCCTATACCGGAGGTATAATATCTACTACTTCCGGGATTCAGATTCAGCTCACCCAAGCTGCAAAAATTGCAATCTCTTTAAATGAACTGGTAGAAAACAACCTTTTCAACTTTGAACCTTCTATTGAAGGTAAAATCAAGTGGATTGACAATGAAACCGTTGAATTCATCCCCAATCAAGTTTTGGCTATGGACGAGCTTTATCAAGCAGGTTTCGACCTTAGCAAAGTGGCTGAAGTCCCAAGCTCTCTAAATAAGTTCAAGTTCTCATTCAAAACCATCAAGCAATCAGCTAAGCTAAATCTTGATTTTTTACAATCTAACTCTAACGATTTAAGTCAACAGTTCCTTAACGGAAGCATCGAAACTGCCGATTTAGTAGATTTAGCTGTGTTAAAAGAGTGTCTATCCGCCCGACAGGGCAATACTCCCCTAACAATTAGCTGGGATAATGATGTACAAGCCAAACATTACCCATTTACAATTAGCGGCATCAAAAGAGGTGCATTACTTTCTGATATACAAGTTGACTTTAAAGGTGAACCTCTAAACATCGACGAAAATTTCAATGAGAAAGTCGAAGTTGTTCCTCTAGGTACCTTCAAAATAAACGATATGAGAATGATGCCTGGGAAAGATCCTATCATGGAAATTCACTTCTCAAACCCTCTTCAAAATAATCAACTGCTGCAAGGTCTTGTTAAAGTGTATGGAACCGATAAGCCTGATGCAGTTATAGACGGACAAGTTCTTAGAGTTTTCTTTCCAAGCAATACAAACCAATCGTTTAAAGTGGAGCTTTTCCCTGGAATTCTTAGCTCCGACGGTTCATCTCTTAGCCAAGGTAAACTATTCGAAACAGGAATCACAAGTCAAAACCCCGAAGTTCGTTTCCCTAATTCCGGCAATATATTGCCGCAAACCAATGGCTTAAGTATTCCTTTCGAAGCTGTTCATTTAAATAAAATCGATGTAAAAGTCATTCAAATCCTTGAAAGCAATATCCCAAGGTTTCTTGCTTCAAATCAATTACAAGGAAGTTCTGGTCTGAGACAAACAGGGAAAGTAGTTGCTATAACAACTGTAGACTTAAAACGTCAGTCAATCAGCAAAAGAGCTGAATTCACAGGCTACTCAATTAACCTCGACGAAATAGTAAAAACTCAACCCGGTGCCATTTACAGAATTGAACTTGATTTCAAAAAAGAATATGCCGACCTCCCATGCCTCGATAATTCAAGCACTTTAGAGCAAGTTAAACCTGAGCCTAATTTCAGAGCGCTTAATCAAGCAACCTATTATGGCTACGATGATTGGTATGATGAAGATGAAGATGATTATCAATATCGTTACGACTGGCGTCAAAGAGATAATCCTTGCGATCCTTCATATTATAGATACGGGAGAACAGCGGTTTCTAATTTTCTGTCAACCGAAATTGGATTAATGGCCAAAGAAGGAAAAGATGATGTTTGGCACTTCTACGCAAATAACCTAATCAGTGGAAAACAATATCCCAACGTTAGTCTCGAAGTTCTTGATTATCAATTACAGTCAATCGCAAAACTAAACACAGATAAAGATGGATATGCTCAATTGGCTGGCGAATTAAAAGATACTCCCTTTTTGCTCGTTGCTTCAGCGGGCAACCACAAGAGCTATCTTAAACTTGTGCGAGGAGAAATGCGCCCACTTGGTAGTTTTGATGTTAGTGGTGAAGCCATTAATGAAGGTATTAAAGCTTTTCTTTATGCTGAACGAGGAGTTTGGCGCCCCGGAGATACAATTTTCCTGAACTCCGTAATCGAATCTCAATCTGAAATGATGCTGCAGGGAAATAATCCTCCCTTGGTACTTTCGGTGTATAATCCTCGCGGACAGCGAATTCACAAAGAAATTAAACCATATCTTAAAGACAATTCTATTACAGGTTTCAAATTTAAAACGCAAGCTGGCGGAGTTACTGGAACGTATCGTGCTGTTCTTCAGTTTGGTAGTGCTAGTTTTGTAAAGTACTTGCGTGTAGAAACCGTTCAGCCAAACAGGTTAAAAATGGCTCTGGATTTCCCATCTGAGATTATCCTTAATTCTAACTCAAATATCCCGCTTAAACTTAGCTCTTTATGGCTTCATGGAAGTCCGGCTTCGGGCTTGAGGGCTACTGTAAATACGGTGCTTAGATCCAGCCATAACAAGTTTTAAAAGGCTACGAAGGATTTGTTTTTGATGATGATACGCGTAGTTCTAATTCTGAAGAAATTACCTTATTCGATGCTAATTTAAATGAGCAAGGCAAAGCAGAGTTTTTGCCGCTAATCGCGGGAGGAAGACAATTTCGTGGAAAGCTAAATGCCGACTTCACAGTGAGGGTGTTTGAACCCGGAGGTATGTTCAGTATCGATAGATTCACCATGCCATGGCTGCCCTACTCCACATTTGTGGGCTTAAAAATCCCAGAAGGAAATTCCTACATGGGAGCATTGTCGGTTGATACAGAGCATAAAGTAAATATTGCTTCTGTAAAAGATGATGGCACTTCTGCACCCCAAAGAAATATTCGTATTTCGGTGTATAAACTTGAAACTCAGTGGTGGTGGCAGCGTAGCTCCATCAGAGCAAACGATTATTATAGTTCAGGATATTCAAAGTCTGTAATCGAAGATGTAGTTACCACCAACAACGCAGGTAAAGCCACATACTCTTTGAAATTTGAACCTGAAGAATTCGGTGCTTATCTTATTCGCATTTGTGATATGGATGGAAATCACTGCGCTAGTGAAGTCTTTTCGGTAGCTGGAGATTCTTTTAATCCAGAAAGTGATGCTGTGGTTAAAAACAGTAAGGAACTTAAGCTAAGTTCAGATAAAGAAGAATATTCAACGGGAGATGAAATTATTCTTTCGTTTCCTTCACCCAAAGGGGGAAAAGCACATATAAGTATAGAAGACGGATTAGGACTTATTGAACAAAAATGGGTTGAAACATCAGCCGGAAATACCGAAGTTAAACTGAAGAGCAACGATAAATATGCTCCAAATGTATTTGCTCATGTTACTGTTATTCAGCCACATATCAATGAAAACGACCTTCCTTTAAGAATGTACGGTGTGCTAAGATTAAAAGTAAGTAATCCTAATTCTCATCTTGAACCAATAATTGCTTGCGCTTCAGTATTTAAGCCCGAAAGTGTTTCTAGCATAGAAGTTTCTGAAAAGCAGGGAAAAGCAATGGAATACACGCTTGCTATTGTTGATGAAGGTTTATTGGGATTAACTCGTTTCGAAACTCCTGACCCTTGGAAAGCTATGAATGCCTTAGAAGCTTTAGGTATCAATACTTGGGATCTTTACGATGATGTAATAGGCAGATATTCAGGAACTATTGAATCTGAAATTAGGATTGGTGGTGGTGGTGACGCCGGTCCGGCGGAAGATAACGCTCGCGCAAGCCGTTTTATCCCTATGGTCGTTCATTTGGGCCCTTTTAAATTAAAGCCCGGTGAAAAAGCTAAACACGATTTCTCTATTCCTGCATACTATGGCTCAGTGAGAGTGATGCTTGTAGCCAGCACAACGAAAAATGCATGGGGCAATGCCGAAAAGACCGTGGCAGTGAAAAAACCTCTGATGCTCCTCAGCACAATGCCGAGAGTTTTAAGTCCTCAAGAGGAGATTAGTTTGCCGGTTAGCATTTTCGCACTCGACCCAGCAATAAAAAATGTTGAAGTGAGTGTGACTGCCAATAAGATGTTTAGAATAACATCTCCTGCAACGCAGACCATTAAATTTGATAAAATAGGCGATCAGCTTGCTACATTTAAAGTACAGGTAATTAATAGTACAGGAATTGGTAAAATCACTGTCAAAGCGAAATCAGGCAACAATAACGCAATTAGCGAAACTGAAATTGATATCAGAAGTCCTAATCCGTTGGTTACAACGTCAGAAGATGTTTTGTTAACGTCTGGCGAATCATGGCAAAAAGACCTTGAATACTTTGGCATGCCCGGCACCTGCACTGCTTCACTTGAACTTTCGGGCATGCCAGCTATCGACCTAACTTCTAGGTTGAATTACCTTACCAATTACCCACATGGTTGTGTTGAACAAGTTACATCGGCTGCTTTTCCTCAAATTTATCTCGACAAACTTGTAGATATTACCGATAAAGACAAGAAGCGCACTGTAGCCAATATTAAATCGGCCTTGTCCAAGCTTAGTTTGTATCAAACCTCAAATGGCTCTTTCTCTTATTGGCCGGGATATTCTCATGCCGACGATTGGGCAAGTAGTTACGTTGGGCACTTCCTTCTTGAGGCTAAGCTTGCAGGTTATTCAGTAAACAACGATATGTTAAGCTCTTGGAAACAATATCAGAATATTCAAGCCGAAAACTGGAATCCAAATCGCAAGAAATTCAAAGATGACGGACTATTGCAAGCTTATCGATTGTATTCGTTGGCTTTGGCATCAATACCAAATTATGGTGCAATGAATCGTCTTAAAGAGCATATTGATTTAAGCCGTCAAGCGGCTGGAATCCTTGCTGCTGCTTATGCTCAAAGTGGACAAAAGGAAACTGCCAGGAACTTGATTTATCTGGCAGAAAATAAACCAGCAGGAAGTTATAACTATTACCAAAGTTATGGTGATTCTCAACGAGATCAGGCTGTGCGTCTTTGGGTTTTAACAAAACTTCGTCTGAAAAAAGAAGCTGCTCTGCTAGCCAGAGAAGTTGCTATGGCACTAGGTTCGCCTTCCTGGTATAGCACTCAAACTACATCATGGTCTTTGTTGGCTATGTCAGAATATTACACCAATAGAGAAGCACAAAGAATTGATGCAGAGCTAACTACAAATGGAAAAACAGAGCGTGTTTTCACAAATAAATCAATTGTTAAAAATGAAATTCCACTTTCTGTCTCGCAAAAACAACTGTTGAAACTGAAAAATCCAAATTCATCTGATTTATTTGTAAAGCTTATTAAATCAGGTGTTCCGGGAACCGACAAGCTTGTTAGCGCATATGCTTCTGGAATGAATATGTTGGTGCGGTTTACTTCAAATTCTGGTCAACCTGTTGATATCACAAGGATTAAGCAAGGAAGCGATGTCCAGATTGAAGTCATGATTAGCAATCCTGCCAACGGCAAAGCACATGACGACTTAGCCTTAAACATGATGATGGCTTCGGGTTGGGAAATTGAAAACAACCGCGTTTCGGGCATGGAAGCAGCTGTAAATAGCGATTCATATTCTTACCAGGACATTCGTGACGACCAAATCTTAACTTATTTCTCATTAAGACCGGGTCAAACAAAAGCCTTCAGGTTTAGATTTAATGCCTCTTACGAGGGAAGGTATTATTTGCCGGTTTGGACTTGCGAAGCCATGTATGATCATTCGTTTTCGGCAGGCACAGCCTCACGCTGGATTGAAGTCGTGAAAACCTTAGATGACTCTAAGGCTTCAAGATGATGATAAACATATCTATGAAACTTCATCACAATAAATAAACTCTTCGATGGAACATCTTAGCCCCGAAAGTGTTTTTTAGCTACATTTGCACGCCCAAATAATGAATCAAAAACAGGGAAAATGAAACTACTTGTATGCATAAGTCAGGTTCCTGACACAACAACAAAAATAAGCTTCACAGATAACGATACTAAGTTCAATGAGGACAAAGTAACCTACATTGTAAACCCGTACGATGAATGGTATGCTTTGGTAAGAGCCCTTGAATTAAAGGAACAACTGGGAGGTTCGGTAACAATAATTACTGTTGGAACTACTTCAGTTGAACCAATTATTCGGAAAGCATTAGCTATCGGAGCTGATGATGCTGTTCGCATTGATATGGAGCCTAAAGACGCATATTCAACAGCTAAAGCAATTGCCGATTATGCTAGCGACAAAGCTTACGATATAGTCCTAACGGGTAAAGAAACTATCGATTACAATGGTTCTGAAGTTGGCGGAATGATAGCAGGTTTGCTTGATTTACCTTTCATTTCATTAGCAACTAGCTTAAATGTCAATGGCGATCAAGCTGTAATGGAAATAGATATTGAGAATGGAACTGAAATTATAACAGCAAAAATGCCTGTTGTACTTTCTGCTGCCAAAGGAATGGCTGAAGCAAGAATTCCAAACATGAGAGGTATCATGGCTGCCAGAACAAAGCCAATTACTGTTTTAGCGGGTAATACAGAAGCCCTAGTTGAAGTAACTAAATTCTCACTTCCTCAGCCAAAATCAGCTGTTAAACTTATCGATCCTGATAATATGGATCAACTTGTTGAACTACTTCATTCTGAAGCTAAAGTTATTTAATTATGCCGGTACTAGTTGTTATAGAAACATCCAAAGGGAAATTATCAAAAGCAGCCATTGAAGCTGCTTCATACGGAGCTCAAATTGCTGCAAACAGCGGAGCTCAAGCTACTCTTCTTTCAATAGGCGAAGCTTCTAATGATGAATTGGCAAAAGCTGGAAGTGTTGGGATTAGCAAGGTGCTTAAATGCGATGCTTCTGCTGTTCACCATTTCGATCCTCAGGCATATGCAAAAGTTGCACAAGCTGCAGTTGAATCAACAGGAGCTAAGACAATCATCTTTGTTCATGATAGAAGCGGTAAAGCAGTTGCTCCAAGACTTTCAGCTAAATTACAAGCCGGATTAGTTTCAGGTGCTGTTGCCTTACCTGAAATGAGCAATGGTTTTGTAGTAAGCAAAAATGTTTTCTCTGGTAAAGCATTCGCACAGTATAAGATTAACACAGATGTGAAAATCATTTCACTTTTGCCTAATTCTGTGCCTCCTGTTCAAAAGGAAGGCAGCGCATCCATCGAGGCTTTTAATTCAAGCCTAGAAGGATATAGCTCTCCATTTACAACAGAAAACAAAGTTCGCGAAGAAACTGGCGAAATTCCTTTACCAGGCGCTGAATTAGTTATATCAGCTGGAAGAGGATTAAAAGGACCAGAAAACTGGGGAATGGTTGAAGATTTGGCTAAAACTGTTGGAGCTGCAACTGCATGTTCAAGACCTGTTTCTGATATCGGCTGGAGGCCTCACCACGAACACGTTGGACAGACTGGAATTGCCATTCGCCCTAACTTATATATTGCCATTGGAATTTCTGGTGCTATTCAGCATTTAGCTGGAGTAAATGGTTCTAAGGTTATTGTTGTTATAAACAAAGATCCCGAAGCTCCATTCTTTAAGGCGGCTGATTATGGCGTTGTAGGAGATGCTTTTGAAGTTATTCCTAAGCTTAACGAAGCTTTTCGTAAATTTAAGTCCCAAAACGCCTAAATCGTTTTGTAAATACCCAACGAAAGTTTTGTACTTTCATGTGGAGCAATTATGAAAAAAATCAAACTCGAAATAACCGGTTTATCATATAGCCAAACGCAAAGTGGTGCTTATGCTTTGGTCTTGAGTGAACAAAGTGGTAAAAGGCGACTTCCGATTATCATCGGAGGATTTGAAGCGCAGGCAATAGCCATTGAGCTTGAAAAGATGGCCCCTACCCGTCCACTCACTCACGACTTGTTTAAATCGTTTGCCGAATCGTTTTCAATCTCTGTTAAAGAGGTTATTATTTATAATCTTGTAGAAGGAATATTTCACGCAAAGCTTATTTGTCAACAAGATGGAGCTAATGATGTTGAAGTGGATGCTCGAACGAGCGATGCAATTGCTTTAGCTGTTCGTTTTCATTGCCCTATTTACACCTACGAGTTTATACTCAGTTCATCCGGAATCATAGTCGATGAAGCTGATGGAGACGAGGCGGAAGCAGTCATAAAGGAAGAATCAGCTCTTGAGCGAGCTTCAGAACCCGGAAATGAACTTAGTAGTCTTTCTAAAGAAGAGTTAAAACAAATGCTAAAGACAGCAATCGAAGATGAAGCTTACGAAAAAGCTGGGCGAATCAGAGATGAGTTGGAGAAAAGAAAATAGGAATTAAACAAGCAAAAAGGTACAGGCTAAAAGGACTTAGATACATTATAAAAGAAGAGGAACTTATTTAAAAGCAGTTTTAAAAATAATTCACTTCTCCCACACTCTATCTAATATCTTCAAATTATTAAGCCCCACTTATCAAATTACTAAGTTTAAGCATTAAGCTTCTACCACTTACTTTTCACTCTCTTCTTCTCACATTTCTCTTATCAACTATTAACTATCAGCTATTAACTATCAACTATTAACTATCAACTATTCTTCCCTTGCCCATATCCCCTAACAATTCTACAATTTGCGCTCTTGCTACAGGAGGCGGCATGTCAGCTATAGCTGTAATTAGAGTTACAGGAAATGACGCAATTACAATCGTAGATTGTGTTTTTAAGGCTAAATCAGGGAAGAAGTTAAAAGACCAAAAAGGCTATACCATACATTTCGGAGAAATTATTCATAATGAAGGAATTATTGACGAAGTCTTAGTATCACTTTTTAGAGGACCTCACTCCTACACCGGAGAAGATACACTAGAAATTTCTTGTCACGGCTCTGTTTTTATTCAACAGGCAATTTTACAAGCTTTATATCAAGCTGGAGCTTCTCCCGCTAAAGCGGGCGAATTTACCTTAAGATCATTCCTGAATGGCAAAATGGACTTAAGCCAAGCGGAAGCAGTTGCAGATTTGATTGCATCAGAAAATAAGTCTACACACGAACTTGCACTCAAGCAACTTCGAGGTGGATATTCTGAAAAAATAAAGGAATTAAGAAGTAGTCTCATGAACTTTGCAGCTCTTATCGAGCTGGAACTCGACTTCAGTACTGAGGATGTTGAGTTTGCTGATAGAACTCAATTAAAAGTACTAGTAGATTACATTCAGGAGGTAATTAGAAAACTCTTAGATAGCTTTTCCTTGGGCAACGCAATTAAAACTGGAATTCCGGTCACCATCGCGGGTAAGCCAAATTCAGGAAAATCAACACTTTTAAATACGCTGCTTCAGGAAGATAGAGCAATTGTAAGTGATATAGAAGGCACAACCAGAGATACTATTGAAGATGAAATCGTGCTTAAAGGATATTCATTTAGATTTATTGATACTGCCGGACTTCGCGCTACGACAGATACCATTGAGCACCTTGGCATTGAGCGCAGTTATGCCAAAATTAAAGAGGCTGATATTGTCCTTTATTTATTCGATGCTAGAAAAGATTCTCCTGACGAGGTTAATGATCAGGTAAAAGCGCTTGAAGCATTGATGCCAAGCGACAAACTTTTAATTCCATTAGGAAATAAAACTGATGAATTAAATGAGGATGCTTGGCAAGTGAAATATTCAGGAGTTAAATCTGCAATTCCTATTTCAGCAAAAACGGGTAAAGGAATTACTTTATTAGAAGATGCTTTGCTAAACCACGTCCAATCACTACGACAAAGTGATACACTGGTAACTAATGCACGTCACGCTGATGCACTATCAAAAGCGTCAGAATCTCTTGATAAGGTGCTAAAAGGCTTGGCACTTCATATTCCAGGCGATTTACTCTCTGCCGACATCAGAGATGCTTTAGATGCTTTATCTGAAATCACTGGTGAAGTCACCTCCGACGAAGTTCTTGGAGTTATTTTTGGCAAATTTTGTATCGGAAAGTGAGTGAGACTCGAAATCTTTGATTTCGCAAGTCGAACTCATCCCGATATGAGCGAAGCGAATTATCGGGATTGCTTATATTTAAAGCAATATATTCAACCTCATTAATTGAGCTCATCTTTTTACTGTCAAGAATTACTTCATCCTATTGCTTTTATTACTATTCTGCTTTACCTCCTGCGAGAGCTCAAATAAACACAATCAAAACAATGAATAAAATTCAGTCTGTCAAGAGGAAGAGACAATAAAAAATACTATAATTACTTCTTATGTTGAGGGTTTGCAAAACGAATGTGTCAGCACAAAAATTGATCAAGGCTTCAACCCTTAACAAGCTATCGCTTTGGACGGAGGTATCCAGGGATGATATCAATAAGATGGCGAATGCAATGAAGTGCTTCTTGTTATTAATATTTTTAATTTGGCTCTGCGAATATAGTCGTTGTGCTTAATAGTAAAAAAATGAAAGTGTTGTTATAAAACTACTTTTAGATTTCATAACATTTAATTGCATAAATATAACCTGGGTCTTCTTCCGTGAAGATAACTTCAAGAATGCTATCGATATTCTAGGTTCTCTTTTCTTTATTCATGGCACTAAGCCTATTCTCATGACCAGTCATATATTACTGTATTAGGATTAATGACTTTAGTTTTTTTGGTAATTTTGCAATGAAGAATAATTCATTGATTCGATTAAAAATACTACACCTAAATGGCTAGTTGTAGTAGTTTGGGAATAATGATCTTTGGATTAATGTCTGTCCAGACAAGCGGACAGTAGTTTATCTATTTTCAGTTTTAACTGATAAGAGAAGTTATAACATTAAAAAAATCACCCAGATAATAATGAGCATAAAAAAGCCGACTTCGTTAGAGTCGGCTTTTTTTTTAATCAAGTTACTTACCCAGCTGTTATCAATAATATGTATAAGTTCGCTTTAGTATTTTAACAGCTTTATCGTCATTATATTCTGTACGTTGAGTCCAGTTGCCCATTTCATCAAAACTATCATAAGTATAAGTTTCTACCATTGTAATTGTGTCGCCACTTTCTTCAACTTTAACATCAACAACTTTAGAAATCCAGCCCTTATCGTTTACTTCACCAGTGCGTTTCCTTCTTTGCACACCAGAACTATCAACCCAACTATTGCCCGATACTTGTCCATCTATATAATCCCAAGTCCACTTACCGAAATAAGTTGTACTATCACCCAAATAAGTTGTACCAGAAAGTGCTTGATTGAAGTCATTAAAAGCCTCTGGCTTATGAACACGAGTAACTAGGCCTGTAGTATCAGAGTCTAAGGCACGTGTTGCCACTCCTTCCTCGTTCCTGATTATCTCCCTTTTCCAAACCACTTTGCCCTTCTCGGTTACTGTGTTGGATATAACTTTACCAGTCTCGGTAAGAGCTATAACTCTTTCAGAAGTAACATTACCCTCCTTATCTTTCTCTATACTTCTAGCATAAAAACCATTTTCATCAAGTTCTTCAATTTCTATACAACAAGAGTCCATCTCACCTGCACTACCATCCTCGCTTACCAAATAGGGAATTTCTTCAATCATTTTCACTTTGCCAAGAAGGTGAGCATTAGCCAAATAATTCCTTTCCATTTCGATAGGATCGGAAGTTTCTTCAGCAGGTTTTTCACTGTTTTGACAGGAAAACAAAATTAAGGGTAAAAGGAAAATTCCTAGTAGCTTTTTCATCATAGTTTTGATTTATTAATTTTCTTAAAAGTAATAAATTCATCCGACTAAAAAAATGCTATCATATTTTTGAAGCTATATGGCCTCAAATTAAATTAAAATAGTGACTTCTTAGCATCTAACAATCAATGGAGTAAGTAAATTTTAATAAAATAAAATAGCAGAGGTATAATCCAAGTTAGACCAACAATAAATCAATTTATTATAGTCAACACCCAATATTAAATACTCCAAACCAGTCATATTGCTATCCCCTGTTTAAATTTTCGCTCATCAAAACATCTTGGATTGTTCATAAATACACCTGATTAATGCATACTTTTGTCACATATTTATGCAAGAAGTTATGGGAGACAATAAAGTGCTAAGCTACCTTATTGGTGTGCTAGAAAATTTACCAAGCAACTGGATAAACCTAACTACCCATCGCTTAGATATTTATAACGAAAAACTAGCTAAAACTCAATTTTTAGATGAGTTAGAAGTTTTATTTAATAATAATGACTCAGAATCAACAAAACTTCAAGCGCTACCTACCGCTTACGATTATATTCGACTAGGCCATCCATTATCGTGTCTTTTGGAATGGGCAATTGCAAAACTAAGCAACCTAGAATCCCAAAATGTTATAAGTTTTTCATCAAAAACGGCTCCTTTATTAGCTATCCTAAGAAAGAACTCATTAGATTATAAAACCACAAGAATTCTTTACCATGGTGAATTGCCTAATTATTTTGATGCCGAAATACTGCGAGGTGCTTATGCATACCAATTCGATTTGATAAACATAGAGAATTCTTCAACATTAGCTGATTTTGATGGCAGTACCATCTATATTTCTCAACAAAAAGAAGGTTTGATGGATGATTTTGGTCAAATCCCGATTACTATCGGAATTGATTTTTTCGTTAACATTTACCCAGAAATAGGAAGTATCATTTTAGTTAATGGAAGTAAAAATGAAAAATACATTTCTGAAATTCAACATGTAAGAAGAAGAGAAACAATCGCAATGACGCCAGCCAATTGCCTTTTGGCATTGAAAGCCCTCGTAAACGATACTGTTCTTGTTCAAAACGACGCTGATGCTATTTCAAACAAGGAAAGCGTTTCAAATAGCATAAAACAAATCACAGGAACTCTTGTGAAACCTCTTGTAGCATCAAGTGGCTTGTCAATGCAATATGCAATTATGATGGGGCTTGTTCATGATGCACTTGAGAATCATAAAGGAAAAGCTATCAAATTTGTTGTACCGCCAAATTGTTATGGGGGCACAAATGACCAAGCAAGACGTGTTGCAGCATGCATCAAAAATGTGGAGGTTGTTGATTTACCTGTAGATGGCGGAAATAACATGATTCAAAGTATTGATGTTATTTTAGGTCAAATTGCAAGTGAAGATGCTGTCCCATATATAATCGCTGAAATCCCAACAAACCCGCGAGTTGAAGTTCCTGACTTATTAAAATTAAAAGATGTTTTAAGTCAAGTCCGAAAAACAGCCTCAGGTGAAAATGCTTTAGATCCTGTTTTCATTTTAGATCAAACTTTTTGTCCAAATGTCCACTTTTTAGGTGATGGAGAAATACTGTCAACAGTTAGGGCAATTTCCTATGTGAGTGGGTCGAAGTTCCCTAGTGGTGGTTTATGCACTGCAGGCTATTGTGTCAGTAATAAAAAAGCTGAAGATTTGCTGGATAAAATTGAAAGACATTTAATGCTTTGTGATAACGAAGCCACGGATCTTCAATATGAAATATTGGCTAAACAATTACCTTCGATGATTCAGAGAATTCATGATGCGTATTTGAACACACGGGAGTTTGTAAACTTTATAAAAGAAACCTTGCCTGAGGCAAAAATCAATTTTGTATCTGAAGAGTTGGCAAATAAAGGATTTACTCCTTCCGTTTTTTCACTTGATCTTCCTACAAAAGGAAATACTGAAGAAGAAAAAGAAGCCTACAAAAGGGAACTGAATCATAAATTGATAAACTTAATGATAACAGAAATCCCTAATGAAAGCAAATACTGCGTGAGCTATGGACAATTAAAAGGTGTCTATTGGACAATTCCTGCCACATCTACTCAAGGCACTACTAAAGAAGGCGACAAAGACTATATTGCCCGTGTAGCTTTATCTCCAAAATTAAATCTTGAACTTCACAAAAAAGTGTTTTTAGAGTTTGCTCAAAGTATTTAAAGGAATAATTCACTTTTTTAGATTAGATTTTAAATTTAATTTATTTAACCCCAACCTAAATTAATTTATTGTTAGTTCAGCATGGCTTTTAATACACACTTAATTCTTATTCAAATTATCAGAATAATAACTAAATTCAAAATACTCTTTTTTAGAATATATTCAGGTAATTTGCATTGAGAATACAATTGAATTGGCATCTTGACAAATAAACTACCTAAACTATGTTATGATTTATCAATCTTGAGTTAAACCTTTCATCAATAGCAGTTTATATAAATCAAAAAAATAGAATACGATTAGGAATAATGATAGAATTCAGACCTTTAAATGATTTATCTGTACACTTAGAAAGATTAATCAAAGGTAGACTTTGGCTTAAGGTTATTATTGGACTAATTCTAGGTGCAATGCTGGGAATCTTTTTAAATCCTTCAAGTGGATTAATTTCAGAAAATATACGCGATGTTACAGCCACTTGGTTAGATCTTCCCGGACAAATCTTCATGCGTCTAGTCCAGATGATAATGATACCTCTTATATTTTCATCAATAATATCTGGTATAATAAGCAATACAAGTGAAAATTTAAAGTCATTTGGTTTACGGTTAATGCTCTATTTTGTGTTCACCACTATTGCTGCAATAATTATAGGCATTGGTACAACATTACTCTTCAAGCCTGGAGCTTATATGCTCGCACTAGGTGGTTTTCCTTCTGCCGAAGGAGATGATATGATACCATCAAAACAAAGTCTTCAGATTGATAAAATACCTAATGCCATCTCGAACCTAATTCCTAATAATCCTTTAGAATCAATTTTAAATGGAGAAATGCTTGGAGTTGTAATCTTCACCATAATCATTGGTGTTGCAATCACTCAGTTAAAAGACAAAACCGCAAATCCAATCATTCGATTTGCAGAAGCAATCCAGAAAATATGCATGATTATAGTTTCTTGGGCAATGTTGTTAGTCCCTTATGCTGTTTTCGGGTTGATGGCTGCATTGATATCAAGAACAGGTGTTGAAGTTTTTATTGGACTTGGCTATTACATACTCGTAGTTATCATAGGGCTAATGGTTCTTCTTACGTTTTATATGATGATAATTTTGATTGTAGTGAGGATGAATCCATTTGTGTTTATTCAGAAAATAAAAGAACCGCTTCTCTTGGCATTCTCTACAGCAAGCTCTGCTGCTGTAATGCCTATTTCTATGAAAACAGCAGATGAGAAACTTCATGTTTCTTCTAATATCAGTGATTTCGTAATACCAATTGGAGCCACAATAAATATGGATGGAACGGCTCTATTCCAATGTGCAACTACCATCTTCATGGCTCAGGCTTATGGTATAGAATTATCTATTATAAATCTTATTCTAATCACAGCTACTGTAGTTGCTGCTTCAATTGGCACACCAGCTATTCCAGGTGGTGGAGTTATTATCCTGGCAACAGTTTTAGAAAGTGCCGGTATTCCAATTAGTGGGCTAATTGTAATAATAGGTATTGATAGAATACTTGGTATGTTTAGAACAGCAGTTAATGTAAGTGGAGATCTTACTGCCTGTCTTGTATTCGACAAGTTTTATGGAAGTAATTCCACCTAGGCTGTTAATAAGAAACTATTCAAATTTCATTATTCATCGCAACAAAGAACCGGAATATCGAATATCCATTGGGTTAAGTCCAATTACTTTGTTCACAATACAAAATTCTAAGTAACGATATGGAGTTTAAGATTCATTTGATAAAGCAATATTATTAAATACAACTCTAAACATCCTTAGATGTTTTAATATTCACATTAAAATCAGGAGCTCCAACAAGCTGAAATGTTGCTGATGCAAAGCGAACTGCTCCATTCGTTTGTTCAACACTTTCTAAAATCTTGAGAAACAAGTCTGACTTTGTAACTCTTCGCTTATTGTAAATAACAACATATCTGATAGTAAATTCAATCCAATTATCATTAGCAATTAGCGAAACCATAGGTTTTGTTTGTGCATTTTCTAACAGATATTTTTTTTGAAGTGAATTCCATTGTTCGCTGGACTTTTCAGGAAGCTCAGAAGCTATTTCAGAGCCAACCCTATTTAGTATTTCCATAGCCAACCTGTAGTCGCTCCCAAATTGAATTGGAACTTTAATTTCATCCCATAGAAATGGAAATTCACCTGAATAATTAAATACAGGCTCTTTAAACACAAAACTATTTGCAATAAGCACAATTCTACCATTAGATAAATCTCCATCTACCTAATCCCCAGTCTCCATAATGGTTGTTCTTAAAACACCAATATCCATTACATCCCCTTTAATTCCTCCTAATTGAACCCGGTCCTTGGATTTATAGAGACCTCCAAACATAATAGTTAGCCAACCTGCAAATGAAGCAATTACCTCTTGTAGGGCAAAAGCAATACCCGCGCCGGCAACACCTAAAGCAACAGTTAAGCCTTGTATTTTATTAGAAAAAAATTATTAGAATGAGAACCAGTACAAGTAAATATTCAATAATGCACACTATCCTTTTAGAATGATATCTACTATTAATATCATCAATACGGGATATCAGAATTCGCTTTAGCAAACTTGATAATACCCAGATGATGATTATTCCAGCAAGCAGATAAGCGAACCTTAAAAGGGATGGATAATCAAAAAAATAAGGAATATTCACTTGCTATGTTTTCGACTATTTTCTATTACCAAACTTCGAGAACTTAGTAATATTTTTGATAGGTTTAACATTTCAATTCATGTGAACATTGAGCAAAACTTATTTCACATTTACTTGATAAGCTTATTCAAAATGAGAAAATATAAATACGTTTTTTAAAAGGAATAAAAAAGCAAACTAAAATTTACTCCTTATCTTTTTTCGCACTCTTTCTTGCTACGATTTCTCTGGCTCTTTGAAGAATAATAATCGAACGTTTAATTCTGGTTTCAGAACTTTTCCCAGTATTTAAATAGTATAAATAGCTCCTTTGAGCTCCTTTTGTTAATTGCTCCCAAGCTTCCCTTCCCTCATCATCTTGAAGTAGCAACTCCTCAAACTCTTCAGGAATTTCGTATCCGTGACTTGTTAGGTCTTCAACCAAAACCACTTCAAAATCTGAGTGCGGATTTAGTTTTAATTTCTTCAGGGTTTGTTTTCCCATTTGAATAATAAAACCATCCATACCATGTTTCACTATTGCAGCCGGCACTTCGCTTTCATTAGCACGACAAAATACTCTAAATGGGAATTTATCCGACATCAGTAAAGCAAGATCATCTGGTACTGTAATGTAATGCAGACCCATTCCTCCCTCAAATCTTTGAAGGAACGTAAAAAACTTAATTGTATTCAGCTTCTTTCTCATAAAAAATTAAAGCTGAAAAAAGATAGGAATTATTTTAATAGATCTCGCCATTCTTGCACAATCATAATCATCGCTAGAGTATCTAATTCACAATATCTGAATAATGCTTCCTTTAATGGTTTGGAAATACTCGTTACGCCTTCAGAAAACTGTATTAATTGATAGGCTTTCATAGCGGCACCTCCATCATTTATATCAGCTAGAGAATTATCGTTTAGGAATTGACTAAATTTTTCATCATTTCCTGATATTTCAAGTTTAGGCAATAAAGAATATGGTTCCATTATACAACCTTTCTCATCTTTTTGAACCCATTGAAAATCAATAAAATTTAAGCTTTGTAAATCTGGGGTAGAACCATAAATAGGTTGCCCATACTTCTCTTGCAGAAAGGCTGAATCCTGGAGCATGGCCGGTATTACTTTTTTAATAGAATTGGAGCCTTTCATATAAGGATGATAGTAATATTTTTTCACGACTTCAAGTAAATCAATCATATCTCGTTCTCCAATATGCTCTTGATTATCAAGATCTTTATACCTTGTAATTGTTTTTAGCCATGCAATTAATTCGGCTTTATCAGGTTCATTTGAATTAACTAATTGCCTTGCAATATGATTTAAATAAGTATTTTCATGAGCAGAATATTTAAATATGCTCCCGTTATCATCTTCCAGAGCTTTTTTCAAGGCTCTGGCAAATTCGAAATTTGGAAACACACCCGGTTCTGCATTTAAAAATTGGTTCTTATGCTCTACACGACCATCTTCATGCAAAATATGATGTGAGAATTGAAATGCGATTCCTTCATAAGGCTTCATCCCTTTGAAAAAAGGGATAGCAACCATACTTGTCTCAAAATCAATCATATGCAAAGGATACTTCCAAGAAGTCATTTGTTTAGACAAACCTTCTTTATCAATATAGGCCTTATGATTGTTAGAAAGCGTTTTCTCAATTTGTAATTTCCTTCTGAAATTTGACGTCATTCCGTCATTATTCTGAGGCTCATCAAATTGATTGATATCAATTTCGTCTAAGAACCATATTCCTTGCACTTCAAGCAATTCTCTAGCTTTCCTGAAGTTCCAGATGTCATAAATTAAAGGCCTACTGAAATCTTTGTTTTCCCAATTTAGTAGTTGCTTCATACAATGATGGAATCCACTTTTTAGTCCATTTTCACTTAATTCTGAAGCAGCCTTAAACTCACATGATTTGCAAGCTAATCCTGGGTCTTCACCATAAAATCTGTCGTTAGAATATGCTTTACTGAGTTCATCAATTGTTAATGCAAACGAACTTCCCGCATCTTCAAATTCTTTATGGATTAGTGCAATCGCTCTTTCTGCATAAACTTTCTTGAGAAGATTACTGTGTTTAAAATTATAATTTAATGCCTCAGAATGAACTATAATTTTCTTCCTTCCTTTATCATTTTTAGTAAATTTAAACCATTGATTCATTCCATCAGCTTCAGCTACCCCATCACTGTTTGCAAACATCAAATACGAAGTGCAGGAAAAATCAGGAAATGCATGCTCAAAAACATACGATTGAAAAGCTACATCCTCCACATAAGTAGAATAACTGGATGCTACTTTATCAGACTTTGCATTAAATAAGCCTTCATCTTTAGCTCCACTATATGAAGCGGATTTGACTTCAATGAGTTCAACATCATTTCCTTTCTTTACTAAAATATCTACCCGTATTAATAGGTTTTTAAATATAATCGCAGGCTCAAATAGAACAACATTTTCTTTTTGAAGCAATCTATTAGCCTCTTCAGCTGCTTTATTTGAATCCCTTTCTGTAATTTCAATTCCACCTGGAAAATGCAATTTTGCTAATTCTCCAATTTGGAATCCTCCTTCCGCCAATGCCTCCATAAAAGAGTCTTGCTCCTTGTTGTTAATATATTCGGCTTTACTTGTGTAAAACAGTTTATTTCCACATTCTCTTCCTAGTTTAAATCTAGATTTTGATAAATACCTCATACTATGTAAATTATTTAATATCGATTTTTAACAATAATTCGCGATATATATTTTATTGTCATGGCTAATTAAAAAAGTCACCTTGCCAAAATTTGACCTAGCAATTCAATTATAATTATTAAGACTTTTTTTCAACTCTTCTGTAATAGATGAAAGTAGCTCAAGTGGTTCGAGAATCTGTATTGACGAGCCGTAGGAAAGCAGCTTTTGAGATAGCTCGTAATTGGGGATTACAGCATAGCTAAAAATCGAATATTTATCGTGCGTTTCAATTTCTTCTTGTGAAATATGTAAAGGCAATGTTCTGAAATAATCTACCTGAGGAAAAAATACTTTTAACTTAACAATACAAAGCTTTTTATCTGGTATATTAATACCTACAACCTGAGAAAACAGTTGTTTAGCTTTCTCATGACCATTCCCTGTAAAATAGTCTTCGGTGAATTTTATTTCTAACATTCTATCCAATCCAAGGGTAATGAAATGCTTTCGGTTTATTTCATAGCCATATACATACCATCTTCCTTGAAATTCTTTCATCAACAGCGGATTGACATAGAATTCTTTAACTTTCTCTGTTAGAAAATGCTTGTGAGTAATAATAACAGATATCTTCATGGAAGCAGCTCTCAAAAGTGGCTCTAAATATTCTATTCCCTGAAATTGACCCTCATGCTCAAATGAAATCAAATTCTTTATCTCATTTGCTTCAGAAAGTGATTCAAATATTAATCCTGCTGAATTCGAAAGTTCTATTAACCTAATTAGAGCTTCAGCTTCATCCAAAAATTCTTGTTCTATGGCATACCCGCCATTTGAGCGATTGTAAACAATCTCAATACCGAACTCATCACGAATTAGTTTAAAATCCCGTCTAATACTTCTTTCCGAAGCATCCAAATCTCTATTAGACAAATTATTAAGAATTCCCTGCATAGAACTGTTTGGCCTACGCTTTAAAATCTCAATTATTGCAACCAAGCGCGAAATCTTTCGATGAATTTGCATGCCACAAAATAGAGATTTTCTGTATTTCTATTAGCTGCTTGTTTATATGTTTACTTTCTTTATGTTTATGAAGAAAAAATTATTTACTTGGAAAACTCACTAATTCCTGATAAGCAGATTCTTATTGATTTGGTTTCTAATAAAATGCCATTTGGCAGATTTGAAGGACGATATATCTGTGACTTACCCGTTTCATATTTGGAATGGTTTGCAAGGGAGGGATTTCCTAAAGGTAGGCTTGGAATCTTACTTGAAACAATGCTGGTAATTAGAAGTAATGGCTTGACTCAACTTTTAGAGCCAATAAAAAAGATGATTTAATAAACATAAAATCATTAAAAATTCTGAAATTCACATTTTTATAAACATTAACATTATTATGGAACTAGGAGCATTTTCAATCAGCCTTTCGGTTAACAACCTAATCATTTCAAAAGAATTTTATGAAAATCTTGGATTTAGTCATTTTGCAGGATCTCTTGAACAGAACTACTTAATTATGAAAAATGGAAATGCGCTTGTAGGATTGTTTCATGGTATGTTTGAAGGAAATATACTAACATTTAATCCAGGTTGGGATGAAAACGCTCAAGCGATTGACAGTTTCGCGGATGTGAGAACAATTCAAAAAAGTTTAAAAGAGAAAGGCATAAAACTAGATAGTGAAGCCGATGAAAAATCCTCTGGACCTGCGAGTTTAGTTTTTAAAGACCCTGATGGCAATGTTATTTTGATTGATCAACACAGATAAATCAAGCGAAGGTTGATAAACATGGAGATTATAACAAATATTAATTTTTTTAATGCTATGTGATTTCAAATTACAGAGTCAAGTTTTATTGCCATATTTTGAAGGCCATTAAAAAAATGCTGCGCTTACTTAGAATTTAGCAAAGAATTAAAATATAGTCAAAACACAAGTAAATCAATGCTCATGGATTTATCAAATTAAGAAGTAATTTCACTAATTTAAAAACAAAGTATTGTTCAAGATAAATTATAAATATTTACTTGAAATTAACTTGAAACCTTTCTCATTTGATTTCAAAAACCTGAATATCTAGAACTTTTGCATCTAACTTAGACTGAACCCATACAGCAAATAAGAGGCTGCTTTTTTTTCTCATTGAAGGTAAATTCAGATATGCTTTACTTCCTTCTACTCGCATAGGTATTTGTAAATAATTGAGTACATTATTTTTGCTATGCAATTCTTTATTGGCATTCTCTCCAGCCTTAACTAACGTCGTATCTGATTTACTAATAATTGCGGCTTGGATAAGCCTATCTGTATTCTCACCTAAAGCTGAATAGGAAAATATAAGCTTATTTTTGTCAGTTGATAATGAATTAATTTCAAATTGTTGTGGCCCACTTTTCTGGCTTAGCATTGAAGCCTTTAGCTCTCTTCTAAGCCTCGGTTCATTATTACCCGAAAACCCACTAATACCATTAACAACAAATTGCGGCGTATAAAGCCCTTCCTGCTTAAATTTATCTTGATAATATCTTTGATGCTCGGTGTATTCTTCCTTAGAGAATTGATCTTTCCAGCCTAAATCATCCCAATAATTAACATGAAAACTTAAAAACAAAACGTTATTGTCTCCGAAAACAGGATCCATGTAAATATTGTCTACTATTTCATGAGCTGGTGGGCAGCTTGAACATCCCTGTGAAGTAAACATTTCAACCAGGGAAAAAGGCTTGAATAAAGGTTTAACTGACTGAGCAGAACTACTAAAACTAGTTAGGATTAAGAAAAACAGAATAGAACAAGATGCTTTCAGATAAGTCATTAGATTTAATAAGATATTATCGGTATATACTGCTTATTTCCATTTGCGTTTTAGGTGTATTCAAAGTTTATTCTTTGATATTAGTCTTTCTCTTTAATAATAGTTAATATTAATTAAGTATTAAGGCTAACAACAAAAATAATAACTTAAATTAAAGAAAACTCAAAATTAACTAAAGT
The DNA here is from genome assembly GCA_018401705.1 of Bacteroidia bacterium. GTDB lineage: Bacteria > Bacteroidota > Bacteroidia > M30B66 > M30B66 > M30B66. Next base: position 64,772 of record JAGYKL010000013.1, on the reverse strand, counting down.
TGAATTAGTATGAATCAGGCTCTTCAAAATAGGTTTTCCCTTCCCAAGAGCCAGTGGAGCCTAATACTTCAAATCGGGTGAACATTTCTTCACTATACCAATCGCGCTCTCGGGTTTTACGAACCACATTTGCATGAGCTGGAGTTTTGTAAGCATATTGTTGAACTGCATCTAAATTAAGCCAAATGCTGAAGGTAGCTTGATAAATAAGTGGTGTTTCACCTATACCAATACTCAGAAGGAGGTCTTTCTGATCAAGCAAAGAGGATTTTGCAGCAGGCGTGTCAAGCAAAATTCAGGCAAACGCTTGAGCTTTATGCGGGCTCTAGTTGGGGCACAGCCACCTGAGTATTTTTAATAGGTGTTGTTGTAACCAAAGGTTCAAATGGATTAATACCGCCCCATAATCCATGAGTTCTCAGAGGTTTGAGAAAGGTAGTCATCTGTTCTGAACAACGCTCAAGAGATCTCTTTCGCAAAAGATTGTTCTAATTGAAAGTTTTTAAAGTCGGCTATTGAATCCCAAATACCCAAAAATGCATAAACCCTCCAATTGGGCCAAAGCCCAACCCCGCCTGCACTTCCGCTCCCCATTAATTTGTAAAACTTCAATCCGGGAGTTTTAGCTAATTTGTTATGTGCTAGCTGCATTTGTGTAAAAGCCCAAAAAATTTGACTTTTAGGATAACGATATAGAGTAAGGGTTGTCATTTAATTAAGACTTGAACTCGGACATATTAGGAAGAAACTTAAAACCTATTTTGATTCTATGATTAATCGCAGAATCAAAGCATTGAAATACTTCAATGCAAAAACAAACCTCGTAACTTTGCGTTTGTTTTGAAATAATACAATTTATGGAAGATACGTTAAAAAATATCCTTTACCAGGGATTAGGTGTAATAGCAATTACACGTGATAAAGTTGAAAAAGCTGTAGCCGAACTTGTAGAAAAGGGCAAATTAACTCGTGAAGAAGGTAAAAAGTTTGCTGAAGAAATCAGTTCTGAAACACGAAAAGCAGGCGAAGAACTTAAAGAAAATAGCAAAGAAACTATTCGTGAATGGATTGAAAAATCTGGAATTCCTTCTCGCGAAGAATTCGAAGCTCTAAAATCAAGAGTTGAAGCCTTAGAAAACAATAGCCCTTCACAAGATTAAAAGTGATTTCTAGAGGCAAACGTTACCGCAAAGTTTTTGCTGTGCTTATTAAGCATGGCTTTGCTGATATCGTTGATCAACTTTCAGGCAGAAAATTTAGCCGCTTTTTTAAAGCAGTCCGCTCAAAAGAACAGGAACAGCAGCGATTAAACGATCGGTGGAAAAGGTTAAGGCTAGTACTTGAAGAGTTAGGACCAACCTATATTAAACTTGGTCAAGTACTCAGTAATAGACCAGGATTAATTCCAGATGAGTTAGTTGAGGAACTTTCTAAACTTCAAGATGCCGTCCCTCCTTTTGTTTATTTACAGGTAGAACAAGCATTTATTGAAGATTATGGCAAAAAGCCAGAGGATGTTTTTAAATCCTTCGACTCCACTCCTATTGCTTCAGCATCTATTGCTCAGGTTCATGTTGCATATCTCAAAAGCGGCGAAAAAGTTGCTGTTAAAGTTCAAAGGCCTGAAATTAATGATATAATTAGAGCTGACATTGAAGTTCTAAAGGACATTGCTGCTTTAATGATGCGCTCTGAAGAATTATCTTCTCTACGTCCCAAAGAGCTAGTTGCAGCTTTTGAGAGGTCTATTTTATCTGAATTAAATTTCAATGAAGAGGCCAGACATTTAAGTCGCTTCGAAGAATTATTCAAAGAGGATAAATTGGTCGTTACTCCTAAGCCATTTCTCAATCTTTGCAGTAAGAATATCCTAACCATGGAGTTTTTGGAAGGAACCAAAATCTCAAAACTAGATGAGCTTAAATCAGAAGGACACGATTTAAAAGCCCTGGCAAGAAATGGCTTTGATGCATATTTCAAACAAATATTCGAATGGGGATACTTTCATGCCGACCCACACCCGGGTAATCTGATTATTCTGCCAGATCAACGGATTGGGATTCTTGATTTCGGAATGGTAGGCCGCATAAGTGAGAAAGATAGGAAAGCACTTATTGAATTTATTATTGGGCTTGGAAGAGACGATGCTTCAAGAATTGTAGAAAATGTTGAGAAACTTCAGGGTTCTGAAGTGGAAGATAAGGCAGCTCTGGAGAAAGACATGTCAGCCTTTATTGAAGAATTTGGCAATCAAGCAGTAAAAGATATTGATTTAAATGCAGCTCTTGCTAGAGGAAGGGAACTAATTAATAAACATAAATTAAAATTAAATCCAGATTTATTTCTTCTGCTTAGAACAGTTTCAATGCTTGAAGGAATTGGAACTACCCTTGATTCTGAATTTAAATCTCTCGATGTTATTAAACCCTATGCATTTAAACTCATAAGAAAACAATTAAATCCAAAAAACTTAATCAATAGCAAAGGGCTTATTGCAGGTTTTGGAGATTTACTTTCTTTAGCTTCAGCCCTGCCGGGCGACATGCGGAAAATATTATCAAAACTAAGCAACGATAAATTTAAAGTTCAGATTGAAAATAAATCATTTGAAAATATTTCCAAGTCAATACAAAATGGCTCAAATCGAATTGGAAATTCAATAATGGCATCTGCATTCTTTGCGGGTATATGTTTCTTTTCAATACAAGATTTCCCAATATTTGTTGTAGGAATTAACCTACCTACTCTACTTTCTATCATTGCCTTCGTAATCTCTATTGTAGGAATTTTAAAATCAAATTCTAGAAAAAACAGATAAAACTTCAGATATCTTTGTTGAGTGAATGCTGAGAAAATAGTTATAACCGGAACTGGAGCTTTATGTGCTGTTGGGGATTCTTTAAATGCAACTTGGAACTCTTTACTCAATAAGAAAAGTGGAATTCGAAATATCTCTGCTTTCGATGCAAGCAATTTTTCCTGCAATATTGCAGCAGAAATAATTGACTTCGATTTAGAGAGAGCAGGCGACTTTAAACAAAGAAAACGACTTGACCGTTCGGCTATGTTCGCCTTGGCAGTTGCTGAAGAGGCCATTGAAAATTCCGGATTGCTCTCTCATATAAATGATTCATCTAGAATTGGAATATTTTGGGCTAGTGGCAATGGGGGAATAACCACTGCTGATGCTGGGACTATGAATTTTGGTATGAGTAAAAATCAAAATGCATTTAACCCCTTTTTTCAGTCGAATGTTCTCATTGATACAGCTGCTTCTAGAATTGCACAAAAGTTTGGACTTAAAGGTCCTAACATAACCACGGTTTCTGCTTGTGCATCTGGTAACACTGCGCTAATTACTGCACAAGCTTATATGTTAGCGGGATGGTGCGATGTAGCTTTAGTTGGAGGTTCTGAGGCTGCGATTTCACCATCGGTAGTTGGGGGATTTTCAAGCATGAAAGTGCTTTCAACAAGAAACAATGATCCTCACCTTGCTGGAATTCCTTTTTCCTCTTCGAGAGATGGATTTGTTATTGGTGAAGGCGCTGCTGCCATGATACTTGAAAAAGAATCATTTGCGCAAAGTCGGCATGCTAAGGCTAAAGCTTATTTTAAAGGTGGAGTAAACTCGAATGATGGAGGTCACATAACGAGTCCTGATAAAGAAGGAAAAGGTGCTAGTACTTGCATTTCACAAGCAATTCAATTGTCGGGACTTGTGCCAGATGACATTGACGCAGTATACGCTCACGGAACATCAACAATTTTAGGTGATGCTTCTGAATACAATGCTTACAATTGTGTTTTTGGTGAGTCTCTTAAATATCTCCCTATTGTTGCCAGCAAGGGAATGACAGGTCATTTACTAGGTGCCTCAGCTTCGCTGGAAGCCGTTTTGAGTGTGGAAATGATTTCTCAAAAAACAATTCTACCTATAAATGCAAATTATTTGCCTGACGGAAACATGTTAAATCCATCCCTTTTTCTATTTGAAAAAGGAACAGAAATGGAAATTAGAAATGTTTTAAACCATGCCAGCGGTTTTGGTGGTCAGCACGCTACAACTATTTTTTCTGCTATTTAATTATCTGATAATAGCAAAAGCCAGGCTTTTTGAATATCACCTTCCTCGAGCAGCTTTGCGGCAGCACGGTGAGAGGCAAAATCCGCCGAAAGTGAAGCATTTATTAATAAATCTCTTTCTCCTGAATGTTTAAATTCATTGATTTCTGCTTCAGAAGGTAAAGATTCTACATTACCCAATTGACCTAGATTATTGCCAGTTAAAATTGGCGAAAGCCTTATTCCTTGGGGAATAGAATCAACTCCAATTCCTAACGTGCTGATTGGTTTTTCAACTTCAAACAATGCATCGCCATGTGCTCTGCAATACCAATTACCTCCCATTCGTGACACCAAGTCTATTTTTTTCTGATCAATACCCTTATTAATGTCTAGTACATCATCATGAATATGTACCATTACAATTTCACAAACGATTAGATTTCCCGCACCTCCCTCATTCCCGAGGTGAATAATATCCTTCACTTTACATTCGAACTGCACCGGAGACTCTTTAACCCTTGGTGGTTTGATTTTAGAAGAAGGCACTTCTGTAAATCCTGCTTTTATAAATTCATTTTGCTCTTTAGGATATTCTGTGCTTGACAAAGACATTTGCTGTACCATGTTGAAATTAACTACATTAATAACAACTTCAGGCACTTCCATTACATTCTCAAGCGTATGCTTAATAGTATTATCTCTAACTCTTCTTGCAGGTGAAAATATTAGTGTGGGAGGGTTGGAGCCAAAAGCGTTGAAAAAGCTGTATGGACTCAGGTTTACATTCCCTTCTTTATCAATTGTGCTTGCAAAAGCAATTGGCCTAGGTGCTATAGCTCCTAGCATAATTGCATGTAATCTTCCGGTAGATACTTCTTTAGGATCAACTATCATTCTCTATTCAAATTCTCCTTGTAAAGGTAAAAATTCTAAGCTGCCTAACTTGAAGATATGTTCCAAAATGCTACTCGTAGCTATTCTTTTTCTTAAATTATTTTGTACCGAAGGAAAAATAAATAAATTTGTGTGCTACCTAATTCAAACTTAGACATACGTTACATGGATTTTAACGAGCAGACAGATCGCGAGGAGATTTACTCAAAGCCAGTAAGAGCAGGAAAAAGAACATATTTTTTTGATGTTAAAAGCACAAAAGGAGATGATTTGTATCTTACAATAACAGAAAGTAAGAAACGCTTTAGAGATGACGGAACTTTCTTTTACGAAAAACATAAGATTTTTCTTTATAAAGAAGATTTCGAGAAATTTGCTGAAGGTTTAAATGATTCTGTAAATTTCATTGTATCTAAAAATGAAGGCGCTGAGCCGATTTCGGGCAATGAAGTTAATACTGTAGAATCTAATCAGAGCGCTTCTGAATGGTCAAATGTTGACTTCGAAGACCTTGATGGTAATAGTTAATTTACGATAGCACAATCACTGCTAAAGCACTCACAATAAAATAGGAAGACAATCCTGTTGCTCCTCCGTAGTCTTTAGCTATTCTTTGACCAAAGAAAATAAACAGCAACGAAGCCATTGAAAAAATGGCGCCGTACATGGCTATTTTTGCATTATTATGAATTAATATTTCTACAATTCCGTATGCGGAAAGGAAGCCTGCCAGCATTTCGGAAATAGTTAAAAGAAGTAATAGTAGAGGAGCTAATGCACTAAGAAAGGTGTGAGAAAAGTGAGTGGATATGGAGCTCAAATTCTCTCTAAAACTAAATAGTTTATCCAAACCTGACTGAAGAAAAAGAATAGAAAAAAATGCTGCAAAGCCTATTCTAACTAGCATTAAAGCTGAAGGAGATGTTGAGAAAAATAGATCCATATGTTCTATTGTTGAGTATAAACCAAATATAAGGGCTTAACTGAAATCTCAAATGCACTTTATTTTTATTTATTCAATATCTCAAAATCAGGCCAACCACTAACAAGTGATGGACTTAAAGTTATTTAGTCTAGTGCTTATTAACAATAATGTTAAAATGCATTCTGTCAATTTCATATAACAGAACTTCAATAATAATTTCCTGCTTTGATAGTCAATCTTAAAGGAGACTATTTGCAAGTAGCATCCAAATTCCGAAAAGATTAGCTCAAACCAAGATATTTCAAATAGCCTTGTGTATGCAGATGGAGAGCACTTAAAGTACCTTCGTTTACTAATTTATATTCCTCATTTACAAGACTCTTGATTTGTGAAATTGGTAGCTTTTGTGAATACACTTCAGCTTTTAGATAATTTAAAATGTCTGTCAAATGATCCATTCCTCTCAGGTTGCCAGCTCGGCCCGTTGCCACGCCGACCAAGGCAAATCTTTTACCTTCAAAAATCTGCGGATTACAAGCATCTATTACCACTTTTAATATACCCGGAAAACTTCCATTATACTCAGGCATTACCACTACAAAAGATTGAGCAGAGTCAAAAATCTGATGCCCAAAATCTCTCAGGCCGTGCTCAGGTCTACGATACATACCATCATTCAATAAATGCCCGGGAACATCCTCCAAATTAAATAATGCGGTTTCAAAACCTAACTCTTCAAGCAATTCTTTGTATTTCTCAGATACCTTTCGCGTCATGCTGTTTTGACGATTGGTAGCAGATAAGATTGTTATCATAATTTTTGATTAAAATTTAAGCCAGTATATTTGACTATGCATATAACCTATTTCGGCCATTCTTGTTTTCAAATTGAAAATGATGGTACAAAAATACTCTTTGATCCTTTCATACGACCAAATACCTTGGCATCACATATAGATGTTGAGAAAATAAATCCAGATGTTGTGGCTATATCACATGGCCATAGCGATCATATTGCTGATGCTGAGGAAATTATCCGCCGTTCAGGCGCTAAATTCTTTACGAATTTTGAAATATATTCTTGGTTAAGCGGTAAAGGATTAGATAACGGACATCCTATGAATACAGGTGGAAGCGTTAAGCTGGATTGGGGGAAAATAAGCCTCACTCCTGCCTTACATTCAAGTAGCTTACCCGACGGTTCTTACGGAGGAAGTGCAAACGGAATTCACATTCAATTCTCTGATATAAACGTATATTTTGCAGGTGACACAGATCTTTTTAGTGACATGAGATTGATAAAGGAAAAATACAATCCCAAGGTAGCTTTCCTTCCTATTGGCGATAATTTCACGATGGATATTTACTCAGCGGCAGAAGCTGCTGAAATACTAGGTACATCAAAGGTTATTGGTATGCATTATAACACATTTCCGTATATTAAAATTGATATGGAAGAAGCTCTAGAGGCTTTTAATAAGCGAGGAATAGAATTAATCTTGATGGATATAGGCTCTGGCATTAATATTTGAGAAAATAATAGAACAGTTTCACATATTCATTATTAACCATCAGCAATCCAGCTTCCTCTGCCCACCATAAATCTTCTTTGTACGCAGAACTTGGTGCTCCTCTTAAGATCAATTCTATTTTGGCATCTTCGAAAAGATCGCGGAAAGCGTAGTTAATCCGATGTGTGTGAAATTTATCCGACACTACAATGATTTTCTTAATCTGCTTACTTCGACAATAAGCCAAAATTGCATTACTCTCCTCCCTTGTGGATGAGCCAATGTGCAAAACCTCTATGTTTTTATCTGAAACTCCGGCTCTGTTCAAAGCAATTTTGCTTAAATCAGCTTCATCCATTGAAACATCAATAACTTCAAATAACCGCGGAACCTGTTCTCCTGTGACAACAATTCTATCTGCCCATTGGGCTTTTAATAATTTAGCTGCTTCATTTGCCCTATCTGCGGGACTTCCACTGAGCACAAAAATTGCTTCAGCCTTGGCTAAATCATCTTCATGAATAAGATAATTTCCGGCAGTGCGCATGAGTGGATGCCTAAATAAAATAAGCACTATGATAAAAACTATCAAAATTGATAGCCTTACTAAACACCAACGGAGGATTTTTTTCGTTTGCATGGTGCTAACGTACGTAATTCGTTATAAAAAATAGAATGTTAAGAACGCTGTTCATGATAAAATTAAAATTCAAAAGCATTCCTTGTAGATTGTCGTAATTTGCCTTCATTAATGACTATGAAACACATCTGCATAACCATTTGCATTCTATTAACTGCTTTTTCGACTGAAGCGCAAACTACAAAACGTCAAGTAATTCAATTTTCTGGGGTTGTAGTAAGCAGCGATAGCTTGGTCCCTGTTCCTTACACAAACGTGAGTGTGCGCAATTCTTACTACGGAACAATTGGTGACTATTACGGCTTCTTCTCCTTCGTTGCTCAAACTGGAGACACCATAAACTTCAGTAGCATTGGCTACCAAAAGGCCAGTTATGTTATACCCGACGATTTAGAGGAAAACAGATATTCGATCATTCAAGTCTTAAATAGAGATACTATAGAGTTGGCTACAACTGTTATTTATGCTTGGCCAACAAGAGAGCAGATTTATGAATACTTCTTAAGTGCTCCTGTACCTGATGATGATTTAGAAAGGGCTAGGAAAAATCTAGAACAAGAAACGCTTGTTAATATGGCTATGAAAATGCCAATGGACGCCTCAATGAACTACAGAAACACAATGACTAATTACAATACCCGATTGTATAATGCAGGACAAATACCGATGAATAATCTGTTAAATCCGGTTGCATGGGCAAAATTTGTTGAAGCCTGGAAAAGAGGCGATTTTAAATCCAAATAAGTGGTTTAGTTCAGGAATGAAGATATTAATTTCAATTTGCTTGTTTATTGGCATTAGTGCTTTAGGCTTTGGGCAGAATGCTTCCTTAAGTGGAAAAATTACAGGTGAACAAGGAAACCTATTATCAGGTGTTGTTATTTATCCGATAGACGATATGCAAAAAGCTGTTTCAACAGATGCAGACGGCTTGTTTAAAATTGAACTTGAGGCTGAAGTTCAAAAGACAATTATATTTCAACTTTTCGGATTTAAACCTGACACTCTTTCAATTAGACTTAACAAGTCTGAACAACGCAAAATAACTCGTTTTCTATCAAAGAAAATCACAGATATCTCTGAATTTGAAGTAGTAGACAAAGGAGATCGTCAATTAGGCATTACCCGACTTGATCCAAAAATTGTTAATTCTATTGTCGGCCCTGGAGGAGGTATTGAAATGACACTCAAGACATTACCCGGTGTTTATTCAAATAATGAATTAAGTTCTCAGTACTCTGTAAGAGGAGGAAATTATGATGAAAATCTTGTTTATGTCAACGATGTAGAGATTTATCGTCCCTTTTTGGTTAGAGCTGGACAACAAGAAGGTTTAAGTTTTGCAAATCCTTCGATGGTTCAAGAACTAAAGTTCTCGGCAGGTGGTTTTGAAGCAAAATATGGCGATAAAATGTCATCGGTTCTTGACATCACATATAAACGACCCAAAGAGTTTGCCGGCTCAGCTCAAGCTAGCGTTTTGGGAGGAAACCTTCAATTAGAAGGAGCTACAAAGAACTATCGTCTTTCGGGAATGATTGGAGCACGATACAGAACTACTCAATACCTTCTTAACAGCTTAGATGTTCAAGGGCAATACCGACCTGCATTTACCGATATTCAAGGATATGTTTTATATAATATCACAGATGCCTGGGATATTGATTTTCTGGGAAATTATGCTGTAAATAATTACCGGGTATTTCCGCAAACTCAAACAACCGAGTTTGGTACTATAAATCAAGCTTTGCAATTAAGAATCTACTTTGATGGTAGAGATCAAAGCAGATTTGCAACCGGAATGGGCGCGGTTACATCAACATGGCGACCAAATAACAAGTTTAAACTTAAACTAATTGCTTCAGGCTTTAATTCATCTGAAACAGAACGCTCTGATGTTGCCGGCGAATATTTTATAGACGAACTGGAAAGAGACCTTGGAAGTGATAATTTTGGTGATGTAGCATTTAATCGAGGAATTGGACGTTACCAAACGTTCTTACGAAACAGCCTCAATTATCAAGTTTTTAACGTTGAACATAAAGCGTACCTTGAGAAAGGAAATAATTTTATGCAATGGGGAATAAGGGCTCAGCAAGAAAGAATACAAGATGAACTTAAAGAATGGAGACAAGTTGATTCGGCTGGATTTAACTTGCCTTTGGCTCCTTCTGATTCAATCTTCCTCGACAACGTTATTCGCGCTGATACTGCTTTTTCAAGCATGAGATATCAAGGCTATTTTCAAAACAATTATAATTGGAGAAGAGACTCTATAGATTTCTCCATAAGTGGCGGAATTAGAGCAAACCATTGGACACTTAACGGACAAACGATTGTCAGTCCGAGACTTGTGTTTTCATTATCCCCACTTTCGTGGGAAAGAGACATTACTTTCAGAGCAGCTGCTGGACATTATGCTCAACCTCCATTTTATCGCGAGTTAAGAGGTTTTGATGGAACCGTTAACACAAACTTAAAAGCACAAGAAAGTTGGCATTTCATAACTGGAGCTGATTTTACTTTCAAAGCCTGGAATCGTCCCTTCAGCTTTTATGCTGAAGGATATTATAAAATCCTCAGAAACTTGGTTCCTTATGAGATCGACAACGTTAGAATTAGATATTATGCTGACAATATCAGCGATGGCTATGCAACTGGGTTAGACATGAAAGTGAACGGAGAATTCGTGAAAGGAGTTCAAAGTTGGGCAAGTATGAGTATCATGCAAACCAGAGAAGATATCCGTAATGACTTTTTTTACGACTATTATAATAGTGATGGTGAATTAATCAGACCGGGTTACACCTTTAACAGCGTAGCTGTTGACTCTATTCGTCAAGAACCGGGGTTTGTGCCAAGACCTACTGACCAAAGATTTAACTTCAGCCTATTTTTTCAGGATTATCTTCCTAAAAACGAGAGCATTGCCATGCAAATCACACTTGTATTTGGCTCGCGTCTTCCAGTTGGTCCACCAGATTTTAACCGTTATCGCGATACTCTTAGAATACCAGCCTACAGACGAGTTGACATCGGTGTAACCAAACATTTTATAAGTCCCGACAGACCTGTTAAACCTACCTCTCCGCTTAGAAACCTGGAAACATTTTCCTTGAGTTTAGAGATTTTCAATCTTCTGGGAATTAATAATACCGTTTCGTATTTATGGATTAAGGACGTAACCAACCGTCTTTACGGAGTGCCTAATTATCTAACCAACAGGCTTATAAATCTGCGATTGCAGATGACTTTCTAAATCTCAATTTATGATAAAAACGCCCGTAGTTCAGTTTCTTGTTATGGCATTTCTGTTCTGCTGGCTGGCTGCAGGTGCTATATATTTTCTTGAAATACCTTACGGTTCATCAACTTCCTCAATCATTGTAGCCTTTTTATGCATGCCAGCTCCAGCACTTTCTGCTTGGATTATGATGAAATTTGTTCTCAAGAGACCCTTGAGTGAATTAGGAGTAAATTGGAAACTCGCAGATAAAAAAGCACTTGCTATAATGCCCATCTGGCTTTTAGTTTGGGTAATTGCTTATTACTTTATCACTTACATATCAGGCAGCTTGTTTGGAACAGAATTGTTTGGAGCCTTAGACTTTAGTCGCGAAGGATTACTAATGAAAATTGAAGATATGACGGAAGGTCAATTAGACCCCGAAACCTTAAATATACCTTCAATTCCAGTTGTCTTGAGCATTGTTATTCTTGGGGGAATAATTGCCGGAGCTACAATAAACCTTGTCTTTACTCTTGGTGAAGAAATTGGCTGGAGAGGTTTTCTTTACAATCAACTTAAAGATACGCCTTTGCATTCTAGAGTTTTATTCACTGGTATTGTTTGGGGCTTATGGCATGCTCCACTAATTGCTATGGGACATAATTATCCAGAGAATCCCAGCGCAGGAATTTTCATGATGGTTTTACTTTGTATAGCACTCTCCTATCCAATGGATTGGTTGAGAAGAACCTCAAACAGCGTTTTAGGTCCAGGAATGTTTCATGGAATGATTAACGGCACTGCAGCTGGAATGATGCTTTTTGTAATTACAGGGAACGAACTTTTGTCGTCGGTAGTTGGAATATCAGGGATCCTCGCTATTGGAATAGTTTATTTACTCCAAACACTATTTTCATCAAAAGTACTTAGCTGAATCATATTACATTTGCAGTGATGAAAAAACACATAATTCTCAGTGCTGCTTGTTTTGCTTTTACATATATACAAGCTCAGGAAAAGCATCTTAGTAATATCAAACAACTTACGTTTGGAGGCGATAATGCTGAAGCTTACTTCAGTTTCGATAACACTCACCTGACTTTACAAATTACTAATCCGAAAGAAGGAATTCCTTGCGATCAGATTTATAGCTTAGATCTAAATGAAGCAGGAGAAGTTAAGCGTAAACTCATCTCAACCGGAAAAGGCAGAACAACATGCTCGTTTTTCATGCCCGACAATAATTCAATTCTTTATGCTTCAACCCATGAAAATAATGAGGCTTGTCCACCAAATCCTGAAAGAAGAACAGATGGAAAATACCTTTGGCCTATCTATAACACCTTTGATATATATGTAGCTGATTTAGATGGCAACATCACAAAAAAGCTAACAGATGCTCCCGGATATGATGCTGAAGCAACTATTTCTCCTGATGGGAAAATGATTGTTTTTACTTCCGACAGATCTGGCGATTTGGAATTATACACCATGAAAATTGATGGTAGCGATGTAAAGCAAATTACCAGTGGCTTAGGTTACGATGGTGGGGCGTTCTTTTCTCCTGATAGCAAAAAGCTTGTTTTTAGAGCATCGCGGCCAACATCAAATGAAGATGTTAAAGAATATAAAGAACTGCTTACGCAGGGATTGGTTGCTCCAACAAATATGGAAATTTACACATGCAATGTAGATGGTTCTGATTTAAGACAGGTTACGAATCTAGGTAAAGCAAATTGGGCTCCTTACTTCCATCCTTCTGGTAAGAAAATTATCTTTTCTTCTAATCACGCGTCTGAGCGTGGATATGATTTTAATCTATATATGATTAATCTTGATGGAAGCGGACTTGAGCAAATTACCTTCGAAAGCAACTTTAATGCATTCCCAATGTTTTCTTACGATGGTAAAAAGCTAGTATTCTCTTCCAATAGAAATAATGGAGGAACCAGAGATACCAACGTTTTCATAGCTGATTGGAACGATTAAAATTCTTTTTATGAAACAGTTATTCCTGATAATTTTTGGAAGTTTTTTAATGAGTGGATTATCTGCTCAAACATGGTTTCATGCCGATACCATCATGAAACACATTAATTACCTCGCATCTGAAGAGCTGCAGGGAAGAGGAACTGGTACTGAAGGCGAAAAGTTGGCTTCAGATTATATAGTTTCTTATTTCAAGAACTGGAAACTAAAACCGGCAGGTGAGAACAATGATTACTTGCAAGAGTTTGACTTTGAAGCTGGAGTTCATGGCCAAGGCGGAAGAAAAGGAAAAGCTAATAATGTTGCTGGATATCTCGATAATGGCTCTAAATTCACAGTCGTTATAGGAGCTCACTATGATCATCTTGGAACAGGTATCGACGGACATTCACTTGATCCGCACTCAGAGGGCAAAGTGCACAATGGTGCTGATGACAATGCTTCGGGGACAGCTGGTGTGCTTGAATTGGCGCGCTACTTTTCTACCAATACAGAAAAAGAACCATTTAATTTCTTATTCGTTTGCTTTTCGGGTGAAGAGCTTGGTTTACTTGGCTCGGCTTATTATTCAGAACACCCAGGGATTGACTTAAAGAATGTAACATGTATGATTAACATGGACATGGTAGGTCGACTTAAACAAGACGAACCTGTTTTAGAAGTTAGTGGCATCGGTACTGCTCCAGAATGGAAAAGTATCCTCGAAAAATTCCAGTCGAAAGCCCTGAAAATACAAATGGATTCGGCTGGTGTTGGTCCTTCCGACCATACTTCTTTCTACAATAAAGATATTCCAGTGCTTCACTTTTTTACAGGAACTCACAGTGATTATCACAAGCCTTCTGATGATGTGGATAAAATAAATGCTGAAGGTGAAGAAGCCGTATTAATGATAATTTCAGGGATAATTGCACAGTTGCCTGTGGATAGGAAATTGGAATTCCTTAAAACGAGGAATCCATCAATGAATTCATCTAAAAGTTTTAAAGTTACTTTAGGAATAATGCCGTCTTACACCGGCGGAACGGATGGTCTTAAAGTAGAAGCTGTTATTGATGATAAGCCCGCTTTTAAAGCGGGGATGAAAGACGGTGACATCATCACAAAAATTGGAGATAACGAAATACACGATATCCAAGATTACATGAAAGCACTTGGGAAATTTGAAAAAGGCCAGTCAGCTATCGTTACTGTAAATCGTAATGGTAACTTGGTGGAACTCAAAGTCACCTTTTGATTTAAAAAAATGAAATCCCTGTGTAAATAGTCTTTACACAGGGATTTGTTTTCAAATTATGCTGATTATTCAGCCTTAACAAAACGAATTGCCTTTACGCCACTGCTATTTTTTACCGTAATCAGGTATAGCCCCTGATTCAAATGTTTTGTTGATAAGGCTTCATTTGGAACGTAATTAATTGATGCGTACACAAGTTTTCCAAGTGCATCAAAAATATGTAAGTCGGAATTTTCTTCAATATTGAGACGAATCTCTGCACCTGAAGGATTTGGATATACAACAGGATTCAATTCCGAAACTTTCTTCAAACCTGAAGGTTCTGAATAAATATAAGTGCCTCGTTGCCCATTTATCCATTCAGTATTATTCCAGAACTCTGACACAAATTGAGCAATTTTGTTAAAGCTTGTATTGGTATAGTTAGTTCTAGTATTGTTTCGCCACTCATTATCAGCATTGTTCCAGATATCACGAGTTTCCATGATTAAATTATTGGAATTATCGTATTCATTTAGCACCCTGGATGAGTTTCTCCAGCTTCCGCCAATAAATCCTTCTGTTATTAGTGATGAAACTTTTCCTGATTGATTATATGTGTATGTTACTCGGGTATTTTCTATCCATTGCTGATTATCTTCAGAAAATAAATAATTGATATCAACTTCCGATTGTCCTTCAGAATTTGGTGTAGATTCTAATTTAGATGAAGGAACCCAAATTTCACTCTCAATATCCCAAAAACTTGAATAACGCTCAATAACGGAGTTATTTTCATCATACACATAAGTTGTCAATGATGAAGGAACAAAAATATCATTGGAGTATGACGAATACAATAAAGTATCGAGCAAGCCTTCAGCGTTGTAACCATAATTAATCTTAGTTGAAGGAATAAATTCCATGGTTGGAAAAGTCATCGTAGTTAATATAACACTATCCAATCTACCTTCTTCGTTTCTGTAATTGTTTTCAATTACAGAAAGAACAAACTCTTGATTATTAGCATTCCAGCTGTAATATTCTGAACCAGATAGGTTCTCTGAAGCATCATGAAAATAGAGGCTCCTATTCGCATTTTGCCAGTTAGAATTCATCCAATTTTCCTGAGTAAAAGATTGCAATAATTGGGCATCTGAAACCAAACAAAAAGGGCAACCACAACACTTGAAAAGACTTTTTTCATACTTTAATGATATTAAAAACAAGCAACAATACTCATTATCAACAAAAATGTTTCATCAAAATATCTAAAAATCTCTTTATTTGCAGGCTATTGAAGCTATTTTGTTAAAACCTAGCTTGAATGATCGGCTGAAATGTACCAACTTCCTTTAATTTTCTTAAAAATCAGGCTAAACCATCCACCTATTGGCTCTTTGTCTGGATATGACAAATTCCAAGAACCTGTCACAAAAGCAAAATCAATGCAAAGAATATCAACATTTACATTATCAAAAGTGAGATCGCCCATACCGGCCTTGCCAAGATAACTTCTTTTATAATTTTCAAGAACCTGATTCCATCCAAAGGTCAGCCCATTTTTGCCAATAAACCTTAAACTGTCACTTTTCCAATAACCATCCATAAACCCTTCTATATCAGCCTTGTTCCAAGCAATTTGTTGCTTCTCAAGAACTGCAATAATTTCACTTTCCGGGGTTTGAGCATAGAGACCCTGAGCCAGAAACAATAAAAACATAACAACTTTCATAATAATGTGTTTGAGATCTTGACCGAAGTACGGAATTTTGAAACATATTTGATGCGATGACTTCAGAGATAAAGGGCTTTGCTTCCTTAAAAATACCATCATTCAGAAACTTTCTTTCAGCAAGATTCTTCTTAACGTTGGCTATTCAAATGCAGGCTGTAGCTGTAGGCTGGCAAGTTTATCAAATTACACATGACCCTTTTGCTTTGGGTATTATTGGACTTGCAGAAGCAATACCTTTCTTATCATTAGTTTTATTTGCTGGGCATTGGGCTGATATGTATCAAAGAAGAAAACTTGCTATAACCGCAGTCTCTTTATTTGCTCTATGTGCAATGAGCTTATTTTTAATAGCTATTTATCCAGATACATTGCCTGAACATCATCCTGAATATCTGTTTTATGCAATTATTTCAGTTACAGGAGTTGCTCGTGCTATAGCAGGTCCAGCTGTAAGTGCTTTGCTACCTCAAATGTTAAAGCGTGAACTTTATGCAAATGGCGCAGCCTGGAATAGTTCGTTTTGGCAAATCGCTTCTGTAGGTGGACCAGCTATTGGTGGACTTCTATACGGCTTCGCCGGGAAGGAAACTACTTATTTAATTGCTTTTATCTTAGTTTTAATTTCACTTTTTTTCTTCTTTCGTTTGCCTGTCTTCCCTCCTGCCCGATTAGGAAAAGAGCCAATTAGCAGTAGCCTAAAGGCAGGTTTACGTTTTGTTTTTAATCAGCCTGTTGTTTTAGGGGCTATTTCATTAGATTTATTTGCCGTTTTGTTTGGTGGCGCAGTGGCTTTACTTCCTGTTTTTGCAGATGAAATTTTGCATGTTGGGCCTGAAGGCTTGGGTATTCTGCGAGCGGCGCCTTCTGTTGGCGCTGTTTTAACGGCTTTGATTGTAACCAGGCATTCGCCAATGGTTAATTCAGGAAAAATTTTGCTTCTATTTGTTGCCCTTTTTGGATTGTCCATGATTGGTTTCGCTCTCTCAACCAGCTTAGTGCTTTCGTTTATTTTATTGCTGCTTTCAGGTGCATTTGATGGAATTAGTGTTTTAATCCGTTCTACTATCATGCAATTATTTACCCCAGATGATATGCGTGGAAGGGTTGCCTCTGTGAATAGTATTTTTATTGGTTCCTCAAATGAAATTGGAGCTTTTGAATCAGGCCTTGCCGCGAAATTTTTAGGATTAGTTCCCTCTGTTGTTTTTGGAGGGTGTATGACTTTAGTCTGCACTGGTCTTGTATACAAGCTTGCCCCAAGCCTAAAGAAAATGAATTTGCGTGACCATGTTTTAGACCCCAATATTTAATAAGCCTGCCTTTATGCCTGAATATTAGCAAAGAAGAAAGCCAAGCTGGAAGTCTGCTTTTTATTTATAAACAATTCCCCAAATCGCAGTCAGCTTAGGTATATTTGTAGTCCGATGGAAACAAATCAAAGCAAAGCTCAGGCAGACAGAAAAAAACGACTTTATCCCAGCACAAATCCTGCAAATTTTGAGGGCATGGGTAAACTACCTCCTCAGGCTATTGATGTTGAAGAAGCTGTATTAGGTGCATTGATGCTTGACCGGGATGCTCTTTCAAATGTGATTGATTCACTAAGGCCTGAAACTTTCTACAAAGATGCTCACCAGCGTATTTTTGATGCGATTCGTGAACTATTTTCCTCTTCAAGACCTGTAGACATACTTACAGTAGTTCAGGAATTAAAAAAACGTGGAGAACTAGATTTGGTTGGAGGGCCAGCATATATTACATCATTAACCAACAGAATTGCATCAACTGCAAACGTTGAATTTCATACTAGAATATTAAATCAGAAACAAATCCAACGAGAGCTAATTACCGTTTCTAGTAATATCATAAAAGATGCTTACGACGAAAGCACCGATGCTTTAGAATTACTTGATAACGCAGAGAAGAATCTTTTCGCTGTTGCGGAAGGAAACATTAAAAGGAACTTCTCAAAAATGAGTGAACTCATTTCTGAAGCTAAAAAACAAATTGAAAAAGCTGGCCAGCAGGCCGATGGATTAAGCGGAATCCCTTCGGGTTTCACCACCTTGGATAGATTTACTTCAGGATGGCAAAAATCTGATCTTGTTATTCTTGCAGCTCGTCCTGGTATGGGTAAAACCGCTTTTGTACTGTCATTAGCAAGAAATGCGGCTGTAGGTTTTAAAAGACCAGTTGCTGTGTTTTCACTTGAGATGTCAAGTATCCAGTTGGTTATGCGTCTTATTTCCGGAGAAGCTGAACTTTCAGGAGATAAGCTAAAGAAAGGGAACCTCGAACAGCATGAATGGCATCAATTAGATTCAAAAATCAGAGAACTTACCGAAGCCCCTCTTTTCATTGATGATACTCCTGCTCTATCTATTTTTGAATTAAGAGCTAAAGCCAGGAGACTTAAAGCCAACCACGATATCCAAATGATTATCATTGACTACCTTCAGTTGATGACCGCAGGAGGAGATAACAGAGGAGGTGGAAATCGGGAACAAGAAATTAGTCAAATATCCCGCTCATTAAAAGGGATTGCAAAAGAACTTGAAATACCTGTTATAGCGCTTTCTCAACTTAGTCGAAATGTTGAACAAAGAGGAACCTCCAAAGTGCCTCAACTTAGTGACTTGAGAGAATCCGGCGCTATTGAGCAAGATGCTGATATGGTGCTTTTCATTTATCGTCCCGAATATTACAATATTACAGAAGACGAGGCTGGACAATCAACTCATGGTAAAGCAGAAATTCATATTGCTAAGCACAGAAATGGTGCTTTAGGAATGGCTCCATTAAAATATATAAACCATTTGGCTAAGTTCACTGATTTAGATGAACACATGTCGATGGGAACAAGCTCTGGATTAAAACCGAACTCTTCTTTTGATGAAATGCCTACGATGACAGTTGGGTCAAAAATGAATGAGCCATCGAAAGACAATTGGAATCCCGATGATGTTGAATTCTAAACGATTAAGCTTCGAAACTGTTCATCTAAAATATCGTTGAATACAAAACGTTACAAAAGCATGAAAAGAATTGTCCTTATTTGTCTGCTAAGCTTGATTTTAATTCCTGTAAAATCTGCTTCTATCCTCATCCATATGGATGAAAAGCAACAGAACCACCTAAAAGCTTATGGTATTGCTTATTGGATTCTTCAAAATGATGTTGAATTGTATTGGTTGCTTAACTACCGTGGCGGGAGCTTTTTAATCGATAATATTAAGGATATTGAAAATGAATGTTTAATACGAGGAGTATCTTACCAGATAATTGCAAATGCGCAATCAAATGCTATACTTCAGGAAATTGCTTCTCCTGAAGTAAATATGGATGCAGTTAAATTAGAAAAGCCACCGCGAGTTGCAGTTTATTCACCAAAGGATAAACAACCATGGGATGATGCTGTAACGCTAGCCTTAACTTATGCAGAGATACCATATGATGTTGTTTATGATGAAGAAATAATTACCGATAAACTTCCCCTTTACGACTGGCTGCATCTCCACCATGAGGATTTTACTGGACAATACGGGAGATTCTGGTATGCATACAGAAACCAATCTTGGTATCAGGAGAATCAAAAGAATGCTGAAGCTTTGGCCAATAAATTAGGCTTTAATAAAGTATCAGAATTAAAATTAGCGGTTGCTAAAAAAATTAGAGATTTCACCGTTGGTGGAGGATTTCTCTTTGCTATGTGCTCTGCAACTGATAGTTATGATATTTCGCTTTCAGCGGATGGACTGGATATTTGTGAAAGTATGTTCGACGGAGATCCGGCCGACCCAACTGCTCAACAAAAGCTCAATTTTGATAATTGTTTTGCTTTTCAGGATTTTACGCTGAGCACCAATCCAATGGAATATGAATTCTCTAGTATTGATGCAACAAGAACAAGAAGAATTCCTGAAAAAGAGGACTATTTTGCATTGTTTGAATTTTCAGCAAAATGGGATCCGGTACCTACCATGTTATGCCAAAATCATGAGAAAATAATTAAAGGATTTATGGGTCAGACCACCGCATTTAATAAGAATCAAGTTAAAAGTAGTGCTTTGGTCTTAGGTGAAAATAAAGCTGCTTCAGAAGTAAGATATATTCATGGCGAGTTCGGTAAAGGAACTTGGACTTTTTATGGAGGTCATGATCCAGAAGATTATGAGCATAAAGTTGGCGATCCGCCAACGGATTTAAACCTGCATCCTAATTCACCTGGATACAGGTTAATTTTGAACAATATCCTTTTTCCTGCCGCGAAAAAGAAAAAACAAAAAACATAGTCCTACTATTCATTTATAATGTTGCTTCATGAATTTGTCGTTTTCTTTAACGGTGATTGTGTTGCAACTAAATTATGAGTTGAATCCCCAATATTCATTTGGCATAATGAGTCTTTGATTTGACAACAATTGCAAACAACTACATGTCAGGTCATTAGATACGAAAATTACTTTTATGGGAATTTTCACCTCCCCCGGGAGGGTGTTTTACACGTAGAGAAATAAAAATGCTTAAAGATATTTGTTCATGTCATTGTAAAAAAGCGCCTAACTCTATCAATGACATGTCTTAAGAGGTGGTTGTGTACACAATTAAGACGGTCCGGCTGCTCAATACGGACCATTTTATCCGATACCCTTTTCGGATAAACTTCAACCGGGATTTTACAGTGTAAAATCCCGGTTTTTGTTTAATTCTATCATTAAACTCTAATCCATTTGCAATTTAAATACAATTGTATATATTTGATTATATGGTACTTATGCAATTCGCAGCTGCATAAATGATTTTTTTTCATCAATTTATGTAACATTTCTTACATCGATGAAGTATATTTGTGTCACTAACCTTAACCTAACTTCAAAGTGAATACTCTAAACATCACTCTCTTTTAATCTCATTTTTCTGTTTTGAGCATCTGAAGAATAAATGCCTATTTATTCATAGATGTTTTCAATTGGGCATTTCATGCTCATAATGGAAACCTATTGTCTAATAATTTGAATTAATCCCTAACCTTAAATACTTAATCTATGAGAACAACCTACTCTCTAAATTCAAACAAGAGAAAAGCCTGGCGAACGAGTTCGTCAATCGCCGTTTTCTTGTTAGGTTTGTTTTTGTCTCTCTGGCAAACAACTGACCTTAACGCTCAAGTAAAGACTATGAATCATAGTCTTGAAAAACAAAAAGTCGAACGAATCAGAGAAACTCGCTCTATTTATTCTGCTCCAGATCAATTAATTGTGCCTGACGGCATGACAGCTAAGTCTTTTGCTGCGTCACTTTACAATTCAGCAGTTGGAGCACTCAGAACTGATTCGGATTCAAATCCAGATTTACCTCCAAATACCTCATGCACAAATTTGGATGTAATTTTTGTTTTAGATGAGTCTGGTTCAATAAACAGCACTGAAGCCGCCAATGTTGAAAATGGGGCATTGGCATTAGCCAACGCACTTAACAATTCAGGAGCAAGCCTTCGAATTGTTGAATTTGCTACCACTGCGAGTGTGGTAAATTTAGGTGTAACCACCGTTAATAATACGTTTGTAAATAGGTTCACCAATTACTTAACTTCATCTTATAATTCGCAAAGCTATAATCCTGTTTCATCAGGAAACTGCACCGGATGGACTAATTGGGAAGATGCTCTGGAAGAGGTTATTGGCCTGGAAGGAGATCTTGTGATTTTCTTCACTGATGGAAATCCAACTGCATATAACAGAAGTGGAGAATGTGGTGTTAGAACACCGAATGATGGAAATTACAGTGCAAGTGAGGCTTTGAATAGAGCCATCGCTGAAGCTAATCTAATCAAAGCACAAGGAAAACACATGTTTGGTATTGGAATTGGCTCTGACTTAAATATTGATAATATAAAAGCTATTTCTGGTGATGATAATTTTGCAATTAATGGCGACATCTTTACAGATGACTATTCAATTGGAGATTTTGAAGATCTGGCTTCTCAATTAGCTGCCGTTGTGAACGTAATCTGCGGTACTGAACTTGAAATTGAAAAATCGGTGAGTCAATCTGGTGTTTGCGCTGGCGAACAAGTAACCTTTACTATATCAGTTACAAATACTGGAGGTTTATATGATTATCAAGCAATTAATGTTCGCATTGAAGATGAATTTCCTAGTGGATTCTCTAATCTTCAAATTGTTGCTCCTGCTCCAAATGGTTCTTCTATTTCAGGAAACACTTTAACTTATAATGCAGGAAACCTAACTGCTGATCAAACTGTTTCAATTCAGGTTACAGCAACTGTTGGAGTTCCTCCTGCAAACTTCGATAATTTAGCTACTGCTATTGCAGATAATGCTAATGAAGTTTCAGATAACGCCACTGTTAGTTCAGGATTCTCTACAGGAATAGATCAGCAAGCAGCTTGCGCTTCTTATACATGGATTGATGGTGTTACTTACACTGAATCAACAAACACACCTACTTTTTTATTTCCAGGAGCTAGCGCTGCAGGTTGCGATTCTTTGGTAACTTTAAACCTTACAATTATTCCTCAGCCTCAACAACCGGTTCTTGAATGCTGGCAAAACGCTGAATTCAATTCTACTACTTGTTCTTGGGATGTTTCGGGTGAACAACCGGCTCAGCCTACACTTGCTTGTTATGAGACTGCAGATTTCAATACAACTACTTGCTCTTGGGATGTAACTGGTGATATGCCAGCTGAACCTCAAACTGCTTGTTACGAAACTGCTAACTTCAACACAACTACTTGTGCTTGGGATGTAACTGGTGATATGCCAGCTGAACCTCAAACGGCTTGCTACGAAACTGCTAACTTCAACACAACTACTTGTGCTTGGGATGTAACTGGTGATATGCCAGTTGAACCTCAGGTAGAGTGTTATGAAGTTGCATCTTTCAATACAACTTCTTGTTCTTGGGATGTTACTGGAGAGCCAAATGAAGTAATAGCTTCTGAAATCACAGAATGTGATAGCTACACTTGGAGTGTTAATGGTGAAACTTATACTTCAACAGGTGTTTACACATACTCTCAAGATTGCCAGAATTATGAATTGAACCTTACAATTAATGAAAGCTCTGCTATTACAAACATCTCAGCAACTATCAATGAAGGTGATTCATATGAATTTGATGGTAACTTACTTACTGCTGAGGGTGAATACACAGCATATTTCCAAAATGCAGCTCAGTGTGACTCAACAGTTATCTTAACATTAACGGTAATACCTAATCAAGATGGATGTCTTGGTGCTGAAGTTTATGCATTTAACCAAGGATTGAGAAAAGACGGCAATGCAGTCCTTCCTGAACGTTCAATTCCAGGTCGTGTATTAGGTGCACCTGATGCTCAAAACCCAAGCGTAATGGCTCCAGAGCAATTCTTCTTCTCACTAGGTTTCGGAGGTTCGATTGAAATCGACTTCGGTTATGGAATTGCAAATGGCCCTGGAAATGACATCAAGATTTGGGAATCTTCTGCATCTCCAAATGCTGAGAAAGCTAGAATTGAGGTTTCCCAGGATGGTTTAGGCTATGTTCCTGTTGGTGAAGTAGCTCAAGGTGGTGAAGTTGATTTTGGTGGTGCTTTCGCTGACTATATCAGATTCGTAAGAATTGTAGATATCAGTAATCCAGCTGAATTTGGTAACTCAATTACTACAGATGGATATGATGTTGATGCTGTTGAGTGTATCCATGGTCGCTATGTTCAGCCTAATTGTGTTGGTGTAGAAGCATTCAACATTAATCAAGGTAAGCAAGCAAACGGCGAAGATGTAGTTGCTGAAAGAAGTGTTGTAGACAACGCACTTGATTTACCAGTTGCTGCACCTGTAGGTACTGTTGATTTCTACGCACTAGGATTTGGCGGGCACATTACACTTGCTTTTGATGGTCCAATTGCTAACGGTCCGGGTGCCGATGTACGTGTAGTAGAAACTACTTGGAATTATACTGCTGAAGATTATCCTGAAACTGCAAATGTATTTGCTTCGCAGGATGGTGTTAACTTCGTATTCTTAGGCAGTACTGTTCATTCTGGCGAATTTGATTTGGGAGTACTTAGCTGGGCTCAGTATATCAAAATCATGGATGCTTCTGATGCTTCATTATTCCCTGCAGATGCAGATGGATATGACTTAAATGGTATTGAGTGTCTAAACGGTTCTGCTGATAACCCAGGTGATGATGGATTAGTTCCATGCACTGCGCAAGGATTCTCGAACTACGTCCCTGGTGCTCAGAAAAACGGAGATGCTATTAGCGGAATGAGAAATGATCCAGCTAAAGCTTTAGACGGACCTCAGTATGGAGACAATTACAACTTTGTTTCTCTTGGTTTCGGAGGTTCACTTGAATTAGCATTTGACTACGTTGTATTCAACAATGATGGCGATGATATTCAGATTGTAGAAACAAGTTTTGGTAACCCATCTTGTCTTAACTATCCTGAACATGCTAAGGTTGAAGGTTCTTTTGACAATGTAAGCTGGACTGATTTAGGTGAGATCTGCTTAGATGGTTCAATTGACCTTGGTTCAATGACTTTCGTACAGTTTATTAGAATTACTGATATTTCTGATATCAATAGCAGCCGCTTCGGTGGATCAGCTGATGGATTTGATATTGATGCTGTAATTGCATTAGGTCCATGTTACAATGCTGGAGCTAGAATGGCTGGTGATAACAACAGTACTCCTGATGAGGTAAAAACAATAGGTCTTTATCCAAATCCGGCTGATGATTTCACTGTGATTAGAATTGACGGAACTAAAGCTGATGAGAAGATGATTTTAGAAGTATTTGATACTGCTGGCAGATTAGTTTATGCTGAGCAAGTAACATCTCTGAATAATCAAACTAACATCCGCTTAAATGTTAATGATTACGCACTAGGAGTTTATACTATTTCTGTATCAACATCAACTGAACGTTTAGTTCAAAGACTAGTTAAATAATCAGTTCAACAACCAAGTAAAGCCTGCTTCATTCGTGAAGCAGGCTTTTTTGTGTTTTATAAATTAAAGTAGATACGTTAATTTAACAAAACAACCTTTCCTGCATAAACCATATCATCCTCATCATTGATGATGAGAACATAGCAGCCTCTTGCAATATTTGAAACTGAAAGATTAATTGAATTATGATTGTTACCATTTACAGTAACATCAATGAGCTTCCCGCTCATATCATACAATCGCAGACTTTTGATATGGCTAATTTCATTAGAAAGAAATACGATTAATTCATTTTCAGAAACATAGGATTTAATCTCTGAGGTGTTTTTTTGAATTAAAGATGTGCTAATTTGTCCGACCTCATGCGCTCCAATGCTTGGAGGATCTGTTCTTGTATTTCCGTCAATATCTAAGGAATAGTCTGCGATAAACAATCCTGTATTCATCAACAATTCATTACTAGCTTTCCATCCTACACCTATTACAAATTCCATCATTGGATCCATAGATAATGAATATGTTTCACCTGTTTCAGCTACAAATGAATTAAGGTCATTGTATGCTGACCCTCCAAAATAACCAGTAAAATTAGAACCGGCATTACTTGTCCAGTAGACATTATAGTCGATGAAATTGATACCTGAAGAATTGGCAATATAAACGCATCTATTAGTACCTCCTTCACTTGATGTAATCAATATGTTATTAAAGAAATCAGTATCTGGCTCAAATGTAAATGTTTGATATGCAGCATTGCCATTTGATGATCCTCCAGAAATAAATAGTGTATTCTGAAAAATTCTATAGTTATTACAATTATTCGATTGAGCTAAACCATAACAAATGCTATTTTCATTTTGTACTTGAATTGAATTATTGGCGATTGTAATTGGATTTCCAGTTTCTCCGGCGCTACTGTTTAGCTCAATTCCATAATTCAATCGCCCATTATCCGTTGCAAAAACGTAGTTGCCAATAATTTTCCCAGGTCCATCACAATTATTCCAACCAATACCGGTATAACCTACATTTCCATCTTGATTAGTACTTATAGAGTTGCCAATCACTTCAGGAGCATATAAATCTCTCATGAATAACCCTCCTGCATATTGGTTAATGCAGAAATTATTCATAAAAACAATTGAATCTGAAACAGCATTAACCATATCAAAACTCATGGCATAAGCTCCTCCTATAAATGTATTATCTGAGATAACGATATCACTGCAATTTGTGGCTAAGACATTTTCCGAAGCATAAATGCAAGATCCTGCGTAAGCAGTTAAATTTCCTGAACTACCATTTATCAGGCAGTTATTAATATTTATATGATTTGCCCCATCCTGTATTTCAAATGCACTGTAAGCACTAGAACCCACAACAGAAATACTTAGATATTCGAATGTAACATATGCAGCTCCATCAATGGTAATAACATCATCATTAACAACAGTTGTTATATTTACTAGTGACGCGTCATTATTTTCAGATCTAAAAACAATAGGTCTGTCAAGAGAACCAACAGCTGTGATAGTAAATGCAAGCTCATAAGTTCCCTCCCTTATCAGAAATTCAGCACCTCCATCTCCTACTCCCGCACTATTTAGATTGTTTACTGCATTAGCAAGCGAAGGAAAATCAGGAGAAGCTCCTCCAACAGTATATGTTCCACTTAATGCTTGAGAAAATGAATTAAGTGTTACAAAAATGGCAAAAAGTATTAGCTCAAATCGCATTTAGTTGAATTTTAAGATGTAATACAATATTACCTTATTTACTTCTCTTGAAAGAAAAAAGCCGAAAAAAGCTAATTGCTTATTCCGGCTTATCCAAAAATAATTATTCAGAATTAATACTCTGGCTGCCACTGTTCATAGTTATCAGGAACTACGTCCATTTCACTTTGAGTTCCAAAATATTCACCCGTTGACTCATTTACATAATAGTTATTATATCCTGACTCAACTTTACCATATTGCTCTCCATTAGAAACACGCTGCTCATCTCTAATATAATCAACAAAATTCTCATGTGAGCGATCATTACTATATTGTTGATTCATATAGTTCTGATGACTTTGATCGTTGGTTTGTTGTTGACTCATGTAATTATTAAACTGTGCGTCAGAAGCTGCATATATGCCCTTCATCTTATTTTGGTGTGCATTAAAACTTGCTTGGTTCGCGGCCATTCTTTGTTGATGAGCATTAAAGCTTGCCTGACTCGCTTGCATATTTTGTTGATGCTGTGCATTCATTCTTTGAGCAGCCATTTTATTCTCTCTTGTCATCCATTCCTCATTTGATTTAAATGAACTTGTCATTTCTGCCAAACATTTCTCTGCTACATCTATATTTGAGGCTTGTGTAGTATAACCATTAAGGCTTACCCCCCATCCTTGTTGTAAAAGGAAACAAACTCCCTGAACCTTTCCAGCAATTTTTTCATTGCCATTCACAAACTCGAAACTGATATCTGCTGTAGATATTTGGGCTTGAACGCCCGCCTTTTGGATTTCACTTTCCCAAGATTGTTTTATGTTATTGTTTGGCTGAACATTAGTTATCCTAAAGCCCGGTTTATTTGAATGCTTCTTTTTTACATAATTGGAGAAAAATTTGTCGGGAGAAATAAATCGACTCACTTGAAGTAAAGGATCCCCTGTTTGCATGCCTTCGCGCATACCATATTCAGAAATAGGCAAACTGAAATAAGGCAAAGAAGGATCGCCAAAAAACAAACTCGTTTTGCCATCTGGACTATTTGATACACCAACATTTCTATATTGAGTCCCCCTTCTAACCAAAGAAACTTCAGAATTCCATCCTTTAGGAAGATTCACTTTAAAAGCATTTTCTTTTGGGTCGCTAACTGTAACGAAACTAATATCATTATCAGAGAAAATGCCCCCAAAGAATCCTTCACTGGAAGAATTATCGGAGAATTGCTCATCGACGTTTGATTTATTCGAACTGCAAGAAGACAAAAGAACAGCGAAAATAAATAAGCAGAAAATTGGATTGAGTTGATTTTTCATGACTTCAAGATTTTGTTTGTCAAAGTTGAAAAATGAATCAATCCAAAGCTATCCCCAGTTTCGGGGATATTAAACAGACTAATCAATAAGATCTTCCTTCACTGCTTTAACGACCGCTTCAGCTAAGGTTGCTACTCCCAGTTTTGCGTATAAGTGCTTGATGTGAGTTCTCACCGTTTCATAACTTATTGATAATTCATCTGCAACTTGCTGATAACTCAATCCATTAACAAGTAGTCTTAAAACATCTAATTCTCTCTCTGTGAGATGATAATCAACATTTCCTCTACTTGCTTTTCGAAAATAATCAAGGACCTTGTTTGCGACTCTATCTGACATTGGAACCCCTCCGGCATACGCTTCTTTTATAGAATTCACAATAGTATCTGGAGGCATACTTTTAAGTAAATATCCTCTGGCACCATTTCTTAAGGCAGAATATACTTTTTGCTCATCATCAAATGAAGTGAGCATTAATACAGGAAGATCAGGGTATTTCTTTGTGAGGAGCTTTAAACCTTCAAGACCATTAAGTCCTGGCATATCAATATCCATTAAAACAATATCAGGTTTTTTTATTTTCACCTCTTCTAGGCAATTCAAGACATTAGAATAGGCTCCACAAACATCAAAGCCTTCATGAGTATCTAATAGCATACTCATTGAATCAAGAATTTTTGAATTATCATCAAAAAGCATAACTTTAATTGTATTCATAATATCTATAGAATTAACTCAATTGTTGTTCCTTGATTTATTACAGAATTGAGTATTAGTTTACCATTTATTTCTTCGGCTCTTATTTTCATATTTCTGAAGCCATTGCCATTAAAAGGATTTATAATATCTTGATTAAATCCTCTTCCATTATCATGAAATCGCAAATGCAATTTATTATCTTGAAATTTAAAATCAATTTGTATTTCTTCACATTCTGAGTATTTAATTGAGTTATGCAGACATTCTTTAAGAATGAGATAAATATTTCTGCGCTCGGCCATTTCCAAAGTAATAGCTGCGACTTTTGAATCAAAGGTCATTTTGAAATTAATATGAGAATCAGCTAATACTTCCTTAAAATATTTTTCAATTCTATTTATAAGATGATCCAATTCATCATTATTAGGATTCACAGCCCAGATAATATCGCTCATGTGCTGAGACATTTCTCTTGAATTAGAACCTATCTTTTCAAGAATTTCAGAAGCTTTAATACCATTGCCCTTCTTTAGGTTTGCTTGTGCCGCATTTGTATATAAATTAATTGCACCTAAGGCACTTCCTATATCATCATGCAAATCTCTTGCAATTTTGTCCCGTATCTTTTGTAATCTTAATATCTGCATTAGTCTAATTCGATAACCTACAAATAAAATAACAAAGAGCAATAGCAGCAATGAGATTTTAAAAACCAATGTATTATACCAATTTGGCTTTACAACAACAGGAAACTCGAAGATATCGGATAAATAGAATCCAAATTCAGTTTGAGCTTTGATTTTTAGATTATAGTTCCCTGGTGGCAATTTAGAAAACGTAATTGTGCTGTTTGATCCATTATTAATCCATTGGTTATTATATCCATCTAAAAGATAAGAATAAACAATTTCGCCTACATCCGAATAGTCCAAAACAGCACAAGTAAAAGAAATCCCATTCTCAGATTCATTAAATTCAATTTGCGACTTTAGTATTAAGGAGTCATAATTATTATCAATTGTATTTAGACCTACTAAATGAAATTTATATTTACTCTTATTTACTTCGGTTTCCCAAGGATTAAATCGTATAATTTTATTTCCGGCAGTTATTGCAACAGATGTTGAATCGATTACATAAAACTGAGAATGAATATCAAAGGCGGGTAATCCATATTCTTTGCCAAAAGAATGATATAAGCCCTTTTTTAAATTTAACATAAACAGCTGACCATCATCAATAACCCAAAGTCTATGCTTCTTATCTTCGTAAACGGAGACGGGGTTTTCGATTTTGCTTGTTATATTAAAAAATGCCTTTTTAAGTCTCGGATTAAAATAAAACAAACCACTTCCTTTTGTACCAACCCAAAATGTGCCATCATCTCTTGGAAAAATAAAACTAATGAAATTACTTGTAAGGCCTGATATTCCATCATTATGCCATCTTCGTTTTGCACCAAAGAACCTAACTTCTCCCTTTGCGTATCCAATAGTATCGCCAAGTCTGTTTAATTCCGCATATGATTGGGAGTCTATTTTTGCTTCTAAATCTTCATAAATACCTTTTTCTTCATCTGCAATCCACATTTTATGATTCTTATCAAAATAAATAGACTTTACAAAAGCTCCATATTCTGATTCATGAAAAGCAGCACCAGCAAAATAATCTCCATCAGAAATTGAATATGAAAATACGCCGTAGCCTGGGCAAGCAATGAAAATCTTCTCATAATCATTAAAAGATGTTTTGATAGCTAAAGATACTTTGGTAGAAAGAAGATTCAAAGGATTATAAGCAGTACTTTCTATATTGTGTTTGTATTTAGGAAATGCCGAACTAATTCCATCTGTTTTAAGATTAACTTTATATAATGATTTTGAATTTCCAAAATACACATTATTGATTGAATCCCAGATTAAAGAATAGACTGATGGATCTCCTTCACTCATATTAGTTGAGTAATTCTTTAATATAGTCCCGTTTTCTTCGGTTAATAGTAACCCTAAATTGGTCCCTAAAAGAAAAGTATCGCCCCTATACTTTAGATCGTAAATATCAATTTCTCCTGCACCAATATCAGATTTGAGGTATGATGTTTTAAAGTAATTGTAATTTGGATCAAATAGATTTACTCCTTCATCAGTTCCAACCCAAACTCTTCCTTGATTGTCCTTAAAAATGCAAAAAACTTTATTTCCGATAAAATTCCCACCATATATCTTATTGAAAGCACTAAACTTAGAATCGAAGGAGTATATCCCTGAGCTTTTAGTACCTAGCCAAAATTCAGTATCGCTTATTCTGCACAAATACGTGCCCTCTTCAGCATCAAATTTTATTTCTTGATGACTGTCAAAAACAAACGAAGTTGTTCTGTAATTATTTAAATGGAAGAGATGTATTGCATTATCCCAAGAGCAGAATAATGCAGTAGAATCATTATATCTAATAATATGTTCAACACTATATCCTGGATACGGAAACACCTTACTTGATTCCATCATCCAGATTTTACCACTTTCATTTATAAGGCAAATGCTTTTACTTCTTGTACCTAGCACCAATAAATTGTTTTGCCAATGCATACTTTGTATTAAATATCTATTTTTAATAAAGTCATGCCTTCTTATAACTTGATCTGAGATAGTATTAAGCCATATTATTCGATTCAGTTTTGTTGAAACGATGATATTTCCCCTATCATCCAAACACATTTGCTCAAATCGACCCTCAATATTTAAATCTGTTTTGTAAACAATAGAATAATCAAAAGTTTTGGTATTGAATTTAACGAGTAAATATCTGTCGACTAGCATCCAAAGAAAATCCCCCACAATTTCCATTTTACTCACAGTAATACCAGGAAATTTTCTAGAGTTCAAATTACCCTTCCAGCGTTTATAGCTCTTTCCATCAAATCTATACAAGCCAGAGCCTGTACCAAGCCAAATAAAATCATTTGAATCTTGTTTAATTGAGTAAACAGGCTGATTCAAAGGTCCTCCTTCTCTATCTATTTCAATCCAGTTTATCTGCTGAGAGAAAAGCGAAGCAATAGATAAAATAAAAGCTAATAAGAGGGCAATACTCTTTGGCATATTTCAAAAGTACATAAAACCCACTCTTGAATGAACAGTTAGGCAATAGACATAATATTCATTTGTCTATTTTCGCAAGTATATTAATGCTTAAGAATCATGATGACTTGGAATAATTGTTTCTCAGGGGAAAGGTTTGGGATTGTGAGTTCAGAACATACTTCAAGAACTGAATATGAGAGAGATTGGGATAGAATAATATTTTCAAGTGCATTTAGGAGGCTACAAAACAAAACACAGGTATTTCCATTGCCCGAAGAAAAATTTGTTCATAATAGATTAACTCACTCTCTTGAAGTTGCTAGTGTTGGAAGGTCTTTAGGAGAAATGGTTGGTAGAAAAGTAGCTGAATTACCTGAGGTTTCTCAAAACATCACTTCAGTTGAATTTTACAAATATCATCTTAAGCATGTGATCTCTTCGGCTTGTTTAGCTCATGATTTAGGGAATCCTGCATTCGGCCATTCTGGAGAGGAAGCTATTTCTCAATTCTTTAAAGACAGGCAAAATGAACTCGGGTTCAAGTCGCAATTTACTGATGCCCAATGGGCTGATTTAGTCAATTTTGAAGGGAATGCAAATGCACTTCGTTTGCTTACAAAACAATTTTCAGGGAGATTTGATGGAGGCTTTCGACTTACCTATTCTACTTTAGGTGCGATTATTAAGTATCCTTGTGAGAGTCTTGCTAAGCAAGGGAAGAAAGGTCCAAAACACAGAGCTAAATATGGATTTTTCCAGTCTGATGAAAGCGTTTTTAAGGAAGTTACGTCTAAATTAAACATGCATGAGGATAAGAATGAATCTTATCTAATTTTCAAAAGGCATCCCTTCGTTTATCTGGTTGAAGCAGCTGATGATATTTGCTACTCTATTATAGACCTTGAAGATGCGCACAGATTAGGGATTTTTTCTACAGAGAAGGTTGTTCATCTATTAAAGCAAATTATACTCCTAAATCCAAGCGAAAGTGAAGCTCGAATAGATAAGCTCTTAAATTTAGTGCAAGATGAGAATGAAAAAATTGCCTATCTGAGAGCAAAATCAATTAATGCCTTAGCTTTAATCTGTGTTCAGGTTTTTGAGGACAATGCTCAAGAAATCCTTAATGGAACTTTCAATTCTGATCTTATCTCATTCAAAAAAGAGGTTAAAGATGTAATGAAAGAAATATCTGCTGAATCAGTAAAGCATATTTATAATTATTCAAGCGTGATTAAAATTGAGCTTGCTGGATACAGAATAATGGGCGGCTTGTTAGAAGATTTTGTGGATGCTGCTTTAACAAATGCCAGTGACAGAAACCTGAGGCATAATAATATTTTGGCCATTCTTCCATCTCAATATCATTTTTCGGAAGATGCAAGTGCTTATGAAAAAGTAATGAATATTATAGATTTTGCGTCAGGCATGACGGATATATACGCTTTGAAGCTATATAGAAACTTACGAGGCATTGAGATGCCTAAAATATAACTTCGAGCCTTTCATTTGCCAAAACAAACAATTGATTTGATGACAATTGCGGCTTAAAGTGTATACTTCGAGTTTTTCATAACTATTTCGATGATTTGCAAAGGGGGTGTTTTTCACGTGTTGATGCCACGTGAATAAACTGCTGAAATAATTTATATATTACACCAATCTTTGCGTATAAATCTAACCTTTATTATGAAAAATCTACTACTTCTAATCTCTATTATTCTTTTACCCAATCTTGGTAAAAACAGACTCTTTGCACAAAGCAAGGAGGATTGCCCATATCAAATCGAACAATCCAACCACTTTCTTTTGGTTAGAGATATGAATTCGCAGTCGACAAAATTCACAAAAGATATTACTATTGAAAAGGACAAAGTTGAGTCAAAATTTAACGGCACTCAATACACCAAAGTTCGTTCATCTCAAATTTTAACAACTTTCACTGAGGATTGTGATGGAGGTTATGTGCCGGCACTTAAAGTATTTTATGGTTTAGATATTGACAAAAAACAGATAAAACTTTACTTCACGAAAGCCTCACTTGGCGAACCTATCGCAATTGGTGGTGGTGACTATTACATGGATGTTAGTCCGACGGAAATGGATGTTAAGTCGTTCATGGGCAGAAACACTACAGCATTGTACGAAGTTAATGATCAGGGAGACCTTGTTAACATAATTGGAAATGAAAGCAAAAGACTGGAAGCGATGCAATTCTGGATGAATTACGTGTCTTATATTAAAATTGACAGAAGATTAGTTGGGGAAAGGAACTTTGATCTTGATTGCAGAAATAAAGGAAGATGTGATCCGGGTTCGGTTCTATTTCCAACCAATGTAGTGCATAGCCTGGTAAAAGATAATGGAAATGCCTCCTTTTTATATTTTAACTCAGGCGTACGCACTGAGACAGGATCATTACGTCATTGCATCACAATATCTACTTTCCCTCCACTATCAGAACCGCCTCCTCCCGGACAAGGAATCTTCTCGGGCAATGCAGCCAACATGTCACAATTATGCCCAACAAAATGCGGAAGTATAATTGTAAACATTGTTGAAGATAAATGCAGGATAAAGAATTAAGAATAAATTAATCTTGATTGAGTAAAATATTTGAAAATCAAAAACTTACTTTAAATTTTAAACCCAATAAACCCAATAAACCCAATAAATATGACAAACATTGTTCTTAAAACAGTTTCAGTAATGTTAATTTCATTAATATTAAGCTCTGCAACAAACTGCAATGGAAGTGAGAAAAGATTGATACTAAAAATCAGGAATCTAATCCATCTAAAGAAAAAAATAGTTCTAAAGAAGGAGAAGGCTATTTGTGAAAGTTGGACACAGATTCCAATCAGGATATTGAATGCATAGAATTTAATTATACCAGTTTATTCTGAATCCAAGGCCATAAGTCGATGGGATTATTAAATTCGAATGATGTTGAGTGTAATGGTGAGAGTTTTGTTATGGGTCATTTTAAAAAATAAATAATCAAAGTCTTTTAAATATTTATGGAAACCTTTCATGCAATTCCACAGACGAATTTCTGCTTCAGTTATCTATTTTGGTCTAAATAAATCCAATCGACTTGATCCAAAAATAGAATATTATTTGCACCAACTATTTTGAAATCAAATCCAATTCTTCAAAGTTCTCCAGTTATATTTGAAGCTATTGACTTTAGTCTAAATGTTAGAGATTTCACCAAACCACTATATAAATTTGACAGAACTGAAATGTATTTGAAAAACCGATGAAGGAAAGCCAAATATTTTTAATCAATTGGAAGATTATTTGAGCTCCATTACCATTAACGGTAAAAAAAAAAAATTAAATTATAAAGATCCTTATAAAATACCTCCTACTCAAAATAATGTATCCAATTAATATATTAGAGTCATTTATAAAAACACATATTGAAAATGATATTTATATGACATCGGCATTAATAAAAACTGAAAAATAATCCTGATTATTCTCACGTTATTTTCAGCACGCTATCACCCAAAAATGAATTATGATAATAAAGATAATTAATTGCCGAGGACTTCCATCTCTATCTGCCAATTTCAGTCAGCTTTGTCCAACAAAATGCGGTAAAATAGAAGCTAAGAGAAACGAATGGATAAATATACTATCAATAAATATTAATTCTATAGAGTATATAATGCCTGTAGAACTATACGCTCAGCTAATAGTCTTAATATTAAGCCTTCCAATGTTTGGAAGGCTTAATTGGGCTTATAGATTGCTGATTTTTCAAGTTTTTATTTCTTTAATTACTGATTATATAGCCTATCAATTTTCAAAGCAGGGAACCTCTAATGAGGTTATTTACAATATATATGATATCATTGAAACCTTATTATTATCCGGACTTGTATATTTTTCATTTCAATCAGAGAAAATAAAGAAGGGAATAAGAATCTCAATTCTTATTTATGCTTTATTCACAATCATAAGTTTAAGCACACATAACTTATTTAAACTTGATTATAAATTAATCATTGTTAGCTTCATATTTATTTCCAGTTTGAATCTTATTTATATTATACATCCTGAAGTAAATAAATCATTCTCTAAAAATCCATTGATGATTATTGCTATGGCTCATGTTATTTATTGTTTAGGTATAACACCATACTTCATCGGAAGAGAAATGATAATTGAACAAAATACAGATATGGCCAATGAACTATTTGACTACATTATCAAATCGCTTATGTATGTTAGATACGGATTAATAGCAATTGCTTTCATCGTTGTTTGGAAGAACAAACTTTCGCCAATAGCCCATGAATGATGAGTCTCTCTATATTGGTATAATTGTAATAACACTAGTAATTCTATTACTGGTTGCAAGTGTTATTATTTCAATTTTTATCTCCAACAGACAAAGGCTTCGTCAGGAAATGAAGATGTCACAATTAGAGCTTATATATGAGAAAGAATTGAGAAATGCAGAACTTGAAGTTCGAGAACAACTTATGTCACACGTATCTCGTGAATTGCACGATCATGTTGGTCATACTCTTACGTACATGCGGTTAATAATCGAGAATCGAAAACTTGATTCTCCAGAGGTTGCTGCATCATTTAAGCCTTTTGAGGAGTTACTTGATCAGGCATCTGGACAATTAAGGTTATTGAGTAGATCTATGAATATGGACTATTTGAGTGGTCTTACCTTTCAGGATGCAATTAACGAAGAAGTAGATAGATTATCAGGATTTACTACCATGGATGTAGAATACAGACCTGGCACCTTTAAGTATCCTAATATGGATAAGGATCAAATGCTAATGAGTTTTAGAATCTTTCAGGAACTCATAAATAATACAATAAAGCATGCTGAAGCAACTAAATTAACAGTGAAAAGTAATTCTCCTGATTTTCTGCTTCAAGTTACCGATAATGGGAAAGGGTTCTCGTTAGATGATACGATTAATTCAGGAAAGGCAAATGGTTTAAAAAATATGAAGAAGAGAGCAGCCCTGGCAAAACTAAACCTAACAATTAAATCAGAAGAAAACAAAGGCACTACAGTAACTTTACACCTTGCATAAACCTAACATGAAAGATAAAAAATCTATAATACTTGTTGATGATCACGTAATCGTAAGAAACGGCTTAAGAGAACTCATTGATAAACTTGGTCCATACACTGTAACATATGAATTTGATTCTGGCATTGACCTTTTAGCCGCACTGCAAAAAGGAGTTTCAGCAGACTTGATAATTCTAGATCTCTCAATGCCAGGAATGAATGGCGATGTTGTTCTTGAAGAAATGAATAAAAAGGAGATTGAAATCCCTGTTTTAATTCTCACGCTTAATAGTGAAACTGGAAAGCATGTGCAACTATTTCGTTTGGGGGCACGCGGCTATATCCAAAAAAATTCTCCCGCCACTGTGTTGCGAGAAGCCCTTGACTCTATTTTTAAAACAGGCTACTATCACAATGACTTACTTGCAGATGCTTTGACCTCTGTATATAAAAATCAACCTAAAGACCCAAGAGCAACAATTTTAAGCCAGCTTACTGATAGAGAGAGAGAATTCTTAAAACTAGTTTGCCATCAAGATGAATATACCTATGAACAAATAGCTTCTATGATGGGAGTGCACAGAAGAACTGTTGATGGCTATAGAGAATCTGTATTTGACAAGTTTGAAATTAAATCAAAGACCGGATTGGTTCTTTTCCTTGTAAGAAACGACCTTCTTGACATGTTGTAAGCTTCACAAAAAACGTTTCAACCAGCTGATTATCAATCATGAACATAATCATATGTTCAAATTCACATTCAACTTTACGTGTAAATGCACGTATTCAATTTGATTCTTTTCATACCCCCCAATTACATTTTATAACCTGTTGTAGGTAGTCCACATGGCTCACCTTTGAAGAAAGAAATTCAAAACATAATCTTCAAATAAATAGCCATGAAAACATATCTAACCAACAACATCATTTTAGTTATTCTACTAAGTCTGACGATAAGCAGTTTAAATGTTAAAGGTATCACGCAACTAAAGCAAAACCTGGATAGCGATTCTCATAATATTGCAATCGATTTAGTTGCGCTTGGAGCTTTGCCCCTTTCCTTAGACAAAAGTGCAGCAAACAGCCCTTCAGTTTCTGAACTGATGAGAGATACATATGTTAGAATTACAGATAATACTTCAGAATCAATCGAAGAGAGCAATGCTTCTGTCAATACAACATCAAATGATATCACTTATGAGGAATATCAAGCAAATCAAAGAAAAAAATTCTGTGGAATTTTTTGTCTCTTGCTACTAATCTTCAGTTTACTTGCTCTTTATGATAGCAGCCTATTCAAGAAATCGAATAAAGTACAAAGCGATAATTCAGCTAAATTATCAATCTCACGAATTGTGCTATATGTGTCCGTTTTCCTATTCATAGGAACATTGATTTCCAGTCTAATTGTTAATCATAATCTCCCTGGTTTATCATTAAACTCTATAGTTCTACTAGGAATCATCATTTTAACATACATGATTAATGTCTTTCTTGAGAAGCATGATAACGGTGATAACCATTTTATTTCCATCAAATCTAAAAAGGAAGGAATGCACTTGAGTCAAACCAATATCTCAAATAATAAAATTCTCAAATACATTCAATATCCAATAGTCTCATTAATCAATATGACTGTATTCATGGTACCTACTTGGAGTGAAATGCAAATGCTTAAGGTATTTGATGAACAAATTGCAATTCAATTGATTAGCAGTTTAATACTCCTACTTACTTATTCACTAGAGATAAATCTCTTACCCGCATTTTTCTCAAGACAAGAGTTTAAACATCAAAACAATTATTAATTAAATCTAAATTATATCACACCTGTCCAAGACGTTTTAAATTAGAGTAAAAAATAAGAGTTGGTCCAGATTAAATCTGGTATGTTTGAGTTACCACACAAAAACAAAAACCAACTCCGGCATGAAGATCACATTATTTGCTCAGATATTCCAAAAAATCAATAGAAATTCTTTTAATAAACTTGCAGAAAAGTTTGAGTCCAATAAGCATAGCAAGGGCAATGATGCTTGGTCTCACTTTGTGACCATGGTGTTTTGTCAGTTTTAAAAAGTCCAATAGTCTCAATGATGTTTGTAATGTGGTATGCTCAGCTACTGGCGTTAATCACACAGAAGTCTCTAATGTGACGATGTCATTGTATACCAGCCATCAGCATCATAGCTGGAATCTTTCAAACGTGTATTTTAGTTTGTACAGACAATTTTGAAACCTTAAAACAAACGGAAGCTTTCACCTAAACGTAAAATCATCTTCTTGATTCAACTACGATTGACCTATGTCTTAGAGTGTTCGATTGGGCTTTATTTCGGAAAAGAAGGAGCAATAAAACTTCATACAGTACTTGATTTTGTGGATGCACTGTTTTGCTGATTTAAGCGATGGCAAAAGCATGATGTA
This sequence comes from Bacteroidia bacterium, assembly GCA_018401705.1. GTDB lineage: Bacteria > Bacteroidota > Bacteroidia > M30B66 > M30B66 > M30B66. The sequence goes on along the minus strand of JAGYKL010000013.1, from coordinate 25,291 downwards.
GTTGCTGCTCATGATATTGAATTTCCAGCGGAAGCATTATTGTCGTTAAGCTGACCGAGGCTTACGTTGATTTTAATTGAACGGATCTTTACAGATGGAGCGGTGTTTTTCTTCGTTATACGAGGCAAGGAGAACATTAAACTTGACCTTGATGAAGAACTAAAAGAAGCCATCCGATATAACCAAATCCAGATCTGCAATATGACTGTAGGGTTTAAGTTTAGCGTCCATCAAAGGCAAAATATCAAATAAGCTCAGATAGTTCAGGACGGGATGAACAACAGCAAATTACCTTGAACTACTAACAAACCGTTTTGCACTTGGACGCGTAACGATATCAGAACTATACAAACGCCGATGGAACATATAGATTCATTCTTTAAAGAAATCAAACTCACCTAAAAATCAAGTCATTCTACATAGGAACAAGCATCAATGCGGTGATGATACAGATTTGGACCAGCACTAATCACATACTGCTTTTAAAGACGCTTCAAAGAGTGGCAGAACACAAATGGCACCTCTCAAACTGTTGTAACATTCCAGTTGAATCTATTTCGTGAAATTGACCTCAAAATGAAACAAATGAACCCTTTTTAGATGATAAAGAAATTAAAAACTGAAACTCAGCTCTCGCTTTTCAACAAAGTTAATTTTAATAACTGTTATTTTGATGAGCAAACACCATCAAATAAAACTATTTTCAATATCTAAACGTCTTGAATAGGTGTGAAGGTGTGAATAAATGATGAAGTTGTAGTAGGCTAACCCTGGATAAGATGAATGACCTCCTCATCTTTCCGGGGTTTCTTGTTTTTAACTATTCTAAAAACGATACAAGATTGAGTAAGTCTATCCCGAAAAGGCATTGTAGAGCACTGTGCGTAAGCCTGTTATTTAATAAATGCATAATTACCATTTTCTATTACGTGTAAAACACCCTTAGTAAAATGGGCTTAATACTGAATCTAACTGCACTTTACAACCTGTTTTGGCTCTTTGCTTTATGGCACCTTTGGCATAAGAAATTAATATAACAGCTAAATAAATCAGCCATTATGAAAACCAGCCTCACTACCATCGTTTTATTGAATGTATTATTTTCACTATTTAGCGTTTCAGCTAATTCAATGACATTTGATGAATTAAACAATCAAGCAAATTCTAAAGGCAAGAAAATCACAATTGACCTGGTTGCTTTAGGATCTGTTGATCCTTCAAAGTCAGAGAAAGCAAATAGCACTTTGCCGGCAATTTCAGAAATAATGAGAGACTCTTACAAAAGAGAAACTGAAATAATGCAAGAAATTTACGATGACACCCTTGTGTTGGCATTACCAATGCCTTTAACAGTAAATGATGACATTACCTATGAGGAATATAAGAGAGCTGAAAAGCTAAGATTCTCGGCAATATTTACTTTTATTCTATTAATATTTATCACTTTAGCTCTTTTTAATACTAAGGTATTTAGAAAAAGTGAGAAACTTTCTCATGTTGGGATTAGCGAATTCTCAATTTCCAGAATTATATATTTTGCCTTTATTTATTTTAATGCTGGAACTTTATTGGCTATTTCAGTTGTTAATGAATCAATACCACATTTAAGCACGAGTTTTATTTTACTTTTTATAATATTAAGCTTCACATTACTATTTAACATCGCATTAGAGAGAATGTACGTTACAAATGTTGAAATGCAAAGTATCAAGAATTTTAATGAACAAATCAAGATCAATTCAGCTTCAAAAATTAAGCTGTCTAAATCCATAATTAATGCTCAATTCACAATAATTTCATTATTTAATCTTAGCATTTTATTAATTCCTGCCTGGCAGAATTTATGCTTTCAGAATATCGCTGTTGAATTATTAATTATTCAAATGCTGAGCAGCATGGTTTTTATCGGAATGAGTGCATCTGGCTTAATAATAGACAACAACCATATTCTAAGTAGTTTATCAAATCTGCGATTCAATAAATCTTAGTTTTACACCATAGCACTAGTCATTCAAATGCAAGAAATACACTTCTGTTCTTTGACAATGTTAATTAACGAAGAATTACTTCGTTATTAAAAGTCTTTCAGTTGCAGCAGAAACACTTCCCTTAAGCACTATTAAATAGAGGCCTGCAGCCAAATTTGAAAGATCTACAGCATGCTCAAATTTCCCTGATTCTTTATAAGAAGCTGGCATCAAATTCTGTAGAAAGTCCCCCTTAGCACTCCAAAGTTCTAAAGAAACAGACGGATCTGTATAAGAAATATCAACTTGTATTGTTATTGGTCCTTTACTTGGGTTTGGAAAAACTTTAATTTTCCATGGATAAGGAATCGGGTAACAACTTCCCTCCGGGGTTCGGATATTTCCTTTTAGTGTATCAGCAGCCGCGCTGCTTGATGCTTGATTAAAGTTTGTTGAGCTCTCACCCTTTCTTTTTTTCTCATTTTTTTCCTCAGACTTATCCTTAGATCGAATTTTAATTGACTGTGATAAACTTAAATTCAACGCTACTAATTGTTCTGGAATAGTAGTCCTTATTCTTGCTGCAATTGGCGCTCCTCCATAGCCCTTTCCTTTTACGATGGCGCCATCGAATAAAGCCATATTTACAGGTAACGCATACCACATTTCACCTGTAAAATATAAGTTTCCACATAAGTCATTATGAATCTCAACAGGTTCACTACCCGCAAGCATCGCTCCGCTGTATTTATACCATCGATACTTGCCTGAAGCGTCGAAACTGGCCACTACAACGCGTTCATAAGTATCCGGAATTGTATCACGATCTATCTTCAGTGGCTTCATGCCTTTGCTTTGCTTACTGCGGAATGCAGCAAACACGTTTCCATCAGAATCCTGCGAAACCGCGCTAACATACTCGCCATTAAAGGTTTTCATCCACCTCGTATTGCCCGACAAATCAAAACTGCCTAAAAAAGATTGCTTCTTGTCGGTAGTATCTATTGCTGTTCCGAACAGTTTTTTTTGAAGTTGAATACGTCCACCAATAATGACCTGTTCATTATCTACACTAATATCATGAAGGATGCTTTTGCCCTCAGAGTAACGCACCCATTTTAGGACTCCTTTTGATGAAAGCCTTGCAACATAACACTCGTAAGGCTGATTGTATTGAGTTACAACATCTAAAATCGGAGCCTTCCGCAATTTTGTACCTTCCAGGTGCATGGCGTTTATAATTGTTCCTCCAATATAAATGTCTCCATCTTGTCCTACAGCCAATTTACAGGAAGGTATATGAAATGAGCAGCAACTCTTACTCACCATTTCTGTCTTGTGCAACCATGCAATTGAAAAATCCTGTTTGAGTTTAAATGTGTAGTTGTAGCCAACTGATTTACTCCGCCCGTCTTTATCCTTTTCTTTACTCACGGCCGACAGGCATATCGCAATGCCTCCATCGGGCGTTCCAACCATAGAAATATAATCATCCTGCGGAATGCCTTTGACCGCATACACGTGCTTCACCTGCCCCATTTTGTCTATAGTTGCAAACAAGTCATAATCAGAACAATCATTCCAACCATACTGCTGTTTTTCATATTTGAAACTGGTATCATTAACGATGGTTAAACTTCCTCGATATGATTGAGCTCTGAAACCAATGACTACCGTCCCGTCAGGCCAGGAAGCAACGCCGGTTAAACGACCGTATCCAATCATCGATTGTGAATTGATGGACCACTCAATTTCTCCTGCTGAACCATAACAATTCACGAACAACTGAGCGTTTCTCGAAGGGAGCTTTGCTTCTTTTCCGGATGCGGAATAGAAAACCGGATTTTCATCACCACGGTAAAAACTAGGCTCTTCGTATTGACCACCAGCGATCAATCGACCATCCACTGTGACACAGCTATGCATATAGCCTGAAGAAATATTACTTCCTGAGGAAGCCCATTCGAAATTTTGGGCTTTTACCGAATTGAGCTGCAGCAAAACCAATACAAAGAGGTAGATTTTTTTCATGATGTAAGTTATCAGATTTACGCTATTCAGTTTAATCAAGAAAGTTCAGAACCTGAACTATTAAATTTTGCAGGAACATCAAGAATATGTAAATCTCTTTGTGGAAAAGGAATTTTAATACCCTTTTCTCTGAATGCCCTAATAAGTGAATATCTTAATTCGCTCTTGGTTATTTCAACTTGGAAAACAGATTCAGTCCAGAAGTACAACCCAAAATTAATAGACGAATCTGCAAAAGCTTCCAACCTTACGAAAGGTTGCGGATACTTCATTAAAAGCGGATGTTCTGCGGCTACTTTGATTAAAATCTCAGTTACTAAATCTACATCTGAAGTATAATCCACACCGACTTGTACATTAAATCTAGCCGCCTTTTTTGAATGTGTCCAATTAATTACGCTATCTCCAGTAAATTTAGAATTAGGCACTATTACAGAAATTTGATCTCTTGTTTCTACTTGTGAAGTTCTTATTCCAATTCTTTGTACACGACAAACCATATTGTCAAATTCAAGAATGTCATCAACTTTAATTGAACCTTCCATTAGCAGAATTATTCCTGAAAAAAAGTCATTAAATGTTTGCTGTACACCTAAGCCAACTCCCACAAGTAAGGCAGCTGATCCAGCCAAGAGAAGGGAAATATTTAGGCCGATAGCCTGAAGTGATAATAGAAGAGCTGCAATCCAAAGGAAATAGGAAATAATTTGTCGAATTGCAAAAGCACTTCCTTTGTCAATCTTATCATGCTTAACTCTTCTTCTGAAATAAGCGGCAACAATCCAAAGAATTAATTTAACTATGAAGATTATGATGAAGACCTTCACTAAATCGGAAACATCTAAAGTGAATTTTCCGATGCTAAAAAATTTATAATTCAGAAATTCATTTACATCTTTCATCTTCAATACATTTAATATCTCACAATAATACGAACAACAAAAAGAAAGCGGCTCCGGAAAAACCGAAACCGCTTCACACACTCAATTATCCTGAAACCTAGTTAATAGGTTTATTTAGTTGCTCAACCCACTTATCAAATGGTAATTCAACCGTTTGAACATCATAAGATGCAAGGAATAAAGTTGTCATTGCTTCATTATAAAGTCTGTCATAAACTTTATTCACTTCCTGCTCATTTTTGAGCATGCCTTGAGCAATCTCTTTAGCTCTAGCTCTCAAGTCCTCATCCTGAGTACCAGGAGCTCCCATATAGGCAAGGAAATCTTCAGTTAAAGAGTCAACAACTTGCTCATTAGTTATTGCGATATTGTTATCGCGAATCACTTTACCTTCGATTAGTTGCCATCTGATTCCCCTTGCGTAGTTAGTATAATTCTGCTCAATATCGTCAGCTTGAACTTTTCCTTCATTCTGAGAAACTAACCATCTTTTAAGAAATTCGTCAGGTAATTCGAATCGTGTATTATTTACCAAATGCTCTACTACTTCATTAAAGAGGCGATTCTCAGAGTCTTTACGATATCTCTTTTGACCATCTTCAATAATCCTTTCGCGAAGCTCATCTTCAGATGAAATTGCACCTGGTCCTAATAATTTATCAAAGAATTCCTGGTTAACTTCAGAAGGAATAGTTCTTTTAATGTTTTCTACCTTAAAGCTAAACTTATCAGAAATCCCATCTACTTCATCTTTAGAAACTCCAAGAATTGCAGCAATTACAGTAGGGTTTACAATTGCTTCCTTGAGGTTAAGATCGATAACTGCATCTTTAGCAATGCCACTAAAAATAGTTGCTCCATTACCTTCTTTAAAATCTTTCATGCTGAAAGTAGCATGCTTAATCAGACCTTCTTCTTTGGGAGTGCCATCTTCAGTTAATTCAGTAAGAACACCATGAATCGAGTCGTTTTCTTCATCAGCTTTATCAACTTCTTCTTGCTCACCTAATCTTAACTTATAATCCTCTATGATGTCATTTACATAAGCATCATCTAGTTTTAGAGTGTAAAGATTGAATCTGTGATTTGTCGAAATATCAAGTTCGAATTCTGGTGCAAGTCCTAGTTCAAATGCTAATTTTATCTCACCGGGATTATCCAAATCAAATGCATTATCATTTTCAGGTTTAGGTAGTGGATTACCTAATACATTTAATTGATTTTCTCTGATATAGTTAAAAAGAGTATCAGATGTCAACTTATTAAGTTCGTCAACTAAAATTGACTTACCATACATTTTTTTAACCATGCTCGCAGGCACTTTTCCAGGTCTAAAACCGGGCATTTGTACTTTGCGACCGTAGTCCTTAAGTTGTTCATTAATTTTCGGTTGGTAATCTGCCGGTGAAAATTCTATCCGGACTACTGCGTTGAGCTCGTCAACATTCTCTTTAGTAACGTTCATATCAGAACTTATTTTTAAGTAAAAAAGCTTCTCCCGAAGGAGAAGCTAGTGCGGATGGAGGGACTCGAACCCACACGCCTCGCGGCGCCAGATCCTAAGTCTGGTGCGGCTACCAATTACGCCACATCCGCATGGACCTTAATTAAAGGGATGCAAAAGTACTTAGTATCATATTCACAACCAAATTTATTTTGCATTATAATCAGCTAAAGAGAGAACTTTTTGAAACTCTTGCAATTAAAATAAAGAAGGTATGGATTTTGAATTTAATTTTGGAAATTCTATAAGCATATTTTCATGAGCAAAATACTTCTTTCCCTCCTAAGTGTAACTGTTCCATTTACCCTGTTTTCTCAGCCCAGACCGCAAATCCAAAAGCCACCTGCTCCCAAACAACAAAGTTTTATTGATTTGGGACTAACCATGGGAATTCCAATGGAATCTTTTGCAGAAACAACATCTTCACTTCCTTTTGGACTTACATTCAATTACTTACATCAGCCTTACACCAGAAACCCATTTGCGTTTGGAGGCGGATTGACTTACCTATCGGCAGGTTCGAGAAGTGTAAACAGAAATTTGACAGCAGATATTACTGTTGGAAACACCTTAATTGATCAATTAGTTATACCTCTTGAATTTAAAATAAGCAACCAAATTGTAAATGGCCATGCAATGATGAGGGTTCAAGGTCCTAGCAAATATTTCAAACCTTATTTGGACTTGCTGGCAGGCTTCAATTATTTTTGGACTTCCACAACTTTATATGACAGATCTCCCGAAAGCTATTTTGATACTGATGAAAACAACAGGATATTCAGAAAGACACAGTCTAATGATATTACATGGAGTTTAGGTGCAGGAGTTGGATTTATGGCAAAACTTGGTAGTTCTGTATATCTGAACTTAGGAGCTAACTATATGTTAGGGGGTAAAGTTAATTATTACGATAGAGACCAGATTGAGCAGTGGAATATCGAGTTGAATTCATCAGCATTTGTTCCAAACCAAAGTGAACAATCTTTCAACGAAGATGATGTGGATGTTGAAGCTTTTCCAAAAAGCTCTCGCACTCACATGATATTTGCAAATGTGGGAGTAACCTTCTTAATGTAGTGTTTAAGTAGGAAGACCCCAGTTAATTTGTCTGCTTAGAATTAGCAAAAGTGCTATAGTAGTATAAATAGCGACAGTCTTAAACTTAGCTTGATCATTGTCCTTTTTCTTAGAGAAACTCCTTCCAATTTGAATTAGAACAATTGCAATAATCATTGTTAGTGGATGCTCAATTGCTCTCATTCTAGAAACAGAATCAGACATAACTGCACCAAAATCAGACTTCAACAGATCAAACCAAGGAGAAACCGCAAAGTAAATTACTAAGCCAAGCAACAATTGCAGATGAGCTAAACCAACTAAGGCGCCGCCTGTAGCTTTATCAACCTTTTCGTATGATTTATTACCCAACCAACCAGAATAACTTCTATATAAAACAAAAAGCATTATTGGTAAAAGAATCCATCTAAGAAGGTTATGAATGAGAATAAGGCTTGAATCCATAATTAAGTAGTTTTAAAGTGTCAAATGTAATTTAGTTGAGTTATCATTTCGTAACAATTCTAAATTTTCTTGTGATTCTATTGCCTTCTTCATCCACAGCCAATAATTCGTAATCACCTGGTACGCTTTGAATAGCTTGTTGGTGAAAGGTTCTGGTTACTTGCATTTGTTTTCCATTCAGAAACCAGAATACTCTGGAGTCGGCATTTCTATGAGCGATTTGTGCGATGATGTTATTCGCATTACCATCGTAACTTTTAGGGATTATTAGTTTAGCGCCTGAGGGCGGATAAACAAATTGCATCGGAGATTCTGAAGACAATTCAGAGCATCCTGATTTCCAAGGGGGCAAATCAACATACTCTGGATGCTCCTGCTTATAATAGTATTCGATCAGTGGCGGAAGAATAAAGAAAGGCATAGTGATCAAATCGTCCTGGTTTGAGCACGATAAATTTGACCTTTCACCTGATGCTTTATCAACATGAACAATTTTGTGAAATCGACATAGTGATGCATTTAAGCAAGATTTAGGAACATATTTTAGAGCTTTATTTTCACACCAAAGCCCAGCCCTGTCGCCGCTCTGAGCGCAAATATCTATCTGAGCCATTTGCTCAATAGGCTGCTGAAACCATCCTGCCGAAGGCAGTAAAGCCAGAACATCAAATAATAATGGACCTGCAGCTCCCACTCCCGTTAATAGAGGTTTTCCTTCACCACTTGCATTGCCAACCCAAACAGAAACAACATGCGAAGGGGTAACACCAACCGCCCAAGCATCTCTGTGTCCAAAGCTGGTTCCTGTTTTCCAAGCTACTTTTTGTTGAGATAGGAAATCCTTCCAACCGGCCTGAGCATCAGGACGGTTTACATCAGACATAGCTTCAAACATTTCATAAATTACTGCAGCATCAAAAACAGTTTCTCTATTTGTAACTTTCACTTGCGAGGAACTTGGGAGTAATTTTAAATGATTCCAGACAAATGCATTTGAATCAGGCCTATTAGCGTGGTTCAGCTTCACTGCAAGTCCTGCGTAAATTTCAGAAAGATCCCAAAGTGTAGTTTCAGCTCCCCCTAAAATCAAGGACAAACCGTAATGTGAGGGTTTATTTGACAAAGTGCTCATTCCTAACTTCTTAAGTAATGAGTGAAAGTTCGCAACGCCAAATCTGCTCAGCATTCTCACTGCAGGAACATTCAACGAACGAGATATTGCATTTCTAGCTGGAACTGCACCCGAATAATTGAGATTGTAATTCTTGGGAGAATAACCACCTAAATCGGTGGGAACGTCAGCCTGTAGGCTCATTGGAAAGAACTGTCCTTGCTGCATCATTCCACCATAAAGCAAAGGTTTTAGAATGGAACCCGAACTTCGTGGAGTTAAAATCATGTTGTTTGATCTGGCATGTTCTTGATAATTGTTGCCAACATTACCCATGTATGCAATCACTTTGCCTGTTTCAACTTCAGTAATCATTAGTCCAGCATTGTAAACACCGTTCGCTTGCCAGTTCTCAAGATAACGAGCAGCAGCTTCTACCACTTGATTCTGCAATTCGGGAATAATTGAAGTAACAAAGTACTGCCCCTGACCGTGATCTGAGCATAGCTCTTGCATTAGATGAGTATTCTGCAATGGCAGGTTTACTGGCTTTCCTGGCAATGGCTCCTTTAAACTGAGGTGATAATCTTCTACTGCTATTAAGCCTTCCTCATATAATGACTTAAGCAAACGATTTCTTTTTTTGAGAAGTGCCTGACTGTTTTTTCCAGGATAAATAAGAGATGGAGCATTCGGAAGAACGGCTAATGTTGAAGCTTCGGCCCAGGAAAGTTGGTCAGGAGCACGACCAAAATATCTTCTGGCAGCTGCTTCTAAGCCAACCACATTTCCGCCGAAAGGCGCATTGGCAGCATATAATGATAGAATCTCATCTTTAGAAAAAGAGCATTCTAATCGAAGTGCAAGAGTAATTTCAATGAGCTTTTCTTTATATGTGCGGCTTTTGCCTTTTCGAGCCAGCCTAATTACCTGCATGGTGATAGTGCTTCCGCCGTTGACAACCCTTTTGTTGCTTATATTTCTAGCTAAAGCTTTATAGAGTGATACTGGGTTAATTCCAGGATGCCTAAAGAAATACTGATCTTCGAATTGTAAGATAGATTTCTCGAATTTATAGGGAACTTTTCCTTTGGAGGGAAACCTCCATTGTCCGTCGGATGCAATTTTTGCTGCCAACATCTCGCCATTTTCAGAGGTTACTAAAGTTGATAAAGGGTCATTAAAGAGAGGTTCTGGAAGTATCAAATAAAACAGAATCAAGCATATAGTGACAAATAACAAAAGCCACCATCGAAATCTTTTAAGAAAATCTTTAAAACGCTTGAACATATTTTAAATAAACGGCTTTAGTGAAAGTCAACAGACTAACTTTGCCCAACGAAATTGATAAAAAATGAAATTATTACGTTTAATTATTGGCTTTTTATTTCTGCAAGCTCAAGGTGTGAGTGCACAACAAGATGTTTTATTGTGGAAAGTAAGCGGAAATAACCTTGAGAAACCTTCTTATCTATTTGGAACATACCATCTGCTAAGTGCTGATTTCGTTAAAGAAGTTGTTGGTGCTGAAAAGGCATTTAAGAAATCTGAAGCTGTTGTAGGAGAGCTTGAAATGGACGAAAATGCAGCCGGAAAATTGATGAATTTTATGGTTATGGAAAACAACAGTTTAGATTCACTGCTAAGTCCATTACAATATGATACTCTTTCTGAAGCTATAAAGGAAAGAATGGGCATGCCTGTAATGATGCTGAATAAGCTCAAGCCGATGGGTGTATACATCATGCTTGCTTCTTCGGAAGCTGCAAAAGACGTGTCTGTAGACATCAAAAATAAATCGGCTTTGATGGATGTTTGGTTTCAAGAGGAAGCTAAGCGTAAAAAGAAGGATGTGTTTTCTTTAGAAACGGCAGAAGAACAAGCAGCAGTTTTGTTCAATAGCAGTCTCGACAGGCAGTTGGATATGTTGATGGAATATTTGAGGCTTGACAGAGATGCGGCTAAAAAAGAAAATGATAAAATTGTGAATTGCTACAAAGAGCAGAATCTAGATTGCCTGGTATCTATAATGGAATCATCTAATTATACTCAGATTGAGAAAGATGTGATGTTAAAAGACAGAAACCTTAAATGGATTCCACAATTAAAAGAATTCATGCAGCAAAAATCCTGTTTTGTTGCGGTTGGAGCTTTGCATTTACCTGGTAATGAGGGTATAATAAACTTACTAAGAGAAGCTGGCTATACTGTTGAGCCTGTTCGTTCAAAGAAAGACCTTTAGACGTTAAACAAGATTAGAAAAAGCTTGTTACATTTGCACATCTTGTTACATTTTCACACAAAAGATTGAGTACACTATGAAAAACATTCAACCTAAAATTGGTCTTGTAATTTCAATAATTCTTGCAGCAGCATTTTTTAGATTGATTCCCCACTGGCCTAACTTCACTCCCATGGCGGCTATTGCTTTAATGGGAGGAGCACTCATAAAAAACAGATGGGTTGCAATTGGAGTACCAGTAATAGCAATGATTGTGAGTGATATTTTAACTGTGATGTTAATCAATTATAAATATATCACCGTTGGTGAATACTTCAGCTCAACAGGAACTTTGCTTATTTACTTGAGTATTTTAGCTATGATTGGGATTGGCTATATGTTGAGAAATAAGAAATCTGTTTCTTCCTTAGCCCTTGGAGCTGGAAGCAGCGCTGTTGTTTTCTTTGTAATTAGCAACTTCGGAGTTTGGTTAAATAATTCGTTACCGAAAACTTTTAGTGGCTTATTAGCTACTTATGAATTGGGAATTCCATTCTTTGCTAATAATCTTGCAGGCAATTTATTTTACACATTCTTATTGTTTGGAATAGTTTGGAGGGCAAGTCAAGTAGACTTAAAAACAGCTAAAAGTTATATTAAATAAGAACTTTTTGATTTATCCAAATCCTGCTTAGGCAGGATTTTTTTTTGACATGAAATTTTCAAACCTTAGTTACTGGGAAAAACAAACATGGTTTTCAGATAATGATGTAACCATTATTGGAAGTGGTATCGTTGGCCTAAGCACTGCAATTTTTTTAAAGAGAAAGCTAAAGCATCTAAAGATTACAGTACTTGAAAAAGGAAATTTGCCTGACGGCGGAAGCACTAAAAACGCTGGTTTTGCATGTTTCGGAAGTTTGAGCGAACTACACTATGACCTTAATAATCTTGATGAAACAGCTGTTTTTGAGCTAATTCAAAAGCGATATAAAGGTTTACTCACTTTAAGAGAACTTCTTGGCGATAAAAATCTAGGTTACGAAAGCTTTGGAGGATATGAATTATTTACACCAAAACAAGAGCAATTATTCAATCATAGCTTGAGCATTGTAGATAAGATGAACTCCTGGTTGGAGGCTATTTCGGGTGAGAAAAATGTTTATACCACTTGCGACAGAAAAATTCGTGAGTTGGGATTTTCGGGAGTTTCTCATCTAATCTACAATTCTGCAGAAGGACAAATCAATACGGGCAAGATGATGCAATCGCTCATTGACTTAGCAAGACAAGAAAAGATTGAAGTACTTTTTAATTGCGAAGTAAGCAGCATTCAAGAGAAAGGTAATGCATTTGAATTGCTGCTCAATAATTCTGAAAGAATTAACTCTAAGAATGTTGCCGTAACAACCAATGCGTTTGCAAGTCAGCTCTTACCTAATTTACAGGTCTTTCCAGGAAGAGCTCAGGTGCTCATCACGAAAGAGATTGCTGATTTAAAATTTAGGGGTTGCTTTCACCTCGAAGAGGGATATTATTATTTTAGAAATGTAGGAAACCGGGTTTTATTTGGGGGTGGAAGAAACATTGATAAGGAAGCTGAAACAACCTTTGACAAAGGAGTTAGCACCAAGATTCAAGCAAGTCTTGAAGAGCTCTTAAATACAGTTATTCTTCCCAACACTTCGTGGGAAGTAGATAGACGCTGGAGCGGAACTTTGGGTTTAGGACCCAACCGTGAACCTATTGTTTCAGAAATCCAACCGGGTCTTTATGCAGGAGTTCGTATGGGCGGAATGGGTGTTGCCATCGGCTCAGGAATTGGACTCCAGCTAAGTGAGATGATTAGTTCAAATTTCTAACGAATAACTGCAACAGGTATACTTTGAATTCCTTGTTGGGTTTGAATTCGAAAAGTATAAATGCCAGAAACTAATTCATCAGTTTGAATAGCTAAAGTCTTTGTTTTGTTAGCCGAAGCCTGTTTAATCAATCTGCCGGTAGAATCAAAAATGACATATTCTACAATAGGTGATTTAGCCTCTAAATTTAGAATACGATCAGCTGGATTAGGATAAACCTGAATTAGCGAATTGGCTTGAAAATCCTCAATACTAACGTCAGTTACGTTAAACGGATTCGAAATAGAGGTACATCCAAATGCATTGAAAATCCTCACATTATAATTTCCATTCACTTGAGGCACATGCAATTGTGAAGTTGCACCTTCAATTTCAAGTCCGTTTACAAACCACTGGTATGAATCGGCAGGACTACAAATAAGAATAGTATCCTGCTGTGAAATGGTAGGTGTTTGAGGAGGATTAATTACTGTTAATGTTGCACTTGCGTTATTGGTGCAGCCAAATTCAGATAAGCCTGTTACGACATAATTAGTTGTGTTCTGAGGACTTGCCGACACTGATTGAGCATATGTAGCTCCTAGCCCGGGTGCAGCAGCCCAGAAATAAGCAATCCCGTTTGAAGCTTCCAGTTGCGCTCCCGTTCCTCTACAAACAGAATCAGGCTCAATTGTAATAAATATTTCAGGGATTGGTAAAACTGTAATATAGGATTCGAGCAATAAAGTATCAGAACCTAAGGCATTTGAAACAATTAGTTCAACATCGTAGCTGCCTGTATCAGGATATAAAACAAGTGGAGAAAACACTTCCGAGGAATCTACAATAGCACCAGGAAAAGACCACTGATATTCAGTGGGATTGTTATATGACGTGTTTGTAAAAATCACAGGTTCGCCAAGGCAAACCTGAAGATTGCCATTTGCATTAAAGTCAGCAACAGGAAGCACTTCGGCTAATTCGCCTGTTAAATTGATGTTATCGATATAAATATTATTTCCAGAGCCATTGTATCCTTCGAAACGAAATCTCACTCCAGTCATCCCGGCGAAGCCGGATAAATCAAGATTAATACAATCAATAAAACTTGATGCAACACACCATTCTTCTGGTAATTGAGGTGTAAAAAATGAACCTGAAAGAGGTGCTGTAGCAAAGCTATGGAAGTTGTTTTCACCTGCTTCAAAAACGCGGACCCAGCTTTCTCCGCAGTCGCTCGAAATTGACAAGATTAGCGAATCTGTTAATCCTTGCGTGCGTTGCTGATAAGCAAATTCAAAGCTCAATTCAACAGAACTATATCCACTTAAGTTAAAACTAGGAGAAATGAGGTAATCTCTTGTTCCTGTCTGAAAATCTATGTAGTAAGGCAGTCTTGCACTTCGCGTTCCTGGACTTGTTCCTGATGTGATTGCAATCTCCCAACCGAAATCAGACTCTTGATTTATGTTAGTCCATCCATTTGAGTTGAAGTTCCCGGTTTCGAAGCTTTCTTGAAAAGGCAAAGTTAAGCCTGTTGATGAAAAGCACTTCAAAAGGAAAAACAATTACATTATCAGAAAGGATAGGCATCAATTTGATCTCCAGAACATTGATTTGGGAATAGTAACCTTTAGATTATGATCACCTGGAGTTACATCAATTTGAGGAAGACTTATAATAATGGCTTGCCCGGGTGCTAGAGTGTCATTCCAAGGTTCAGTTAATGCAAAACCATCATCTATCTGCCATCTGATATCCATTGAAAAAATAGTATCAAGACCAGAATTAACAACACGAATTTGCTGTTCTGAACTGGTTTGACAAGAACTCACAGAAGGAGAGATGATTTCTGAAAGCCAGGCGTCGTAAAGCGATTCTTCAGAATTAACGCATAATAAAGCATTTTGCACATTTAAACGTCCGGCTCCAAGCAAGCCTATATAATCGGGATTAAATAAGTTGATGTTATCGCAAGATGATAGCAAACAAGAAGTTACCTCGTCGGGCGTTAAGTTGGGATTGATAGAAAGCATCAAACCTACAGTTGCAGAGACTAATGGAGCAGCAAATGAAGTTCCGTCTTTTACTGTATAGCTATTACTTGGAGAAAGTGACCAAATTTGAGAGCCAGGTGCACAAATATCAATCCAGGTACCATAGCTTGAAAACGTTGATTTAGTGTCGATTTGAGTAGTAGAGGCTACACTAATAACATTGGGATAAGCAGCAGGGTAAACTACATTACTATTATTATCATTTCCTGCAGAAGCAATAGCAACAATACCTGCATTGTAAGCAGAATTCATTGTAGTAATTCCAGTTTGACTTGGGTCTTCAGAGCCCCAGCTAATACTAATGATATCAACTCCCTGTGAAATTGCATAGGCAATGCCTTCGAAACCAGCAACAGGATTATTGGGGTTGGATGAATCTGTAATTCTAATGGGCAACACACTTAACCCTCTTCCAAGAGATGCCATACCCATACCGTTATTTGTGTTAGCCGTAATCAAACCCGAGATAAATGTTCCATGATCCCAGCTGTTGTTGGTAGGTTCTACATTGCTGGTGCCGGTAACAGCATTATAAGGCGCTATAATATTTCCAGCTAATTCAGGATGTGTTGTTTCACAAGCATCATCCACGACCGCAATTTTAATATTTGAATTGCCCTGATTTAGAATATCCCAAGCTGCAGGAGCTTGAATTTTGTATAGATAATATTGTCCGTTGTTACCTGTGGTATTAGGACCTAAGTCATTGGGGAAATCATGAAAACGATTTCTCGGAATTTTCTCTGCATACACCACCGATTTGTCATCTTCAAGCATTTTAATAAGCTGTTCTGTTGCTTGATGATTTTGAAAATAAATACGGTAAGTATTTCTTAAGTCATCTTTCGCAAAGTAAAAACCGGCTTTTATCTCGGTAATTTGAAATTCCTCAATAAACTGTTGAAAGAAGTTTGATACATCTTCGGGAGCTTTTATAGACTCTGGCTTAGAAAAGCTGTTTTCTAAGCGGACGTACAATTCGCCGACATAAAACCTATCGTTATCTGTTTGACCAACAACCAAATTCACAATAAACAACAACAAAAAGATCAAGTAACTAGAAACGTTTCTCATGAATATTCTACTAAAGATGTAAAATTAGACAATTAGTGGTAGGCATTAAAGAGAAAATCGGCTTTTCGCATTGCATTTTGAAGCTTTTCCGGGTTCAAAGAAGTTTCAATTTTATTTTCGCTTGCCCAAGCTGATATTATTTCAGTTGCCATATTGCCTGTTAAATCGTCGGTTGCCATTGGACAACCTCCAAAGCCCTTTAGAGCCGAATCAAAATTTCTGCAACCAGCCTGATATGCTGCCTGCGTTTTTGCCTTCACTTCGTGTGGCAAAGAATGTAAATGAGCTACAATTCTACAATCCTGAAGCTCTGGAATAATCGTAGAGAAAAGAGAATCAATTCTTTCAATGTCTGAAACTCCTGTTGTATCTGCCAATGCTATATCTTTTATTCCCAATAAGTTAAGTTTCTCAGCCCAATGAGTTACCAAGTCAGGCGACCATTCATCACCATATGGATTTCCGAATGCCATTGAAAGATAAACCAATAGTGTTTTTGAATGCTTTTGAGCCAATGACAATATTTCCTCAACTCTTGCTAAAGATTCCTCAATTCCTGCATTAGTATTTCTTTTTTGAAACGTTTCAGAAATGGAAAAAGGGAAGCCTAAATAGGTGATGTTGTCAAAAGCACAAGCATTTTCAGCACCTCTGGCATTTGCTACGATGGCCAAAAGTTTTGTATTGTTATTTACTTCTCCTAAGGCTTCAAACACTTTGGCTGAATCTGCCATTTGAGGAATTGCCTTTGAAGAAACAAAACTTCCTGTATCAATGACAGGAAACCCAACTTCAATAAGGGATTTTATATAATCTATCTTTTGCTCAGTTGGGATAAAATCATGTATGCCTTGCATGGCATCTCTAGGGCATTCAGTAATCTGTATCATGGCTTTTCCTTGAGCATTTCCTTGTGAATCTGTCTTAATAAAGACGGACCTTCATAAATAAAACCAGTATAAACCTGAACGATATCTGCTCCAGCCTCGATTTTTTCAATAGCATCTTTTGCAGAAAAAATGCCCCCTACTCCAATAATCAATGGATCATCACCTAAATTCTCTCTCAAATAACTGATTACCTCAGTAGAACGATTTTTAACAGGCTTACCACTCAATCCACCAGCTCCTATTGAATCAATTTGCAGAGCAGGAGTTTTCAAGTTACTCCTGTCTATTGTTGTATTTGTAGCTATGACGCCATCCAACTGACAAGTTGAAACAATATCAATAATATCATCTAATTGTTCAGGACTTAAATCTGGTGCTATTTTCAACAATATTGGTTGATCAGCTTCTAAATGTCTGGCTTCTTCCTGAATAGCTTTTATGAGAGCAAGCAAAGGCTCTTTCTCTTGCAAGGCACGCAATCCCGGTGTATTGGGAGAACTAACATTTATAGCATAATAATCTACTACATCCTTTAACTCTCTGAATGAAATAAGGTAATCTTCAATAGCATCTTCATTAGGAGTAGCTTTATTTTTACCAATATTTCCTCCAATTACAAGTGAATCGGGTCTTGATTCAAGTCGTTTTCTTAAAGCCACAACACCTTCATTATTAAAGCCCATTCTGTTAATCATGGCTTCATCAGCTGGTAGGCGAAATAATCTTGGTTGAGGATTTCCAGGCTGAGCTTTAGGAGTAACAGTACCTACTTCAATACTGCCGAAACCCAAGTGGCGAAGGGCTTTATATGAAACAGCGTCTTTATCGAAACCTGCCGCCAGGCCAACTCGATTCGGAAAACGCAAGCCTTTCTTATCATATCTCAAATGCGCATTGTTACCCGAAGAATACCATTGAAACAGTAAATCAACACCCGGAATTATAAGGATAGACTTTAATAGAAAGATGGTGATTTTGTGAGCCTTTTCAGGCGGAAGGAGAAATAAAAGTGGACGTAGAAATGATTTATACACGTGATAAAATTAATGTTTTACCGGATTATTTCGACCAGAATTTCCTTCGGCTAAGTTCTCCTAGCAGGATTCCAGCTGCCATGGCAGCATTTAGAGATTCGGCGCTTGCTTTAGGTGAAGGAATGTGAACTTTATTTGTAACTCTATGATTCAGTTCTTCGCTAAGGCCATTTGCTTCATTACTAATGATATAGATCCCAGAACTACCTTTAAATTCAGTATAAAAGTTTTGACCATCCAAATCAGCAGAGACTACCTCAATATTGTCAGGAATTGATTCCCAAAATTTGTCATCCACAACCAGAGGTTGTTGTCTAATGAAAGAGCCCATGGTAGCTTGGATAACTTTAGGATTAGTCCACTCAACACAATCGGAAGAAAGAAAAACCTTTTCTATACTAAACCAATCGGCAAGGCGAATTAAACTGCCTAAATTCCCTGGATCACGAATAGCATCAAGAAATAAATAAAGTGCATCTGGCTTTATTTCGGGACTAGAATTAAAAGGCATTTCACAAACAGCAAAGGCATCATCAGGATTCTTTAATGTACTAATTTTCTGAAGCTCTATAGTATTTATTTCAACAATTGATATATGCTTTTCAGCGATTAGCTTTTTGTGGGTTTGAAGAAAATCGTTTGTTGCATAAAGCTCTTCAATAGGATATTTATTATTGAGCAATTCAAGCACTATCTTTCGACCTTCGGCGAAGAATTTATTTTTTTGAATTCTGAACTTCTTTTGGTGTAAAGATTGCAGTTCGCTGATTCTCTTTTTGCCCAGCATTTAAAAGCACTTATTTTTGACGTTTCAAAGGTACCATAAAGTACGGATGCATTCGCGACACAAATTCTCTTTCTTTCATCACGGTGTATCCGTTCAAGCAGCGATTTTCTTGCTTACAATGCTTGTATGGTCATGTTCACCTACCCGAAAGATTCCTGAAGGAGAGCATCTTTTAAATCGAAATATCATTCTTGAAAACAAAACCGAATTAAGCGATTCTGATTTATCTGCCTATATCAGACAAAAGCCCAACAGGAAGATTTTTGGTTTTTGGCGATTTCATTTGTGGATTTATCAAACAGTGAATAAGGAGAAGTTCGAGCCTCGCTATGAAAAACGTTTAAATAAGCGCGAACAGCTTAATGCACAAAGAAAATCAGAAGGCAAAAGGCCTCGAAATGTCGAACCTTTAAGCCTTGCCAAATGGAGACTAACGGTTGGTGAGCCACCCGTTTTGTTTGATAAATCTATAATGAACAGGTCTACAACACAAATTGAGTTGTACTTGAGAAATAACGGTTATTTTAATGCTGTAGTTACCGATACTGTAATTAGCGTTAAGAACAGACCCAAAATGTTAAATGCTGGTTACATAGTTAATGCTGGTGAGCCATACCGCTATAGAAAAATAGCCTACCAGATCGAAGATCCAACGATTGAGAGTCTCATACAAAGCAATATTAAGCAAAGTCTGCTCAGCAATTCAGAGCGCTATCAGACAGATGAATTAGATGCTGAACGAGATAGAATAACATCTTTTCTCAAAAACAAAGGATATTACTCATTTGTAAAAAGCTATATCAGTTTCACTGCCGACAGCAGTGTTGGTAACCATCAGGTTGATTTAACTATGAAAGTTAGCAATCCTGTTAAACGGATTAAAGGTTTTGTTGATAGCACGATTAGCTATCCACACGTTAGATATAAAATCAACGATATCTATGTTACAGGCGATTACAGTATAAGAAAGACTGATTCTCTTAGTTCAGACACCCTGTTTTTTGATAATATACATTACATAAGTGAAGACCATTTAAGTTTTAGACCTAAAGCTTTGAAGCCTTCGATTTTTGTAAAGAAAGGTGATTTGTATAGTAAAAAAGATGCTGAATTAACATATCGTAGAATCTCAGATTACCGAGCATTTAAGTTCATCAATGTGCAGTATAAGCTTGTTGATGCCGACTCTTCCGACCTTTTAGATTGTGAAATTCAAGTTAGTCCAAAGCCAAGGCATGGCTTTACAGTGCAAACGCAAGGAACCAATACTGCAGGAAATCTGGGAGTTGCCTTAGATTTTATTTATCAAAACAATAATCTTTTGAAAGGCCTGGAACTTTTTGAAGTTCGATTAAACGGTGCACTAGAAGTACAACAAATTGTGAATGACGTTAATAACGAAAACGAAACAATTCAACAATATCTTCCTTTCAATACATTATTGTTTGGTCCAGAGGCTTCAATTCAATTACCGAAAATTCCAAAATTCATGAACTTTATAGGGAGTTCTAATCCAAAAACAAAAATCATTTCATCTTACAATTACCAGCAAAGACCCGACTATCAAAGATCAATCTTCAATACATCATACGGGTATACAGCAAAGCCAAACAACAAGATAACTAACATTTTTAATCCGGCTGAAGTCAATTTTGTAAATGTAAATCTTAGTTCAAGCTTTGAGCAGCTGCTAGATCAATCGAATAACCTTTTTCTTAGAAACAGCTTTCAAAGCCAGTTAATCTCATCTATGCGCTACACCTACATCTACAATAGTCAGCGCGTTGGTGAATCAAAGAATTTCTTCTTCTTCCAAGGTAATTTCGAAAGTTCGGGATTGTTGCTTAATGGCACTCGATTCCTTTATGCTAATCCAGGTAAGATAGACGACAAGTTTGTAATTTTCGGAGTACCCTATTCACAATTTGTTCGATTTGATACTGACTTGAGGTATTACAGATATATCGGAAAAACATCATCAATTGCAATGCGCAGCATCATTGGATTAGGCATTCCATACAACAATAGCGAGGTCATGCCATTTGTGAAGAGCTTTTTTGGAGGTGGAGCTAATGGAATGCGAGCTTGGATAGCCAGATCATTGGGTCCGGGTGGTTACTCACCAATCGGAGACGTGCGATTTGATCAGATTGGCGACATCAAACTTGAAATGAACTTTGAATACAGGGCAAAGCTTTACAAGCTTTTTGAAGGAGCTGTGTTTGTTGATGCAGGTAATATTTGGCTTCGACAAAAAGACGAAGCGAGGCCTATGGCTGAATTTCAATTTGATCGATTCTATAAAGAAATTGCTGTTGGAGCAGGACTAGGTTTGAGATTTAATTTTGACTTCTTCATTATAAGACTAGATGCTGCTCATCCTTTCAGAGAGCCATCATATGCTGAAAATGACAGATGGTCTTTTGGTCGTCTAAAAATGAATAGAGTTAATTTTAATTTAGGAATCGGGTATCCTTTCTAATGGAATCAATCCACGGAACATTTTTCAAAAACCTAAAGGTAATTGAGCTGGCTTCAGTTTTAGCGGGTCCATCGGTAGGTAGGTTTTTTGCAGAGTGCGGAGCACAGGTTATTAAAATTGAACCGCCTGCAAATGGAGATGTTACACGCAGTTGGAAACTTAAGGGTGAAAAAGGCAAAATATCGGCCTACTATGCTTCTGTAAACTCAGGTAAGACTATTGAATTTCTTGACATCAATGACGCTACCTGCAGAGTGAAGTTAGATGAATATTTTGTAGATGCTGATATTGTTTTGATGAATTTCAAGACTTCGTCGGCAGCTAAAATGAACCTTTTGCCTGAACAGCTTAGAGCAAATTACCCTCAACTAATTATTGGTCAGATTGACGCATTTCATGCGGATGATGACAGACCTGCTTATGATATTGTTTTGCAGGCTGAAGCCGGATATTTGTCGATGAGTGGAACGGGCGACTCCCCTGCCCGATTGCCAGTTGCTTTTATCGACTTATTGGCTGGGCATCAACTAAAAGAAGGCATTTTGATGGCCTTATTGAGGAAGCAACAAATGGGTGATGGTGCAATTGTGAGAGTTAATCTACTTGATGCAGCAATTGGGGCTCTCATAAATCAAGCGAGCAATTACCTGATGATGAACCACTTGGCAGGAAGAATGGGAACGCTTCACCCCAATATTTCACCTTATGGCGAATGTTTTAGAACTGCCGACAATAAAGAAATTGTTCTCGCAATTGGCAATGACAATCAATTCAAAGCATTGTTAAAAGTTCTTGAACTTCCAGAGAATTCTGATAGTCAATTATTTCATGACAATGCATCAAGAGTAAAAAACCGAGCTGAGCTTTATGATTTCCTAAAACCAAAATTTCACCGCTTAACGCGGGAAGAGATTAGCAGAAAATTAATCAACGCGAAAGTTCCTTACGGCTCAATCCTGAGTATTGATGAAGTCTTAGATGGAGCAGGAAAACACCTCGTTCATGAAGAAATACTTGATGGAGAAAAAGCTATTTCCTTAAATACAGTGAATCTGGATTTTCTCGTATAGCCGAAGTTATTTGAAAAGAAGAGTGAAAACTTAGTTTCCGATATCATCAAAGTCAATTGAACTCCATCTGTTTGGGTCATTCTCTTCCTGCTCGTCTTCATCAAACTCCACGTAAAGATCATCACTCACTTTTCTAACGTTCTTTGCAACTTCGTTGCCTTTATCGTTGACCTCAATTGTAAATTCAACAGTATCTCCATCTTTGATTTCGTTGAAGTCACCTTCAATTACATCCAGGTAATGGAAAAATAAATTATTAGGAGGATAAGCAACAAACCCATAACCTGACTTCATGTTAAGTGATTTAGAGATTTTGGCATCTCCCTTATCTATGATGTTCTTATATGATTTTGGAGCACTTTCTTGCGAAACAAACAATTGAGCAATTAAGTCAGATGAAGCACTTTTGGCATCATCAATTACTTTATGCATAGCAACAGGATAAGTAACTTCTCTAAGAAGATCGGATGAAGTTTTGGTAATAATTTCCCGATTTGTATCATCGGTATATTCAAATTCCCAGCTTAATGCCATAACTCGCGTGCCGAGTGTATTAACTTTCCTAATAAGCGGAACAAAGTCTCCATCAGCAGTAATAAGCACTAAAACATCGTATTTCTTCATCATTGTAAGCTCAAGAGCTTCAAGAGCTAACCAAACATCGATGCCTTTTTCTTCTTTTCGACCGCCCTTGCTTCTAAGTGGAAGATAATGGGTTACAACTCCTTCAGACATTAATACGTCATCAAATAGCCTATCATTATACAATTGATTTCCTCTCTGAGATGCATCATAAGCACTCATTCTACCCCTAAAATAGTGGGCATCAACAACTTGACAAAGCTTAGAATCAACATCCATTTCATTGGCAACCTGATTGCGAATAAAACTATGCAAACCTGCGATGCTTATTCTTCTTCGTTTCTCATGAAAATAGTTATAGTAATTACTAACGTGAAGAAAATAGTTTCCGTCATAGAAAACGCCTATGCGGACTAGGCCATTTTGGGGATTAAACATAATATAAATAGTTTGTGGTGGTCATGTTATAAAAACAAACCTTTCGCAAACACTAATCTTAAATTTAACTGCTTGATTATTAAAACACTAATAATGGTACAACAATCTTGTGCTGCCTGGTTAAGATTTATAATGCGATAAGTTTTAAATAATAATAGAATACAAAAGTAAAAATTCGATTTACACTATCATTACATAATTTGGAGAATTCATTACATATTAAGTGTTTTTAACATTCCTATAAAACGTGAAACCTTTCCTTTTATTCCTCATTCTTCATAGAAATAACTTCAAAAATGTAGTCTTCTAGAATTGAAGTGTATATAATTAAAAAGGCAGCTTGAAGAAAATTTATTTTGGGGCTTTCTCGAGAAGGAATAATGCCAGAACCATATAAATAATATTAGGTATCCATGCAGCTATAGCTGCATCAATCCCACCTTCGGTGGCAAAGACAGACGACACCTGCATAAGCATAACATAGGAGAAACTAATTCCGATTCCAATGCCGATATGCAAGCCTACACCTCCTCTTACCTTCCGCCCAGCAAGAGGAACAGCAATGAGTGCCAAAATAATATTTGAAACAGGGTTGGCCATTCGTCGATGCTTCTCAAGTATATAGTAATCAATAAATTCTGAGCCTTTCGACTTTTCTTTTTCAATAAACTCATTGAGTTCAACGAAATTCATCATTTCAACGTCGTCATCTGCCAAAGCAAAGTCTCTTGGAAGAAACTCCATCATAGTATCGAGTTTCGTTTCTTTTCTAATGGTTTCTTTTTTACCGTTAAATTTTCGGTAAACCATGTTATCTAGGCTCCAGGTTTGAGCAGTAGAGTCCCATCGAATGTAATCGGCGCTGATTTTATACTCCATTTTTTGCCCCTTGAACTTTTCCTGAGTAAACCTAAAGCCAGTTCCGGTATTCTGGGTGTAGCTTTCGAGGTAAACAAATGTGCCGGGAACAATTTGACGATGGAGATTACTGAAGTGTCTGTTCCAGTTGAATTTCATGTACTTATATTCAAAAGCGAGGCGCCTCTCATTTGCTGGTGGAATTATGAAACTGCCCAAAACAAACGAAAACATGGCTACTACAATAGCGCTTAGCATGAAAGGACGAAGCAATCGCCTAAAACTAACTCCCCCACTTAGAATAGCTACAATTTCAGTTTGATTGGCCATTTTTGAAGTAAAAAAGACCACACTAATAAAAGCAAAGATGGGTGTAAAAAGATTGGCGAAATATGGAATGAAGTTGAGATAATAATCAAGAAGCAGTTCGGAAATAGGAATTTCCTTTTCGATGATATCGTCCATCTTTTCAGTAAGGTCGAAAATCACGGGTAAAACCACGCCAAACATGAGCACTGCATAAAAGAATGTGCCTAGGAACTTCTTTATTATATACTTATCTAATAGGTACAACTTCATAAACGTCGGCCAAGTTTAGGAAGAATTTCGTTCTTCCACTCAGTAAAATCGCCATTTAAAATATGTTTCCGGGCTTCGCCCACCAACCAAAGGTAAAAACCTAAATTATGAACACTGGCTACCATTCCCGAAAGATATTCACCTGCAATGAATAAGTGACGCACATAGGCTTTGGTATATTGAGTATCTACAAACGTATGATTCATAGGATCTAGAGGAGAAAAATCTCTCTTCCACTTCTCATTTCTAATATTGATAATGCCTTCTGAAGTAAAAAGCATCCCATTTCGTGCATTTCTAGTTGGCATAACGCAATCAAACATATCTACACCTAATGCAATA
>JAGYKL010000012.1 GCA_018401705.1 Bacteroidia bacterium | reverse complement strand
AAAATCTGTTCTCATAGATTTTTTTTCCACTACCCTCTTCCAGCTCAAAAAGCTCCACTTGAGGTGTGCCTAAAAGATTACTAAAAGCACCTCCGAAATCGGCTGAAGGCCTTAATAAAACTCTTCTTCCGCTTTTTCCTCCAAACTCTTCACTCACGCCTTTAGCATCATAAACTACTTTATCTAATCCCAGAACCTGACTATAAAATGCTATGGATTTCTCCATGTTCGAAACCCCAATCTGCACTCCACAAACTCCGCCATTGCTATGTTTTCCGATGCCGAACCACGAAACTCCTTCACAAAAAGTAAATCGGTTGCCGTAAGGGTCTTCTACATGATATCTCAAACTTCCGTCAGGAGCCTTAAAAAGCTCAGAAGGTTTTAATCCGCCCGAGAGGGCTTGTTTATACGCTGTTTCTACATTGCGACATTTCATCATCACACCAAAAATACCTAAGTCGCCAGGTGTAATTTCAAATGAAGCCGGCTGCGGTGTGCGACCTGTATATTGCCAAATTTCAAAACCTCCTCCGCCCTGCATATTCAAGGCTAAAATTGCGTAACGCTCTTGAGATTTACCACCAGTATACTTCAACATCAGCTCAGCAACTGAAGCATCTTTAAACACCGGAACATCCATTCCGAAATGCTTCACATACCATGCAAAAGCGGCATCAGCATCCTTAACACCAATCCCAACTTGTTGAATTCCACTTAATAACGAACCGCTCGAACGCATTGACATTTAAGTTGCTTTTATCTTTTTGATTAAATAATAGAATAATGGTGGACAATAACGCCTAAGATACACAGGAATTAATTCCAATTTACCCAACAATACTTCGTGTTTTTTGCCCTTGATTGCTTTCACGATGCCTCTTGCACATGCTTCGGCAGTGATGCCTTTTCGTTGACCTTCGTCTAAAACATTATGCGCTGTGCCATCGCCTTTCATTGCATTAAAAGAAACATTTGTGAGCACTCTTCCGGGACAAACATTGGTCACATAAATTGGAACATCTTTCAACTCAAGTCTTAAAGCTTCAAAATAACCCAACATAGCATGTTTTGCGGCTGCATAAGTGCTTCTTAAACCAAATCCAAATTTGCCGGCAATGCTCGAAATATTTACCAAATGCCCTTTTTTTCGCTCAATCATATGAGGCAGCAAAGCCTTGGTGAGAGCCACTGGTGAGAAATAATTGATGTCCATAAGCTTCTTTTCCACTTCCGCCGAAGTTTCCATTGCAGGCGAGCGTTGACTCACTCCGGCGTTGTTAACTAAGACATCTATGTGACCAAAAACACCTATGGCACGTGTAACAATTTTCTCAAATTCATCCATGCGAAGCATATCAAACGCTAATACTTCAGCTGAAGAAGTAGCTTCAACAACTTGCTTAATCTCTTGCAAAGCCTGCTCGTTACGACCGCTAAGAATTATTGAATTCTCCGGCAAAGCCAACTGCAAAGCAAGAGCTTTTCCAATGCCTGAACTCGCGCCAGTAATCCAGTAAACCGTTTTATTCTTAGCTACTTCACTCATAAACGAAGTCCGAAAGATAAGCAAAGTGCTATTTACATATTCCTAATGCTTAAGATGAGTTTTAACAATTTGTAGAAGCTTTATCTTAACAACTCAAGTGCTTGATTATAAAAGCTTTGGGCAGCTGCCAATGGTTCACATCGTTTCACTCTGTAAAACCCATTGCCACCAGGCTTTCCGCGCTACACGGTAGCTTGCTTCAATCCTTGCTGCGAATTATCAATAGGTAAATTCAAGCCCGAAATCAGGCTTTCTCCATTTCTGTTAAGCCCAAAAAATCGTAGCGATTAACATCAAAAAGATGGGAAGTATGAACTTTTGATAATGCTGTCATCATAATTTCCTTACGATTCGGATAGCTCTCCTCCCATTCAGCCATCATTTTCTTAACAACCTTTCTTTGCATATTTTCCTGAGAACCACATAGCGTGCAGGGGATAATTGGAAACTGCCTGTGAACAGCATAAACTTCAATATCTTCCTCTTTTGCAAATGCCAATGGTCTAATTACAATATGACGTTCGTCGTCGGTTCTGAATTTAGCCGGCATGGTTTCGAGTTTACCCGCAAAGAACAAATTGAGAAAAAATGTTTCAAGAATATCTTCTCTATGGTGACCTAAGGCTAATTTATTGCAGCCCAATTCTTCTGCAGCATCATATAAAATTCCCCGCCTCAGGCGGGAACATAAACTGCACATCGTTTTGCCGGGAGCAATCTTCTCTGTTACAATTGCGTAAGTATCCTTTTCGTAAATCTTAAATTGGACCTTTAGTTCTGTAAGGTAATTCGGAAGAATTTCTTCTGGAAATCCGGGTTGCTTCTGATCCAGATTTACGGCAATAATCTCGAATGAATTGTCCATGACCACTTGCATATGCAAGAGCACATCAAGCATGGTATAGCTATCCTTTCCGCCTGAAAGGCAAACCATTATCTTATCGCCCGGCTCAACGATGCTAAACTTTTCCTGAACATCCCAGGCAGATTTACGAATCCGTTTGCCGAGTTTTTCAAATTGATGAAGTTCTTCCTTATTCACGCGGCAAAAATAAACGAAACTAGCATTCGGGAAGCTCTCAAAATCAAATTCTTAGTCCTTAACAAATTTCTGAACCAGTGCTCCTGATGCGCCCATAAGCCTTGCAAAATAAACTCCTGATGCTTTTCCACTTAAATTAAAGTCAACTTGCATTGATTTCACATCAGAAGAATACACCGTTTTTCCCATGACATCTATAACATCCAAACGACTATAGTTGTTATGACAATCACCTTTGAAGCCGATTGACCACAATTCAGCAGATTTTCTTTCAAAACTTAATTTTTCTTCACAAGCCTTGGCTTGCTTATTATTAAGAATCAAATTCAAATCACTTGCCCAAATGCCTCTTCCAAAAGTGGAAATATACACTGTATTGGCTGCTGTGTTAATTTCTATATCCGAAACAATCGCGTTTGGTAAACCGGCACTTTCGTCTGTCCAAGAATCGCTGCCCTCCTCAAGGTAGAAAACGCCTGCATCCGTTGCGGCAAGCAAATGGTTAGACTGAGGTAAAAACTTCAACATATTCACCGGGAAATTTCCAAGATTAAAACTAATATTTTCCCAGTTTAAACCTCCGTCAATCGTACGATAAACCTTCTTGCCTGAGCTAAATCCTGCAATACTTACCACAACATGATTCTCATTAAGCGGACTTACATCAATACTAGAAAAGTATAATGAATCTGGCAATCCGAAAGTTCTGTTTTGCCAGGTTCCACCGCCGTTATCGCTTTTGAAGAACTGAGCTGGAGCATTGTTAACATAGCTGATTTTCGTTGCAGCATAAAGCACATCACAATCCTGCGGCGAAGCCGCTAAAGCACAAATTGGCTCTCCTAAACTCTCCAATGGTCCTGTCCAAAACCAAAAAGCTCCGTCATTGGTAGCTTCCCAAACATTCTGAAAACCAGCAAATATTCTTCCAGAACCATCTGTACAACCTATAATCGGTGCAGTCCAATCAGCATCTTCAGCTCCATCATTAGCACTGAAATTATTAAACTGTTCAAAAGCACCGTCGGTTGATTGATAGATATAGCCAAATTGAGCAGCACCAATAACAATTTGATCATCAGTTGGAATAAGCAAATTATCCATTCCGTCACCTCCAAAAATGGTCCGCCAAGATTCTCCATTATAATAAAATGTAGCATTGTCCTGAGCTCCAGCTATAAGTCGTCCATCATTGGTTTTGGAAGAGGATAGTCTGTAAAATGAAGTAATCTGCATGCCGTTGCTAATGTTTTCCCATGTGCTTGGCCACACAAAGCCACTATTTGCATCATCCCAGGTTTGACTTAAAATCAAATCCGTTTTGTAAATACCTCCATCATTACAAATAAAATACTCGTCAGTTAGTGGATGTTGGGTAAGGTAATGCATGTCTGCATGGATGGTTTCGCCATAGTAAATTGTCCAATGACTCACCGGATTAAAACTGGCAGCTCCATCATTTGACATCCAGAGGTTTATGCCACCTGCATATACTTTATTGGGGTCAAAACGGTCTACATGCAACACCAAGTCATAAGTTCCCTGACCACCAACATCAAAACCTTCAAAACCATCAAGAACATTAAGTTCCTGAGGCATTTCCAGCCATGTATTGCCCCCGTTGGTACTTTTGTAAATACTGAATAGACCTCCAAATACATCCACTGCAAGTGCGTACACAAAATTGGGATTGCTTTCTGAGACCGAAAGCTTTATACGTTGCACTTGGCCTTGAGGAGGAATTCCGGTAGGTAATAATGTCCAGTTTTGACCAAAGTCATTCGACTTATAAATTGCTGCATATCCGGCATTTGCCGTACTTACCCAACCAGAAGATGCATATAAAACGTCAGCATCAGAAGGGTCAGAAACCAAATCCCAAAACAAAGTATCTAAAACGGCTGTCCAATTTGCTCCTGCATCTTCAGAGCGAAACATACCTGAAGTTCCGCATGCAAGCAATGTATTTGTGTTTTGAGGATGAATTTTAATTTCTCTTATTAAAGATGCATCATAATCGGTAAGGTCATAATTCAAGGAAGTTTGCACCCAAGACAAACCACCGTCTGTTGATTTAAAAACTCCCAAACCATAGTGAGGATATCGTTTTCTGTCGTTTAGTTCAAGTCCGAAACCAATGTATTCGAAATCACAAAGTGAAATATAAATCACATCCGGATTAATTGGGTCAATTGCAATTGCGCTTATTCGTGTAATTGGTAGTTCGTCTGTTAGGGGAATCCAAGACTGTCCTCCATTTGTAGTTTTCCATAAACCTCCTTGAGCTACTCCAACATAGAATGTTTGTGCATCAGTTGGGTGAAATGCCATGCAATTGATTCGGCCAATTCCATTTTCGAGGTAATAGGTGTAATTATCGGGGATAAAATCGGGTCCAACCGGATACCAATCGGCGCTAAAGGCCGAGGATGACTTTGCGTTAGAGCGCTGTTGCTTGTAGTTTATCAGTTCCCGGGCATCTCCAGGTTCTCCGTCTGAAGCAGTTCGTTTGCTTAATTCATTTTCCCAGCGTTTGATGTATTTCCAATAATGTGCTTTGGCAACATCGGCTGTATCGGCCCAATCATAAAGCTGCTTTTGTAAAGATTTGAGAGTCCCATCAGCCTCAATTTTTGAAGCATGAAAATTCTGAGCCTTGAGTGGATTGCATAATAGTGTAAGACTGAAGCAAATAAGGAAGTAGATTCTCTTCATTGAAAACAAATAATCTACGAATATACATGAGAATTTACTCCGCAATTGCTTCAAAGCAAGGTTATCAAATGCCTTTGAAATAAAACACTCCTAAAGTCAAACGGATTTAGCTTCTTATACATTCTATTCCTCAAAATCCTCTTCAAATAGATCTGGCTTTTGAATACAAAGCAAATCGAACACACCGAGAGCTAGCATCCAGATTGAAAATAACACGATAGCAGGCAAACTAATTACCTTGGCCATGAAAGGAAGTACTAATAAAATAATTCCTATCAGAATAGAAATAACTCCTACCACATAGCTCATAATTCGCATTCTTTGAGCTCCAGCAAGCTGTCGGATGATAAGCAAAAGCAGAATAATCCAATAAACTACTGCAACCAAGTTCACAATTAATTCCATTGAACTGAGTCTAGTTTCTTGAAAGACTGCAATTAAACTTATAAAAAGAGCCACACAAAAGATTATTCGTGTGACAATCCAGAAATAATAAGATTTTAGGAAGAAAGATTTCAAGATTACTCCAGCTTAATAATTCAGTAAGTTCTCAATTGCAATTTTTACCTTTTCAGCACTAGGGATCATAGCTTGCTCTAGAGTGCTGTTTAGTGGAATTGCGGGCATGTTTTCTGAACCAATAACCTTTACAGGTCCATCTAAATATTCAAAGCAAGAATCAGAGATCATTCCTGCCAAGCTTCTCGCAAATGAATTGTTTACAGGTTCTTCAGTAACAATGAGACATTTCTTGGTTTTCTTAACAGATTCAATTATCGCTTCTTCGTCTAAAGGGTAAAGAGTTCTTAAGTCAATAATTTCAACCTGAGATTTCATTTCCTTAGATGCATTCAATGCCCAGTGAACACCCATTCCGTAAGTAATTACTGAAATAGTTTGAGCATCCTCCTGCTCTTGAATTTCCTGAACAATCGCAGCTTTTCCAAAAGGCAAGACATAATCTTCAGACGGCTCGTAAGAGCGGGCTTCTTCAGTGCCTTTTACTTTAGACCAATATAGTCCTTTATGCTCCAAAATCACGACAGGATTTGGATCTAAATAAGCTGCTTTCATAAGTCCTTTCAAATCAGCTCCATTACTCGGATAGGCAATCTTAATTCCGCGAATATTAGTTAATACACTTTCAACTGATGACGAATGATAAGGTCCGCCGCTTCCATAAGCACCAATTGGTACACGTAAAATCATACTTACCGGCCACTTCCCGTTTGTTAAGTAGCATGAACGTGAAACCTCTGTAAAAAGCTGATTGAGGCCCGGCCATATATAATCAGCAAATTGAACTTCCACGATTGGTTTTAGGCCTACGGCCGACATTCCCACGGTGCTTCCAACAATAAAAGCTTCCTGAATTGGGGTATTAAAAACACGTTCATTGCCGAACTTTTGTGCAAGAGTTGCAGCTTCACGAAAAACACCACCTAATCGAGCACCTACATCCTGACCATAGAGTAAGCATTCTGGATATTTGCGCATCAGCTCCTCTAACAGCAAACAAGGCGCAATCGATTTATCAGCAACTTTATCATCCCTATTGGGATTTCTCTTCTCCAGCTCTCTTCCAGCAGGTGTTGAGCAAAATCGTGGGTGAATAAGTCTTCGGCGAGGGTCTCCTTTCGCCTGCAAGGCGCGATCATAATCCAATTCACCCAGTCCACTCTGTCTCGAGTTGTTCTATTTCGAATCCTGGGAATCCAGCAGCCTTCATTTGTGCCAGAATTATAGGATATGACTTTGTTGAGTTTCTCCATCATCATATTATTCTACCCTTGGTACCTGGAGGGGGAGATTTGGTGAGGGCATTGTGCTGGACTAATATTGGCTCCATGTCTGATCGAATAGTATGAATGACTTTTATTTAAAGCTTCAAAACGACTAAAACATGTTTACTAATAGAAATAGCATCTAAACCCTTTAAACTTTATATACCCGAAAGCACTCTGGAAAGGGCTCTGGCATTTGCTGAGATATCCCAAATCCATAGTCCTGCAATGAACATAGAATAGGTAATTGCTTGAGAGCAGCCATTTCAGAAAAGCCTCAGCAATTTCTCCTTCAGGCACTGGAAGCATCTCCTAAAGAACAAAACAACCAGAGGCATTCTCCTGCAAATTGGGAAACCAGTTTTCTTTATACCACATGCCCATAGCCAGCCTGTAGCTGGAATTGCCTGTATACCAGTTAAGGAGACTGCTGAGAGGAATTCAGGCTTATCATCACTGCGTGTTGTAGATGACAATAGGTAAGTTCTTCCCTCCTGAAAAAGGATCATCTCTTAGCCATCAATTGCAACATCAAATCATAAGGTCATGCCTATGCCAAGAAGCATTGCATCGTCGCGGTAATATGGAAAGCATAATCCTGAGGCAAGAGCTGCATCGCAAGAGCAATTTGTACAGCCTACACAAAGATGCAAAGAAGATATTTTGTATACTTACTTAAAATTTTCATAATTTGGTCGGCCACTCTAGCGGCTGCCATGAACGAAAATGCTTTCTCCGTATTTTTATTTACCTGCTGCATAATATGGCGCTGTAAGATAATGAAATTGACCGCTTTGAAATTAGATTCTGTTGAAGGTCATTTATGTCACCCATCAAAATCTGACGTCATTAAAGACTGACTATCTGCCACTTACATGCGAAATTAATATTGCTTATTACATTACAATTTTTATTATTTTTGCTTATTAGAATTAAGTAATTCTGATACATATTGCTATCTTTACTAAGCAACATTGTGGCAACCTAGACAATTGTAATAAATGTATGAGTTTCATAATTTGAAGAAAGATCGATTAAAAAGTTGAAAGAGGATATGAGTCATATTCGCAGCTTGATGTATAAGATAGATTGGGATTTAAGACTTATTGGTATTAAAGGAGCGCGAGGAGTTGGTAAAACCACATTATTAATTCAAAGATTAAAGTTGATGGATTTATCACCAGGAAGGAATTTATGTGAGCTGTGATAACTTCGGTTTAGCGAAAACACTTTAGCTGGTTTGGGCTGATGAATTCAGTAAAAAAGGAGGTCGCTTTCTTCCTGGATGAAGTACACAATACCCAAACTGGTCACAAGAAGTCAAAACATTTACGATGACTACCCAGAACTTCAGGTTGCCACGGGCTCATCACTTTAAATTCTTAATGCGAGAGCAGATCTAAGCAGGAGGGCTGGTTTTGACATGCAAGGTTTGTCTTTAGAGAATACTGGGCTATTGAAACAGGTGATTCTTTAGCAGATTTGATTTCGAAGAGCTAATTAATAATCATATCGGGAATTAGCTCAAGAGCTGCTGGTCAGTTCGTCCTCTTCAGTATTTGATTCATACCTGAAGGAAGGCTGCTACTACTCTTTTACATGGAGTCAAAGTCATTTTTACCATCAAAGAATTGAAGAGGTTGTAAACCTAATTCTTCATATTGAGCTGCCTGCTGTGCAAACTAGATGTGAGTTACATTTTCAAAATAGCAACTACTTCAAATTATAGCAGAATCAGCTCCGTTGTCCCTAATGTTACCAAGCTTAGCGGAACGAATTGGAGTCAACAGAACATTTATTACTTACTGTATTTATTGTATAAGGGTTTAACTGGGTAGAACTTTTCAAGGATTAGTAGATGGCGTGTTGTGGAAACTGTAGGTGTGCCTATTTAGACAATAATTTTTACTCTGCATTGGGCACTTTCATCAGAAAAGCAAAATACAGGTCATCTTCAAGTGAGTGCTTTTTCCTAAACCAACTTAGCTATGAAAATAGTTTGTTGAATATATTAGTGATGACGGAAATCAATCACAAAATACAATTTTGAACTTGGAGGTCTTTCAAAGACTAGCAAGCAATTAAAGCAAGAAACAAACTCTTTCGTCGTTATTGATTCACTTGAAATTGGCAACAGCAACAGAACTCTGCCATGGCTTTTGGGCATGTATTTTCTTTTACTGAGATTAATTGACGGAAATAGCAGCTGCTCTTACTACTGGAACTATCCATCCGAAAGGGATCTTCAGCCAGACCCTCGCTCTAACTTAAAGAAGAGAATCGTTAATATCAACAGTAACAGGATTGCTTGCAGGGGAGCTTGATTACTCTGTCCTGATATCCCCATTTCATCAATCATAGCTATACCTACAGCAGTACCCAGTTCCAAAAGCTTCTTCTAAAGTACTTTTGTCATAAGCATCATGATCTCAAGAATTGAAACCGGACGTTCAGTAACTGTGAATCCTTTGCCTTAAGTAGCCTAATTACGCTGCTTCAGTTATACCAGCCAGAACAGACCCATCTAAAGAAGGTGTTATAAATTTACTTTACTTAATTTTAAAGAAAATATTCATGGTTCCTACTTCCATGATATTCTCAAAATTTTGGGCATCCAACCAAAGCACTTGATCATAACCATTTGCTTTTGCAATCTCTCTGTAGGTCTGATTGCAGCTGCATAATTACCAGCCTTTGCTTCTGCCTGTACCACCACTGGCTGCCTTTATGTATTTGGTTTCTGCATATAACTGAAGGTGCTGGTTAAAAAACGGTCTTGCTGGAGAAGAAACACAGAACTAGCTTGTAAGTTTTCAGTGGTCAAGTGGTTTACTGTATAAATGGGCGGGTGGACAAAGTAGACTGCTAACAGCATCTGGCACCCACTGTCTTTCGAGGCTTATGCAAATGCTTTTGGTATTTCAGTTGGGCAATCTTCAGGAAAATGAGGCATGCCACTTCTGACTTATATGCGTGCATTCTGATCGGGTCTGAACAAAATAGGAATTCCATCAGCTCCAAAGTGGGCTTTCATTCCTTCAAAACAGCTCCTAATGGTAATGCAATTATAGCAGAAGGGTGTATAGCAATGGGAGCAAGCGGCCCACCTGGAGGATTAACTCATTCTCATTTTTAAGTCAGAACGAACATATGATCGAAAACTGAGTTCCCATTAGGGCCTATTAATATTTACCTCATCAACTCAGCGCCGCCTCCCTCTGTACTCACAGATGTAATTTCTTTTTCGCTCTAAAGGCGGAAGAAAGAGCTCGTCTGGCCGTTGATTACTTTCCAGTAAAAAGAATTTTCTGCCAATTAAATTTTCATTTCTGCAAAATATCCGCGAAAATAAGATTTAATCCTTAATAAAACATAATCTTTAGCTCTTGAATATGAACATGAAACGATGTTTTTACAAGTTTGCTTACGCATCATTGAAATGGTTTGTATAAGCTATAAAACCGCTTTGAATCTGCATTAAAAGTGAACTCTTACTTTCTATTGTTTTGTGAATTGTAGGATTGCAATTTTATGGTAATCTAGCTTTGCATTCTGATTCTCAACTTCCTTGAGATGCTCCCCTACTTTAAACTCAGAAACATTGAATATTCTCGCTTCGTTGTTTTGTATTTCTTGGACTCTGTCTTGAGATACTTCTTACAAAAACGTCTAACACTGTCTTCAGAATTGAGAATCAGTCCGAACGGGAACACTTTTCCCTTCATTGTCTTTTGCTACCATTGTGAAGTATGAAGAATTGCAGCTTTATTTTGCCAGTTTTAATATTTTCAGATTCAACCTTATACTTACTACCATTGAAGTGCACTGTATAGTTTACAGAAGCTTTTAATGTGAGTAATTCACCCACCTCAATAGGGGTTAGAAAATCTACCTTATTGATCAGCAGTGACACAAATTTACTTGAGTGCTTCTGTAAATGAACAGGCAAAGCCAATTGATCCATTAAACCCAACACATAACCACCGTGAATGTAGCCTCTAAAATTTGAGTAGGAAGGTAACATAAGCTGCGTCATAATGAGCTGAGATTCTTCTATGTGTTTGAGCCCATATGAATACTTCAAGTAAAGAATTTCAGATTTTGTAGAAAAAATCCTCTATTTAATCATTTTTACTCTTCTTTCCTTCTTGAACTCTTCAGTGTTTATAAAATGCTTCCTGTTTTAATGATTAGTAGGCTTTTCCCCAGGGGTCTGGAACTACCTCAAGGCTTTCAACAATCGGCTGGAAGTCTTTGATAAAGTTTTGTACTGGCGCCTTCCATTCTAACATATCATCGCTTACATCTTTAATGATTTTAGTAGATTGCCTACCACGACTTTTTCAACAGGGATTTCCATGCCCGCAGTGACAAAACATAAAGTACCAATAATGCAACCATCGCCTATCGTGGCATCATCCATAACAACTGCATTCATGCCGATAAGGTACCTTCTCAAGGTTTGCACCGTGATTATTGCTCCATGACCAACGTGGAGTAATTTTTCAAAGTGATGGTATCTTACCTGAAACATATGAATTGTGCAGTTTTCCTGAATATTGCAGCCACCGCTAATATTTGTTCCAATCGCCGCGGAATAGCGCACTGGGACCAACGTAAACATTCTTTCCAATGATTACTTCCAGTAACAGCTGCTTTGTGGATGAATGAAGCTGCTTTCATCAACACAGGAATGAATCCTTTGAAAGAATAAACCTATAGCTTGAATTCTTGTTTCCTTTGTAAAATCAGATAAACCAATCTTCCACTCTATTGCAGCACGTTCGGGCAAGTAAAACATCCCAGTCATCAGTACTCTCCAAAATACTTTCTTCATTTCCATCATAGCTTCCGGATTGTAAGTGCATGCCAGTAATGAAGAGACTGTTTCATCGAGCCTTTATACTGAAAACCCCAGCATACACCTTATCCATCGCCCAGCGGGCATCATAAAGGTATTTGCATCAATAGCAATCTGAGAAGCAGCCGCGACAATCATTTTGCGTCTAACAGCTTGACTTACCATGAAAGGAACTGCTAATACCAACATTGAGTTCACCTAGCTTAATTGCTGCAAATTTTGTCGCTATACAGTAGCCGGGGTAGAAATACATAATCCAACACCTCCACCAACAGTTTTACCTTGTATAAATTTCAATGATGAACTTGGGACACATGTGCGCATTGCATTAATCACATTTGCAAAGCCAGAAAAGAAGATTCTTCCGGTTTCTGTATCATTTATGGCGGATTAACTCTAAACTTGCCCAGCGCAGAAAAAGTACGATCTCCTCCACTTTTAAGTATAATTATCTTAACCTCATCCATTTGACCAAGTTCTGTAATGGTTTGGGCTAAAAGAGTTATATATTATCAGAAAGAGTTCTGCCTAGATGAAAGAAACTCAATTGTAGCAATTTGATTTTCAGTATGATGCTTTTTACGTATGCTTCTGTCATGGTTAAGTTTAACTGATGATTCCAAATTATGGAAATGATGATTTGGCAAGTTTACATTTAGTAAGTCCCATCTGAACTTATCCATCCAGCCAAAACTGCGTTCTTGGTCTCTTTTGTCGGGATTCTCTAAATGAAGCATCAAACTTATCCCATGCTTCCAAAGCTTTGCTTTGCGCTTGCTAAATCGCTATGAAATAAGCTAGCAGGTTTATCTTTGATGTTAAATGAGGATGATTAAAATTGGTGAGGCATTGGATTATAGTTAAAAATCATTTCCCGGGTTTTCGGAGATACTTTTCAGGAGTTACGATTTCAAAACTTGATCCTCCCCAGAAAGCATATTTGAATGATTGTTCAATATGTTCAACAAAATTCTGTGGCGACATAAATTCAGATTGGCTTTATATCTCTAGCAAGAAGCTGGTATTGAGATAAGTTTCAAATATTTGAGTGATTTATCAGGCCAAATGGATTCTCTTCTGAACCATCGTCAAGATTGTAGCAATTGCAACTAATTCATCTTCCTGATCAAAACTTCAACAACCATTTTACTATTCCACAAGGGATTTCTTCTCCAACACTATCTCTTTCAATCTTTGTTTGCAAGTAAGTCGAACATAAATTGAAGTCGTTAAGATAGATAGGATGAGTGAAGCGGGCAGTCCTCTAAACCAGACTTCAAAGCACAGGACCTTTTTCCCGATAGACAAACAACTCTTGCGGCAGCGGAAAGGATAAAATAACCGTGAGCGGTGTGTTTTTCGAAGATACCCTTTGAGCGAGGTAATACGAGAAAGTGCATAAATGGATCCTTAACTTTACGTTAGCGAAATTTATAATATCAGTATCAGTAACAGTGCGCTTGTGCGTTTTAGTTAGTGCCTGGGTCAATATCCTCCTGGGGCCGGTATTTAAAGGGATGAAGTTCTACTTCTTTATATGCGCCTTTCGGCTGATAGATACCTGTGATTTCTGTTGAAGTTGTGGGACTATCTTTGAATTACAGCGCTTTACATATAATAAACATTATAACTTCACGATTCCTCCTTTCATTTGCCTCCGCGCACCTTACCGCCGTGAACCAGCAATGGCAATGGAGAACCATGACCGGTGCTTGCTTCCGTTTTCACGATTTAGGACTAAATTTCTCCGTGATGCGTAGCGTTTGAACAACACAATCCTTGGCAAAATGATCATTGTTTGTGACAATAGACGAAACCTGAAGGATCCTCACCATGCGAGAAACATAGCCATCCATGATTTGATAAGGTGATGTAGAATCAACAAAGCTCACTCGGGGAATGGCTAAATTTTTTAAAAGGCTGGATCTTCACGAAGAAGAATAGGCGAAATAAATGCTCCTTTAGGACCTGCCTCTACAGTTTCTAAAATTGATCAATATTTCCAAAGACAATCGAAGCAGTTTGGAGGATTTCGGCAATATTGATTCTTTAACTCCTTTAACTTGCCTGGCAATAACTAAAGAACCCAAGGAACTTCTTTTTAAACGAGGGTCACTAACAGACACCTTAGCAAGATTTGCCCAGAGCAATTTGAACATCTTCATTGAGTTTCTCAGGAACGATTGTGGCGTCGAATCAGTTGTACATTTTTGTCTGCATTTAACAGTGTAATCTCGGACCTTGCCTGAGAAATAAATAAATCAAATTCGAGTTCCCGGCACAGCATCTTCACCAAGAACTGAGTAATTTAGAGAATCAGCTTCATATTAAAAGGAACAGATTCGGCAATAATTCGAGGATGAGCTTTTAACTTCCTGCCGG
The DNA here is from genome assembly GCA_018401705.1 of Bacteroidia bacterium. GTDB lineage: Bacteria > Bacteroidota > Bacteroidia > M30B66 > M30B66 > M30B66. The sequence goes on along the minus strand of JAGYKL010000012.1, from coordinate 97,411 downwards.
TTGAGGCAGAGCCTCAAACGTTACTACATCTCTTATTTTCAACATAGTTTAGCATATCTCCGGCAGAGCCACAAATAAGCTGCAATGCCCCTTCAGGTAATATGCCTGATTGAATAATTTCACGAACGACTGCTTCTGTAAGGTAAGATGTGGATGTTGCAGGCTTAACAATTGCCGCAACACCAGCCATCCAATTTACTGCGCATTTTTCAAGCATCCCCCAAACAGGGAAATTAAAGGCATTTATATGCACAGCAACACCAAGCTTTGGAACTAAAATATGGTGAGCCATAAACCTTCCACCTCGTGACAAATCAATTGGCTCTCCTTCAACATCATAAGGCTGATTTGGGAATAGTTTCCTAAGTGAAGCATTGGCAAATAAATTACCAAAACCTCCTTCAATGTCAATCCAGCTATCGATGCGAGTTGCACCTGTTCTATAACTTACTTCATAAAACTGTTCCTTACGTTTATTGAGATAAAGAGCCAGTTTTTTGAGCATATTTCCTCGCTCTTGAAAGGTCATTTTACGAAGCTTTTCTCCTCCTTTTGTTCTTCCATAATGAAGAATTTCGCCAAAGTTTAAGCCTTCGGCGGAAGCATAGGTAATTACCTCTCCCGTAACTGAATCAATAAGAGGAACTCCTTCACCTTGGCCTTCAACCCAATGACCGCCAATATAGTTTTGTAATTTACTCATTCTTAAGAATTAACAGTGATGATTTACTTTCCCAAACCGGTAATAAAATACATGTATGTTCAATGATTGCACGAATTTACTAATGATAATTGAAGCAACAAGTGATTAATTGCTTCATAAGTAACATGAGAATTCTAATTCAACTAAAAACGCAATAAGCTTAAAGCTTCAATTTAATTGCTTAAGACAAAAACAGATTCAAAATCCTTTGGTGAAATTTAGTTCGACCAAATGCTCAGATCTTGATTAAGCCAAAATAATTCTCTCAGGATTCTTCTTTAGTCGGGTGTTAATTTTAACTAATTCGTACCAGACTACTGAGACGAAACCAACTCCAAAACAAATTAAAACCTCGAAAATACTCAGAGTCTCAAATTCGAAAAATCTAGATAAAGGCGGAACAAATAACATTAGTCCGGTTATTATAACTGTAATAGCTATAATAAGTAAAACCAAGTTGTTTTTGTATTTTAATGTAGTAAACAGCGAATAATAAAAAGAGCGATTCTCAAGGGTTAAAAAAATATTAGCTGCAATTAATACAGTAAAAACCATTGCTCTTACATGAGCTTCATTGTATCCTTGATAAATAGAATATTGGTAAATAAATAATGTTCCGACAGTTATCGCAATTCCTTGAATTATACTGGTTGTAAGCTCTTTCCAATTAAAAAATGTGGAGGTAAATGGACGAGGTTTTTGCGACATTGTATTTTTCTCCATTGGCTCATTTTCGAAAATAATTGAGCAAGTCGGCCCCATTATTAATTCCAAGAAAATAATGTGTATTGGAGAAAAGATATTTGGGTAAATCCAGCCTAAGGCAAGTGGAATAAATACAGTTAGAATTATTGGAATGTGTATTGAGATTATATACTGAATAGCTTTTTTAAGATTTGTATATATTCTTCTACCCATTGCAACAGCATCTACCATTTTTGACAAATCGTCATCCAACAAAATTAACGAAGCTGCTTGCTTGGCTATTTCAGTACCCTTTTTACCCATTGCAATTCCAATGTGAGCTGCTTTTAAGGCTGGACCATCATTAACACCGTCGCCTGTCATCGCTACAATTTGATTTTGTTCTTTCAGGGCATTAATAATTCTCAATTTTGCCTCAGGAAACATTCGAGTAAAAATATTTGTTTTCATTACTTTTTCCTGAAGTTCTGCATTTGATAGTTTCATCAGTTCGTCTCCTGTGAGGCTATGCTCAAATCCTTTAAAACCAATTTGCTTAGCAATAGCTGTGGTTGTTTCAGCATTATCACCTGTAATAATCTTGACAGAAATACCCGCTTTATAAAAGTGATTTAAAACAGCTTCTATATTGGTTTTTGGAGGATCATAAAAGGCAATAATCCCTAGGAATTTAAACTTTAATTCTTGCTGCAATTTGGGGAAACTTTGCTCTTGAAAGCTACAAGCGCCAACACCTAGAACTCGATAACCATCATTAGTCATCTCTTTAATTGCTGATTGAATTTGGTGGATTTCTTTATGCGACAAATCTGAAACCTCAATCAATGCTTCGGGAGCTCCTTTTGCAGCAATAATTCGCTTTCCTGAGTTGTTTTCAAAAACATGGGTCATCATTGGCGGTTTTCCTGCCAATGGATATTCATGAACTAATTTAAAATCAGACCTCTCATCCTTTTCGTGTAAATCAGCATAAGCATTATGCAAAGCGATTTCCATGGGATCGAATGGAATGGGTTCGCTTGCCCACATTGCTGTTTGTATTAGTGCTTTTTCATCTTCATTAGCTAAACTTGGTTGAGCTATTTTTTGAGATTTTAATGAAAAAACTCTCGCTAAGCTCATCTTGTTTTGCGTGATTGTTCCTGTTTTATCAGTGCAAATGATGGTAGCCGAGCCTAAGGTTTCTACTGTTTTCATTTGCTTTACAACAATTCCCATTTTCATTAACCTCCAGGCACCAATTGCCATAAAGGTTGTGAATGCCATTGGTATTTCCTCAGGTATAATACTCATTGCCAGAGTGAGTGCCTTTAGAAGGCTATCAAGTATATCATGAGAATGAAAAAAATTGATTCCCCAAACCACCAAGAAAACAATGGCGCCGGCAATCACTAACTTCTTAATAAAACTATTTATCTGTTTCTCTAATGGCGTTTTTTCCTCTTCAATGCTCTCAAGGCTTGTGCCTATTTGCCCTAATTTAGTTTGGTTTCCAACGTGGGTAATTGTAACGATGGCTAAACCACTTGCAACGGTTGTACCTTTAAAAATTACATTATCCTCTTTTGACTTATCCTTAAAAACTGAAAAAGATTCACCCGTGAGGATGGATTCGTTGACTGAAAAATCATTTGAATGAATTATTACCCCGTCGGCAGTTATTGAAGTTCCTTCCTCAACAATTAAAAAATCTCCTACAACCAATTCTTCGCTTTTTATTTCCTTAGTTTCTCCATTCCTAATCACTTTGCAATTAGGTTGAGAAAGGTCCTTTAGCTTTTGTAAAGCATTACGACTTCTTGAATCTTGAAACAAAGAAATCGCTGAAACTATAACTACGGCTGATAATAGAAATACCCCATCATCTACTTTTCCGCTTACAAAATAAATTAGAGCTGCGACTATTAATAAAATTATCATTGGCTCTTTCGCCAATTTTATAATTGCATCTAAAATTGTGTTTTCTTGTTTGTAGTTTAATGTGTTTTGTCCAAACTTCTCTCTTGCAAGAAGCACCTGCTCATCAGTTAAACCGAATATGTCGAAATTCTCTGACAGCATTATTTTGAATTTATTTGGCTAGTTATTTTTCTCTGTAAGATAGTGCTAAATCTCATCAGCTTAAGTCAAAGAATGCATCTTGCCTAAAATGAATTTAACATAATCAAAAGATTAAATATTCAAGCAAGCTTCAATAGAACGTATGTTACGAATTCGTAAGGCATGCTCATAAAGCTAAAATTAAAATTATTGAATCAAACTAAATATTATTGAATAGATTCTGATGTTATAATTGTGAACTCGAATAAATTTGAACGGCTGTTTGCGCATAGTCAACGGTCACATATTTAAATCTAACAGGCATCTAATTGCATAAAATCGAGATCTAACTCATACTACTTAAACTTTTAAAATTCCTCTAAAACCTCTCGCTGCATAATACGACTGAACACCATTATGATAAATAAAAACACGATCGTATCTGAAGTCGCCAAAAATAGCACCGCCAAGTTTTCTTACATCTGCAGGAGTTTGAAGCCATGATGAAGTCTTACTATCCAAATGCTTAAATTCTTGCAATTTGCGATACTCTTTTTCATTTAATAACTCAATACCCATTTCAAAAGCCATTTGCAATGCGCTTCCTTTGGGCTTATTTTCCTTCCTAGTGTTTAATGCTTCATCATCATAGCATAAACTCCTCCGCCCGGAAGGGCTTTCCGGAGAACAATCACAAAATACATATTCATCTGATTCCTTTAAATACTCTACCAACTCAGGTTCTCCTCCGGTGGTTTCCATTTGCCAAAGTGACCAAAGCTTATCATTATTACTCTCCAGTTTAGTCTGCACTTCAGTCCATTCTATTGCTTTGTGCCATGGCATTTGCTTTTCAAAGCGCGTTTTTAATAAGCTTAAAATGCTTGATTTATCTTCAGTGGAAAGTGATTTCTTCATTTAGATTTAATTGAAATTATTTGCTTTTGGTTTGAGTAAAAACTAAGCTCGTTCAATCACAGCGGCATAGCCCTGTCCTACTCCAATGCACATGGTTATGAGTGCATATCGTTTGCCAGTCTTTTGCAATTCTAATGCAGCTGAATATGCAATTCTAGCACCTGTAACACCCAGTGGATGACCAATGGCAATACTTCCTCCGTTAGGATTTATGCGTTCATCGTCATCCTTTAGTCCCCAGGCACGAATACATGCCAAAGCCTGAGCAGCGAAAGCCTCGTTGAGCTCAATTATATCAACATCAGACATGGTAATACCTGCTTTTGCTAAAGCACGATTGCTAGCTTCAACAGGGCCAATGCCCATAATTCTTGGTTCAACACCAACAACTGCCGAACTAACAATTCTTGCTATAGGCTTAAGGTTATATTTTTTCACGGCTTCGCCGGATGCGATTATCGTTGCCGCGGCTCCATCATTTAATCCAGAAGAATTTCCAGCAGTCACGCTGCCATCTTTCCTGAAGGCTGCTCTTAGCTTAGCTAATCCTTCTGCTGAGCTTTGTGGTTTTACAAATTCATCTTTTGCAAAGATGATTGGATCTTTCTTTCGTTGAGGGATAACTACCTCGACAACCTCTTCGGCTAATCGTCCAGACTCCCACGCCTTAGTGGCTTTTTGCTGACTTCTCAACGCAAAAGCATCCTGATCTTCTCTGGAGATTTTGTATAAATCGACCAGATTTTCGGCTGTTTCACCCATGGCGTCAGTACCAAAAAGCTCGTGCATTTTAGGATTTACGAATCTCCAGCCAAAGCTGGAATCATACATTTTTGAATCTGTGCCGTAGGCAGATGAAGGTTTAGAAACTACCAAAGGACCTCGTGTCATGTTCTCAACACCTCCGGCGATAAATAGATGACCATCTCCTGCTTTAATGGCTCTGGAAGCATTAATTATTGCGGCCAAACCTGAGCTGCATAAACGATTAACGGTTTCGCCAGGAACTGTAAAAGGCAAGCCTGCCAACAATGAAGCCATGCGAGCAACATTTCGGTTGTCTTCGCCTGCCTGATTGGCACAGCCAAGGATAACATCGTCATAAGAATCTGTAGGGATATTGGGCTGCTTTTCAACAACCTTCTTAATAACCAAAGCCGCCAAATCGTCTGTTCTAACTACCGACAATGTGCCCTGATAGGAACCAATGGGAGTTCTGATTCCGTCAATAATATATGCTTCTTCCATATTCTACTATTTTAAGGTTGCCATTCTTTATCAGTTCTATAAACTGTACCTTTAAAAAGGGCAATCAGTGTTTTTTCTTTGAAAACCTCGATGGTATATAAACCAAAGCGATTCTTGAGCGAGTTCTCAGTAGCTTTTGCAATTAGCTTATCGCCTTCTCTGGCGGCTTCCAGGTGATTTATTGAAGTATCTACGCTTAAAGATTGTCTTCCGTGAGAATTTGAAGCAAAAGCAAGGGCAGAATCAGCCAATGCATAAGCTATTGCACCGTGAGCTATTCCAAAACCGTTGAGCATTTCTTTTCTGACTGTGAGTGATAATTCACATTTCCCTTCAGAAATAGCATCCACTTTGATTCCCAGCCATTGGCTGAAACCATCATGTGAATACATTTTATTAACGATTTCGGCGGGATTCATCTTAATCGTAAAAGTTTCTTGATTCTCTTTTCATCCTGCGAAGCAGAGCGCAACAACGGTATCTGTCTTCATGATATTCATCATAAAGCGAATCCAGAGTATCGACTACTCTGTCAATACCAAATTCATCGGCCCAAGCGAGTAGTCCTTTCGGATAATTTACTCCACTAGTCATAGCATTATCAATGTCTTTGGCAGATGCAACTTGAAACATAAGAGCATCAGCGGCTTCATTGATAAGCATTACTAAAATACGTTCAAATATCTGCCTTTCCAATCCCTCATTTCCAGCTGCTGTTAAAGGAAGAGCTCCATCTCGGTAGTCATAATAACCGCGACCAGTCTTTCTACCTAGAAAACCTGCCTCGGAGAGCCGTTTTTGTGTAAAAGCAGGTTTATATCTCGGGTCAAAATAAAAGGCTGTAAAGACAGACTCGGTAACAGCATAATTTACGTCATTACCAATAAAGTCCATCAATTCGAAAGGTCCCATTCTGAAACCTCCAATATTTTTCATTGCATGATCGATGGTAGCGAAATCTGCAATACCTTCTTCAAAAATACGAAGCGCTTCGCTGTAAAAAGGACGAGCAACCCGGTTCACAATAAAGCCTGGAGTATCCTTAGCAATCGCGACAACCTTTTTCCACGAATCGATTGTTTTTGTTACGCTTGAGAGAATATCCGAACTTGTTTGAATAGCAGGAATAACCTCAACAAGCTTCATGAGTGGAGCCGGGTTAAAGAAATGAATTCCGATAACCCGTTCCGGGTGAGTGCATGATGCAGCAATAGATGCAATTGACAATGAACTTGTGTTTGAGGCAAGAACAGCATCAGGTTTTACCACATTTTCAAGAGCTTTGAAGACTTTTCTTTTGACATCCAAATCTTCTACAATGGCTTCAATGACTAATTCAGAATGCATCAATTCGCTTAATTCATAAGCTGGTTGAATTCTTTTTAAAATATCAGCAGCTTGTTCAGAAGAAAACTTGCCTTTTGCGACAAGTTTTTCAAAGGTCTTTTCGAGATTGTAAATCCCTTTTGATAATACATCAGAATAAGCATCATGAATTAGAACTGTGCATCCCGCCATGGCGGCAACTTGAGCAATTCCAATTCCCATTGTGCCTGCACCAATAATGGCAACTTTATTCATTTAGTTAACTATGATTTTGGTAGGTCAAAACTAAGCAAATTTGCCTAGTTGCCTTTAAATTCGGGCTTTCTTTTTTCTACAAAAGCGGTTACTCCTTCTTTATAATCATTGCTCGAACCTGCCTGAATCTGCAGTTTACTTTCTAGCTTAAGCTGAGCTTCAAGGTCATTGCTTAAACTTTCATTTAGAAGTCTTTTCGTTAGACCAAGTGCCAGAGTTGGCATCTGAGCTAATTTTAAAGCCATTCTCACAGCTTCCTCTTCGAGGGATTCGGCCTTGAAAACCTGATAAACCATGCCTAGTCTCTCAGCTTCCTCCGCTCCTACTTTGTCGCCTAACATACACAAGGCACTAGCCTTTTGAAATCCAATAAGTCTTGGGAGAAAGAAAGTCCCAGCGCTATCTGGAACTAAACCAATCTTACTGAATGCCTGAATGAAAGAAGCTTGTTCGCTTGCCAAAACGATATCGCATGCTAAAGCGATATTGGCTCCTGCTCCTGCTGCTACACCATTAACAGCTGCAACTATAGGTTTTTCAATATTTCTTATTCTTCGAATGATGGGATTATAATGCTCATCTAAAATGGCTTTAAAACCTGGATTACTCTCTGGGTCTGTGACCTCTTTTAAATCTTGACCGGCGCAGAATGCCTTGCCATTACCAGTGATTAGGATTGCCCTTACAGATTCATCAGATGCAAAAGCATCTAAAACCTTCTGCATCGACAAAGCCATTTCTCTATTGAAAGAGTTAAACACTTCGGGACGGTTAAGGCGAATTACACCAAGCCCTTGATTTACTTCATGTTGAATAGATTCCATTGAAATATTTTAATCCTGCAAAATACGGAAGCTCACTAGAATAGCGATGACTTTTTAAAAAGAAGTAGCTTTTGGCACAAAATATAAAAATGCATATTATCGATCAACATGATAACCAAGTGGTTTTCGGTTTTTAATTGAAGGTGAAACAAGCTGTTCAATGAGATTATAAATAGATCGAATTTGTTCTGAATGTATGCTTTGCTCCTGACCTAACTCTTCTAATCTATTTATCAATTCTTCATAGTTAGCAGACCATTTTCGCATATGAACAAAAACACGCATTATTGAAATGTTCATTTGAATGGCGATTTGAGAATTCAAAACAGAGGAGAGCATGGCAACGCCTAATTCAGTAAAAACATAAGGAGAGACTCTTCTGCCGCCCCAAGAGTTATCAGACGAATCACTTGAGGTCGCAATTTGCGACCTCAAGTGATTCCATTCTTCGACACTTAGCTGAAACATAAAGTCATCAGGGAATCTTGAACTATTTCGTTTTACCTGTTCATTCAAACGTTTTGTCTCCACTCCATAAAGTTGAGCCAATTCGTGATCAAGCATCACTTTTTGATTTCTAATGAGATAAATTGATTTCAGAATGCGCTCTGGGATGATTAAATTCTCAGTTTTCATACTATGTAATGATTAATAGTGGGAACTAAAACTAATCCACCTTTTCCAAGTTAAATAGCTGAACAAGAAATCAATATCAACAGTACGGTTGATAACTTTCTTCTGAATTTTGTAACAAATCGATTGCGACAAGATGAAATCAATTTCAACATGAAATGTTAACATCCTGTGATAAATGATGCTATTACTTCAAACACTTAAAGTAATCGAATGGCTCTAAGCAATCCTCACATTTGAATAATGCTTTGCATGCTGTTGAACCAAACTGACTTACCAAAATTGTGTTGGTAGAGCCACATTGAGGACATTTAACAATCCTTTTATTTCCCAACAAAGCTTCTTTATCTGCATCCGCCTCTAAAGGCGCTGCTATGCCATATTTTTCTAATGCGGTTCTGCCAGCAGGGGTAATCCAATCGGTTGACCAAGCCGGAGAGAGAATTAATTCAACCTCAGCATCATACCCATTTTCCTTCAAGGCTTTCTTAATATCATCACCAATAACATCCATAGCAGGGCAACCGCTATAAGTTGGAGTTATCTGTACTTTTGCCTTGCCGTTTTCAAGTCGCGCTGAGCGCACAACTCCCATCTGCAGCACAGTCAAAACGGGAATTTCAGGATCTGAAACACCATCAAGGATTTCCCTTAAATCATCTTCGATATAGGGTTCAGGCAAGGTCATTTTACCAGGTCATATTTGGATAAGTTCTTTGCATATACTGCATTTCGGTAAGGATGAAACCCATGTGCTCAGTATGAACTCCCTTCTTCCCTCCTTTTTGAAAATAATTACTCTCGGGAATTTCAATGGTTGCTTCCTCAAGTACCGACTTAATTCGCTCGTAATAAGTATCTTTCAATAAACTCAAGTCAACACCTACACCATTTTGCAGCATTTCTTGGTCAGCTTCAGTCATATGAAAAAGTTCATCGGTATACACCCATAAATCATTCACTGCCTGCTGAATACGCTGGTGACTTTCTTCTGTACCATCGCCAAGACGTTTCATCCAGTCTGAGGAGAATCTAACATGATATGACACTTCCTTGATTGATTTTTTAGCAATAGCGGCAAGGGTTTCATCCTTGCTTTGCTGCAACTTATCTTGCAAAAGCCAGTGGAAATGGTCGAAAAAAAACTGCCTTGTAATCACATAGGCAAAATCAGTATTGGGCTGCTCGACTAGAAGCACATTTTTATACTCATTTTCTTTTCGAAGAAAAGCAATTGTATCTTCATTGGCATCACCGCCCATAAGCTTTGCAGCATACTGGTAATAACTCCTCACCTGACCAAACAAATCGAGGCTGATGTTAGTTAGCGCGATATCAGTTTCCAAGGTTGGACCATGACCGCATAAATCGCCCAAACGTTGACCTAGAATGAGGCTATTGTCGGCAATTTGAATAATATAATCAGTAAGTTTTTCCATGTCTTAATTAAGCTCTAAGATGGCCCGATCGAGGATTTCATCTCTAGTTAAATCGTTCCAATTAAATGTAACATATATTTCCGGAGGCACTCCGGATTCCGCAAAGTTTTGATAATTGAGGTCTAAAAGTTGCGTAACGCTAAAGCGATAAGTCCAGCCATTTGGAAGTTGACCACCGTTAGGAAGTCCACCTCCTCCACCGGTAGTATCGCCTACAAGTTTGATATGGTCGAATGCCTTTGTTAGTAGCGAGAAAAATGTGGATGCACTGTAAGAACCTCTATCACAAAGTACAACAACCGGCTTATTGTAAACAACTCCATCCTCAGATTGATTCAGGTAAAAGGGTGACGGCTCAGTAAAATCGGTATAATTTTCCCCGTTCCGGGTGATAGTATAAGCAGCCAATTTTCTCTCACGCGTAAAGCGTTCGAGGATGAGTGGAATATTGAATATGCTTCCACCACCATTTTCTCTGATGTCGAAAACCAAACCTTTGGTTTCTGAGTATCGGGATAATACTATATCTAAGTCTTGCTTAGTTACCTCAGAAGTAAATGAGTTGTATCTTAAATAAGCTACATTTCCGCTATCCAAGAATCCATGTTTAAATCCTCCTGTATACCTTGCTTCGGTTAAATAATGTTCATCCGTCGTGCGGTCGTTATATGACTTTGGTAATTCAGCGGAACATTATAAACTGAAACATTAAAAGGCGAGAAAGATTCACATGATCATCCCGTAACTCGTAAGCATAGCAACAAGCACATCAAACAATTGCTCTTCCGACATCTCATCAAAATTGAATCGCTGTACTGATTTTCACATCATCCCAATTGATGTTTTTAGGTCGAAATAGCTATACTTCTTATCAGCTTCATTCCACAGATATTCAAAGTTCTCACGTGGATTACTGCTTGCTAAATCTTTTTCCAGCAAACTTTCTCACGGCCGCAAAACCAATGAGCAGTAGCGATGAATATGTATATCCGCTTCTTCATTTCTTAAAAAGCAGCATTGAATATGTGAAATTATGCACCACCATTTGAAACTCTCAAATCTTCAGGCTATGATCGCTCCCCAAAGAATACACCAGCGGTCGGAATATTTTCTTCTTGTTAATTATCCTCCAGCTGCGATTGAATTCTCAATCCATTTAAACTCAGGCATGATCATTAAGTAAAAACTGAAAACCTCCGGTATTTGAACCATCAAACTCGGAAGAAACCACTGTAGCGCTAACCAGAAGCGATAATTCATATTTAATACAAACCAGCATTAATCTGAAAGTATAACTCGGTTTTTACTTTCGACTTTCTTTTAAAAAATAATATGCTTTCCCACATCACCGGCATCTCGAAAAATCTTTTTCTATTCTACCACTTGCCATAAGAAGAATTAAAAAAGGCTTCCAGACCAGCACCGTTGTTGCAAGCGCATTGTTTCTCTAAAGTTTAATCACGCGACTGAAGTGAGCCCCTCAAATAAAGTTGGCTATCCAAAGAGAGCAATGCTCGATTTTCTTAAATAATCGAATGTAGATTTCAGAAAAATACTGGCTGCACCCATCACAATAAATTCAGTTTTTTTTGCGAAAGACCTCGCTGAACTAATTCTGCAAAGCATCATCCCAAACTCAATTCGCGATTTTTCTTCTGGCAAAGTGTCCATCTGCAATGCAATTGCCATCATAAAACAAAGCGAGTGGCATAATCACGAAATATAATATTCGAATAACCTAAACCTGAATAAAAATCAGCATAATAAAGTCCATAAAGTTCTTCTCTGGAATAACTAAACTGTCTAAATTTCCTCGCTGCAAGGCAGCGGATGATTCTAAGCAGAGAGAAATCAAGGACAATTAAAACGAGTAGATTCAGCCGTAAAGCCCACTTCAATTACATGTGTTTTTGGCTCGTCAGGCAGGACGTAAAATGTTGGATGCCTGTAAACATCGGCTGCAGGCTCAAACATTTCTCCGTTTTCATCAGGGTTTGATGCAGTTATCTGGGCTGAAACCTGCCCAAATGCTAACGCCTTCATTGCGACGTGTGTATACATCTCTTGCATTTTCAATGCCATTTTAGCGTCTGAAGCGTGCAGAGCTTCCACGGTGTCTGTGTTCAAGTCGTTTTTACTTCTAACGCTTCCCAAAGTGGTAATCGTTCATAATATTTAGGTGAAAGTAGAATAAGGTGAAAGTATAAAGGTGAAAGTATAAAGGTGAAAGTGAAGATGAAGAGTATAAAGGAATTGAAGGTATGGGGTGAGAAGTGAAAGTTGGGAAATTATAAAAGGTGAAAGTGTAAAGCGAGATTCGGATTACGCAATAAATTATCTATTCTCGATATTTATCATTCCCTCTCCTTGAGGAGAGAGTCAGGTGAGGTAGTTTATGCTGTTTTTCTTTGTTCTTCTTTTGCAGCTTGTTTAGATGCATAAGCGTTTGCGGCTTCGCGAATCCATGCTCCTTCATCCCAAGCTTTATTGCGCGCTGCAAGTCTTTCCTTATTGCAAGGTCCATGACCATTAACAACTTGCCAGAATTCATCCCAGTCGATTGGACCAAAGTCGTAATGTCCTCTTTCTTCATTCCATTTCAAATCTGAATCTGGAACTTTTAGTCCGATTAATTCTGCTTGAGGAACCGTTTGATCTACAAAGGCTTGTCTAAGTTCATCATTAGTTTTACGCTTTAGCTTCCACCTCATTGATTGTTCAGAGTTTGGAGAATCTTCATCACGAGGACCAAACATCATTAATGAAGGCCACCACCATCTGTTTAATGCATCCTGAGCCATATCTTTTTGCTCCTGAGTGCCATTCATCAGGGTCATGATGATTTCATAACCCTGACGTTGATGGAAACTTTCCTCCTTACAAATACGTATCATGGCACGTGAATATGGCCCGAATGAAGTATTGATAAGAGCTACCTGATTCATAATAGCAGCGCCATCAACCAGCCAACCTATGGCTCCAATATCAGCCCATGTAAGTGTCGGGTAATTGAAGATGCTCGAATATTTCGCTGCTCCAGTATGAAGTTGCTCAAACATCTCTTCTCGAGAAATACCTAATGTTTCAGCTGCACTGTATAAATAAAGACCATGCCCCCCTTCGTCCTGAACTTTGGCAAGTAAAGCTACTTTTCTTCTAAGCGTTGGGCAGCGACTAATCCAGTTTCCTTCAGGCAACATTCCAACAATTTCAGAATGAGCATGCTGAGAAATCTGACGTATATGCGTCTTTCTGTACTTCTCAGGCATCCAGTCTTTAGGCTCTATTTTTTCATCCCGCGCTATGCGCTGATTAAAAATATCTTCCAATGATTTTATTTCCTTCTCTGACATAATTCTCTTTATTTAAAAATCAATGTTTACTTATTAAACGTCAAAATCGAGTGTTAGTTTTTTAGTTGTAGGAACAGCTTGACAACTAAGCACTATTCCCTTTTCAAGATCACTTTCTTCCAATGCATAGTTAATTTTCATCTCTGCACTGCCTTCTATAACTTTACATCTACAAGTGCTACAAACTCCGCCCTTGCAGGCAAAGGGCAAATCAGCTCCGGCCGATAATGCACCATCAAGCACATTATCAAAATCGTTAGTCATGGTGAAATGGAACTCCTTTCCTCCGTCGATAATTGTAACTTCAGTTCCTTCAACTTTTTTGGCCAACACTTCACGCACCCTATTCCGCTGTTCAACGGAATTACCGGTAGTGAAAAGCTCAAAGTGAATTTTATCCTTGGCTAAACCAGCAGCCTGAAGTTCATCTCTGATAAGGAAAATCATTTCCTCAGGACCACATAAGAATGCTTCATCAACTTCAGCAACGTTCATCAACTTAGTTGTTATTGCTTCTAACTTTTCTTTAGTAAACCTACCATTGAAAAGAGGCATATCTCGGTGCTCCTTTGTTAAGAAATAGTTAACCTCAAAACGATTGAAATACTTGTTTTTAAGAGCTTCAATTTCCTCCTTAAAAATGATTGATTTCACATTTCTATTCAGGTAGAAAAGTTTAAAAGTGCTATTTGGCTCAGTGGCCAAATGCGTTTTCATGATAGAAAGAATGGGAGTAATCCCACTTCCCGCCGCAAAAGCAATATAGTTTTTGGTCTGAGTTGGAATGCAATCTTTGTAAAACTTTCCTTCGGGAGTCATAACATCAAGTGTGTCGCCAGCCTTTAAACTTTCATTCACATAGCTTGAAAAAAGACCTCCATCAATTTTCTTGACTGCTACCTTCCACACATTATCTAAAGGACTAGAGCATAAAGAATAGGAACGCCTTACCTCCTGACCATCAATATTTGTCTTTAATGTAAGGTGCTGACCTTGAATATATTTGAATTCATTTTTAAGATTATCGGGAACATCGAAAGTGATTACCGAACAATCATCTGTATCCTTATAAATGTCTGCAACTTTTAATGAATGAAATGATGCCATATAATTAATCTAACACACAAAACTAACAATTGTTAGTTAGCTCACCAAATCAATTCTTACGACATATATTAATCTCTTGAATATCAATGTACTATGAAATATTTCACATGCCGAACAAACAGTATCAAAACTTCTAGAAATCTCATTTGCAGATTATTACAAAATCAATGAAATCAATATTTATTGTCCTCAACAGTCTGGAAAAACCTATTTTTAACATCAAATAAATTATAATCAAACTAAAAATTTAAAACCATCGAAGCATGTTTTCAATTGAAAACAATAAGTTGCCTATTTACAAAAACAAAAAAGAATGCTAAAAAATCTAATTAGCTCATTATTCTTAATCATCGGTGTTACTCTATCAGCCCAATCTAACCTAGACTCACTTTGGAATATTTGGCAAGACGAAACCATGCCTGATAGCAGTCGAATTGAGGCAATCCAGACATTTGCAAAGGAAGGTTATTTATTCAGCCAGCCCGACTCTGCATTCTATTTTGCTCAATTAGAATACGACTTTGCAAAGAAAAGAGGCTTAAAGAAATTCATGGCATTTGCAAGAATCCTGCAAGCTAAAACATTCGAATTTAAAGGAGAAACGCAAAAGGCCATTGAATATCATATTCAAGGGCTTGAAATTAACCGTGAATCAAAACAAGAAAGGGGCACCGCAATTAGTCTTGGTAGCATTGGTAATAATTATTTTGCATTAGGTAATTTCCCTAAAGCATTAGAATACTACATTGAATGCCTAGAGGTTTCTCGCGAATTGACTGATGCTCAAATTATTGCTGCTATGGCTTCAAGTAGCATAGGTCTTATTTATCATGAGCAAGAGGATTATGAAAAGGCCATAAAATACCTTGAGGAAAGTCTCGAGATTTATGAGCAGAATAAAGACCTTCCAAGAATAGCAAAGACATTAATCAATATAGGAAGTTCTTATGGAGGGTTGACAAATCATCAATTGGCTCTTGATTTTACTTTGAGAGGTTTGGAGACCTACCGCACTTTGGAAGATAAAGCAGGGATGGCGCTTGCTCTTAAATCTATAAGTTTTAGTCAAAATAATTTGAAAGAATACGACAAAGCCCTTGAATTTGCGTACCAAGGGCTTGATATTTACAATGAACTATTAATTCCCAAGGAAACAGCTGAGCTCCTAAATTTGATTGGAATTATCCATAATACAAAAAATGAGAGGCAAAAGGCAATATCCTTTTGTCAAAAAGGTTATTATACTGCAAAAAAATCCAACTCAAAACTAGAATTGGTTGACGCATGTCGTTGCTTATACGATTCCTATAAAGCCTTAGGAAATGACAAGCTAGCATTATTGTATTTTGAGGAAAAAGTAGCCCTTAAAGACAGTTTGTTTAATGAAGAAAACACAAAAAAACTGACACAACTGGAAATGCAGTATGACTTTGATAAAAAGGAAGCTGCTGCATTAGCAGAACAAGAGCGCAAAGACGCTATTGCTGCGCAGGAATTAAAACGTCAAAAAATGATGCGAAATGGCTTCATTGGAGGCTTTGCAATAGTAGTATTATTTGCAGGCGTTTTTCTGGTTCAGCGCAATAGAATTGGAAAAGAAAAAGAAAGAAGTGAAGAATTACTATTGAATATCTTACCAGCAGAAACAGCTCAGGAATTAAAAGACAAAGGTCATTCTGATGCGCAACTTATTGACCAAGTCACTGTGCTTTTTACTGACTTTAAAGGCTTCACAGCTATGAGTGAACAGCTAAGCCCTAAAGAATTGGTTAAAGACTTGCATCTATGCTTTTCTCTTTTTGACCAGATTTGTGAAAAGCATGGCGTTGAAAAGATTAAAACCATAGGAGATGCCTATATGGCAGCAGGAGGATTGCCTTCGCCTAACAATACCCATGCAAAAGATGTGGTGGAAGCCGCCTTGGAAATGGCTGAAGTTGTGGAAAAAGGGAAAGCAATGAAAATAGCCCAGAATTTACCTTTTTTTGAGATTAGGGTTGGAGTCCACACAGGACCTGTAGTGGCTGGAATTGTTGGACTTAAGAAATTCCAATATGATATTTGGGGTGATACAGTAAACACCGCAAGCCGAATGGAAAGTTCTGGTGAAGTTGGCAAAGTGAACATCAGCGAAACTACTTATCAATTACTTAAGGGCGATGAGAAATTCACTTTTGAAAGCAGAGGTAAAATTGCTGCTAAAGGAAAAGGAGAAATGGAGATGCTATTTGTCTCATTAAAGGCTTAACCCAATAACAAATAGTCCCGATTCTTCGGGATATTTTGTTTCATTAAAAGTTTAACAGTACAACAAATAGTCCTGATTATTCGGAATATTTTGTTTCTTCATTTAACACTCACTTTCATGCTAAAGCAAATTAACTTCTCAGGGGTAATTTCAATCTCCATTTTTTAAAAATTTATTCAATATTAAATTCATAATTAAAGACAGAATAAACCCTTCTCCTAATTTATTAATTTTGCTGATGGTAGAAAAATAAAATAATACAAATTACTATTTCAGAAAAGAAATAAATTTTATGCATTACAAATATCTAAGAGTCTTATTGCACTGATTAGAACTTAAGCTTCATGGTTCATGAATTTAGAATATTTACTTCATTCGATTCAGAATCATTTAGCAATCAATCTATAATTATATTTGTTTTTAATGAAACAACGCTCCAAATGAATAAATTACTACTACTAATTTCGATTTTATTTTCATTGAATCTGAATGCTCAAGAATTCCAATGGGCTAAGACGTTCGGCGGGATTGAAAATGAAAATATTAATGACATGGCCATAGATGCATCGGGAAATTTTTATGTCTGTGGTAGTTATCGCGATGTGATGGAATTAAGTTCTTCGGTTACCTTTACATGTGCCGGAATTAATGATGGCTATATCATAAAGTATGATTCTGACGGGGCGTTGATTTGGGCAAAATCTATTGGTTCTGATGGCAATGATGCGTGCACCTCAGTGGATATTGACGGCATGGGAAATATCATTGTAGCAGGAACATACTCAAACACAGTAGATTTGAATACAGACTCTGGCGTTCAGAACTCCACATCAAATGGAGGTACCGATGTTTTCGTCATTAAACTTAACTCTTCTGGAGACTTTATCTCAGCTGTAGCTTTTGGTGGAACTGGCGGTGATAATGTAACACATATAAAAACCGATTCTAACAATAACTGGATTTTAACAGGCTCATTTTTTAACACTGTCGATTTTAACCCTGGTTCGGGAATTAATAATATAGTTAGCAATCAAGGTAATTTTGCAGATCGCTACATTCTCAAACTAAATAGTTCAGGAGTATTTCAATGGGTTAAAAACATGAACTCCCGATTTGTAACAATGTATGATCTTTTGATTGATAGTGCTGACGCTATTTATCTCGGAGGATTTTTTTTCAATACAGTTGACTTTAATCCCGGAGGAGGAGTAGCTAATCTGACAGCTCAAATGTTAAGCACCATAACCAGCGATGGTTTTATCCTCAAATTAGATTCTGATGGACTTTATCTTTGGGCAGAGAATATTGGAAGTACTGGAAGTGATTATGTTTATGCGTTTGATTTTGATTCAAATGAAGATTTAATTATTTCGGGAACATTCAGTGGACAGGTAACATTCATTCCAGGAATCACGCTTAATTCGACAGATAATGGAGCTCTGTATATTGCAAAAATGTTGTCTGATGGCACTATCACATGGGTGAAAGCATTTGGAGGAACACCCAAAGACCTATGTGTTGGTGAGGACAATTCCATCTTTATATGTGGAAATTTAATTCAGGAAGAGGATGCAGATCCTGGTTTGTTGGTTTATCCCCTTAATACTGTCGGCGGCGATGATATTTTCATTTCCAGGTATGATCAATTTGGAAATTTATCCTGGGCGCATACCACCGGTGGACTGGGACTTGATTGCCCAACGAAGCTTTTAAAAACTCCAGATGATGCACTTTATATTTCTGGCATTTTTGATGAAACCACTGATCTGAATCCATCGACAGAAATAGCTGCATTTCAAAGTAATGGAGGTAATGACATATTCATCCTAAAATTAGGCTTGTGTACACTTCCAGAAGCCGCTGGAGTTATCCAAGGGCCAGCGCAACTTTGCGCCTTAAACACATACCCATATTCTATTGAACCCGTTGCCGGCGCTGATTATTATCAGTGGAATTTATCAGGTACAGGTGCTTTTACGCTAGATTCAGCCAGCAACGAAATTTCTTATACTCCCCTAAATTTAAGTGCGCATCAGCTTTTTGTAAGACCTGTAAATTCTTGTGGATTCGGTACGCCATCTTCAATCAATGCAAACGCAATAGGTACTGGGTCTTTTGTTGCGAGTGTAAGTCCTAACGATGAAATATGCAGTGGTGAGTCTGTTACATTAACGTTAACAGCCGGATTTAATACAAACATCTCGTGGTTGGATGGTTATCAAAGTGGTGTTGCTTTGGCACTCACTGAAACCACCACTTTTTACGCCCAAGGAATTTATACACCCAATGGTTGTATCAGATACGACACCCTTGTTGTCACTGTGAATGAGGTACCAGTTATTACAACAGAAGTCAATCCGAATACATCTATTTGCCAAGGCACAAGTGTTTCCATTACTGCAAGTGGAGCAGAATCCTATTCATTTTCAAATGGTGCAACTAATGGAGAAGCATTTATCGCTGACATGAGTCAAATAGTAACAATATCCGGAACTACTAACGGATGCTCAGCTATTAATAGCATTGACTTAATAGTGAATCCTCTTCCACTCATTACCCAAAATCCTATCGATCAAACTATCCTTCCTGGAGCAGATGCTATATTTTCTGTCGTTTGTGATGAACAAGGCACAAGTTTCCAATGGCAGGTTGACACGGGTAATGGATTTGAAAATATTATAGATAATATTGGCCCATACACAGGTAGCTTAAGTCCCAATTTATCTATATCAAATGTAGATAACTCGCTTAACAACTACATTTATAGGTGTCTTTTATCTAATGGCAATTGTGACATCTTTTCTGAAACAGCAGTGCTAATTATTTCCACTACCGTGGGATTGAAATCCAATTTAATAGATAGAATTCAAGCTTACCCTAATCCAGCAAGGGATTTTATTTATTTAGATTTACCCAAATACAATATTATAAGTTCATTTGATTTGTTTGATATTCAAGGTCGAAAACTTAAAACAATCAACGTTGATTACACAAATACAATTACTATTTCATCATTGGCTGGCGGTTGGTACACACTTGTTCCAAGAATAAACTCAGCTTATCCTATTCGATTTTTCAAACAATAAAATTTGATACCCTTTCCTTTCTTTAATACTCAATAATTAAATTAGATGTTCAAGACCAAAGTCAAGGTCATTCTAGGCACTTACTTTATTTCAAAAATCTACCTTTGTGATTAAATATGAGCAAAACACTTTTATTCACAATAATTATAGCTTTTTTACTTTCTAGTGCTTACTCATCAGCAAAAAATGATAGCCTTTGGAATAAGCAACCTGAACTAACATTATCAGGGTTTCTTGATGCTTATTATGTATATGATTTTAATAAACCCAAGGGAATTTCAAGGCAAACTTTTCTCTACAATCACAATCGGCATAATGAGTTTAACCTTAATTTGGCATTAATAAAGTTAGGCTTACAAAATGATAAATACCGAGCTAACCTCGCTTTGCAAACGGGCACTTACGCCAACGATAATTATGCAGCAGAGCCGGGTTTATTAAAAAGCATTTTTGAAGCAAATGTTGGCATTTCACTAAACCGAAATAATTCACTTTGGCTGGATGCCGGAGTTTTGCCATCTTATATTGGCTTTGAATATGCTATTTCTTCAGATAATTTAACACTCACACGCTCATTGCTGGCAGAAAATTCGCCCTACTTTCTTAGCGGAGCAAAATTAACTTACACAGCTTCCAAGAAGCTGGAAATTGCAGGCCTTGTTTTAAATGGATGGCAACGAATACAAAGGCTGCAAGGCAACTCAATGCCATCAGTTGGAACCCAAATAAGTTATACTCCAACTAAAAAAACAACTATTAATTGGAGTACATTTATTGGTACCGACGACCCAGATTCAATTAGAAGAACGAGGTATTTCAATAATTTTTATGGTGTTTTTCAGATCAGTGAAAAGTTTAATTTCATTGCTGCCTTTGATATCGGAGCTCAGCAAAAACAAAAAGGCAGCTCCGCCTATCATGTTTGGATGAGTCCGATTGTTATTCTTCAGTTTGTTTTAAATGACCAATGGAAAGCTTCGATTAGAGGAGAATATTATCATGACATGAATGGCGTTATCATTCCTACCGGAACATTTAAAGGATTTGAAACAAGCGGAGTTTCTCTTAATTTCGATTATTCCCCTTCTAAAAATGTAGTTTGCCGAATTGAAGGAAGATGGATGAACAGTAAGGACTTCATATTCAATTCCCAGTCTGGTCCGGAAAATAATAATTACATCATTGCAGCATCATTGGCCATAAAATTTGAAGAGATGGTTTCAAGGAAGCAGATTGAATGATAGTAGTATTTTCAGACTTAATCTATCCATTTTAAGATAGTGAAGAGGAATTTTAATCGCTGAAAAAAAAGTAGGCCACATCCCACCGGAGGTGGCTTTATTATTTAATAATACCCTGCAATAAAGCTTGGGTTAAATCCTCCTTTAAAACCTCAGCCCGAATTGTCTTTTTTCTCCCGTACCAAAGGTATAATGTGCGCAATGTAGAAAGCATAGAGAAAATCACCACATCCACATTTAAATCCTCAATCTCACCTTCATCTATTCCATTCTTCACAATCTTACGGAACATCTCTTCATAGTGCTCCCGCATTTTTATGTACTCTTTTCTTTCTTTATCCTCCAAGTGCATCCAATCATTATTTAATGATGCCATTTCGTCAGGATCTCTCAGAGTAATGTCAATATGAAGAACAATAAGTCTTTTTAGTTTGTCAATCGCAGGTGCGTCAGTTTCAAAAATATCATCAATGGCAGCAGTGAATTCGTGTGCAATTACCATGACCACTTCCGACAGTATTTCCTGTTTTGACTTGATATGATTATATAAACTTGCGGCTTTTATATCCAAAGCCTGAGCTATGTCTCTCATAGAAACAGCGCTATAACCGCGTTCTCTGAATAAACGGGCTGCGACACTTAATATCTCAATCTTTCTTGCCGAACGCTCCATGGGAACAAAAGTAATTTTTTCTTTAAAGGGTTTTAGTTCGAAGAAAAAGCAAAAGTAAATTTCGCTTAGACAAACGCCCTAATCACAAAACAATCTCGACTATTTACCATTAAATAATAATACCTTAAACTAACTACTGTAAACTTTCCCCTACTGCCATAATCCTTTCAGCTATATCAACTTTCTCCTTTTCCCTTTATTCAATTCCCTTACTTTTGCATCATGAACGGAAGCTTAAACCAAAGAAATTCATTACCTCCAGTTGTTAAATCACTGCTAATAGTTAGTGTAGCCTCTTGGTTATTAGTTATTTTTCTAAAGCAAGCCTTCCAGTTTAATGCTATTCAATATTTTGCCTTGTACAGCTGGGAATCTAATTATTTTAAACCTTGGCAGCTTTTTACGTATTTATTTTTGCACGACGACTCTGGAATTTTCCATTTAGTATTCAACATGTTTGGGCTTTGGATGTTTGGTTCAGTGCTTGAAAGATTTTGGGGAGCAAAAAGATTTCTGGCATATTTCCTAATAACAGGAATAGGAGCCGGAATTATTCACCTGACAATAAGCAATATTCAATTGCATCCGATGCATTCTGAAGCCAGAGCTTATTTGGAAAGCCCTAGCTATGAAGCGTTTGATAGTTTCACAGCCAAATACCTTCCTAATTCATACAGCAATGAAACCTTAAATGCGTTCAAAGTGGAGTGGTACTATAACCCTGAACAGCGAAAATTAATTAGTGAGTCGCAGCTCATGGTGCAGGAAATAACTGAAATCAGGTCAAATACCCCAAGCGTAGGTTCTTCCGGTGCCTTGTATGGATTATTGCTGGCTTTCGGTATGCTCTTTCCTAATGCGATGATAATGATGTTGATTCCTCCAATTCCGATGAAAGCAAAGTATTTTGTTTTCATTTTCGGGGGTTTAGAACTTTTTATGGGCATTCAGAATAATGTCAACGATAATGTTGCACATTTTGCTCACTTGGGAGGAATGGTTTTTGGTATTATTCTAATTCTCTTGTGGAGAAAACAAGATAAGAACAAGAACGTTTATATGCCATGAATCAACTTAGCAATCTTTGGAGAACATCCAATGCAAGCAATAGGCTCATAATAGCTAATGCTGCAGTTTTTGTTCTTATCAACGTTCCTCTGGCTATACTGCATCTATTAAACTTAGATTCAGCATTAGATTGGATTACTGATTGGCTAACCCTTCCGGGTGATTTTTTTACCCTACTCACCAGACCTTGGACATTAATCACCCACATGTTCATGCATACAGGTTTATTTCATCTGTTGTTTAACATGTTGTCTTTGTTTTTCATCTCACAACTTTTCACTCGTTATTTCGATGATAAACGGATGCTTAATGTTTATTTCGTGAGTGGCTTAGCAGGAGCATTCGTTTTTCTGATTTCGATAAATATTTTTCCTCTTTTTGGAGAAAATGCATCTGTTTATACAGCTGCCGGAGCTTCTGCCGCAGTTATGGGAACATTAGTGGCCGTTTGCACTTACAGACCTTTAGATGAAGTCTTTCTATTTGGAGTTTTCCGATTACAACTTCGTTGGCAGTGGCGTTAATATTTGTATTACTCGATTTATTGGGATAACTAAAGGAAACGAAGGTGGTCATTTAGCTCATCTTGGCGGCGCATTGTTTGGTTTTCTTTGGGGAATGAACCTCGGTAAGGGAAATGATTTAGCCAGTTTTTTCCAGCCTGTTCAGGACTTTTTCAAAAAGAAGCTCGTAAAAAAATCTCCTTTAAAGGTTGCTCATAAGCAACGATTAAGTGACGAAGAATGGAACCTCACTAAAAAGAGAAGCAAATTAGAGTTGATGAAATATTGGATAAAATTTCACGTTCAGGGCTACTGACAGTCTGAGTAAAAGAAGAAAAAAGCATTACTTTTCGATCTCAGCAAGGAATCAGACAGCGTGAGTATTTATAGTCGTAAACAACGTTGGAAACTTTGGCCAGCAGGTCTGGCAGTTGTCATTGTAGGCTTATCTCTTTGGTATACCAACATATTAGTCAAAAAGTTTCAGAAGAAGAACGAAAGAAGGTAGAACTCTGGGCTGATGCAGTTAGAAACAGAGCTCAACTTGTTAAATACACGAAAGTTCTTTTCCGAAAGGCTAAAGGTCGAAGAAAGAAAACGTGCCGAGAATTTGGGGCTGAAGCCACGAGAAATCTAAGCATCACAAACGACTTGATGATGCCCGCTCTTTCTATTTGAAAGTTGTAAGCGAAAACAATACAATCCCAGCAATAATTGTTGATCAGGATAATAAAATAAACTACATAACCAACGTAGATACCACTGGCTTCGGAAATACTTGAATTCAAAGGAAATATCAGAAAGGTTTTTTCTGCATATAAACCAATTGTGATTGATGATGGATTTTGAATACGTATTTTATATACTATCGTGATTCAAAAGTATTTTACCGAGCTCAGGGAGGTTTTAAATGATATCATAAAATCTTTTATTTCTGAAGTTGTTATTAATTCAGCTAGTGTTCCGGTAATTGTAGCCGATTCTATGAATACCAAAATTATTGCATCTGAAATCTAGATTATGCAATTGAAAAAGACACCCTCGGAATGCTTGCTTTAACGGCAGTTATGGCAGCCGACAACAAGCCCTTGCAAATTGAGCTTCCCGACCATGGAAAATGCTCCATCTATTATCAAAATTCTTTCCTTCTTACTCAGCTAAAATTTTATCCAGTAATTCAATTCATAGTCATCGCTTTATTTCTCATAATAGCCTATTTCCTTTTCAACTTTTCTAGGCGTGCAGAGCAAAATCAGGTATGGGTTGGTATGTCAAAAGAAACGGCCCATCAGCTTGGCACTCCTTTATCAAGTCTTATTGCATGGATTGAATTACTCAGAATGAAAGGCATTGATGAGGAAACGCTTGGAGAAATGGGAAAGGACATAAAACGTCTGGAGGTAATTACGGAGCGATTCTCGAAAATTGGCTCTGTCCCGGAATTAAATGAACAAAATCTCGAAAACATTATCAAAGAGAGTGTTGCGTATATGAAACCACGGATTTCAAAGAAAATAAATTTGAAAGTCCTTCGTAACGACGATATTAAAGATATCCTTATTGTTAAAATTAATGTTCCGCTTTTTGATTGGGTCATCGAAAACTTATTTCGAAATGCTATAGATGCTATGGAAGGCGGAGGAGAACTTGAAGTTAATTACGGTGATAAAGGAAAATATATTTACATCGATGTTCATGATACTGGAAAAGGAATTGCCAAATCAAGACTTTCAACCGTTTTTGAACCTGGTTATACCAGCAAAAAAAGAGGCTGGGGATTAGGGCTCTCTCTTGCTAAACGTATAATTAATGAGTATCATAATGGGAAAATATTCGTTAAAAAATCAGAGCTAGGTAAAGGCACAACCTTTAGAATTCAATTGCCAAAAAGCCAATAACTAATAGGTGATTTATATTCATATTCCATTTTGCAAGCAGGCTTGTAATTACTGCGACTTTCATTTTGCTACTTCCAAAAGATATATTGAGGATTTACAGAAGGCTCTATTGAAAGAAATCCGCCTTCGGCGGGATGAAATTCCTGATCAAATAAGTAGTATCTATTTCGGAGGAGGAACACCATCTCTGCTTTCTGACAAACAGTTGTCTGAAATTTTAGAAACCATTCATAGCAACTTTAATGTTCAGCCAGATGCTGAGATTACTTTGGAAGCAAATCCAGATGATTTAAATATTAACTATCTTAAAGAAATCAAAAACATTGGAATAAATCGACTAAGCATTGGTATCCAATCGTTCAGAGAACGAGATTTACAATTCATGAATCGGGCTCACAGTGCTAATGAAGCTGCCAATTGCACATTGCTTGCTGCCGATGCAGGATTCAAAAACATGAGTGTTGATCTCATTTATGCTATTCCAGGACTTTCAGATGAAGAATGGGAACAAAATATTCAAATCGCTGCCGGTCTTCCAATAAATCACTTATCGTGCTATGCATTAACAGTTGAAGAAAAGACTCCTCTTGCCAAGCAAATCAAAACAGGAGTTGCTGCAGCTCCAGAAGAAGACAGAGCTGTAAGCCAATTTAAAATATTACAAACTTGCAGCTCCGCTTTAGGCTATACTCATTATGAAATTAGCAACCTTGCTAAGCCGGGGTTTGAAGCGCAACATAATTCGTCATATTGGTCTGGTAAAGAATACCTTGGAATAGGCCCTTCAGCACATTCCTTTTCTAAAAATTTAAGAAGAGTAAATATTCCAAATAATCAAAAATATATTTCGTCACTCAGAGATGGTGATTGCCTTCACGAAACCGAAATAATTGATAAAAAAACCAGATTTCACGAACTTATTCTAACAGGTTTTAGGACTTCTCAAGGTGTTTCTTTACAGGAAATCACTCAGCTTTCTTCAGAATATCTGAATTACTTCAAATCCAGAATAGAAAATCATCCGCTTCGAAAGTTCATATCCATTGAAGATGACCATGTTAAATTGTCTCCCGAGAAATGGCTTCTAGCAGATGGTATTGCATCAGATTTCTTTTATTGATTGAAACTTAATAGTAAATTACAACCGTTTAAAGACGATAATCGATTTAATATGGTTAAGCTTGACGCCACCGATTTGAAAATACTTTATCATTTACAGTTAAATGGTAGAATTTCCAATCTAGAATTAAGTCAAAAAATTGGGCTCTCCCCCGCTCCAACGCTTGAAAGGGTTAAAAAACTTGAGAACCTAAAAGTTATAAATGGGTATCAAGCAATCTTAAATAAAGAGAAACTAGATTTAGGCATTAGTGTTTTTGTCAACATTAGACTTAATAAACAATCTGACAATGAAATTAACTCTTTCAAAAATAAAGTAAACAAATATCCTGAAATTGTAGAATGCTACAAAATAGCTGGAAGATTTGATTTTCTTCTAAAAATAACTGTAAAAGACATTGCATCTTTCGAAAGATTTATCTCTTCTGAATTATCTGCTATGTCAGAGGTTAATTCTACCGAAACTATGCTGATTATTTCAGAAGTAAAGAATAATGTTTTGCTTCCACTAAAATATCCCATTGAAAAATGAATATCGAAGAAATTCGAACAAATTGCCTATCTCTTCCGCATACAACTGAAGATTTCCCATTTGATGAGAGTACATTGGTAATAAGAGTAGCTAACAAAATATTTGCTTTAATTCCTCTTGAAAAAAATGGTTTAATCAATCTAAAATGTGACCCTGAGAGAGCTGTAGAATTGAGAGAACAGTACGATAGTATAAGACCAGGGTATCATATGAACAAGAAATATTGGAATACTATCCAGTTTGATTCAATTCCCTCAAAGCTTGTTTTAGATCTTATCCAACACTCATACAATTTGGTTTTCGAGTCTCTTCCAAAGAAAGTAAAACTTGAACTTAACTCTTCACAATAAGAGTTATAAAACAATTGTAATTGCTTTATTATTAAGGCAATTATCGTTGTAACTTTGCATTCTAATAATACATGGTATGCTAAAGAAAACCGGCCGCTGGATTACAAGAAGATTCACAAGTTATTTCCTAAAAGGACTAATTCTTATTATTCCTATTACGCTCACTGTTTATATTGTTTATCAGGTTTTTAAATTCTTAGACAATTTAATTCCCTATGCAATACCAGGTGTAAGCATTTTAATAATCATACTCGCAACTGCTTTATTAGGATTTATTGGCACAGCTTTTATTCAAACACCTATTTTACAATTGTTTGAACGCTTTCTAAATAGAATTCCTTTAATTAAGATTATCTATACTTCAATTAGAGACTTATTATCAGCATTTGTTGGAAAAGAAAAGAGGTTTACTAAACCTGTTCTGGTAAAAATTAACAGAGATACCGAAATGTATAAACTAGGTTTTATTACTCAAAGTGATTTAAGCAGTCTTGGAATTGAACAAGGAAAATCAGCTGTTTACTTACCACATAGTTACAATTTCTCGGGCAACCTATTTATTGTTTCCAACGACCTTATTACACCAATTGATGCGCCAACAGACGATATAATGAAATTTATTGTTTCCGGCGGAATAACTAAATTATAGTCAAATTAAAACCAAGAACTGTTTAAATATTCAAATAGAAATAATTAAACAATAAATTAATCTTCATTATTTAGTTTGATAAACTTCTAAATTTAAAAATGATATTAAGGATTTTTCATAACTCAAATAAATCAACACTGATTTCTTTAAACACTATTCATGCTAATAAAACTTTAAATTAAAGTTAAAGAAATAGCTAAAACTCTATCTTTACCACAAAGCCTTACTCATGAGAATATTACATGTCGCTGCTGAATGTTATCCTGCTGCAAAGGCAGGAGGCTTAGGTGATGTTGTTGGTGCTCTGCCCAAATACCTTGAACTTGCCTCACAAGAGGCTGCCGTTATCATACCTGGTTATCACCTACCATGGATTCTCAATCAGTCTTGGAACCGTGTCTTCTCGGGAATGATTCGATTGAATAATGTTCAAGTTCCATTCCACGTTATGGAATGCGAAAGCAATGAACTAGGGTTTAGCCTATTTTCTGTTGACATACCCGGCCTGTTTGATAGAAACGGTATATATGCCGATGCTAACTCTGGAATGCCTTATTCAGATGAAGTAGAAAGGTATATCGCTTTCCAACAAGCTGTGCTGAAATTTATTCAGCATATAGGAGGTATCGACATTATTCACTGCCATGACCATCATACAGGATTAATTCCATTCATGGTAAAACATTGTCCCGAATACCGAAGTCTGGCTTCAATCCCAACAGTTTTCACCATTCACAATGGTCAATATCATGGTTCATTCTCATGGGATAAAGCCTATTTATTGCCATGGTATGATGCACAAGCCAGAGGCTTACTCGATTGGGACAATAGAATTAACCCAATGGCAACAGCCATAAAGTGTTGCTGGCGATTAACTACAGTGTCTAATGGATATTTGAATGAGTTGCAATATCAAGCCAATGGCTTGGAAGTTTTATTGCGACAAGAAAGGATGAAGTCAACAGGCATTGTTAATGGAATTGACAATAAAGTGTGGAACCCATCTACAGACCCTATGATCGCTTTCCCCTTGCAAGGGGATTTAAATAAATATAAGAAGAAGAATAAAATAGAATTAAAAAAACATTTCAAATTTGAGGAGGATAGACCACTAATAACTTTTATTGGTAGATTAGTTTATGAAAAAGGAGCAGATTTATTGCCTGATGCAATCTCAAAATTTCTTTATGAAGGGGGCAAAGCTTCTTTTGTTGTCCTTGGCACCGGAGATCCTGGAATTAGAGATGCTTTTCTCAGAATAAAACCGTTTTTTGAAAATTATTTCGATACCTCTATTCAATACAATGAAAAATTGTCGCACCAGCTATATGCAGGAAGTGACTTTCTAGTTATGCCTTCTAGAGTTGAACCTTGCGGACTAAATCAGCTCTATGGCTTTAGATATGGCACTATTCCCATTGTTAGGTCTACAGGAGGTTTAGCCGAAACAGTTATTGATATTTCTGAACCGGGCGGCAATGGACTTAAATTTAATGATTTAACCATTGATGCAATGTGCAACAGCTTTCACAGAGCTGCTGATATTTTCAATCAGAATGAAGCCTTGGCTACAATAAGACAACAAATACTTAATCTAGACTTTAGCTGGGAAAAAGCGGCTTTATACTATATTCAAATTTATCAATCTTTAAAAAATCCAACAGTATGAAAGGACCTATTAAAATGATTTGTTTAATTCTTGGGGGTGGTCAAGGTTCTCGTCTTTTTCCATTAACTAAAAGCCGCAGTAAGCCTGCCGTTCCAATTGGTGGTAAATATCGATTAATTGATATTCCAATTTCTAACTGTATCAATAGTGGGGTGAAAAGAATGTTTGTTCTTACCCAATTTAATTCTGCTTCATTAAATAGGCATATTAAAAATACATACTCTTTTGATCATTTTGGTTCTGGATTTGTTGATATTCTTGCTGCTGAGCAGACTCCCGGTTCAGACAAGTGGTTTCAAGGTACAGCTGATGCAGTGCGACAAAGTATGCATCACTTAACTGCACACGATTACGATTATATCCTTTTATTGAGTGGAGACCAGCTCTATCAGATGGATTTTAAAGAAATGGCTGAGTTTCATGTAGAAAAAAATGCAGATTTAACAATTGCTACAATACCTGTTGATAGTAAAGATGCTCCTGGTTTTGGCATTCTTAAAACTGATAAACACTCAATGATTGAGAGTTTCATTGAAAAGCCTTCGGCAGATATTCTTGAAAACTGGCAATCGCCTGTTTCTGCAGCACAAAGAAAAAAAGGGAAAAATTATTTGGCTTCGATGGGAATATATATTTTCAAAAAAGAGGCTTTACAGCAACTTTTTGATGAAAATCCAGAGGCAACAGATTTTGGAAAAGCAATTATTCCTGCAGCTATTAATCGCAAAATGAAAGTGGCATCCTTTCAATTTAATGGGTATTGGACCGACATTGGAAGCATTCCATCATTTTTTGAAGCCAACCTTGCTTTGTGTGATGATTTACCTCAATTCAATCTTTTCGATAATCAACAACGGGTTTTTACTCGTGCCAGGATACTTGCTCCTTCAAAAATATCAGGAACTAAGCTTACAAAAAGCATAGTTGCCGATGGCTGCATAATACACGCAAAATCTGTTGACACCTCTGTTATTGGAATTAGAGCAAGAATAGGATCAAAAACTTCAATTAAGAAAAGCATAGTTATGGGAAATGACTATTACCAAACTTTGGAGGAAATAGTGAAGCGCAGCGATGAGATACCAATGGGAATTGGCAAAAGCTGTGTAATAGAAAGAGCTATTCTGGATAAGGATTGCCGCATTGGAGATAACGTTAGTATTGTCGGACATCCATCTCTCGAAGATGCTGAAACAGAGCAATACACAATTGTAGAAGGAATTGTTGTGATTAAGAAAAAAGCCATTATTCCTTCAGGTAGTAAAATCGGTTATTCAAAATAGGTTGTTAAAAACTTGAAAGAATCATAGTTCTATTGGTTCGCAATTATTCAAATGGCTCTGTAAGTTTGTATCCAATTAAAAATAATTATGAGAAAACTAAGAAGTTCAATTCTTATCGCTGGAGTCTTAAGCTCAGGGTTACTTTTTGCACAAGCACCTGCCAGTCCAAACATGCCGGTTGACGAAGTAAGCAAACTAGTTAACTATTCTGAAGTAGTTGATGAACCGGGAATGAATAAAGACACTCTTTACAACAGAAGCTTGAGATGGTTTTACACTTTCTTTAAGAACCCTTCGCAGGCAATTAAGAAAGCTGATGCTCCCAATCATACTATTGAAGGAGGCTATCGATTTACAATTAAAAGACCTGACCCGGGTGTAAAGAAAGAGCCAAGACCTATGGTTGATGCTGGCTTAGTCAATTTCAAGATGAATATCATGTGCAAAGATGCCAAATTCAAATATGAAATAACCAACATTTCATGGCAGCAAACGTCCTATTATCCAATAGAACGTTGGATGGACACAGAAGCCAAAAACTATAATCCTGACTATGCACTTTACTTGCAGCAAGTGGATGATTACATGAAAGCCATGATTAAATCACTTGAAAGCTTTATAGAAACCGATCCTGTAAAGAAAAAAGATGATTGGTGAGATGATAAAGTAAATAGCAAAAAAATCCCCGGCAACACCGGGGATTTTTTTATTCTGTAATAACAAATCGTTGAGTTTGAACTCGACCATTTCCAGTATCGAGAAGGGCGAAATAAATCCCAGACCTTAATTCTGAAACTAAATTCAGTTTTCCTTGATTGCTATATATTTTTTCTAAAGAAATCAACTTCCCTGTAATATCAGTAATTCTAACTGTTGCCTCAGAAAAAAGGCTAGCCAAATCGTTGAAAAAATAGTGAAGAATATCATTAGAATGAGAAGGATTAGGGTAAATAATAAATAATCCAAGTTTGTTTTGTTCTTGTATACTTACAGTTCCCATTGAATCGATAACAGAAAATAAATCAATTCCCGCCTCAACCAAATGCCCATTATCAAAGTCAACCGCTTCAGCTTCAAATCTAATCATCCCGGGATTATTTATATAATCACGGATTCTATATTGTTCTTCAAACCATGTTGAAGAATTAATATCCTGAAATACTCGAGATAATGTAACAGAATTACCTCCTTCTTCAACAAGTCTTATGTAAAGAGTATCGTTTACGGCATCATTTCCTCCTCCATTGAAGAACCAACGCGAAAAAGACAAATAAGGATCGAAATAAGTTGATAAATCCATCCAAGGAGAACTTAAAATAGTTGAACCATTATCAACATCAGCAGCGCCTACTCCTCCGGAAGTAGCATTGCCAGTTAAGAAAGCAAATCCATTACAATCTTCATTAGCATCAATCCCAGGATTGGAAATGCTTCCTTCAAACAGAGTTTCGCTCGGTTGCACTCTAACCCAAGCACCAGATGATGCATTTCCGCTGATACTCCAACCATAATTAAATTGAAAATCATCATAATAACCTTTTGCCAAAGTGATATCAGGCGAATTATTTGTTGCATTAACTAATAAATCTGAATTGCAATAAGTCACATAGCCCCATTTACCAGCCGCTACAGAATAATCGCCAGGCAATAAATCACACTTAACATATTCGCCATTAACATCTGTTATTAATTGAAAAGATTCTGTGCTGCTTGATATAGAAACCAACACATCTTCCAATGCTTCAGCATTACTATCAGTAACGAAGCCATCTAAAGCAACAATTTCATTACTAAATAAACTAACGTTTATCTCAGTCAACTCTCCTGAATTTAAGGTTACGTTCTCAAATGTTCTTGTTTCATATCCTGGTTTAGAAAAAGTAACAGTATAAATACCTGAATTCACAGAACCCGTTCGATAAATCCCAGTAAAACCCGTTGCTTCTTCTATATCTAGTTCGACAATAGAAACGGTAACACCTTCTAGCAAGTTTCCACAACTACTGTCACTTACGATACCTTCAAGGTAAGAGGCTCTAATATAGTTGGGGGTTAAAACAAATAAACCTTCTTCAATATCTGAAGCCACAATATTACCGCTTGGTAAGTATGGATAAACACCCCAGCAACCATTAAAACCATCTCCTTCAAAAGCTGAAAAGTCATTCTTTCCAACTTCAATTAGATTCTCGGGTCTATGTGCATCAACAATAACAACTCCTTCGGTATACCAAGATGTTACTGCATAATCATTAAGCACCAATGTATTGTGAACGATTGTTCCTGAACCTGGAGAAGTTTGGTATCTATCTAACTCTTGTATATTGTTTATATTATCAATACTGTATGAAGTTAAATATGAGTTACTCACTTCATCAGTTGTTAGAACTGTATTTCTGTCATCAGTTAACCATGTATTGTGGGTGAAACTATTTGGAGTTTCCTGCTCATTTATTGTGGTAGGATTTAATTTATCACTCACATCAATAACACCCATAAATCCATCATAAACATGCGAAGCATATAATGTATCACCGTAAACAATACCATCATGGACATATCTTTCATCATAGATTCCAGCATATGTTGGATTCCATGGATCTGTTAAATCAAGAAAAACGGCTCCTCCTTCACCAATGTTTGACCCATAGATATAAGCATATCCATTATCAATATGCAAGGCATGAATGGTACTAAGTTGATTCTGAATGTCTCCGTCGCCTCTATAAATATGCGAATAAACAGTGTCTGGCAATTCTCTTAAGTCAACTATGGTTAGTCCACCATTATTACCTTCTGTTGTAACATATGCAAACCCTTCCCATGTTTTTACTTCCCTCCAGAAATTGCTAACTCCATTCACATTGAATCTCAATACTGGCAAATCTGGATTTGTTACATCAACTACACTTAAACCAGTTGAAGTTCCTACAAGTGCATATTCATTATTTAAAGAGTCAACATATCCCCAAATATTAGCGCAGGTTTTTCCTGGAAATGTAAGATGACTTCTTTCTTGTAAATTGTAATTTTCTTGAGCAATTAAGCCCTGTGACAAAAAAAGAACTGAAAAAATCAGTCTGGCAATTTTTAACATGTGATGGTTTTAAATGATTCGCAATTTACCATTAATCCAACAGATGAGGCTTTTAATTTTATTACCTTTAAAAATGAATTTACAAAAATCAATTCTCTACATTATCCTATCATTTATGGTTTTGATGTTTATTTGTGCTTGTTCAGGAAAAAGATGTGTAGAAAAGAAAGCTAAAGTTGATTGTATTTGCCCCATGGATTATGATCCTGTTTGTGGTTGCAATGGAAAAACCTACCCAAATGCATGCGCGGCGAAATGCAAAGGAATTGTAAAATTCAAGCAAGGTGAGTGCAAATAGATTAAAAGAAAATTTTCTTAATCACTAAGCTAAACGCGTAAAGCACGCCAATAACAACTGCGATACTTCCTGATATTGATGCGTTTAAGAAACTCGCTATCAAGTAACCAAAAACACAGGCCAAAACACCAAATACACAAGCCAGCAGCAGCATTAACGGCAAACGTTTGGCAAATAGTGAAGCAATAGCTGGAGGTCCAGTTAGTAATGCAACTACCAAAACTGCCCCAACTGATTCAAATGACACAACTGCCGCTAAAGAAACCATGCTCATTAGAATGTAATGCCAAAAAACTACTGAAATACCAATTGCTGTGGCATATCCAGGGTCAAATGTGCTGAGATACAAGCCTCTGTAGCCTAATGTAATTACAATTATTAACACTGTCAATAATCCGCTGGCTATCCAAAGTTGTCTGGGTGCGGAAAAACCTCCATCAACGATGCTCATCATATCAAATGGCACATAGGCAATTTCACCATATAAAACACACTCCTGATCAAGGTCGGTTTGAGCAGTAAAAGCTGTAACCAGAATAACTCCAATTGCAAAAAGCAGTGTATAAACCAAACCTATTGAAGCATCACTTTGAACCCTTAATCTTTTCTGCAACCATTCAATTAACACTGTAACGAGCATTCCTGCGGCGGCAGCACCGGGTAAAATATACATGGTATTTCTGCTTCCTGAGAGCAGGTAAGCTATTACAATACCTGGAAGCACCGCATGAGAAATAGCATCTCCAACCATTGCCATACGTCGTAAAACCAAAAAGCATCCCGGTAGAGCGCAAATTAATGCCACTGCGATTGCGGTAAAAACTATCCAAAGGTCATTACTATTCATCTTTGGAAGGTATTTGGGTTTGATGTGGGTCAATAGTTGGATTCCCCAACAATACATCTAATTGAGCTTCAATCTCAGGAGTAATTACATGCTCCATTGCCTCTGCATCATCATGCACATGATCAGGATCTAAATGAAGATACTCTTGTAGATATAACTCCCACAAACGATGTAATCTCACTATTCGTTTTGCTTCAACTCTGCCTGAGCTTGTTAATGACCAAGCTCCTAAATGATTTGACAAGTAGTTCTTTCGCTCCAATATTCTCAAACCTTTGCGCATATTGCGGTTTGAAAATGAACGCTGATTCAACAAATCCTCCTGCAAAACGGCTTTTTGAGTTTCCCCGCTTTTCTCATCTATATGGTAGAATATTTTCAAGATGTTTTCCTGGAGGATTTTCTTTTCATTGTTATTACGTTCTATAATCTGAGAGAACAAACCTTTTCTCGGAGCTAATAACAAGGAACCAAAAGCAATCACACTTGCCATAACAACTATCCAAGGACCGGTTGGCATTTGGGGAAGAGCGTATGATACGAAGGCTCCCGAATACCCCGAAAGCATACCAAAAATGCCTGCTAAAAGAAGCATTTTAATAATTGAATTGGTCCACATTCTGGCAGCTAAAGCAGGAGCAATTAAGAGAGCAGCCATGAGGACTACACCAACCGCCTGAATGCCTGTGGCAATAGACCAAACTGTTAAAACCGAAAGTAAAGATTTTAACCAAACAACCGGAAAACCAATCGACATAGCAAAGCTATCGTCAAATGACACGAGGGAAAAACCTCTAAGTAAAAAAGCAATGAGTAAAAAAATCAATAAACTCGATATTCCAAAAATCATTAAATCATCTTTGTTCAGTGATGCAGCTTTACCAAATAAGAAGCTATCTAAACCTGCTTGAGAAGCATTGCCTTGGTGTTGTATATAAGTTAGCAGGACGATACCTAATCCAAAAAACACGGAAAGCATAAGTGCTATAGCAGTATCATTCCTAGCAAATCTGCTTTTGGTTAGATAATCAATGATGAGCACACTTGCTAGTCCTGAAATCATTGCTCCGAGCAAAAAGTAAAATATGTTCTTTTCTCCATTTAGAATAAATGCAATGCAAATTCCAGGTAAAACACTATGAGAAACCGCGTCCCCAATAAGCGATTTCTTTCTAAGGAAGGTAAAACAACCAACTGCAGCAGACATTCCACAAAGCAATAAAACGCCAGGAACAACAACTCTTAGAGTTGGATCATTTAAAAGCAAAAAATCACTAATCCAGCCCATGTCTATTTTTCCCTAACTGGGAAATTTTTTTCTCTCAAACGATCTCCAACCTGAGATAGAACTGTTAACTTCCCACTGTAAGTGGTTCTCAATTTCTCATCAGTAAAAATCTCATCCAAAGGTCCAACACCTATTAATGAGGCATTGAGCAACACAATCCAATCAAAATAATCACGAGCTGTATGCAAATCATGGTGAACCACAATTAAAGTTTTGCCCTGATCTCTCAATGATCTTAACATTGATACTATTGACTCTTCTGTAGAAGCGTCTACTCCAACAAATGGTTCATCAAGCAAATACAAATCGGCTTGCTGAGCTAAAGCCCTAGCAAGAAAAACACGCTGCTGCTGGCCTCCCGACAATTGAGCAATTTGCCTGTTCTTAAATGATTGCATAGCAACTTGCTCTAATGCTTCATCAACTATTTCTTTATCCTTTGCTGTAATCCTTCCAAATAAACCTCTATGCTGATAGCGGCCCATCATCACAACATCCTTAACAGTTGCCGGGAAATCCCAATCAACGGTTTGTCTTTGAGGAATGTAACTTACCCTACTTCTTACATCTTTTAAATCTTGGTCATAGATTTTCGCATAGCCAGAATTCAAGGGAACGAGTCCAAGTATAGCTTTCATCAAAGTTGATTTCCCAGCACCATTAGGCCCCATTATACCAATCAACTTGCCTTCAGGCAACTGAAAATCAATATTCCACAACACTGGCTTTCTATGATAGATAACAGTTAAATTGTGCACTTCAACCGAGCTAGATTTCACTTCCTTCATCTTAATGAATTTGATATTACTGTAGCATTGTGACGAATCATACCTAAATAACTACCCTCAGAACTTTTAGGATCTCCCATAGAATCAGAAAATAAGGTTCCGCCAATATTTACAAGATGGCCTTTATCTCTGCAACCCTGAACAACAGACTCCAGAGACTTAGAAGAAACCGAACTTTCAACAAAAACAGCCTTAATTTCTCTAGAGTTAATTAAGTCTACCATATTCTTTACATCTCGCAAACCATATTCAGACACTGTTGAGATACCCTGTAAACCCTTAACTTCCAAACCATATTCTTTACCAAAATACCTAAATGCATCATGAGAGGTAATTAATACACGACCTTTCTCTGGAATGAGATTAACAAGGCTATCAACCATATTGTCTAATTCTGTAAGTTGTTCTGAATATGAATTACATGCATTTTGAATGCTTCCTTTTTCTTTAGAAAATAAACTCTTAAGTGT
The DNA here is from genome assembly GCA_018401705.1 of Bacteroidia bacterium. Taxonomy (GTDB): domain Bacteria; phylum Bacteroidota; class Bacteroidia; order M30B66; family M30B66; genus M30B66. Next base: position 59,753 of record JAGYKL010000012.1, on the reverse strand, counting down.
ATCAGTTAATCCAATTGTAGCTTTTTTCCAAATCTTAGGATTCATCCAAATATGTGGATCAGGTGCTTCGCCTGTATTTTCTGATTTCATAATATCTTCTGATGGAATGAAATCACCTAATGCAATAGTAGGTTTCGATTTAGCTGTCTTCTCAAATATTTCAACCAATTTCCCCTCTAGATGTAATCCGTTGTAAACGATAATGTCAGCATCAGAAATTAACTGCATATCCCCCTGCGAGGCTTTGTATAAATGAGGATCAACACCTGGCCCCATCATTGTTTTGACTTCAGCAATGTCTCCAAGAAGATTTTTAGCCATGTCGCCTATCATTCCCGTCGTTGTTAACACGATAGGCTTCTTGCTTGATGAAGAGACCGATTCTTCACAGGAAGTCAAGAAAACTGCTAAAATAAATACTGAGATTACATTTAGATATATGCGTTTCATTCTGCAAAGATATAGCATTTATACAATTCTAAATATTTTTTTAGACTAGCCTAAATATGGTAATGGTTTATCAAATTTAAAATCGCATTTCGACATTTTAAACTTTTATCTATCCAATTTTCAAAACAAAATCATGTATAAGAGCAAAAGGACTTTTAATCTAAAATGATCATTAATCGTTATTCTAGATTTGAAGAATAAATTCTGTTGAATACCTCTATTTCTATCAAAGTAGGTTAATGATTAAATAGCAAAGGTTTGTAAAGACTCAATTCACAACTGCTTCCAAAACAAAATCAATAACTTTCATATATCAAATTATCAAGCTATTACGCCTCTATGCGAAAATACAGCCTACTTAAATCCTGAATTAGAAATTGTAAAAAACTATGCTAAAGTGCGACTTCCTTACATATGTCAAATATTGACTCAGCCTGAATTTTAGGACTTAGTTAACGACCATATTTTTGGGGTATCAAAATTTTCACCCTAACCATGAAGACGAAATTTTACTTTAGTACATTCTTATTTGCACTGCTAGCTACTGGGTCTCAAGCTCAAATGGCAATGCACTATGCGGCTCTTAACCAAAGCGTTATTTCGCCAAACTCAAATGCTAATGAAGGCTTTGGCACATTTAGAACAATGGAATCTCTTTCTTTCGATGAAGAAAAGAAAGGCATTGCAGTTAAAGTTGCCATAGAGCAACCTGTTTGTGAAGGTCAAAAAGGTGTGTTAGCCTTAATCAATCCATCAGGTGCTGATTGGCAATACAATGTTATGGATAAACAAGGACGACTTATAGGACAAGGTCAAGTTGGTTATAACCGAAGAATCGGCGAATTAGACCCAGGTGCTTATTTCGTTCAGTTCACCATGCCTGATGGAACTTCGGCTTTGGATGAGTTTAAGATTCGTGAAGCCGATGGAATGAATGTTTCAATCGAACCACACCCTAACAATAAATACAATGTTGGAACAGAATTAACATTTACTGGAATTTCAAATGGAGCAAGTGAATTTGTTTGGGATTTTGGTGATGGTAGTCCATTAGTTTATGGTTCCACTTCTGTAAAGCATGTTTTTACTTCTCCTGGTTCTTTTGCTGTGAAATTCACTGCAAATAATTGGGATTGTCAGAAAAGCAATGTATACGAATTAAGCATCAGCGGTCCGGTTGCATTTGAAGAAAGTGAATATTAACCACCACATTTCGCACTAATTAAAGCCTGGGAATTATTTTCTCAGGCTTTTTTTCATCTTTGACGTGATGAAACTGCTAAAACAACTCTGTTCCGTGAGAGCAACTTCTGGTGATGAAGGTGCTATGACAAGATTCTTATTGGATTATATCAATGAACATTCTAGTGAATGGACTACAAAGCCTAAAGTATATCATGGCGCCGGCTTTCAGGATTGTTTAGTGCTGGTGTTTGGGAAGCCAACTACAGCGATTTTTGCTCATATCGATTCTATTGGCTTCACAGTTGGATATAATAATCAGCTGATTAGGATTGGTGGCCCAAAGGTCGCTCACGGAATTGATTTAGTAGGGAGCGATTCGAAAGGAGAAATTCAAGGATCTATAATCGTTGAAAACGATGGATTGGTTTTTCTGGACTTCCATAGAAATATAGATAGAGGCACAACACTTTCATTTAAGCCTGAATTTAGAGAAACTTCCAAATCAGTGCAATGTTGCTATATGGATAACAGACTAGGTGTTTATTCAGCTTTGGAGGTTGCTAAAAGTCTAGAGAATGGAATCATTGCCTTCTCATGCTTTGAGGAACATGGAGGGGGAACTGTGGGTTTTATATCAGATTTCATAACTAAAAAATACAATGTATTCCAAGCATTAATATCTGATATCACTTGGGTTACTGAGGGCGTTAAACCAGGAAAAGGAGTAGCAATTTCAATGAGAGACTCAGGTATACCAAGAAAAACCTACTTGAACAGAATCATTGAGTTAGCTAAAAAATCTAACATTGACTTCCAACTAGAAGTTGAAAGTGCAGGAGGTAGCGACGGAACTGAAATACAAAAATCCCCATTCCCTATTGACTGGTGTTTTATTGGAGCACCTGAAAAACATGTTCATTCTCCAGACGAATGGGTAAATAAGGCAGATATCAAATCAATGATTGATTTGTATTCTTATTTAATGAAGCATTTATAATAGAAAAACTTATTGCAAAACATTCACCACGCCTTCATAGCTGTAGGAATATCCAAGTTCATCATATATCTCCATTCGATAAAGATAAACGCCAGGGATAACAAATTTGTCTGAAAGAAATGCTTTACCATCCCAGCCATTTTCAATGTCAAAAGATGAATAGACTTGTTGTCCCCACCTGTTCCAAACTTTGATTTCATAGCTTGCTATTCCTTCCCCATAAGGACGAAAGAAATCATTAATTCCATCATTATTTGGTGAGAAGCTATTTGGAATATAGATACGATACCCTGTATTTATATTAACTCTGTTATCGGCTGAATCAACACATCCAAATTCATTTTCAACATATTGATAAATGGAGTAATCTCCAATTTCAGGAAATTCAAAAGTGTTGAAGGAACCATACAAAGTAGTATCTACAAAAATAGAAGTATCCATTGGCTCAATCACATACCAGGAAGTGTCTCCATTTACTGCAATTGAACTGAAACTTATTATCGGTTCAATGATATTAGCAGTTAGAGAACTCATTTTAAAACCAGCTGTAGGCGTAGGATAGACATTTATGTATTCTTTCCTGTCTTTACTAGAACTACAGCCATTTTGAGTTATGATATTTAAGGAAACATCATAAATACCTGGTTTATCATAGGTATATGAAGGCTGCTCAGAGGCTGAAGGCTGCCCAGCACCAAAATTCCATTCGTATTGCATATTGGTAGTCCCTTCTGATGTATTAATAAATTTTACTTCTAATGGATCGCATCCTGAAGTAAACTCAGCATAGAAATCAGCTTCAGGCTCTTTATAAATAACAACATCAGCCGTATACAAATTAGAGAAACATCCACCATCGTCTACCTGAAGGCTAATTGTTTGGGAGCCCGTAGTATCAAACGTAATGTTAGAAGGATTTAATACTGAACTAGAAGGAGTAATTGCGTTGGGACCAAAATTCCAAATAAAGTCAGCTGTTGGTGTAAAATCACCAATTGCAACAAAATCAAAAGAATGTCCATCAAAGCACTGTCCTGAAGGAGATACAAAGGAAACAAATGGTGGAGCTGTAACTGAATAAATAACAGAATCAGAAGCTTCACACAAGCCATCATTAGCAGTTAATATATATACTTGATTTATTGTGTTTGTGGTATTATTCATTAATTGAGCCGATGTTGCAGAAGCATTCGGATCACTTAATCCTTGCAATGGTAACCATGAATATGTGTAATTTGGGTTACCAGCCTCGCCTAATTGGGCAATTGCCCCAGAACATACCTCAACATCAAGACCTGCATTTACAACTGGAAGCGGCAATACATCTATTGTCATTTCTGTGCTACTTGTTGATTGACAACCTAAGGCATTTACATTTAAGGATACAGTCTTAGCTCCTGGTGTATCCCATCTAATAAGAATTGGACCTGGTCCATTATCACTTGTAGCTAAACCACCATCAAAAGACCAATTGTAAATAGCGTTTGCCGGAGCTCCTCCGTTGTAAGTTACTTCTGCTAAACCATCTAAACAAATGGGTGAGTTTGATTCAAAAGTAGAACTTGGAATTGGGTTTACTACAACTTGCACCTGTGTTACAGTTGATTCACAGCCATTCTCAGTTACCCTTAACTCTAGAAAGTAAGTTCCTTCAGTATTATAGTTGACAGAATGAGGTCCAATGCCGCTTGCGCTAGAAGGATTGCCTGCAGCCATTGTCCAATCGTAGGTTGCTGAAGCTGATGCTGCACCCACGTAATTCAATGTGGTTGATTCTCCAGCACAAATAGGGCTAGAAGCAGTGAAAGCTGAAGATGGTATTTGATAAACCTCAACATTTTGTGAAAATGGCTGAGAAGCACAGCCATTTTCAGTAACTACAAGAGATACCGTTTTATTTCCTGAAGTGTTCCAGTTAACAGCATATGGACCAGATGTCCCTGGCGCAGGTGTTGACGTTCCTCCGTTAAATGACCAAGTATAAGTTGCTGCTGCGGTTCCAGTTCCAGTATAAGTGGCAGTGGCATCATCACCTGGACAAACTGCAGGTGTAAGAGTAAAATTACCTGTAGGAGTTGGGAATACATCTACTGAAACAGAAGTTTGTGTTGAAACACATCCATTTTCAGTTACTGTCAATGTAATATTTTTTTGTCCTTCTGCATTCCATGATACTGATTGAGGACCTTGAGAAGTGCCTCCAGGGATTGAAGTCCCTGAATTAAAGTTCCAATTGTATGTTGCAGTTGCAGAGGCCGTTCCTGTATAAGAGAGTGTGGTTGATGCTCCCACACAAACTCCTGAAGGATTTGCTGTAAAAGTAGAAGTAGGTATAGGATTGACAGTAACAACAGCATTGAATGGTTCAGAAACACACCCATTTTGAGTTACAGTTAAACTAATATTTTTATTTCCTTGAGTTGCCCAATTAACTGAATGGGGACCAATACCATTACCAGGCAAAGCAGTTCCAGAATCCCATGACCAATTAAATGAAGCAGCAGCAGTAGCAGTTCCTGTATAAGTAATACTTGCATTACCTCCAGGACAAACTGCAGCACTTGATGTAAAATCAGCTGTAGGAATAGAATTTACAGTAACTGGTACAGATGTTAACGGAGAAATACACCCATTATCATTAACTTGAAGGCTTATATTTTTAATACCTCCACTTGACCAGGTTACATCAAAAGGTCCTTGCCCATTAGCAGGGACAGCAACACCACCGTCAAAATTCCAAGTGTAATTAGCACTGGCAGGAGATGTTCCAGTAAAAGTAACAGTTACAGATGCTTCTGCACAAACTGAAGCACTTGAAACAACAAAAGATGATGATGGTGGGGGTAAAACATTAACCTGTGCAACTGTTTCACTTGAAACACAAGAACCAATTCCAACACTAAGACTAACGTTTTTTAACCCTGGCGTAGCCCACGTTACAGAGAACGGACCTTGGCCGCTTGCAGGAACAGCAACTCCGCCATCAAAATCCCAGGTATAATTAGCGCTTGCTGGAGCATTTCCAGTATAAGTTATTGTTGCAGAAGCTGCTCCACATACTTCGGCTGTAGATGTAAAAGTTGATGTTGGAGAAGCTACAACTTCAACAATCGTATCGAACGCAGCTGCTGCACATGCTCCTCCGGTAATGGAAAGGCTTACATTCTTATTTCCAGGAGTAGCCCATGAAACATCATGAGGACCCAATCCATTGCCTGGCAAGGCAACTCCTCCGTCAAAATCCCAAGTTAAAGTAGCATTTGCTGGAGGGATAGGAGAACCTGTAAATGTGAATAACGATGTTTCTTGCCCAGCACAAATTGGTGAAGTAATCGAGAAATTTGGATCATACTGAGCCGGGGAAATAACAACAGTATCTTTCACAACTACATTCCCAACACAAGGAATACTGAATGTTGCAGTCACAACAACAACTCTATCAGCAGTAGTGTTTAGCATGAATGCTGTGTAGTTGGGGCTGTTCGCAGACCCTACGTTTGTTCCATTAACACTCCACTGAAGTGATTGAAGTACAGCATCTACACCATTTAAAGTGCCTTGAATAGGAGTATATCTGAATGCTCTATTATTAATTGCACCAGTAGTATTATTAAATTGATTTTCTATGTAATAGCAGTTACATGGATTAACAGTATTTGCTCCAACCACACCAGTAACTGCACCTGTTCCCCATAATCCAGGGCAAGAGGGTTTGTTTACGATGTGAATCTCAATAATATGAGTCGTTTCATATAAATGAATTTGAAAAGTAGATGTTACCCCTGGACAAGTCCCTCCAAAAAACGGAACATTATTCCATGATATAACAACTCTTCTATTTGGGGCAACGCCGGTAGTAGTGTAAGTAACTGTACCTCCTGCACCTGGATTAAAATCTTGCCAGCAAGCTAAAATGCCAAGGTTGGGGCCACCACAAATAGGAAATGGCTCTGGGGTATAGTCTCCAGTTAATGGAGGTGTAAAACCTATCCAACCATTTGAACTAACATAAAGTTGATTGTAAACAGTACCGAAGAATTGGAAAGGGAAGCCTATGTTAATTGCATTTGAATAGGCATCGTCAGTGAGTGGGATATTTGTTCCCACCGTAGGTCCAGCTGAAATAGGAATTTCTTCATAATCGTAACCTACAAAGGCAGTACTTCCTCCAGCTGTTGATTCTGGATCTATCACAGCAGTCAAAGGTAATGTCTGATTGGTACAAAGTGTGGTATCATTCCCTGGAACAATCTCTACTGATTGAGAAGAAACAGAAGCAATATTCAAGGAGAAAAATCCTAGAATAAAGCTGAAAATCAAATATTTATATTTGTATAGCTTTTTCAAATTACGAAGACCTATTTACATTTACTAAACATGTAAAAATAAGGTTTTGTTGACACAATGAAAATCAAATTGCCAAATACTATGCTTAAATTATCAAAATGTGAAATTAATCTTACCTACTCAGCGAGTAGTTGAATTTACTAGCGAATGAGGAGAACTCTTCCTGTAAAAACATGCTCAGTGTTGAAAACATCTGTAATCCAAAACTTATAATTGTACACTCCAGATTGCGCAATATCACTACCCCTGTTGGCTCTTCCATCCCATGGAACTTCCTCGCTTTTGCTGGTGAAGATTTCGTCGCCCCACCTATCAAAAATTGCCATTGAGAACTCTACAAAACCTTCTCCCTTAGCAATAAATACTTCGTTAATGCCATCTCCATTGGGAGAAAAAGCGTTAGGAATATAGACATTAAAAACAGGATTAACTCTAACAATTACAGAAGCTGTGTCATAGCATCCCTCTGAGTTCAAGGCAACAACCATAGCTGTGTAATTACCGGTATCTGAATAAACAAACTCAATGGACGATTCAAAAAACTCCTCTCCAGTCCCCGGATTTATCCAACTTGAAATTTGCCCTGATGAAATATCATACAGAACAACCGTTGGATCTAAAATGTCTACTTCAGATGGTTCAGCATCAATGCCAGCATCAGGTCTAGGCCTTATTCTAATATATTGTGGAAATGTTTCTGATACGGTTCCTACACAACCTATTACGTGTTCAACGCTCAATTGAATATCGTAAACGCCAGGTTCTTCATAAAAGTGAACAGGTGCATATTGATTAGAAGTGTTACCATCTCCAAAATTCCACAAGTAAATTGCTCCCGGGGAATCAGGCGATAAATTGTCAAACTCAATTGAAGCAGGAACACATGCATCAGCATCACTGATATCAAGGTCTATTTGCAATTCAGGATAAACAATCACCTCAATTGTATCAAAAGCCAGGCAATGAGTTGTGGTTATGCTCAAGTAAGCCTCAAAACTTCCTGCTTCGGAATATGAAACTGCTGGAGGATTCATCTGGCTTGAACTTGAATAAGATGAAGGACCTGAAAACTCCCAGAAGAAACTAGCATCAGCATCAAAATCTCCTTCAGCACCAAAAGAAAACGAATTATTAATTATGCACTGCCCATCAATGCCATTGATGTCAGCTACGAGTTCAGCATAAACTCCAACTTGCAAAAATGTTGTGTCAGCGCAAGAATAGCCGGGGTTAACAATAAGAGTTGCAATATATCTGCCTGTGTCTGGATAAACATAAACAGGGTTTTGAGATGTGCTTATATCAGTATTAATTCCTGGAACGCCAAAATCCCATAAATAAAACAGAGCATTCTCACTTTGATCAATAAAGTTTACAGATAAACCATTACAAAAAACAGATCCGTCAATATTTATCTCAGCTGTTGGAGCTTCGAAGGAAGCTGTTGACTCTCCACTGCAATTAACTACGTTGAATTGGAAGTCTCTTTTATTAGTGCTCAATAATATACCATCTCTATATTCACTAACACACACGGCAACAACATATTGCCCGATCTGCGTTGGAAAACCTGTTAATTGTCCACTAGATGGGTCAACATTTGGAATTGGATTTGAAGGCAAAGGGTTATTTGCTGAAAATGGAGCTATAAAATTTACAAAATTATAAGGCGGTGGACCGGGGGGAATTGGCATTGGATCATCAGGAGAAGCTCCTTCGAAGGGATCGCAGAATGAATAAACCAAGGAATCCCCGTCTGGGTCTGTAGCTGAATGATCGAATTGAAGTGGATCATTAATGCACAATACAATTGGTGGAAAAATGTTGAAACGTGGACTTGAGTTACAGTCAGTAAACGCAGATTCAGGAATATTTATCATGTAAGTTGCTCCTGTATCGCCTGGATCGTTAATATTCAGTATCGATTGGTTTCTGCAACATCTCTGATAAACAAGCGTATATCCTCCGCTTGTAGGCGGAAGTGTAACTATTTCTTCATAAATTGCTTCCTCAACGCACAAGTTAGCTTCATCTTGATAGCAAGGATTAATGCTTCCTTGAGGGACTAGTGAGCTTCCTGGAAAAACCATTTCTATGTTACGGATAAGTGCACCTTGACTATTATAAACAGCAACATTTGCTGGGTCATCATAAGGTGCTTGTCCTAATAAGCAGTCTCTGTAAAGTTTTAAAACAACTCTAAACTGATTGTTACCCAAACAGTCATAATATATTTCACCTCCAATAATATGAGTAGCATTCAGTGAAAGACACTGAAAAACTAAAGAAGTTATTATCAGAAGTAGACGTAATCTCACAAATGCCTATTAAAGAAATTAACGATGTAAATTACAATAATATATTTAATCAACGCTTATTTACCTTACAACCGATACTCTGCCTATATATTCTTCCTTTTCTAAGGTTGGAAGTGTTAGGATAATTTTGTAAGCGTAAACGTCAATAGGTATTCTGTCTAGAATTCCTCGTGGTCCTCTCCCCCACTTGGCTGAGTAATCATCTGTGAAAAATATTTCTTCACCCCAACGGTTATAAATATACATTTCGTAAGACAAGAATCCCTCGCCAATTCCCGAAAAACTATCATTTATACCATCTCCATCAGGGGTAAAAGCATTGGGTATGTAAAAGTGAAATGGCGGGAATGACTTAATAGGATTTTCAACTGTGTCTTTACAGCGGTCTGAATTCGAAACAATTAATCGAACAGGAAAAGTACCAGTATCAGGAAATGCATACAATGGATTAGATTCTTCAGAAAAACCTACACCATCGCCAAAATCCCAATCCCATGATACAATATCTTCGTATGATAAATCCAGAAACTGAACTGTTGAGTTGGTTATGTAACGCACTGTATAAAGGGCATGTACGTCGTTTACTTCAACCTCAATATCTTTAGGTACGGTTATACCACATGAATCAGTAACAGATAACGTATATAATGTTGTAGTTTGCGGTTGAACAAATCTAATCGGAGGTTGTCCAATAACATCTCCCCAAGTATAAATTAACGGAAGCTTACCTCCAGTTGCAGAGCCTCCAATTTTGGCAATTTCACCTCTACAGATAAGTGTGTCATTTGTAACATAAAGCCTCAAGGGAACATATCCAGGTATATCAACCAAAACAGAATCCTTAATCAATGAGCCGCATTGATCTATGGCATTTACAACGTACCATGTTGATGAATCAGGATATGCAGTAACTGGATTGCCAGAACCAACGCCCAACCAAGTAATAGCATAAGGAGAAACTCCTCCTGCAACAGAAGCGTTTAAAACCACAGGTTGCTTGGGACAAATTAGTTGTTGAGTTACACCAGGATTTATACTTAGCACAGGAGGCGGGTCGTAAATAAAGAAGTCAACTCTTTTTAATTCAACTCCAGTGCAGCCACTATCTCTGTAAATAACTGAAACTGATTCTCCTCCAGTTTCAACTATCGCATCAGAAAAGGCTTCAATATCGAAAGAAATCGTTTCTTGTCCAGGCTGAAAAGTAACAGATAGAGGAAAAGATGAATAATCTACGCCATAAGTTGCAGAGCCTGCTGATTCCAAGAGAATGGTTAAAGGTGTTGATGTTTGACCGCTCCTTCGAATCGTGATGGTATTAAAACCACAATCCTCATAAATTACATCAGAGCCTTCAATATAACTAGGTTGCTGTTCAATAGTTACTTCAGACGAACTAAAGCTTTGAGCCTCCAAAAAAACAGCTGAATCATAAATACCGTCACCTACATCAGCAATAGCCATTGTTATTGTATAGGTCTGACATGGCACTACTGTTGCTTCGGCGATAAAAGGTCTTGTAAAACCATCAAACTGAACCGTACTACCTCCTCCTGATATTCCATTACCATTATTCACAAAGAAATTCTGAAAGCTTCCAGCATTTACATTGTTTATTGCAACAGGTTGATTCGTATTTGGAATAAGACCAATGTTTTGAGTACCTGGTATTCCAGGCCCAGAAATGAAGAAAGCGAAAATATCATTGAATTCAGACCCAACATATTCAGGATATTCCTCAGATGCAAAAACATACTTGAATTGCACCAAATCACTTTCACAAAAGAAATTGAAACTTAATACAGCGGCGTCTTTAGTTTGCTCTCCTCCTCCAAGTATGGCTTCTAAAGGGCCATATCCATTCTGATTTAAATCTTCGCCTTTACTTGGACTATTATTGGGGCCGGTTGCGTCCTGTATTCTTCCTGTACTCATCACAATCCCGGATGATAATCCGATATTGGAGTTTGCACCATTAAAACTACCTATCATTTGAGCTGCTCCGGAAAACTGAATGTTCGAAACGGTAACACCTGAACCAACCAAAACATCTTGAACTAATGACGTTGCATTTTGTTGAGATACTATAAGTTGAGAAAACGAATAGTTTGACAACATCATAAACAAAGTTAAGATGAAAACAACTATTCGATATTTATTAAACTTATAAATCATTTGATTGCTCAACGCAGAATTCGATTGTATGTTTGAAATCTAAAAAACTTTCTTTTAACAATTAACTAAATTCATGCCAAATTTTAAGTAAAATTAAGCTTTTTCCAACCACAATTTTTACCCTTTATCGAATAAAACATGATTAATTACAAAGAAAAAGTAGAACAACACAAAGAACAGTTCATTAATGAGCTCTTTGAATTATTAAGAATTCCTTCTGTAAGTGCTGATCCTCTTTACAAAAGTGATGTTTTGAAGGCTGCTGAATCCATTAAGAACTCACTAATTAAAGCAGGAGCTAATCAAGTTGAAATCTGTCAAACGCTTGGTTATCCAATTGTTTACGGCGAAAAGATTGTAGATGTTTCTTTGCCTACAGTTTTGGTTTATGGCCATTACGATGTTCAACCACCTGACCCTCTTGATTTGTGGACATCGCCTGCTTTTGAGCCTGTAATCAGAGATAATAAGATTTATGCTCGAGGAGCTGCAGACGATAAGGGGCAAATGTTTATGCACATTAAAGCGTTTGAATTAATGATGAAAGAAAACAATCTGCCTTGCAACATAAAATTCATGATTGAAGGAGAAGAAGAAGTTGGCTCATCCAACCTTGACCAATTTCTTAAAACGAACAAGGAAAAATTAAAAGCTGATTGTGTGCTTGTTTCAGATACCTCCATGATTGGTAATGAAACTCCTTCAATAACTACAGGCTTGAGAGGTTTGAGCTATGTAGAAGTTGAAGTAACTGGTCCCAACAGAGACTTGCACTCTGGTGTTTATGGCGGGGCTGTAGCCAATCCTATCAATGTTTTGTGTGATATGATTGCTAGTTTGCAAGATGAAGACAATAAAATCAATATTCCGGGCTTTTATGATGATGTTATTGAACTTAGCACTGAAGAAAGGACTTTAATTGCTAAAGCACCTTTCGATTTAAACGCATATAAAGCAGCGCTGGATATTAATGACATTCAAGGTGAAAATTCTTACTCTACTGTTGAAAGGACTTCCATTAGGCCGACACTTGATGTGAATGGAATTTGGGGAGGATATACTGGAGAAGGAGCTAAAACCGTTCTACCTTCAAAAGCATATGCAAAAATTTCAATGAGACTTGTGCCCAATCAGCATCCGGAAAAAATCACTGAACTCTTTAAAAAGCATTTTGAATCAATTGCTCCTAAAAGTGTTAAAGTTAAGGTAACTCCTCATCACGGGGGATTCCCAGCTGTTACACCAATTGATTCTGATGAGTATAAAGCTGCGTCAATGGCTATGGAGCAAACTTTTGGAATTCCTGCAATTCCCTCCAGAAGCGGAGGAAGTATTCCTATTGTAGCATCTTTTGAAAAAATCCTTGGTCTAAAAACTGTTTTAATGGGATTCGGACTTGATTCAGATGCTATCCATTCTCCAAACGAGCATTACGGAATTTTCAATTATTTGAAGGGTATCGAAACTATTCCTTACTTTTATCATAATTATGCACAACTTAAGAACGCTTAATTAAACTTTTAGCATTTGCGCCTGTCAGGATATCAATTTGTTATGAAAAAATATCTGTGCCTTTCTCTTATTCTTTCATTGCTAGTTTTGTTTTCGTGCAAGAAAACAGAAGAAAAAATTATTCCCGGCAATACTCCGCCTCCGGATTATACCCAACCTGAAAGCTTAAGAAGAAACTTTATCACAAAGTCCTACATTGGTCTTATTGGGAGAGAATCTTCTGACGAAGAGTTTAATTCAGCGAAATCGATTCTTGACAATGGAAACTTCGATGCAAATTCAAGGAGGTCAGTTATTAATGAAATTCTCAGCAAAGATGAATTCTACTCCAGAGAATTTGAAATAGCTCGAATAAATTTACTAAATGGCCTCGATACTTTGCAAATAAGGGACTTCATTAACACCTTTGAGTATCTTTTAACTCTACCTTCTTTCGAAGATCAATGGCCTTTAATTGAAACTGAACTAGCGAGAACTTATAATCTGCAGAACAGTGAAATAGATTTACTTAACGGATCAGCAAACATTGCTGAAGTTCACAGAAGATGCCTGGACAACAATTTTTATGATCAGATAAATATGGGGTCATTGAATTTCGTTATTGCTTGTTTTCAGAATCTCCTTTTAAGAAACCCCACAACTTATGAAGCAGAACAAGGAGTCTCTATGATTGACGGTTTCAATGCTATTTTATTTCTTCAGGCTGGACAAAGCAAACGTGATTTTCAAGATATTTTCATTAGTTCTGACGACTATTTTGAAGGTCAGGTTCAATTAATATTTAACAGATTTCTGTTTAGGCTGCCAAACTCAGAGGAGATGAGTGGATATGCTGATTCATATAGAAATTCTCAAGATTATAAAGCTCTACTTTCTGAAATTTTAAGCTCGGATGAATATGCAGGTTTGGAATAATACCTCTTTAAAAATAAGTTTCTCGCTAACGCTCGGAATCCTTCTCATCATAACGGCGTGCAAAAAAGAAACTGTCTACGTTTACGAGGTTGATACCGTTACATCTAGACAAGACGATGTAAACAAAGGAATCCCCAAAAGCACAGTAGAATTTGTATCTATAGCCTATGCCGATGTTTTTGGGAATACAATTTCTCAAAACAACTTAAGCAGACTTACACTATTATATCTAGCTTTTGGAGATAAAAGATTAATAGAAGATTTGCTTATAAAGAATATGCTTAACGCTCCTGATGTAGAGATTACCTCCAACAGTGAAATGAGAAGCAACGTTTCAGGATTCGTCTCTGCAATCTACTCAAGATTATTCAATAGAGACCCAAATGAATTAGAAGCATTTACTTTAGAGAAGGCAATTAATGATGATCCTGAATTAACTCCAGAGCTCATTTACTATTCGATGATGACATCGGATGAATACAGATACTACTAGAAACTATGTCGAAGTACATTAAAAGAAGAAGTTTTTTAAAAAAGACTGCAATGGCCGCAGCAGCGACCATTGCAGCTCCTTACATTTTACCTTCGGGTCGGCTTTTTGCAGCAACCGGCAATCGAGTTGCTAATCATGTGGTTTTTTGCTTATTCGCTGGAGGCATTAGAAATATTGAATCTGTTCAAAAACAAAGAGGCAATTTGATGCCGAGCATTCTTTCAGGAGGAGGCAGCGTAGACCCAATGATTGCTGCAGGTATGGATGCACTTCCAACAATTCCTGGTAGCTCGCTTCAATCTCAAGGAACTTTGTACAACCAATTTAGATATGCTCAAGGTCCAACCGGACATTTCAACGGACATTCTACTGCAATCACAGGCGCTTACACTTTGCAAGATTTAAATATTAAAGAGCCGCCAAAAATGCCTACTGTATTTGAATATTACAGAAAGCACAGCGACCCAAATCAATCTGCACTAAATGCTTGGTGGGTTTCAAATACACTGGGGCCCTACCCGTCTTTAAACTACAGCACTTACCCAGGATATGGTGCTGCATACGGTGCAAACTATATGCAGCCTATTACCTTAATCTCTGAAGACGGTTTAAGCGCACTTTCTAATCCACGCATATTTTCTTCCGCCGAAGGCGAAAAAATAAATAAGCTTAGAAATTTCTTTAATGACTCGTTTTCTATTGATTCTCAAGTGGATAATGCCACTGTGAGAAACCCAATGAATGACTCAGATTTACTTCAGAGTTTTATTCGTCAACAATTGATAAATGCACAAGCTGGACAAGCAACAAATCCTTGGGGTGTTGGAGCAAGCATGAATGGCGATATGTATAATGTGTATTATGCTGAACAAATTATTCAGGAGTTTTCTCCCGAATTGCTTGTAGTAAATATGCAAGGCGTAGATATCTGTCACTCTAACTTTACAGAGTATTGTAACAACCTAAGAAAAGCTGACTACGCTGTTGGAAAGTTATGGCAAACCATACAAAGCACTCCTGGTATGGCGAACGATACTATTTTAATTGTTGCTCCTGAACATGGAAGAAATTTAGAACCAAATACAATTTTGGATTCTTTTGGTCAGCCAGCAATTGATCATACTAGCGACAATACTTCAAGAGAAATATTCTGCATGGTTGTTGGCCCAGCTGGTAAAGTTAACCAAGGTTTGGTGGTAAATGATATTACTGGCGAGAGTATTGACATAGTTCCAACGATAGGCCATATTCTTGGATTTAGAGATTCTATTCCGGGTGGCATGTTAAGTGGTAGAGTTTTAACAGAATCGCTTGTATGAAAAAGCAGCTCCTTTATTTATTCATTTTGTTAGGATTTGTTCAACTAAGCTCTTGCACGAAAGAGACAGAAGAGCCTGATAATCCTTATGATTTAATAAATTATGGCGACCCAACAAATTCTGAAGACACTTTAAGTGCTTCTAGTATAACTGGCTTACACAGAAATGTTTTTCTGCCAAAATGTGCAGTTCCAGGTTGTCATGATGGAAACTTCGAACCCGACTTTAGGAGTGTTCAAAGTTCATATTCTACATTGGTTTATTCTGAAATAACCAAGAATAATATCGATGGTGATTTTTCTTTTAGAGTTGTGCCTGGCGACACTGCCATGTCTGTGCTCCATGAAAGAATTACTAATTGTTGTTTTGTAAATCAGGACGATAGGATGCCTCAGGATAATATAGGCACAGGTTTACCCCAAGAAGACATTAATAATATTACTTCCTGGATTATGAATGGAGCTAAGGCTCCTGATGGCTCAAGCCCTCTAAGGCCTGACCTTCAGCCAGTGTTGGCTTTGTATGCAGCTATAAGCTCTACATTTGATGTTGAATTTTCAGAGATAACGAATCGAATTGATAGTTTGATTTACAACCCATTTAAATTAAGCTCTGATGTAGAGAGCTTTTATTTTGTAGCAATTGTTGAGGATGATATCACTGCAATAGCAGATTTACAAGTTAATCAGCTTAAAATAAGCACAGATAAAGACGATTTCACGAATGCTCAAAGTTTTAACGGTGTCTTTTTTAATATACCTAATCAGGACCCAGTTTGGTTGGTTAATGTAAATACAGCAAACTTAGTTACTGGAGAAACCTATTATATGAGGTATTATGTGAATGATGGAACGCATTCTGAAAATGCTGAATTCCCTATGAATTCGAGCATTGATCCCTATAAGACATATTGGAGTTTTATTGTAGTGCCATGATTCAAAAAACAATCGCTCTTCTATTAATAACAGCGCTTGCAATTAGCTATTCTGGTTGTAAGAAGGAGGAACAAGACTATTCTGTAGAACCTCAAATTTCATTTGTAAGTATCTCGCCCGGAAGTGTTCAAGCCTATACAGATTCTTTGGTTATTCAAATTGAATATACCGACGGAGATGGTGATTTAGGAGAAAATGTTTCCGGCGTTGAAAACGCATTTATTACTGATTTAAGAAGTAATTTAGTTTACGCATTAAGAATTAGGCAATTAGGGCCTGACAATTCCAATATAATTATCAAAGGAAAATTAAACCTTATTATTCCAGCTGTAGGACTTAGCCAAGGTGGAAGTTCCTCTGAAAATGCGAGCTTTGAAGTGTATATTGTTGATAGAGCGGGGCATCAAAGTAATAAGATAACATCTACTGCAATAACAGTAAACCCTTGATTTAAGATTCTTGCAAAGCTTGAGTTTACAGCAACAAAATTAAACTTGCTCCGTTTTGGGAGAAGAAACAATAATCTATTATGAATATCAAGATATTTAGGTTTAGCGCCGTTTTGATTATTGCCTTGTTCTTCGTGGGAGCATTAAGTTCATGCAGTTCTTATAAAAATGTAACCGCACCTACGGTGGATGGGATTTCAAATTTTAAAGTTGGAAAATTGAATGATGGTGAATTGCCTTTTAGCTTCACGACTCGTCTAAAGAATCCAGATAAATTAAAGTTTAAGGTAAAGCGGGTTGATTTAGACTTGATGTTGGCAGGTACTCGTATAGCTCAGATAAAATCGGGCAGAACTATGAAAATCAGAAGACAATTGCAGCCAGAAATGGACTGGAATGTTACTGCAGAATTGGCACCCATGTTAAAGAAACCCAGCGCATTATTAGGAACTTTATTTACCGGTAGAGTTAATTTTGAAGTCAGCGGATCAATGACAATAAGAAAGTGGTTTTGGACAAGAACTATACCTGTAACTTTAAAATTACCTGTTGAGATTCCTTTTAGGTAACCTTTTTATTTTTCTCCTCTATCCATTTTGACATATATTTTGTTGCATTAAATGCTTGTTGCTGAAGCATTGCACCAATAAAATTACTTTGTCTTGATGAATTTAAATTTTGTTGAAGGAAACAAACCTTTTCTAACAAATCTCTATCAAATAGGGAAGACTTAAAAGCATTCTGCAGAATTATATCTCCTTTTGCAACTGCAACTTGCCAGTTATTTTCTATTTGATAAAGCTGCACAGCAGCTTGGATAAAATCTTCATTATTATCAGTAACCACTCCAGACCATTCTTCAGCACAAGCAATCCCTTCTGCACCGATGGCTGTAGTGATTGAAGGAGTTCCAGCATTCATAGAATCGAGAAGTTTTCCTTTAAGACCAGCGCCGAAGCGCAGAGGTGCTAATAAAACTCGGTATTGAGAGAGTGTTTCGTGAACATCCTCTGCCCTGCCCTTGATGATAAAGCCATCTTTGGCGGAATTCAATTTAGAAACAGCATCATTTGAATAAGCTCCATAAATATGAAGTTCTGCTTCAGGCAAAGCTCTTCTGATTTCTGACCACAATTGATTCTTCAAAACAAGAACTGCATCTAAATTTGGAGGGTGCTTAAAATTGCCAATTGTCATGAAGTGCTTTCTTGCAGAAAATTTCGGTCTTGATTCCTCATCGCCCGAAGGGCTAACAAATAATGGCAAATAATGAAGTAAGCTCTCTGAAACACCCATCTTCTGGGTAAGAATTTCCATTTCAACTCTACTTATCACCAAAGTTAAATCACATCTAAAGATAGAGGCGAGCTCCCGGAATGTGGCTTCAATATAAAGATTAGCCAATTTAGAATCCAAACCCTTCTTAACTGCATATTGGCGGGCTATTCGAAGAGCGTGAAAATCCTCCATATCGAGAATTAGCATAGCTTGAGGACAAACATCTTTCACTCTCCAACCGTATTTCTCCTCTGTCATGAATCGATCAAAAATGACAATATCAGGTTGCAAGCCCGCAACAAAGTCGTTAAAAGAAGAGTCATTAAGCTTAACTTGACAAAAAGAGACTCCTAAATCTTCAAGAGGAGCTGAAAAATCAGACAATTCAGCGTCGGTTACAAAATGCAAGATGCATCCATGTAACTTAAAGAAATCTATCAATTGAAGTATTCTAACACCTGCAGCTGAAGATTTAGGTTCGGGAAAAACAGCTCCAATAAACAGTACCGTTTTACCTATCAAGCAGTTAGGAATAACATTCACTATTAATTCATATGAGGAATTTCTTCCAGCGTTTTAACAAGGAAGCTCCAGAATTTCTGAACTGAGGAAATTTTCACTTTTTCATCAGGAGAATGGGGATTCTTGATAGTTGGACCAAAAGAAATCATGTGCATTCCAGGATAATGTTCGCCAATTAATCCACATTCAAGACCTGCGTGACAAGCTCTAACATGAGGCTCTTCATTAAACATTCCTGTATAAAGTTCGCGCATTGTTTTAAGAATTGGGGCATCAGGCAATGGCTTCCAACCGGGATAATCGCCACCTTGCTGTACCTCAGCTCCGATTAGTTCAAATGTTGCTCTTATAGCATTAGCTATATCAGTTTTAGCTGAATTTACAGAACTACGCTGCAAGCTTTGAGAAATGAAGGAACCGTTCTCAACTATAATTCTCGCTAAAGAAGAAGAAGTTTCAACCAAATCAGGTATATCAACACTCATGCGATAAACTCCATTTGGCAATGCATAAATTGCATTCAGAAGTTTCTTCTGATCATCTTTATTCATAACTCTCTCAGGGCTGTCAACAGGACTAACATATACTTGTAAACCCGGATCGGCACTTCCTAATTCCTCAGAAATCTGAGCAGAAATATTCTCAACAAACGCTTTAAACTCAGATTGATTAGACACTAAAACTGTTGCCACAGATTCTCTTGGAATAGCATTTCTTAAGCTTCCTCCATTGATGCGTGAAATTCTTAAATCAAGGTTCTCCGGTACAGAATATAAAATCCGGTTCATGATTTTATTTGCATTACCTCTACCGAGATGAATATCTACCCCAGAATGACCGCCTTTCAATCCTTTGACTTCAATACGAACGGCACTTAATGTAACGGGTGAAACCTCTTCTCTATATTGCCAACTAACATTTGTGTCAATACCACCTGCACAGCCAATGCAGAGTTCATCATCATCTTCGGTATCTAAATTTAGCATGATGCTCCCTGAAAGGAAGCCTGGCATTAAGCCTTTTGCTCCTGTCATGCCCGTTTCTTCATCAATAGTAAACAAAGCTTCGATTTTCGGATGTTTTAAGTCAGTGGAAGCCAAAACAGACATTGCAGCGGCAACACCCATTCCATTATCCGAACCAAGCGTTGTTCCTTTCGCTTTAACCCATTCTCCATCGATGTAAGATTGAATTCCTTGAGTATTAAAATCGAAGTCAGTATCATTATTTTTTTGGTGAACCATGTCAAGGTGAGATTGAAGCACAACCACCGGTCGATTTTCCATCCCTGCGGAAGCAGGTTTAGTAATAACTACATTACCTACATCATCTTTCTTAACAGGCAATCCTAAAGAATTACCAAACTGTATAATAAATTCAATTACCCTTTCTTCATGTTTCGAAGGTCTGGGAACAGCATTTAAATCTTCAAAATTATTCCAAACTGCTTTTGGTTCTAATTGGCGTACTTCCTGAGACATAATAAAAATTTTGGGAGGCTAAAAGTAATGAACTTTAATGATTCAGAGGTAACTTGCGGGCATATCAACCCAAAGGGTTAAAATAGTATGAATAAACACTCAAATGCTTTAATAAATTCAAGTAGTCCATATCTTCTTCAACATGCTCATAACCCTGTTAATTGGTATCCATGGGGTATAGAAGCGTTAAATTTAGCCAAATCAGAAAATAAACCATTGCTAATTAGCATTGGATATTCGGCTTGTCATTGGTGCCATGTAATGGAACACGAATGCTTCGAAGATGAAGAAACGGCAGAAATTATGAACGAATACTTTGTGTGTATAAAGGTAGATCGTGAAGAAAGGCCAGATATTGATCAGCTATATATGTTGGCTGTACAGCTTATGTCTAGTAGGGGTGGATGGCCATTAAATTGCTTTGCGCTTCCAGACGGAAAACCTATTTATGGAGGTACATATTTTCCAAAGGCTAATTGGCAGCAAGTACTACGACAAATCCATAATCTATTTACAAATGATTATGCACAAGTAAAAGAATACGCTGAGAATTTAACCAAAGGAATTGAACAAACAGAGCTGTTTAAAATAAAATCAGGTGATTCTGCAATTAACAGTGATGACTTAAGGCAAAGTGTTAATAATTGGATGGGGATTTCTGATCATGAAGAAGGAGGACCTAACAGAGCTCCAAAATTCCCTCTACCAAATAATTATCAATTTTTACTTAGGTACAGTCATATAAAACAACAGAATCATGTTTTAGCTTATACCCATTTAACCCTCAAAAAAATGGCATTCGGGGGTATTTATGACCAAATTGGAGGAGGATTTGCAAGGTATTCTACAGATCCTTATTGGAAAGCTCCACACTTTGAAAAAATGCTTTATGATAATGGTCAATTAATAAGTTTATATGCAGAAGGCTATTTAAACAGACCCGATGAAGATTACAAACGAATTTGTGAACAAACAGCTAATTTTATTTCAAGAGAATTAACTGCTCCGCAGGGATATTTTTATTCTGCCTTAGATGCTGATAGTGAAGGAGAAGAAGGCAAATATTATGTGTGGAAAAAAGATGAAATTAAATCAATATTAAATAATGAAGAGTATATAATTGCAGAAGATTATTTCTCAATTAATCCAGCCGGTTTATGGGAACATGAAAATTATATACTCCTTCGGAGGGATGAGAACAGAATAGTGGCTGAAAGACTTGAGATTTCAGAAAATAAATTAGAATCACAAATTGTTAACATTTCAGAAAAATTACTTAAAGCCAGAGAAAAAAGAATAAAACCAGGCTTAGACGATAAGATGCTTTGCAGTTGGAATGCAATGATGATAAGAGGCTTTGCAGATGCGTCGAGAGTATTTGGAAATGAAACAATGCTAAATCAAGCCAAAAAAGCAGCTGAATTTATTTTATTAAATCTAAAAGATGACTCAGGCAAGCTATACCACAGCTGGAAAAACGGCATTAAGTCTATTCCCGGATTTTTAGAAGATTATTGCTTTTTAATTGATTCTTTTATCGGATTGTATGAATCCACCTATGAAGAAAATTGGCTTTTAGAAGCACGTGAATTAATGTTTACTGTTATGGACGATTTTGACAGGTCAGATTCGGGATTATTTTATTTCACATCAAACAAAACAGAAACTTGGGTAGCTCGCCAATTAGAAACTTCAGACAATGTTCAACCTGCATCTAATTCAATGATGGCGAGAAATTTAAATCGTTTGGGAATTTATTTCGGAAAGCATGAATGGATGAATCAAGCAGATAAAATGTTAATGACAGTAAAAGATGAGCTGGTTAAATATGGAGCCGGGTATTCAAATTGGGCTATGCTTGCACTTGAAAAAAGTGAACCTTTCTATGAGTTGGTGATTACTGGAAAAGATTCAATAATTAAAGCTAAAAATTTAAGAAAAACATACAAACCCAATGTATTGATAGCGGCAACTGAGGGCAAATCAAGAATTGCATTATTTGATGGACGTACAGAAAATGTAGAATTAACCTATTACTTATGTAGAGGAACACAATGTGATGCTCCAAGGTCCAGCTTCAGTTGGAATGAACTAAATTAATTATTAGTTTCCCGGCTAAATGAGAATTAATTTCAGAAATAGTTTAAAAATAATTATAGCAATTTCTGTATTGTTAATTAGTGCATTGTATTTTTTGAGTAAAGGGTCAAATGATGTATCAATTACTTTCTATCATTGGAAGAGCGAGTTAAATCTATCAAAGAGTTAAATAAAATAAGAAACTTGAGCTAAACGTTTGTACTTACATCTATTTGATGTTGACATAAAAACAAGATTTTTCAACCAAAAGCAAAGCTAGCTACTAGTTCTCGTTGGCCAAGCGGTGTAGAAATTGTTCAGTAATTTATATTACTCAACGTTGCTTTAATGGTATTGAAAAATAGAATTAATGAAGCTAGCTAGTAACTTGATAGAATTAACAAATAAAATACTCAAAGCTGCTAATGTAAATTGGAAGGAGATTCAAATTGATTGTGACTGGACTTCAAGTAATAAAGATCGGTACTTTGATTTTTAAACTTATTAAAAATGAAATAGGGCCAGAAAAAGTCTTGTCTGCTACAATAAGGCTGCATCAAATAAAATACTCAAATAAAACAGGAATACCTCAATTGACAGAGGAATGCTTATGTTTTATAATATGGGAGAAATTAAAAATTATTCAAATATATTATCAATATATAATTCATCAATTTCAGAGAAATATCTAGCCAAACTTTCTACTTACCCTCTGCCTTTGGATTATGCTTTGCCTGCCTTCTCATGGGGCTTAAAATACAGATTGGGTAAATTGACAGATATCCTACCGGATAATAATTTAAATGTAATTATAGATAGTCCATATTTCTTCCATCATAAAAATATTCATGTATGCTTTAAGAAGGTTTTATGAAGGAAGTTATTTTAAAAGGCGACTTGCTTAAAGCCAGAAGTTGCCAACGTAAACATTTGTAAAAAAGCAGCTAAGCAGCTATCAAAGCATTTAAATTCGAGTAAATTTAATGTTTCATTATATCATTTAGGTTCAAGCGAATTGAAGAATTATGACGTTAAGCAAATTCCAAAATATTATCAGTAGTTTTAATTAGTTTGATACTTATACCACAAGAATCATCTACGATTAAAGGTTGCGGAGGTTATGATGAAGAAGATATTTATGATAGATCTTTGTTCATACCTGAGGTTATTCAAGATGTTAAGTATGATCCTTTCTTTTTAAGTGTCATGGATTATTACAATTTCTTTGTCCAAACAGGTTCAGGGAAGAACAATTGTGAGTATCCTACAAAAAGAGGATTTAAATTTATCAGAATGGAAGACTTACTTCAAAGGTATTGATGGCACTGTTGTATCTGAAATAGTTTATCAAAAGCCTGAAACACATATTGATTCAATAATTCTAAGTGCTTCAGGAAGTCTAAATTCATCAAATACTCCATTTAGTTTCTTCCAAAATAAAAGTAATTTATTGATGGCCTTAATTATTTAAATTAGCTAAAAGAATTGAAGAAGAATTATATAGAAATCCCTGGGATTGGAATCCAAAGGCTAAGGATATTGACAAATTAAACATCCTACAAGAAGAATGCATCAATAAATTCAAGAAAACAAATGACAAGTCTATTAAGATGCGCTATGGGTTTCAAAATGTTAGGCTATGTTATGCTCTGGAAGACTATGAGAAAGGAATTCAGTTTGTTGAAAATGACTATTTGTTTGCTCCTACAGATGGAAGAAATGTTCTATCGTACTCATGGTTACAAGCTGCTTGCCATGTAAAAAGCAAGGAGATTTTCTGAAGCCAATTTATGGTATGCGAAATTTATAATTAATGAGGCTATAAATTCAAGCATTTGAAAGCTTTCATCCTCAGACAGATATTGAATGGGAAAGCACTTTAGCGATAGCCAAAACCACACGCGAAAAGAATTGCTTTGGCATTTATTGGGAGTTGTATTTGACCCTATTCGCGGAATGCGTGAAATAGCCAAAATCAATCCCAAATCAAATCACTTCCTTTACTTTTAGTTAGAACTATAAACATAGTAGAAACACAACTTAATATTGGAGAATATGCAGCCTTACAGTCCCCTGGACTATTCAGATCTTTCAAACTATACATAGACCCATTATTTTCCTGGAGCAGTGTTAGACTTGAACAAATTGAAGGTTTAATTAAAACATTGGAAGAGATAAGCATGCAGCGGATTACGACAAAGGATGTTTGATGATTTCTTTGTCATTTTTAAACTGGATTCAAAATAAACCAGAAGAATGTTTAAAATGGACTCAAGAAGCCTTAAATTGAAACTAAAAACAATAAAGCTGTTTTATCGTAAGCTGCAATTAATAAACTACTTATTGGATTTAATGAGGTCTCAAACTTAGATCAGATTTCAGAAGCTAAAATAATGAGCTTATTCGATGAATTAGACAGAAACTCGAGGGGTGTAAAAGAAGTGAAAATGTGAGAAAGTACATTTTAGGAAAGATGCAAGAAATGTATAAGCAGCAAGGAGAACTAACAAAAGCGAGTTGAGTATGCCATTCATTTATGATTATTATAAAGACGATAAACAGGTTCAGGAAATGATTGATTTCATGGAGGATGAAAATAATTCGGCTTGGAATAAATACCTAATTGGCAGATATCAATAAGTCTAAATGATTTGTATGATATTAAAGCAATAAAACGCATCTACAAATATGATTTTAAAGGAGCTCTAGCAATTTACAATTCGCACCTCAAACTGGAAAAGAGCAATTATTAGGAAATCCATTTAATTCCAGAATTAAAGATTGTCATGATTGTGACCATGAAATGAAGCAGAGCAAAATATATACGAAAAAAATCTTTCGTTGAAAAATGCTCGAAATAACGACTAAAGCCGAAAGTTCCACAGACCCAACTGAAAAAGCAACAAATTATTTTCTTTATGCAACAGGTCTCTATAATATGACCTATTATGGAAATGCCAGAGTTGTATCTTCAAGTGTTATCGGGAAGCGGAATAGGTGAAACTTATTATGACTGTGAAAAGGCTGAAGTGAATTATCTAATTGCAATGGAACATTCCAAATCGAAAGAATTCAGGGAACCAAATGCCTATGGATGGCCATGAAATGGAACATAGACAGTTGGTTAGCAACAGAATACAACTACCAAGAAAATCGTGATTTTGTTGTAGGAGAGCATTTTCGCACCATGAAAGAGCTTTTCTCTGACACAAAATATTACAGCAGTAATCAATGAATGCGGATATTTCTGTCAGTTCGAAAATCCCGGACTAGCTTCGTGTATTAAAAATAAGGAATAAAAAAAAGGCAGCTATTGTTCAATAGCTGCCTTTTTTAAGATGTAATAATTGAATCGCTTTCTTTTTGTTCAATGGATTTTGTTTTTTAGCCATTTTATTTAATGACTTAGGAAGTTTCTTTACCATATCTTCAAGCAAATTGTCTGAAGCAGATTCAATCATCGGAAGCACCTTATCTAAATCGGTGATAATTCCTGAAACAGATAAAACTCCTTTGTCAGAGCTGGCTCTTTCCTTAAGTTTGAAAATACGGTTTCCTGCTTTATCGAAGATTTTAATATTTACATAGGCATAAACCTTCTTTTTAGCCAAAGGCCCTACTCCACCTGCATCATAGATGTTGAAATTGATGTAAGCAATCATAACACCGTCGATACCGTTACCAACGATTTCAAAAGATTTTGCAATTGCTTCATTATCATCTGCAATACCGTAAGCAGCAATTGAAACATAATCATCTGCAGGAGTTGTTGACCAATCGTTTTTAGCCCAACGAGTTAACTCCTTGATTTCAGGATATCCTTCAGCTCCAACTACCTCAGATTTTTCCAAAAATGGGAAAGGAAACTGAGGAAGAAAAACCTCACGGATGGTTTTATCGAACTTGTTTACAATTGGAACTAAGTTAAAGGATGAATCTTTCATTAAAGCTTCATAAATTTTAGTTTCAAGAGGGTTATCAGATAAGTTTCTGTCGCCAAAAACTGAAATTAAAGCCACTTTCTCCAATTGGGCATTCACAGCAAAACTTATAAAAAGCAATGCGATAGTTTGTATTATTTTCATTTAAGATAGTTTTGATTTGAAACGAAAGTAGAGCAATTATTGTCAACTATTACAATTCTGTTGATTAGGAGAAAATTACATAGAACAAAATCTTGTTTTTTAGAGTTAATTTGAATGTGCGAATTGAAGAACTCACAAGTCTTTATAATTTAGCTTTGATTAGTCAATTTTAATATGTTGCTTGAATAGATTATGGGGTATAGAAGTTTGAGGGAGTGTGTGATTGACCTTGAAAAACATGGGCATTTAAAGAGAATAAAGGAAGAAGTAGACCCAAATCTTGAGATGTCGGCAATACATCTGGAAGCATTTGAAAATGATGGACCTGCATTGTTTTTCGAAAATGTTAAAGGAAGTAAATTCCCTGCTGTTTCGAATCTATTCGGAACGGTTGAAAGAAGCAAGTTCATGTTCCGCGATGCGTGGAAAGATGTACAACAATTGATTGCATTAAAAAGTGATCCAATGGTTGCCTTGAAGCAACCATTAAAGCATTTGAATGTGCCCTTCATAGCTCTGAAAGCTTTGCCATTGAAAAGTCAATTTAACAAACCTGTGGCAGCATTCACATGCAGCATTAGTGATTTGCCGCAAATTATTCATTGGCCTAAGGACGGTGGACCATTCGTTACTTTACCAGCAGTTTATACCGAAGATATTGATAAGCCGGGCATCATGAATGCTAATTTAGGTATGTATCGAATTCAACTTGGAGGTAATGAGTATATTCAAAATAAAGAAATAGGACTTCATTATCAATTGCACCGTGGGATTGGAGTGCATCAAACAAAAAGCAATGCTAAAGGCTTGCCCTTAAAAGTGAGCATTTTTGTAGGAGGACCACCGTCACATATTCTTAGTGCCGTGATGCCTTTACCAGAAGGAATGTCAGAAATGACATTTGCAGGAGCACTCAACAAAAGGAGATTCAGGTATTTCTATGATTCAGATGGGTTTTGCATCAGTTCTGATGCGGATTTTGTTATCACCGGTGAAGTTTATCCAAATGAGAATAAACCGGAAGGACCATTTGGTGATCATTTGGGCTATTATTCTTTGCAGCATCAGTTCCCTTTAATGAAGGTTAAAAATGTATATCATCGGAAAGATGCAATTTGGCCATTTACAGTTGTAGGTCGCCCACCGCAAGAAGACACTGCCTTTGGAGCCTTAATTCATGAACTTACAGGAAGCGCAATTAAAGATGAATTACCGGGAGTGCACGAAGTACATGCAGTTGATGCTGCCGGAGTTCATCCATTACTACTTGCTATTGGCAGTGAGCGCTACACACCATTTCTTGAAAACCCACGCCCAGCTGAATTACTTACCATTTCTAATCATATTCTGGGAACAGGTCAATTGAGTCTTGCTAAGTGGCTTTTTATTGCATCTAAGCAGGATAATGAAAAGCTAAGTACTCATATTGAATTAGAATTCTTCAAGCATGTTCTTGAAAGAATCGACTTAAAAAGAGATTTGCATTTTCACACCAAAACTAGCATAGACACCTTAGATTACAGTGGAGACGGGTTAAATACTGGTTCGAAACTAGTACTTGCGGCTGTTGGCAAACCTATTCGAGAACTTGGAACGGATAAGCCACAAAATTTAGTCTTACCGGATAGTTTCTCTAAAGTTAATGTAGTAATGCCTGGAGTACTAAGTATTGAAGGTCCTAAGTATTCTGAAGCTGGCGAACATGCAATTAACCTACTTATAGAGGCCCTCCCTGTTGAATTACAGGAAAAATTTCCTTGGATAACAGTTTGTGATGATAGTGATTTTGTGTCGCAATCTTTAAAAAACTGGCTTTGGGTAACCTTTACAAGAAGCAATCCTTCCCATGATGTTTATGGGGTAAAATCCATATTCGAAAATAAACACTGGGGATGTTTGGGCTCTATGGTAGTTGATGCGCGAATTAAACCTCATCACGCACCAGCGGTAGAGATGCCAGGAGATATCCGCCGCAAGGCGAAAGAAATTTTAAACAAAGCAACTTGATGAGCAGAAATACACGATATTCGTAATATGTCAGGTATAGGGAAGTTCGTTGTTCCAGGGTCAAGGATACTAAAGGCTATTGTATACGATGGAAAGAATCATCGTTTGCGTGGATTAAAATTAGTTCACATGCTTTCCAAAATTGCTTTAGCCGATGATAAGAAAGTTCAAGTTAAACCACTAAAGTATGCTGGCCTTGATTCAGCTTGGTTTACTCCAAAAACAATAAGTTCAGAGCGTGTTATTCTCTACTTACATGGTGGAGGATATTCAGTTTGTTCGTGGAGAACCCATCGTTCGATGATAAGTTATTTGAGCCGGTTAACCGGCATGAAAGCGCTTGCGATCAATTACAGAATGGCTCCTGAGTTTCCATTCCCAAGAGCAGTTGAAGATACAGTAATGGTGCTTAAGCAATTGTGTGAAGAATATGGAGCTCATAATATTGCAGTAGGCGGAGATTCAGCAGGTGGAGGATTATGCTTCGCGGCAATTCATGCATTAAAAGATGAAGGTTTTGCCTTACCTGCAAAGGCTTTTGCACTTTCTCCATGGTTAGATTTAAGTGTGCCTTTAAAAAAAGGCATTGGTCATTTGAATGATGACCCTATGTTAGATCCTGAAGCTGTAGAAGTTTGGGCAGAAAGATATCTAAATGGTGCAGATAGCAAACATCATTGGGCATCGCCTATTTATGGGGATTTGGAAAACTTCCCTCCTTTTTTAATACACGTTGGTGAAAGAGAAATGTTATTGGATGAGTCTGTTGAATTTGCCTCAAAAGCAGTAGATTCAGGTGTTAAAGCCAGCATTAGGATATTTCCTAATATGGTTCATGTTTTCCAACTAATGCACACCATTGTGCCAGAAGCAAAAGAGAGTTTAAAAGAAATTTCTGCCTTCCTTTTAAAGGATTAAGAAGTACAAATTAATGTGCAATAATCAATGGAGAACTTTCTAAAAAATTTGAGTTGCTTAATTGAATAAAATAGATTCCAGCTTTTAATTCAGATAAATCAATCAAGTTATTTTTAGGAGCTAAAGTTTCTTGTATTAAAGTTTTTCCGTCGATACCAATAATCTTCACTACTGAAGTAAAATCTAGAGCAATAATATTAATGATGTCTTTTGCCGGATTTGGCCAGAATTTGAAAGCTTCATTTGATTGAGGTCTAAGCGAATTTGGCTCTGAGCCCTCTATGATGAAATCATCCATATCTAGCCAGAAATCTTCAACAGCTCCTCTAATTCCTTTAACCTTTATTTGTACTGACTGCCCACTAAAAGCGCTTAAGTCAATTTCAATAGGCGCAAACTCAAGCGATGTTTCATGAGTGCTATTATCTATTGTTAATAAAGGTGCGCCAAAATCATTAGAGCCAGCAATTGAAGCATAGATTTCAAGAATATCTGAATTTAATTCATACCCAGAGAAAGCGTTTCCAGCTATATAGCTTGCATATCGATACCGAAACTTAAATAAAGCATCATCACTAAGAACCGCTGATGGAGGAGTCATAGTGGAGTCGACAGATTTGAACTGAGAGAAGTTAATACATAATGACTTTTGAGACATGAAACCGTGATTTGAATACACTCTCATTCCTCCAGCATATTCAGCGGGAATATCACCAAAGCCCTGATAGGATTCAAAATCGTCTGAATAAAAATTAATCTGACTGAACGAATTAAAAGAGAAAAGTAAAATAACGAAAAGTGAAATTTGCTTCATTTGAAATTATTTAATGACTGCGAATATAGGCAAGTTAAAACTGAGCTTTGACTCTATAGATTCTTTATCTTGTGCCTAATAAGCAATTAATTGCTCTTAAGAATTTTAAAGGGATACTAAAAAAACAATATTCAAGTTTAAGATGCAGTCTCAATTGTTAATGATAAAAGCAAACATTTACCTTCTTATTGTATTCTTTGCATTCAGCTTGCTATTCTCTTGTGAATCGTCTGCTGATAAAGAAAATGATGTAATTCCGAATGAACATTTCGCAATTAAAGACAGCTTAATTGCAGATGAGGATAGTTTAATTAATTCGGAAAAAATAGTCATTAAATCAATACCGAAAATATCCTATAAAATGTTGCAAGTGAATGATTCGGTGATTCAACAACTACCAAAACAATTTCCTGATTCACAACTAATATCAATTTGTGCAATAAACCGAATTGACCCAGACCGACTGCATAGAGCCGACAGTTTGATAATTCCAGATTCTATTTATTCTGATTTAAATATTTATTCGCCCTACCCTGAAAGTTTGTCAATAGCCGATTCTGTTGACAAACTTATACTCATATCATATAGATATCAAGCTTTTGCATTGTATGCAAAAGGAGAATTAGAAAAATGGGGACCAGTGAGCATGGGAGCCAAAAAGACTCAAACACCAACAGGCTTATTTCATACTAATTGGAAATCGAAAAGTCAGATTAGTACCGATAATTCAGATTGGATTCTACCATGGTATTTTAATCTTGTCAATCACACAGGAGTTTCACTTCATCAATTTGAGCTACCTGGTTTCCCGGCATCGCATTCATGTATTAGGTTAAGATTATCAGACGCTGAATATATTTATTACTTCGCAGAACAATGGAAGCTTGATGCAAAAGGTTGGAAAGTTCTCGTTGAAGGAACTCCTGTTATAATCTTCGGGGAATATCCATTTGGAAAACCAAGACCCTGGTTTGAAGCGGCGATAAACCCTGAAGCAGCAATGATATCGTCAGATACTTTGCAAAAAGTCATTAAGAAATATCTTCCAACGATTATGGAAGAACAAAGAGTAAGAAATGATTATTTTATTGAATTGGGAAGGGATAGTGTTTTATAAATGGAGTGCATCCTTTTCTACTCGAAGAGGCAATTAAAAATCTTTATACAAATCCATCTTGTTTTCAATAAACTTCTTCAAATCCTCACTATTAAGATTTTTTATTTTCTTTTCTAAAACAACAGCTTCAATACGAGTAGGTTTTTCAATGCTCAAAATCAAATCCCAAGGCTTAAATGCCTTGGTAGATAAAACCAAGCCTGCATTATGTCTTTTTAACCTTGCTTGCAAATCGGCTGTTTGACCAATATAATAACGCCTAGAATCTTTACTGATTAATATATAAACGCAATACACAATCATAGAAACAAAAAAGACCGTCAAATGATTAACGGCCTTTGTGTAGCGGGGACGGGAATTGAACCCGTGACCTCAGGGTTATGAATCCTGCGCTCTAACCATCTGAGCTACCCCGCCAAATGGGGGTGCAAATATAATCTAAATGGAATTTCGCGCAAGAGGAATATTAAAAATCTAACCTGAACAAAATTCACAATCATCTTCTTCAGGTGCAGCTAGTTTGTAATTGATCATTGCCACTTGCTCGGCAGTAAGGCTATTCAACGGAGTCTCAGCAGGAACAGATCCAATCACATTTAACATCTGTTTGTAGCGAATTTGCCCCGATGAAACCATCGCTTTTAGCTGATCCTCAAGGGTGTTAAGTACGGTGTCTGTCATAAAATATTTTTTTTCAATATCTAAAAGCTACGCTTTGAGATTTACAACATACAAACTCAGATATTAACTTTTTATTCAACATTTTCAGTTTCTACTATAAACCTATGAATTCAATACCTTTGCCACGCATGAAAAAACTTAGGTTGCCAAAAGCTTTTTTGATTACTGCTTCAATCGTTTGCCTGGCTTTGCTAATTGTAATTCTGTCTTTCGATAAAAAGGGAAGCTTCCTTTTACTGCAAACTAGTCATACCGTAGTTTCTGACTCTTTAATGGCAATGCTTACAAATATAGCCCACGGCAGCTTTATTCTGATAATCGTAGTGCTTCTAACAGTTGTCCAAAAAGCTCGACTGTCAATCATCCTATTAGTTGGCT
Source organism: Bacteroidia bacterium (assembly GCA_018401705.1). Lineage (GTDB taxonomy): Bacteria > Bacteroidota > Bacteroidia > M30B66 > M30B66 > M30B66. Next base: position 27,298 of record JAGYKL010000012.1, on the reverse strand, counting down.
TTGCCCTGAGTGGCATTATTGTACAAACAATTAAAAACACAATCTACAAAAACGAACCAAGGCCGGTTCAATGGTTTGCAAACCAAAATTACGAACTTGAAGTTCCTGAGAATCTGAGTCCTCACATGAAAAACAGTTTCCCATCGGGTCACTCGGCATCAGCGGCCAGCCTTTTCGCGTTTTTAGCTTTTAGACTTAGGAAATCATCTACTCAAGTTATTCTTGCAATAGCTATGTTTACTGTGGCTTACACACGGATTTATCTGTTTGAGCATTTTCCTTTTGATGTGCTGATAGGAGTCTGCATTGGCTTGTTCACGCAGATTGGAGTTGAACTTTATTACAAAGATAAATTGCAAGGAGAAAGACTTTTAAAACTATTTCCCTCCAAATGAAAACGATAAGTAACCAATATCGACTGATTCTCTTTTTGGTTGGAGTTGCTATCTACTTGCCTTTTCTGGGCGAAGCTCCCCTATTCGACTGGGATGAAATAAACTTTGCCGAATCAGCCCGCGAAATGCTTTTAAGTGGCGATTACTTTAGAGTACAGATTAACTTTCAACCCTTTTGGGAAAAGCCTCCATTATTTTTCTGGATGCAGACTGCCAGCATGAAACTTTTTGGGATTAATGAATACGCGGCTCGTTTTCCGAATGCTATTTTCGGCATTATCAACCTATTGATGCTTTTTGAGATTGGCAAAAAAATGCGTTCAGAAAGGTTTGGATTCATTATGGCTGTGCTGATGGGCTTCAGTTTTTTACCATTAGTTTATTTCAAATCAGGCATCATTGACCCCGTTTTCAACACGTTCATTTTTGCGGGAATTTGGAATATTTCAAATGCAGTAAGGTCTTTTGGTGAAAGATCAGCCAGTAAGTACTCTGTGTATGCGGGAATTTTTATTGGATTGGCAATTTTGACTAAAGGCCCGGTTGCGTTGCTTTTAGCTTTACTTACTACAGTTATTTTCTGGGCAGTCAGAAGGTTTAAACCAATCGTCAGTCTAAAAAACCTCCTGTTTACAACTTTAAGTGTCTTTTTTGTTTCTTCACTATGGTTTGGGGCAGAAGTAATTAAAAACGGGCCTTGGTTTCTTGAAGAATTTATTAAATATCAAATAAGACTATTCTCAACACCCGATGCGGGCCACAAGCAGCCAATTTACTATCACTTTGTAGTTGTACTCATTGGTTGTTTCCCGATGAGTCTGCTTGCAATAAAAGCGCTTTTTAGAAAACCTCAATTTAGAGTTGAAGACCCTGAATTCCTCTTATGGATGAAGATTCTATTCTGGGTAGTTATGATTCTTTTCTCAATTGTAACAACTAAAATCATTCATTATTCATCCATGGCATATTTGCCATTGAGTGCTATTGCAGCAATGAGTGTTGAAGAGTACTTACGAGGAAGACAAAAATGGACCAAACTCCAAGCTTCATTATTAATCATTCCCGGAATAATTATAGGGCTTGCAATGCTGGCTCTTCCATACATTGGAATGCATAAGGAATTAATTTTGTCTGTACTGAAAGACGAGTTTGCAGCTGGAAATTTGGAAGCAAATGTAGAATGGTCAATCTTCGATTATTTGCCTGGTGCAATTTGGATTACCAGTTTCCTCATTGGTTTATATTATTTAGTAAAAGGCACATACAGAACAACGCTTAGCTTTATGATAGGAGGCTGTGTTATTGCAACAAGCCTATTTCTAGCACGCTTTCCTTCGCGGATTGCAGGATATACACAAATGGCAGCTGTTGACTTTTACAAATCGCATCAAGGAGAAGATGTGTATGTTGAGACTCTTGGCTTTAAGAGTTATGCTCAATATTTCTATTTCCAGAAACCTGGTTTATCAGAGCTTGAAAAGCTTAATAATAAAGCAGAAAACGGATTATACCATATTGATGCATTACGCGAATGGTTAATTCATGGTCAAATAGACAAGCCTGCTTATTTTGTGGTGAAAAATATTCATGCCGATAAATTCTTAAATATTGCAGGTATTGAATTTCTTGATGAGAAGAATGGCTTCGTTTTCTTGAAGCGTTCATTAAAGAATGAATAATTAATTGCATTCAAAGACAGATTACAAGCTCTGGGAAAAGAGAAGTTAAATCAATACAATTGTATTGATAAAACTGCCAATTTAATTATGCTGCAAAAACATAAAATGTCTGACTATCTTTGCAGCGATTTAAAGAGCAATGATATATATCACAAGGAAGGAACACTTCAATGCAGCCCATAAACTGGCAAGACCAGAATGGTCAGACGAAAAAAACATAGAAGTTTTTGGAAAATGTGCAAATGTTAATTGGCATGGCCACAATTTCAACTTACATGTAACTGTAAAGGGGCAACCCAACGAACTTACAGGATTTGTTATCGATTTAAAGTTATTAAGCAGTTTAATCAAGGACTTAGTCGTTGAAAAGCTAGATCATAAGAACCTGAATCTAGATGTTGATTTCATGAAAGGAGTTATGCCTTCTACAGAAAATTTAGCAATTAAAATTTGGGAGCAACTAGTTGATGTCATTAAGCAACATAACTGTGAATTGCATTCCATCAAGTTATTTGAAACTGAAAATAATTACGTAGAATACTACGGATAAAAACCAAGGGGATGATTGATGAGACAGATTTTCATGAGGAGGGCTATAAAAAGATAGACCGATACAATACTGAGAAAATTAGCGAGATGGCGGAGCATTATACCGACATACTCAACAAACTGGGTGAGGACCCAGAAAGAGAAGGTCTGATTAAAACGCCCGAAAGAGTTGCTAAAGCTATGCAGTTTCTAACACATGGTTATGATTTAAATCCATCGGATATTATTAAATCAGCTATGTTTTCAGAAGAATACCGTCAAATGGTTATTGTTAAAGACATTGAGCTTTACAGTCTTTGCGAACACCATTTGCTTCCTTTCTTCGGTAAAGCCCATGTGGCATATATCCCTAACGGGAAAATTGTAGGATTAAGTAAAATACCAAGAGTTGTAGATGCGTTTGCAAGACGACTCCAGGTGCAGGAAAGACTTACAACTCAAATAAGAGATTGCATAGAAAGTACTCTTCAGCCAATTGGTGTTGCAGTTGTTATTGAAGCATCCCATTTATGCATGCAAATGAGAGGGATTCAAAAGCAAAACTCTGTAACAACCACTTCAGCATTTACCGGTGAATTTTTAAAGGAAAAAACCAGAGCCGAGTTCATTAGCTTAATTGGCTCTAAGCTGCATTAAAAGAAATTCCCCAACCTAAAGATTTAGATCGGGGAATTTCGATTCCAATTGGCAAACTGTACAAAAAATAAACCCCAGGTACAAATAATAACTAACTTAATAATAATGATATAATAATTGATCTAAATACCAACATCTCAAAAATGCTCACTTTTGTAATACTAAACAAGTGTCTTTTAGTATACAAATAATGGTAACTAAAGTACAGTCGTTTTAATGAGCTTTAACATTTGGAGGAATTTATCAACCAATTATTAACAAGCTACGCAGCTAAATCTTAAACTGATGGGTTCAAAAGGCCTGTTTTTACAGCAAATAGGGCAAGCCCCACTGAATTTTTACTTTTCGTTTTTACAAGGAGGCTTGCTTTATACTTTTTCACCATTGACAGGCTGATATTTAAGTCATTCGCAATTTCTATATTAGAATATTGCTTGGTTACTCGTTTTAGAACTTCTAATTCTCTTTCAGTTAGCTTATCATTAACGAGGCTTTGAATCAAACCAGGTTTTGCAGCAATTTTAATAACTCGACTTGATATTTCTCTGGTAAAAAATTCATTACCTGCCGAAATAGATTTTATTGCTCTATAGAGCTCCTTCAAACTTATATTCTTATAAACATAACCTTGTATGCCTATCATTAAACACTGCTGAAGAAAAAGCTCATTTTTCCAATCTCCAATAAAAAGCACTTTTTGATCTAGTTTTCGAATACGAATCTGCCTCAAAAGCTCAACTCCATCGCTATTCTCAAGCGAGGTATCAATTATCACAACATCGTACGTAAACGCTGAAATATATTGCAATAATTCTCTTTTCGTGTCAGCAACATCTATTCTTTCAAATCCACCTTCAGCCATTAACATATGCTGAAGCCCACTGCTAAAAAGAGATATTCTATCAGCAATTAATGCAGTAAGTGACTTCTTTTCTGTAGAAACATTATAACTATCCATAGACTGATGCAAATCAAACAATCTCACTCAGAGAATTATTTCACTTATCGAATACTAAATCAGCCTTAAATATAGCAAATCAATCCAATTCAGCAATATTATCCTCTTTAAAAGGATGTCTTTGAACCCATTTTCTTGGAGAAGCATTTTCCATTAAGATGCAGGTAACACCATCTAGCAAGGTATTTCTAATCTTCACCATAACTCTCATCTCTTCAGGAACAGCACCTACGGTGCTTTTAATTTCCATTGCTGTCCTTCCGAAATCAATCTTCTGAATCCCTTTGCTAATAGCAGCTTCTACGTAGTCATATAATACATTCTGATAAAGAGAGTACTGTCTATTTGCTTCATAGTCAAGCCCAATTAAATGTGCATCAGCATGCGATTCATGTAAAACCAAAGTGCTAAATCCTATTAACTTTTCATCAATCAAGTATGCCTGAAAAATCATTGAGTCCCCCAAATTCTCCTTTAATGCAATAAAATACTCGGCCTCCATTTTATACAACCTGAACCTTGCTTTTTCATATACATTTTCATAAAGAGCATAAATTTCATTCTTATTGGCTTTTATTTCTTCAACACCCCAAATCACTCTCTTTACTTTTTTACCTTTCTTACGAGCAGCCTTGGTTCTTATTCGGTATTTCGAAGACATTGAAGTTAAATAATGTTCAAAATCAGTCCAATGCTGATCTATATTCATTGTCATTATCGGCAAAGATTGAATTTGTCTATACCCTATTTTCTTTAAGCTTTGAAAGATTAAAGATTGACTCTCCTTGAATTCTTTGGCGAGAATAATTGAATATGGACCTTTTAGAGCATCGCAGGTTCTTAGAACTTGAGACCAAACTTTTGCTTGCATTTCTTCGTTTACATCAGACTTAAAGAAAACACCATATGGTCCGCTAACTTGAGCATTACCAGCAATTAGAATCCGGATGCCTTTACGTCCATTGCCAATATGAACAAGAAGCTTGAAAAGTGATTCCAACCTAAGAGAAAACTTACTGTCGGATGCAAAAAGTCTTCCCAATTCATTTAAATCTTCGCGGTAAAGCACTAATTCTTGAAAACAGCCCCAAGCTATTAGCTTTTCACCAAGAAATATTTCTGGCTTTAGAAAATTCCCCTTCTTCCCACTACCTTGAATAAGCGCTTCAAGATAGTTCTCCGATCCATAAATAAATTCATGTTTAGAAATATCTAAATCCTTATCTGAACCAAACTTAATTCTGAGCTCCTCTACTTCTACAAAACTGCTATTCTCAAACATTCGCGGGCAAAATTACAATTCCCTTTTGGAAATCGATTTAATTATAACGAAAGAGACTCAAATTGGTTGAAAAACATTGGGGCATTTAGTAAAACCAAATGCCCCATCTATTTTGATTTTAAAATTATTCACCAATGATCAAACGTTTACTTTGTTTCTGATTGCCACGATACATTGTAACAACATAAATCCCTGGTTGTAATCCCTCAATTTTCCATTGATGATCACCCGCACTTAATTTACCCAAATTCCTATGTTCGATTATTCTTCCAGCAATATCGCTTACAGAATAACTTAGGTCAGTAACATTAACAGTTTGCAATGAAACAACACTACCCAAAACTGCTGGATTGGGCTTTAATGTAAAGTCAAAATCTTCAACTTCATTTATACTTACCGTTGGATCAAACAAGGTGTTTAATGTAGTATTTGTGTATATGGGCAGGTTAAAGTCAAAATAAATAGCCGCTGTATTTCTGATTTCAGTACCTAATGAAAGATCTGGTTTTCTGTTAATGAAATAGCTTACTAATCCGTTGCTGGCTGGTTCATTAACAAAGCTATCAGGTAATAAAATATTGTTAAATGTGAAGGTGATTTCCCCTTGTCCTGAGATATCATATTCCATTGCATGGCTAGTTTGATCAAGCCTGAAGCTAGGAACATCTAAAGCTGCATCTAAAGTGTCTCTAATTACTACGGTAAATGCTGTATCTGTTCCTGTATTCTGAAACCTAACTGTATAATGAAAAGTTGTGTCATCATAAAGAATATAGCCCTCTTCTCCTAAGCCTCTTGGCAATACTGCCTTGTCATTTGGATCATATGAACCTGTGATTAGTCGAGCATAATAATCTGAATTATTATCAGGATTAACGTCTGATGCAGCATCGCTTAAAATCAAATTAGCTGTTGCTCTAACAGAATCTCCTAAAACTGCTCCCGTGCTCAAAGTTGAGTATAAATAATAAGTTCTATTTGATAGTGGAGCAATTGGACTAGTTTGCCAGCTTGCTGTATTTGCTGCTGCTGAATAAGACGTTACTGCAGGACTAGAACCAGTGTAAGTAGCCAAAGGGTCATGTTCAAATTCAAGAATTGGGGACAAGGTGGTTGTTCCCAAATTTCTTACAGTTGCATACCAATGCACCGGAAAGCCAGGTCTTACAGGTCCACTTGACACATAAACTGAAATGTCGTTAAATACAGAATCGGGTTGAAGATAAAAGTTGTTTGCTCCATAACTGCTTCCTGCATTGGTAGCATCAACAGAAATTGACTGAGGAGAATCCGGACAAACTAAGGACCAATTCTGCGGAGAATATACTTGAACATCATACTGCCCAGGCTCTGCCGATATATGATAATTCCCAGAGGAATTTGTTGTAGCATAGTGGTATCCCGGACTTGCATTTACCAAAACATTTGGTAAGCCACCTTCCCCTGCATCCTGAATGCAATTGCCATTTAAATCATTAAAAACTTTTCCTGTTATGTGCACATAACAGGATGCATCCAACTGAAGGTTGATATAATCAAAACCAGTACATCCATTTTGATCTTCCACAAAAACAGATGAGTAACCACTTGAAAGAGTAGAGACAGAACTAGTTGTTTCACCGTTATTCCATTGGTAAGTATAAGGCGCTAAACCTCCAGATACAGCTACAGATGCACTTCCCCCATTAGGGGCACAACCAGAAAAACTTCCACTTGCATTCACATTTAGAGGACTGCTATTCTGAACATACTTATAAACTTGAATTTGGCAGCCTTGATTGTCGGTGATTTGCAGTTGATATGCTCCAGGAGTTAGCCCACTGATATCTTCGGTAGTTTGGCCATTAGACCAATTGAAAGAATAAGGTCCAACTCCACCGGTAACGGTTACATTAATAGAACCGTCGGCAGCTCCGCATTGAGAGGCCGAAACCGAAGATGTAACTTGAATATAATTTGGTCCAGCCGGAACATTCACAAACTGTGTTCGCGTGCAGCCTTCAGAGTCGGTAATGAGGCAGGAATAATTTCCCGGTGCTAGACCTGAAGCTGTTTCGCCAAGTTGCGCCGGCTCGGTGTTCCACAAAAAAGTATAAGGCTCTGTGCCATTTGCAGGTGTAACAGTGGCTGTGCCATCGAAGCAATTAGATGGTGTAGCTGCAGAAGTTGCTGTAATTGGTGATGTGGCCCAAACAAAAAGTCCTGAACCTGGAGTACCCGATTGAGAACCATTTGAAAAACATCCTGTTGCTAAATCAGTAATTTGAACAGAATAACTTCCAGCTGCTATATTAACGATAGAATCAGAAGGATTTTCTAAACCGTTGCGTATTTCACCATTACTCCATTCAATGTTAAAAGGCCCATCGGCTCCAAAAATATTAATCCTTAAAACACCATCTGCATTTGAACATGTTGCAGGAGTTGCCGATTGTTGTGTTTGGAATGCCGGTTGAACATAAAACCCCGAAAATCCCTGCAGTGCCTGTGGTTCTGAAGAGTCAACAACGACAATACTATAATACCCAGCAGCTAAACCGCTTACACTTAATCCAACAGCAACAGTATCAATACCATCAGTACCTGGTCCAGGTGGCGTTGTCTGACTATAGATTATCCAATAAGCAGTGTAAGGTGCCTGACCTCCCGAAACGGCAATTGTTGCTGACGCATCATCCTGACACGATGTTTGAACACTATCAACAAAAGTTATTGTAAGGTCGCTTTGTGCTTCCGCTTGAAATGCAAGCAGAGAAAGAAAAACTACCATAAACGAATACAAATATCCATTCAGGTAAGATGTTAGTTTTGAGTACATTGTAGTTTAGCTTAGGTGGTTTTAACTTGCAAGTTATTAATTAGATACAATGTGGCAACATCTATTTTGATTCGCGCCTCAAAAGAGGAAAAGGAAATTTGAATTCTTAGCTTTGTCCTCATGAATGAGAATAAAAACTACACAGGTTTTTGCATAGATTTAGAGAGACGAGAAATTTCGCCTAAAACTTTTACGGTTAAGGATGGTGTAATAGCAGATATAAAAGATGCAGACCCAAAAGACTGTGATTCATTTTATTTACCGGGCTTTATTGATGCTCATGTTCATATTGAAAGTAGTCTTTTAATTCCTTCAGAATTTGCAAGAATGGCTGTAAATCATGGTACCGTAGGTACTATTTCAGACCCTCATGAAATTGCAAATGTTATGGGAGTTTTCGGGGTAGAATACATGCTAAATAATGCACAAAAAGTCCCTTTTCACTTTCATTTCGGAGCTCCGTCCTGCGTTCCAGCAACAATATTTGAAACAGCCGGAGATGAAATAAGCTTGACGGGAGTAGAATATTTACTTGCCCGTGAAGACATTTGGTATTTGGCAGAAGTAATGAATTTTCCGGGTGTCTTGAACAAAGACCCTGATATGCTTGCTAAAATTGAAGCAGCCAAGAAAGCTAATAAACCTATTGACGGGCATGCGCCCGGATTGAGAGGCAAAGATGCTATTGCTTATGCAAATGCGGGTATCAGCACAGATCATGAATGTTTCACATTGGAAGAAGCCCTGGATAAAATCAATGCAGGAATGAAAATTCAGATTCGGGAAGGAAGTGCGGCTAAGAATTTTGATGCTTTGCACCCGCTTTTAGCTACCCACCCTGAAAAAGTTATGTTTTGCTCTGATGACAAACACCCCGACAGTTTATTAGAAGGCCACATTAATTTGCTTGTGAAGAGAGCATTAAACCTTGGATATAATCTTTTTGATGTTTTAAGAGCCTCTTCTTGGAATATCAAAACTCATTACAACCTTCCGGTTGGGATGCTAAGAATTGGGGATTCGGCAGACTTTATTAGAATTGACAATACTAAGGACTTCAATATTCTTGAAACTTACATTCGAGGGATGTGTGTTTCTGATAAAGGAAAAACTAAAATTCATTCGTTTGCAGAATCTCCTGAAAATAGGTTTCATAGCAGAAATGTTGATATCGATGAATTTAGAATAAAGAAAGAATCAGACAAGATTAAGGTCATCGAGGCTCTCGAAGGACAGCTAATCACCAACAAATTGATTCTTGATGTTTATGCTGACCAGGAAGGTAATTGCCTTAGCAACACTCAAAATGACATTCTAAAAATTGCTGTCATAAACAGGTATAAGGAATCTAAACCAGCTCTTGGTTTTATTAAAAACTTCGGTTTGAAAAGAGGAGCAATTGCATCATCAGTAGCTCACGATTCACATAATATTGTTGTGGTTGGTTGCACTGATGAAGATATGCAAGAGGCAAGTAATTTAATTATGCGTGCTAAAGGAGGACTTTGTGCTGTTGATGCAGAAAAACATCATTTACTTGCTCTTCCTGTAGCTGGATTAATGAGTACAAGTGATGGGTTTGAAATTGCTGAAGCTTATACTCATCTTGACCATTTCGTAAAAGACTCACTAGGAAGCACGCTCAAATCACCATTTATGACATTAAGTTTTATGGCGCTGCTTGTTATTCCTTCGCTTAAGCTAAGCGATAAAGGCATTTTTGATGGAGAGAGCTTTAAATTTACTTCAATTTGGAATTCCTAATAAGAAATATTAAGAACCAAAAATTAAAGTGATAAAGGCTGAAAGCAGAATAACCAAATGAATAATCATCCACAGCCTTTGGTACCTTGGTCTATCTTTCCACGAAACCTTAGCATTGAAGGGATCAAAAACTAATGCTATTCCAAATTGAATACAGAAGGAAGACAAATCTCCCATAATAAGAAAATAAGCAGCTAGAATTACAAATGCTGCGTAAGCAATACGATTAACTTTATTTGAAGTGTCTTTTGAATTTGTTTCTGTGATTTCCATATTCAAGGTATTTATTGATAAGTACCTTCATGTGAATAAATATTACAGAAACATTATAAATTAATCTTTACGATCGTATTGGCAGCATTCATGCAAGTTAGCGTAAGCTTCGTCACTGCCCATAAATGCCTCATTATCATAACCCGCAGCTGCAATTAACTTTTGAGCCTCAGCAACACTTGTTTTTAATGTATCGTAATGCAAACTCATCATTTTGGAATCTTTGTTCCAATCAATGTTGTAGAAGCCCTCTACCTCAGCCAGAGACTTTTCTATAGTTTTCTTGCACATTCCGCAATTACCCCAAACTTTGAACTCAGCTTTAGCAGCTGTTTCAGGAATACCACTTCCAGAACAAGCAATGAATAATATAGAAAGGAATGAAACGTAAAGACCTGTTTTCAGCATGACATAGTATTTAAATAAAAACCAAAGATTATTTAGATTGAATGAATCTCAAAGTGGATTTTTTATTTTGATTTACTTCATAGCAATTAATAATATATGCTCCGGCACTCAGTTTAGGATTCATGAATGTGCCTGATTTTACATTACTAAAGCTTTCTATTCTTCTGCCAGCCACATCAAAAATGTCAATATCCAAAACTTGATTCGAATTGCTATTACCAATGGTGAAACCATTGGATGATGGATTAGGGTAAATAGATAGATTCAATTCGGTATCATCAATTGACAACACAGCAGGTGAAATACTTACTATCTCGCTTGCATCATGATCTGCATATACTATTTCGCCATTAGGAGCAGTTACAATTCCCATAATACCTTGAGCTGGAGTTTGGATTTCAAACAATTGAGAAGCTGGCATTGAACTGATATCATAAACATGAATCTTTCCAGTTTCATAATCACTCACCATTAACCTCTCTCCCATAATCTCAATACCTGCAGGTTTGTTCAAGCCTTGATTTACAACAACTTCCCAAGTGTAATCTGTGATTGTAACATACTCCTCCATTGATTCGTGTGGACCATATGAAGGCTCAGTTGGAGATTGTGTTCCAGTTGTAATATCGATTCTTATAATTCTTCTATTGCCGTTATCAACAACATAAAGCCATTTCTTTTCCTCATCAAGAATCATGTGTGAGGGAACAATTCCTGCAGGATCTTTAGCAACACTTTCATCGCTATAGCGTCTGACAATTGCATCTCCGTGGTAACTATTTCCAGGATTATGGTCATCAACAAAATCATATCTAACGATATCATTGTTGTAGCCATCAAAAATCCAAAATACGTTGTCTATTTCCCAAGCTACGCCTTGGCTATAAGGACTCTCATGAAGCATATCTAAGTGAGATCCATTTCCGCCGGAAGGCTGCGCAAAGATGTCTAAGTCGCCAGACCAAAGAGTTGGCCCCGTAAAGGCGCTAGCCGTACCCTGGTGATTTGCATCAAAGACTCCCGGGGAAGTGGCAAAGTTGCCATTATTACTGAAAGCAATTCCTGTTGGAAGCGACATAAAATGCCATGCATTCCCATCTTGAAAGAATTCAGATGATTGATTACTCTGCCCAGCATTATCAATAACTATCGTAGTTCCTCCTGTATTAGCAGTTTCCTTATTAATTACCCAAAGTTGGTTCAAACTCCAAGTTGAATGATAATCTAAATCTGTAGGATGATCAATCTCATCGCTAGAATTAGCAATCACATTGAAGGAGTAATTTCCTATTTGATAATTATCAATCAAGTTAAGCTTAGCCGGACCAATTTCGATTTCCTGAGTAAGAAGGTCATTTTCAGGTACCTGATCAGCTTCTCCATTAATAAGAGAAACCCACATTTCTAAAGAGTGAATTCCAATTTCTGTAGCATTCCATGGTGTTGGGTAAGTAAACTTTAGTACTTCATAGTTTTCAATAGAAAGACCACTTACTGTTTCGGTAATTGTTTCACCGCCGTCAACTCTATAATTCAACTCCATGGAGGTAATTGTTTCAGAACCTAAGTTTGTAAGAGTAGCTGAAAGAAAGACATCACCTACGGTTTGGTAATATCCCATTGTTCTGGTTGAATTAATAAAAGAAGCCAAAGTGACATTATAAGCAGGAGGAGTTTCCACCGTAAAGGTGAAATCATCACCTAGCCCCGTGCCATTAATCTCTTGAAGAATAACACCGTCGACTTTAATTTTGAAGACAAATCCACCATCTCCCCAGTCATCTCGATAATGAAGTGTGTATTGATTGCCAAGAATTAAACACCAAGGCCCTTCTTCAAATGTTTGATTATTTGCATACCCTCCTGGATTCTGCTGCTCAGCAATCATGTCGCATCCAACCACTTGATTCCCTCCCCAGGCAATAGTATTTACGCCACATGTACCATTTCCGGGAGTCAACTCCCAATAGCCTTCATAGCCGTAATCATCTGTTTCAACTTCCAAACTAACAGCCGCCTCATTAGCACCACATTGTGCATATGCACTATTGTTAAATGCAAAAAGAACTGTCAGACCCAAACACGTAAATAATCTATTCATAATTAGCACAGTAAGTTTACAAAGTAACAGAAAAAGCATAAAAGTGTTGAGCTTGATTTGAAAAATTCGGGAACAAAATGAGCAATAATCTGTCAAATCGACCTAAAAAATTCAAGGCATACTGATTGACTACCTGCACTAAATGCTAAAAAGACTACTAAACAGCAAAAAGCGACCTTGGCTCGACGAAGGTGATAAAGGTTCTGGCTGGAACTCACTCAAGCAAATACCTCCATTCCTCAAACTCATTTGGGAAACACACCGTGGAATGACCGCTGCCAATGTGGCGCTTAGGTTCATTAAGTCGCTTATGCCTTTGCTCATCCTTTTTATTGGCAAAGAGATAATTGATGAAATCATTCAGCTTATTGCAATTGGTGAACAAGCTGATTTCACAAGACTTTGGATATTTATTGGACTGGAGTTATTAGCCACTCTTTTTAATGAGTTGCTTTCTAGAGGCATATCATTGCTGGATGCCTTGTTGGGAGATTTATTTGCAAATACTTCATCGATAAGATTGATGGAGCACGCTGCAACCCTTGACTTGGAGCAGTTTGAGCAATCAGATTTTTACGATAAGCTCGAAAAAGCAAGGAGACAAACCTTGCAACGCACTGTTTTGATGACCCAAGTACTTTCGGTATTACAAGACAGTGTTTCACTTATTTCTCTTGCTGCCGGTCTAATTTTCTTTAACCCTTGGTTGATACTATTATTGATTATCAGTGTAATACCTTCATTTTTGGGAGAATCTCATTTTAATTCAAGATCTTATTCGCTTGTGCAAGGCTATACCCCAGAACGCCGCGAACTTGACTATTTGAGGCATACAGCGGCAAGCGATGAAACAGCTAAAGAAGTAAAACTATTTGGGTTATCAGAATTCTTAAGCAAACGCTTTAAAAAGCTCTCTGATGAATATTATGAAGCCAATAAATCTCTTTCGGTTAAAAGAGCTAGTGTAGGTATGGCATTATCTATCATAAGCACAGCTGGCTATTATTCTGCCTATGTTCTTATAATTTTCAAGACTGTTGCCGGTGACATTTCATTAGGTGAATTAACTTTCTTGTCGGGCTCATTTGCACGTATGCGCGGATTGATGGAGGGCATTTTAAGCCGTCTAGCTTCTATTGCTCAAGGAGCAATGTATCTTGAAGACTTTTATAGATTCTTCGAAATTGAGCCTAGTATTAAAACAGAGCAAAATTCTATTCCTTTTCCTAAGCAAATTAAAGCTGGCTTTCGCTTTGAGAATGTTGGGTTTAAGTACCCAAATACAGATATCTGGGCCTTGCGAAATATCAGTTTCGAGCTAAAGCCAGGTGAGAAAATTGCCTTGGTTGGAGAAAATGGCTCAGGGAAAACTACTCTGGTAAAGCTGCTTTCCCGACTTTATGACCCAAGCGAGGGTATTATTTACCTTGACAATCTGCCTCTCAACCAATATGATCTTCAGTCATTGCGAGATTCAATTGGAGTGATCTTTCAGGACTTTGTGAAATTCCAGTTTACTGCAGGAATGAATATAGCCACAGGAAAAATCGATGAGAGAGATAATCAGGGTAAAATAGAAAGGGCGGCGGAATTAAGCTTAGCTTCTGATGTTGTGGAACGCCTGCCGGCGGGATATGAACAGATGATTGGAAGGCGATTTTCTAAGGGTGTGGATTTGAGCGGTGGACAATGGCAAAAGATTGCTTTAGGCAGAGCTTATATGAGAGATTCTCAAATTGTTATCTTAGATGAACCCACAGCTGCGCTGGATGCCAGAGCTGAACATGAAGTTTTTGAGAGGTTTGCATCTTTGTCGGAAGGCAAAATGGCTGTGATTATTTCACACAGATTCTCAACAGTTAGAATGGCCGACAGAATCATCGTGCTAAAGCACGGAAAGCTAATTGAAGAAGGAAATCACGCTGAGCTTATTCAGAGCAAAGGTTTGTATGCCGATTTATTTGCCTTACAGGCAAAAGGATACCAATAGACTTATCTAACAAGCCTGATACTGCCTGAATAATCTTCCTGAACTAGCTGACCATCGTTCAAGGTATAATAAGATAAGGAATAAGTATAAACTCCGGATGGGCATTCTCTTCCCGAATATGTGCCATCCCACCTACGATATGGATCGTTGGTTTCGTAAATAAGCTCTCCTCCCCGGTTGTAAATCAATATTCTAAAGTCTACCATTTTGGGGCAGTCAACTGCAATGTAGAAATCGTCGTTAATTGCATCTCTATTAGGGGTAAAAGCCGAAGGAAGAAAAACTTCGCAACCACAATCAAATGTTGCAAGTTCCATTGAGTCTCTGGAAATGCCGCAAACATTTGAAACTTCAACCCAATATGTTCCAGGCTCTAAAACATTAATGGCTCTTTCAGTTGAACCAGTGTTCCAAATGTAATCGCCATTAAAATTTTGTACTTCCAGCTTTAAATCATAGCCCTCACAAATCGTAGAATCAAGCAAATTGGGATTGGGAGTAACCAACATTAAAATATCTGCATTCAAAACATTAACACATGAACCTCGAGTGATGGTAACCCCATAATTACCTGATTGTGAAACAACAAAACTCGATGCTGTTGAACCATCCTGCCAAAGGTAGGATGCATCTGCTTCAGATACATCAATTAAAAGTTCTTCTAGATTACAATGAGTTTGGTTGCTTAATTCAGTTTGGAAAGATGCTTTAACCAAAGAAACATCATCAATTAAAAAGTAAGAACTGGTAGTATACCATGCACTAGGATTCACATCAACTGTAAGGCTTTCTTCATCACTTCGAAAATTACCAATGGTTATGTGATCTTCTCCACCGCTTGCGGTGAAATAACCATTGATTCTCGTCCAGCGAGCAGTATCTGAAATAACCACTCCTTGAGTATTTTCAATATCAGGATCTACATCAATATATGTAACTCCGGGTGAGTTAAGCGGACCTACAGAGGCAAAAGCACCTATTCTATCACAGGCATAACGATGATCATTTGCCAGATTAACAAACATTTCAAAATAATAGCATTCTCCAGCTTCAAGCTGAGAAATTAAGGGCACTTGCAAATATTCACGCATATTTTGCACATCAAAACGATAGGTGAAGATGCCTGCATAACCTTCCCCGCCATGAGGCTCTTGATAGCCGCCAGAAGGCTGAGCAGGAACAGAAACCCATGAATTAAAATCTGCACAACTGTTAAAATACTCCGGAGTTCCTGCGTTAGGATTAAACCAAGGTGTTGCCAGACCTAGCTGACTTGCAAAATTGGGACATGAAGTAAAGTTCTCAAAACCTCCATTTTGAATTAAGTTTTGGGCACATGCTCCCTGAAAACCTGTAAAAACAGGCAATACAAGAAAAGACATCCAAAACATAGAGGTATAAATCTGCTTCATATAAAGAGATTGTCAACCCAAAGTTAAGAAACTTATATGTTAAGCAAGAAATTAATGAATGAATTGATAAACAAAATCTTAAGCCACTCTAATTCTTCTTCCAATTCGAAGAACTGTTCTTGTGCTAATGCGATTAAGTTTACAAAGCTTGGAAACGCTTGTATGATATTTACGAGCTATTCTGCCAAGAGTGTCGCCTTGTTTTACCTTATGGTATTTGGCTGCTGCCAAATTAGCTTTGTGCTTATCAATTGCTTTTAGATATTCGAAGCTCTTTGGTGATATGCTAAGCTCTTCCGAAGCACAAGCATATTCATCAAAAGCAATTACATCGCGGGGATTAATCTGTTGACCTAAAAATCTAATTTCAAAGTGCAAATGCGAGCCACGCGATTTTCCAGTATTGCCTCCTAATCCGATAACATCTCCAGCTTGAAGGTACTGTCCCGGCAAAACATTTCTCGAAGACAAGTGAGCATACAATGTTTCAAGCCCGTTTAGATGTCTTATGATTACATAATTACCATAGGAAGTACTGTATTTAGATATTCTAACCGTGCCTTCAAACGCAGCATATACTTCATCACCTGTTTCTAGGTCTATATCTATTCCGTAGTGATAACGTGAACGACGAAAGCCGAAATCAGATGTTATTAAGCCACAAACAGGATGCACGTAATCACATGATGAATCATGAATTAACTGAAGAACTGTAGTATCTGATTTCTCCTTAAGATTAACTCCGTAAGGGTTAATTTTAAGTGTATCCCAAACTGAATCATAAAGTTCGCACTGAATAAGTGCGCAGAAGTCTTCATCAAATATCTCCTCGTAAGATTCCTCTGATGAAGTATCATCTTCCTCTTCTATATCGGCAAATTCATCAAAAATGCCTTGGCGAGGTGGAATTGTATCTGGAGGAGCAACAGCGTTTTTTATTTCTATTGAATCCTCAATAGTCTTATAGAATTCTTTAGCTTCTGTGGGAAGTAATGAACAAAAGAAAAAGAAAATTACAAGTATTCGATTCATAATCAATGCTAACGCGAAAGTGCCTATTTTTGTATCAATTGCCAAAAATACATTCATCATTTTATTAAAAATCCCCCCTTGCAAGAAAAATTGTCAACAAATCCAACTGAATTAAGTGACTCTATCAGAAACCTGGCTGAAGAACGTAAGAAGGAAAACAAAAAATTCATACAACAATTAAAAAGAAAACCACCTCATGACTTGGATGTAAGAACCCAAGAAATTCATGATGAAGTTTTTGAAAATACCGATTGTTTGGCATGCGCTAATTGCTGCAAAACAACAAGTCCCATTTTTTACGAGCATGATATTGAAAGGTTATCTAAAAAATTAAAATTACGCCCAGTTAAATTTATTGAACAGTATCTTAAAAGAGATGAAGATGATGATTGGGTTTTAAAATCAGCACCTTGCCCTTTTCTACTATTTGACAACACATGCGAGGTTTATCACGATCGTCCTGCAGCTTGTCGCACTTATCCGCACACCAACAGAAAGAAGTTTCATCAATTGCTTGATTTAACCTATGAAAATACTTTTGTCTGCCCCGCAGTTCAATCTATAGTTAGCCGTCTACAAGAAATTTATCCTTAATCAAATTCATTAAAGCCTTATAGTCAACCTATTTGCGAAGCTTTGATATGTTTTTATAGATTTACTACCTACTATGAATAGAAATGTCCTCAAGGCCCTTTTGCAGTTGTTTGCATTAGTTTCGGGAAACTCTGAAACTAATCGAAGAGGACGTATTATCGTCGAACAATTCTTACTAAGATTCATCAATAGAGAGTTGCTTAGCGACTTCATGCTTGAATTTGATGAGCTTGCTGAATTAAGAGTAATTAAGGGGGACAACACTCAGGCTAACAAAAAACGCTCGTCTTCATCGGTTAAAGTATTGAGAATCTGTAGCACCCTTAATGAAGAACTTACACAGGCTCAAAAAGGAGTTGTATTTCTCCGTTTGGTCGAGTTTCTTGCCTCCGAAAACTCTCTAAGCGATAAGGATTATGACTTTATGCTCACTGTGGCATCAAGCTTTTTCCTACCAGAAGCACAAATTGCTGAAACTATTGCATTTGTTGAAGGAAAAAGCAAAACCCAAAGTCATACTTTAAGAGCCGAAATAATCCCGCCTAACACTAAAGCAGGTGATAAATATCTTGAGTGGGAAGGACTTGAAACAGAAATTCATATCTTAAAATTCCCTCAGGCACCAATATACTTTATCAAAACTGATAAGCCATCAGATTTCTTACTCAACGGCAGGCAAATCAAAAGTGGCGAAATACACGCATTTCCATCAGGTACTGTTCTTAGAGGTTCTAAAATCAAAAATATCTACTTTGGTGACATTGCTTCATTGTTTCTAAAGCAGGATACCAAAGAAAAAATAGTATTTACTGCAAGGCAGATTGAGTACAAATTCCCCAACGGAAATAAAGGTTTACATAAATTTAGTTTTAGTGAACAAAGTGGAAACCTTATCGGCATTATGGGCTCCAGCGGAGCTGGGAAATCTACTCTTCTGAACCTGCTTAATGGTAATGAAAGGCCTACGGCCGGAAAGGTTCTGATTAATGGCCAAGACTTGCATAGTCCCGATACTAAGAAAGAAGGATTGATTGGTTATGTTTCTCAAGATGATTTGCTAATCGGGGAATTAACTGTCTTTGAAAATCTTTGGTTTAATGCCTTACTATGTTTCAGTGGAGCAAGCAAGCGAGAAGTGCTCAGGCGAGTTCATCAATCATTATCTGAACTTGGATTATTAGAAATCAGAGATTTAAAAGTTGGCGATGCCTTAAACAAAACAATTAGCGGAGGACAAAGGAAGAGACTAAATATTGCATTGGAACTAATCAGAGAGCCTGCCGTGCTGTTTGTAGATGAGCCAACTTCAGGCTTAAGTTCTCTGGATTCAGAACACATCATGGATTTGCTGAAGGAGCTAAGTTTAAAAGGCAAACTTGTTTTTGTGGTTATACATCAGCCATCGTCAGATATTTATAAAATGTTCGACAGGCTTATCATGCTCGATACAGGTGGATATCCAGTATATTATGGCAATCCGGTTGAGGCAATTGAATATGTTAAAGAGCTTGCAGAATATGTGCATTCAAGTCAAGGTGAATGCATAGAATGCGGCAATATTACACCTGAGCAAATATTTGATATCCTTGAGAGCAAGCATGTTGATGAATATGGTAAAATAACTTCCAAGCGAAGAATCTCTCCAAAAGAATGGAACATTTTCTTTAAAAGAAGCCAACCACCAGTAGACCAACTAGATACAACTCAAAGAGAAATACCCAAACCAGGTTTCAAGAAACCGGGTAGATTAGGCCAATTGAAGATTTTCTTTAAAAGAGATTTCCTAGCCAAGCTGAGCAATACTCAGTATATGGCTATAAATTTACTTGAAGCTCCTCTACTCGCTTTAATCATGGGCTATTTGCTAAGGTATTCGAACGGTGAAGAATATTTGCTTTACAATAACCTTAACATTCCGGCCTATTTGCTGGTATGTGTTATTGCTTCCCTGTTTTTTGGTTTAACAGTAAGTGCAGAAGAGATCTTTAGAGACCGTGGAATTTTACGAAGGGAGAAATTTCTAAATCTTAGCAAAGGGAGTTATTTACTAGCTAAAATGTGTCTATTGTTCTTGTTATCAGCTATTCAAACAGGCACGTTTGTCGCAATAGGCCATGTTACTATTGGCATTTCTGATTTGTATTTATCTGATTGGGCGATTTTATTTTCTGTGTCCTGTTTTGCCAATGTTTTAGGCTTAAATATTTCTTCCAGCTTTAACAGTGCAGTAACTATTTACATACTAATTCCAATTTTAATCATTCCGCAGCTGCTGTTAAGTGGTGTTTTGGTAAGATTTGATCAATTAAATCCCGCTTTGCGGGAGGATGCCGACAAAGTACCCTTTTCTGCTAATCTAATGGCATCACGTTGGGCTTACGAAGCAATGGCAGTAAATCGATATTCAAATAATAAAGCAGAGAAACAGGTCTTTGAGTATGATAGAGCTATTTCAAATGCCAATTTCCTTCACAATTATTGGATTCCTTCAATGCAAAGTTCTATAGCTTCAGAAGAGGAATCAAATGCAAGTTTAATTGTATTCAATGAAATTTCAGGGTTAAATAAAACCAAGCAGTTTAGAACATTTAAAAACCCTGAACGCATCATAAGTTGGGATGAAAGCACAAAAGCTGAACTGAAAATCATTTAGACGAAGTAAGGGTAATTGCCTAAAACGTGAGATGAAAGCTCGGGTATTGAAGGATTCTGTTATTAAAGAACTTGGCAATGACTATGCAAAATATATCAGCAATTATTCAACAGCAATTGAGCCGACTGATTTTAAGACAAGATCAGTTTAATAAAATTCGAAACATCCGAGCGCAGCGACTCGTTAGAAACTTTGAGCCTGTATATCAAATCCCTAAAAATGAAGGTTTTTTCAGTGGCCCTTTTTACGGTGCTTTAAAGTTCGCAGGTTTGGGCTATTGAAAACCTCACGCCAATATTATCATGCTATGGATAATGACCTTTATGATGTTTATTTTATTGTATTTAATGGATTAAGCTGGATTATCTCAAGACCCAGAAAAATGGTTAAACTTATAAGTAAGACGATTAACGTCGAGTCTATCTCAAAAGGCACACGAATAATTGCCTGATAATCGTCACCAGCTTCAAGTATATCTTCGTCATCTTCTTCGTAATACCAATAAACTTTAGCCTTTGTTCTGTTATTTTGGTGAAGAGTTTGAAGCTTTTTTAATATATCCAATACACATTTAGATGAACTTGTATTGAAATACTCTAGTTGTATATGTAATGTTTCTTCTTTCTTTTGGGCTTATAGAATAATCATCAATCCATTTAAATACAGGGATTATAAAATTCAATTGAGTTTTCTGGAATTGATCTGCCCTTAAGCTCTAATTTTCCTGCATCTGAATTAAAATTAACCAGAGGCGTTTTAGGCTCATTGGAATATGAATTGGCTCCATAATTAAATTGTAACGGTAATAATTAAACTAAAAATGAGAATTGCTCATCAAATTTCATTGAAAGTATATCCTATTTTGTGACCTGATTTGCGTGCTATATCAATCAATAATTCCTAATCCTCCTCCACCTCTTACCCGAATATTCAGCATTGTTGAGTGTGGCGATATAATACTCAATTCTTCTTCGAGAAATCGTTAATTTTATCAATTCTCTTTAAATGCATCAACATTCTCATTAAGAATGTAATTACCTGTAATTATTCTGTAGGTGCTTTGGTCATTATGACCGATTAAAAAGATGGCCGACTTTGCTCTTCAGATGATATTGAATTGTTTCCATCATTGTGATGATACAAGTTTTGCAAGCATTCAACCAAAACATTGTAAACCTTCTTCAGTTTAGGTTCATCACCAATATTATCGAGCTGGATTCGAGAATTTTTAAAATTGAAGTAAGCAGTTCTGATGTGATTTCTCCTTTGAAAGACAGCATAATTTGCCGTCTTCCATTTTCTCATAGAAATCATAAATATCGAACATCCCGGAGTAATTTAGAAGCCAGTATTAAGAGTTTGTCTGTTTTGGAAGCAAAACCTACACAGCCATAAAGCACTTTAGGATTTTGCCTGGCAGCAGCTTCAGGGGTGCATGGAAATTTTCAACCGTAAGGTTAATGCTACTATCACAAATAAATTCAAACTCAGTTCCGCCATCATCAGCACTGTTGTAGAGTTCCCCTTGGTCTTGGCATCAAAGATTTTGAAGTCGATTGTTCCTCCTTGAAGAATTTTATCTTCTGCAGCAAAGTGAATCTGTAATCAAAACCCTTGGTTGCTGTGAAGGTTAGCTTTGATGTTTGACCTATCTAAATAGTGCATCACGCGACTGAGAATTGTATTTGTAAAGTATATCTTCTTTAGAAACCTTGCAGGCCGATTTGTGATAATCAGCACACATTGAACTGGCCGATTCAGCTTTTGACATTTTAACCTGAGCCTGAGAAGTAAAAGCAAAAAGACATGAAAACCAAGCTAAAAGCTATATGACGTAATTGATTCATGATCGTGTAGAGATAAAATACTTTAATTAATTAGATGTTTTTAGATTAGAGAATTCCTGACCATTTCGGCTTTGTCGCTTAGCTTCTTATAATCCTCTGCCCATCATGAGGTGTTTCACTTCCATAATTTTTCGTCCATCAGAGTTAGCCATACTATCTTTTGCCGTTTCTGAAAGGCTGCTGTATGCTGTATTTAGAGGAGCAAGTTTTGCTGAAACTTGACTAACATTAGCATCATCAGGAAATTTCCCGAAATATGAGTTAAGATTGTCTAATGGGAATTTTTGATCAGCAATTAACCAATTGCAGCACTTCCATCTTTGTAGCTGCTAACTAATTTTGTACTTAAATAAATACTTTCAGTTAAACCTCCGGCACAACTAAAGCTAGCGTTGCACCTTGTCCACTATTAAGAGCTGAAGAAGCATCATCATAAAATACTTTGAAGTAATAGCTTTGGGGAGAATCCTGATTTAAGATTTCTCTCGATGCTGTTAATTGTCTCTGAGTAACAACTGAACTTATCCCTAAATCATCCGTAAGACGCTTTTCCAAATTATCAAAATATTTTACATATCTGTCTTTAGATTGAATGTGCTGCAGTAGAATAAATCAGATGAATAAATACCGAAATTAACCGCCTTATCAGCAGTAGTAATATAATTAGTAATATTCTGCAGGATTTTAAAAGATTAGGTTTTGATTGAAATTCCAAGTCTCTCAGACTTGAGAAATATTCCGCAGGGGTAACTGGTAAAACTCTTCAACAACTAATTCTTGTTCAGAAACTGACATTGTGTCGCTCATAGAATCATGTGAACTCATGATCACCTCCGCCACAACTAGTTTGGTAGCAAAACAACTGAGACCATCAAAACAAGTGTAGTAAACGAATGAACCTGATTTTTCATAGGGTTCTGAATTTTAAAATTCTAAATGGTTATATCTTATTGCACAAACATACAGGTAATAAGCAATTATCAAAATACTTCAAGATTAGCTAAACACTTGAAATTGTGAACTGCATTGAAAAACTTGTGCAAAATGCTCTGACAGTACTTCAGGGTGAGTAGTTCTTTGCATTAACTTGCCCTGAATTTATGGAGAGAATTTTCTATCCCTTGAAAGATTAATCACCTAGTATTACTTGCCAATTTCCGGCATCATTCTATCTCAACCTTTAAAATCCTTCCCGACCGACCCTGAGGCTTATTTTAAAGAAATGAAATCTTTAATGGAAGCCGCTGATAAGAAAAAGGTAAAGAAATGAGTGAGGAGTTTGAAGAAATCTGGTTGACCAAATTCTTAACTCTGCACAGCAAAATAAGGTAGTTTCATTATCCAATTCTAATGCTCGTTGTAGTAGGATGAATGCGGATACCCACTTCAGAGATTATTATCAAATCCTTATTGCATTTTCTAGCAGCGATAAAACCTAAAACTCAGTTTGATGATTTGCATGATATGCTTGAAAAGTCTATACCTACGCTTACAAGCGAGTTTGACCAATTGCTCAACACGTGTTGAATTATTGCTCAAATGCACTTTACACAACCTCAGCAATAACTTGAAAGCTAGTATCTCATCGTTTGAATTTAAATTCGACAAAAGAACCTATCATTGATGTGCCATTCTGTAATATTTTAGGTATAACTGTGCTGATTCTACCGAAATTGCAGGTACCTCTGGGAAGGCTATATCCTGTAGATTATACCTTTAAAGGTATGAAAGGCAAATTGCTTTGGTCGAGAGCCGGCTTTAAGGAAAAATGAAGCTAATGTGCAGCTAGAAAACTACAGACAACCACAAAATCAACAAAATTCTGATGCTGATTCAGCCATATTCTACTTTCCTAAATACTTCAAAAATCCAATTCTAGGACAGGTGAGTGAGAAACTCACTGATAATCCAGCTTCCAGAGATGTTACCTACCCGCGCTTTACTTCGTACAATACTGAATTTGTTATTCCTGAAATTTTTAAAGGCATTGATTACCTTGGCGGACTAACAGTTCAAGGAGCTAAATTACTTGGCTCTGGAACTGCTGAATCTCCTGCTAGCTTTACCTTTAAACGTGAAGGGAAACCGTTTATTAAGGCTTCATCAAAAAATTTCCTGATTGAAGATAACAGCCTGCAATCGTCGAGAGCTGCTATACATATTACAATAGAAGAAGATTCAATTGTGCATCCAGGCCTTGTATTTCGATATCTGGATGATAAGAGAGAGCTTTATCTATTGAGAAACAATGAAGGAACAGCAAAAACACCTTTCTTCAACTCCTATCATCAAATTGATATGGATGCAGAACTCCTTGAATGGAAAGTTGATGAACCCACAATTAAATTAAAAGCAATTCCAGGAGCCGTTGAAAGTAAATCAATGTTTGAGTCTTCTGATTATTTCAGAGAAGAACGCTACATCGAAATCAAAGGAATTGATGAAGAAAGTCCACTTACTGTGTTAAGAAAACTTTCGGATGCAAACGGACAAAGGGAAATTTTTAGTGCTTCTGAAGTAGCAAATTATTACCGGATTGACATCACCAATGTAAGACATATTTTAAGGCGCCTTTCGAACATGGGCTTTGTACTTTATGATGAAGAGTCAGAAATGGTAACTCTTAAGCCTCGACTCAGAAAATATCTCTTGGCTTTAAATGGAAGAGCCGATTATGACGTAATTCAGTTTTATTCCCGCGTAAGCGGTGCAACAAACAATGCTGAGCTGAGTTTGCTCAATTACGATTTACGAATGTATGGTGTTGATCAGATTTTCTTGAGCGATTCGCAAAACGTGGTCATTTTCCCTAAAAATCAAGAACTCGTTGTTCATAAGAATCGAGACTTTGATTTTGCTGGAGTAATTCGAGCCGGACGTTTTGAATTCTTCGGTAAAAAGTTCGATTTTCAATACGATAAGTTCAAAGTGAATTTATCAAACGTTGATTCACTTAGATTGTATGTTGAAGCTGGAGAGAAAAATGAATTCGGTCGTAATCCTCTTACTAAAGTTAAAACGGTAATTGAAAATGTAATTGGAGACCTGCTAATTGATCACCCCAATAATAAATCGGGGGTTCGGGGATTGGCTCAATATCCAATATTTAATTGCGTTCAAAACTCTTATGCATATTATCAACGAGGGTCTATCCTTAATGGCGTTTACCCAAGAAATGCCTTCTATTTTCAGTTAGATCCTTATCAGGTTGATAGTTTGGATAATTTCAGTAATGAAGGTTTGATTTTCGATGGGACTTTTGTTTCAGCTAATATTTTCCCGGATTTACGAGAGCAACTTAAGTTGCAAGAAGATTATTCTCTTGGTTTTAAGCGAAATACGGGTGACGAAGGCTTGCAAATTTATCAAGGCAAAGGTCAGTTTGTAAATGATATTCAAATGAGTCACCGCGGTTTACGCGGGAATGGTGAAATAAACTACCTCACAACTACTGCTAAATCAAATGATTTTGTCTTTTTCCCCGATTCAGTTAATGCCATGTGCAGAAGCTTAAATGTTAGAGCTGCAAGTGAGGGCGATGTAGAATTTCCGGATGTTGAAGCTGCCGATGTGCGCTTGCATTGGGAACCTTATCTTCCAAATAAATTTGAAGTTGCTCAAACAGACCAGGCAATGGTTATGTATGCCGGAGAATCTAAGCTAAAAGGGAAAATAGCTATTGGTGAAAATGGAATGACCGGTAGCGGAACAATGGAATTTGCCGCAGCTGAAGTAGCATCCAAGGAATTCCGTTTCAGAAAAGAAGATTTTAAGTCTGATACTGCCTCCTTTGCCTTTACGGCAAGGGATGAAGTTAATCCTGATGGAACTAAGGAAGTTGCAATTAAGACAGATAACGTAAAAGCAGATGTGAGTTTTAAGGGACGAATGGGTCAGTTTAAGTCTAATTCAGCTGAATCATTTATTGAGTTTCCTGTGAACAAATACATCGCTTACATGGATGAGCTTCGCTGGTATATGGATAAAGACGAAGTTGATATGAATTCTTCGATGAATGAAATTGACTTGATTGGATCTCGATTTGTCTCCACCCGACCCGACCAGGATTCAATTACTTTCGTTGCTCCCAAGGCAAAATATGCCTTGGAGGATAGAACCATTAGAACTGATGGTGTGAAGTTAATCAGAGTTGCTGATGCAACGATTTATCCTGCAGATGAAAAAATTAATGTTGAGAGAAATGCTGTAATAACCACCCTTCAAAATTCAAGGATATCTGCTAATAATGACACCAAGTATCATGATATCTATGAAGCCAGCATTGATATTACTGCTAAAAGAAAATACACAGCAAGTGGTAATTATGACTTTGAAGATGCTACCGGCGATATTCAGAAAATCAGGTTCAACAACATCAAACAAGATTCTCTTGGAAATACTATTGCCAGCGGTGAGATTGAAGAATCTCAAAGCTTTTCTTTCAGTCCGAATTTCGCATTTAAAGGAAAAGCTTATTTATTCGCACCTAACAAGGGATTAACCTTCGAAGGAGGTGTTATGATTGGTCATGAATGCAGTGATATTAGAAAATCGTGGTTGAAATTTAAAACTCAAATTGACCCTAAAAACATTATGATACCTGTTGACTCCTTTCCGAAGAGCACTGAGAATGAGAAGCTAATTGCAGGTTTAGTTTTAATAAAAGACTCTACACATGTTAATCCCGTTTTTCTTGCTCCTAAGAAAAAAACCGGGGATGAAGAAATCATAACCTCTAGAGGCTTCCTGCGATTTGATCAAGGAAAGCAGGAATATCAGATAACTACCAAGGAAAAATTTGATAATGCTACACTTCCTGATGACTACATCGCAATGAAAAAAGAGAATTGCGATATGACAGGCGAAGGAAAAATTGATTTTGGAGTCGACTTAGGACAAGTAAAATT
>JAGYKL010000011.1 GCA_018401705.1 Bacteroidia bacterium | reverse complement strand
TTTTACTCTTTTCGCTGGAATTTCCAGCTGATGGCAGCACAGGGTTATATTGTTGTTGCTCCTAATCGTCGCGGATTACCTGGTTTTGGCGTTGAGTGGAATGAAGCAATTAGCAAGGACTGGGGTGGACAATCGATGCGTGATTATTTGAGTGCTATTGATGATGTTTCGAAAGAACCGTATGTTGACAAAGCTCGTCGCGGTTGTATTGGCGCCAGTTATGGCGGATATTCGGTTTACAACCTAGCAGGAATGCATGAAGGAAGGTTTAAATCTTTTATCGCTCATGCAGGGGTTTTTAACCTAAAAAGCATGTATGGAACCACCGAAGAGGTGTTTTTTACAAACTTTGATATAGGTGGGGCATATTGGGAAAAAGACAATAAAGCAGCTCAAAAAACCTATGCTGAATTTGATCCAAGCAATAAAGTTGGCAATTGGGATACTCCAATGCTAGTGATTCATGGAGGAAAAGACTTTAGAGTTCCCGAGGGACAAGGTTTTGAGGCTTTTCAGGCACTGCAGCTAAAAGGCATTAAAAGTAAGCTGGTTTATTTCCCGGAAGAAAACCACTGGATTCTTCAGCCTCAAAACGGAATCGTTTGGCAGAGAGAATTTTTTAAATGGTTGAAGGAAACATTATAGTTGATAGGAGATAGTTGAAAGGGGATAGGAGAAAGTTGAAAGGGGATAGTTGATAAGAGAAAGGGGAAAGGAGAAAGGGGAAAGGATTTTGTTAATAGGTGATTAGAGACTTTAGGTAGTTAGAGGCTAAAAAAGAACAAAACCTAAGTTCAATAATCCAGCGCAACAAATCGGTTCTCCCCAAATTCAAAATACTGAAGTTGATAATATTATTAGAATAGGACTATGTTGTAGCATGACACTTTCCAAAAGCCATTGAACTAAAAAATACAATTGTAAATCTTTATTTACTTTTAACTAATCTAAATTAGCCAAACGTTACAATTATATAGTTAGTGTCCATCGCTATGAGAAAGCTAAGATTTACTTTACATATTGCAATTACTCATTGCTTATTCTTAATAATATCCAGTCCATTAAATGCACAGGTTTTTGAGAAAATAATTGATTGGGATTTTGGACCCGAAGGTAGTTTTAACACCGTTACAGCTTGTGCCGTAAAAAGCAACGGCAATAGTTTGGTAGCCTTCAGGAAAATCACAAATATTGGAGAAGGAGCGGCTGCACTGGCTGAGATTAATAGCAACGGAGATACACTTTGGGTAAAGCAGTTTAAACGGTCTAGCACTTATGGTGAATGCTTTATTAAAATCATTAAAGAACTCCCCAATAATCAACTTTTACTGGTTGGTGGCTCTTATTCTTCATCACAATACTATCATGCATCATTCTGGAAAACCGACTTAGAAGGAAATATCTTTACTTACAAGAGAATGGACTTCAACAATTTTCGTGAGATTACAATAAATGATATAGATATTGACGAAGATGGCTCCATTTATTTTGGCGGTAATTACTACGATTTTTTAAGTGCTGGGGTGTCTTTCTATAACTGGACTGTGCCTTTGTTTGGCAAGTTCAATCCCGACTTAACATTAGCTTGGGCAAAGACTTTTGGCAGCACCCAGCATACAAGTTCTAACAATAACATTGGCGATGTAAAGAGCATAAAGCGTACAAATGACGGCAGCTTGATGGTATATGGCTTTACTGGAAGACATGGCCAAAATAATCCCGGAAGTGTGCAAATCTTCAAAGTAGACTTGCTGGGTCAAACCATATGGAATAGACAAAAACCTCTAACTTCATTTGGCGCAGCTGGGCAAATGGTAGTTTCGGAAAGTGGGGCTTTTTACACCTGTGAGAAAATTGGCAATTTCACTCCACCATTCGGTCCAACGGAATTTACCACCGTGATAGAAAAATGGGATACGGACGGAAATGTATTGTGGAGTAACGCATACGGTACTGATGAAATTGCTCAGGTGAACCGCCTTGGGATTGACGAGATTAATAACCATTTATATTTATGCGGCTATAGTACACAGCCCGAAACAGAAACAGACGGTTTATTAGCTGTCATTGACACAGCAGGAACTTTGGTTTTCTGCAAAACCTATAATGCAGGTAATTACGATTATTTTGTGGACGTAGTAAAAGTTGGAACCAACTACTTATTGGCAGGTTACATAAATGCAAGTGGTGGATGGCTGGTACAAACCAATTCAGAGGGAAGTACAGAATGTTTAGCTAGTGACCTCACCTTAGAAAGCGAGTTGTACCCTATTGATTATATTACAGGCATTAGCACCAGCGACATTAGTTTTACTTACATTGATTACGAACCTGAATACCTTAATGGCACATTCGATATTGCGACATCTTGCTATGCTTGTGGCGACCAAGAATATATTCAGATTGTTGAAACTTGCGAGCCCTATCTTTTCGCAGGTAATTTACTAACCGAATCTGGGTTTTATTTGGATACTTACTCCTCTTCTCAGGGATGTGATTCGATAATTGCTTTGAACTTGACAGTTATCTCCGCACTTTCTACCATTTCAGAATCTGGTTTAATTTTAACTGCTGATTTAAATGATGTTGACTATCAATGGGTAGATTGTAATAATGACTATGCCGAAATACCTGGTGAAACAAATCAATCTTTTGAAGGATGGCAAAATGGAAGCTACGCAGTGATTACCAGCAACGGAATCTGTCAAGATACCTCATCGTGTGTAACATTAACTATTACTGGCTTGGAGGTGAAGGACAATAAAAATCCGATTCAGATTTTTCCAAATCCAACGGAGGGACACATTACAGTCAACTCAACCGACCAAATTGAATCTATACTTATTTACAACGCTTTAGGTCAAACTCTTCGCAGTATAAGCAGCATTCAGTCGTTTACTAAAAAATTGAACCTTCCAGAAGAGTCGGGTATCTTCTTCATCAAAGTAAACACAACATTTCAATCGACTATCACCAAAGTCGTAAGGTATTAAACATTATATTGGCTATTGGAGATTAATCTTTGCACAGAAACAAAATTAGAAGACAATTTTTTTTTCAGCCACTAACAACGCACACCCGCCATCGAAAAAAGGGCGGCTGTTCGAGGACCGTTGTGGATAGTTGAGTAGAGAAAACTAGATATAAAAAATTGGCTAAAACATATATTCAATTAGAAATTTTAAAAATGGATTTATTTCTATGAAGCAGTTTGATTTTTCGAATTTATCAGATAACGAACTAAAGGATGAAATTGGCAAGATTAAGCCATCACCCTTATTTGATGCATTCTTTATCGGATTTTTGGTTGGAATAATGATTTATGGTGCTGCGGCTAATGCATTTGGATTCTTATTATTAATTCCCTTGTTCTTAATTTACCTTTTCTTAAAGAAATCTAAGAAATATGAGGCGCTTAAGCAGGAACTAAAGAGCAGAAATTTACAGTGATATCAAGGAAACGGCAAAGATTACAAGTGCTTTACAATGGCCTATTCAACTTTTTGATACTGCATTCCTAGATTATCTGATTTGCCCTTAGCTTTTACCTTAAGATGTGCTCTCAAGGCAGTTTCATTCCTCACTAAAACAGATGCCTTTTCTGGCACTGAAGCATCGAGAGTTTCACCTTGCTCCAAGTATCCAAGATCAGTTTCGAAGCCATTAAGGGAAAGAAAAAGATGCACTTTTGCAAGTCCAACGTTCTTTGCCGAAACATTAAATTTAAAGTCCTGTCCACCTCCAAGCACAAATTGCTCATGTGCCGGAATGTATAAGTCTGATTTAATCGTCTCAGGCTTAAAGCCTGAGGAAATCATCAATATAAAGCAAATAATCAGAGTGTTACGCATAGTTTGGACTTTCAAACTAAACGCAAATGCCCTTTGAATGTTGAAAAGCTCTCGGAATTCTTATTCAGAACTCCCTGATATGATAGCGGATTACTTCGTTTTTCTAGGACATGTAGACATGCCAAAGATGGCGTAAAGAGGGCAAAAGCCTACAAGTGAAGTAAGCACAAACACACCGGCAACAACTAGAGCTATTACACCAAGAACACCTGTAATTGTTCCAGTAAAATACAATGCTGCCAGCAAAACTGCAATTGAGATTCTTACTGCCTTATCGGTATTTCCAACATTTGATTTCATACTTAGATTTTCAGAGGGTTAATAAAAAAGCCAAACCAGAAGAGAAATAGTCCCCAAACACAAGATACAAACAAGAATAAATTTGAGAATTTTCATGCAGATTCTGATTTCTACCAAAGGTAATTGTATTGAAATGAAAGAAACTATGACATAAGTCAGATTTTTGATAAAAGATACCGAGTCTTTTTCTATTGCCAAACTCAGCATAACGGCTATAATCAAAAGCTATGTATTTTTCCTATTTTAGCGCCAATGATAAAATCGATGACAGGATTCGGGAAACACCAGGTTTCTCTTGATTCCAGATTAGTAACAGTTGATATCAGAGCTTTGAATAGTAAGCTTTTAGATTTGAATCTCAGAATTCCATCGATACTTCGAGAGCAGGAAGGTGAAATAAGAAATCTCATTAGTTCGGCACTTGAGCGGGGGAAAATTGATATTCAAATCAATATAAAGAATACAGGAGTTCAGTCATTTGCAGAAGTGAACACCGAGCTCATTAAGCAGCAATTTATCAGACTTCAAACATTGCAAAATGAGATTGGCGTTAGTAATGATGTGATTTTTTCGGAAGTCATGCGCCTTCCGGATAGTGTTGTAGAAACTGAGCAAAAACTTGAAGAAGGTGATTGGACTCAGATAAGAGAGGCCTTACAAAATGCTATTTCAAATGCTGACCAGTTTAGGAAGGACGAAGGTAACGGTCTTGAAAAGGATTTACTTGCAAGGGTTGAAGAAATTGAGAAGCAATTAAACAGTCTAAGTCCCTTGGAAGCCGAAAGAATGGAAACTGTGAGGACTCGCATCAAGTCAAAAATTGATGAGTTGCTTCAACAGAATGTTGGCACTGAGAATCGCTTTGAGGAGGAGATGATTTATTTCATAGAGAAACTAGACATCTCTGAAGAAAAGCAACGTTTAAGGACCCATTGCGAATATTTCAAAACTACAATGGCAGAACCTATTTCAAACGGAAGGAAACTAGGGTTTATCAGTCAGGAAATGGGCAGAGAGATTAATACAATCGGCTCAAAATCTAATCATGCAGGAATGCAAAAGTTAGTAGTTTTGATGAAAGATGAGCTTGAAAAAATAAAGGAACAACTCAATAATGTTTTGTGAGCGGTAAATTAATCATAGTTTGCGCTCCCAGCGGAGCTGGGAAGACCACCATTGTTAGGCATATTCTGGAAAATATTCCTGGAATTGAATTTTCTGTGTCGGCAACAAACAGAGAAAAAAGACCTAATGAAGTAAATGGTGTAGATTATTACTTCATGAATACCGATGAGTTTCTCCAAAAGATTGGGAAACAAGAGTTTCTTGAATGGGAGGAAGTTTATACAGGCACATTTTATGGAACATTAAGATCTGAGATTGATCGCATCTGGAATAGAGGCAATCATGTTATTTTTGATGTAGATGTTGAAGGTGGCTTGAATATTAAAAGGCACTTCTCTCATAGAGCTTTGTTAGTGTTTGTGATGCCTCCCTCGATTGAAGTGCTAACAGAAAGGCTTAGAAACAGAGCTACAGAAACCGAAAAGAGTTTCGAAGCCCGAGTTTCAAAAGCGACCAGAGAAATGGAATATGCCAAACATGCCGATAGAATACTGGTAAATGATAAGCTCGAGGACTGTTTACCTAATGCACTTGACATGGTGCAAGAGTTTTTGAATACTGATTAACATGCATATCGGATTATTTTTTGGCTCTTTTAATCCAATTCATGTTGGCCATCTTTCAATTGCTGGATATATGGCCCAGTTTACCGATTTAGATCAAGTTTGGTTTGTAGTGTCACCTCATAATCCGCTTAAAGAGAAGAAATCGCTTTTGAAAGGGCATCATCGCTTGGCTATGGTTAATGCTGCAATTGATGATATTCTTTATTTAAGGGCTACTGATATTGAATTCTCACTTCCACAGCCTTCTTACACTGTAAACACGCTCGTTCATTTGTCAGAAAAATATCCTCAACACAAGTTTTCATTAATCATGGGGAGCGATAATTTGCAAAGCCTTGATAAATGGAAGAACTATGAGGTTATTTTAAGCAATCATTCGATTTTGGTTTATCCACGACCGGGAAGCGCGAAAAGCGCTTTTGACAAACACCCTTCTGTTATTATGACTGAGGCTCCGCACATGGATGTTTCAAGCACTTTTATTAGAAATGCAATTTCAAACCAGAAAGATGTTAGATGTTTTATGCCATTAGACGCATGGAAATATTTAGACGAAATGAATTTCTATAGAGCTTAAGTATAATTAATTTGATATTCAGTTTGAGTAAGTAAGAATTAACAAAGCTTTTTCACACTCATATGCTTGTTTTCTTACATTTGCAATCCTAAATTTTTACTAATGCTGAGATTTCTACGCCTAACCCTTGCTATTGCTATAATTTTCATAGGCAACAGCGCTTCAAGCCAATGTGTTTTTAACAACACTCAATACCCTTCTGGTACGTTTACTCCTACTACAAGTTGGGGAAATGCAACTACTATTAACTATGCTGGAGAATATGTTGCATTAAATGTTACGAGTGGTAATACATATGAATTTACGACTTGCGCCACTTATGGCGGAAATGCAGCTTATGACTCACAGCTTACACTTTTCAGATCAACCAACACTAGTGTTGCTTTAGATTATAGTGATGATGATTGCGATGATGATGATGCCTATATCTCTTGGTTTGCAACCTTTTCAGGTGTTGTTTATATTCAAATAAATGAATTTAATTGTGTAACCAACTCTACAGGTTCTACAATTGCTTACCGTATGGTTAGTGGTTTAGCAGGGCCCGATAACGACAATTGTGAGACTTCCTTTTTAACAGTTGCAACTCCAACATGTAACCCTATTTCAGCAACTTTAGCTGGAGCCACAGGCTCGAATCCAGTAGCTTGTACTGGAACAAACACAGATGATGTTTGGTTTAGTGTAGTTAGCGGCACCAATGAGGATATTTTAATTGAAGTTATTCCTGATGGAACAGGCTTTGACCCAGTTTTTGAAATCTTTTCAGGCACAAGTTGTGCTAACCTTACAAGCATAGGATGTTTTGATGAAACGCTAGATGGCCAAGCTGAAGCTGCAATTGTAACCGGAGCCCTGCCTTTGGAAATAATTTGGGTTAGAGTTTATGATTATTTCTCAGCTGAAGCACTTAACCCTAACTTTACATTTTGTGCAACACAAGGTGGCGGAACATCAATAAACGGAGATGACTGTTTCAACGCAATTCCTTTAACAACTAATGACTTTTGTAATCCTATTAGTGGAAATTTAGGGAACTTCACAACAAGCTCCTCCCCTGCCGTTGTTTGCGACGGATCGCTAAGTTCGGATGCATGGTATGTTATTACAGCTGAAGTAGATTCTTTGCTTTTCAATGTAATTCCTGATGGACTTGTTGATCCAATTATTGAAATTTATGGAGGTACTGGATGCGGTGCTCTTGATTTTATTGGTTGTGCTGATTTTAATATTGCAGGAGAGGCAGAGTCAATCCTCATTTCTCCAACTACCCCTGGAGAGCAGTTCTGGTTAAGAGTTTATGATTATTCAGGCAATGCAACGTCTAATCTGGGTTATCAGATTTGTGCATACAATATAGGAAATGGAGGTAATACGCCAGCCAACGATGAGTGTGCCGGGGCATTGCCTTTAATTACAACTAATATTTGTAATCCAGTTGCAGCAGACTTAGGAGACTATACTCCAAGTACAACCCCTGCAACCACATGTGGCGGTACACTTAATTCTGATGCTTGGTATATTATCACCGCTCAAGTTGACTCCGTTATTTTCAGTGTTATTCCTGAAGGCCTCTCAGATCCAATTATCGAAATCTATTCAGGAACTGGATGTGGAAACTTAGATTTACTTGGTTGTGCTGATTTTACTCTGGAGGGCGAGGAAGAAGCTATTATAATATCTCCAACTACTCCGGGCGAGCAATTTTGGTTAAGAGTATTTGACTACGGAGGAAATGTTGCTGCTGACAATGGTTTTCAAATTTGTTCTTATAATATTCCTGCTAACCCTCCAGGAGTGATAGGTGACGAGTGTGCTTCGGCAATACCGCTAACAACAACTAATTTTTGTGATCCCATCAGTGGTAATTTAGGTGATTTTACACCAAGTGCTACTAACCCAACAACCTCATGTGCAGGAACATTAGATTCAGATGCTTGGTATGTTATCACAGCACAAGTTGATTCACTTTTATTTAACGTAATTCCTGATGGCGACATAGATCCAATTATCGAAATTTATTCAGGAACTGGTTGTGGAGATTTAGCTTTGATAGGATGTGCTGATTTTACCCTATCGGGTGAAACAGAATCAATCGTGTTATCACCAACTACACCTGGTGAACAATTTTGGTTAAGAGTATTTGATTATAATGGAAACAATTCTAGTGACCTTGGTTACCAAATTTGTACCTACAACATATTTGTACCTGAAGCTCAAGGCCCTATAAATGATGAGTGCGACAATGCTACCGTTATTATTGCAGGAACAGAGTGTAATCCTATAAATGGAACTCTTCTAAATGCCTCAGCCTCGCTTCCTGTTTCAGGTTGCGGAGGTACAAACAATGAAGATGTTTGGTATGAGATTTTTGCAACCGATACCGCTGTAACAATCGAAATGTTTCCTGATTTTGGAACATTAGGAATAGTTGCAGAAATATTTGTTCCTACTGCCGCAGGCAATTGCAATAACCTATTAAGCCTTGGTTGTGTTGATGAAGGTTTGGCAGGTGAGCCTGAGATTATAAGTGTTATTGGTATGATGCCGGGTCAATCTGTATTTGTTAGAATTTATGATTTTATCACAGCTACTCCTACAAATCCTGGTTTTACTATATGTGCATATTGGGATCCTGAAGCTAATGTTGTAGCAAACGACGAATGTTCTGGAGCAATTCCTTTGACTGCTAGTGCATCTTGCAACCCTGTTTTTGGAGATGTTGCTGGAGCTACAGGTTCAGCGCCTGCTTCTTCTTGTTCACCAGGAGGCATTGTTGATGCTGATGTTTGGTTTAGTTTTGTAGCTACTGCAACTTCAGCGAATATCGTAGTTACTCCAACAACTGACATGGATCCAGTTATTCAGTATTTTTCTGGTTCATGTAATAATCTTGTTTCACGTGGATGTTCTGATGTATTTATTGAATCAAATGCTGAACAACTTTCTGCTACTGGCTTAACCATTGGTCAAACTTATTATGTAAGAGTTTATGACTACAGAGGAAATATTGGTGCTTCTACTGATTTTACTATCTGCGTTCAAAACAATACAGTTCCATCTAATGACAATTGTAACGGAGCTACTCCAATTGCATTGGGAAATATCTTTCAAGTTCAAGACAACGCTTTAGCTACTCAATCTTCACCAGGATGTGTTGGTACTGCTAACGATGATGTTTGGTTTAGCTTTGCAGCTGGAGAAAATCCTCAAGGAACTACTATCAATGTTTTAGGAGACCTTGATTACCAAACTGTTTTTCAAGTTTTCTCAGGCTCTTGTGCTAACCTTACATCTATTCAATGTGTGAATAATGTAACTACTGGAACTTATGACCAAGAGGTTCTTGCATTAACAACTCTTACTCCTGGTCAAACATACTATTTGCGTGTTTATAACCAAGATGTATCAACTACGAACTCTACATTTTATTTAGCGATTGAAGGAACTCCTGTTGGTTGTAATTTAACAGGGCCAACAATTACTACTGCTGGATCTTCAACTATTTGTGGTGGGCAATCTGTAACAATAAATTCCTCAGGTGCTGCAGGAGTTACTTATCAGTGGAGATTAAATGGAATTGATATCCCTGGACAAACTGCAAGTTCAATATCCGCAAATACTGCTGGTTTATATAGCTTATTTATTACTGATGGTCAAGGTTGTACTGCACTGTCCAATACTGTAGAAATTGTAGTTGGTCAAAGTCCAACACCAGTTGCGAGCTCAACAGGAAGTACTACTATTTGCGGTAGTGGATCTGTATCTCTTTCTACTCCTGCAGTATTAGCTGGAGGCAGTTACCAGTGGCTTCTTAACGGGTCGCCAATTAATGGTGCTACTCAAAACACATATTCAGCTAATCAAACTGGTTCTTACTCTGTTTCTGTTACTAATTCTTCTGGATGTAGTGGCATTTCTAATTCAATTACTGTAAATGTGGTGGCAAACGTTACAGCAAGCATTAGTAATGCAGGAAGCACAATAATCTGCCAAGGTAGTTCTACAATTATTTCAGTTAATACTCAAAGTGGTAACAACGTTCAGTGGCAATTAAATGGAAGTCCAATTAATGGAGCAACATCATTAACATACACGGCTAATCAAGGAGGAGTTTATACTGCAGTTGTTAGCAACGGTCCTAGTTGTACAGCAACTTCTAACTCAATCTCAATTAGTGTTGTTGCTGGGCCAAATGCTTCGATTTCATCTCAAGGCTCAACATCCTTCTGTCAAGGAGGAAGTGTTCAACTAAGTGCTAGCACAGTTGCCGGCGCCAATTACCAATGGCAAAACAACGGATCTCCCATTTTTGGTGCAAACCAGCAGACATATACTGCAAACCAGAGTGGTTCATACACTGTTATTGTAACTACAACGGCTTGTTCTGCTACAAGTAATGCAATCCCAGTTACTGTTAATCCTGCTCCTGTATCCACAATATTTGCAAATGGGCCAACAACGTTCTGTCAAGGGAACTCAGTTGCGCTTAGCGGTCCAACAGGCTCTGGTTTATCATATCAATGGATAAATAATGGAAACCCAATTGGAGGAGCTACTTCAGACACATATACAGCTACCACATCTGGTAATTACGTATTAACAGTTACACAAAACGGCTGTAGTTCAAATTCGCCTGCAACTCAAGTAACGGTAACAACTCCTCCATCAGCCAATATTACAGTTAATGGAAGTTCTACTGTTTGTCAGGGTAATACTGTAAGTTTAAGTGCTCCAGTTGGTAATAATTTAACTTATCAGTGGTCATTAAATGGTAATGCAATAAGCGGTGCCATTGGGCTTAACTATATAGCGAGTACTTCGGGT
The DNA here is from genome assembly GCA_018401705.1 of Bacteroidia bacterium. Lineage (GTDB taxonomy): Bacteria > Bacteroidota > Bacteroidia > M30B66 > M30B66 > M30B66. The sequence continues at coordinate 102,773 of JAGYKL010000011.1, read as the reverse complement.
AACTATACTTTAACTGTTTCACAGGGAACCAATTGCTCCTCAACATCTTCGGGTGTAGCTGTAAATATTCTTGCGGCTCCAGTTGCAACATTAACTGCTGGTGGACCAACTGGTATCTGTCAAGGTGAGTCAGTTGTGCTTGTTGCTAGCTCAGGTTCAGGCTTAACTTATCAATGGCAGATAGAAGGGGCTACAATCCCAGGTGCTAGTGGAGCGAGTTACACTGCTAGTTCAGGAGGGTCTTATACAGTTGTTATTACAAACTCCAGTGCTTGTACATCCACAAGTGAGCCACTTGTTGTAACAGTTAATCCTCAGCCAGAAGCCACTATTACCCCTAACGGACCTACAACATTCTGTATTGGGAATACAGTGCTTCTTCAAGCAAATACTGGTAATGGATACACTTATCAGTGGAATCAGAATGGCAATGCATTACCTGGTATTATAAATTCTGTTTTCAATGTTGGAGAAAGTGGCAGCTATACCGTTGTTGTAACTAATCAATCTGGATGTTCTGCTTTGAGTGCTCCAATTCAAGTGAGTGTTGCAGGAACAGAAGCTGAGATTTCTTTTACAGGAAATCCTGCAATTTGTGATGGAAATGCAGTACAACTTAATGCCACTATCGGCGCTGGACTTGTTTACCAGTGGCAGAATAATGGTTCTAATTTAAGTGGTGAAATTAGTTCTGAATATACAGCTACTGCTGCAGGTAATTATACTGTTGTTATAACAGATGTGAACAACTGTTCATCAACATCACAGCCTGTTACTATTACTGTTGGCCAAACACCAAATCAACCTGCTATAACTGTTCAAGGAGAAAATACAATTTGTGCTGGTGATGAACTAGAATTAACCTATACTGTTAATGCTGGAATTACTTACAGTTGGTCTAGTTTAGGCAATCCTATTTCAGGTGGCGATGCTGGTTCTTTAATTGTTACTCAAGCTGGAGAATATGTTCTTAGAGCAACAAATGCTTCTAATTGTGCTTCCGAATCAGAGCCAGTTTCTGTAAGCGTTAATCCGCTTCCAACAGTTTCATTCGTTCTCAATCCAGATACTATTTGCGCTAAAGCAGTAACCTTAGTTCTATCAGGAGGTATTCCTGCCGGTGGAGAATACTCTGGTTTATATGTTAATAACAGCATCTTTACTTCACCAGAACAAAGCGAAAATGTAGATATTACATACACTTATACTGATAATAATGGATGTAGCAATTTCGCCACTGATGTAATTAAAGTAATTGATTGCACAGGAATTGAAGATGCCGAAGGCAATTTCATTGCTGTTTACCCTAATCCCGCTAAGGATTATGTTACGTTACAATCTTCTATCTCGTTAAGGAATGCAGTTATTGAGGTGATGGATGCAACTGGAAGAATTGTTGCAGTTGCAGTTGAAATCACTACCGAAAACTCTGCACAAATTAAGATTTCAGATTTAGCAGCTGGTGTTTATCAAGTAGTGGTGAAAAAAGGCAATGAAATTCACACTGTAAAAGTTGTGAAAACTGTCTGATTGGCAGCTAAGTTTTTCTAATAAACGTAGTAAAGAAGCGGTAATTGGGCCATTCCAATTACCGCTTCGACGTTTTGTCAGTTATGTTTTAGAGGGAATGATTGTTGAATCATCCAAATGACCGGGGAAAATCCCTAATTTTGCCGCTTTATTAAGATAGAATACCCAATTCCATGATCAAAACGATCTCTTCCTTATTTGGAAAATTAGTAGGCTCAAAAGCCGATAGAGACTTACAAGAGGTGCGCCCACTTGTAAATAAAATCAATGAAATTTATCCCGGCTTAGCCGCAATTTCAAATGATGAACTCAGAGCAAAATCGGTTCAGTTTAGAGAAAAAATTAATACTTACGTTCAGGAAGAAAGAAATCAAATTAAGGAGCTAACAGAAAAAGCCGAGTCTTCTAGCGAATTAGATTTTATTGAAAAAGAAAATATTTACGAGCAAGTAGATAAACTCAAGAAAACTGTAACAACAAAGCTTGAAGAAGTGCTTCTTGAGATTCTTCCTGAAGCTTTTGCGGTTATGCGCGAAACAGCAAGAAGATTCAAAGAGAATCAAACATTAACTGTAACTGCGACACAATTAGATAGAGATTTATCTGTAAATAAAGAGCATATCACTATTGATGGTGACAAAGCTATTTACAAGAACTCCTGGAATGCTGCTGGAAATCTAGTTACCTGGGACATGGTTCATTACGATGTACAGCTCATTGGAGGTATTATGCTTCATAAGGGTAAAATTGCAGAAATGGCAACCGGAGAAGGTAAAACTCTGGTAGCAACGTTGCCTGTTTATTTGAATGCCCTAACGGGCGAAGGAGTTCACCTCGTTACCGTAAACGACTACCTTGCACGACGCGACTCTGAATGGATGGGGCCAATCTATGAATTTCATGGACTTCGTGTTGATTGCATTGATAAACACCAGCCTAACTCACATCAAAGAAGAGCCGCTTACGCAGCTGAAATTACCTTTGGAACAAACAACGAATTTGGCTTTGACTACCTCAGGGATAATATGTCAAGAACTCCTGAGGAACTTGTTCAAAGAGGGCACAATTATGCCATCGTTGATGAGGTAGATTCGGTATTGATTGATGATGCAAGAACACCACTTATCATCTCCGGTCCTACTCCAAAGGGCGATAACCAAGAGTTCTTTGCTTTAAAGCCAAGGGTCGAAAAGATTGTTGCTGCTCAAAGAAACTTTATTCAGAATGCCATTGCTGAAGCCAAAAAGAACTTCGGCAGTGATGATAAATTAGCAGGTCTTGCCCTACTAAGAGCTCACAGAGGTTTACCAAGAAACAAAGCCCTAATCAAGTATTTAAGTGAGCCTGGTGTAAAAGCTCTGCTTCAAAAGACTGAGAATTTTTACATGCAAGATCAGTCTAGAGAAATGCATAAAGCTGATGCTGAATTATTCTTCGTAATTGATGAGAAAAATAATTCCATTGAACTTACCGAGAAAGGAATTGAATTAATGACTGGCGGTTCTGAAGAACCTGATTTCTTCGTCCTACCAGATGTTGGTTCTGAAATAGCTAGCATTGAGAAAATGACTGAAGGTGAAGATGTTAAAGTTGAAAAGAAAGATCAACTGATGCGTGATTATGCCATTAAGTCGGAACGTATACATACTGTAAATCAGCTTCTTAAAGCTTATACCTTATTCGAAACTGACGTTGAATATGTAGTGATTGAAGGCAAGGTTAAAATTGTAGATGAGCAAACCGGTCGTATAATGGAAGGTCGTCGCTACAGCGACGGATTGCACCAGGCAATTGAAGCTAAAGAAAATGTTACTATTGAGGCAGCCACACAAACTTATGCTACTGTAACACTCCAAAATTACTTCAGGATGTATAATAAGCTGGCTGGGATGACTGGTACAGCAGAAACCGAAGCCGGCGAACTTTGGGATATCTATAAATTGGATGTTTCTGTAATTCCTACTAACCGAGTAATTGCAAGAGATGACAGAGAAGATTTGGTTTATAAGACCAAAAGAGAAAAGTATAATGCTGTTATTGATGTAATCGTTGAAGAAACAGCAAAAGGTCGTCCAGTACTTGTAGGAACAACATCTGTTGAGATATCTGAGCTTCTTAGCCGAATGCTTAAACTTAAAGGCATCAAGCACAATGTGCTTAACGCTAAAATGCATCAACGCGAAGCGGAAATAGTTCAAGAAGCAGGTCAGCCAGGCACAGTTACTATTGCAACGAATATGGCAGGTCGTGGTACCGACATTAAGCTAGGCGCAGGCGTTAAAGAAGCTGGAGGTCTTGCTATTATCGGTACAGAAAGACATGAAAGCCGAAGAGTTGATAGGCAGCTAAGAGGACGTGCGGGTAGACAAGGAGACCCGGGAAGTTCACAGTTCTTTGTTTCTCTTGAAGATGATCTTATGCGTTTGTTCGGTTCTGAAAGAATCGCCAGAATCATGGATCGCTTGGGTATGAAAGAAGGAGAAGTAATCCAAAGTAAAATGATTACAAACTCCATTGAGAGAGCCCAAAAGAAAGTTGAAGAGAATAACTTCGGAATTAGAAAAAGACTTCTTGAGTATGACGATGTGATGAACTCTCAAAGAGAGGTTGTTTACAAAAGAAGAAGAAACGCATTATACGGAGAAAGACTTGCTGTTGATATAGCCAATATGTTTATTGAAACATGCGAGGCTTTAGTACAGGATTATCAGGATCTCAGAGATTATGAAAACTTTAGGATGGAGATTATTAGAATCTTCTCTTTAAATACTTCTATCACTGAAGATGTATTTCTTAAGGAAAAGCCTGAAGTCTTAGCTGATCAGCTCTACAGAGAAATCGAGGCTGTTTACAAAAGGAAATCTGAACACATATCGCAGCTGGCTTATCCAGTTATTAAGAAAGTTTACGAAGAGCAAGGTCAACAGTTTGAAAACATTCTCATCCCGATTACGGATGGCGCAAAAACAATTCAACTACTGGTTAATCTTAAGAAAGCTGTTGATTCTCAAGGAAAAGAAGTTGGAAAGGCATTAGAGCGAATGATTACTCTCGCCATGATTGATGATGTTTGGAAAGAGCATCTTCGTGAAATGGATGAGTTAAAGCAATCTGTACAGCATGCTGTTTATGAGCAAAAAGATCCTCTTTTGATATATAAGCTGGAGTCTTTTAATTTGTTCAGTGATATGATTGGCAGAGTAGGTAAAGAAATTTCAGCCTTCTTAATGAAGGGGAGTTTACCTGTTTCACAAGGAGATGGTTCACAGCAAGGCCCTAAAGTTTCTGCTGCATCTGCACCCGTTTCCCGACCATCACCTCAATTGAGAACAAGTCGCTCAGACTTGCCGCCATTACCGCAAACTTCAGAGGTTTCAAAACCCCAAACAGTGGTAAATGCAGTACCTAAAGTGGGCAGAAATGAGCCTTGTCCTTGCGGAAGCGGTAAGAAATACAAAAACTGTCATCAGCCGATAGAAGAGGCTCAAGCCTAGTGGAAATTAAGGAACTACAGCAAAAGGTTGACGCCTGGATTCAGGAGCATGGAGTGAGGTACTTTAATGAACTTACTAATATGACCGTGCTTATGGAAGAAGTTGGAGAGCTTTCCAGAATCATGTCAAGACAATTTGGTGAACAATCCTTTAAGGAAGGCGAAAATGCCGATGGTTTAGCTGATGAAATGGCTGATATCCTCTTTGTGCTGGTTTGCTTGGCAAATCAAACTGGAGTTGACTTAACTGAAGCTGTTCGTCAGAATCTGGATAAGAAGACCAATCGGGATTCAACAAGACATAAGGAAAATAGAAAACTTAATGGATGAGGTTATATTAGTTAAGCACTAGTTTTGACTGGTGAGTACCTCCGTTTAAATTCATCGATATTAAATAAATTCCCTTATTAAGATGACTTAGATCAAGATCTAAGGAAGGCGAGTTTATTGATGAATTTAAAACCTCTTGACCCAAGGTATTATGTACGAATATTTGACCTTTGGACAAGAAGTTTTCGACTTGAATATTCACCCTTCCATCGGAAGGATTAGGAAAAATCTTAAAATCAGAAAGATTGGTTTCCTCAAAATTCGTCGGCGCCCCGCAAAAAGGAATAATTTCTATGGGAACTAAACTATTAGCACTGCTTCCACTTCCAAGCACACCTAATGCACCATTACCCCAAGCCCAGATTGAACCATCAGCCGTCTTAGCTAATGAATGAGCATCCCCAGCTGAAATTTCAACCACTTGACTAAGACCAATAACTTGAACGGGAACATTGCTTTGACTTGTGCTATTATTGCCAAGCTGCCCTGAATTATTTCTTCCCCACATCCAAACCGTGCTATCTGCCAATAAGGCCATGGAGAAATCCTTGCCTGCAGAAATCTGAACCACATCTTGAATACCACGAACAGTATCAGGCAAAGCACTACTGATTGTTCCATCAGTTGCTAATTGCCCGCTAGAGCTTCTTCCAAATGCTTAAATAATTCCTCCATCAACCAACACGAGTGAATGAGACCCACCTGAAGCTACCGCAATAGCATTAGTTATCCCTGACACCATTGTGAAAGTATTTGATGAGGCTATTGAACCAATACCTAGCTGACCATAGCCATTTAAACCAGCTGACCAAACAGTACTGTCATTCTTGAGTACCAAGGTATGGCGACTAAACATAGAAACCTCTTGCCCATTTTCGATACTCTCAACCAATGTCGGAACAGCCAAATCGAGATTGTTTCCTTGACCTAATCCCCCATCCTCATTTAAACCCCAAGTCCAAACCTTGCCATCAGAGGTGAGGGCTATTGAAGCGTTATAACCTGCAGAAATTGAAGTCACATTTGATAAGCCATTAACATTAAGTGGATTAGTATTAATATTATTGCTTCCATTTGTCCCTAATTCTCCATAAGAATTGGAACCCCAGGCTCTTATTGTGCCATCGCTCTTTAAAGCTAAAGAGTGAGTTCCTCCTGCTTTAACAGAAATAACATCTGAAAGAAAAGATACCACAACAGGCACATTGCTGCTATTAATATTGCCTATGCCTAATTGACCATTTGTATTTCCTCCGCAAGAAGACACGTTGTTATTGGTGCATAATACCAAAGTATGATTAATCCCTGGTGAAATAGATTGCCCCCGACATGGTTTATTGACACAAAACGATATCAATGTAAAAAGAGCAATGCTTAGATAAATATGTATATGTTTAATCATATTTAAAGTATTATCGTTTTAAGTGTAAATGTAGCCACATGCTAATTTGCCAAACTCCCACAATAGGGTGATATGCTCAATATCCCTTTGAACTAAATGCTACATCAGCTGAATCGGCCCTTGATGATTCCTTATAATGAGCTATTGCTTCATCTATAAGTATATTGTAAATATCAAAGACATAAGAAAAGAAGTAAAATAGATTGATACTTAATCTTTGCAATGAGCGGAACAGCCACATCTAAGGGCAAAGAATGTAACCTGAATTATACTTAGCTAACAATTAGACTTCTGCATTAATGAATTCAGAATGCAATTTTGAAAAAACGAAGGTATCTTCAAACTTACCGTTAATTCGATAATGCTGTCTCAAAGTGCCTTCATTTTTAAATTTAAATCTATCCATTAGTTTGAGGGAAGGTATGTTCCCAATCCCAACCAAGGCTTCTATTCTATTGAGCTGCAAATTTATAAATCCATAATTGAGAATTGCGTTCATTGCTTCTGTCATTAAACCCTTCCTTTTAGAATTATCATCATGCATTACATAGCCAATCTCAGCTCTTTTATGTTCCTTATTCCAATTGTGAATTCCGCATCGACCAATGATTTGCTCAGTTTCTTTTTCCGTTAAAAGGAAAAGGATGAAGCCTCTGTTATAGCTAGAATATCCATTCTTATGCTTGATTTCTTCTTGCAGAAATTCCACTTCCGAGCGGTGTCCAAGTATTTTCTTAATCTCAGGTTTTGAGAGATTATCAAAAATGCACTTCATGTTTTCAGGAGAAAGCCCTACTAATCGGAGCCTTCTTGTTTCAATTGTTTCTACATCCATGTGCAGGATTTTTCTGAAAATATTCTATTTATCTTGTAGCTGCAATACAAGCAACCCTTACTGAATCAGCACCTGCTCTTAAAATCCGAGCGGCACAAGCTTCGAGAGTAGCTCCTGTTGTTACAACATCATCAACTAGGAGTATACGTTTGCCCCTAACAGCTTCACCTTCCTCCTGAAAGGAGAAAACTGTCTCTACATTTTTCCATCTGTCGAATCTTGATCTTTTGGTTTGTGTAGCAGTTTTAGAAATTCGTTTCAAAGATAAATCTACCCTCATCGAAGGCATTGACTCTATAAGTCCTTCAGCAAATACTTCACTTTGGTTATAGCCTCTTGACTTTAGTCTGGATGCATGAAGTGGAACCGGAATCACCAATTCAGATTCTGAAAAAACTGGAGATTGGAGTAATTCTTTTCCATAGATTCTGCCAATTTCTCTACCAATATCAGGTTCATTTTTATACTTAAGCAGATGAAGTAATCTTTGAACACCACCCGATTTACGAAACTCAAAGCAAGCTGCGGCGGCGGTAAGAGGTACTCTTCCCCAGAAGAGCTGCTCTACTGGATTACCAGGCTGCAGGTGAAAGCCCGTTCTAGGAAGGGAGTATCTACACGAATAACAAATTAAATTTTCTTGTTTGATTAGAGTATTGCCGCAAGCATGGCAATTACGGGGAAAGAATAACTGTAAGAAATCTGAAAACATAGCATATACATTAATAGTTGATAAAATTTTAATAAATACAATCAAAAATATGGTTTTCTAGAAAGGAATGCTTTCGGAGCATCTAAAAAAAAATATCTTTGCATTTCGCACAAAAAAAACGCTTCAATTATGGAGAACAACTCCCCGCAAGTCGAGCAGGAAGAAAAAGAAGGAGGAAACAACAGAATTGTTGTTATCATCCTGATTTTAGTGATTGCTTTGCTTGGTTTACTTTCCGGATACCTGTTTTTTCAGGTAAACGATCTTAAAAAAGAAGCTGAAATGCTTCGCAATGAAAAGGTTAAAGCAGAAACTGATACTGACGAATATAGAGACCAGCTTCAACTACTCACTGCAAAATACGATAGCCTTATCCAAGTTCATGAAGGACTAAGAGCTGAGTTAGAAATCGAAAGAGGAAAGGTTGTTCAATTAATGTCTGACTATCAGGCGCTAAAGCGTTCGGGGGGATCAATGTCAGGGGGAAATGGCTTGAGTTTAAGGCAGCGTCTGGAAGAATTGCAACAGCAATACGACGAAAGCGAAGCGGTTATTCTAGAGCTTAAAGCTCAGAATCAAGAGCTTACAAATGAGAATTTTAGGGCTCAGAAGCTAGTTGAGGAAACTATTGCTCAAAACGAAAAGTTAAATCAGGAAAATTCCAAACTTAACAAGACTGTTGAGATTGCTAAGCGACTTAAAACGTATGAGCTTTACGCAGACGCTGTAAAGGTATCAGGCGGAGGAACCAAAGAAAAGCAAACAGATAAAGCCAAGAAGGCTGATAGAATTAGAGTTTGCTTTACGGTTTTAGATAATCAACTTGCTGATAAGCAAGAGAAATTAATTTACGCTGCTATCAAAGATCCTGATGGTAAAACTTTTACTCAAGGAGATAAGTCAATGCTAACATTATTAAACGGAAGTGAAATCCAATTTTCCGTTAAAAAAGAAATATTTTACGATAACAAAGTGATGCAATTATGTTTGAATTGGGATGTTAATCAAACTGAAGCTCTCAAGGAAGGTACTTATATGGTTGAGCTTTATGCTGATGGCGTTCAGATAGGAACTACCGACTTCACGTTAAAGTAATTTAAGATTAGGGTTAGGTTCTGGCGGCTATGGTTAATCTATAGTCGCCTTTTTTATGCAAATAATTCCTGTATTTTCTCCACTGTTAGCGGCTTCGGAATAAATGCTAGCACATGAGGATTGTTTCTCGCCCTATTCAAATCAGTCTCATCAATCGAAGATGATAGCATAACAACGCGTGTATTTCGCCTTAATTCAGGCGGAAGCTTATCAAATTCTTCCAGAAATTCAAAGCCATCCATATCAGGCATTCGAATATCCAAAAAAAGTAGATTAGGCTTTAAGTCATCCTCCTTCAGGTTTTGGAAGAACAAAATAGCCTCTTTTCCGGTAGTGCAAGATTCAATTCGGTTACAAAGCCCACTTTGTTGAATAACCTTACGATGGATGAATAAATCAATCGACGAGTCTTCTGCCAATAAAACGAAGGCAACACTTTTCATTCGGCAGATGCATTATTATTATTCACTTCCCTTATTAACGGCAACACAATCTTGAAAATAGAGCCTTCGTTTACTTTCGACTTCACTTCTATTTTTCCATCTAGTTTTTTTACCGTTTCACTAACTATGTAAAGGCCTAAACCAGAACCAGCAGAAAGGTCATTGGTTCTGTAAAACATATCGAAAATCTTCCCCATGTGCTGATCATTAATCCCCAAACCATTGTCTGCTACGGTAATAACCAGACAAGAATCTTCGCGGTAAACTTTAACAACAACATCAGGAGTTCTGGCAGGGTGCCGGTATCTAATCGAATTACTTATTAAATTGGTAAGAATAATAGTTAGTCTTGTTCTATCACTTAGAAATACAAAATCATCTTCATAGCGCACGCAAGTCGACAATTTGACATCACCAGACTCAAGATACTTCAACCCCTTTACTAAGTCATCAATAATAAGCCCTAGTCGAAGTGGCTCAATTTGAACCTCGGTTCGATTATTTCTTGAATAGGCAACAATGTCCCGTATGGTGTTATCTAGTTTAAGAATACTTTCTTCCATCATATCAACCAACCGTTGCGGCTCTTCCTCTTTTGCTTCTTCTCTTAAGAGATAAAGAAGTCCTAAAACGGAGGTGAGTGGAGCTCTCAAATCATGAGAAGCAGAATACACAAAACGGTCTAATTCGAAATTGATTTTCTGAAGCTCCTTATTTTTCAATTGTAGTTCGTCAATCTCGGCTTTTGTTGAAACGGGTGTAATTTCAACAATAGGATTTTCGACAACGGCAGGAATCCTTTTTTTCAAAAGCGAAGCAATGAAAATGGGTAAATCGACTGCCTGTGAGGAATTAATTAACAAATCAGCACCTTGAGTGATTGCGGTTGTTAAATCTTCCTCATCTGAAATGAGAATGAAAATAGCATTCTCTGAATGATTTCTGATTCGCCGAGAACACTCCTGCCAACTTATTCCTCCTGTGGAGGCAAAAACAACCACCTTAATTCCAGTCTGTATCTGACTTTCGAGTTGGTCCTCATTCAGAATGAATTTTAGCTCAAAAGCTCCGTTTAATGGGATAAACGCCGCTTTTAACTGCTCACTGCTCCTATCGTCTGCTAAAGAAAGAATTACATGGATTGGAACAGATTGCATACTCAGTAACAGACTTCACACGAAATAACAAAAAATAAGGCAATTTGAATGATTCCTGACCCATCTTTTCTCTCAAAGAGATATAAGATTGTTTCAGCCTTTCTTACAACCACTTTAAGTAGAATAAACAAGAAAACCTAAACCATCACACTGATTATGTGGACTCTACGGGGTTGATTGCATTCGATTCCTCTCATTCCTTACAGATGTAAGTTAGGCAAGGCTTGTATTTCCTTCAGAGGTAACAGTAAACATGCTAATACAGTAATACACCTGTGATTGCTATGAAAACATATGATTCTGTTGAAATGAAAAGAAATTTACGTCGCATTTTTTTATTTAACCTCCTAATGATATGCTGTTTAGGTCATTCTTTTGGTCAACCAACTCCAGCAGGCCATCAAGGAAGTAAAAAGTATCGCGTAACTGCCTACAAGATTTCAGGTGGAACATATACTAGTCTTTCTAATGTGGCAGAAGCTATTCCTAAGCCTACCATGTACATTCCAAGTGCATTCACACCAAACGGTGATGGAATCAATGATTTCTTTGGCGTTAAAGCAGAAGGGCTAAAGGAGTTTAAAATGGAAATTTATAATAGATGGGGTGAAATCGTTTTTACAAGTGATGATATCACAAAATTATGGGATGGGACTTATGAAGGCAAAGCAATAACCAGCACAGATGTATATGTGTATCAGGTGAAAGCTATTGGAAATAACAATGACCCATTACCAGAAGAAAAAGGAACTGTAACATTAATTGCCGACGGAGCCGGAGAGTAATTATTTGAAGATGGAACAAAATTACCTAACCAAAATTAGTTTGAAGCATATCCTCGTCATATCAATATTGATATTAGGAGGTTTGAGTGCTTTCGCGCAATCTCCAAATGCCGCATTCACAACTTCTGTTGTGCAAGGATGTGCTCCTTTGAGTGTAAACTTTAGCAATACATCAACGGGTGCAGCTACATATCAGTGGATTTTTGGAAATGGAAACTTCTCTACGCTGGCAAACCCTCAAAATGTATACGTAAACCCAGGAACATACACAGTTAGCTTAATTGCTATAGCTTCGAATGGTCAAAGAGACACTCTCACACAAACCAATATTATTACTGCTGCACCTGGCCCCAATCCTGTTTTTACTGTTTCTTCTTTGAACGGTTGTAGCGGTCAAACTAACTTTCAATTTAATAATACAACGGCTAATGCTGTAAGTTACTTCTGGGATTTTGACGACGGGACTTCTTCCTTGCAAACAAACCCAAGTAAAGTTTATTCACAGACAGGAACGTATAACGTTTCTTTATTGGCAACAAATTCAAACGGCTGCCAGTCGGTTTATAACCTTTCCCAACCTATTGTTGTAAACCCAGTTCCTTCTCCAAATTTCACTGCCAATCTAACTACAACATGCGATCCGAATCAGGCATTTATTTTTACTCCTTCAAACACAAGCTCTACATCGTATTTATGGGATTTTGGTGATGGTACTACCTCAACCGCTGTTAGTCCTAATAAAACATACTCAAACCCGGGAATTTATTCAGTTAGCTTAATTATAACTAATAGCTTCGGCTGTTCTGATACATTACTTAAGCCCAATTATATTACAATTCATACCCCTGTAAATCCTGAAATTACAGCAACAGTAACCAGTTCATGTGTTCCTTTACTAACACAGTTCTCTAATAATGTAACCAATGCTGTCTCATATGCATGGAATTTTGGCAATGGTCAAAACTCTACCAATACAAGCCAAACAGTTAACTACAATGTTGCAGGAATTTATAGTCCACAATTAACAGTAACAATGGCAAATGGCTGCGCCTATACAACTACTGTCAACAATTATATTCAAGCGAACCCACTTCCTGTTGCACAATTTTCAGTTGCAAACGGGTCAGGTTGTGCGCCTCTAACTCCTGTTTTTGATAATACAAGCACGGGAGCAAGCAGCTATTTGTGGACATTTGGCAATGGTGAAACATCAACCGATTTTGAACCTATAGTTACTTTTGACGCGGGAGGTTTGTATTTTGTAAGACTAAAAGCAGTTACAGCTTTAGGGTGTAGTTCTACAGTTCAAATTAACGGAGCCGTATCTGTTACAACACCTATCGCCAACTTTACAGCGACGAATACCAATGGTTGTCCTCCTTTAAGTGTATCATTCTCCAATACAGGATCAACTTCAGGTTCGTTTCTCTGGAATTTTGGCGATGGCACAACTTCAACTCAACAAAGCCCTTCGCACACTTATTCTGCTTTAGGTGAATATGATGTTACTCTAATTGTAAGTAATGGTTCTGGATGTGCTGACACCCTTTTTGCAGAAGATCTTGTTTATGCAAGCAATGAAATTGCCTTATACACTCCTCCTCAGCCAATAACGTCTTGTTCGCCTTTCACAGCTTCTTTTGAAATAGAGGCAAATGCTGGAGAAACATATATTTGGGACTTTGGCGACGGAACAACCTACACTGGGACAGAGCCTTCACATATGTACACCGAGCCTGGTGAATATGTAGTTTCACTTTTGGTTCAAAATGCCAGTCCTTGTGGCTTGATATATCCTGAATACCAGACTATAATAATTGAAGGCGAGGCTCCAGTATTTGATGTTGACATAAATATTTGCCCTCCTCATGCAGTTACGTTCAATGATAATAGCGACGATGCTGTTTCATGGCTATGGGATTTTGGCGATGGTACAACCTCAACAGACGAAAGCCCTGTGCATACATACCCAAATATGTATTCTCACCATGTTTCTTTGACTACAACAACTGCTAATGGTTGCTCATATTCTTACATTGCATTTAATGCTGTTACATTTAGTTCTAGTATAGCAACTTTTTCCAGTAACTACGTACCTGGCGAGTTTCCTCAGACAGTAAACTTCACCTCAACCAATACTAATGCAACAGCTTGGTTATGGAATTTTGGTGATGGAAACACTTCTACTGAAGAAAACCCTGTTCACACATATTTAACAGAAGGCGATTATGAAGTTACACTTCAGATTGAAACGCCAGATTGCTTTTTATTCGGAGCTGGAGACCCATTTGACTCAGAAAGTGAAGACGTTGACCAGGATACTGCCAATGGAGGTTCATATCCCAATGAATCAGAAATTCCTCCGCAAGCTCTTAGAGGTTGCGCGCCATTAAATGTTCTATTTCAAAAACAAGATCCTACTCACCTGGTACTTGAATGGCATTTTGGCGACGGAACAATTTCTAATCAACAGAATCCTTTTCACCTTTTTACAAATCCAGGTTACTACTCAGTTTATTATACCGCGATTACCCCTTATGGTTTAGATACATTCCAATATGCACAATCTATTTTTCTTGGAGGGGGAATTCCTGATTTCACGCTCGACGAAACCCCTTTCTGCGAACATTCTCAGGTGGATGTTAGCATCATGAACCCTGGAGCAGTAGAAGAGATTCTATGGAACTTTGGAGGCTTTGGCACTGACAGCACAACAACAGCAAGCTGGGATTTCCCATTCGCAAATAGCGCTTATACGATTCAAGTTAGGGTTGTAGACACTTTGGGCTGTATCTCCTCAAGAATGAAAAGTATTCTTGTGAGTCCTCCAATACCTGAAGTAATTTTCCCTAATTCTGTATGTAGAGACACTATTCAGTTTACTCATAACCTAAGCGGAATTCCTGGATATTCTTATTTATGGGACTTTGGCGATGGTACTACTTCCACCGAAGAGGAACCATTTCACTTCTATACATGGGAAGACGAGTTCACTATTAACCTCACAATTACAAGTCCCGAAGGTTGTGTAACAACAGCCCCGCTAAGTCACACTGTTATAGTTGGATTTCCTTACATTGATTATACCTTGTCTGATCCGATTGTTGGTTGTGCCCCACTTACCGTAACGTTTCAGAATAACGGAATAGGCTCATGTGCATATTTCTTTACAGACGGCTCTTGGTCGGGAGGTGTTTTTAACCCAGATGCCATTTACACAAAAGTCTTTAACCAACCCGGAAACTATCGGTTCTATCAAAGGTCATTTAGTGTAATTCGGCCAGGCTGTATGTATCAGGAACTATCAGATAGTGTAATTACTGTTTATGATGCCAATGCTGATTTTACATTTGCGCAACAAGGTTTATGCGACCCCATTGAAGCTCAGTTTACTGATTTAAGTGAAGATGCGGTAGAATGGGAATGGGATTTCGGCAATGGAATTACTTCAAATGAGCAAAATCCTGAATTAACATTTAATAGCTTTCCAGCCGATTCAATTAGTCTCTCGATTGTTAGTTCTCAGGGTTGTACAGCAACTGTAACCAAAGCAGGTTTAGCTACCCTTGAGGTTGAAGCCGCCGCTTCATATATTGGCAATTGCAATCCTTTACCCGTTGAGTTTAATGCATCTGAAGAAGGAATGATTTCTTGGGAATGGGACTTTGGCGATGGAACAACTGCTCAGGGGGCAAACCCACATCATCTTTACACAGAAAATGGAGACTACACTGCTACAGTTATTGTAACTTCTGCAGAAAACTGCAGGGATACTGTTTCTTTGGAATTCCCTATAGATGTTACAGGACCAATAGCAGCCTTTCATTCTCCAACTCCTGCCAATTGCGCACCTTCTGTTGTTGAATTCTTTGATACATCAGCAAGTGCTGTTGATTGGTTCTGGGATTTTGGTGATGGTACTTTTGCTACAGTAGAGAACCCTGTTAAGTTATATGATTCACCTGGAGTATACGATGTAACCTTAGTCGTTTATTCAGTCGACGGTTGCGCAGACACTCTCCTTAAGCCAGAATATGTAACTGTATTAGGCCCTGCTACATCTTTTGAGGCTTCAGAAACATCTGCATGTTTAGGCTCAACGATAGATTTTACAGATTTATCAAATGGTGCAGTTGAATGGGAATGGAATTTTGGAGAAGGGAATATTAGTACCGAACAAAATCCTTCATTTACTTACAATGAAATAGGAAGTTTTGTTATTACCCTCTTTTCTCGAGATACCCTTGGCTGTAGTGCATTCTATACAATCCCGCTTCCCATAGACATTCATCCCTATCCTCAAGCTGCATTCTCAACTACTGATACAACGAATTGCGCTCCATTAAACTTCTCTGCGCAAAATCTCTCCTCTGGAGCTAGTACCTATCAATGGTTTATCGATGGCTCTGATTATAGTACAGTTTACGAACCCGATTTCTCTTTGCTACAACCTGGAGAACATACTGTTGATTTGATTGCTACAAACCAGTTTGGATGCTCAGATACTGCCAGTTTCGATGGATTGGAAGCATTCATTGTGCCGGTTGCCAACTTTACAATTGCTCAAACTGAAGGATGCACTCCACTTTCTGTTGGTTTTACAAATGAATCTTATCAGACAGAAAGCCCTGTTTACACTTGGGATTTCGGAAATGGCAATTTTTCACCTGAAACAAACCCTACAGAAGTTTACTATAATCCCGATTTCTACACAGTTTCTTTAACTGTTACAAATTTCACAGGCTGTGCCGATACGATTATACTTCCTTCTATTATTCAAGTATTTGATACTCTTCCAGCACCTGTAACTCCAATTGTGAGAGTGACAGTAAGCGACCCTCAATCTGTAAGAATTGAGTGGGAAGAATCGCTTACAGCAGATTTTGGCTCATACCTTTTGTACAGAAAAAGTTTGAGTACTGGTCTCTATGAACTTATTCAAGAGATCCTTGACCCACATACAGTGGTTTATGAAGATCAAGGACTTAATACTTTAGAGAATGTTTATTGCTATAAGCTCCAAACAATGGATAGATGCGGGTTTAACATAGAAACCGACAGCTTGATTGAACATTGTACCTGTAAATGTTGAAGCGATTACTTTAGAGAATCATACGGATTAATGTTGAGTGGACTCCTTATATAGGTAAGACTACATCTCAATACCGGGTTTTCAGAACAGAAGAAAACTCAACTGTTTCTGAAGACTTAGGAAATCAGGCTCCGGCGATGCTTACAAACTTTATCGATAGCACGGTTTTTTGTCCGCTTGTTTATAGATATGAAGTAAGAGCTGAAGGGCTAAACGGCCAATGGCATGTTGGAGAGTGACAGTGATTTTGATTTTAGTGATAGGTTGCCAAATTCTATTTGAGAATCAACAAGTGAATGCTTCACGTTCAACAGTAATCGAAAATCGCTTATTCTTACAGAGTGGGCTCGCCCTGTTATCATGGGAAATAGAGTAAGTGAATATAAGGTATTTAGATCAACTGACAATAGCTACTTTACGCAAATAGCAAGCCTTCCAGCAGAACAAACTTCTTATGTTGATCAAAATGTAGATGTTAATAACAAGAAATATTTTTATCGCATAAATGGCAAGTAATGAATGTGGTTTAGAGGGCATAGAAGGGGCTTTAGTGATAATATTGTAATAACAGCAGAGCCTGCAGGCGATTTCTACATTCAGCTTGAATGGACGCCTTACACAGGTTGGGGAGAAGATGGAGTGAATTTTTACATTCTTGAGAGACAAACTGAGGACGGAAACTGGGAAGTCTTACATCAACTTCCGGGGTCTGTTAGCTACTGCTGTTGATGAAAATTAATTATCTCCTATTTTGATAATGAATATTTCCCATATATTGTGGGCAAAAGGAGTATGATTAAGTTTAAGAGCATTGTTCTGCAGCTTAAGGAAGATGAATACAGTGATCTGTGTCAGCAATTCGTTGAAACTAAGGCAGACAAGTATCTTAGACTCCTGAAGTTGTATCGGGAGAATAAATATAATGATGAGGAAATTCAGAACATGCTTGATGTTAATACAAGTGCGTATTACACATTAAAGTCAAGGTTATTTGATAAAATTCAAGACTTCCTCACTAATAACATGTCGACACCAATCATCGACTTGTTAAGAAAGGTAGCCAATATTCCTACGCTTATTTATGATACTCATCGCGATACTGCTATCGCGATTCTATCAAAATTAGAATCTGAGCTTCAGAATTATGACATGCCTTATGAGCTTTCAAGTGTCTATAGTGCACTAAAGAAACTTCATATACATTCCCCTAAGTATTACGAATACACTCAATTATATAACAAGCACCTTGCATATACAATTGCTTTAGATAAAGCAGAGGATTTGCTTAACACGTTTATGAAGGCTGTTGGAGAATACTATGCCTCCAGAAACAAATCTCAAATTGAATACCTCAGCCTTATAAAGCAAGAAATGAATAATATTTGTTCACTTTATGAATCGCATCACTTGCAGGTTTATAAGGATATGACAGATGTTACTTTTGCCTTATATGTTCCTAACCCGGACGCTTTAAAGGATGATGATCCAGTTGAAGACATTCTTGCCAGAATGGAGAAAACCTTCAATACCTATTCAAAGGATAACAATTATCAGCACCTTCAGTTAGTATATCAAAATCTGGCTTTTGAGTATTACCATAAACTTAACCTTACTAAGAAAGCAGCAAAGTTTTTTGATGAAGTAGATAAAAAACTTCCTTCATTCTTACTATATAATCATTGCTGCTTTACAACTCATTTCCTTATTTCTAAAGTTGAACGAGCTATTGAGCTCGGAATTGAAGAACAACTCTACGATGATAATGAGGATAACATCCCTAATTATGAACCTGATACGGCTGATATCCCCAATTATATTAATTGGGCTAAATATTCAGCCATTTGTGCTTTCTATTCAAAGAAATACCAAGAAGCCGTTCAAACTCTAAATGGACTTATCAACGATATAAGCTTTAAAAACTACCCACATTCTGAAATAGAAATCAAACTATTGCTGGCTCTCAATTATTCAATGATTAATAAATATGACCCGGCAACAAGCTTATTGAGAAGTGTTACAAGAAAAATAAGAGAACTCAATGATGAAATGGGTTATGAAAATGCCCTTATTTTCTATAAGATTCTATCGCTACAAATGAGTTCTTCAGCAAGACAGGTTGACCAAAAGATAACTCAGCTATTTGCTAAATTTGAATTGCTGAATCAAAAGTCTAATCGTATGCTTGAATACATCAAGGTTGATGAGAGCTTTATAAAAACATTAAGCCAAGTAGTTAAGAGGTAAATAAGAATAATCAATGTTCCATATTGATTTAACGTTCTAAATCTCAATTACACTTTTGACTATTTTCTTGTTTCTTCATTGCTTGAAGAAACAAGAAAATCATATTGATTTAGAAGCAATTAAATGTTTTGTTATGCTTTTGAAGCGAAGTACATCATTAACTCTCCTTTTCCTTTAGCTTTAATCATTCCTCTATTTTCAAACTTGAAAATTTCTAAATCCTTGACACAATTATAAGTTGTCTCGCTTATATTCACCTTCCCTATTTCCCCTGAGCTTTCCATTCTGCTTGCGGTGTTTACTGTGTCTCCCCAGATATCGTATTGAAACTTTTTAACACCAACTATTCCTGCTACAACGGGTCCTGAGTGTATTCCTATCCTGATTTCGAAGTAGGGTAATCCCTTCTCAATTTTGCTTGCTTTTCCATTTTCAACTATATGTGCCATATCCAGCGCAGCTGAAACCACATTTTGCGCATGGTTCACATCAGGCGAAGGCAATCCACCAGCAGCCATGTATGCATCACCGATTGTTTTTATTTTTTCAATTCCATATCGCTCGCAGATATAATCGAATTCTGAAAAACATTTATTTAAATCTTGAACCAATTCTTTAGGACTAAGCATTTCTGACATGGCTGTAAAACCCTTAAAATCAGTAAACAAAACAGTTACCTGATCAATATTAACGGCTTCTGCTGAGCCTTTATTTTTTAACTCTTCAGCAACCTCAGCCGGAAGAATATTAAGTAATAATTCCTCGTTCTTTTCCTTTTCCTTGGTAATGCGATTTCGCTGAATAAAGAAAACACCTGCAAAGATGGCAACCAATATAAACCCCGCAACCAATCCATTTTTGACAGCTTTTTCTCGCTGAAGTTCCTTTGTTTGTATGGCCTTTTCAGCCTCGAATTGAAGACTATCAATTGCAGCTTGCTTTTCATAGTCAGTCTTATACTCCTGCCTAATAACCTCTCTTTGGTTACTTTCGCCTAAAAGACTGTCTCTTAACTCAATGTATTTCAAGTACTTACCAAGAGCCTTTTCTGAATTCCCAAGCTTTTGGTATACGCGAAACTGAGTTAATAAAGCATCTCGCTGCTCGTAAGCCGCACCAACCTCAGCTGCAATATTGAATGCTCTTATTGAAAACTCAAGAGCTTTTGAATTATCTCCTATTTCTCTGTATGCTTCTGATAGAAAAACATTCAGACTTGCCTCTCCTGGTTGGTCGCCCATACTCTGAAATAGTTTAAGCGATTTGCTAAAATTGTCTATTGCTCCCTTGAAGTCTTTGTTTGCTGATTGAACTTCTCCAATTGTACGCAGAGTTGTAGCAACCCAAAATTCATCATTTACTTCTTCACTAAATTTCAGACCTTTATTAAGGTAAAACATAGCTGAGTCATACTCAGTCTCAAGAACAAAAGCACTACCTATGTTTGTGAGTGCGCCGGAAATTCCCTTTTGGTCAGCAATTTCTTCTGCTACTTTTAAGCTGCGCCTGTAGTAATCTCTCGCCCGTTCAAATTCGTTCTGAGATTCATACACTATTCCGATGCTAAGCAGTACTCTAACCTTTCCTTTTTGAAACCCAGCCTCTTCAAACAATTTATACCCTTGCTGATATAGCTGAATTGCCTCTTTGTCATTGCCTTGATCAGAACGAATTGAACCGATATTGATAAGTGCCGAGCCAACAACGCGTTTATCTTTTGACTTATTACCAAATTCAACTCCTTGTTCATAAGCAATAATGGCTTCTTCCCATTTCCCTAGGTTTTGCAAAGCAACACCTAATGAATTTGCTATTCTTGATCCAACACCAAAAATACTATCCTCAAGTGCTATTTGCATAGCCTTTCTTAATGGAATAATCCCCAATTCATCGTCACTCCAAACAACTCTTGAAGTGCCTTCTAATAATAATGCTTGAGCTTGATAATTTCTATTTCCGGCTTTTGCTGCAGCATTAAACAACATATCGGTATAATGCTTTGTGCTATCCGGGTCATTGTAAAGCCATACATCGTTTATAAACTTAGATAATGATTCAAACCGAGCAGTATCAGGAAGATTCTTATTCTGCCACTTTAGTAAAAGTGAGTCGTTTTTTTGTTCGGCAAGACCTAACTGAGCATTTATAATTGCCGATAAAAAAATAAAAATCAATATGTGCTTTTTCATTTTCGTTTAGTATAGGCTAGTCCTTAAAACGAAAGATCATTCCTCCTTTCGCGCTAAAAACCTTTAAAGGTTATTATGTAAGTTCTTGCTTGAATTTACAAAAGCAAAAAAGATGAATTTAACACAATAAACCTTATTTGCATGTGTTGCACATAAAAAACAAAAAGCTTCTAGAAATAGAAGCTTTTTGTTTAACGTGAAGTTATGCTAAATCAAAGTTTGTCAAGATGGTCCTTCCCAAGAGGCTTATTCAAGAATGAATAAACTCCTCTTACATTCATCGCTTTCTTTTGATCTACAGGATTCAATGAACTTGTTAGAAAAACAATCTTTATTTTATCATAAATCTTAGGGCAAGATTTCCCGAATTCTTCGGCAAATTGAAACCCGTCCATAATTGGCATATTGATATCAAGGAAGATGATTTCCGGAATGAGGTCTTCAGGTAAATGAGCTCTTTCAAAGTTTGCTAAAAATTCAAGTGCGCTCTTACTACTTGTATGCACGTAGATTTTTTCCGCAAAATTGCACCCTTCAATCATCTTTTGATTAATGAAATTGTCAATTTCACTATCATCAATCAACATCACCGTATTGTATTTGGCTTGAGGCTTCTTTACTGACATCTGCTCTTAATAATTTGACGCTAAAAATAGGTTATTTTATTTCACAATACCATAAAGGGTTAATAGATATTACACAGAATAACCAACAAAATCAAAAGAAAACTCTCACCTGAACGTTTCCAACATGCACAATTGGAACTTCTGGCGAACTCCTTCCATCATATGATAGATTGAGTTGCATATTGTTTGACAAAGTTCTTTGATAGCTTAATCCCCAGGTAAAATTCCTTCCCGTTCTAAGTCCTTCCTGCATCTCAAAAGCTACTGGAGTATTTTGGTCTCCATCAAACTGTATATCTGTTACCTTAATCTGAGCTTGCAAGCTCCCTTTATTGGGAACATTGTATTTCAAGTCTGCCGAAATAGCATTGCTTTTTGCCTGCTCTCCACCTAAAGTTTCTGCATTGTTTTTTGTGGATTGTGAATATGCAAGCGAGGTCCTAAAAGATGGACTAGGCTGATAAGCCACTCTTGTCTCCCAATCGAAATAAGTAATTTTAAAATTTCGGGTGCTAAAAAATTCTGCCTCACTAAGCTTTGTTCCATTGCGTGTTTCGGCACTTATCGTGAATCTATTTCCGGGACTCCATCTTGCTCTGTGATTACCAAAGGTGTTTTCTCTTAACTCAAGTCCGTTGTTCAATAAAGCTTTTGTACCAACTCTCTGAAAATTAATATCAAAACCAAACTTAGGGTCACTTCTATTAAAGAAAACTGAGTTTCTCAGAGTCTGATTTAATGTTATCAGCTGGGCATCTTCAATGCCTGAGCCAAAAGGATTGTATGCATCAAGCACATCGGTATTGGTGGTTCGTTTATCGCCCCGCCAAGCCGTTTGACTTGAAAATCTTGAAAGCAGCTTTTTAAATCCTTTCTTTGAAAACCATTCTTTTGGTGTTTTGATATTAATAGCCTGATTTAAGGTATTGCTGTATACTCTTATAAAATCTGTTGTTGGAGTAAAAACCCTTATAAACTTTGCCTGATCTGGAAATGCAGCTATCTCAAACTCGTTCAATTCCTTAATTCCATTCCCATTATAATCTGTCCAGCCGTATACTCCTAAACCAGGTTGCACTTCGAGATAACTAAATTCTTTTCTCGTTTCTAAGCCACTTCCCGATTCGTAAAATGTGCTAGACGTGATACTTCCTTTGAGTAATCTTAATGAAAGCTCAATTCTATTGACCAGGGTTCTCTCAGGCTGCAAATTGCTTAAGGCAGTATCTCTAATCTCCAAACGACGGTAGGTTGTGATTGACCTAAATTGAACATTCTCGCTGGTGGATAAATCAAGGCTAAATCCAAAACTTTCAGCCCAGGCATATTGCTTCAGGTCTCCGCTTCTAATTCCATCATCGGTTCTTATTCTATAAAACAAATTATACTTGCGCTTTGCAGTATCCACATTCTGGATAAATACCTGTCGATCAAAAAAGGAGTATGCATCCGAGCGAAGCGTGTCATTTATAACATCCCGCAATAAATTGCGCTCAAATTCATCATCATAACCAATTTGAAACCAGGAAATATCCCTTGTAAAACGCGTTTTGTGCCTGTAGAAATTACTCGAATTTTCAGTCCCCGAAGATGACGTCAAACTTCCAACGTAGTTGAGCTTATACCTTTTCCATTTCAAATCAGTATTTACAGCATGTTGATTTGCTTGCAATTGCTCGCCTTTCAAAAATCCGGTAAATAGGTAATTAAAAGTTCCGTATTGAGCATTCGTCAAATTCACATTGGCACGAGGAAGGTACTCTGATGCAGGTTTTGAAATTACTTGCTGAAGGTTCCAGTCACGATCAAACTCTACATTTCTAAAGCGTTCAATGGGACTAAAATGCCTATCGATTTGCTCATAACTAAGCGTATTTATCATTTTCCAGCGAATGCTGTCTTTACCTAATTCACGATTATAGATTGCCGCAACCCTAAAAGCATATCCAGGATCGTCTGCATTGTCTTTTGGAGAAAAGGTATTCAAATCATATTTCGAATAAGCCACTTCTGAGCTAAAGCTCAATCTCTCATTTACTTTGTAGTCATTACCCAAAGTGAACATCTGCCGCTGAATAGGAGCAATAAGCTGAGCTTTAGGAGCAAATGAGCCCTGCGGAACTCCATTAACAGGTGCTACCCACCGAAAAACCCTGCCGTTTGCAGCACTATTCGATTGAATATAATTGCCCTGATTACTACCAATCTGGATGAAAGTAGCTCTATAATTAGCAAGCTCAGGATTGGTTGAATTAACCAAAATATCCTCATACAAAACTCCATCAACTAGAGTATCGCGCAGTTCATATAATATGAGGTCAACTGTAAATGCTACCGAATCAACCGCATCAATCAAAGCCAGCGAAGGATCATCTCCCGCCTCCCTAAGAACCTCCTTTTGTTCAGGACCCAACTCTTGTTGCAAAGATTGGTTCTTGCTGTCTTGCTCAGAATAAACATGAAGACTCGTAGTTAAGCCCCCTTGCTCAATAGAGGTGTTAAAAGCAAGTTGAGAGCGAGCATAATTTCGATCAGAATACTCAAATTCAACAAAGATTCTCTTGTCTTTAGTTATTAGGATCCTCGAAGTGAAAGTTACTTCTGCAGTATTGTAGTCAATAACATAATCATTTTCCTGACCCCGGGTGAGTTGTTTCCCGTCGATATACACCTTCTCCGAACCCGAAAGTATAACTATAAACTGCTCATTATTAGCCCCTCGCAATCGATAAGGCCCTTGATTGCCTTCAACTCCTTGAATCTGATTTCTATTAAATCGGCCACGAGCAACAGCAACGCTCCCTCCGGTTTTTATAATTGCTTTTGAGAATTTCTCCTCATCAAAAAGAGCTTCCTTAAACTCGGTCTCAAAACTTCCTCCCTGAAGTCTTTTATTGTAGTTCATGAAATAGCTAGAGGGGCGGGTAATTTGAAAATCTCCCACAATAAGCTTCGACTTTTCATCCGAAAGCTGAATGTAAACACGATCAAAATCCTGCAATTGCTGCGTGTTACCATCTGGTTGAATGGGAATATTATCATCGGTAATTGCTGCACTAATATCTATTTCGGGAGTTAACTTTCCCGACAATTGCAAGTTGAGCGCCGAATTTACAGCAAGGTCCTGATTGTTACCCACTGAAATCCCACGTGAAATTGAACCGTTTTTGTTTAACCCGTCGAACTTTAAACTACCGGGATTATTTTTCGAAGGTGTATAAACAAATGGATTGTAAATGCCTCTTTCTTCGGCTGTAGATTTTCTTCTGGACTTGTTGAGATAAGGCTCATAAAAGTTCAAAGGTAACACCCTAAAGCTAACTTGAATGCTATCCCCTTTCGGGGGAAGCGAACCCTCTTTTCTAACAAGAATTCCTCTGTCGGGTAAAACTTCATAAGAATTTGTATCCTCAGAAGCCCCGGTAAACCTGAAGCTTCCTTGCAAAAGACTCATTGAATCCAATCGAATTGTATCTCCCGACAGCTGAATTGTTTTTGTGCGCAAGCTGCTCAATGACTGAGACTTACATACAAAAGCATAGCCAGATAAGAATATGATAATTGGTATTATTCGATGCACAACTGAGCCTTCGGTCGAAGATACTTCAAATGATTATTAACGAAGCCTCTACATTTATCTTGTTATTAGCATGAAAATTAATTACTGAAAGCCCTCTATATTAAGGAACAGCGCGAAGAAAAGCTCTAGAATGTTCATATAGTTAAATGGAGTTTTATCCATAATCTAAGGAGAACTCCTAGAAACGATTTACTATATTTGCCGCAAATCACATCCATGAAATTCATAGCTGAAATTGACGTTATGCCTCACGCGGCGCTTCTTGATCCACAGGGAAAAGCAGTTAGCGGAAGTATGAAAAATTTAGGTTTACCCGAAATTAATAATGTTAGAATTGGTAAACATATTCGCCTTGAAATTGAAGCTGATTCTTCACAATCTGCTCATGAAAAAGTGGAAAAAGCGTGTAAAGAGATATTATCTAACCCTATCATGGAGGGTTATTCTTTTCAAATCACTGAAGCCTAATATCAGGAAGCACTTGGTTTTTGTACCAGGTTCTGAATAATCGAAAGAAAAACATACAAAAGTATGATTGGGGCAAACGCACCCAGACTATAAAGTATTAGCAAGGGAATTGAAGCAAGCATCAAAACAAGCTGCGGCCATAATTCGCTCATTTGAAGTCCCTTTTTGAATTTAAAGCTGAACATCGGAATAGATGCATTTAGCATAAGTGCTGATATTAAAGCAATACTTGCAAGCAAGATATAGGATGGACTTAATTCATCTAAAACAATAACAAGATAAAATAAGCCGGCCCAGAAAAATCCATTAGCCGGAGTTGCCAAGCCTATAAATGAACTGCTTTGTCTTGTGTCGTGATTAAAATTAGCAAGCCTGTACGCAGATAATACCGGGATTAAAAATGCGATAACAGACGGAAATAACTCATTCAGGTTAAGGCTTTGAGGATTTTCAAATCCTTGCGCTTGAGCAATAAGGTAATAAGCCATAAAACCGGGCAGAACACCAAAACTTACAGTATCTGCTAAGGAATCAAGGTCTTTTCCAATATCTGAGAAAACGTTTAATGCCCTTGCCAGCATTCCATCAAAGAAGTCGAGAATACCAGAAGCAAGCATAAGCCAAGGCGCCCATTCTGCATGCCCGCTCAATAATTGTTGAATGGCTAAACAACCACACAACAGATTACCTAGTGTTAAGGCATTAGGAAGATTTCGTTTTATCATCTTGCAAACCTACAGGATTATACTCACGGGTTGGACTGTAATGCTTCTTACGTCGAGTAAATTTCTTTTCGAAATACTCAGTACTGAACAATGAAATTGCAGCAGTTATTGCTAAAGCTATAACAGGTTCTAAAAACAAAACTGAAAACTGAGTCTGTTCGCTAACTAGAAAAGCCATTGCTTTATAACCTAGAATAATGCCTACTGCATGATAAGCATACATGCTATAGGCAATCTTTCCAGGTGCATTAAATATCTTAAGCTTTGCAAGTTTAAGAACTGAGTTAGAACTAAACGTTTGCTCAAATATGAAGAAGGCAATGGCAGCTGTAATAATCAATCTCTCTGAAATAAATAGTATTTGATCAGGAACCATTTTTAACTCAAACAAAATCTCATCTCTGAAAACCATGTAGGTAAAAAATACAATGTACAAGAAACCTATAGTGCGCTTAGTTTGCCTTTTTAGAAACAGATGCGTTTTATACTTGAAGAAACTGAAATATGCCACAAAAGAACCTGCCATAAAATCGCAAAGAACATTTAAGGTGTTAAACTGAAAACTGTCATTATCAGAATAAAACCAAGCTCCCGCAAAAAATGCAAGCATACCAATAGTCATTAACGTAGTTTCCTTTCGCCTGAAATAGGTCATTAAAATTGGCCAAACTATTATGAATTGAAAACTCACGGCAATTGACCACATATTTCCCATTATTCCATCAACAGGAGAAAAGGTATCTGTATAGCCAAAATTGAAAATAAATAAAAGGTAATCTAAAGCTCTTTGAGGTTTATTTATATCTACCGGAAGTCCCAATTCAAGACGAGGAATCACAAAATAGCCAAGTAAGAATATAACAAAATACAAAGGAAGAATTCCCAAAAAACGACGCATATAATAGCGTAACACATTGGTTTTCTTATAGATAAACCTCTCCTCGAAAATCGACCAAGTGTTTAAAAACCCTGTTAGTATAAACAATAAACTGTATGCTACGTGATTAAGATTGATACTAACTTGCCGCAAGTCAGTGAACAAAGAAGACACTGCAACCTGTTGATTACTAGTTATGAAGCAATGCGAAAAAAATATCCAAAGAAATGCGACAAAGCGCAATGCGTGGATGTTATCAAAATGTGACTTCTTAATGAGACGTTTCATACAGAATCTGTTGGCAAGAAGAATTATTGCTCAACAAGAACTTGCAAAGGAAAAAAAGTTTCTGATTATGCAAAATAAAATAACCTTCAATACGCTTAACTCAAGAGTTCTGTTAATTGAAAATCCAATCCTCAAAACACTAAGCCTAAAGCTTTGTTTATCAAAAATGTCTAAACTATGAATTATACCATACGTTTAATAAGTCTAGTACTGTTATTTGCTTCCTCAGCGGCGCATGCCCAAACTGCCAGGAAATACAGTAATGAATTTCTTGCCATTGGCGTTGGAGCCAGAGCATTAGGTATGTCGGGGTCTTTTATTACTGCTGCCGATGATGCAACTTCAGGCTATTGGAATCCTGCCGGTTTAACGGGTATACAATCTAAATTTCAGGGTGCACTTATGCACTCTTCATATTTTGGCAATATTGCGCAATACGATTTTGGCTCATTAGCTGCGCGTATAGACTCTAAAAGTGTATTAGGTGTTTCAGTAATTCGCTTCGGGGTTGACGATATTCCTGATACCTCAGAGTTAATTGATGCCAATGGAAATGTAAACTATGACAGAATTACTTCCTTTTCTGCTGCCGATTATGGTTTCTTATTCTCATATGCTCGTACATTAAATGAGCATGGATTGAGCGTTGGTGGAAATGCCAAAGTGGTGCACAGAGTTGTTGGAGATTTTGCTCGCTCATGGGGCTTCGGTCTCGATGCCGGTGTTCAATACAAACCTAATAACTGGAGATTTGCTGCCATGGCAAGAGATATCACATCTACTTTTAATGCGTGGACTTACAATTTAACTGATTCTCAAAGAGCTGTTTTCGCTGAAACAGACAATGAAATTCCTGAAAATTCACTTGAAATAACCCTTCCAACTCTTACGTTAGGTGCTGCCAGAAACTTTCAGCTTGGCGAAAAGTTTAACATTCTCACCGAATTAAACATGCAAACTACGTTTGATGGGATGAGAAATACACTCATCAGAGATAAAGCTTTCTCTATGAGCCCGGTTTTTGGTTTTGAAGCAGGTTTCAAAAAGACAATTTTCCTAAGAGGAGGTATTGGCAATTTCCAAACTACTCTAAATGATGCCGGCGATGGTCGCGAAATATCTTACCAGCCAAATCTTGGCTTAGGTATACGTATTAAAGGTATCTATATCGACTATGCTTTAACCGACATAGGTGACCAAAGCATTGCTCTATACTCAAATGTATTTTCCCTGAGATTTGATATTCAGGCCGCTAATAAATCTACCACAAGCGATTAATGCCTATGAAAAGAATTTACTTACTATTTTCTTTAATGGTTTGCCTCCCTTTATTGGTCTCTGCTCAGCCTTTTGGTAATGAGTGGATAAACTACGAGCAAACCTATTTCAGAATTCCGATAACAAATACCGGCGTTTACCGCATCTCATCTGCTGCTCTGCTTGATGCTATTCCTCAGCTCGCCGGAACCGACCCTAGAAACATCCAAATCTTTGGAAGAGGTCAGGAGCAAGCTATATACGTTGAAGGAGAAGCCGATGGAACCTGGGATGAAGGTGATTTTGTTGAGTTCTTTGCTCGTAAAAACGACGGATGGCTTGATGCTTCATTATACGAAACCCCAGAAGTAGGTCATAGTAATCCAAATTATTCGCTTTTTAGCGATACTGCTGTTTATTTCCTTACCTGGAATAACCTTACTCAGAACCTCAGGATGAGTGTCGAAACCGACAATGATTTTAGTGCTTATCCTGCTGCTCCCTACTTTATTAGAGAAGTAATTAACCAACAAACCGAGAACTACTATTTCGGGAAAACCGATTTTAACAACTCAACAGACCCTGAATACACCGAAGGTGAAGGTTGGTCAGGACCCGTTTTTTCTGCGCCTTTGCTAAATCAAATTACCAACATCCCTAGCGCAAATAAGGCTAGTTCAGGACCTGAAGCAAACTTAAAAATCGTTTACAAAACTATCTCTAATGCTCCGCATTATCTCGATCATCGATTTCAATTGAAATTAGCAAACCTGCCTTTGAAAGACACTCTCATGGAAGGTCACGGCAGCAGAGCCTTTTCTTTTAATCTTCCTTTAAGCGGCGTTGGAGCAAGCACAACTGCATTTACTTTTTCTTATGTTGGAATAACCTCCAATAATGGCGCCCCGGTAACTTCAAATGCTGTTTATTCAAACTACGTTTGGAAGTATCCGCATAACTTTAACATGGAAAATCAGGGCTTGTACAAAATGTTGCTTCCTGATAATGTTAATGGTGAAAAATACCTCGTTAACATGACTGCTGTAAATGCTGCTTCTGGCGCTGTTTACCTTTTTGATGTAAGTAATGGCCGACGAATTCAGGCAAGCCCTAATGGAGCAGCTTTCAGGGCCATCGTACCAAACGGCACTACTGGAGAAAAAGAAGTATTTCTTTGCGCAAACGCTTCAATCATAAATCTGGGTGCATCCAGCCTTTCGGCTGTTAATGCAGGTAGTGGACAATTTACCAACCTTCGCGATTATCCAGGCACCGACTTCGTTATTATAACACATCGTAACTTTCAAAACGAAGCTTCGGCTTACAAAGCCTACCGCTCAGGCAAATTCCCAACAGAGGTTTTTTATATTGATGAATTGTACGACCAGTTCTCTTACGGTATCAGACAACACCCTCTATCAATTAAAAACTTTGCCAACACTGCTTTTGGTTACTGGGATAATGAACCAGAATACCTCTTGTTATTAGGAAAATCTATTTCACCGCATTACATTAGAAATGATGCTGAAAACTGGAGTCAATCTCTTGTTCCTACCTTTGGATTCCCTAGTTGCGACATGTTGCTTACAGCAGGATTAAATGGTTCACTTCCTTTTGAACCAGCACTTGCAACAGGCCGTATTTCTGCAACCTCTGGTGCAGATGTTACCGCATATCTTAACAAGCTTCAGGAATACGAAGGCAACTCGCCTGCTATGTGGATGAAGCAAGTTCTTCACTTTGGTGGAGGTCAATCGCAAAGTGAGCAACAGAGCTATCTCAATTACCTAAGCACCTACGAAAACACTATAGAAGACACCCTTTTTGGTGGAACAGTTTATACATATCAGAAAACTTCATCAGCTCCTATCGAGCAAACACAGAGTGCCATTATAACAGATTATATAAATAATGGAGTCTCTTTAATGACATTCTTTGGACATGCAACCGGTAGCGGTTTTGATGTAAGCATCGATGACCCCGCAAGCTATAACAACCAGGGAAAATACCCTTTCCTAATAGGAAACTCCTGCTACGCAGGGGATATTCATCAACCTCCGGGCTTAGGCTTTAGTCAAAGTGAAGAATTTACCCTTATCCCAAACCGCGGAACTATTGGCTTTATTGCTTCTGTAGCCCTAGGTATTCCAAATCAGCTGCACACATACACAGATACACTTTACCGTTACATGTCGCAAAGATATTACGGCGATGCAATGGCTCTCAACATGAAGCGCACGGCAAGAGCTGTTTACTCAACCGACCCATTTCGCAAGGCTGTAATTCTCGAAACTACACTTCACGGAGATCCGGGAGTGGCATTAAACGGCGCTTTGCTCCCCGATTATTATACTTCTCAGCCTGATGTGTTCTTTAATCCCGAAGATGTAACTACCGAAGTAGATTCATTCAGATTAAATATTGTTGTTTCAAACGTTGGTCGTGCTATTGATGCACCCCTCACGGTTGAAGTAGTTAGAAATTTTCCAAATACCGGGCTCACAACAACTTATTCGAGACTTATTGCCAATCCTTACTTTAGAGATACATTGGTAATAACCATGCCTGTTACAGATATCATCAAAGGAGGTGTGGGTATAAACACTTTCGATATTAGAATTGATCCGCTTAATCAGCGGGATGAGTTATCTGAAAATAATAATAATATTCAAGCTACGCTGCTTATCAGGTCGGCCGAAGTACTTCCGGTTTGGCCTTACGAGTTTGCCTTGGTTCCTAACAACACTGTTACACTAAAAGCTTCAACCGGAGACCCTTTTGCTCCTGTTAGAACCTATGTACTCGAAGCAGATACCACCGACCTTTTCAACAGTCCGTTTAAGATTACACATCAAATAACTCAATCTGGAGGTGTGTTAAGTTGGGACTTACCGCTTACTCTTCAAGATAGCATGGTTATTTTCTGGCGAGTTTCGCCTGATTCCCTTCCGGGAGGATCATATCAATGGAAAGAAAGCTCCTTTCAGCATATTCCCGGGCGCCGGGGATGGGCTCAGGACCACTTCTTTCAATTCAAGAAAAATCAGTACAATCAAATCAATTACCTAAGAGATTCGCGTTATTTCGACTTTGTAACCAATGCGAAGGAGCTAACTTGTAATGCTTACGGTTTCCCTTGGGAGATTGATGAACTTTGGGCTACATCATATAAAATTGATGCTGAAGTATGGGCCGATGCAGGCTGTAGCCTGGATGGTGCTATTTACATAGCTGTGATTGACTCAGTAACATTATTGCCTTGGCTTTCGCCTGAGAATTGCTGGGAAGAAGGCAATCAATATGGACAGTTTAACAATACATGTCAGTGCAAGAATGGAAACCGCATGGCCAATTTTGTTTTCAGAAATGAGGCC
Source organism: Bacteroidia bacterium (assembly GCA_018401705.1). Taxonomy (GTDB): domain Bacteria; phylum Bacteroidota; class Bacteroidia; order M30B66; family M30B66; genus M30B66. Next base: position 70,271 of record JAGYKL010000011.1, on the reverse strand, counting down.
GGAGCTAATGATCTTGAAGCTATGCGCGATATGATAAATTCTGTTCCAAATGGCCACTATATCCTAGCTTACACTTGGATTTACGGTAACTACCAAACGTGGGATGAATCTGTTTTGGAAGCATTCGAAAATATAGGTGCCGATAGTATTCGCTATTTGCCAAATGAATATCCATACATTTTTATGGTTAAAAAGGGGCATCCCGAAACTGCTATTGAAATGATTGCCGATTCGGCAAATGCCAATCTAACGCTTTCTGCTCCTATGTTTAACAGCTGGGTAAGTGGTGATTTTACATCTACGCTTATTGGTCCGGGCTCTGGCTGGGATACCCTAAGCTGGAAGGTAAATAATATTGATAATCCATTAGATAGTATACGAATTCAGGTTAAAGGAATTCAGGCCAACGGCCAGGAAAACATCATACTTGAAGCAACCACAGGACCAAACGGAGAAATTGATTTAGCTCCAATTATTGGAAATACGAATTATACCTATGTTCGTTTGAATGCCTTCATGCGAGACGATTCTCTAAGAACTCCTGTTCAATTAGACCGTTGGCAATTAACCTATGATCCGGTACCCGAAGCAGCCCTTAATCCTTTAGCTGGACTCTACTTATACAACGACACCCTACAACAGGGAGATAGCTTAAAACTAGCTATAGCAATCCAGAATATCTCTGAGTTACCAATGGATAGCATGCTTGTAGCATACTGGATTCAGGATGTTAACAGAAATATTTATCCTGTAAACTATTCCCGTCAAAAGCCTTTAGCTCCGGGAGAGATTCTTTTAGATACCGTTTCTGTTTCAACTTTACCTTTTTCAGGACCAAACAGCATTTGGGTAGAAGCCAATCCAAACTTAGATCAACCTGAGCAATTCAGGTTTAACAATATTGGCTCACTTAATTTCTACATCGGTTCCGACAATATCAATCCATTGTTGGATGTTACTTTCGACGCTGTGCATATTATCAATGGAGATATTATTTCACCAAGACCTGAAATTGTAATTCAATTGAAAGACGAGAATCCATACTTGGCTCTTGACGATACAAGTTCATTCCAATTGTACCTGAAAAGGCCTTCTGGAAACTCAGCCTTACCAGTATTCTTTAGTTCAACACCCGAAATGGAATTCATCCCGGGCTCACTGCCCGATAATAAAGCCCGAATAGTTTGGAGAGCAGAATTTCTTGAAGACGGAACTTATGAATTTGTAGTAAAGGCTCGCGATAGATCTAATAATGCTAGTGGCTCTGTACAATACAGCATTTCATTCGAAGTAATTAATAAAAGTACTATTACTAACATCCTCAATTACCCGAATCCTTTTAGCACAAAAACTCACTTTGTGTTTACCCTTACCGGTTCAGTTGTGCCAGATGTATTCAGAATACAAATTATGACCATTACAGGAAAGGTAATCAAAGACATTCGAAAAGACGAGCTCGGACCAATCAGAATTGGAAAGAACGTTACCGAATATGCCTGGGATGGAAGAGACGAATTTGGAGACCGCTTAGCTAATGGTATTTACCTTTACAGAGTTATCACCACCATCGACGGTCAAGACATTGAGCGCCGTGAAACAGGTGCTGACACTATTTTGAAAGGGGCTTTGGCAAAATGTATTTGATCAATTAATACAAAAGAGCAAGAAGCAATGTATTTGGATTCACAGATCCGGGAGGCCAATACTTCCCGGATTTTTTTTGCTCCGAAAATACCTGCAAGCCGCCTCCCTATCTAACTGACATAAAGTAAGTTATGTGCCTTTTATCTATTGTTTATTAATGTTATTTCTTTCAAATTACATCCCGATAAACAAATCACATCTATGAGAAAACTTTACTTAGGAATTGCCTTGTTTCTTGGAGGAACTTTGGCACTTAATGCTCAACGTGTATGCGGCACGATGGAGCATTTACATGAATTAGAATCTCAGCATCCTGAGATTATGCAAAGACAAATGGTTATAGAGCAAAATACCGCACAAGCTATTGCAAATAACACCCTGAACAGATCGGTAGTAAATATTCCGGTAGTAGTGCATGTGGTTTACAGAAACACAACTCAAAACATCTCTGATGCTCAAATTGCATCGCAAATTCAGGTACTTAATGACGATTTCAGGAAATTAAATTCTGATGCTTCATTAATTCCATCAGTATTCAGCGCTGTAGCAGCGGATGCCGAATTTAACTTTTGCCTGGCATCTCAAACCCCTTCGGGAGCATCATTTAACGGTATTAATCGTGTTTCTACAACCAGAACTACCGCTTTTGGAACAAACGATGCCGTTAAAAGTGCATCATCCGGCGGCGTAGCCGGCTGGGACCCAAATCGCTACCTAAATATGTGGGTTTGCGACATAGGAGGAGGAATTCTTGGCTATGCTACCTTTCCGGGCACAGCAAGCTCAACAACCGATGGTGTTGTTATCGACTACCGATACCTTGGAACTACCGGAACTGCTACTGCGCCCTTTAATAAAGGAAGAACTGCAACGCATGAAGTTGGTCACTGGCTTAATCTAAGACATATCTGGGGTGATGCTACTTGCGGAAGTGATTTCGTAAACGATACACCTACTCATAACACTTCAAACGGAGGTTGTCCGTCATACCCGCATTATAGCACCTGTAGTGGATCTCCTATCGAAATGACCATGAACTACATGGATTATACAGATGATGCATGCATGTATATGTTCTCTGCAGGCCAGAAAGCTCGTATGCAGGCATTATTTGGTGCAGGCGGAGCAAGAGCAGCTTTGTTAACATCTCCTGCTTGTGGCGGAGCTCCTACACCTTCTTGTACAGATGGAATTCAAAACGGCGACGAAACAGGTGTTGATTGTGGAGGTAGTAATTGCGCTCCGTGTTCACAACCAAACGCATGTCTCAACTATTGTGCTTCGAGAGGAAATACTACACAAGATGAGTACATAGCATCTGTAAGCCTTGGAGCTTACACAAATAACAGCGGCTCAAATGGCGGTTATGCATCTTTTGCAACAACAGCAACCTTTACTAAAGGCAGCTCATACAGCCTTAGCATTACTCCAGCATGGACAAGCACTTTGTACAACGAATACAGCCGTGTTTGGGCCGATTGGAATGCCGATGGAGATTTCGATGATGCCGGTGAGTTAATCTATAACCAAGGTTCTGCATCTACTGCGTCGCCATTAAACTCAAGCTTTAACGTTCCTTCAACAGCTTCTGTTGGAAACACTACCATTCGTGTAAGCATGAAATACAATGCGGCTTCTACTACATGCGAAACTTTCGCCTATGGCGAAGTTGAAGATTACTGCGTTGTTATTGAAGAAGGAAATACTCCTCCTCCTGTTTGTAATACACCTACAGGATTATCAGCGTCTTCAGTCACGACTTCATCGGCAGTTATCGGTTTTAACACTGTAAGCAATGCCGTTTCTTACAATCTCGACTATAAACTTAGCAGCTCTTCAACATGGAATACAGCTTCAGTAAGTGCAACAAGTAATAACTTAACCGGACTAAGCTCCGCTACTTCTTATGACTTGCGCGTTCAAACGGTATGTTCATTTGGTTCAAGCTCTTATTCTTCTGTGGTTTCTTTTACCACAGACGCGGCTCCATCTACTTGCAACGATACTTATGAAAGTAATAATTCAAGAACAGCAGCAAAAGTAATTGCTTTAGCAACCGACATTCAGGCTGTTATTGGCACTTCTACTGATAAAGACTGGTTTAGATTTAACAATACCTCCTCTCAAAGAAATGTTAAAGTATCACTTAGCAACCTGGTTTATGACTATGACTTGCAGTTATACCGAGGTTCTTCTAGAGTTGGAACTTCGCAAAATGGAGGTACATCTCCTGAAAGTATTATCTACAATACAACACGCACAGCAACTACATATTACGCTTATGTTTATGGTTACAACGGTGCATTCAGTGCTTCTGATTGTTATACGCTCAGAGCTGAAATCAGTTCTTCATCGTTTGCAAGAATGGCAGGCGATACAGAAGTAAACGATTTTGAATTAAGTCAGGAGATTGTTTCTGTTTATCCTAACCCTAACAATGGAAGTTTTACCATAAGACTTATGCCGGAGGCGGATATTAATGAACCAATTGAGATATATAACCATTTGGGCCAAATGGTTGAAAAAATCTCTATCGGAATCTCTAAAGATCATCCAAGTGTAGAAATCAAATTGAATGACCTGGTTGATGGAATTTACTTCGTAAGAATATATGATGGCTCAGAATATCAGCATCATAGAATTCTTGTTAAGAATTAGTATTTAGTTAAATAATTAAAAGTCGGGGGCAATGCTCCCGACTTTTTTATTGGTGCTAATCTATCCTAATCAAAGAATTTCAAATAATTTGCATCATCAAATAGTTAAAACACCTTATGAATAAGAACCGAATTACAGTGGATACAGAAATAAGTTCAAGTCTTGAAAAGGTTTGGCGTAGTTTTACTCAACCTGAACATGTTATTCATTGGAATTTTGCTTCTCCCGAATGGCATTGCCCAAACGCTGATAGCGAATTTGTAGCCGGAGGAAAGTTTAGCTATACAATGGCAGCCAAAGATGAAAGCTTTAGCTTTGATTTTTGGGGAGTATTTGATACTATTAAAAACTTAGAAAGGTTAGAATATACTTTGGGAGACGGTAGAAAAGTCACAGTAGAATTTGAAGCAAATAATAACTCGGTTAAGATTATTCAATCTTTTGAACCTGAACAAGAAAATAGTGAGGAGCTTCAGAGAGATGGCTGGCAGGCTATCTTAAATAATTTTAAACTGTATGTCGAAGAACACAACGAAGCGTGAACAATTAAAAATAAACTATACAATGATTCATTTAAAGAAAAGCCTGGGGCTTTTCACAGGATTTTGTCTTTTAACTCTTCTTTGGGCATGCCCAAAGGAAGTGGGAGGCTTTCAAGGCAAAATAACTTTTATTGAGGCCAATACAGGAAATGAGCTGCCTGCCAATAATGCAGAAATAAGTCTTTACAATAACGGCAATATTAATCCAACACAAATAGTGGAGACAATATTAGCCGATGCTGACGGAAGCTTTTATCTTGAAGTATACAATAGTGGAGAATATCAAATTGTTGCAACCTATGTAAGCAACGATAGTACAGCATATTCAAACCAAACACCAGCCTTAGTTTCTGATGGAAAAACGGTTAACAGACTTGATATGATTTTAAGTCAATAATAAGATTGCTTCTCATAAAAGAGAATCTTAAGTAGGCAAATAATTCCATAAAAAAGAGGCTGAACAGATTGTTCAGCCTCTTTTTTTAGATGCTCAAACTTTATTAGTTCTTTATTGCTCTAATAGTTGTTACTTCTTTACCACTTAAAATACGAATTAAGTATAATCCAGCATTCTGGTTTTGTAAAGCATTTACAGAAACCACAGTGTTTGCATTTGCAAGAACATATGTTTCTCTTGCCACAATGCGTCCAGAGATATCCATAATTTCAATACTTGCTTCGTCATTTACATTTCCATTTAAAGAAAGTTGAAAGTTACCAGAGAAAGGATTTGGATAAATCTCTGCATTTAAATTGCTTTCGGCTGTTGGAATGCTATTAGGAAAATTAGAGTAAATAGCAAAAACTCCAGATAAAAGAGCAAAATCAGCTTGCGAATAAGATTCTCCAATCTCAATATTAGTTCCTTCAGTATAAGTATCAACAAGTGCGGAAGCAACTATGCGTTCAGGAATTTCATTCCAATCAGCTGGCTCAGCAGTTCCGTTATAATCAAAACGAATAGAGCCAGAAACATTTGTTCCTGTTGGTGTTACTGTCCATTCAAGCTTAACATTTCTGTTTACATTAAAAGGAAGATCAGGATTAAATGAATTTGGATTTCCTGCCGGTCTAACAGAAACACCAAGAATTCCAGAGCTACCACTATTTGGTGTAATAGTAACTGGAGCATAAGTATCTACCGTTCCAACCGGAAAAACAGTTGAGCCTCCAGAAACAGTAGAGTAAAATTTACCACCTCCATCTGCAACTGCATAACTACCTGAACCACCGGCATAGATTGATCCCGAAGGACTAACAAGGATATTTGTATTACCTAAAAAGATTTTCCCACCGGCTGTTTGATTAAAACGAATAGATTGAGTTATAGTTAAAGGAGAGCCTTCTAAATATACTTCAGCACCAAAACCATTAAGATACAGGTTAGCAATTTGAGCTCCTTGGTCAGTTAAAATTAAATGAATTGATTTAGTTAAATAAAGAGCATCCAAGTAGTTGCCTTGTGCAATTACCAGATTCGATCCTGTTGCTGTGAGTATTTCTCCGTCTTGAAGCATGCTACCGCTATTAACAGTAACTAGCTCACAATTGAAAGCTCCTGATACAGGCTTTGGCTCAAGCAAATTTCCCCCAAAAGAAAAAGTCCAGCTTTGAACAGCAACAGGTTCAGTTCCTGTTTTAAGCAGAACAACATCTACTGTTTGTAAAACATCCTCAGCATAATCTCCTGATTGCACACTTACAAAATCTCCATCAGTAGCAAGACCAAGTGCTGCATTTATGGTTTGAAGGGGCCCGGATTCAGAAGTAACTGAAGCTGAAAGACCGTCATTACTGTTACTACCAGTTGATCCATTTACATAATAAGTAGTTTGTGCATTAGCTGCAACAACTAGCAGTGAGCAAAAAATAAGTAGAAATCTTTTCATGATTCTTATGTGGTTATGAAAAACAAAAGTAATGGAATAAATAAATCAATCACAATACTAATTGGGCACAAAAAAAGCGGGGGTGGAAAACCACCCCCGCTTTATAATGAACTTATTAAAAGAATTACTTCGCGATAGTCAAACGACTAGTGCTCTTGAAGCTATTTCCTTCTACAGTTACTTGGTAAACACCATCAGCTAAACCGCTGATGTTAAGTTCAACAATTGAACCTGCGCGTACATCATTAACATTTTCAGAACTGATTAAGCGACCTGCAGCATCATGAATGCGAACAGTAACTTGTGATTCAGTACGGTCAATGTTTAATAACAAGTTAGCATTAGTACTAGCCGGGTTAGGATAGATTGAGAAACCTATACTTGGGTCAATACTAGATAAGCTTGTTGATGCAGAACTTACGTTAATTGTTTGAGTAAACTCAGTTTCACAACCTCCGTTAGATGCTCTGAATGTTACAGTGAAGATACCAGCAGTCATGTAAGCATGAACTGGGTTAAGATCACCTTCTACAACAGTACCATCACCGAAATCCCAGCTATAAGAAGTTGCTCCAGGAGCATTTCCAAGGAATTCGATAATTGCATCAGCAATAGAAACATTAGTTGCACTAGCTTGGAAGCTTGCAGCTACTGGAATACCACCATTCTCAACTTGAGCTTGTTTAGAAGCACTTGTTCCATCAGTATAAGATAATGTAATCTCATAGTTATCAGCTGCAAGACCTTCTAGAACAATTTCTGAAGAAGTTGAATTCAAGCCGAATTCTTCAGTTGTATAAACATCATTAGTAGTGATTCCACGAACCTCAGCAGTTACAGAAGAACTGTTAGGGTTATTAAGAATCATTTTACCAAGGTTCTGACCAGAACAGTCAGAAGATGTTGATACAGCAATCGGAGCGCGGAAATGAATTCTGAAACGATCTTCATTTTCAGAAACCTGACCATCAGAGAAAGTATAAGTAGGATTCTCAGTTAGGTTATGGAATACACCATTAACCACATCTTCTAAGTAAACTACAGTACTCGCTTCGAAGTTCTCGAACTGATTCATTGTAATAGTAGAAACACCACCAAGTACATTAAGAGCTTTCAATGGTACAATTCTCTCAGCAGTTAATGGGCTGAAATAATTGAACGCAATCTGATCTTCACCTACTTCAGTGTATAGAGCAATACTAGTATTACCTGGCAGACGACGTACATCGATACCTGCATCGTAATTCTCAGTTGCATCATCTCTAAATGCGATGATTGTTTCACTTGCTTGATCGAAATCATTTTCGATACGTAGTTTCAACACCTCATCAACATTTGTTTCAAAGAACTGGCTATTGGTTGCACCTGGAGCAGATCTTTGAGTAAGGTTAAAGTTAACTGAACCAGCAGATGTTACATCGATGAAGAAACCTTGACATGAACCAATGTTTCCACTAAATGGAGCACCTGTGTTAGGGCCGTTAATTGTTAATAGACCATTAGATACGATATAGTCACCAGCAGTATAGTCTACACCACCAGAAACGTCATCATCCCAAAGGTAGATAGCCGAACCAGCACTTGCATTTCCACTTAAGAAAGAAGATGCAGATACAGGAGCCGGGAATGGATTACTTACAAGGTTAAAGCTAATTGCTCCAACAGAAGTACCAACGTTAACGTTTGCTTGGTTTGGAATACCAGTGAAGGTAGCTAAACCAGCTCCCGTTGCAATATAACCACGACCAGGAGTCATGATGTCTGCTGGGCCTAATGGAGCCCATCCTGCTTGTGTTCCAGCATAATCAACACCTGTAGTATTCGAAGTGATATACTCATAAGTGTTTGCGATATAGCCAGGAGCACTTAAGCTAGATAAAGTACCTGCTGTGATAGGAGATCCCCAATAGTTATAAACGTACTGAGAACTGTTACCCTGACGACGGTATGTAATGTTTCCGTTAACAAGACCGTAAGTTCCACCTGAATAAAGTGAAGATCCGTTTTCGAATACCATTTTACCGTTTGAGTTAACGTCTAAGCCAGAACCTACTGTTACAGCAACCGGGTTAGAACCTCCAAAACGTACTGTTGCTAGACCTAGTCCCATATCAACAGGTGTAGCACCTGTCATAGCAAAGATACCTGGACCTTGAACTCTACCAAATGATCCTGTTCCACGAATAGTTCTTCCTGGATTAGTGCCATCTGTGCCTAAAGTTAAAGTTACACCAGAAGATACACTAATTGTAGCAGGCGTAAAGAAACTACTCTTGAAGTAAATACCACCTACAGTTGTATTAGTAGTAACGTTTGGCTGGTTAATAACACCACCACCAATTGGAATATTGATAATAGTAGTTGCACCAGGAGCAGGAGTACCTTCACCTAAGTTTTGGTTAATCCAGTTACCTGTACCATTATAAGCGAAACCACCTTGTCCGTCCCAAATCCAACCGTCAGAAACACTTAGATTAAAGTTACCGAATGATGTTAATGAGAATCCGTCTACACAAATGTAGATAACCTCACCTGGTGTTCTTCCACTTACATAAGCAAATGAACCAACTCCAGGACCACCATCATCATCTGCTGCAATCTCAGTCAAAGAAACAAGTGGGTCACCAGTATATAAACGGATACGAGTATCACCAATTGTTAATGGATTAACGTTAACAGCTATAACACCATTATCTCCTACAGTTGCAGAATACCACACATCATTACGGAAATCAGCGTATGAACCAGTAGAAATGTTAACATCTGTATTATTCGTTGCTCCTAAGTTAGTAGCATTTGAAATTGAAGGAATAATATCACGACGAATAGGAGCTGCAATTGCACCAACTGCATCATCATTCACTGGAGGCTGACCTGTTAAACATACTGAGAAGTTAGGAGTAGTTGCATCAGCAGCTGACCAATGGTAAGTTCTTACATAGTAAGTGTTACCAGGAGTTAAGCCTGATAGAAGCAAGTTTTCAGATGTACCGCTTCCTGTTGCATCTTGACAACCTAAAGAAACCAATCCACCGCAACCGCCACTGAATGCCTGAACAACAGCGTCGAAACCTACACCACCAACTACAGTTACTGTAGCAGTTGTGTTTGCAGCAACAAATTGATACCATACATCATCATTCGCATTACCTGCACAACCAGTCTGAGACAAAGTAGCACCTGTAACTAAACCATTTACTGATGTACATGGAGAAGTGTTAGGTAGGTTAAACGCACCTGCACAATTGTCGTTTGCAGGAGGAACAGCAATACCATATACACATACTGTGAATACACCCATGAATTGAGATCCACTACCAGCTGAGTAAATACGAATTCTATATGTTTGACCAACTGTTAGGCCTGAAGCATTAATTACTTCAGTACCATCAACGCCAGTGGCGTTTGCACAAGTAATAGAAGTACCACAACCTGCACCTGAACGAAGGTTCAATACAGGGTCAAAGCCTTGAAGACCTGTAACCTCGATAGTTGGGTTAGGGCTAGTAGCAACGAATGTATAGAATACGTCATCATCAGATGTTCCTGCACAAGGAGCAGCAGCAACATCCGGCGTAGCGTTAAGCGTGAAGCCAAATGTTGGAGTTACACAAGTAGCAGAATTCTGCTGGAAGATGTTAATTGCTCCAATACATAAGTCATTACTTGGAGGAGGCGTACGGAACACACAAATTGTGAAGTTTCCAGTTGGGTTACCTGCACCAAAGTCATAAACTCTGATAAAGTAAGTAGCACCTACTGTTAAACCATAGTAAGTTACTTCCTCAGTACCATTAGCGCCTGTTGCGTTTACAGCAGGGAATTCACCAGTTACAGTTTTGTTACCTGCAATCTCGAACATTTGGATAACTGGGTTATAACCAGAACCACCCTGAACAATAATGTTTGCATAACCTTGAGTTGCTGTGAACTTGTACCAAACATCGTCATTTGCATTACCTACAACAGGAGAAATAGAATTCGTATGTGTAAGTGTTGCATTTGTAGATGTGAATGGTCCTAACGGAGAACAGTCAACTACAAAAGGAACTGTAACTGCTCCTGTAATTTCATCATTTGCAGGACGAGGTGCAGGAGTTGTAGTGAATGCACAGATTGTGTGACCTCCACCTGCTCCAGTACCCACTCCATAATGGAATACACGAATAAAGTAAGTTCCAGCAGTTAATGAACGGCTAATTAATTCAGAACCACCTGTAATAGAACGGTCTTCGCAGAACTCAGCAGTTAATCCACCGCAGCTTCCTGAGAATAACTGAACAACCGGGTCCATTGCTGTACCTGTTGCAGTAACACGAATGTTAAGGTCAGATGCAGAAATTAAGTCTACACGATACCAAATATCGTCATCAGCATTACCTGTGAAACCAGAACATGCAATAGCAGCTTGTGATTGAGTTGCAGAAACTGTATTTCCTGTTGTGCTGCTACATGTAGCATTCAATGGAAGTACTATAGCTCCAGCACAATCATCATTTACTGGTGGAGGAGGTGTTGTTAAACAAAGAGTGAAATTACCCAAGTTTGAACCCCAAAGCACGTTTCTGTCATAAATACGGATATAATATGTATTACCGATTGCAAGACCTACGATAGTTCCTACTTCAGGAGCTCCTTTGTTCGTGCTATTATTCAAGCACAAACCTGGCCCTAGCGCACCCGGTACACCTGCATACAATTCAACTGCAATATCAGCACCTGAATTAAATACACCATTACTTCCTGGGTCAACGTTAATTACAACAGCCGAAGAAGTTGCAACGAATGAGTACCAAACGTCATCATCGGCAGTACCACCACATACAGTTGGCTCACCTGATGCTCCTGCATTAGCAGTAGAACCAGCTACACCAGAACAAATATCAGTTGCACTTTGAGTTGTTCCAATAGCATTGAAAGGTGTTGTTCCAGAAACCGGGGCAGCCGGTGTTTGACGTAATCTAACAAAGAAATTAGATGACGATGGAGCAGCCCAGTAATCAACTACTATGTAGTATGTACCTGTAGTTGGAACTGTTGCTGTACCTACTGCCGAATTTGATGCTCCAGACTCAGCACATATCAATGAAGTACCCGCTGTTGTTGAAGCACAAGTTGTTTTCAAGAAAGCAGCTATATAACCTGAACCTGAAGTATTAGCTACAGAAAGTTCATAGTTAACACCTGCAGTTAAGTTTACTTCAAAGACATAGTCGTTACCAGTTCCATAGAAACCGCTTCCGCAACCTTGAGTTCCAATGTTATTTCCTGATCCTGCTGTGCTGAATGTTCCTGAGAATGGAAGACCACTTACAATGTAAGGATCAGCACAAGAAGCTCCACCTACACCACGAACCTCAACCGGAGTAGAAGTAGATGTTAAAGTTGAGAAACTACAATCGGTAACTAATCTGTACCAAGTAGAACCTGCTACAGGAGGAGTAGTATAACTTGATAATGTTGCACCTAATACTGGTGTATAAGGACCGCCAACAGCTGCTGCGCTCTCCCACTGATAAGTTATTCCTGCACCTGTGGTAACACCTGTTGGAACTATATTCGTTGTTGTTCCATTAAGTACTTCAATAGGAGTACCCGGCATTGTTGGAAGATTTGGTGTTCCAACACATGGAGGAGGAATAGTAATGTTTATAGCATAATCTTCTGTTTCTCCCCAACCGTAAGTGCCGCAAGCAGCAATTGAACCTGGAGTGAAAGTCTCAGCAAGAATAACACGCATTACTGTTACACCCGGAGTCGCTGTGCCTGGAATAGTAAAAGTTCCTGAAACTAATGTTCCAGCTCCAGCTGAAGGAGTTAGAGTTGTTGAAGTGAACATACGTTCGCCAGCTTCAAAATTACCATTCGCATTCCAATCAATAAATACAGTAACCCCTGCCGTAAATGCACCACCGCAAGTTCCTGCATTCATACTGAATGATTGAAGAACGCCTCTGTCTGCATTAAAAGGACCAAGGTTCGTGTAATTTGAATAACGGTTTAGAACAGAACCTGTTGTACCTGTTTGAGCACAGTTTGTTGTATTATTTAATGTACCTGCAAAAGAAACATTAAATATTTCAGTATCTCCGGTGTTATTAGCCGAAGATGTGCAATAACAAGATAATAAAGGGTTCTGACCAATTAAGGCTGTTGGTGTAGATGTAATTGGCGAACCAAAACCTGTACACTCAATAGCACATCTGTAATAAGAAGGAGCTGATTGAGAAATATTAGCGGTTTGAGCCGTTTCGCCTGGAATTGGATTGTAAGTAATACCATCATCTGATCTTTCCCACTGGTATGTTAAACCAAGTAATGAATAAGATGGACTTAAAGAAAGAACCAAATTATCAGCAGGACAGAGTGGACCTGCTAAACTTGCAATTGAAGTAGAAGCAACCGGTGTTCCAGAACAAGTTGGTGGAGGTTGAATGTCAACTAAGTAATCTTCTGTTTCTCCATAGCCATAAGTCTCACAACTTCCAGCACTTGCCGGAGCTCCAAAACCTGTTTCGTATGTCATAACACGCATACCAGTTACACCTGTTAATGCAGTGCCAGGAACTGTTACGCTAAAGTTGAAAACATGAGTTCCAACATAAGTAATAGTTGCTCCTTGGTAAACTAATTCAGTTGCACCAAATACACCATCTTGATTATAGTCAATCCAAACACGAGAGCTCATATCATACTCAAATCCACATGTACCTACGGTAACACTCATTGGATAAGGTATAGTTTGAAGTAAGGTTGGTGCAGGAACTGCGCGATAATTACTGTATTGGTTAATGATTGAACCTGTACCACCTGTTGTTAAGCAAGTACTAGAATTATTCAATGTTCCTATTGTTACATTAAAAATATCCTCATCACCATCAAAGCTTGCACCTACAGGGCAGTAACATTGGTTAAATGAATTTTCTGTAACCTGAACCGGTGTAGTAATTGTTTCTACACCTCCAAAAGTACAATTGATTCTACAACGGTAAAAAGGATTAGCAGGATCATAAACTGCTGATCCAATTTGACTTGTTTCACCAACAAGAGCAGACCAAGGTCCACCAGCTGTTGCGCCTTCTTCCCACTGGAAAGTAAAACCAGCTAGTGTATAATTTACACTTGTATTTAAGCCAATTGTGGTTCCATCACATGCTGAAGGAACTGAAGCAGTTGCATTTGATGCAGCTGGCGTTCCAGGACAATTTAATGAAGGTAAAATATTGACTACATAATCTTCTGTTTCACCCCAAAGGTAAGTACCTGTTGGTCCAAAACCTGTACCTCCAGTTTCCTGCATCACCACACGCATACCAGTTACACCAGTTAATGCAGTGAACGGAACGGTAATAGAACCTGTGTAAGTTCCATTTAATTGACCGCCTGTACTAGTAAATGCCAACTCAGTTACAGGATCTAATGACCCATTTTGGTCATAGTCAATCCAAACTTTAGTTGTCTTACCATAATCTCCACCACAAGAACCTGGCTGATAAGTAAAAGTATTTGCAACACCTTGAGTAAGATTTGGTGCAGGTAAGAATGTGTACTGAGAATACTGATTAATCACTGAAGGAGGCGTTGTGCCCGTTCCAGCGCAAGTAGTAACATTATTCAAAGATCCTATTGCAACTCGAAGCAATTCTGAATCGGCTGCAGATGTAGCATTAGATGCAGGATAGCAATTGTAAAAAGGATTAAGGTTTACCTGTAAAGGTGTAGAATTACCCGTAGCACCACCGTTAGAACAAGTTACTACACAACGATACCATGTAGATGCTGTTAAACTAGTAGTTAAAGTGTTATTAGTAGCTGCAGCAATCGGAGTATAGGTAATATTATCAGGAGAATCTTCCCACTGATAAGAATAACCATCTTCTAGATCAAGTGATGCTTGATTTTGAAGGCTCAATGTAAAGTTAGAACCTGAACATGCAGCAGCACCAGCACTTGAAAGCGTATTGCCCGGTGCAGGTGTACCTGCACAAAGTGGCAATGAAGGAGGAACAAAACGATAAACTAAACCACAAGCTGGGAATACTGTTCCACTCAAAGTAATTGATGAGAAATTGGAACCACCAATGGTAGCACCCGCCCAAGAAGTTGTAGTTGTTCTGTTATTAAAGTCACTAGAAGCATTACCACGAATACCAACTTGCTTGGTATGTGAAGATGTAGAGTTCATTAAACAGTAATTCAATTCAATTGAATTATCTGTTTCATACAGGCGTATCTGAAAGTTAAAGTTATCAGTAGCATTAGCATAACGACGGTATAATGCCCACTGAATTACACATATCCTATTAGGTGCAGTACCCAATGTTTGCACACGACAACCACCACCATTTCCTTGAAGGTCACCCCCAAAAGGAGCAATGGTTCGGTTACCGCCGCCACTTATTGGACTGTAGTTAGTGCCCGAAGCACCCCCACCAAATTGGATAAACCCATTGGTAGATACCTGAAAGTTGGTATAAGCAGTACCATTGTAGGTAAATGTAAAACCTACGTTTTGCGTAGACACAGCATCATCGGCAGTACCGGTATGAAAAAATGTACCACCGGTAATGGATGAGTAGGCATTTGATGTTACGGTAGACACGTAGGAGTTAACCTGTGCCTGCATCGTACCCACCAAGAGCAACATCCAGAGGACCGAAAGGGCCTTCCACGGAATTTGCCGCAGTTTAGTAAAATTGATTTGCATAGAATTTAGTTTATTGGTTGTTGATAAAATTGAATTTACTTTTTGATTTGTGACAAGTGTACCCGACGAGGGACTCTTGTTTCGTCTTAAATGTCGTGTTGTCATGTTCCCCTTGGTTGTTAATTGTTTAATTTATCTTGCCTGCTCTGCATCTTTTGTTCTAATTCTTTACTTAATTGAATTATCGGTTTTCGATTGCATACACATTGTTGAAAGTCGTTGGCTATTATCCAGGCAAGTTCTCTTCCCTGCAGTTTTGAAGAGAGGAGAGCTAAAAGTTCATTCTTATAAGGAGCTACATAATAAATGTAAAAATCAGCATCAGTTGAATATATGCCAAGATAGTTTAGGCAATATTGAATTTCATTGATGGTTTCAGGTTTCATGACTTTTACTAGTTCTTTTCTGAAATCAGAACTTAAATCAGGAAGAGAAGCTTTATCAAAGCCATCGGCAACTACCATATCACACATGGTGTTTTCTGGGTTAGCAGCCGGCTGGTAAATTCCTTTTATAGAAATATCGAGAAGTCGCTCAGCTTTTAAGCCCATAAAGTATGGTCTTGAAGAATTAAGACTTTCCTCTACAATGGCAAGAGTTTTTGCGGCGAATAACACCTTATTAGATTTGGTATCTTCCTGCACTTTTTCTTCCTGATAAGGCTGATCAGGTGAAACAAATAATTGAGGTTGCAAAGTACCTTCAGATTTCTTTCCAGTAACTTGAGCAGACACTGTGTTGAACAATGAAGGAATCAGAATGCATAAAAACGCATTCTGTATACATATATATATGTTTCTATAATTCTTCATATCAAGGTTGAACATTTTTCTTTTCGAAACGTAAGTTATCTCTCATCTCATTGCTTAGTGCAAAACGGTGCTGACCGAAGCGATAAAGCAAATCTAAATTTTGTGTTTCAAGAGCAAATTTCAAATTGGGGTCATCAATTTTATCAAATAGTTTTGGGTAAGCTTGAGCCCAGGCATAAATTGCCATGTAATATTTTTTAGCTTCCTCCATGCGAGCTTCTTCATTTTCGATGTTAGCGTTAGTCATTAAAGGAAACATAATATCTTCTGAGCAATAAACTATATTTCCAAGTGAAACTTGAAAACCGAATAAGCGATTAAAAAGCTCTTCGTCGTTTAGATAATCAGTAACCCAGAAAGGAATTTTTGTTTGAGGCTTGTCTCCTCCAAAATTAATTTGAGGAAATTCTAAATTATCGTAGTTCACAGCTTTTGCCTCAATAGTATTACTTGGCTCTAAAGCTTTGTAAAAAGCAGGGTCGTTTCCTTTGAAATAAACTCTAATGGTTTCTTTCCACATTTTAAGTGCTAAAGCCTGATCTTTTTTAGGAGTAAGAATAACAGGCACTGATACTATATAAGGAGCGAAATATCTTTCTTCAACGTTAAAATCGCGTCCATTTCTAAAATCACCTCCCGAAGCATACTCATTATAATACTCTGGCCACTCAACTTTAGAAAGGTCTATCTCAGAACCATCATTTTTCTTAACCTCTTCTTTTTGACTTTCCTTAGCTTTTTTCTTGCCGGTTTGGGCAAAAAGCGGCGTTGCTGACAATGCACATGACATCAACAGCATCAATACTTTCAGGCTCGATGACCTATGTAAGAAATTTAGTTTATCAGAAATAAACATTAGAGCATAATTGTTTTTGTAGTTGTTACTTGCAAAACATAAAATTATAAAGTTTTCTTTCTAAATGCTAACCAAATGTTAAATATCTGTGATATTATTAGCACACTTCTGATAATCAACTTAATACGTTTTAAGTTTTTTTTATTAAATTTTTGAGATTACAAAATTCTTGTGTAAGAAAAACATGTGCTGTTGCGAAATATTACAGAGTAAGATTACACAGGTAATAAGAACATTGAAAATTAATTACCTTTGATTTCCTTAGTAAATACATCAACATATAAATGAAAATAAGACACATATTACTATTACTTATTTTTGCATTGAGTTTTTCTCTTTCTAATGCGCAAGCACCACCACCGGTAAGAGATACGGTTTTACATGTTGGAATTTGCGGAGGAGTTGACACCACGTGGGCTTGTCCTTATTTTGAAGAAGGTGTTCAGTATCGCTGGGAGCCATTGAACGTACCTCCATTACAGGATTTTATTGGACATGAAGTTGGGATATCTGCCGAAAACCTTACCGAGGGTATCATAAGCTATGAATACTATATGAATAGGACTTATGTAGATGAATTTGGCAACTTCATTGGTGCATTTACTGACACAATAATATTTGATGTTTATCCTCAACCAGACGCATATGTTCCTATAACGAACTTTAGCCTTTGTCCGGGAGATACCGGTAAATTGTATTATGATGTGATAAGCGCCGGCACATATTTGTTTGCCAATCCAACATCTTCTACTTTTTTAGACACGAGTAATTCGCCTCTATTAAATCTCTTTCCAACAGAGCAAACTTTTTATGAGTTATACTTTACCAATCCGGGAGGATGTTTAAGGGGGCCTTTTAATATTCAAGCAAATGTAGGTGCGCCACCATCGGTTTTAGAAAGTAACCTCCCTCCTGTTATTTGTAATACCAGCGATGTGATTAAATTGAAAAATTACGTAAACCCAACAACTGGTACATTTAGCGGACAGGGAGTAGTTGCCGACACGGTCTTTTTCCCAAATCTTTCGGGCTTGGGCATTCACCCTATTGAATACACGATTGTTTATCAGAATTGTGCCTTTACTATTGTTGACACCATAACTGTTATTGAACCTGGTAATATTACCATGAATCCACTGCCAAATTTTTGCTTAAACGACCCAAGGTTGGAGTTAACAGTTGGTAACCCTTCGGGTGGAATTTACTCGGGTTCCGGGGTTAGCAATGGCAATTTTACACCACTTGATGCAGGCTTGGGGCCGCATGAGATAACATACTCTGTTGAATTTGATGAGTTTTGTGTGGCCGAAGTATCTCAAGTGGTAACGGTTATTCCAATCCCGGCGAAGCCGACAATAACAGTAGAGCCTGAAGGAACGAGTGTTATTTGCGATAATCAGGAAGTAACATTAACGTCGAGCCAGGCAGGAAGCTACTTTTGGCAACCAACTTTGGCGAATACACAAAGTACTACGGTTATTGGCCCCGGGCAGTACTATGTGCAAGTAGCTAATGCCGCAGGATGTGGAAACAACTCTGATACTTTAGAATTCCAGTTTGGTGAAAGCCCCGAAATTATTTCACTTGAAGCACTCATTTATTCAAATGGATTTAACACGAGTTCATACAGTGCACAAGACGGACAAATTGACCTTGAGGTAAGCGGAGGTGTATTGCCATATTCTTATTTATGGTCTAATGGAGCCACCCAAGAGGATATTATCGACTTAGCTGCAGGCACTTATTCTGTGGTTGTTTCAGACTTCGCAGGATGCTCAACCAATGGTGAAATAGTACTAGCTGGCCCGGATACAATTGTAACACCTCCATTTCCGGGAGAAGGAAAACCCTTCGGATTGCCTAATGCGTTTACACCTAACGGAGATGGCTATAACGATTTTTATGTGATAAGTGGTTTAAACGGAAATCTTCTTAATAATACATTTCGCGTTTGGGATATTTCGAGAAGGTTAGTTTTTGAGGCAATCAACTATGATAACACCTGGGATGGTCGCGACTTAAACGGAAATAGATTACCTGCTGACACCTATTTTGCAGTTTTCGAGAGTAAGACCCTTGATATAACAGAAAGGACCTTCATTAACTTGCGTTACGAATAAGA
Organism: Bacteroidia bacterium; assembly: GCA_018401705.1. Classification (GTDB taxonomy): domain Bacteria; phylum Bacteroidota; class Bacteroidia; order M30B66; family M30B66; genus M30B66. The sequence goes on along the minus strand of JAGYKL010000011.1, from coordinate 51,041 downwards.
CGATTTAGATTGATGCAAGAAAGTAATGAATCCAGAAATGTGGATGCAAGCACTTGGGTTTCTCGTTTCTCAGATGAGTTATACAGCTTTGCAAGATGGAAGGTGAGTGATGAAGAAACAGCCAGAGACTTAGTTCAGGATACTTTTTTTGCAGCCTATCGGCGGATTGATGAATTTAGGGGTGACTCTTCGGAGAGAACCTGGCTTTTCGCAATTATAAAGAATAAGATTCTTGATTTTTATAGAAGTAAGTATCGGAAACAGGAACATATTAGTCTTTCTGGCAACGAAGAGCACTTTGAAAAAAATGGTCACTGGAAGAAAGATGCATCACCAGGAGATTGGCACAGCAAAGAAGTTGATGCTTTGCAACAAAAAGAATTTTACAGTGTTTTAGCGGCTTGCCGCGACAAGCTTACAGAGCAGCAACAATTGGTTTTTGCTTATAAATACCTCGAAGATAAAGACGCTGATGAGATTTGTAAGGAGATGAATATATCTTCGTCGAACTACTGGGTTTTACTGCACCGGGCCAGAGTTCAACTTAGGTCATGTTTAGAGAAAAACTGGATAAACGAATAAGATGAGCATATTTATTTCATGCGCTGAAGCAACAAAGCAAATCATTCGCAAGGAAGAAGAGCCACTAAGCTCATCTGAAGCGCGTAAGTTGAAAGTGCATCTGTTTTTATGCAAATACTGTAAGTCTTTTGCACGCCAAAGCGAGATGATAAATCGTGCATTAAAATCAGAAGGTCCTGCTTTAAAGTTAGATCCTGAGTTTAAGAAGATGTTGAATAACCCTCATTCGACAGGCTCATGAGGACTTATTCGACAAGCCCATTCGACAAGCTCATGGGGACTCTTGGGGGCTCATCAGGACTTATAACGTAATTCGATGTACGTAATTCGTAATTCGATGTACGTAATTCGATGTACGTAATACGTAATTCGATGTACGTAATTCGATGTACGTAATACGCAATACGTTGTACGCAATGCTCCATATTTCGTCACAAAAAAACTTTCTAGGCTAATATTTTCTGTTTCGTATGCAATTGAATATCAATGCATTCGATTTGCAAGTGAAGGTGCAAGCAGATAAAATTTATGCAAGCAAGTTTAAACAGGCAACAAGCCCGGTAATTTTGGCAAGCCGCTGTTATGTGCTGCTCGTTATATTATAGAAAATATGTTTTCTAAATTTCGCTTTTCAAGCGTTTTAAATCGATTTAATTTTTCACTATTCGAATTACCGCCTTTTTGTCATCTGCTCGAACAGTAACAATGTAGGTACCAGCAGGCTCTTGAATAAAAAGATCTAGTGTTTGTGTACTAATCACAGATTTAGATTCAATTACCTTACCGAGCATATCTGAAATCTGGATTTCTGTATTTCTAAATGTATTTCCCATATCTATGGTGAAATTGCCGTTTGTAGGATTTGGGTAAATAATTAGCTTATTACCAAAGCTGTTTTCAATAATTCCCAATGTTACTATAGCCACGCAAGCAGAAGTATCCACACAACCATTTTGAGTTAATTCAACAGCATAATTTCCGTTCACAGTAGGACTAAATGAAGCGCCAGTTTGACCATTAATCACAGCATAATTATTATTGCAATCTAGCCAACGATAAGTTGCAGATGTATTATTTGCGGTGATTGTTTCACCTGAAATTGTTGTGCTTAGGTTGGTAACACCGGTAATTGTTAAATTAAGCGTAACCAAAGAATCACATCCATTCGCAGCACCACCAATGATGTTATAAGTAGCCGTGTTGTTGCTTGCTGTATAAGTGCTTCCATTAATCCATGTGAAGGAATTACACGCTGTTCTGGTATCAACTCCAGCGGTAGGATTGTTAATAGTTAGATTCAAAGTAACCAATGAATCACATCCACTGGCAGCTCCGCCTGTAAAATTGAATGTTGCCGTATTGTTGTTTTCGGTGTATGTGTTGCCATCAATCCAAGTGAATGAACCGCAAGAAGCATGAACATCAGTTCTACTGGCTAGACAATTTTTAAATATATAGGAAGAGCCTGCATTGCTAAGGGTATTCCCTCCTACTTGATTTTCATCTTCATTATACGCGCCTGCTATAGTATAATCTCCAGAAATAGCAACTGAATAGCCAAACAAGTCACTGCCCCCTCTATCTGATGCCACAATCTTGTTTGCCTGCGCCCAATTACCAGAGGTATTTTTAAAAATATAAGCTGAGCCTGAATTACTCAGGGTATTTCCTCCTGCTGGATCTTCATCTTCGTTGTAGGCACCTACTATCGCATACTCTCCAAAAATGGACACTGAAACGCCAAACAAATCACCTGCTGCTCTGTCAGAAGCAACAATCTTATCCATTTGTGACCAAGTCCCCCCATTTCTTTCAAAAATATATGCTGAACCAGCCGAGTTCAGGTTTGCTCCTCCAGATGCATTGTGGTCTTCCAACATTGCACCCACAATTACGTAATCTCCCGAAATGGCAACTGAATTGCCAAATTCATCACCAGCCCCTTTGTCAGAAGCATTTATCGATTGCATTTGAGTCCAGGTTCCTGAGGAGAGTTTTCTAAAGATATAAGCAGTTCCAGCTTCGGCTAGTATACTTCCACCGGAAGCAATTTGGCTTTCTCTGGGCGTCCCAATAATCGCATAGTCTTCAGAAATACCAACAGACCAACCAAAATTATCACCATTACCTACAGAATTCCCCACAATCTTTTGCTCATCCATCCAAACGGTTTCCCCTTTTGTATAGATATAAGCTGAGCCCTTATTTGATGAAGGAGAAAGTCCATTTACATACTCATCCTCATAAGGTGCTCCAACGATTACATAATTCTCCGAAATGGCTACCGAATGGCCGTATTCATCACCAGACTCTCGGTCTGAGGCCATGAGTTTTTGCAACTGACTCCAAGTGCCATCAGTATTCTTAAAGATATATACTGCTCCAGCAGCGGAATTTAATTCAAATCCGACAGTAGCGGTTTTTCTTGGAGCACCTACAATAGCATAATCTCCTGATATAGCCACAGAAGTTCCAAACTCATCATCGGCAGCTCGATCTGATGCTACAATCTTTTGTACCACAGTCCAGGTACCGGAATTGTTTCTAAGAATATATGCAGCACCAGCGTTATCAAGAAACTGACCACCAGTTGCATTATGGTCTTCTCGGTTAGCGCCCACAATCGCATAATTGCCCGAAATCGATACGGAATAACCAAACCAATCACTAGCGGCTCTATCCGTAGCAACTGCTTTCACAACTTCATCCCAGTTTTGGGCAAAAAGACTCGTTGAAATACCGGATACAATTAATAGTGCGAAGGCAACAAAAGATTTCGTTGATGTCTTTAGAAATCTATGTGGAAGGGGTAGTAAGTTTCTCATGCAACTGAGTTCGATGGATTGCTGGTTTAACAATACGAAACTAATGTTTAAAAGAAAACTGATAAAGGAATTGAGAATCTTTATTTCAGTTAATCTTGGTATAATCAGATTTCGGTTCTATAGTCCATCATTAACAGCACCTTTTTGTTAATGCCGTGTCTTTTCCCATTCGACAAGCCCATTCGGCAAGCTCATTCGGCAAGCCCATTCGGCAGACTCATGGGGACTCATGGGGGCTCATGGGGGCTCATGGGGACTCATCACGTAATTCGTAATTCGATGTACGTAATACGTTATTCGAAATTCGATGTACGTAATACGTTATTCGAAATTCGTTGTACGTAATACGTTGTACGCAATACGTTATTCGTTGTACGGTGTACGTAATTCGTAATTCGTTGTACGTTGTACACTCACTTAAAGAAACCAATCTCGAATATCTGAAAGCGAAAGGCTTGCTTTTTCGTCTGGGTCTACATCCCGCCGCAGGCGGCCATTCTCCATTTGAAGAATACGGTCTACAGGATACAAACAGTGCTTTAATTCGTGAGTAACCATAATTGCGGTAAGATTCTTTTCGCGCACTATTTTCAAGGCTAAATTCATAATGAGTTCAGCCGACTTAGGGTCAAGAGCCGCTGTTGGTTCATCAAGTAACAAAAGGTCAAGATGATCGAATGTAGCCATGAGCAGTGATAAAGCCTGCCTTTGCCCGCCCGAAAACGAAGACATAGGCTGTTCTAACCTGGTCTCGAGGTCCATATCTAAGATACTAACGTGCGAAGCAACGACTTTTCTAAACGACTTGTCAATTCCTACTAAGGGAGTTTTGCTGCGAGTTCTAATTGAAGCAAGTCTAAAGTTTTCAAGTAAACTCAATTCAGGAGCCGTACCTTGAGTGGGATTTTGGAAGATGCGTGCAATATTGCGGCTTCGAAGGTGCACGGGCTGTTTTGTGATGTTTTTACCATCTAGCAGCACTTTCCCCCGCAGGGGAAAAAGAGAACCTGCCAGAATATTTAGCAGAGTAGACTTTCCCGAGCCATTAGCTCCAATTATGAGGTTAAAACTTCCTTTTTCGAATTTAATGTTTACATCTCTAAGAGCCTGCACCTCGAGCGGAGTACCTTCATTAAAACTGAGGTGAATATTCTGAATTTCTATCACAAGGCCAATGTTTTGCCCCTAAAACGGGGGATGGAAACAAAAACCAATACAAGCAAGGCAGTGACGGCTTTAAGCCAATTTGGATCGAGACCCGAAGCCAAACTCAATGCAATAACAAACCTAAACACCAGACAACCTATGATGACACCTAGAATTCTGAAGATGATGCCCCTTTTGCCGAAGAGGTCCATGATGGTTTCGCCAATCATAACGGCACCCAGACCAAAAATTACAATACCAATTCCCATATTGATATCAGCGAAGTTTTGGTATTGAGCTACCCAGGAACCGCTTAGCGCGGTGAGGCCATTGGCAATAGCAAGGCCAATAATTTTCATTGTATTTACGGGAATTCCCATAGAAGCTGCCATTAAAGGAGCATTTCCGGTGGCCCGCATAGCAATGCCGAAATCGCTTTTTAGCATGTAAACAAGCAGGCTTCCCAAGAGGAGCAGAACAGGAATTAAAATGAGTAAACTGTTTAGTATAGGAGATTTGAAAAAGCTTAGGCTGTTGAACATGTTAGATGTTTGCAAAAGCGGAATGTTTGAGCGTTGCATCAAACTTAGGTTTACTGAGTAAGCTGCTGTCATGATAAGAATTCCAGCAAGTAAGGCATTTACTTTAAGCTTAGTGTGAATGAGTCCGGTGAGAGTACCTGCCAAGGCACCGCCAATAATTGCGAGGATGGAAGCGCTAAGCCAGCTTCCTCCACCTGCAAGGTGCACCGCCGAAATAGCAGCACCTAAAGTGTAAGAGCCGTCGGTTGTGATATCAGGAATATTGAAAATCCTTAGCGACAAATAAATTCCCCAACCCATAGCACCGAGTGCTAAACCAAGAATAAGAGCCGATAGGTAGAAGTTCATTTCCTAAAACGCAATGAATGAGGAATCAGGTTTTACATTGAAGGCCTTGGCTTGCTGGGGATTGTAGGTTTTAAGCCTTTTACTTAGCTTTTTCAATGGTGGAATTTTACCTGTCTTGAGGTAATTAACGCAAGAAATGCCAGCATCGTAGCCCCATTGATACATATCGGCACCAAAGGCAGCCAAAGCGCCTCTGCCCACCAAGCCCGCTTCTGAGGTAAGAATAGGTATTTGAGCCCTATTGCAAGAAGCAACAATAGTTTCGAAAGAAGCAAAGATGGTATTATCAGGCAAAGCAAAGAACACATCAATTTGACTATTAATAAGGCTCTCGGTAACAAGTTGTGTTTCGGCCGAGCTATTAGCAGGAGCAGAAACCACCTCAAGACCTAGCAAAGCTGCTTTGCTTTTAATTCTGTTAAGGGCATCAACACTTTGAGGCTCACTTTGATTGATGAGAGTGCCAACCCGTTTAGCTTCTGGAAACAAGGTTTTGATTAGTGTAAGTGCGGTGTCTATGTATTCAAGAGTTTCATAAACTCCAAATAAATTTGGAGGATTGCCACCGTCTTTATTTTGCAATCCCGCTAACTGAGGGGAAGGGCTTACCATCATGCAAACAGGCAAAGAAGAGGTTCTTTGAACCGCAGTAATAGTGCTTAATGTTGCATTAGTTGCTATTACATCTACTTGCTGAGAAATAAGATAATCAACACTCTGTGTTAAAACCGGCAAATCATTTTGAGCATTTCTATAAATTATCTCGATGTTCTCATCTTTAACATAACCACTGTCTTTGAGAGCAACAAAGAAGCCCTGCCTGGCCTTTGCAAGAGTTTCATCTTCGAGTGCGTCTACAAAGCCTATTTTAATCTTCTTTTGAGAATCTGAGCCGCAAGATAAAAGCGTTAAGCAAAGAAAAAAACTAAGTATTCTAGCCATTATAAACCTTTAATTAAGAAACAAAGTAAAGACCTTTTGTTTTAGAATTAACTGTTTTTGATGTATGCTAAATACATTTCACTTCCTGATTTGACATGTTTTTTTGAAGGCCATTCGTTTTTCAGCTCCTGATTATATTTATTCCCTTCGTTGACCAATCTCAAATCAGAAATGATTTGAGAAGGCTTTATAAAAATGGTTTGAAGCTTGTTTTTAAGCTCAATTAGCCGGGTTTTGATGCGATGCTTACTTCCTTGTTTAGCAAATTTCCGGGCTTGCTTGAGTCGTTTAATTTTTTTTCTAAGTTTAAGCAGCTTGTCTTCAAGAGATTTATCGCCTTGAGCGAGTTTTAAAGGAGTTAGTGATTCAACAATGTATTTTTCAGGATAGTCGCTCATCCACTCGAGCGAGCCAAATTCATGATTTGCAAACCAAGAATTGAGCACCTTATAGTTTTCGCCTTTAAACACCTTATCAAGTTGGTCTGATGTTAGTCGGCGCATGTGACCAGTATCTTCGAAATAAAATCTATTTCCCAGTTCCTGGTTAACTCCCTCAGGCAAGGCGTTAGCTAAATCATGTTCTAAACTACCTTCATTTCCGCAAGGTAAAATATGAAACATGATTCCATTTGAAACCTGGAGTTTGCTAATATCATTTATGGTTTCTTCAATGTTTACTACATGCTCAAGCACATGGTGTGAAAATATCAAATCAAATTCTTCATTAGCCTCGTGAAGATTTGAAATAAGACTAAATCTGCATTTAGGAAACTTTAATTTAGCGTCTTCCAGAGCAACTGTTGAGATATCACATCCAGTAATTTCCCAATTAGGCAAGGCGCGTTTCAAGACATGAGTAAAAATCCCTCTACCACAGCCAAAATCAAGAGCTTTTCCTTTAGCAGGAAGATTAAGTTCAGAAAATATCTCGATAACTCTTAATTTCTTCCATTCAGGCCACTCATCCATGTAGCCTTCTTTATAACGATCTTCGTAAAATTGGTCTGCAACACCCTGATTTTTAAGCTGAGAAGTCTTGACTTCCTTTCCCATTTAGATCTATTTTGGGGAAAAGATACGTAAAAAGCCGCTTTTAGCTAAAGGTTGCCTTAAGAAACGCGGGTTTTAATAACAGGCATTTCAAGTATTCTTCTAATTACAGAAGAATCTACTGGCTTTGAGAGGAAGTCTCTCACCATTGGGTAAGACCTTGCTTTTTTAACATCTTCGGGGTCGATAGAAGAGGAATACATGTACACATTCACATATCGATGCATATTCCTCAATTCATCAAGAAATTCCCAGCCGTTAATTCCGGGCATATTGATGTCGAGCAATAGTAAATCAGGTGTATTTTCAGCAATTCGGAGTTTTTCGAGAGCCATTTTAGCACTTAAGAAACTTGTAATTTTAACGGTTGGGTCAACATTTCTGAGAAGTCGTTCTGTGATGTAGGCAATAACTTGGTCGTCATCTACAAGCCATACATCTTCTACTCTACCCTCTTCCTGGTCTTTATAGAACAAACTTTTCTCAACTTCAACATCAAGCTCGGCAAGTACCTGACCCATTTCATGCACCACATGGTCGAGCTGACCGGTGAGCATTCTGAGAGTTTCCATAGTAATGGTAACATCTTTATTGCTTTGAGATTCGCTTTTTACCAGGTCAATCAAACCAAGAACATTTGCTAGTGGTTGACGCAATTTATGTGAGGTAAGAAATGCAAATTCACGAAGTCTATTGTTTTGTTCTGTAATTCTGATTCGACTCTCAAAAGTCTCGGTTATGTCGTTCACAAACACCGAAATAAGCATTCTGTTATTTACTTTAACCAGTTTGCGGGTAACCTCTATGTGAATTGATTTGCCTTCGGCATCCACTAAACTAAGTTCGGTTGTGTGTTTTGGGTGCTTAGGATTCAGAGTATTTGCAGCTTCTTCGCGCAGCATTTCAAGCTCATCGGCTTGAAGATGCGAGCAGTGTACATCAAGGAAGTTTCTGCCAACAAGAGCATTGGGTTGAACTTTAAAGAGCTCGCTATAGGCAAGGTTAGCCATAATGAAATTGCCTTCAATATCGGTAATGCACATTGGCATAACGCTTTTTTGAAAGAATTCCTGCAATTCAATATTCTGTTTTTGAACTTCCGAACCGTTTAAAACAAAATGAGAAATGTCTGTGCCGATTATACTGTATCCGGCAAAGGATTGATCTTCTTTAAAGATTGGGGAGCATGAGAATGAAAACTTAACCAAGTTGATTTCAATCTCAAAATCAAAGCTGCGTTTTGATGAAAACAATTCAGCTATATCGATAGCTTTATCAGAGCCCAATTTTTCAATAAACTGTTGAATAGGAAGCCCTATGCAGTCCTTTTTTGTGAAGCCAGTATTTTTAATGGCAAAATCGTTAATCCAGCTAATAGCTGAAAAGCTGTTTGTTAGAATAACCGGGTTATCGCTTAAGCCGATTCCAAATTCTAATTTCTGTGCTTCTGTAAATTGATCCATACATAGTTCTTTCGCTTTATTTTTACCCGATTAAGAGAAAAATAGTTGCAAAAGAAACTATGTGTTAAAGCACAAAACGCTTTAAAAAATCACATTGGAGGAATCACTTGAAAAGAGATTTCATAGAAACGATATTTTCTACAATCTCTTCAAGTTTTTCAATAGGCACACGCTCTTGTTGCATGCTATCGCGGTGACGAATTGTTACCGTATTATCAGATAAACTTTCATGATCTACAGTTATGCACAATGGAGTTCCTATAGCATCATGTCGTCGATATCTTTTACCAATAGTATCTTTTTCTTCAAAGTGGCAACGATAAGAAATCATGAGATTATTCATAATCTCTCTGGCCTTTTCGGGTAGTCCATCTTTTTTGGTAAGAGGAAGCACTGCAACTTTAATTGGGGCAAGTTGCGGAGGAAGAGCAAGTACTGTTCTGGTTTCGGTTTTATCGCCTGCAGGCACTTCTTCTTCGCGATATGCATTACACATAGTAAGAAGGAATAGCCTATCGAGACCGATGGAAGTTTCAATTACATAGGGAATGTAATTGGTGTTGCTTTCGGTGTCAAACACTTGTAATTTCTTTCCAGAGAACTCCTGATGCTGTTTCAGGTCAAAATCTGTTCTTGAGTGAATGCCTTCAACTTCTTTGAATCCAAAAGGGAAATTAAATTCTATATCAACTGCAGCATTGGCGTAATGAGCAAGCTTTACATGCTCATGGAATCGATAGTTTGCAGGGTCTGCGCCAAGCGAAAGATGCCACTTCATGCGAGTTTCTTTCCAATGTTCGAACCATTCCATCTCGGTTCCGGGCTTTACAAAGAATTGCATCTCCATTTGCTCAAATTCTCTCATGCGCATGATGAACTGACGAGCAATGATTTCATTTCTAAAGGCCTTACCCACTTGAGCAATTCCGAAAGGAATTTTCATTCGCCCTGTTTTTTGAACATTTAGAAAATTCACAAAAATCCCCTGAGCTGTTTCTGGACGCAGGTAAACTTCATCTGCATCATCAGCCACTGAGCCCATTTGAGTGCTAAACATGAGGTTAAACTGGCGAACCTCTGTCCAGTTGCGAGTTCCGCTAATAGGGCAAGCTATTTCTTGTTCTAAGATTAAATCTCTGAGTGCCTGCAGGTTATTATCGTTTAGAGCAACATTCATTGCTTCTTCTAAAGCAGCGGCTGCATCTTGCTTGCCTTTCTTTTCAAGCCTGGCCACTTGATCTTCAATAAGCTGGTCCGCGCGATAGCGCTTCTTTGAATCCTTATTGTCAATCATCGGGTCGCTAAAACCATCAACGTGACCTGAAGCCTTCCACACTTTAGGGTGCATAAAAATGGCAGAATCCAAACCAACAATATTCTCATTCATCTGAACCATGGCTTTCCACCAATATTCACGAAGATTATTCTTTAGCTCAACGCCGTTTTGACCGTAATCATAAACAGCACTTAATCCATCATAAATTTCAGAGGATTGAAAAACAAAACCGTATTCTTTGGCGTGGGAGGTAACTTTTTTAAAGAGATCGTCAGACATAGGAAATAGTGAAAAGGGGAAAGGAGAAAGTGAAAAGGGGAAAGTACAACGTATTACGAAAGTCGTATTACGTACATCGTATTACGAAAGTCGTATTCCGTAAATCGTTCATCGTACATCGTTAATCGTACATCGTTAATCGTTAATCGTAAATCGTAAATCGTTCATTTTAGGCTAAAAGTTCTCTTTTGCGACGGCAGCGGTCAATTGATTTAGCGTAAGTTTCAACATTAGTATCGCTGAGAGAGAATCTTATGGCTTGTTTAAAATGTTCAATAGCCTTGTTATAATCTTGCTGAAGTTCGAACAAAATTCCAAACTCATTATGAATTGTGGCTTTATCAACTCCATTTACCTCCAAAGCTTTATTCAAATGGATTTCGAGTTCTTCATACTTGCCTTGTGAAGACAATGCTATACTTAAATTGAGATAAACAGGCGGGTAGTCGGGATTGAAAGCGATACACTGCCTATACATTTCCTCAGCTTTGCTGAGTTCTTTAAGCTTAGTTTCATAAACCCAGCCAAGATGGTTGTATGCTTTTCCATAGTCGGGCACCTGTGAAATAATGCCTTCGAGCAGTTCCACGGCATCTGCAATTTTATTATTTCTAATAAGCTCATCAGCTTCAAAGAGCATGTCTTCGTATTCAAGGAAATCGTGCGTTGCCATTTTGATGAATATTGGGCTGCAAACCTAAGAAATTTGATGCATTGATTGTACCTTTGCCCTATGTTAATAGTTGACGATAAGCTAGTTTCTGAGGAATTGTTTGATAAGCAATTTGTTTGTGATTTGAATGCCTGCAAAGGAGTTTGTTGTGTGGAAGGGGATGCGGGAGCTCCAGTAACCGACGAAGAAGCTGATAAACTGGAAGAGGAACTGGAGAATATTCGTCCGTTTTTAAGAAAAGAAGGGCTGGAAGCAATCTCAAAAGAAGGGGTCTTCACAATTGATTCGGATGGAGATATGGTTACACCTTTGGTGGAAGGAAAAGAATGTGCTTATGTAGTTTTCGAGGAGAATGGCCTTGCGTCATGCGGCATTGAAAAAGCTTGGAAAGCAGGAAAAACAGATTTTAGAAAACCTATTTCTTGTCATTTATATCCTGTAAGAACAGCCAAAGTATCTGAGTACACTGCTTTAAATTACCACAAGTGGGGAATTTGTTCTGCAGCTTGTACTTTAGGCGAACATTTAAAGGTTCCGGTGTATGTATTTGTAAAGGATGCATTGGTAAGAGCTTATGGAGAGTCTTGGTATGAGGAGCTTAGCGTGGCAGCCGAAGCCTGGCTTGAACACGGCTTGCATGACGATGATTCGGAGGCCTAAAATAATAACCTAATCAAGTCAAGGGTAAATAGCCCCATCTTTCAATTTTGTTAATGTTAAAAGAACTTTAACTATCAAGTTAACAGGCTCTTTGCATGTTCACAAATTGCATTTATGCATGAAAGTAGAAATGCACCGAACAGCCCGATATTCCTGTATCTCGCGGCCTGCTTGAATTCCCTAAAGAATGTTAAAAACTGTGTCCAAATGTTAACAAAAATGACTTGGCAATGGCAATCTTCCAAGTGATTTTTGTGAAGCAAGTTTTTCCTGCCTCTTTTTTTGGTAATGCCTGATAGTTAGTCACTTGACTTTCTAAAAAAATTATCTGCCTGAGGCGAAAACGCAAAATACTGACAATCAATATATTATATAATATGGATAACATTTTACAGGGCACAGGCACCAACACAGGCTTAAACACTGAGGTGATGGCAGACGAACCAATTCTGAAAGAGAACAAAGACCGCTTTGTACTTTTCCCAATCAGACATAAAGAGATTTGGGAAATGTATAAAAAAGCAGAAGCTAGTTTTTGGACTGCTGAAGAGATTGACCTTCATGCTGACTTAACAGACTGGGAAAACAAGCTTAACAACGATGAGAAACACTTCATCAAACATGTGTTGGCATTTTTTGCTGCCAGTGATGGAATTGTAAATGAAAATCTTGCTGTTAACTTCATGAATGAAGTTCAATATCCTGAGGCTCGCTGTTTCTATGGTTTTCAGATAATGATGGAAAACATTCATTCTGAGACTTATTCTTTGTTAATTGACACATACATAAACGACACTAAAGAAAAACAGGGTTTATTTAATGCTCTTGAAACAGTTCCAGCTGTTGGTAGAAAAGGCGAATGGGCTTTAAGATGGATTGAGAATGGAACATTTGCTGAGCGTTTAATCGCTTTTGCTGCCGTTGAAGGAATTTTCTTCTCTGGATCTTTCTGCTCCATTTTCTGGCTTAAGAAAAGAGGTTTGATGCCCGGTTTGAGCTTTTCAAATGAATTGATTTCAAGAGATGAAGGATTGCATTGTGATTTTGCTTGCCTGCTTTATCGTCAGTTGAACAATAAATTAAGTGAAAGTCGCGTGGTAGAGATTATCCGAAGCGCAGTTGAGATTGAGAAAGAGTTTGTATCTGAAGCAATTCCGGTTCAGCTTATCGGAATGAATGCCGATTTGATGTGCCAATACATTGAGTTTGTTACTGACCGTTTGCTAGTGTCTCTTGGTTATTCTAAGATTTACAATGCATCAAACCCATTTGATTTCATGGAAATGATATCTCTGCAAGGTAAAACCAACTTCTTTGAAAAGAAAGTTGGAGATTACCAGAAAGCGGGAGTAATGAATAAAAAATCTGAAGATAAAACCATCCGTTTTGATGAAGAATTCTGAAACAATAAGCTCTATGAACAACAACAGCTCCAGTACTTTTGTAATTAAGCGCGACGGCCGCAAAGAATCGGTTAAGTTTGATAAAGTAACTGCCCGAATTCAGAAACTGTGTTATGGCTTAGACCCTGTGCATGTTGACCCTGTTGCAGTTGCACAAAAAGTGATTCAAGGAATCTATTCAGGGGTTACAACCGAAGCTCTTGATAACCTTGCAGCTGAAACTGCAGCAAACCTTACCACAACGCACCCTGATTATGCGCTTTTGGCTTCACGTATCGCAATCTCGAATCTTCATAAATTAACAACCAAGTCATTCTCTGAAACGATGAGTGCCTTGTACAATTATGTAGATCCAAAAACAGGTCAGGAAGCTCCGCTTATTGCAGACGACGTGCATGAGATAATTCAGAAAAATGCTCAGCTTCTTGACTCTACAATTATCTACGATCGTGATTTCGGATATGATTATTTCGGTTTCAAAACCTTAGAGAAATCATATCTATTAAAAATAAACAACCAAGTTGCAGAGCGTCCTCAGCATATGCTTATGCGTGTTTCTGTAGGGATTCACAAAAATGACATTGAGCAAGTAATTAAAACTTACGACCTCATGTCGGAGCGCTGGTTTACTCACGCTACTCCTACTCTCTTTAATGCAGGTACACCAAAACCACAAATGTCTAGCTGTTTCTTGCTTACCATGCGTGACGACAGTATCGATGGCATTTATGATACACTGAAGCAATGTGCTAAGATTAGTCAAAGTGCTGGCGGAATAGGCCTGAGCATACACAATGTGCGTGCTACGGGTTCGTACATTCGCGGAACAAACGGTACATCTAATGGTATTGTACCAATGCTTAGGGTGTTCAATGATACTGCACGTTACGTAGATCAGGGAGGAGGAAAACGCAAAGGTTCATTTGCAATTTACATTGAGCCTTGGCATGCTGATATTATTGACTTCCTTAACCTGAAAAAGAATCATGGTAAAGAGGAGGTGCGTGCCCGCGATTTGTTCTATGCTCTCTGGATTTGTGATTTATTCATGAAGCGTGTTGAAGAAGAAGGCGATTGGTCATTATTCTGTCCTAACGAGGCTCCGGGTCTTGCAGATTGCTGGGGAGAAGAGTTTGAAGCATTATATGAAAAGTATGAAGCCGAAGGTCGTGCCCGCAAAACAGTAAAAGCTAGAGAACTTTGGTCTTCTATAATGGAAGCCCAAATTGAAACAGGCACTCCGTACATGCTGTACAAAGATGCTTGTAACAGAAAGAGCAATCAGCAAAATCTAGGTACAATCAAGTCTTCAAATCTTTGTACTGAAATCATAGAATATACTGCTCCTGACGAAGTAGCAGTGTGCAACCTGGCATCAATAGCTTTACCTCGTTTCGTTAACGACGGTACTTTTGATCATGAACGTTTGTTTGAGGTTACTTATCAAATCACCCTTAACCTCAATAAAATCATTGATGGGAATTATTATCCGGTGGTTGAAGCAGAACGTTCTAACTTACGTCATCGCCCAATTGGTATTGGTGTTCAAGGATTAGCTGATGCGTTTATCCTATTGAGATATCCTTTTGAAAGTGATGAGGCTAAAGCTTTAAATCGTGAAATACACGAAACCATTTACTATGCTGCAATGACGGCATCTAAGGATTTGGCGAAGAAAGATGGCCCTTACGCCACCTATGAAGGCAGTCCGGTTTCGAAAGGAGTATTTCAATATGACATGTGGAATGTAACTCCAACGAACCGTTGGGAATGGGACATTCTCAAGGAAGAAGTTGCTAAATACGGGGTTAGAAATTCACTTCTCTTAGCGCCAATGCCAACTGCATCTACTTCTCAGATTTTAGGCAATAACGAGTGTTTCGAACCTTACACGAGCAACATTTACACTCGTAGAGTTCTTTCAGGTGAGTTTATCATTGTAAACAAGCACCTATTGCGTGATTTAGTTGATTTAGGCATCTGGAATGATTCTCTAAAAAACAAAATCATTGGAGCTAACGGTTCAATTCAAAACATCAGTGAAATACCTGATAACATTAAAGAATTATACAAAACTGTTTGGGAAGTAAAACAAAGAAATGTCATTGATATGGCTGCTGATAGAGGTGCTTACATCTGCCAGTCACAATCTCTGAATATTTTCATGGAAGCTCCTAATATGGCTAAATTAACTTCTATGCACTTTTATGCTTGGAAACAAGGTCTTAAAACTGGAATGTACTATTTACGTTCAAAAGCTGCCACATCGGCTATTCAGTTTACTGTGCCTAGCCAAGCCGAAAAGCAAATGACTCCGGTTGTTCCTGAGAAAGCTACGCAACAAGTTGTTTCTGTTGGAGCTGATGTTCAGGCAGATATTGCCTGCTCACTGGATAATCCTGAGGATTGCGAAGCTTGCGGAAGCTAATTTGTTAAATATCACAATATTAAGGCTGTTCTTTGATAAGAGCAGCCTTTTTTATTTTTCTGAAGTGCATGTTGTATAAACAAGTAAATTTGATTGCATGAAAGCCTCCTCAATACTTTTTCTAGCAATCATGAATCTTTGCATTATGAAGGGTTTAGCTCAAGAAAGTACTAATTGTGGCGGTTTTCAAACTGAAGGTTTAAGCTTCAGTATAGGAGAGCCATTTTTCACAAATAATCAGGGTTTAACGGGTAGCTTTCAGGAAGGTGTTCAACAAGTTTACTATCAACCTGAAGTCACTCATTTAAAAGAGGAAGAAACCTTCGCTTTCAGTATTTATCCAATCCCTGCAAGGCAGGAAATTTTTATCCGCCCTGAAGGCGAACAGCAAAAATACTTCAGCTTTTGTATTTACGATTTGTGTGGCCGATTAGTAAGCAAACCGATTCTAACTAAAGCAGAAAGCAAAGTGAATGTTTCTAGCTTTTCTCCCGGTTGTTATCTACTTGAAATTCAAGTCGGAAATAATAAAACCATCGAACCTATCCTTATTCAATGAAAACCTTTTGTTTTTACACTCTTTTCGCACTTTCTGTATTCACCTCTTTCGCTCAGGCTCCTCAATCTATGAGTTACCAGGCCGTTTTACGCAATGCTTCTAATCAACCATTGCCTATTCAACAGGTAAGTACTCGTATTCAAATTCATCAGGGCTCTGAAACCGGACTCGTGGTTTATGAAGAAACTCATACTACTTCTACCAACGAAAACGGATTGGTTTCGCTGATAATTGGCGAAGGAGACAATGTTTCTGGAAGCATTCAAGAAATTGAATGGGAATCAGGTCCGTATTTTATTAGTTCTGAAACAGATCCTGATGGGGGTAACAACTACAGTTTAAATGGAAACACCCGACTTTTAAGTGTGCCTTATGCTCTGTACTCCAATGAATCGGGAAGCAGTATAGCTGGTCCTCAAGGTGAACCCGGTCCACAAGGAGAGCCCGGCCCTCAAGGACTTCCTGGACCACAAGGACCAGCAGGTATGTCGGGATGTGATGTTGTAGCACAAGGAAATCTTGCAGTTGTATACACTAATAATGAGGCTATTGGCTACTCGCAAAGCCAGAGCAGTATTGGCACAAATTACAATGTTGGAAATTTTTCCAATACAACAATCGACGGACCTGTGCTGGGCACTGTATCTTCGCAATATCAGATTGCACTTTGGACACAATCTGCCGTTTATGGCTTTTTTCAAAGTCAGAGTTCATTAGGTTCTCCTCCTAATCTTAATACAGGGGCCTGGATAAGTACCAGCATCGCGGGAAACCCGCTCGGAGCAATCTCAAATAATGAAAATCTGGTGGTTTACACAGACTCTAATCTTTACGGCTTATCGCAAGCAAGGAGTACACTTGGCGACCCTCCCAATTTGAGCAACGCAACCTGGACAAGCACTAGTATGAGCGGCTCGTTTGTAAAGGCTATTGCCACTGCAAGAAGCATTATTGTTGTAACTTCTACGCATGTTTATGCATTTAATCAAAGTCAGGGTACTAGTGGCTCTGAACCAAATAACAACGCAGGCAACTGGATCAATACCACTCTGAATGGAAGCCCAAATGATGTTGTTATTAGTCGCTAAACCAGGTTCTTGTAGCTAAAGCTGGAATGACTTGCTCAGCCTTAAAGGAGTTTTACTCCAAAAGGAAATTCCCCAAACGATATTTTTATATTTTTAATGCCTTAGTTAATTGAAAAATACTTTGGTAGTTTTATCCTGAAATGACTTTGGCTTTAGAGTGCAAGTTAAAATCTTGCCTAATAGCCGTACTTTTTCTTCAAAACACCGCACTGGAGCTATTTTGCACCAGAAAACATTTACAATAAGATGGATAAAAATTTAATTGTAGATCAATTTCCTGCGATGCTCACTGCAATTAATGAGGCTGGCGTCTTTCAAGTTTGGAACCAACAGTGTGCTGAAATCACAGGGTATTCTAAAGAGTTTGTTATTGGTAATAACAGCATGGGCAAGCTATTGTTTCCTAATGAGGAGCAGCGACAGCAGATAATTGAACTATTTAAAAATAAGTCTGATTTCAGTGAAGAACTAAATCGCCTTGAGTTAAAATGCTCTGATGGAAGTGTAAAGCTGATACGACTGATTCTTCGACGAAGAACGCCTCCAGCAGTTGAAGGGCTAAGCTTATGGGGCATTGGTTTCGATGAAACCGATAAATACAGACTCAAAGATGAACTTATAGAAAGTCAAAAGCGATTTGAAACAATTTCAAGAGCTACCAATGATGCTCTTTGGGATTGGGATATTAAATCTAATACTCTTTGGTGGGGAGACGCTATGAATTCTCTTTTTGGTCACCCTGAAGGTGGAAAGCAAACGGTATTTGATTGGTGGGCAGAAAAGCTTCATCCTAAAGACAAAGAAAGGGTTGTGAGATCATTGTTGGATGCAGCCAACAGGGGCGATAAAGTTTGGGTAAGTGAATATCAGTTTAAGAGAGGCGATGGCAATTATGCTTACGTTCGAGACAGGGGCTTTACACTATTTGATGCTGATGGAAGGGCAAATAGAATGATTGGAGGTATGGTAGATATTACTGATAAAAGGATTTATGAACAGAGTTTACTAACTAAAAACCAACAACTTGCTGAGTTTGCTTTTTTCAATTCCCATAAAATCAGATCTCCACTCACAACACTAATGTCATGCGTTAGCCTGCTTAAGGCAGAAGATGTAAGTGAATCTGAAAAAGCGCAAATTATAGAAGGAGTTCTAGCTTCTGCGCAAGAACTTGATAGGCAAATTCATGAAATTAATTTACTCATTAGCACTGACGCAAGGTACCATTTGAATGAGCGTTGATTTAGCACAGCAATTCCATGTATCTACATATTAACGATTTGATAATATGATTTTATTCGTCTGAATATCTGATAATTACTTCTTTTTAAAGGCAAATTAAGAACACAGGAAACGTTTTTTCGTTTTTTCGTTTCCCGCGTATCTCAAACTCTATATCTTTGCCGCGTGAAAGAGAAAGTAGAACATCTTCTTATCCAGGTTAGAAACACATTTATGCGTTACGGTTTAAAAAGCGTAACAATGGATGATTTATGTCGTGAGATGGGAATTTCGAAAAAAACTCTCTATCGCTTCGTGACCGACAAGAACGATCTTGTTAAGAAAGCAATGGAGTTTGAGATTCTCAAAGATCAGGAAGATATTCAAGCAGTTGTTTCGAAGGGCTTGAATGCAATTGACGAACTATTTGAAATTACCAATATCGTAGAGGAGAAGCTTAAAACTCTTCATCCCTCGATATTGTATGATATGCAAAAGTACTATCCAGAAGCTTGGGCGATGATGTCGAAGCATCGAAATGGTTTTATAGTCGAAACCATTGGAAATAATATCCTTAAGGGTCAAAAAGAAGGTGTTTACAGGACTAATCTCAACATACAGATTGTCTCTATGCTATATGCTTCAAAAGTGGAGTTTTTAGCAGATAATATGATGCTTGCCAGCTTAAACATTGATGCCCCTACCATTTATCACGAAAACCTAATTTATCATATTCATGGAATTTCCAATTCAAAAGGACTGGCAGTCCTTGAAGAAAAACTTCTACTTAAAAACCCAACCCTATGAAAAATAAAGTGTTCCTGCTGCTCATGTTTTTGGGCAATCTGTTGCAGGCACAAACAGATGCTCAAAGCACCACTTTTACTTTGCCCCAGGCCATTGATTATGCAATAAAGAATGGCTACAGTGTGCAAAATGCTTCTACAGACATAGAAATCGCCAAAAAGCGAGTGGCTGAAATTCGCGGTATAGGTATTCCACAGTTATCGGCGGAAGCTTCATTCCAGGATTTTGTTCAGGTACCAATTAGTGTTATACAAGCAGATGCATTCGACCCAAGTGCTCCTCCGGGTGTTTTTCTAAGAATTCCTTTTGGGGTAAAATACAATGCAAGCATTGGATACACTGCCTCTTGGCTTGCCTTTAGTGGTGAATACATTGTTGGTTTACAGGCTGCCAAAGCCTACATGGATGTGTCGAAAAGCTCATTAAGAAAATCTGAAATTGAAATCAAAGAAACAGTTAGCAGAGCTTTCAATACCATTATTATCCTTAAGGAAAACGAGAGTATTTTAAATGAAAACATCGCCTCTTTAGAAGAATCAATTACCCAAACTAAAGCTTATTATAAAGAAGGCTTTATTGAGGATATTGATATTGATCGTTTGGAATTGTTAAAAAACAACCTCAATACGACAAGAGAAACATTAAGGAAACAAACCGAATTGGCTCAAAATCTTCTTAAGTTTCAAATGGGATACCCAATTGAAAGCCCTATTTCGATTTCAGGCGAAATTAATAGCCTTATCGAAGCTGCGTCAACTGGAATTACTGAGACTCCTCAGTTTGATATTTCAGCCAATATTGATAATATTCTACTTGAGCAATCGGTAAACCTTCAAAAACTTGAAATTCGTCGTCAAAAAGCAAACTATCTGCCTACTCTGAGTACATTCTACACTTGGAAAGAAAGCCGAATTGCAAATGATTTTGATCAATTGAGTAATAATCTATTCAGAGTTCCCGGTGGAACAATACTAGGAGTGAACCTTTCTATGCCAATTTTTAAAGGCTTTAGTCAATCAGCCAGAGTTTCTCAAGCAAAACTGAATCTCACGAAATTAGAAGTGCAGCAAAAACAAGCTATTCAAGGCTTATCAGTGCAAGCTTCTCAGGCATACATCTCATACACTTCGGCTCTAAATACCTTAAATAACACAAAAGACGCGGTAAAAATCTCTGAGAAAATCAGAAATAAAACCCGCATCAAATACCAAGAAGGAGTTGGCTCAAGCATCGAAGTAATTCAAGCCGAAAACGACTATCTGTCGGCTCAATCTAACTATATAGGCGCTGTTCAGCAATTGCTTGACGCGCGCGTAACCCTTGATAAAAACCTTAATAAATTCTGATTGCCCTACCCATTATGAAAAAGTATATCTATATCTCATTTATGCTGCTTATAGCAGCTTGCAGCGCAGGAGACTCACTTGACGCTAAGAAAGCTCAGCTTGCTTCGTTAAATACTCAACTTGAAGAAACTAAGCAGCAAATTAGTGCACTTGAAAAAGAAATTGCTCTTCTCGACACTTCAGAAATTATTCGCAAACCGAAGCTAATCAGCACGATGCAAGTAGAGCCAAGCTCATTTAATCACTACATCGATGTACAGGGAATCATTGAATCAGAAGAAAATATATCTGTACAACCAGGAATGCCGGGTGTTGTTACTGCTGTTTATGTAAAAGAAGGAGATTTTGTTTCTCAAGGTCAACTACTTGGCGAAACGGATAATCGTGCTATGAAAGAAAATATAGCACAACTTCAAACCAACCTCGATTTTGCGAAGTCAACTTATGAGAAGCAACAAAGGCTTTGGAATCAGAAGATTGGAAGCGAAATACAGTATTTGCAAGCTAAAACTCAATATGAATCTTTGCAAAACAGCATCGAGGCTCTTAAAGCTCAGCTTGAAATGACCCGTATGAAGGCCCCGATCTCTGGTTCGGTTGATCAAGTTAATGTGAAAGTAGGTGAATATGCTGCTCCAGGAATTATGGGTGCTTTTAATGTCGTGAATTTCAACAAAATGAAGGTTACTGCTAAAGTTGCAGATTCATACATTGATAAAGTTAAAACAGGAAACCCTGTCAAAATCTATTTGAGCGACCTAAATAAAACGGTTGAAGGTAAAATCACTTTCGTTAGCAAAGTAGTTAATTCTATGAGCCGCACTTTTCTTGTTGAGATAGCCTTAGGAAAAACCGAAAATAACATTCGCCCAAATATGCTGGCTAACTTGAGCATAAACGACGAGAGGCTGGATAGTGTTATTGTAATACCTTCAAATTTAGTTCAGAAAGACTCTGACGGAAACAATTATGTGATTACTGCTCAAGGTAAAAATGAGCAAATGAAAGCGCTTAAAGTTTCTGTAAAAACGGGACTTAGCTATGGCGATAAAGTAGTTATTAACGAAGGTCTGGAGCCAATGACAAAACTGGTTACTTCTGGTTATCAAGAAGTAGTGAACGGACAAGCTATTACAGTTCAATAATCCAATATCTACCCAAGAATTATGGATAAGAATCATATAAAAAACTTCGGCCCCACAAACTGGGCTATCAACAACAGCACTGCTATCTACATTTTTACAGTTCTGATTTCGATAGCAGGTGCCGTTATATTTCAAAGAATTCCCAAGGAACAGTTTCCTGATATTGTAATTCCAACAGTATTCGTTTCAACCATCTATCCGGGCGCAAGCCCTGAGGATATTGAAAACCTCATCACAAAACCTCTTGAAAAAGAGATTAAATCCGTTTCGGGAATTAAGAAAATCACCTCTAATTCTATTCAGGATTTTGCTCTGGTTCAAATTGAGTTTAATACAGGAATTGACGTGGATATTGCTAAGCAGAAAGTATCCAATGCTGTTGATAAAGCGAAGAAGGACCTTCCTTCTGACATGAAGAATGATCCAGACGTACAGGAGGTAAACTTCTCGGAGTTCCCAATCATGAACATCAACATTAGCGGCGATTTTCCACTTGATCAGCTAAAAAGATATGCTGATGATATGAAGGATGCCATTGAACAACTTCCTGAAATTACCCGAACAGATATCATTGGTGCACTTACACGTGAAGTGCAGATAAATGTTGATTTGTACAGAATGCAAGCACTCGGAATTTCATTTAGCGATATTGAAAGATCTGTTGCTAGCGAAAACGTAAATATTTCTGGGGGTGAAATCCGCATAGATGAATTAAGGCGCACAATGAGAGTTACTGGTGAGTTCTCTGATGTAAGCCAAATTGGGAATGTACTTATTCGCTCAGCGCGAGGAAACCTGGCATACCTTAAAGACATTGCTGAAGTAAAAGAAGGTTATAAAGACAAGCAAGATTTTGCTCGCCTTGAAGGAAAATCAGTAATTACACTCAACGTTATCAAACGCTCGGGAGAAAACCTCATTGCAGCATCAGATAAGATTAAAGAGATAATTGATGACTTTGAAACCTCTAAATTACCACAGGGAATTGATGTAGTTGTTACCGGAGATACCTCTGAGGAAACAAGAGTCCAGTTAAATGACCTTGTAAATACAGTTATTATTGGTTTCGTGCTGGTAGTATTCATTCTGATGTTCTTCATGGGACTTCAAAGTGCTTTTTTTGTTGGACTTGCAGTGCCACTTTCGGTATTAGTAGCTATGCTATTTATGCCATCGCTGGGCTTTACCATGAATGTGATTGTGCTGTTTTCTTTCCTTCTTGCCCTTGGAATTATCGTTGACGATGCCATTGTTGTTATTGAAAACACACACAGGATATTTCACAAGTACGACTTTGATATTAAAACCTCCGCCAAAGCGGCCGCGGGAGAAGTGTTTGTGCCCGTTTTAGCTGGTACCCTTACCACAATTGCGCCTTTCTTTCCGCTTTTATTCTGGCCTGGAATTGTTGGAGAGTTTATGAAATACCTTCCAATTACACTGATTGTTACACTATTCGCTTCTCTCTTTGTTGCCTTCATTATGAATGCAGTATTTGCAGTAAGCTTCATGCAAAAAGATGATCATGGTTTTAAAGCTGGCACAAAAGACCTAATTAAGCCTTCAATCATTTTTGGAGTTCTGGCTCTTTTATCCCATGCCATTGGCATGACAGCAATAGGAAACCTCTTCATTGTGCTTCTAGTGCTTGTTCCTATTTACTTCTTTATCCTTTTGCCAATGATTACAGGATTCCAGTTAAAGCTTTGGCCAAAAGTTATTGCATCTTACAGAAGTAGGGTTGCTAAACTGGTGCATGGCAAAAATCCTTACTGGACAATTTTAGCCGTAGTTGTGATGTTCTTCGTTTCTATAGCCGTGTTCATGGCTTCTGCACCTAAAGTAGAATTTTTCCCTAACGGAGAACCTAATTTTACCTACGTATACCTTCAAATGCCAATTGGCACTGATGCAGAAGTTACAGATTCGGTAACTCGCATTGTCGAAAACAAGGTATATGAAGTCATCGGTAAAAACAACCCTAACATTGAATCGGTAATTTCTAATGTTGGTATTGGTGCTGGAGATCCTCAAAACCCTGATCGTGTTGCAACACCTCACAAAGGCAAAATAACTGTTGCTTATGTTGACTTCTCGCACCGTAAAGACTTCTCTACTTCTGAAAACCTGGAGGCTATTCGTGCCAATGTTCAAGGGATTCCAGGAGCCCGAATTACGGTTGACAAAGAACAAAATGGCCCGCCAACAGGAAAGCCAATCAACATTGAGATTAGCGGTGATGACTTTGATGAACTTCAGAAAATTGAAGAGCAAGTTCGTCAAGCAATCGACAAAGCTAAAATTGCAGGAATTGAAGACCTTCAATCCGACTTGCAGCGAAATAAGCCTGAAATTATTGTGAATATTGATGCCGACCGCGCATTAGCACTGGGAATGTCGAAAGCACAAATAGCATTAGAGCTAAGAACAGCTCTGTTTGGAAAAGAAATTTCCAAGTTCAGAGATGTTGATGATGATGCGGAGATTACTCTAAGAGTTGCTTCTCAATACCGCGATCAAGTTGATGACCTCTTAAATATGCAGATTGCCTTCCTCGACATGAGTACCGGCATGTTTAAGCAAATTCCGGTTTCGGCTGTAGCAAGCGTTACTTACGAAAAAGCATTTAGCTCCATTAACAGAAAGAACCAGTCGAGAGTTGTTTCTTTAAGTTCAAATGTGCTTACAGGCTATACTGCAAATGAAATTGTTACAGGAATCAACCGAATTATTCCAACACTGGATTTGCCTGAAGGTTACAATGTTAAGTTAACTGGAGAACAAGAAGACCAGAAAGAAACTTCAGATTTCTTAGGTGTAGCCTTCTTGGGTGCTTTAGCTTTAATGTTCTTAATTCTTGTTACTCAATTTAACTCAATGGTTAAACCGTTTATCATTTTCTCGACGGTAATTTTCTCACTTATTGGTGTATTCCTTGGTTATGCATTATCGGGAATGACATTCTCTATTGTAATGACAGGTGTAGGTATTTTTGCCCTCGCGGGGATAGTAATACGAAACGGGATTCTACTCATTGAATTCATTGATGAACTCAGGGCTAGAGGTTTACCTCCTGAAGAGGCTATCTCTGAAGGCGGCGCCACTCGTATTACGCCAGTTATCCTTACCGCATCTGCAGCTATTTTAGGATTAATTCCTTTGGCTATTGGTGTGAACATTGACTTCAATGGATTGTTAAGTCACTTAGAACCTCACTTCTTCTTGGGAGGTGATAATGTTGCTTTCTGGGGTCCACTTGCATGGACAATGATTTTTGGACTAATAGTGGCCACGTTCTTAACCTTAATGGTTGTTCCAGCTATGTACACAATCTACCTTAGAATTAAGAACAGATTGGGCATGACTGGAGGCGAGAAAGCCCATGACGGCAACATGCTGTAAACAAGGAGATTCTGTCTCGTTTTACGTTTAGTGTTTAAATATCCCGTTGCCTATGCAACGGGATATTTATTTATGGGTATTTCTGAAATAATCGGTAAAAATTTCAACCATATCCAATACATTATGTTATTTTGTAAAACATTATTCATTTTATAAAACCATATAATCATGTCTTTTGAACTCCCTAAATTACCCTATGCATACGATGCTCTTGAACCACACGTTGACGCAAGAACGATGGAAATCCATCACACTAAGCACCATCAGGGATATGTAAATAATCTTAATGCTGCTGTACAAGGCACACCTCAAGAAGGTCAATCTATTGAAAGTTTGCTTGCTGGAGTCTCTAAACTTAGCACCGCTGTTCGTAATAACGGTGGAGGTCATTATAATCACTCTCTGTTTTGGGAAGTAATGACTCCAAAAGGACAAGGAGCTCCTTCTGGCGAACTTGCTGATTCTATTAACGCTGCCTTTGGTTCTTTTGATAAATTCAAAGAAGATTTTACTAAAGCAGCCGGAACACGTTTTGGTTCTGGTTGGGCCTGGTTGGTTAAACATGATGGAAAACTTGTAGTTACCTCAACTCCTAATCAGGACAATCCATTAATGGACATTGCTGATGTAAAAGGTCTTCCAATTCTTGGACTTGATGTTTGGGAACACGCTTATTATCTCAATTACCAAAACCGCCGCCCTGACTACATCAGCGCTTGGTGGAACGTAGTTAACTGGGACGCTGTAGCCGAACGATTCAAAAAAGCTTAATTCTTAAAAATGCCCCATAAACTGGGGCATTTTTATTTTAATACAGTTTTAATTACTTGAACTCTGTTATCATCGTTAATTTGTATAAAAAAGTATCTAAAGCTATGCGCACACTTCTCTTTATTTCTCTGCTAGCTATTATAGCATCCTGCAACCCCCAACCACAAGCTTGTATTAGCACCACAGAAACCAATTATACAGTTGGAGCAACAGCAAACTTTGTAAGCTGTGCTCTTGATGCAGAAAGAGTTGTTTGGAACTTCGGCGACGGCTCCTCTGAATTTGAAGGAGAATCAGCCAATCATACCTACACTAAGGCAGGAACCTATCAGTTAGAATTGAAAGCTCTTTCAAAAAAAGACAAGAAGTGGGATCGTGCAACCTTGATTGTAAATGTAACCGAAGCTCCTACTAGGTATCTCACAAGAATTCAACTTAATTCCTTCAATATCAGCAATTCTCAAGGGCAAACCTGGGATACTCCTCCTCTGGCAAATCCAGATATTATAATTTCATACGGAATAGAAGGAAGCGCTTCTTTTAATTTTACTAATCCTGCAGTAAATGATGTTGCTTTAAATCAGTTGCCAATCTTCTGGGACTTCAGCACAACCGTAGCAAAACCTGTTCTTTCCAACGTTAACTGGGTAATAAGTATTCTCGATAACGATGGAGTTGGTGTTGGAACGCCAGCCTTTGAGGTTATGAGCAGTTTTACTGTAAACCCAGCTACTGCAAATCCAGACGAACCGGGCATAATTAGACTAACTCAAAGTAATTTTCAACTCGAATTGCATTACATTGAATTGTAAAGTATTTGTCATTTGTAATTAAAATTGAACTCAAACCGCAATTCTTATGTTCTTTTGCTTGAATTTTGGTTTTACCTACAAAGCATTAAATGAACAGAACTAAGTCGGCCGAATTATTTGAAAAAGCAAAAACC
Organism: Bacteroidia bacterium; assembly: GCA_018401705.1. GTDB lineage: Bacteria > Bacteroidota > Bacteroidia > M30B66 > M30B66 > M30B66. The sequence goes on along the minus strand of JAGYKL010000011.1, from coordinate 24,137 downwards.
TATTTCCCCGGGGGTGTAAATTCACCTGTAAGAGCATTTAAATCTGTTGGTGGAACTCCTCTGTTCATTAAGAAGGCTGATGGAAGCAAACTTTGGGACGAGGATGATAACGAATTCATAGATTTCTGCTATTCTTGGGGGCCTATGATTTTGGGTCATAATAATAGTAAAATCAGGGAAAAAGTATGGGAAGCCATACAAAATGGAACGTCTTATGGTGCTCCAACTGCTCTTGAAAACGAGCTTGCTGAATTAATTCTTTCAAACAATAGATTTATTGAGAAAATCCGCTTCGTTAGCTCCGGCACAGAAGCAGTGATGTCGGCAGTGCGCTTGGCGCGCGGATTTACAGGCCGAAACAAGATAATTAAGTTCGAAGGTTGCTACCACGGTCATGTAGATAGTTTACTGGTTAAAGCAGGGTCGGGGCTTATTACGTTCGGAAACTCGTCTTCTGCAGGAGTACCCGAGGGTATTGTAAATGACACAATCGTTCTTCCGCTCAACCGAATTGATTTGGTGCAAAAGGTTTTTCATGATTACCCAAATGAAATTGCTGCAATTATTATTGAGCCAGTGCCTGCTAACAACGGCTTGCTTCAAGTTTCACCCGAGTTTCTGTTTTGTCTTAACTGTAATGCTAAGAAAAATGGGGCTTTAATGATTTTTGATGAAGTTATTTCTGGTTTCAGAGTTGGCTTTGAAGGAGCAGCTGGCTTGTATCAAATTGAACCTGACATAGTTACCTATGGAAAAATTATTGGGGGTGGTTTCCCTGTTGGCGCTTATGGTGCAAGTAAAGAAATTATGTCATGTGTTTCACCCGACGGGGATGTTTACCAAGCCGGAACTCTTTCTGGCAACCCTGTTGCCATGGCAGCAGGTATAGCGGCTTTAACTGAATGCTTAAAACCCGGTTTTTATGAGCAGCTTTCTAAGAAAACCGAGCGATTAACAGAAGCAATCCTTAAACATACTCAAAACAAGGGATATCCTTTTAGAATCTTTAGAAAGGAATCTATCTTTTGGCTTTCTTTTGCTTCGCAGGATGTGAATGCAGCTGACGAGATTGACCCGAAAGGGATGGATAAGTTCAGAATTCTGCATGCCTACTTACTCGATAATGGGGTATATTTTGGTCCATCAGGATATGAAGTTGGATTTATTTCTGCTGCGCATTCAGATGCAGATATCGATTATGCTGCACAAAAAATTTGTGAAGGACTTGACTTAGCTTACATGAAGTAATAGCCTAGAAGGGCGATCCATAGAAATTGATCAAGCATGGTTCCATCAAGAAACCCTGCATACATCCATTCTGAACTTTCTTCATCAATTCGAGAAATAAGTAAACCTGTAAGTCCGCAAGAAATAGCTAAGCCAATTGCATGTGGCATTTGGTAAATTCCCGCGAAAGCGGCAATTGATGAGCAAAGAGCAACCATAGCCAGTAGAATATTGCTGAGTCTTTTCACTCCATTAACACCCAATCGTCCTGCAAAAGTTTGCAAACCGCTTACTTCGTCATGTTTTAAATCTCTGATATCGAAAGGAAGAGTGATAGCAAAAATGAAAACGAAGCGTTGAGCTACAGTAAACCATGCAGCTATGTCGGGAAACCAAAGTGGGTCTTCCGCCAGAAAGGCGAGAAAAACCGTTACAAAGGCCCAAACAGCAGCAACAAGAAAAATCTTAAAGTAAGGAATATCCCTAACCCTGAGCCATTTCTTCTTCCCTTTCCAAATTGGAACTACGTAAAATAATGAGAGCAATAAGAAAGGACTCAATCTCAAAAACAGAGTCTTTTCAAGATAAGGCAGAAAACATCCTGCGGCTAGCAGAAAACCCAAAACCGCAAATGCCTGCAATAGCTTGTCATGGGCCAGAATCCATCTGTGACGTTCAGAAATCTCTTTTGCATAAATTACTTTCTTCCTAAAAAGTCTATGATAGTTGTAAATAAATAAGGTTGCACCAAAAATGCTCAATGAAAGAAGCAAATGAATTTTCAAATCGTGCATGAATGCAGTGCACCAATACATCGAAACGGCACAAAGAGAAACCCAAAGGTTTCCAAATACCCCCAATCTTATAATTTTAAGTACCCATGCAGGAATTATCATCAGCGAATTACTAGCGACAAAGTTACTGCTCCAAGAATGTAACCGGCAGCAGAACCTATAGCACTTCGTCGAATGGTATAACGCTTTGCCATGGTTCCAAAACCTTCAATATAATATGGATTGTCAGCAAATTCAGGCTTAAAACCATATTCTTCTTTAAGCGATGGCTTTGTATTTCCTTTCCATGCGGTATAGCCAATTACGAATAAAGGGCCGTAGAAAAGGCCTGTTGCGCTACCTATAAATCCAAACATTACTCCTCCTGCGGCAGTTTTATTGGCTTTTGACTTATACATTGCATAAGCATCATTTTGTCCAGCCAAGTAGTCTTTCATCTGCTCAGCAGTATACCAATTGCCTTCTAATGTATCTTGATGATAAATTATGGTCTCTTCTTCTGCGTTTTTCTTGTATGAATAGACCTTGTAAATATCCATCGACTTCTGCCTTCGTTTACCTTCTCTTACGTAGTAAACTAAGGTTGAATCCCAGCTTACGCTGGAAACCTTCATAGCGGGTCTGTCAATTAATACAAGGGTTCCTCCTCCCTCATTAGGAGGATTATTGTTAGTAGTAATTTGAGCTGTGAGACTCAGATTTACCAAAAGCGTAGTTAAAACAAAACCGATTCTAAGCATGTATATCACTGTACAATTCTAAACAGGTTCAAACCTAAGGGTTTTTTCAAGTCGTTACAAACTATAATTCAAGGGATTTAAAACTATGTTGACTGTTAATTTGTTTGTATTTTTGCGCGCTTAAAACTCAACAATTTACTTCCTTTTTAGAACGGTATTTTTAAATGATCCAGGACTTTGAATCTCGTCACTTAGGCCCTCGCGAGTCGGAGGTTGCTTATATGTTAGAAACGATTGGTGTAAACAGCATTGATGAGCTGATAGATCAAACCGTTCCTTCAAACATTCGCAGAAAAGAGCCTCTTTCTACAGGCAATCCATTTTCGGAATATGAATATCTGGCACATGCCAGAGCTTTGGAAGCAAAAAATAAATTATACAAAACCTATATCGGACTTGGTTATTACCGTACAATTACTCCTTCGGTAATTCTTAGAAATATTTTTGAAAATCCGGGATGGTATACTGCCTATACGCCTTATCAGGCGGAAATTGCTCAAGGTCGTCTAGAGGCTTTGCTCAATTACCAAACTATGATAATGAGCCTCACAGGTATGGAATTAGCCAATGCTTCATTGCTTGATGAAGCAACAGCTGCTGCCGAAGCAATGCACATGTTTTATGCTATGCGTTCGAGAGATCAGGTAAAAGACGGAGCTAACAAATTATTTGTAGCTAATTCTTGTTTCCCTCAAACAATTGAGCTTCTTAAAACCAGATCTGCACCTCTTGGTATCGAGCTGATAATTGGAGACCCTTTAGACTTTGTTTTCAACAGTTCTGTTTTTGGAGCTGTGCTTCAATACCCAAATGCCAACGGAGATATTGAAGATTACCGTGAGTTTTGTGCATCGGCAAAAGCCAATGAAACACTTGTTTGCGTTTGCGCCGATATCATGAGTCTTGTTTTGTTAAGCCCTCCGGGTGAATGGGGTGCCGATTGCGTGGTTGGAAATACACAAAGATTTGGAGTTCCGATGGGCTATGGTGGTCCACATGCTGCGTTCTTTGCAACCAGAGAAAGCTACAAAAGACATATTCCAGGAAGAATTATTGGTGTTTCTATTGACGCTCAGGGAGATATGGCTCTTAGAATGGCACTGCAAACCCGCGAACAGCATATCAAAAGAGATAAAGCTACTTCGAATATTTGCACTGCCCAGGCTCTTTTGGCAATCATGGCATCTATGTATGCTGTTTATCACGGTCCGCAGGGCTTAAAAAGAATTGCCAGTAAAATTCATTCGCATACCAGAATTCTAGCTGATGGCTTACACGCTCTTGGCTACACTATTCACAATAAAACATTTTTCGGTACACTTTCTATTGGACTAGAGCCCTTAACAACTTGTGAAAACCTAGAAAAGTTAGCTCTTTCAAAAGAGATTAACCTACGCTACAATCCAGGCAATCAAGTTATCTTGTCGCTTGATGAAGTAACATCTCTTCAGGATGTTCACGATTTGATAGCTCTTTTTGCAGAAGTAGCCGGAAAGAATGCTGAAATTACTCATAGAATTGAGTCGATTAAATTATGGCCTGAGTGGCAAAGAAAGGATGAGATTCTGACAGAGCGCGTTTTTAATGTATATCACTCTGAAACTGAGATGATGCGTTACATCAAACGTTTAGAAAAGAAAGATTTAGCTTTAAACCATTCGATGATTTCCCTTGGTTCTTGCACCATGAAGTTGAATGCAGCTACCGAACTTATTCCATTAAGTTGGGCAGGGTTTGGTCATTTGCATCCATTTGTTCCTGTTGATCAAGCTCAGGGTTATGCCGAAATGTTTGAGAGTCTTAGCAAGGCACTTTGCGATGCAACAGGTTTTGCTGCAGTATCATTGCAGCCAAACTCTGGAGCTCAGGGTGAATACGCAGGGTTAATGACTATACGAGCATATCACATTCACCGAAATGATTCTCACAGAAATATTGCTTTAATTCCTTCATCTGCTCATGGCACTAACCCTGCTTCGGCTGTTATGGCTGGAATGAAAGTGATTGTTGTTGCTTGTGATGAAAAAGGGAATGTTGATATTGAAGATTTACGCTCAAAAGCAATAGCTAACAAAGACAATTTAGCTTGTTTAATGATTACTTATCCTTCAACCCATGGGGTGTTTGAGGAAGGAATCATGGAAATTACTCAGATTATTCATGATAATGGAGGCCTTGTTTACATGGATGGGGCTAATATGAATGCTCAGGTAGGATTAACAAGTCCGGGAAACATCGGAGCTGATGTTTGCCATTTGAATTTACATAAGACTTTCGCCATTCCTCATGGCGGAGGTGGACCTGGAATGGGACCTATTGGCGTAAATGAAAAATTAGCTCCTTTCTTGCCCGGACATCCAATTATTAAAACTGGAGGTGAAAATGCTATTCACTCAATTTCAGCAACTCCATATGGCAGTTCTTTGATTTTGCTAGTTTCTTATGCATATATCAAAATGCTTGGTGGCGAAGGGCTTACCAATGCAACCAAATATGCTATTCTTAATGCCAATTATTTAAGAGCTAAACTCGAAGCACATTATCCAGTTCTCTACAAAGGAAGTAATGGGCATGTTGCGCATGAAATGATTGTTGACTGCAGGGAGTTTAAGAGAACAGCAGGTATTGAAGTAGCTGATATAGCCAAAAGGCTGATGGATTATGGATATCATGCACCTACCGTTTCTTTCCCGGTTGCAGGTACAATGATGATTGAGCCAACTGAAAGTGAAGGACTAGAAGAACTGGATAGGTTCTGCGAAGCCATGATTTCAATAAGAAATGAAATAGCAGAAGTAGAAACCGGATTAAGCGATAAGCTGAATAACGTTATTGTTAATGCACCTCATACTCAAAAAGTTATTTGTGCAGATGATTGGACAAGACCTTACCCAAGAAGCAAAGCAGCTTTCCCATTAAGCTGGGTTATTGATAATAAGTTCTGGCCAGCAGTTGGTAAAATTGACAATGCATACGGCGATAGAAACTTAATTTTGTAGCTGTGCGCCTATAGAGTCATATATGCCAGAAGAAACAACCAGACGTATTAAAGTAAGATTTATCTGAAGATAAACTTGATTTTTGTATTAATTATTAAAATGCTTAATTTGCAAGTCCGTTAACAATTCTTACAATCTCTCCGGGAATTTGCAGAGCGATTGTAAAATCTGCTACCTATCAACAATAAAAAACCACTCATGAAATCAAAACTATTACTTGCTTTGTTTTCGGTGCTGCAATTTCATTAAGCGCCCAAAAACAGAAATTACCATCAAACACATGGCTCAATCCAAAAAGCGAGTTGATTTCGCCAGAAGGTAGTATTTAATTTGGGCTCTGGAAACCGTGTTGACATTTTGGACTAATGACTTTTCTGTTCCTGAAGGTGGGAATTCAGACGTACGTGGATCTGGAGATAGATTGGGTTGTGGCACTACAGCTCCAGCAGAAATTTTGCTATTCTGCTATTAATTCTACAACGGCAGCAAACAATTTGCTTTGTTCGATTCAGATCTAAGTTGCAGCGGTGACCAAATTGTGAACTTAACTACTGTTGGATCTGCAGATTGCTCACTATATCCGTTTGTTATTTTAGAGTTTGAACAACAGTATATTTAGATTCAATGATTCTTTGTTTTCGTATCTAATGATGGCAGCAGCATTGGGATAAGTATCCTGTTAACGTAGCAGCTACTAACAACCAGGTATTTCCCTAACCCAACACAAGTGTTGGTGAATATTTCAAATACTGCTGCAAATCAGGCTGATGTAAAAATTCGTTTTTTCAATTCTGGAGTCCTTCAACTTATACTGAGCCCTGGTACTAGCGGCCCCTGGATGCGGATTTGCTTGGATGGTAGATGACGTTAAATTACTACTCCTCAGATTATGAACTATTGTGAATTCTCTTTATCATGGTGACCCTATTGCTGATTGGGAATATGGAATTTATCCATTAAATCAAGCTGATACAATTACTGTTTTTGCTTCTGTAACTAACAACGGTGCTGTTGAACAAACTGCAACATTAAATTATGATATTTTACTTGGAGGTTCTTCAGTAAATTCAGGATCATCTAGCAGTATCACACTTGCTCCATTTACTACTGATACAGTATCTTCAATACTGGCTTTACTCCAGCTACATTGGAAGTTATGAACTTGCAGTTGAATTAACCTCTGATAATACAGACGAAGTTCCAGAATAATTCAGCATCTTCAACATTTGCTGTTTCTCCATTACATTTATTCAGGTATTCAAAGTTTGTCAACTACTGTTAACAGGACTTACTCTTCTGAAATTTCACCGGGTGTATTTGAAATAATCAAGTCTGGTCATATCTACAACATTCTTAATGATGATGCTTGTAAGGCAATTGACATTGCTGTTTCAAGATCTTCTACTGCAGATACTGAACTTCTTATTGAACTTCTTCAAGACGATTTAGTAACTGCTCTTGCTCTAGGAGATTATACAATCACCTCTTCTCACCCTTCTACTGCTCAATACATTACAATTGAACTTGACCAGTCTGTTGATCTTGCTGCCGGTTCACTTTATGCAGCTGCAGTTGGTTCATTAACTAGCGATAAGCAATTCTTCATGTACCTTAATGATGACGGTGATGTTGATAATGCTTCATTTATCTTCGTTGATGGCCAAAGATTCGGTGCTTTAGAAACACCAGCAATTAATCTTAATCTCGACCCAACAGTTGGTATTATTGCTGTTGACGGAAGCGATAAACTTTCAGTTTACCCAAATCCTGCTAATCAGACTCTTAGCATCAACTTCGAATTAAACGGTTCTTCTAACGTTGCTGTTAACTTAATTGATATCAATGGTAAGGTTGTTTTCAACAAGACTATCACAGGAAAAGTGCTTAAGTATCAAGACACAATCAGCCTATTAGATTTTGCTAATGGTATTTACACACTTCAGGTTACTACTTCAAGAGGAGTTAGCTCTGAGAAAGTTGTAATTGCACACTAATTAGATAAGCTCATTTCTAAAAAACCCCTTAAGTTTGCGCTTAAGGGGTTTTTTATTTTCAGCCCTCCAACAATGAATAAAATATTTAACCTTGTTTGCCTGTCGTTGCTTTTGTTCTCAACAGCAAACGCTCAAACCGATACACTTATAAACTTCTTCAATCCCGAAGGTGAAACTTTAATCCCGAGCCCCAACGGAGGCTTCTTATCGGGAAGTAACGGGTATAATGATTCTGAAAAGCTGCAATCTTTTTTCCCTCAACAAAACTATAGCGTGCTCGGACTTCTTGTTTGGAATGGCTATGTAGTAAATAATTCAACTTCATCTGATTCTAAAGTTTCCTTTAAAATCAGACGATTAGATACTACTGCAACCACTATATTTCCTTTTTATAGGGGACCTGCTGCAACGCTTGATTCGGTGATGATAAATGTTTCAGACCTTCTAGCGGGAAGTAGTTTTGACGATGATCTACAGTTTATTCCATTCCCCAACCCTGTTCTTATAACTGAACCTTATCTGGCAGGATTTAGTCTCGATAGCTTGGCTAAAAATAGCGAAGGTGAATTTATTGACAGTTTCGCAATTAGAAGCTCCGCAATAGATAGTGCACTATTAGCAGGATATTCATGGGAAAGATGGAATGGAGAATTCAAAAGAATCGTTGATACCTGGGGTTTAAATACTGATTTTGCCATTTTCCCAGTCATTGATACCACATTAAATCAAGCGACAAATCTGAGTATTTCAAGTTTTAAGATTTATCCTAATCCAACACATGATTATGTGGTTCTGAATCTTGAAAATACAATTGAATTCCAACAAGCGTATTTATTTGATTTGCAAGGTCGTATTATAACAGAATTCACATTAAACGGGTTTTCTAAACAACATACCTTATCGCTTCCCAACTTAAGTGCAGGATACTATACGCTTAGATTAGTTGGGCAATCTAAGATGGCTGTTGCACCTATTATTATCCGATAATATTTATTTTCTGTTTTCTATTTTCTTTGCTATTAATAAGTGCAATTAATTATTTTTACATAAAACTAGATAGTTAATTATGAATTTACGTTTACTCGCTCTCAGCATTTGTGCTTTGCCGTTCGTTGCGCAAGGCCAAGAAATCACCCCTGCTAATAACCTTAATAAAAATAAGGTTGCTCAGGAAGAAGTTGAAGCTGCAAAAGCTTTATTTGGCAGTTCGGCAGCAAGGTCTACACAAACCCTTTATATTGATTATCCTGTTTCAGATGAGATTGAACAAGGCGCTGGAGATCCGGTTAACTTTCTGTGGGCAGTGAATTCAAGTTATACAGCAGCAGATACAGGTATTATTCCGATGAATTTCGTTGGAGTTAAATTACTTGAACTTGTTGGCTATTCAGATCCATTATCTCCTCCAATTGAGTCGTATAATGGCCCATTCCCTTATCCAAACGACCTTCAAGTAACAGTTGATAGTATTTACATGCTTATGGCGCATGAGAATAATTCTGGGGAAGACAACCGACTTTATATTGATTTGAGAAGAATGTCTGTTGGTGGTAATTTCTCTGATGCTCAGCCTACACTATGGACAGATTCTGTGGTAACCAACACTTCATTATCGCCAAGTGGTAATTGGTTAGGTGCAAATGCACTTTACTCATTTAGCATGGCTTGTGGCTACACTACAAGTGTTGGCGATAAAGTAGGTATTGGTATTAGATACGTAGCTCCGAAAAGTGATACTCTTGGAGTGTTAGCTTCTTACATTCCAAATCCAAACTCTCCTGCTCCTCCAGATGATTTCGCATTAAAAAGCTTATTCCCTTATTCTGTGGTGCGTTGGGACGGTTTCTCAGGCGGAAACTATTCAAACACAACCAATATTTTCTACACCCTTCAACCGGGACAAGAAGATACTTCTTGGTTTAGTGCACAAAACTGGCAAATATGGGCTCTTTTAACATTTGAAGATGTTACAGGTGTTAAGCACAGTGTTAAGACTCCTTTCGGAATCCAACAAAATCAGCCAAATCCATTCTCTCAGTCAACTAAGATTGAATATGCAGTAAATAACCCACAAGAGCTTCTTCTTGAAGTTTACAACATCAATGGGCAATTAATTCGTAACGAGAACCTTGGTTTCAAAACTCAAGGAACTTACACTACACAAATAAATGCTTCTGATTTAGCCAGTGGAACCTACTACTATAAAATCACAGGCAGCAAATCTCATTCAGAGATGCGTAAAATGATAGTTACGCATTGATTTGATTAAGCAAATAATTTCTAGCCTCACCTTCGGGTGGGGCTTTTTTATTTCTGTATGTATAGTAAAGAGCTATCGCCGTAACTCAGAAAACGGAAATCGTTTCTTAAGGCGTACTCATAAACCCCTTTCCAATCATCACCTATGCATGCCGAAACAAGCAACAGTAATGTGCTTTTAGGCTGGTGGAAATTTGTAACAAGCATATCTGCTGTTTTTATCTTATAGCCCGGGGCTATAATCAAACGTGTACTGCCTTTTATAAATTTAAGATTTCTTGATTTCATTTCTGAATGAAGAAACTCGAATGCTTGTTGCCGATTAGGTAGTTCATCTACCGGAACTTGATATGGATACCACTGGTCAACATCAATTGAAAACGTAGTTGTTTCTTGTCGTATTAGCTTTACCGCTGTCCAATAAAGACTTTCTAAACTCCTTATACTGGTTGTTCCAACTGCAACAAGGCTACAATCACAATTTGCCACCTGTTCTATCAATGCAGCATCTGCAATGATCTCCTCAGAATGCATGTCATGATCTCGCATTCGCTCGGATTTTACCGGCTTAAACGTGCCTGCACCAACATGTAAAGTCAAAAACCCTTCGTTGACACCTTTTTTTCTGAGGTTTCTCAATATTGCATCGGTAAAATGCAAACCAGCAGTAGGTGCAGCTACAGAACCATCGTCTTTGGCATAAACAGTTTGATATCGTTCTTCATCAGAAAACTCAGCCTCTCTTCTCAAATATGGAGGTAATGGTATTTTTCCGGCTTCCTCAAGTACTTCGGCGAAACTTAAATCCTCATCTTTCCAACTAAATTCTATGATAAACTCAGCTCCATCTTTTTGAACAAGTTTAGCATAAAGCACAAAACTTTTGTCCATATCCGAGCGCAGCTCTAGAACTTCACCATCTTTCCATTTTCTGGCATTACCCACCATACACCTGTACTTCAAAGCACTTTCTACAAGCATTGCTTCCTGGATGTCGAGCCCTTCAACCGCAGGTTCAAGACAAAACAACTCAATTCTAGCATCAGTAGAGGAACGAAAAACCAATCTTGCTTGAATAACTCGTGTTTGATTGGCAACCAGCAAATCGTTCTTTTGAAGGTAATCTTCTAATTGGTAAAAAACCGTTTCAGAGATGAAGCCATCCTTGTAAACCAGTAATTTGGAATTATCACGCTTTTCAAGCGGAAACTTTGCAATTCTCTCATCAGGAAGATCATACGAAAATCCTTCAATCGAAAGCTCCCCGGGATCATTGCTCATCATTTATATGGAAGCTTTTCTTATTCTTTTAAATAATTCAGAGGCGTATACAAAGTCATTTACCTCTTCATTGTCTGAATCAAGTATCTCATTCTTATCTCCTTCCCACCACTTCTTTCCATTCTTCAAATAGATAATCTTATCGCCAATCTCAAGTACAGAGTTCATATCATGCGTATTAACGATAGTTGTTATGTCGTATTCCTGTGTAATCTCATGAATGAGATTGTCAATCAAAATTGAGGTTTTGGGGTCCAATCCTGAATTTGGCTCATCACAAAAGAGGTATCTCGGATTCAAAGCAATAGCACGTGCAATAGCAACCCTCTTTTTCATCCCTCCGCTTATTTGAGAAGGAAATAACTTATTTGCATTCTGAAGATTAACCCTATTAAGACAAAAGTTCACACGCTCTTTCATCTCTTCCGCCGACATAGGCGAAAACATCTCCAATGGAAAAGCTACATTTTCCTCCACTGTTTGAGAATCAAAGAGTGCTCCGCCCTGAAATACCATCCCAAACTCTTTTCTTATTTCTCTTTTCTGCTGGTCATCTAGTGTGGTGAAGTTTCGTCCATCATAAACAATAGCACCTTGATCAATCTCATAAAGAGCAACCAGACATTTTAACAATACCGTTTTACCAGAGCCGCTGCTTCCTATAACCAAATTGGTTTTCCCCTTCTCGAAAACAACACTGATATCGTCAAGCACTTTCTTTCCATCGAAGCTTTTTTGTATGTTCTTAACTTCAATCATGAAAGAATAAGTTGAGTTAGAATATAGTTGGCAAATAGAATGTAAATGCTGCTGTAAACCACTGCTTTAGTGCTTGAACTTCCTACTTCAAGACTCCCGCCTGAAGTATAGTAACCATAGTATGATGGTATTGCGGTTAAGATAAATGCGAAAAAGAACGTTTTTATCAATGCATAACTCACATAGAATGGCCTGAAAGCAAATTGAATCCCATAAATGTATTCGGTAGTAGTAACACTTCCTGCCAGAACGCCAAAAGCCCAGCCTCCGAAAATGCCCAAAGACATGCTAATAATAATCAGAAATGGATTTATAATAAGAGCAGCCAAAACCTTAGGCAAAACAAGGTAAGAAGCAGAATTAATACCCATAATCTCTAAGGCATCTATTTGCTCAGAAACCCTCATAGTACCAATTTCTGATGCTATGCTTGAGCCTATTTTTCCGGCAAGTATCAAACTGATAATTGTTGGAGAAAATTCAAGGATTATTGAATCTCTTGTAGCTAAGCCAACTGTATATAGCGGCAACAAAGGGCTATCAGTGTTATAGGCCGTTTGAATGGTAATTACCGCACCGGTAAATAATGAAATAATCGAAATGATTGGTAAGGAATTGATTCCCAATGAGTTAATTTCATAAAATAATTGCCTCCTAAACCACTTCATCCGCTGTGGTTTTCTAAAGACCTTTCTTATGAAAAGGAAAAACTTACCTAAAAAGAAAAATACATTCATTTTGTGCATCAAACGTACTGCAAATAATGGAATGTGCGAATGAGATTCTTCACAGTTTTTAAGCTATTGATGTTGATAGAAATCAAAGCATTGATTTTCAATTGTACCTTCGTGGCTTCAATTGTATGTCGGACTTTAATTTTCATCAACGTTCATCTATCTTTAGGCATCTAAGCAAAGAATACGCTTATGCCTCCAGATTTGAATCAAATGGCTACGAAGATAAATACGGTCGGTTTAACTGGATTATTGTTTCGTCTTCAAAAGCCATTCTTCACCAGCAAAAAGCAGATGAAGAAAGCTGGGATGAGTTGGAAAAAGCCTCTGTGGAATTTTCTGATTCCTCCTTCTTAACTTGTTTACTGGCTTATGATTTAAAAAACAGCAAAGAAAAACTTCAATCCACCAATCCCGACTTTGTTGAATTTCCTGAGCTATGCCTTTGGAAACCAGAAGTCCTGATTGCTCAAAAAAGAGATGGCACAATATGGGTTGAAGGCAAATACAACGAGAACGATTTTCGCGCTTTCGCTATAGATACTGCACCTGAAAACAAGAGTGAAATCAAATTTGAGAAGGCCAAATCATTAAGCTCTGAAGAATATGCCTTGCAATTTGAGAAGCTAAAGAAGCATATTCAGCAAGGAGATATTTATGAAGTAAATTACTGCAGAGAAGAAAAAGGTGTAGTAAAAAACCTCAACCCTATAGCTCTTTTCGAATTGCTTAATAAGAATTCCCCTGCTCCTTTTGCTTGCATTCACAAAGCTCAAAAACACTGGTTGGTAAGTTCGAGTCCAGAAAGGTTTCTTCATAAAAAGGATAATGTTCTCACTTCACAACCAATTAAAGGCACCATTAAACGTGGATTAACTAAGGACGAAGACGAGGTGCTTCAAGCTGAATTATTTAATAATCCGAAGGAACGTTCAGAAAATGTGATGATTGTTGACCTGGTTAGAAACGACCTCTCTGTTTATGCATCCCGCGGCAGCGTTGAAGTGAAAGAACTCTGTGGCATTTTCCCTTTTGCAACTGTTTCTCATATGATTTCAACGGTTCAGGCAAAACTGAAGGATTCCAATTTGCATATAAAAGCCTTGAAAGCTGCGTTTCCGATGGGTTCTATGACTGGTGCCCCAAAATACCGGGCCATGCAGTTGATTGAGGATCATGAGGATTTTAAAAGAGGAATTTATTCGGGAGCAACAGGCTATTTTCTTAAGCATGGCGATTTCGACTTTAACGTGATAATTCGCTCTTTTGCCTGGAATGAAGAAAATGGCCATCTCTCATTTTCAACAGGAAGTGCAATTACCATTTCAGCAGAAGCTGCGAAGGAGTTTCAAGAATGTGAACTAAAAGCTCAGGCATTATGGAAGACGCTACTACAAAGCTAGACCTGAGAGCATATTTCAAAAAACAAATTCACAAGCAACATCTTTCAGCTAATGATGCTGTAATTATAGGTGTTAGCGGTGGACTTGATTCTATGACTTTGCTAAATCTGGTTAAAGACTCAGGATTGGTTGCTATAGTAGCCCATGTTAACTATGGCTTAAGAGCTTCGGAATCTTTGAGGGACAGAGATTTTGTAAGAAATTTTTGTTTAAAGCAAGAATTGAAATTTGAAGAGCTAAATGCTTCGCAGGATATGTTCGAAAGTGACGAGCGTTCCACTCAAATGAAAGCCAGGGATATTCGAAGAGAGTTTTTCGAGCAATTACTAATAAAGCATCAAGCTAAGTGCATTATGTTGGCTCAGCATGCCGATGATCAGCTTGAAACCTTCTTCATCCAGTTTTTTAGAAATCAAGGATTATTTTCCCTTGCGGGGATGGATGAAAAGAACGGAATTTGGTTTCGTCCTATACTCGAAGTAAGGAGAAATGAAATTCATCAATTTGCTGTTGAGAATAAAATCGAATGGGTCGAAGACAGCAGCAATGAAAAAGAAAACTATCTAAGAAATAAAATCCGACATAGAATTGTTCCGGAAATTGAAAATCTCGGCGCTAAAAGCAAACACAAAGCAATTGAATCTGTCGCACGTTTGAATTCTGATCGTTCTGCACTCATTCAACTATTTGCAGAAGCTGAGCAAAGTCAAAAACAAGCACTAGAATCAGGATTTAGAATTGAGAAAGCTTCACTTTTGAAATTTCAAGACCCGAAATCATATCTCGATTATTTATTACGTGAATTGGAAGTTTCGTATGCTCTTATTAAACAGATAGCAGGCAATCTTACATCTAACGAATCTAAAGTCTTTTATTGCAGGGGTGTAAAGTTTAACATTGACAGACGATATCTATCTGTTTATCAGATATCTATAGGGGTTTCGGAGCAAGAAAATGAAGAGATACCAATCATCATTTCTGAGGAAGTTCCCGAAAATGAATTTAGAAACCTGATATTCAGCAGTTTAGAGGCTATTCTTGATGCTTCTGCCATTGAGGGTGAATTATACCTTCGAAAGTGGCAAAATGCTGACAGATTCTGGCCTTCAGGCATGGAAGGCTCCAAACTTTTGAGTGATTTCTTTACCGACCAAAAATTTAGTGAGCTTCAAAAACAGGAACAATGGCTTTTATGTCACGGAGATGACATTGTATGGATTGTAAATCAGCGAGTTGACAGAAGATTCATGTATAAACCGGGTTGTAAGAAAGCAATCAGAGTTAGAATTTCGGACTAAAACCGCGCAGAAACCGAAAGTGAGCACTTTGCGTTAATGGTTCAAAAAAAGAAATTAAAACCTGACCATTATGCGTAACATTCCAGAAGTTCAAAAAGAGACAGTAAAGACAAGTATTTTTCCACGAGAAGAAGTTTTAAAGAATAAAGAATCTGCAGCAGAGCGCCGCTCAATGCTGGAGAGGGCAACTATTCTAAGCAATCTATATCACAATAAAGTGAAGATTGTTTTCGAAGATCGCGATGGAAGCAAGATGGTTGATACAACTATTTGGGCTACAACCGAAGCAGCTATTATGCTTAAAGGTGGCGTGGTAATTCCAATACATCGCATACATAGCATTAACTTGATTTAAGCTCGGCGGATTTACCGCAACTCTGTCAGGTTTACAGACGATTTATCATGATTTAATTCCAAATCAGACAAAATATTGTTGGTTTAATTGTAATTTGAGCCAGGGAACAACAATTGTTCTCTGGCTCATTCATTTTATAAAAAACTAAATCGTCTATGAAAAGCATCGGTGTTATTGGTGTTGTTATTATTCTAATCCTTGCTGTTTTTGGTATTGGAGGTTGTTCCTACAATGGAATGGTCAAAAAAGAGGAAGCTGTTTCAAGTGCATGGTCTCAAGTTGAGAATGTGTATCAGCGTCGCTCCGATCTAATTCCAAACTTGGTGAATACCGTTAAAGGAGCAGCTAATTTTGAGCAAGAAACTTTAACTGCTGTTACTCAAGCAAGAGCTAGTGCAACTCAGGTAAAAATAGATCCTACAAATTTGAATGCTGAGTCTATTCAAAAATTCGAGCAGGCTCAATCAGGTGTATCTTCTGCTCTCTCAAGACTTTTGGTATCTGTTGAGCGTTATCCTGAACTGAAGGCAAACCAAAATTTCCGCGATTTACAGGTTCAGCTTGAGGGAACAGAAAACAGAATTACCGAAGAGCGTCGTAAGTTTAATTTAGTAGTGCAGGAATATAATAGTAGCATTCGCTCATTCCCAAATAACTTGATGGCAGGTATGTTTGGCTTCGAGAAGAAAGCTTATTTCGAAGCAATTACAGAAGGTGCAGAAAAGGCTCCAGAAGTTGCATTCTAATAATGAAAAAGAAGCTTAACCCTCAGGAAGAAGAAAAGATAGTTGCTGCAATTGGCAAGGCAGAACAAATGACATCAGGAGAAATCCGTGTTCATATTGAATCTTCCTGCAAAGGCGACCCTCTTGATCGCGGAGCTGATGTATTCTTCGAATTGAAGATGCATGAAACCCGCGATAGAAATGGGGTTCTTATTTACGTTGCCCTCAAAGACAGAAAGCTTGCTATACTTGGTGATTCTGGAATAAACAAAGTAGTTCCTGATGGTTTTTGGGACCAAACCAGTGAACTTATGGTAAATCATTTTAAAAGAGAAGAATACGCACGAGGTATTGAGCAGGCAGTGCTTATGGCTGGTGAACATCTTCAAAAGTTTTTTCCTTTAAAAGATGATGACACCAACGAACTATCTAATGAGATTTCAAAAGGTGATTAAAAAGCTAAATTTTCTTGTTGCTTCAGCCCTGTTTTTGGTTTTTCAGCTTGCGCTGGATGCTCAGAACATGCTGCCAAAGCCTAATCCTCAGAAATTGGTAAATGATTATGCCAATATCTTGGATGAGGCTCAGGAGAAGCAACTTGAAAATAAGCTGGTTGCTTTTGATGATAGTACTTCCAATCAAATTGTCATTGTAACTGTTGCCGACCTTAAAGGTGTTCCGGCTTCTGCTTATGCACCAGAACTATTTATCGCCTGGGGCATTGGCGATAAGGAAAGAAACAATGGAATTCTAATTTTAGTGTCGATGAGCAACCCTCGAGAGGTTTTCATCAATACAGGTTATGGAGTTGAGGCTTTTGTGCCTGACGTAACCGCCGGTAGGATTGTACAAGAACATTTACTTCCAAAATTCAAGCAGCAAGATTATTATGGTGGACTAGAGCTCGCCACTAATGATTTAATGCAGCTTCTAAAAGGAACTTTTAAAGGGTTTTCCAAGAAAAAAAGCGGTAAATCAGGTTCATTCCCTTTACCAGTTCTGATTATAATTATTATTGTTGTCATCGTTTTATCCCGAATAAAAGGAGGTGGTGGCGGAAATAGAGGACGATACCATCGCACCTTTGGTGGACCCTTTTATGGTGGTGGATTTGGCGGTGGTCGCAGTTTCGGAGGTGGAGGATTTGGAGGTTTCGGAGGCGGAAGCACCGGAGGCGGTGGCGCAGGTGGAAGTTGGTAAGTATTGTTCTATGTAAACTCTCCAAAAGACACAATTAATTTGACTCAATCGATTTCGGGTGTCCATTTTATTTAGTTTTATTACTTCCATATTTGGAAGTATGAATTGGAATACAAAAACAGGCCTTAAAGTTCTGTACATAGTTACACTGCTTACATGTTTTGCGAATATTTCATGTGAGGATGAAACTAATCTTGTAAGTCAATACAGCCTGGCAAGCCAGCCTTATTCCATTGGTGATACACTAACCTATGTTGAAGTTAATTCTCTGGACACACAGCGCTTTGTTGTTTCGAATGCTACTCATTACTTTAATGTAGATGAAATATATCAAAGTGATGCTGTAATAAGAACTCAAAATATTGATTTATATCTAAGCAATATTGATAAAGGCAGTACTGGATCTATTAGCTTTTATGCCTCCAATAATCAAAATGATAATACGTGTTATGTGCAATGGGGCTTGCCTCTTGATTCAACGCTCTATATTTTTTCTGCATCAAGCTACCTTTATGATTATATGGATACAGCAACTATTCATGGGAAGTTCTATCGCAAGGTCAAAAGAGACACCTCCAAATTCACTAATTCAGATGAGTTCATTGAATATATCTACTCTCCTGTGCATGGTTGTATGCAAATCACAGACAGTGAAAAGCAGAGCAAATACATTCTCATTAAGCCATAATCCAAGTCTAGAAATTCAATCGAATGAGCGCCATCAAATTGGCTTCTGCCTGAGGGAAGTAATAATTGAAATCTAACCTCTCACCACTACTTAAACCTGAAAAAGTATAGCCATTGGGTGCATATAGCTCACTAAACACATTATTGACCTGAATACCTACATCAATCTTGGGAAATTTCGGATAATACAAAGTCCAATTAAAACGGAAATCATTTACCAGAAAGCCATCTAATTGCCTGTCGGCAGATGATGTATTATCTAGGTACTGACTTCCAACATATTTGGTAATCCACTGCAAAGTGATTCCTTCCATTGGTTTGAAAGCAAGTATACCAGTAGAAATTGCCGAAGGCGAAAACGAGATATCGGTATTTTCATGCTCAATGGCTATTTGTCCTCCATTGTCATAATCATCTAAATACTCAGTAAAGCTTTTTATTTTATTCTGGCTAAGAGCCAAGTTCCCTGTAAAGCTGAAGTATTTACTAATGTTCCAAGTGGCTTCCAACTCAATTCCGTTTCTGTAACTATCGGGAATATTTACACGATTGTAGGCTCCAACATCATTGATTTCGCCAGTCAAAACCAGCTGATTTTTGTACTGCATAGAATATAAAGTCACTCCTGCCTGAAGTTTCCTTCCCGCGTAGCGGTAACCCAACTCAAAATCATTTAACTGCTCGGCTTGAGGCCTGGTATTAGGTGTTGAATTAGTAAAATCATCTCTCACTGGCTCGCGGTTGCCAACACTCCATGACGCAAATGCTCTATGACGCTCATTGATATTATAAGTCAGACCTGCCTTAGGATTAAAGAACAGAAAATTTACATCCTGCTGCACCGATTCAAGAAGATTATTGAAACCCAGGAAGCTATAATCAACACTACGAAGCTGAAGATCGACAAAGAAATCAAGGTGATTTCCCAAGGCATAATTTGCCTTGGAATAAAAATTTACATCTGCTTTTACTGCATCATTCTCATAATAACGGTAAGCGTCGGCCACCGGAAAACCGGCTCCGGCACGAACAACATCTCCAAAATGGGCTCCTT
Organism: Bacteroidia bacterium; assembly: GCA_018401705.1. Classification (GTDB taxonomy): domain Bacteria; phylum Bacteroidota; class Bacteroidia; order M30B66; family M30B66; genus M30B66. The sequence continues at coordinate 4,628 of JAGYKL010000011.1, read as the reverse complement.
CATAGCGATTAGCACCACCTCCAATAATTAATCTAAAGCGATTTGTGGGATTCCAAGTTGCCGAAAAAACCGCTCCGTAGAAATGATTGTCGAGCCAACGTTGACGGATTAAGTCTGTACTTGTAATTGAATCAGCCGGAAGGCTTAAAGTATCCTGCCCGCTTATAACCTGCTGTGAACCAAGATAAACCGAAGGTAAATTATAATCGCTAAAAGCATCATCCTGACGAAATTGCTCATAATAACCACGACCACGAGTGTAGTGAAAAGCAAGGTTAAAAAGCCATTTGTTTTGCTCGTGGTTAAAGAACAATTGATAATGATCCTGCTGGTAATTGTCTGTTTCATTATCATAAAACTTCTCATTGCCTTGCTCATCGTTATAAACCCCCGCCGGGTTATAGCTACGGTTGGTCGAAAGCGAATCTTGAGGCACTCCATACCAAGCCTGATAAGTCTTTTCACGTCCCGAGAAGACATTTGCTCTAATTGATGATTTGCCCTTATACCATCCACCTGAAAGGTAAAATGAAGATAAATCTGAAGCAGCGCGGTCGATGAATCCATCACTTTGCACTTGCGATAAGCGAGCATCAAAGGTGAAACCATTTATTAATCCTGTTCCGACTTCGAAGGTATTTCTTAGAGTATTAAATGAGCCTGCACTTCCGGTGTACCTGCCGTAAGCTTTGCCATTAAAGTCATTGGTTTGCATGTTGAGAGTTGCTCCAAATGCACCTGAACCATTGGTAGAAGTTCCAACGCCTCTCTGAAGCTGAATGCTATTGACAGAAGAAGCAAAGTCGGGCATATTCACCCAAAATAATCCATGCGATTCAGCATCATTAATTGGAATTCCGTTTACAGTAACGTTTATGCGGGTTGGGTCGCTTCCTCTAACGCGAATTCCTGTATATCCAATTCCGGTACCGGCATCAGAATTCACTACCACCGAGGGCTGAGTGTTAAGCAAAAAAGGCATATCCTGCCCGAAATTCTGCTCCTTAATGTCTTGCTTATTAAGTGTTGTATAGGTCATTGCCGAACGTTCATCGGCACGGGTAGAGCTAATCACCACCTCATCGGCAAGAAAAGACTGCGCTTTTAGCACAAAATCTACCGATTTCTCTTTGTTTAAATCCACCCTGCGCTGCAGGGGAATAAAGCCCAACAGTCTAACTGACAAGTAAATATCGGCTTGTGAAAGACCTGTAATTTGGTAAGTGCCATCGGCTCGGGAGGTACTCTGAAAAGTTCCATCAATACTTAGCAACGGCACCAGCAACTGGAGAGCCTGAAGCATCTGAAATTTTTCCTTGAATGGTAAATTGAGCATCTGCTTGGAAAGAAAATCCAAAAGCAAACATTAAAATTAAAAACTGCGCATCACTGAATTGTTTTAAATACAACACAATGGACGTGCAAGGGGCCGGCAAATCCGACTAAATCATTCTATAACCGTTCCTCCCTACGCCAGCATTACCTGGATCAGGTTCGTCCCGGTGTAAACACTGAAAAGGGTATTATCTCAGCCAACGTTTCAGATGGCTACCCCTTGAAGATGCCACAAAGGTAAAGCCGAAATAAAATAGAAAACAAATAAAAATTACTCGGCTTCTTCAGCCGGGGAAGAATTCTTCTTCTTCGATTGCTTTAAAAGCTTCTTAATTCTCTTCTCTAAATCCTTCTTTTCCTTTTAGCGGCTTGAAGAATTCAATTTCAGAAGCATTAAAAATTTCGGTGGCTTGTTTAAGTAATTCCATCCCTTTGCGGTGAGCAAAAGTGATTTTGACCTCGAATCAGAATGATGGTCTTTCCTCATCACCAATTTCTTTTCTTCCAAAGTTCTAAGAACTTTAGAAACCATCATTTTATCGCATCCCGAATGATTAGCAAGTGCCATTTGAGTGACCACCTTGTCTTCGCTTTTATTCAACGAAGCCATAGAATTGAGCAATAGAAACTGCACGTGAGTTAATGAAATTGGGTCAAACTTCTCCTTCATATTCCTCTGCCAGAGGTTGGTTAATTGCCAAAATAGAAAGCCCGTGCTTTCTGAGGCATTCTCAAATGCAAGTGAAAATTCAGGTTTAAGTCGCTTCTTCATTATATCAATTCATTATCAGGCAATTGGCCACCCAATGCTAGATTCAGTTTCTGGCTTTAGTAAAATCACATCACCTTGATGATCTGTAGCGCCCAAAACTAAACATTCAGATTTAAAACCTGCAATTCGTTTCCTGAAGGAAAATTAACCACAGCCACAATCTGTTTCCCCTTAAGGCTTTCGGGAGAATATCTGCGTGTAAGTTGAGCACTACTTTGAAGTATTCCAAGTTCTCCAAAGTCAATCCATAGTTTAATAGCCGGTGTTCTCGCCTCCACAAAGTTTTCGGCTTTTTGAATAACCCCTACTCTGATATCTAACATCTGAAAGAGTTCTAGCTCAACTAAGTCTTTTCTATTCATAGCTCAATCCTTATAAAGTAAATATCTAGCCCTCACTAGTTTAAACTTTTCTAATCCGGGCTGCCAGGATTTACGAATTTCATCTTCCTTTTTCCCTTCAAGTAGCTGCTTTCTTAATGCATCTGTGCCGGCAAGCTTATCGAAAAAAGAGTTGAAAAACTTTGGATCATACTTTTCGAATTCTACCAAACTCTGTAACCAATACATATACAGCTTTCCCGTATCACGGACAAAATTTTCTCCAAATGGCCTCAGATTAAAGCCTCCACATTCTTTTCCCTCGTACAAAGGCGACTTACTGCCAGGACCACTTTTTGGTATAAATACTAAAGAGCCAATGCCGCAACCCGGATAGCCTATAATTTCAAAAGGAGCATCAGTGCCTCTACCCACACTCACTTTTGTGCCTTCGAAGAAGCAAAGTGACGGATAGAGATAAATGGCATTCATGGTCTTAAGATTGGGCGAAGGAGGAACAGTTAGCTGATAATAGTTTTTATGTTCCCAACCCTTACAAGGAATAACGGTTAAGTTGCATTTCACTTTATTCTTTAGCCATCCTTCACCATTGACCATTTGCGCATATTCTCCCACAGTCATACCATGAACTACCGGAACAGGGTGCAATCCTACAAATGAGGAAAACGCAGGTTCCAACACCGGACCATCCACATAATGTCCGTTGGGGTTAGGCCTGTCGAGGATAATCATCGGAATCTTTAATTCGCCACAAGCTTCCATCACATAAGACATTGTAGAAATGTAGGTATAAAACCTTGCTCCAACATCTTGAATATCAAAAACTACCACGTCAACACCCTTAAGCTGCTCGGCACTAGGCTTCTTATTGCTTCCGTAAAGAGAAATAAGCTCAAGACCTGTTTTTTCGTCCTTCCCGGAACTAACATGTTCGCCAGCATCAGCACTTCCACGGAAACCGTGTTCAGGAGCAAACACTTTGGTAATTGTAATCTTTTTAGAAATTAAAACATCTACCAGATGCTCCTCAGCAATGAGCGAAGTATGATTAGCAACTAACGCAACTCGCTTTCCTTTTAGCAAAGGGAGATAGAGGTCTAATTGCTCAGCGCCCAGTTCTACGTCTTTATCGGTTTTGATAACCACTTCGACCTTACTGAATATCTGAGAACTAACAATGCTAAGATGTGTGAAAAAAAGCATCATTGTGAAAAGCAGACAAAGGCTGACAAAATTCCTAACTTGGGGCACTCTCATTTTTAGAAATATTTAGGGTAGACACTTTTGAGCACTTCCGGTTTCATTGCTTCACGACTGCTTAAAGCAGGGAAAGATTCACCACGACTTTCCACTCCAATTGTTAGAATTGCAATTGGCGGCATTGCCTTGGGTATTGCAGTGATGATTGTTTCAGTAGCCATTGTTACCGGTTTTCAGCAAGAGATAAGGGCGAAAGTTATCGGTTTCGGTGCTCATATTCAAATAACAAAGCATGATGCCAACCATTCGCTAGAAACTGAGGCTCTCGATTTTAATGAAGATTATGTGCAAGCGCTTAGGCAAATGCCCGAAGTAAGGTCTCTTGTACCTGTTGCAAATAAACCCGGAATAATTAAATCGGGTGACGCAATTGAAGGAGTTGTTTACAAAGGTTTAGGGCGTGATTATAACACAGAATTCTTACAAAACAGCTTAGTAAAAGGCAGACTGCCCGAAATTGCTGATAGTTCAGCTTCGAAAGAGGTTTTAATTTCTCAAGTTAATGCCCGATTACTCGGGCTGGATGTTGACAGCTCATTTGTGATGTACTTCGTACAAGATCCGCCAAAGGCGAGGAAATTTACAATTGCAGGTATCTATAATACCGGATTAGGTGAACAGGAGTTTGACAAACGCTTTATTTTCGGTGATATTAGAGTAGTTCAGAAACTAAACAGATGGGAAGAGAATGAAGCCGGGGCTATTGAAGTTGACCTAAAAGATTTTGATAAACTCGATGAGATGGACAATCTCATTTACAATTTCATTCCGGCTGATTTGAATAGTGAGAGTATCACAAGACGATATCCACAAATATTTAGCTGGCTCGAATTGATGGATACAAACGTTTACATCATCATAACATTGATGTTGATTGTTTCAATGATTAATATGATCACCTCGCTTTTGATTATGATTCT
>JAGYKL010000010.1 GCA_018401705.1 Bacteroidia bacterium | reverse complement strand
TAGATATGGTTATTGATAATCTTGGTATGCGCGTTTACAGGAGATTTCAAACTAATATCAGTCTTACTTATGATACTCCTGTAGATCTCATTGAAACCTATGTTGAAGGGCTTCGTCAAATTGTATTAAGCCACCCAAAAACCAATAAGGATAATATTGAAATTCACCTCAACGATATGGCAGCCAGCTCATTTAATGTTCTAATGAATATCTTCTTCATTGAAGAAGGATGGTCATCCGAGCTGAAAGCGAGACATGAAATTATAACAGAAGCTATACGCTTAGCCGAATTACTGAAAGTGAGATTTGCATTCCCTACGCAAACTCTTCACATGGAAACCTTCCCTGACAAAACTATCCCCGATTTTGGCTACCCTCAAAATCAAGTAAGCCGCGAAAAAATAGTAGATGCCTACATTATTGAGATGAAGCAAAGAATGGTGAAAGGCTTTGGCTCAAATGATAATTAACTTCTGATTTCAGCAGTTAAAATCTATTTTGTTGCCATTGGATAACCTTTGGCAATCCAGTCTACTCTTAAGTTTTCAGAAAGATTAAGTAAACTGGCATTCTTTATCCCAGCTTCGTTTAAAGCTGTAAATGCCGGACGAATGTTTGGACAGTTAACAAAAGGACAACATCCGCAATAAACAACTACTTCCTGATCTTTTGATAGCTTCGATAATTCTTTCTTAAGGTTTTCAATGTTTGCCGATTCTTGTCCGGGACCTATATCAATTGCTCCCTTAATTACTCCAGATGGACCGATGTTGAAAAGAACTGGAACATCTTTGCCTGATGAGATTTTTTCTGCGAGAACAGCCGGTTCCATGAGTTGCTCTGGTTTCCAGGGTTCTCCTTCAGGTGAAGAAGAAGAGCAATTTAATCCAGTCACAACAGTTGCCAAAACAACAACACCCAATATGGTTCTTCCTATAGTTTTTGTAATTTTCATAATTTCGTTTTAAATGATTCGCTTAATCAATCTTAATTGATGTGTGTATTCTCCTGTTTCAGCATTGAAAATTCCTTGATGATCAATTGCATCAATCCGCACCTGACCTGAAGCATGAATGATCTTCTGGTTAGGAAGGATTATTCCAACATGCACAATCCTGCCTTCGGCATTATCAAAGAATGCTAAATCACCAGCCCGTGCTTCACTTATAAAACCAAGCGTAGTGCCTTGTGTAGCCTGTTGATAGGCATCACGTTCTAGCCTAATTCCTGCTGTTTTATAAACAACTTGTGTAAAACCTGAGCAGTCAATTCCTAATGGAGAACGTCCTCCCCATAAATATGGGGCATTAATGAAAGTATAAGCACATTGGGTAATGAAATCTTCAATTTTACCATGCTTAACAGTATTTGTTTGTCCATCAAAACCATATTCAAAGCCTTCTAAATTGCAGGATGTTCCATCAAAATAAGGAAGAGTGCTGCCTATTACAACAGGCTGATAAAATCCTCTTTCCGAATCCTCAAGAACATAAAACAACTCCATTGAGGTGGTAATTTCTCTGCTTTCTAGCTCTTGCCAAGACTCAAATGATATTTCCTGACATTGTTTCTTATCAATCCAACATTCATAATTATCATATGAACACCTTACATATAACCAATTTCCTTGTTTTCTAAGAATAGTGAAATGCTCCCCAAAAAGAAGTTGGGTAATCATTTCGCTTTTATCGCTAGGCTCAATACGACCAGGAACGACGCTCAGATTGCAGATTCCGTGCTGCATAAAATTGTTTTATGTAAATCAAACTTTTTCAATTACAATGGCAGATGCACCCCCACCTCCGTTGCACAATGAAGCAACGCCGTATTTACCAGAATTTTGATCTAGTACATTAATTAACGTTGTAATGATTCTAGCACCAGAATTTCCTAATGGATGCCCTAAAGAAACTCCTCCACCGTTTACATTCACCTTACTTGCATCTAATTCAAGTAGTTTATTATTTGCTAAAGCAACCACCGAAAACGCTTCATTGATTTCATAGTAGTCAATATCACTTTTTGTTAGTCCTGCATTCTCAAGAGCTTTGGGAACAGCCTTTGCCGGTGATGTAGTAAACCACTCAGGTGCTTGCTGAGCATCGGCAAATCCTTTGATTTTGGCAATTGGTTTCAAGCCCATTTCAGCTGCTTTTTTTGCACTCATTAAAATCAAAGCACTAGCTCCATCATTTAATGTTGAAGCATTTGCAGCTGTTACAGTCCCATCTTTTTCAAAAGCAGGACGCAGTGTACTTACTTTATCAAATTTGATGTTCTTATATTCTTCATCCTCAGAAACAACAATAGCATCGCCCTTTCTCTGAGGAATACTAACACTTACAATCTCGTTTTTAAATTTTCCTCCTTCTGAAGCTGCTGCCGAACGCTTGTATGATTCAATAGCATAAGCATCTTGCTCTTCACGAGTAATGTTATATTCACGGGCACAAAGCTCTGCTGCGCTTCCCATATGGTAATCTTTATAAACATCCCACAAACCATCTTTGATAATTCCATCAATGATTTGTCCGTTTCCTAATCTATATCCGTTTCTGGCTTTATCCAGATAGTAAGGCACATTGCTCATGCTTTCCATTCCTCCGGCTACAACCACATCATTGGTTCCGCACATAATTGATTGCGCACCAAGCATAACCGCCTTCATTGCAGATGCACAAACTTTATTTACTGTTGTTGAAGGAATATTTTGGGGCAATCCTGCATAGATTGCTGCTTGTGTGGCTGGTGATTGGCCAAGGTTTGCAGAAATTACATTACCCATAAAAACTTCCTGAACATCTTCAGGCTTTATTCCTGCTCTTTCAACAGCACCTTTAATTGCTGCAGCTCCTAGCTGTGTAGCCGATACAGCCGCAAGTGAACCATTAAAACTTCCGATTGGCGTTCTTACCGCCGAAATAATTACAACTTCATTCATGACTTTGGGAATTTATCAGCGCAAACTTAAGGCATTTCTTTCGTTCGGGTAGCATTTTTTGACAATGGCTTTTCAGACTTTCAATGTGAAAAAATCATTTTACAAAGTTTACTTCTAAGCCTTAAATGTTAGTACGTTTGAATGTTTTATTAATCATGGAAAAAAATCAGGCTAAGAAGCGAATTGAAGAATTGTCATCTCAAATTGAGCATCACAATAATCTCTATTATCAAGGCTCTAATCCTGAAATATCAGATTTCGAATTCGATAAGCTTCTTGATGAATTAATTAGTCTAGAGAATCAATTTCCTGAGTTTTTATCACCTTTTTCACCTACACAGCGTGTAGGTGGAAGTGTAACCAAAGATTTTAAAACAGTTGTTCACGATGCTCCTTTTCTGTCTCTTTCAAATTCTTATTCTTTAGAGGATTTGACTGATTTTGATGAACGTACCAGAAAAACTGTCACCATTCCTTTATATGTGTTGAACTCAGTTTGATGGAGTTGCTATTGGGTTGAAATATAAAAATGGACTTCTTTATCAGGCTGTTACTCGTGGCGATGGAATTCAAGGTGATGATGTTACTGAGAACGTTAAAACTATTAGAAGTATTCCCCTCAAACTTGAGGGATACAATTTTCCTCCTGAATTTGAAATCAGAGGTGAAATTTTTATGCCATTAAAGAGCTTTGAAAGGCTTAACGCTTCCCGAAGAGCTGAATTGGAAGATATTGGAATAGATGAAGAGCAAATCTTGGATCGCTTATTTAAGAATCCCAGAAATGCGGCTTCCGGTAGTATCAAAATGCAAGAAAGTAAAGAAGTAGCTAAACGCAAGCTTGATGCATTTATGTATTTGTTAATTGGCGACGGCATACCGTCAGATGACCATATCGGAAGTTTGAACCTGGCTGAAAAATGGGGATTCCAAATTTCAGAACACAAAAAGCAGTGTAATTCCATGCAAGAAATCATGGAGTTCATCAACTATTGGGATAAAAAGAGAGAAGATTTACCCTTTGATATTGATGGTATCGTTATAAAAGTGAACGAATTACAAGTTCAACGACTTTTAGGAAATACAGCAAAATCTCCAAGATGGGCAATAGCATACAAGTATAAAGCCCAGCGCGTTGCAACAAAACTCGAAAAGATAACTTATCAGGTTGGAAGAACCGGGGCAATAACTCCTGTGGCCAATTTAAAACCAGTTTTCTTAGCAGGAACAACTGTTAAGCGAGCTTCTCTTTACAATGCAGATTATATCTCAGAAATGGATATTCGGGAAGGTGATACTGTTTTTGTTGAAAAAGGGGGTGAGATTATTCCTAAAGTTGTGGCAGTTGATTCAGATGCACGAACTGAGGAAAGTGTTGCTCATCAATACATTACGTATTGTCCGGAATGTAATACTGAACTCATCAGAAAAGATGGTGAGGCAATTCACTATTGTCCAAACGATACCGGTTGTCCTCCTCAATTGAAAGGGAAAATTGAGCACTTTATTTCCCGCAAAGCGATGAATATTGACTCTCTTGGTGAAAAAACCATTGATGCACTGTTCGATAAAGGATTGATTCATTCTTACGGCGATTTGTATTCGCTGAAGTTTGAAGACATTAACGAAAAACTTGAAGGTTTTAAAGAAACTTCAAGTCGCAATATGATTGATGGCATCAAGTCTTCATTGGAAATTCCATTTGAAAGAGTTCTTTTTGCACTAGGAATAAGATATGTGGGACAAACGGTAGCGAAAAAACTTGCCATACAATTTAAGTCTCTTGATGCCTTGCAAAAAGCTTCCAAGGAAGAGCTTCTTCAAACTGATGAAATAGGCGAAATAATTGCCGAAAGCATCATCGATTTTTTCAGTAAAGATGCTAACTTGCTTGAACTTGAAAAACTGAAGATAGCTGGTTTGCAATTCAATTTGGATGAGGAGGCTTACAAACCTAGTTCTAATCTTCTTGAAGGCAAAAGCTTCGTTGTTTCAGGCGTTTTTAGTGTATTTTCGCGCGACGAAATAAAAAGGCAAATAGAAGCTAACGGAGGTAAAGTCTTGAGTGGAGTTTCAGCTTCAACATCTTACCTGCTTGCAGGTGAAAAAATGGGCCCAGAAAAACGTAAGAAAGCCGAGAAGGTAGGAGTAGAGATCATTTCTGAACAACAATTTATTGATATGATTCATGCAAATCGTTGACAAAGTAAAATTAAGCCTCGGGCATTCTCTCTTGAACCGAGAAATAAAAGATATATCAAGAGAAAGAACCGATCCTGATATTCATAGAGCTTCAAGTATAGGAATTCTCTATGATGCAACCGATAGAGAAGAGTTCTTCGAAGTAAGAGAATTCTTTAAAGACTTGCGTGAAAGCCGAAAGAAAGCTGTTTCATTAGGCTACATTGATTACAAAGAAACATTGTCTTTTCATCCTCTGGCAAGGCCAGAAGCAGATTACTTCTTTAAAAATCAACTTAACTGGCTCTCAAAACCTTCCTCAACTGTGGTTGACCATTTTGTAGCTGAGCCATTCGATATCCTGATCCATCTTTCTTTGAAAGATTTATATCCGTTAGATTATATAGCTGCAACTTCAAGAGCGGGACTCAAAATCGGTAGAGCTTCATCAGCAATAGCACATTGCTACGATATGTCTTTTCATATGGATCCTAAAGCTGATTTAAAGTCTTTTGCTTATACAATCATTCACTACCTAAGTCAACTAAACAATGAACGTTCAACCAGCAATACAAGGAAGCGGAGCAGCCATTATTACACCGTTTGATTCTCAGGGGAGAGTTGATGAAAAAGCTCTTTCAAAACTCATTCAGCACTGGAAATCAGGTGGTTTAGATGTTCTCGTTATCATGGGAACTACCGGCGAATCTGTTACTCTTTCTAAAACCGAAAAAGATAGAGTCATTAAACAAGTCATCGAAGAAAATGAAGGACAATGTTCACTTGTTTTAGGTGTTGGAGGAAATAATACTTCGGCTGTTTGTGCAGAACTAGAACTTACCGATCTATCTCATTTCGAAGCAGTTCTATCAGTTGCTCCGTACTACAATAAACCTAGTCAAGAAGGCCTGTATCAACATTACAATGCTGTTTCTGAGACTTCGGCAAAACCAATTATACTTTACAATGTTCCAGGAAGAACTGGTGTTAATCTTACTGCCGAAACTACCCTAAGAATTGCTAGAGATTGTAAGAATGTTTGCGCTATTAAAGAAGCCTCCGGAAACATGGAGCAAATCATGAATATCATTCGCAACCGCCCTGAGCATTTCTTGGTTTTGAGCGGTGATGATTCTCTTACTTTGCCTATTCTTGCAGCAGGCGGCCATGGAGTTATTTCGGTGATTGCCAATGCTTTCCCTGCTTCATTTAATGATATGGTTCATCTAGCTATGCAAGGTGAAATTGCCCAAGCTAGAACGATTCACTATCAGCTGCTTCCACTTATGACTGCCATTTTTAAAGAAGGAAATCCAGCTGGAATTAAGGCAGTTCTTAGAATCTTGGATTTATGTGGAGAGCATGTTCGTTTGCCATTAACTCCTGTAAGTGCTAGTTTATTTGCAGAACTAGAGCACGATTATAAAGAAATTAAACAACATTCGGGATTTACCTTATAAATCAATGTTTTTTGCTGGGCTTCTACAGATTCAAAAATTGGCTCTCATGCTTTATTTATGTAGGTTTGCACAAAATTGTATAAATCATAAATGACACTTATAAAATCAATTTCCGGAATTAGAGGAACTATTGGTGGAGCGCCAGGCGATGGCCTGTCTCCGCTTGATGCTGTGAAATTTACTGCAGCCTTTGCAACATGGGTGAAACAGCGTCATCCAAGCGTGAAACCTCTTGTTATTTTGGGCAGAGATGCTCGCCTTTCTGGCGGGATGTTTACTCGTCTTGTAACAGGCACTTTACAAGGCATGGGCATCGATGTTTTGGATCTTGGTTTAAGTACTACACCTACGGTTGAAATGGCCGTTGTCATGGAAAAAGCCCAAGCTGGAATTATTTTAACCGCTTCTCACAATCCAAAACAGTGGAATGCATTAAAGCTTCTTAACGAAAAAGGGGAGTTTATCTCCGGTGATGATGGGTCTGCTGTGCTTGAGTATGCAGAAAATGAAGCTTTTAGCTTTTCAGAGGTAAATGATTTAGGAAAGGTGTCTTTAGATGATTCTTATTTAGCTAAGCATATCGATGAGATTATCAAGCTTCCGCTTGTGGATGTTGAAGCTATAAAAAATGCTAATTTCCACATTGTAGTTGATGCCGTGAACTCCTCCGGAGGGATTGCAGTTCCTCTGCTCCTAGAAGCTCTTGGAGTGAAGCAAGTCACAAAGTTGTTTTGCACGCCCGACGGAAACTTCCCTCATAATCCTGAACCTCTTCCTGAGCATTTAAGTGAACTTAGTTCAGAAGTAGTTCGAAATAATGCCCACCTCGGTATTTCTGTAGATCCTGATGTTGATCGTTTGGGCACCTTTGTTTGAAGATGGAGAAATGTTTGGTGGAAAGGTACCTTGGTGGCTGTTGCGATTATGTTTTTTGAGAATACTCCTGGAGCAGTTTCAAACTTGTCGCTGACAAGAGCTTTGCGTGATGTTACCGAAGCTTCTGGAAATCAGTATTATTCATCTGCTGTTGGTGAAGTAAATGTGGTTGTTCAAATGAAGGCTGTTCATGCAATTATTGGTGGTGAAGGAAACGGTGGAATCATTTACCCTGAGCTTCATTATGGACGTGATGCATTAGTTGGGATTGCTCTTTTTCTAACTCATCTTGCCAAGTTTGGCAAGAGTACCTCTATGCTCAGAGCGTCTTACCCAAACTACTTTATCTCCAAAAATAAAATTGAGTTAACACCCGATTTAAATGTTGATGAGATACTAAGCCGAATGGCTCAAAAATATGAACGTCAACCTGTTAATACGATTGACGGTGTTAAAATTGAATTTGATACTTCTTGGGTTCATCTCAGGAAATCTAATACAGAACCAATCATCCGCATTTATGCAGAAGCTGAAAATATGTCAACAGCCGATAGTTTAGCAAACAAAATCATTGGCGACATAAAAGAGCTTAGTGCGGAACTACTTACAAACTCCTAAAATCTCCTAAATCAAACTAGAATGCATGTTTATTTAGATAATGCCGCAACTACCCAAATGGATCCTGCTGTTTTGGAAGCAATGCTTCCATTCATGACTGAACATTATGGAAATCCTTCATCAATTCACGGTTTTGGAAGAACTACCAGAGCTGGAATTGAAAGAGCAAGAAAAACTGTTGCTACTCATTTAAATTGCTCTCCAGGTGAAATATTCTTCACCTCTGGTGGTACAGAAGCAAACAACATGGCCATTTGCAGAAGCATAGCCGATTATGGAATTACTCATGCTATTTCCTCGCCTACAGAACATCACGCAGTTTTACATACTCTTGAAGCTGAAAGAGATGCTGGAAGGATTAAATTGAGTTTGGTTAAATTAGATAAACAAGGAAATGTAGATTTAATGCATTTAGAAAGTTTGCTAAGTGAAAACCCAGGCTCTTTCGTTTCTCTTATGCACGCTAACAATGAGATTGGAACGAGATTGCCACTTAAAGAAACAGCCGAATTAGTTAAGAAATATGATGGAATTTTTCATTCCGATACAGTTCAAACTATGGGGCACTATAAGTTTGATTTACAGGAACTTCAAGTTGATTTTATAAATTGTGCAGCGCATAAATTTCATGGTCCTAAAGGTGTTGGATTTATTTTTATTCGATCAGGATCAAAACTTCATCCATTAATTCATGGAGGCTCTCAGGAGAGAAACATGCGCGGAGGTACTGAAAATCTATATGGTATTGTTGGCTTAGCTAAGGCAGTTGAATTAGCATACAGTCATTTAGAAGAACATCAAAAGCATGTTTCTTCTTTGAAAAGTTACATGATTTCTCAATTAAAGCAACATATTCCCGGAGTTCTATTTAACGGAGATATCAGCGTTGATGCTCTTTACACTGTTTTAAATGTTTCATTTGCTCCAAGTAAAGAAGGAGAAATGATGTTGTTTAATTTAGATATTAATGGAATCGCCGCTTCCGGCGGAAGTGCATGCTCTTCGGGCAGTAATATAGGCTCTCATGTCTTAGGTGCTTTGAGCGTTGACCCCGAAAGAACCAACGTTAGATTTTCCTTTAGCAAGTTCAATACGAAAGAGGATATCGATTACACTATTAGCAAACTCAGGGAAATTATTCCGAGTGAAACACTCGAAAATGCTCGTTAATGACTGAAGCCGCAAACGCAAGTATTCCCTCTGTAGCTGTAATCGGAGCAGGCTCTTGGGCAACAGCTCTAGTAAAGATTCTTAACGAACGACCTGCATTAATTCATTGGTACATGCGTTCCGAAACTCAGGTTGAGCATGTACGCCAATATGCGCACAATCCAAAGTATTTAAGTGATGTTCAGGTAAACCTTGATAAAGTTAAACCTTCATCAAATTTAATTGAGGTAATTGATTCAGCCGAATTGATTATCCTTGCTTTACCTGCTGCTTTTTTGCACGAAACTTTAAAAGATTGCACTGCCGAAACCTTTAAAAACAAAACTGTTTTTTCTGCAATTAAAGGCATGATTCCTCAAACGCATCAGCTAATTACTGATTATCTCATATCTCAATTTGATTTGAGGCCTCATCAAATGGGCATCATTGCAGGGCCTTGTCATTCTGAAGAAGTAGCTCTTGAAAGGCAATCTTATTTAACAATTTCAGCTGTAGACATTGCTACTGCCAATAAAATGGCACATTTACTTAATTGCAGGTTTATTCATACCCATGTTATTGAAAGTGATGTGCAAGGAATTGAGTACGCAACAGTGATGAAGAACATCATTTCACTTGCAGTTGGCATTACCAGGGGGATGAATTATGGCGATAATTTTCAAGCTGTATTAGTGTCGAATGCTATGCAGGAAATGAAACGCTTTTTAGACAAAGCCAACCCAAACCCTAATCGAGACATTAACGAAAGTGCATATTTGGGAGATTTGTTGGTTACTGCATATTCGCAATTCAGTCGAAACAGAATTTTCGGTCAAATGATAGGTAAGGGCTACACCGTTAAATCAGCTCAACTTGAAATGAATATGATTGCCGAAGGTTACTATGCAGCCAAATCACTTCATGAAGTAAATGAAGAACTGGGAGTAGATTTGCCGGTATGCGATTTCGTTTATCGTATTCTGTATGAAAATGGTTCTCCTTCACGCGAAATACGCATCCTGGAGGCCAAGCTTCATTAATTCATCCCAAAGCCTATGGCTTTGGTGCATCTGTCTTTTTAATCTTCGATTGAAGCGCAGATAACTCTGGGAATGAATTATAATGCCACATGTCGACAACTACAGGACCTTCCATCATGATTAATCCCGGATTTGAACGAATCATTGTCTTTAACTGAGTGGCATCTGTAATATAGTAATCGTAAGCAGCTTGAACTTCATGTCTGAATTCATCAATAGCTTCAGGTGTTCCGGCTGTTAAGCCGTAAAAAGGAATTCCTTCTTTTTCACAAGCTTCAGCAAATGCATTAACCGTTGGCTGAATGTCTCTGTCAGCATGATTTAAATCGTAACTAACCAAGAAGAAATAAGTTCCTGGGTAATTGATAATGTCTTCGGTATATTCATAACCTTCAACATTCGTTATTGAGAAATCATGGATTGGAGCTAATTCTCCCGGATCAATTTCAATTTGCTTCGTATCAACAAACTTCCACTTGGTTTCGTCAATCTCCCAATTGATTGTATCTGTGTAGGGAGGTTTACTCATTTCTTCATCTTCTCCTGTTTGAAGATTCTTATAAATGAAGCGAGTATCATAAACTCCAGGTCTTCCTGCGTTCATTTGCTCAATGATGTTATTGCCTATTGCATATGGTCTGAAATCAATTACCGGTAGGTAATTGAATGTATACACCGGGAACGCTACATTTAAAATAATTGCTACAATCAAAATAGCATTGGTAATGCCCGAAGGAAGAATAGGGGTGATGTGCTTTCTTCCCAACCATAAAATTCCAATTAGAACAAGCAAAACAACATCTTTTCCAAAAGATTCCCAAGGTGTTAATTTTAAAGCATCTCCAAAGCAACCGCAATCAGTTACTTTATTAAAGTATGCCGAATAAAACGTAAGGAATGTAAAGAACACAATCATTGCAATAAGCAATCCCAAAGTTGCTTTCACTCTTGTTCCTAAAAGCAACATAACACCTAAAACAACTTCTACAATGCAAATTAGCATAGCCTGCAGCACAGCTGTAGAAATTAAAAACTCGGTTCCGAATACTGTATAGTATTCTTCCAATTTGTAGGCAAACCCAACGGTATCGTTAGATTTAATTAATCCTGAAATTATAAAAAGAACTCCAACTAAAATCCTGCTTAAATGTGTAATGTACTTCATGTGTCTTTTTCAAAATTTTGCTCGCATTCAACAAAAATCAAGCCTTAGCTTCTTCTATTTGAATTAATGCAAAGATTGCATAATTGATTAAATCCATATAATTCGATTCAACACCTTCTGAAACTAAGGTGCTTCCTTTATTATCTTCAATTTGCTTAATTCTAAGGAGCCTAACAAGAATCATATCTGTAAACGAACTCACTCTCATATCTCTCCAGGCTTCACCATAATCATGATTCTTCATCATCATTAATTCTTTTACTTCCGCAATGGTTTTTTCATACAACTGCAATGCTTCTTCTGCAGGAATTTCTATTGCTTTATCTTCATCCAGCTTTAGCTGAATAAGCGCCATAATACCGTAATTGATTATGCCAATAAACTCAGGTTCAATTCCTTCATCAATCATCTGTTTGCCCGTAGTTTCAATGCCTCTGATTCTGCTTGCTTTAATAAACAATTGATCGGTTATCGAAGATGGGCGAAGCATTCTCCATGAAGTGCCATAGTCTTTATTCTTCTTGAGAAAGATATCTTTGCACTTTTGAACTGCGGTATCGTATTGTTCGGATGTTTTGGACATGAAAAATTTATTCTTGGGCACGAAAATAACACCATCATTTGAATTCCCTTCCATTTGCATAAAGGGAAAATTAATCTCTTTCAATAATCCCATGGTAATGGGTATTATCAACGTGAACGAAGATTCATTTTTTTCTAATAGCAGGGCAACTAAACTCAATGATATTACTAACAAGTTTCAGTCACATCTTGAGCAAGGTGCTTCTATTGTCGACTTAGGCTTTACATCTACACGTCCGGGAGCCGCTTTAAGTAATGCTGATGATGAAATTGAGCGGCTTATTCCCGTGCTGAGGCACGTAAGGAAGGAGTTTCCACTTAGCATTATTTCTATCGATACTTACCATGCTTCTGTTGCAGAAGTAGCTGTAAATGAGGGGGTTTCAATAATCAATGATATTTCTGGAGGCTCTATCGACACACAAATGTTTGCTACTGTTGCTAAACTTAAAATTCCATATATCCTGATGCATATTCAAGGAACTCCGGCAACCATGCAAAAAAATCCGGTTTATGAGAATGTAGTTTCTGAGGTTTTAACTACTCTGGCCACAAAACTTAAGTTTTTATTCAGTTTAGGATGTTCAGATGTAATTTTAGACCCAGGTTTTGGTTTCGGAAAAACACTCGAAAATAATTTCGAATTGCTCAAAGGATTGCATCGATTTACAGAGTTAAATGTTCCTGTCATTGCAGGCTTGTCAAGAAAATCAATGGTTAACAAGGTTTTGGATATTGGTCCCGAAGATGCACTTAACGGAACTACCGCTTTAAATATGATTGCTTTGCTTCAAGGAGCTTCAATTTTAAGAGTTCATGATGTTAAAGAAGCTGTTCAATGTGTTAAACTATTTCAGGCTTATTCTCAAGCTGGAACATAGGCATTCATTATATTTACGGCAATGATTCAGACATTATTCATCCACTTACGCTGGCTAGATTTTATCGATATTTTTATCGTAGCTTTTGTTTTGTATCAGCTCTATCACCTTGTTAAAGGGACAACTGCAATTAATATTTTCTTCGGAATTCTAGCATTTTATTTATTGTGGCTTTTGGTTAAAGCTCTTAACATGCAACTCTTAGCTACCATTTTGGGACAGTTCATTGGCGTTGGGGTTATTGCTTTGATTATTGTGTTTCAGCAAGAGCTGCGGAGGTTTCTAATAATGGTTGGTTCTCGAGGATTATTTAATAGACAGAATTTTAGTTCTTTTTCAGGTTTTAGGCGCACAGCTTACGCTGGATTGAATTACGAATCGGTAGTTACAGCTTGTCAGAGAATGGCGCTTCAACATACAGGAGCTTTAATCGTACTAACAAGAAAATCAGATTTGAAGTATTATGTTAATACCGGTGATCGCATTGATGCAGAGGTGACTCCATCTATTTTAGAATCTATATTTTTCAAGAATAATCCATTGCACGATGGAGCTGTAATTGTTTCGGCAAATAGAATAAAAGCTGCCAAATGTGTTTTGCCTTTAACAGAAAATACAGTTTTTCCTTTTCGTTTAGGTCTTCGCCACCGCGCTGCGGTGGGAATAACAGAGCAAAGCGACGCAATTGCCATCATCGTTTCTGAACAATCCGGTGAAATCGCCATTGCAAGAAATGGAGCAATAAAAACCAACATAACGCCTAAACAATTGCTAGATATTCTCTCAGAAGAGTTTGGCGATTGAACATCAGCTATGTTTGATTTGTTAATTTTACATTAGTTTTTTAAAGTAATAAAACCATCACAACCACCATCACATTCATGAAATCAGTTTTTACCCTTTTACTTGCTTTCGCATGTTCTCTATCTCTTTTTTCTCAAAGGTCTTATGGAAGTTTTCCGTATAGCCTCGGAAAATCAGGAATTTATCCAGTTAATGCAACATTTAAACTAAACCCAATTAACAATGAATTCCTTTTACAAGAGGATGAACTATTAGCTGAATTGGGTGAAAAATCACTCCGATTTGGCTTAGATGTTCCAGTAGATATTTCACCTGCCACTCATGGAGAATGGAAAACTCTTGAAAACGGATTAAAGCTTTGGAGGCTTAAAATAAAGTCGAACTCTGCGCTTTCACTAAATTTTATCTTCGATCGATTTAGTTTGCCACATGGAGCCAAACTTTTTATCTTTTCTCCAGATGGGAACCTAGTTAAAGGTGCTTATACCAAGCAAAACGAAAACAAACTAAACAATTTTGCTACCCTGCCCATAGTAGGCAATGAGCTCGTAATTGAATACTCAGAGCCGGCAAATGCAACAGGAACTTTAGATCTCCATATAAGCTATATCGTTCATGGTTACCGAAATTTCAATAGCTCGCTTAAAGATTTTGGAGATTCCGGTAATTGCAACAATAATGTTGTTTGTCCGGTTGGAGATGATTGGAATGCGCAAAAAAGGTCTATCGTTATGTTGCTTACTTCTAACAATTCAAGATTTTGCTCCGGAGCGGCTATAAACAACACTGCAAACGACGGAACGCCCTATATTTTAGGAGCAAATCATTGTGATATCGGAGCGACTGATATTTTTATGTTTAACTATTTCAGTCCAACTTGCACACCTAATGCAGATGGCTCCACATCTGATATAGTTATTGGTTGCACTCCTCGGGCTAACAGAGCTAATTCAGACTTTGCTCTGGTTGAATTGAGCGAGGAGATACCTTTCGAATATGAAGCTTTATCAGGTTGGTCAAGACAAGATGCTGCTCCTGCCAATTCCACGTCTATCCATCATCCTGCCGGTGATGTAATGAAAATCACGTTTAATACAGATCTTACTGATGTAGAACAGTACAGTGGCGCCGACTGTTGGCATATTCCTGATTGGGAAGATGGAACTACAGAAGGAGGTTCTTCAGGTTCTCCATTATACAATGAAAATAAACAAATTATCGGTCAATTATATGGAGGTACAGCTAATTGTAACAACAATGTTGATGATTACTATGGTCGTTTTATCACTTCATGGGATGGTCCGGCCGCTAACAGAAGACTTAAAGACTGGTTAGACCCCAATAACACAAATCAACAAAGTATTGATGGTATTGAAGCTTCGGCACCAACTCTTGCTGTTGATATGCGTTTGCAAAGCATTATTTCACCCGTTGAAGAATATTGCAATGTCTCAACCATTACTCCAGAGATTAGAGTGAGAAATGGAGGAATTCAAGCTATTACTTCATTCACTATTCAATACAGTTGGGCAGGCGGAACTCCTCAACAACAAGCCTGGACAGGTAACTTATTAAGTAATCAATCAATAAATATAACATTGCCTGGATATCAACGTATCTGGTGGAAATGCTCAATCTTTCGTAGCTGAGATTCTTAGTCCTAATAATACTGTTGATAATGATTTAAGCAATAATTCAAATAATATTACTGTCGACGTTGGCTCTGGAGAAGAGTTCAGGCTCCAACTAGTTTCTGATAATTATCCTGAAGAAACGTCATGGATTTTAAGAAATTCACTAACAGGTGAAATCATTTCAACGTTACTTAGGCAATGTAACTAAAGGAACAAGCATTGAAAACTGGTGTTTGCCTGCAGGATGCTACTCATTCATTATCAACGATGATTATGGAGATGGTATTTGCTGTGGCTTATTCTCTGGTAATGGCTCTTTTACTGTGTATGACTCAGAAAATCAAATTCTTGGAACAGGCGGTAGCTTTGACTTTGCCGACAGTGTTAACTTTTGCACTGATAGTGCATTAAGTTTTAATGACCTTTTTGAAACTAATGAATTGAGAGTTTTTCCGAACCCCAGCAATGGTTCAATTAACCTAAGCTTTAGTAGTGAACCCGGAAAAGTAGATATAGTTCTTTTTGACTTAAGAGGAAGGGCTATACATACTGAATCTACGCACCTAAAGAATCATTCTTTAAGCCTCGAAAATTTAGATTCAGGCTCTTACCTATTAAAAGTTACCACAAGCGGAAGAGTAATTTCAAAAAGGGTTATTATTGCTAATTAACATAAAGGCAATTTTACCGTCTTTGAAAACAGAGCAATGAAGCCAATTAGATACTTTGAACAGCTTGATACATTAAGATTTATTGCGTTTTTCTCAGTTTTTGCGTTGCATGTTACTTACATGAATGCATACTTTAATGGAAGTGACTGGTATAAATGGATAAGCTCCTCTCTCATTAGAAATGGCGACTTAGGGGTAAATTTCTTTTTCGTATTAAGTGGTTTCTTAATCACAAATCTACTTTTGAGAGAGCAGGAGGGAACCGGGAAAATCCACATCGGCTCATTCTATGCGAGAAGGTTTTTGAGAATTTGGCCTTTGTATTTTGCAATTGTAATCATTGGGTTTTTATTGCTTCCTGCTTTATTGTCCTTAGCTCCTGGAGCTGCTCCTTTTGCTCCTGCTTATATGAATATCCCTTACGACAGATGGTGGTATTACCTTACTTTCCTCGCTAATTTTGACATAATTCACAATGCTTATCCTTCGCCAATTCTAGCAGTGCTTTGGTCTGTTTCGGTTGAAGAACAGTTTTATATTTTCTGGCCATTATTACTAACACTCGTTCCTCGTAAACTCTTAATGCCTTCACTTTTTGCTGTGCTAATTGGTGCAGCCATATTTAGATATTTCAACTGGGAAAGTGCCTTAGTAATTAGGTTTCATACTCTTAGCTGTTTTTCAGATATTTCAATGGGGGCTCTTTTAGCTTATGGACTTGTAAACTCAGAAAAACTTCGCTTGTATTTTGCGAATATGCCTCGTCAAACAATAGTTTTCCCTTATGTAGCCGCACTTATTCTAATTATCATTAGAGAAACAACTTACGGTCCTTTATTTTATCCTATAGCTGGATGGGTTGTTGCTATCGAGCCAGCTTTGTTTTCCTTGTTTTTTGCCTTTGTTATTGCTGAGCAGCACTATAGTAAAGAGTCGTTTGTTAAATTCGGAAGATTCAAATTGCTTTCCCGCTGGGGCAAATTGTCTTATGGGATGTATTGTCTTCATTTAGTTGCTATTTGGCTCGTAATCTGGGGCTTTAAACTGTTGAACCTGCAGCCAGATCCTCAATCACCATGGGTTTTTCTTGCTCAAATTATTCTATCATTTGGGTTAACAGTAGTTCTTGCTAGCATCAGTTACAAATTCTTTGAAAGTCCGTTCCTCAAACTAAAAGAGAAATTTAGAGAAGCTCCTTTGGCAAGCAAATCAACTAGTGAGTAAGTAATCTTGGTTTCTTTTAAAACCTTTGAGAACTAATATTTGGTCTATCTCTTTCCAGGCTTTTCTAGACGATACTAGACTGATTAAGAACATACCTGGATTATATTTTAAATCTTCCCAGCTAACGAAGAATTTGCCATCGATTTTTCTTTCTACAAAATCTGTTATGCCTGAAAAGCGCAATCCAAGCTCTTCAAGCTTGTGAATTTTATGCTTGGCTTTCTTTCCACCTCCAATGGCAATCAATTGACGATTCTCCAAATTCAAGGTTTTGATATGCTCAGCAAGATATTTTAACCTTACTTCATCAAACGCTTCTTCCGAATATTGACTAAGATTTCTTGATGCTCTTGATGCATGATCCTTCCATAACACACATTCAAAATCTGTTTTATGAATTCTCACTCCCTTTGAAATAAGCCTTAACCACAACTCATAGTCTTCTGGTACTTCTCCCGAATTGTAATTGCCAAATTCTTCAAAGACAGATTTTCTAATCAATGCAGTTGGGTGGGCAATCGGTGACTCAATGAACCTATAGTCGAGAATGTCTTCCTCTGTTATAATGGAGTTAATCTCTTTTACATACTCAAAATAACCTTCATTAGAGGACATGTCTCCGTCATAAATGGCTTTACCTCCTAAAACTCCTAGCCAAGGTTTGTCTGCGAAGTATTTAACTTGGTGACTTATCCTTCCCGGTAGCATCTCGTCGTCAGCATCCAGCCTTGCGATGAACCTACCTGAACAATGAAGAATACCTTTATTTAGAGCATTAGCAATTCCCTGATTTTCCTCTATAATCCATTTAATTTCAGGGTAACTAAGCTTTAATTTTTCAACAACCTTAAGTGTTTCTTCATCACAATTATTGAGAACAATAATTAGTTCTATATAAGGGTAATCCTGATTAATTGTAGACAAAACAGCTTTTTCCAAGCTATTTGCTGCATTGTGAACAGGCATTAAAACACTAACTAATTCATATGATTCCACTTTGCTAATCTAGGGATTAGGATATAATTAAAGTAGTATGATTTTATATGCCAGATAATCAGCAGTTTAGTTAATACTTGCAGAGGCTGATATACTATTTTCCTAAATGCATCGTATATCTATGTATATTTGACCTATGTATTCAAAAGAACTTCTAAAAGGCACTTTAACAACAATCATTCTCAACTTATTGAAAGATAGAGGTAGGATGTACGGGTATGAAATTACCCAAGCTGTAAAAGAAAAATCAACTGGTAAAATTTTAATTCGCGAAGGCTCCCTTTATCCGGCTTTGCATAAAATGTTAGCCGACGGTTTACTAAGTACCAGTGAAGAAAATATTGGCAAACGAATTCGAGTTTATTATGATTTAACTGAAAAAGGCAAAGCGGAGTTGATTGCGCGAAATGATGAATTGTTTTCATTTTTCGATACAATCAGATCCATATTAATGCCCGAATCAAAAATCTTTGGATAAGATGGAAGAGATTCATTATGAAGAATTATTTGAATTGGTAAATAGCGAAATTTCAAGCGAGAAGTTAAGACTTGAAGTTTATGACCACGTATGCAGTTGCATTGAATTTCTCATGGAACAAGGAGCTGATTTTAATTCAGCAAAGGAAGAAGCATTTTTAGAATTAGCTCCGAAAGGCCTTCATCAAATAGAAAACGAAACTTTTATTTTACTCACTTTAACAAACTCTTTTATCATGAAAAAACTCATGTATTTCTGTGGCCTCTTTGCCACACTATTTATTCTAACTGGCTTTGTAGTTAGGTGGATGCACTGGCCGGGGGCAACAGCATTTATGTTTATGGGAAATTCCTTTTTATTTCTAACAATGTTCTTTTCTGCATCTAATCTCATTATGAATCGCAAAAAACTTTCATCATTGCAGATTGCTCAATCTGGCATTGGAATATTAAGTGGCGCTCTTATAGCTGTTGGTACCTTGTTTAAGATTTTTCATTTTCCAACTGCAAACATTCAAATTATGCTGGGCATGTGCTTGCTTATTGCTGTTGTAGTGCCGTCTTACTTTTGGCAATTCTACAAACGATCCGTTCTCACAACTTCTTAATTATCCCTAAAAAGGTGATTATTCGTCAAACTCAATAATCACCTTTTTTTCTTTCTTCTTTTTCGAATCATTCAAGGTGCTGTCCTTCTTAAACAAACCAAGTTCTTCTTTCAATACTTGCTTTAAGGTTTGTTTCTCATTCTTAATGTCGGCTTTGAATTTTTCCTTAGCTCCTAGAGCATCATAACTTATCTTGGGGTCATCTATTGGTCCCGACATACTTATAAAAAGCTGAGTTCTCCCTAAGCCGTCATCAGCTATCACACCAAACTCTTCATTTTCCTTTTTGGCTTTCTTTGCCTTCTTAGAGAGCAAGTCAGACATCGTTAACTGAAAATGATAATCAACCATATTATCAAAGCCGTGTTTACCTGAAACGAAAATATTTAAAGCACTAGAAATAATCTCCATTTTCGGAATTATAACTTTCTCATTGTCAATCTCTATTGTATTCTCTAAAGTTGAAAAGCGAACATCTTGCAAACTCTTCGATGCTAATAAATTTTGAGAGATTATTGAGAGGCTCAAAAGAAATAAGTCTTCCATCATTTATTGTTATATCACAAAACCGACCTAAGTTTCTTCGCATCTACGCTCAGAGTCGAATCCATTGAAAGCAATCAACATTGGCATCGAGCCTTCCCATGATGTTTTTCTCAGTAATAACTTGTTGACCAAAGTTCTCACATTGAAGAAATAACTGATTAATATTTACATTCTTTAGATTTCCGTGGCAGGTAAGCTTAAATTGATTTGCCGCACTTCCGTCAATAACTCCGTCTAATTCAATTAAACCATCCATCGTTCTAAAACGAAGCCGCTCTGCAGTAAATACTTTATCTCTCAGGCTAATATCGCCAACTATCACTTGACTTAAATTTTCTGAAGTTTAATTGGTCAATTCTAATATTTAATTTGAGATTTAATCTTTGAAATTTTTAGGTTGTATTCATCATTGTCTGCCCCTTCGGCGGAATTCGTGAATAACTCATCAAGATTAACCTTCTGGGATTGGACTTTGGCTTTTATTCCAAGTGGCTGATTGGTAGTGAACAAATAGCCAAAAAGATTGATTAAGCTCCCATTGGCATTATAATCTGTACTTCCTGCAAAACCAGAAAATTCCTCCACAAATACATCGTATCTGGAAAAACGTATCCTTGAATCAATATTTCTGTACGTTAAAGTGTCACCGGTTATTTTAAAAGAGGCATTCTCCAATTTCAGGAATCCATTCGCATTTAACTTTTCAGTTAAAATGCCCTCTGTCATCAAAATCTTACCTAAAGCACCTTGTATGTCTATGTCAAGCTCTGCTTTCCCTTTTAAATCTGATACTTTTCCTTGAGGAAAGAAATCTGCAACATCACTCAATGAAAGCTTAGCTTTAAACTTTGATTTAATATAAACATTATCGAAGTTGTTCATTTGTAATTCGCCTTCTGCTATTCCTCCGTTTAACTCGAAGGCAAATTGTTTTAAGTTCAAAATGGAGGTTTTTAAAGAGTGCGCTTCTCCATTACTGAAATCTCCTTTTACCTGAACTCGCTTCATCAGCAAGTCATTAGGTTTGTAGTTTATATCGCCATCTTTAATTCCAAAACTCCCTTTAACTTGGGGATTTTCATTTGAGCCCCAAGCTCCGCTAATAAAAACATCAGCATAGAATGTACCTTCACTATCATAGTCTTCGAGACTTTTCTTATACTCATCAGGAAGTAGCGATAGGAATGAGGCTATGTCTAAATCGATTCCATTTAGATTTAGATTCAAAAGCGGAGCTTCATTAGTGAGTTGAATATTGCCTGCAATCCCAAATTTTAATTGGGCTAAAGCAATCTTTCCGTTAGTAAATTCATAAAGCTTTTGCTCATTGTTAACATTCAGCAAGCAATTCAAATCAATATTCTTCTTAGAAATCCATCTGGTTGTTCCTGAATTCAGAAAATCAAATACAAGTTCTGATTCAATACCAAGCTCATAATTCTCTTTCGAGAATTCTCCGTTAACATAGGCATCATCAATTAAAAAGTCGGTTTCAAATTCTGAAGGCTCATGATTAATGTGAACATCAATCTGATAGATATCTAAGGCTTCGATTGAAAATTCAAAAGCACCGCTCGTGCTATCAGAACTCTGTTTAAGAATGTTAAAATTCTCTTCGCCCTTTAAAGAAGTAAGTATATTAAGTCCTCCTTGTTTTATATCGATTCTTTTAGCTGAGTAGTTTTTACTTATAAAATCGAACCAACTAAATCTGAAGCTAATTTCATTTGCTGTTAAGAAATATCCGGCTCCTTGATAGGGTTTTGCATGATGCACTTTAACTTCATGTAATATTAAAGATGCATCCGGAAAGGATCGCCAAATGCTTAATTCAATTTCTGCTATCTCAACTTTAGTGTTTAAGCTTTGATTTAATTTGACTAAGAAAAAACTCTTAACGTCGTTTTCATAAACTAAAGCTATAGAACCTGCAATAATAAAGAGTAGGGTACCAGCAACTAAAATGTAAGCTCCTATCTTTCTGATAATCAGAAAAACCTTTGAGGAAAGAAATGATTTGAAGACAGGCATATTTTATTGCAAGTTCGGAGACATTAGCCTTGCAACGTAGCTCCCAACAATAAAATTATCCAAGTCTCCTTGTTAGTACTTTATTGTTTTGCTAACAATGCTTTGAAAATGGCAGTCATTTTAACTTCAGCTTTAGATGCTGCAGCAATTACATCCTCATGAGTCACCTCAACAATTCGTCCTTCAACTCCAATATCTGTTATAACTGAAACAGCAAAGCAAGGAATACTCATATGACGGGCAGCAATTACTTCGGGCACTGTTGACATACCAACTGCATCTCCACCAATAATTCTCATGTACTTATATTCTGCGGGTGTTTCAAAACAAGGACCGCTCACACTAACGTAAACACCTTCATGAACTTTATAGCCTAAGTCTTTAGCTATTTCATGAGCAGATTTAATAATTGATAAGTCATAAGGTTCACTCATATCAGGAAAGCGAGGGCCGAATTCTTTTTCATTTTTACCAATTAGAGGATTGCTAGGCAATAAATTGATATGATCATTTAATATCATCACATCCCCAATTTCAAAATCAGGGTTAACGCCGCCACTTGCATTACTTAAGAATAGTTTTTCAATACCAAGAAGCTTCATCACCCTAACAGGGTAAACTACTTGCTGCATTGTATAACCTTCATAATAATGAAAGCGACCTTGCATTACAACAACCTTTTTACCAGAAATGAATCCGAATATTAACTTTCCACTATGTCCTTCAACTGTTGAAACAGGAAAATGAGGAATGTCGTGATAGTCTAAAATGTATTTAGCGTCAATTTCACTTACTAAACCTCCCAGGCCTGTGCCTAAAATAATTCCGCACTGAGGATTAAAGTTTTCGGTCTTACTATTAATGTAAGCTGCTGTTTCGTTGAGTTCTTTCAACATATGACTTAATTAGTTTTTCAAATTCTTTTGGCTCATTCAATTTAACCTCAATATCTACATAGTACCATAACTTCAATTCTTCAGAGCTCAATAAGTCCTTCAAACGAGCATAATCCTTTGCAGTAGTCACAAAGAGGAAATTCTTGGGCGCAAACATAACTATATTTTCTTTTATTGTTTTTAGCGCAGTTCCTTCAAAATCTTGATGGTCTTTAAATTCAAGATGTATTAACTCTGATGCTATTTTTTGCATTTCTTGCTTTAATGGCAGAGCATCAGCAATTCCTGTTAACAGAATGATGTGTCTTTCGCTTAGAATATCCAAAGGCTGAACTTCTCCTTTTATATTAATGAGGCTCTTATAAACGTAAGAACTTGTAAAAACCTGTTTTTTCTTAAATTTTTTGGCATATTCTTCAATAACTTCATTCTTTTCGAGTTTGGTAATTATGATTATGTCAGCCGCTTGCCATCTAGAGAAAATATCTCTCCGCCTGCCGGCGGGAAGCAAAAAAAAGTTGCCTTGCAACGATTTATAATCAATCAGTAAAATGCTTAATCCTGGCTTTAAAGCCCTGTGCTGATAAGCATCATCAAGAATTACCACTTCAAGGTTTTTGTCCTGCGAAAGCAGCTCTCTTATACCTTCACAACGATTTTCGCATACAGCAACAGTCTTATTTTTAAGGTAAGACTTAAACATGAGAGGCTCATCGCCAACTTCATTTGCTAAAGAATCTTGATAAACTAATTTAAAGCCCTTTGATTTTCGACCATATCCTCGACTAAGGATTGCCGCATTGTAATCTTCTAGCAGCTTCGCTACATACATAGTATGTGGTGATTTTCCTGTACCTCCTAAGCTAAGATTACCTATTACAATAATAGCTTCATTGAATGAACATGTCTTAAAGAGATTTATGTCATATAGCAAATGCCTTATTCTTAGGATTAATCCATACATGAAGGCAAAAGGAAGAAGCAAGTATTGCAACATGTTGCGAAAAGTACAAAAACCTACCTTTGCTCATTCAATAGAAAGTATGCTAATTAAAGAAGTGATAAAAATTCTAGAAGATTGGGCTAGCCCTTTTCTTCAGGAGTCATATGATAATTCAGGCTTAATAGCCGGAAACGCTAATCAGGAATTTAAAGCAGCACTCATTTGTCTCGATAGCACTGAACAAATTGTTCAGGAAGCAATAGATAAAGGGTGCAATCTCATTATTGCTCATCATCCAATTGTATTTTCGGGAATTAAGAAACTTACTGGTAAAACTTATGTCGAAAGAACATTAATTAAAGCCATTAAGAACGACGTTGCTATTTATGCTATTCATACTAATCTGGATAATATCAAGAATGGAGTAAGTTTCGAAATGGCAGATTTGTTAGGGCTCATCAATGCCAAAGTTTTAGAGCCGAAAAGAGACTTGCTTTACAAGCTTGTTACTTATGTGCCTGATAGTCACGTTGAAGTTGTTAGAGATGGGCTTTTTGAGGCAGGTGCAGGAACAATAGGAAACTATTCAGAATGTTCTTTTATAACTTCAGGAACCGGAACTTTTTTACCTGGTCATGGAAGTAATCCGTTTTCAGGTTTCTTGGGAGAAAGAAAGTATGAATCAGAGCAGAAGATCGAAGTTCTGGTTCCCGCTTGGAAAATTTCTTCAGTCTTATCAAATCTTAAGAAGTCTCATCCATATGAAGAAGTAGCTTATGAAATTTATAAAACTGAGAACCTTCATCAGGACGCTGGTTCAGGAGTAATAGCTGAATTGCCAGAAGCTTTAAACCCAAAAGAATTTTTAATTTTGATTAAGAATATTTTTGGAGGGATGATTCGTTTTACTTCACCAAAGGTGGATGAAATTAAAAAAGTTGCTCTTTGCGGAGGCTCAGGCAGTTTTCTCTTGGAAAAGGCGATTTCTGACGGTGCCGATTGCTTCATAAGTTCAGATTTTAAGTATCATCAATTTTTCGATGCCCTTGAAAGGCTTATGATTATTGATATTGGCCATTATGAAGGAGAGCAATTCACAATGAATTTAATTCATAAGCATCTCAACAAAAAAATTCCTAACTTTGCCGCCCATTTAACTGTGAATTCAACAAATCCTATTCACTACTTCTGAAAAAATTTATGAGCGTTACCCTTCCAGCAGAAACAAAATCGGAAATTACAGTAGAGGAGAAGCTTCGTGCTCTCTACAAGCTTCAGGTCATTGATACAGAAATCGACAAGATTAGAATCGTTAGGGGAGAACTCCCTTTGGAAGTTCAAGATCTTGAAGATGAGTTAGCCGGACTTGAAACAAGAATTGGAAAGCTTCAACAAGAAATTGATGATTATGAGAACTCTATCAATGAGAAGAAAAACTCAATGAAAGATGCTCTAGCCATGATTAAAAAGTACGAGTCTCAGCAAGAGAACGTTAGAAATAATCGTGAGTTTGATTCTCTTAACAAAGAAATTGAGTATCAAACATTAGATATTCAATTGTCTGAAAAAAGAATTAAAGAGTTTAAAGCGAATATTGAGGCAAAGACTTCGTTAATCGAGCAGTCTAAATCAACTCTAGAAGAGAGAACAAAAGACTTAGAACATAAAAAATCTGAGCTTGCTGCAATTGTTGCAGAAACAGAAAAGGATGAGCAACATCTTGCTGATGAATCAGCTAAAGCTGCTAGTAAAATTGAAGACAGACTTTTGGTTGCCTACAAAAGAATCAGAACTAACGCTGCCAATGGTTTAGCTGTAGTTACAGTAAATCGCGATGCTTGTGGAGGTTGCTTTAATCATATTCCGCCTCAAAGGCAAATGGATATCCGCTTACGCAAGAAGATAATTGTTTGTGAATATTGTGGTCGCCTTCTTGTAGATCCAGAGATGGCTGAAGAGTTCGGCTCCAATCAATAGAAATTAATTAATTTAAAAGGACATTTTCGGATGTCCTTTTTTTATGCTTCGTTTTTGCACGCATATCATTATTCTGCTTATTCTACCTTTAGATATTCAAGCAGATATCTATTTCAATCTAAGCCCTAGAGTTGTTAATACCTATAAGGCTGCTTTAGATTTTAATATAACATTTGTTGACCGACTTATCAGAGAGATTAAATCCGAAGAACCTAATAATGGATTTATTCAGTTGCTTGAAAACTATAGAGAAACTATAATTCTATTATCCGACGAAAACCCCAAAGCCTATAGAGTAGCATTAGCCTCAAGAAAAAATCGAATTGAAAAGCTCCAATTAGTTAGTGAGGATTCTCCTTATAAATCTTGGTGTTTGTCTGAAATCTATCTTCAATGGAGCTTAATTAGAATTAGGTATCACGATGAAGTTCGGGCAGCCAACGATCTGCGAAAGGCTAATAAATATATCAAAGAATGTAAGAATGATTACCCTTGGTTTGTAATTGCAAATAAAACGTATGCAGTTATTGAAGCTATGGCTTCTGCTGTTCCTGAGCAATACAAATGGTTGGCATCTATAGCAGGAATAGAGGGGGAGCAAGGAGAAGCTTTGAAAACACTGAATAATTTAAAAAGAAACATCTCATCGAATTCTAACTTTAAATTCTTAATACAGGAGATTAACTTTTATATTCTTTTTATCACTCAAAACCTCAACCCAACTGAATTGAAAGAACGAGAGACTCTTTCAAGTGATGCGCAGAAATCGGGATTGACTTTGTTTTCAGAAATATGGATTAATTCGAAAAATGGAAACTCTTTAGCTGTAATAACGAAATGTGAGATTCTCAGAAATCAGATTCAAGGTATCCGTTTTTGTTACCTTGACTATCTTCAAGGTGAAGCAGAATTGAATTTGCTACTAAACCCCGAAACTAGCTTAAACAGATTTCTTGAATGTACTTCAGGTAACGCATTTGTTAAATCTGCGCTTCGAAGAATTGCTTGGTTTCACTTAATCAGTGGAAATAACAACATGTATAGAAAATACATGAAGGAAGTTAGTCTAAAAGGAAGTGATTATCTGGATGAAGACAAACAAGCTCAAGCAGAAGCAAAGAATTTGTTTGTACCAAACGTTCATTTGTTAAAAAGTAGATTGCTATTTGATGGAGGTAGATATTCTGAGTCGCTTGAAATTTTAGATGATGGCCTCGTGCACTTTTTAAACTCGAGTACATTAACAGAATACCATTACAGGAAGGGTAGGTGTTATCAGAAATTAAATAAGTCAATTGAAGCTTATGCTGAGTTAAAGAAAGCAATCAATTTGGGAGCAAATCTCAAACTGTACTTTGCAAGTTCTGCAGCATTACAGTTAGGAATAATCAAAAAAAATACCGGACAAGTAGATTCTGCACGGTATTTTTTGAAGTTGATAAATACATTTCCTCGCAGTTCTTATTCAGCAAGTATCGAGATGAAATCGGCTGCGATTTTACATTCTTTGAATTAAAATCTAGTACCCATGCTCACAATGAGCTGATGTTTTTGAAGATTTAGTGTGGCAGGTTGAATATCAGCCAAACCAGGATTGTAAGGGTAATAATTTTTTTCCTGCATAGAGAAAACGTAAGCCAAATCGATATAGAACTCATTAATTCTATAACCTCCTCCTAGAGAAATCATTTGAATATCCTGATTATTAGTACCCGAACTATATGGGTCACCTAATAATTGGTAGCCAGCTCTTCCATATAATTCGTCAAATCGAATTTCTCCACCAACCCTTAAATTTCCTGTTGAATTTAATCTAACTCGCATCAGATCATTTGTTCCATCAAATAATCCTGAGTCATCAATTAATCTATTCTTACTATAATTTATTGTCTGATAATCAACAGATACAATTCCTCTTTTTCCTAAAATAAATGCTGCACTACCTGTGAATTGACTAGGCATTCTTATTTTATACTTGAATGTTCCTGGGAATTCTGAAAAATAGTTTCCATTTGACGACAAGTCAGAATCCATCGAATATGTATAGTCTGTGTTTACAGTGTAATCTAATGGAATTAAAGCAGAAGCGCCCAACCTAATATGATCATTTAATCTATAGATTATTCCACCTCTGAAAGCAATTGCCGTACCTCTATCACTTAATGTGGTTTGATAGTTAAAGGAATTAAAACTACTGATTGAATCAGCATCATCCCTTTCGGTGTAATTAAAGTCTTGTTCAAAAACTATTCTTCGAATTGATAATCCTGCTCCAATATAAAATCTGTTGCTATGGTTTGCAGCAAATGAAATTGATGTTTCTCCTACTCTTCCTCGGCTGTCATAAGTTCCCCTTTGAGTAATATTGCCACCAGAAGGCCCTAGTAAACTAGTATATGCAACAGCCCCAGAACTATCTGTTATAGCATCAATTAAATATGCCTGATAAGCCACATATTGATCTGGAGCTGATAATTGATCAGGTTCAATTCCATTAGCTGATTTAGCTATAGCATCAACAAGAGAGCTATTGGGATTAAAACCTCTAAAGGTCCATCTTTCTCCTAAATTGGACGTTTTGTTATATCCAATTGCAAGTGTGGATCCCATCCAACCTGTTTTCTTCAATCTGTTTGCACTTGGATAATGCATTACCAAATGCATATTTTGAATGTTAAAGTTGAATTTTCGATCGTCTTCATCAGATCCATAAAATGAGCTTTTAGTAGAGCTGTTAAAAATAGATGCAGAGGCTGCAAACTCTGAACTTCTGAAAAGAGCTAAACCTGCAGGATTACTCACTGCATTTGAGAAATCTCCTCCAACAGCTCCAGTGGCTCCACCCATTCCCATAGCTAAAGCAGTTCCTCCTGAATTGGTTTGTGAATATCTCACAACATCATCAATAGATTGGGCCGATGTAATCGGAGCAATGAATACCATTGCTCCGATAATTATTTTGTTTCTCATGGCTGTAATTTATTTTCTTCTAGGAGAAGAACTCCCTTTACTACCTGAATTCATCTTTGAACCACTGCTTGGCTTTGGAGAGCTTGATCTCATGCTTGGACTACTAGATCTTGATGGAGTAGAGAAAGAACGATTCTGTGTGCTGTTTTTTGGTGCGCTAAATTGCTTAGGGGCACTATGTCTGCTAGGAGTTTGGTAAGAGTTCCTAGGTGCTTTTGGCGCAGGAGCCTGATAGCCTCTATTAGGGGTGCTTTGTTTAGGTGCTTGATATTTAGGTGTATTGTTTATTGATGGGGTACTTTGCTTTGGAGCCTCATACCTTTGATAATTCTGTGTAGGAGCATTTTGTTTAGGCGCCTCATATCTTTGATAGTTTTGGGCCGGAGCACTTTGTTTAGGCGCTTGATATCTTTGATAATTTTGGGCTGGTGCGCTTTGCTTTGGTGCTTCATACCTTTGATAATTTTGAACAGGGGCACTTTGCTTCGGAGCATTATAATTCTGGTAATTCTGAGAAGGAGCTTTCGAATTAGAAGGCTGTGATAAATTATTTTCTCGGCTTATATTGCTTTTTGTAGAATTTCCAGCATTGTTTAAACTTCCGCTCCTAACTCCATTGTTATAATCATATTTTGGCATGTAAGGCTGCGCCTTTCCTGAATTAGAATTTCCATTAGCAGTATTATTAACAGAATTTGAAGAAGGAACTAAGGCATCAAATTGCTTAGGGTTAATATTCGCAGGTCTGTTCACAGATGGACTGTTATCCTTAACTGCTTGAGAGCCTTTAACAGGTGCACTGCTATAATTACTTGGGACAGAACTAGGCTTACCTTGATTAATCAAGTCTTGCTTTCCGCCTTGAGCGTTACTTACGTTCTGGCTATTTCCAACAGAAACGGAAGTATTGGGTTTTGTTTGGTTTGACAAAGACCCTTTAACATCTTGAACTTGATTATTATTAGTTGACGGAGAAGATATTTGCGGAGAAGCATTATTGCCACCTTTAACCTCGGTAGATGTTGGTGAAGAGGCCTGGATAACTGCGTTTCCTTTGCCTTTAGAATTATCATTAGCTGGTGAACTAATTTGAACATTTTCGCCCTTGCCTTTTTGCACAGTTGCAGGTTTAATCTGAGTTTCCTTGTTATTGTTGTTTACAACAGGTGCTATTGTAGTATTACCACCCTTGACTGGATTTTGACCAGATACCGCAGGCTGGATTTTAACATCGTTTGTATGCATAGCAGATACGCTTTGACCAAACTCTTTAGAAAAACTTTCTGATTGAGATTTCCAGCTGCTGCCTCCACCAGCTCCTGGTGAATTATTTCCATAATTATTAACTACATTATTAGTGTTGTAGTTATATGTGTTATTGTCAAAGCTATTATAGTACATTCCATTATTCATCATCGAATTGTACATTAATGCATTTGAATACCCCATCATGTAGCCATTATTAAAAGAGTTCATGCCAAAACCCCAAGGATTGTATGCATAAGGATTGTAGCCAAAAGGAGAGCCCCAAGGATTATATCCCCAATTATTCCATCTCCAAGGATTGTTAAAGGCCATCCATGGATTAGACCAACCCATGTTAAAGTTCATGTAAAAACCAGAGAACGAATTCCATCCAATGTTGAGTCCCGGTCCTCCTCCCCAATTGTTGAAGCCCCATGGCACGTATGGATTAAAAAAGCCATAAGAGGAATAGATACTATTTCCAAATAGGAAAGGATTCGGGTTATAAAAATAAGTGTTTGTGAAGAAGGGGTCGTAGTAACCAAAACTAGCGGTATTTCTATGGAAGCGTCGTATTCTTGAAGCATACATATAATCGTAATAATCATCCATATCGAAACCACCAGAATTATAATTGTTAATAATGGTAGTTCCATTATTTGGTGTATAATCGTTTGGATCAGTTATTCTTTGATAACTGTCATCACTATCAGAAATGTCGTTTTGAGGTGTATTTGTGGCATCAACAAATGCGGACGATTGAGTTGAATTTAACTTTCGCGCAGCTCTTTGTTCATTTTTAGCGTCTTTAAGAGAATAATATCGATCATCGGGTTCAGTTGAAATGCCCGGTTGGTAAGTGCTGCAGGAGCTGATGAATCCGATCAGCAGGACTCCAATTGTGGATTGAATGAGTTTCATAGGACCTGAAATTAAATGTGTAGAGCTGTTCATGTCAATGTGTAGCTTTGTGCTTTTATTATTTTTGCCGCTACAATCACAAAAAAGGCAAATACCATACCATAAAAAATATGAGTAAAGAAAATGTAACCCGCGAAGAGAATTATTCTCAATGGTACAATGATATTGTAATTAAAGCAGACTTGGCTGAGACTTCTGCAGTTAGAGGCTGTATGGTAATTAAGCCTTATGGCTATGCTATATGGGAGAAGATTCAAAGGCAGTTAGATGATATGTTTAAAGAAACAGGTCATGTTAATGCATACTTTCCATTATTTATACCAAAGTCGTTTTTAAGCAAGGAGGCTGCTCATATTGAGGGTTTTGCAAAGGAGTGTGCAGTAGTAACTCATTACCGTTTAAAAACGGATGAAAGTGGAAAAGGAGTAATTGTTGATCCAGAAGCAAAGCTGGAAGAGGAATTAATAATTCGACCAACTTCAGAAACAATTATTTGGAATACCTACAAAGGCTGGATTCAATCCTACAGAGATTTACCTCTATTGGTTAACCAATGGGCAAATGTTGTTAGATGGGAGATGCGAACCCGTTTATTTTTAAGGACAGCCGAATTTCTTTGGCAAGAAGGACATACTGCTCATGCCACATCTGAGGAAGCAATTGAAGAAACGCTTAAAATGCTTAATGTTTATTCTGAATTTGCAGAAGAGTATATGGCAATGCCTGTTATTAAAGGAGTAAAGACGGCAAATGAACGATTTGCAGGGGCTGTTGATACTTATTGCATTGAAGCATTAATGCAAGATGGGAAAGCACTTCAAGCTGGAACATCTCATTTTTTGGGGCAAAATTTTGCTAAAGCATTTGATGTTAAATTTACTGGTAAGGATGGAAAGTTAGATTATGTATGGGCAACTTCTTGGGGTGTATCAACTAGACTTATGGGGGCATTAATTATGATGCACTCTGATGATAAAGGACTTGTATTACCACCTAAATTAGCTCCATTTCAAGTTGTAATAGTACCTATTTACAGAGGAGATGAAGAATTGAATTTAGTTTCCGAATTTTCTTTGAAAATTCAAAAAGAGCTTAAGCGAAAAGGAATATCAGTGAAATTTGATAACAGAGACACTTACAAACCAGGTTATAAATTTGCCGAGCATGAGTATAGAGGAGTTCCTGTGAGAATTGCGGTAGGCCCAAGAGATGTTGCAAATTCTACGGTTGAAGTAGCAAGAAGAGATACGTTGGAGAAGGAGGTTTTACAAGTAATCGATTTGCCTGAAAAAATATCTCATTTGCTTGAGCAAATTCAGAAAAATCTCTATGATAGAGCTTTAGAGCGAAGAGAACAGAATACCAATCAAGCAGATTCTTGGGAAGAGTTTTGTGAATTGCTTGATAATAAAGGAGGATTCATATATGCTCATTGGGATGGGACTTCAGAAACTGAGGAAAAAATCAAAGAACTTACTAAAGCAACTATTAGATGTATTCCTCTAAATAATAAGAAGGAATCTGGACTTTGTGTATATTCGGGCAAGCCATCAGCAGAAAGGGTGCTTTTTGCTAGGGCATATTAAATATCCAATATATGTCAAATGCTGAAGAACTAATATTAGAAACTTTAAAGGAAAAGGCTTCATTAAAACTTAGTATTCATAAGCTTACTGAAGAGGTTTTTCAAGAGTTTAAAGGTGCTTTAAGAGAAATTGAATCAAGCTTAAAAGAAAAGGTAAATAAGATTGATAACCGCTTACAAATAGAATATCGAGAGAATTCTCCTTATTCTGTTCAGATAAGGGTGGCAGGAGATGTGCTAGTTTTTGAAATGCATACTAACGTATTTTTCTTTGACTCAACTCATGATATTTGGAATCTATCCTATGTCCAAGAAGACCAATCGAGAGCATTTTGTGGCTTGATTAACGTTTACAATTTTCTTGCTGATTCTATCCAATTTGGACGTTCAAATGATGTAGGTTACTTGGTTGGTAGAGTGTTTGTTAACAAAGACAAGCATTTTATGATGGAAGGGAAAAGACAAATGGGTTTTTTATACAATAACTTTTCTACAGATCATTTAGAAAAGAGTAATATCAAAGAAGTTATTTTCTCTGCAATTCTTTATTGTTTAAATTTTGATTTATTAACTCCTCCATACGAAACAGTGCAGGAAACTACTTTTAGTCAAATCACTGAGAACGCTCAAACCATAAAGGCCGTTACAGGAAAAAGGTTAGGCTTCAGGTTTAGCAAAGATGAAGATCATATAACATAAAAAAGCCCCCGTTATTACGGGGGCTTTTATTATTTCTTAATTATTGATCGACTGCCTGATATTTCAATCTTCTTATCATTTGTGATATTTAAATGATATGCTCCAGAGGATAGATTGCTGATATCAATTCTAATATTATTTATTCCTTTTTCTAGTCTTGCACTTGAGGAGAACAATATTTGACCAGAGCCAGAGAACAAGGTTAAGTTAGCATTCATATCATCTTCAGACATAATTGAAACATTTACATAATCAACAGCAGGATTAGGTGCAATAGTCATTTCTGTTGTAAGGCTTTGCTCACAGTTGATATAAATAGGGTCAAAACTTTCTGAATTTCCATTATAGTCAACCTGTGTTAATTTATAGTAACTACCCCCAGAAAATTTACTGCTGATTGATTCGCTGTAATTTTTTTGAGTGGTGCTATTACCTGCTCCAAAAACGGTCTTTACCATGGTCCAATTTGTAGCGTCAGAGCTTTCTTCAAGTAAGAACATCTTATTGTTTGATTCAGAGGCAGTTGACCAATTTAAATTAATCATTGAACCAGTGCATTTTCCTTCGAAACTAATTAAACTGATAGGTAGAGCATTATTATCTCTTGAACCAGCAGTCCAAGTCGAAAATTCTGGAATTCCGGTTTTAACTAATTGATTATTATTAGCATCTAGTGTTGCCCACTGAACATTCCAATATGCACCGTCGAATCTCCATAGGTCAAGTTCTGTTTCAACAATAGCTCCCATGCTGGTAGTTAGTTCATCTTCAAAATAGTTGAATTTCATTGTCGCATCTAACGAGTTATTATTATCAGGATGCACTTCGTAATATCTATCAATACCAAATCCTGCGTTGAACACTCTTTGCTGGTGCCCTCGAATAATTTCGGTAAGGCCTAGATTGCTTGAACTAGTTAACTCAATGCCTAGACCAGCGATATTTAAGTCAGTGATATTGTTTAGCGCTCTTTGAGCTGTAATTGTTCCGGAACTACCGTAAACTCTGTTTAATGCTGTTTCATTAGATAAAGATCCAGTTCCACCGAAAGTGATGTTTCTGCCATTTAGATCTAAGTCACCAGAATTCATAGATAGCACACCAGTAATATTCATATTTGTTTCAAGGGCGACAAATAGATCGTCTGAAGACTTATTGATGCTTACATCTTCAAAAGTTGTTGAATTTCCTGTTAGTTTAGAAGATTGTGCTCCTCCAAAGATTATTTGTTGTTGATTTACATTGAACTGCCCTTGAATATTCAAATCTCTTTGAAATTCAATACTAGAGCCATTATCAAGAGATAAAATAGCTCCTGACGAAATCTCAGCAATAGTTCCAAAAGTTATAGACCCAGATAAGATACTACTAGCCCCGCTCATCATTACTTTACCAGATCCCAGAATACTTGCATTGCTGGAATTTATATTTCCAGTAATATTTAAGTTGTGAGAAGAAGGAATTGTGATAGTGACTCCTGAGTTTAAATTGATATTGTGACAATTGCCATTTGAACCTATTGAAATATTTGGTTGATTGGTAACAAGTCCTATGATAATATCATCAGTAGTGCTTGGAATAACATTTGGTTGCCAGTTTGAAGCTAGATTCCAGTTCGTATTAGTGTTACCAGTCCATATAATTCCATTTAGAGGAGTTCCCAGTTGAAATTGTCCAAAAGAAGTCATTCCGATAACTGAAAGGTAATTAGGGTAATTAGTAACATTAGTTTCAAGATTCCAAACTCCTGATAGCAACCTTGAAACACTCAAAGAAGTGGGGTTGGCTGAAGCATCTAAATCACTCGCAACAAAGTTGAAATCAGCTCCGAAAGAAGTATAACCGCCCAAAGAAGTTGGTGTTATAGTCCATGTTCTATTTACTGATTTGTTTGCATCAAGACCACTTAAATACATAGAAGGATGATCTCCAATATCTGTTCTAGCTAATATGCTTCCTCCAGATGTAACATTCCCATTAAAGGTTAGATTGACGGGTGTATATTTTGTTTCGTCTCCAATTTCAAATAAAACTGAAACAGCAGAAGCTGGAATTCCCTTTTTTAGGTTACCGTTAATATAGCTCAATGCAGAACCACCAGAAACATTTCCGTTTGCGGCAATAATTACTTCATTTGAATTAGTCTTGATTACGCCAGAGGTAAGAAATAAAAACGTTGAATAAATGGTAGAATTTAGTTGCTTTATTCCCGCTCCTTCTACTTTTAGAATCATAAAGCCAGTGGCTCCTGAAATTTCCTGATTTGTTCCAGAAAGTATAACACTACCAGCACCTCCTGCGACATAGCCTGGTAAACCCATTTGGTTAATCCAATTTCCCTTTAGGCTGATTGTTTTATTATTGGCATTATAGAGGGAGCCTGCTGATATTGTTAAATTTCCATTTACCAATATATCTTGATTTGGAAGATTCTTTTGACCTGAACCAGTAAAAAGAAGATTGTTATAAACAGCCTGAGTTGGCATAGATGCATTAGAAGAAGAAGCATATTCGAAAGTACCTCCGATGCTTGATGTAAATGTTGAGAAATCTCCACCAGGAAATAACAATGTATTTGAAGCGGTTGGTGTAATTCTAACTATTCCTGTTCCAGAAACAACCCCAAAGTTATGCCCAAAGGTGTTGCCAAGAGAAAGGCTTCCATTTACAATACTTGTTGGAGCACTTTTTCCATTGTCTGTAACATTAATTGTGTGTCCTTCTGCAATCACGATGTTTTTTCCTACAGGAGCCACTACAGCAGGGGGGCCATCATGCTGTAAAGCAACATCGGTAGACCATGAATTAACATCATTCCAGTTACCTCCCAAAGTCGCATTTCGACTAAAATAGGTTTGGATAACTCCAAATTCAGTTGATTCTCCCGCAGTGAAATCTCCATTTAAATAGTTTACATCCATAAGTGTAAATCTATCCTGACTTGAATTTACAGTTGATGGAATTCCTCCAACAGGAATCCAAACATTGTTAAAATATCTACCTGTAACATAGTCTGTTTCATTACCCGCCAAAGCATCTCCAGTGAAATAATTGTACTGATGGTTATAAGTAGCTCCAGAAGAGAATCCGCTTGAGCTAACACTCCAATAAAATGCTAATTCCTTATCTAATGCATCTGTTGTTGCAGGGTGCTTGATATTGACAGGTTTAACAGTTATAGAGCCATTTGCAGAATTTGAATTCACAGTATACGTAGCAGGTGTATATTTTAATGTTGTTCCAAAAGGAAAAGTGAAGCTTCCTGAGCTTGCTCCAAAGAGTTTTTTAATCCCTGCATCAGAAACAACTCCATTTAACCGAATCATCATGTTCGAATTCATTGTGCCACTGGCAACAGCATTTTCACCAAAAGTTAACAAGAAGTTATTGATGTACAGGATACCTTGATTAATGTTCAATTCTTTATTAATCAATAAAGGAGCGGTAAGATCAGCACCTGTTGGATTATTTAGCCTAAGTTTATCGAAACTTGCACCGCTGTTGCCAGAGATAATTTGATTTGATGTACCTGCAAGGATAAAATTACCAGAACTTGCAAAACAATCTACATTAGAGCTAACATTGCCAATCACAGTACACGTGTTATCAGCTAAATCAAAATCTCCTGAGATCATTTCAATTGAACCGTTTACTCTAATGTTACTATTGTTTTCAAGTGTTAAACTACCTGTTGGATAAGTATTATTTATAACTAGATTCGAGAAGTTTGTCAAATTATTAGTGAAGCCAATAATTGATTGGTTATTGTTAGCCCCATTAAAGTATGTTGTTTGTGAAGTTGAACCTGGACGATAGCCTCCCGTATTGATTCCTATACCACTACTTGAATGAGTATTGATAAAATCTCCACCAATTGTTATATCTAATCCATTGGCTCTAAACTGGGAGTCTCCTTCAATGAAGAAGTCATTCAAAATAGTAGTTGGAGTGATAACGTTATTAATATATTTATTGGTGGTGGTTCCATCAATCGTTAAGTCATAGAATGGGGAATTTGCATTTAATACAAATGTCATATTGGATGCGGTATTGCCTGTGCCTATAACTACTTTTCCGCCTGTAAGTGAGAAACTTTCAGGGTCTAGATAAATATCTCCAAACATGTTGCTAGAATTCCCAGCACGATCTATGATTAGTAAAGCATTATCAGCCATTTCGAAATGAGAACCAGGGTTTAATATTTCAAATTTCGCTCTGTCAAGATTGAAGGAGCTAGCTCCTTCTGGATTCTTACCTCTCACCAAAACTGTACTGTTGCCTTTTTGAATATAGCTTAAACCTCCTTGTAAGGAGAAAACACTACGTCTCAACTGGCCATTAATGTTAAGCATAGAATTACCACGAATGTCTACTGTTGGACTTCCAGATGCAGAATATTCAAGGTCATTGTGGCTAGTATTAGTGACATTTCCAATGTTAACAATACCATCTAATAGCTCAAGAGTGCCTCCAAGAATTAAATCAGAACCATTAGAGTTATGTTGTGCAATATTTATAGATGCCCCTGAATGATTAACCGAAAGTTTAGAAGAAGATGGTATACTGAAAGGAAGGTTGGCTGAGTTATTTAACGTTAAAGCCCCGCTTCTTGATACTCTAAAGGTACCGTTGATTAAGTTCAGCCAATTAGAATTTGGAACTGTTATATTCCCAGTATTCAAAAACTCTGTGACAAGTGATTGATCAGAACCTTTATCAATATTTAATTCAAAGAAATCAATTAAAGAAGAAGGTGTGTTTCCATCAATTAGAGCTGAAGAAGAACCGACCATGCATACGCGGATTTTACTTGTGCTATTAAAATCAAGGGTTCCGTGATTTGTTAGATTTCCATATAGGTTTAAGATGTTAGTTGCGTCAGCTGCATTTA
Source organism: Bacteroidia bacterium (assembly GCA_018401705.1). Taxonomy (GTDB): domain Bacteria; phylum Bacteroidota; class Bacteroidia; order M30B66; family M30B66; genus M30B66. Next base: position 82,772 of record JAGYKL010000010.1, on the reverse strand, counting down.
TAGCATCAACACTAGCCCCAGAAGCAACTACCATATTTCCTTTAACGGTTAAGGTTTGATCTTCAACACCACGCATTCTTAATTTACCTCCGTTAATATTAAGATTTCCATTTATCGTTACTTCCTGAGAACTTGTTTCTGCTAAGTTAGCTTCGCCTGTTACTGTTGTGCCGTTAATTGATAAGTCTTCAAAAATTAGCAAGTCTCTTTCTGGCAGTTTTATTCTATATGAAGCAGAAGGAGTGATATCCAGTTTTTTGTAGCTGGAAATCTCCATCTGTGTTGGACTAGCTGTTGTTAATGGTATAGAGAAATTAGATGTTGTAGAATAATACTCTACTGTTCCGCCTAATTCAAGGAAGAATAATCCGAAATCTCCAGCTGGAAATTCTGCTAAAGCAGAGGATGATGATATTTTTATCTTTCCAGAACCACCAGCTGTAGAATAAGGTAATGCTCCAAAATTATTTCCAGTGGTTACTCCCAAATCCAATGTAGATCCAGAGCCAATTAACAAAGATCCTGATAAAGTATTGTTAGATGTAACAGTTACTGTATGATTATAACCATCATCCCCAACGAAAACAGGTACGTGATCATTCGGAATAGAAGATGCTACGTTTCCACCATGACCAGTATTTGACCAAGTTGTGGGATTATTCCAATTTCCAGTAGCTCTGCTATAATAAGGCACCACGGTTCCAAATGCTGCAGGTACGCCAGCAGTGAAGTCTCCTTCTAGTTTTGTCCAATTGTTAAATAAGATATCATTAGTTGTCTCGACAACTGCATTTACATCATTAACTGTTGTATATGCTATTTCCTGAAAATTGTAGTAACCAGGGATGTATGCTGTGTTATCAAGTAAGTTTCCGTAATTAAACTTTAAATTAATTGAGTTTGCAGGGATTCCTGTGAAGCCGCTTTGGTTTACTTTCCAATAATATTCAAACACATCATTGTCGGTAACATAAAGTTGTTGCGCAGCTACAGGTCTTACATTAAGAGTGCCATATGTGGTAGGAGCAGAGTTAAACGTAATTGTAGCAGGAGTATAATTTGTTCCCGACCCAAATGGGAAAAGGAAAGCTGATGTATTTGTGTATGTTTTAGCAATTCCTCCATCAGATAGGAATCCACGAGTTTTAATAAACCTATTCGCACTAAAGGAGCCGGTAACAGAGGTAATCTGAGCTCCTGAAAGAATGCTCAATGTGTTATTCTCAATATCGAAAAGTCTGTCAGTTGAAAACTCCAGGGTGCTTTGAATAGCTAATGATGCTGTTGCAATAACTTGAGCATCTCCGGCATTTCCACCTGCATTACTAAGTGTCAAATTGTAAATAACTCCATCACCATCGCCATGAATAATTTGAACATTGGAACCAGATAGCCTTACTTTTCCAGAACCTGTTCCAGTTATTATAGTGTTATTGGTTACCAAAGATTTAACCTCAACTGTTTTAGAGCTGTGATTCAATTGTCCTGAGTTTACTAATAAACTCCCGTTAAGAAGGAGGGAAGAGGCAGTTCCTGTAAGATTTAGAGCGCTACTTCCTATTTTTTCAACAACTAAAGTATTTATACCAGTGTTTGAAGCTGCTGCATATGGGGTTGCTACAGAACCTGTCTCAACTTTAAGGCCCCAAGCGTAAACGCCCATACTAGTGCTGCCATTATAGGATTCAGCGCAAGAGCCATTACCAAGAACAAGACGCATTCTAAAGTCACTAGCTCCGCTTGTTGTAGCTGATATTCTATACCATCCATTTGCTTCTGCAGTGATAGTTGCATTGTTTATTCTGGCATTGGTGCTTGTAACAGAACCAGAACCGGTAAGGTTAAACCAGGCTATACCTCGGTTATTAAAAGACCCTACTTGAAGAGATACGCATGTTCTTCCGTTAGGCTTAACAAAGATACTTGATGTAATTGGGCCTGATGAAGGAATAAAAGGAGTATAGAATCTGTGTACCCCATTTTGGTTTTGTTTCAGAAAGTCTTTCCGCTGTAAGAGTTCCTACTGGTGATATTTCAACATTCTGAGTCGCAGTAAGTCTTTCAAAGGTATAATTTGAGCCAGAAGTTATTGCTTCAGGCCCGTTGTTCAAGTTATTACCACCAGCAGAAGCAAAAGATGTAGTTCCGTTCAAAACAAAGTTTTGTGGAATTGAACTATTAAAAGTGATGGCGTTGTTTCCAGAAAATAATGTTCCTCCATTGGAAATCGTAAAATCTCCCCCTACAATTATATCGTTATCTAAGGAATTAAGAGTAGGATTTAGTGAAGATTGGATAACTAGATTGTTTAAAACTCTTAAAGGTTGACCTGGTAGACTTTCTCTGTTTGCTGCGGAGCCATTATATGAAAAGTCGATAGTATTAAGTCGCACTTGGCCTGAGCCACTTGTTGAACGACCAATATTTACATCGTAAAGAGGAACTGTACTGGTGATATCAAAATGAATTGAACCAGTTGAGTTAAAATTAACTGTACCTCCAGTTACTTCATAATTTCCTTCAACAGAAGCTACCATAAATCCTCCGTTAGGAGTTATTGAACTACCTGATGAGCTTGCACGTGTAACATTAATTGTTCCTCCGTACATTTTAAATACGTTCTCAGGGTAGGGTAAAGAGAATATTGAGTAGTAATTTTGCTCTCCTCCTGCGTTACCGGTAAGAGTAAAGGTTCCCCCCGACATATAGAAACTACCTCTATGTGTTACAGCGGTGACAGAAGTTCTAAGTAATCCAACCGTTACGGTTCCTCCAGTGATTTCAAGAGCTCCAGATTCTCTGATAACAATTGCTTTTTGTCCATTAGTACAAGTAAAAGAACCTGCGCTAATTTTTAAGGTTCCGTATGGAACTACAGCTCCTCCAACGCCTCCGTCGGTTATGTTTGCCCCGTCTATCCAAAGTACAGGTAAAGCACCGGTGCTTCCAAGATCATAGTTGCCACTATTGGAGCCGAATAGTCTTGGGATTGTAATATTTGCACCTAGTCTCAGAATTCCACTTGAGTTTGCTTTTATTGTTTCTCCGCTATTAACAAATTTTACAGTTGAGCCACTTGCAGCATTAACAGCAAGTTGATAACCAGTTGATTTTGTTGATTGAAAGCCAAAAAATGTCGTTGAACTACCTGCATTTAAAGTTATATTAGTATTGGAGTTAATACCTTGAAAGTGCACGTTAGCCTCTCCATTTGAAGAATTAACATAGTCGGCCCCATTAGTAAAGTCAATATTTCCGCTATTTGTTAAACTACCTTGGATGTTAACATTGTGGGTAGAATTTGTATTTCCTACACTCCAGCTGCATCCAGCATCAACATTTACGTTTCCATTGATATTGATAGTTCTATTTCCTGAAACTGATCCAATAATGAGGTTTGCAGAAGCAGAACTAGATTTAGAAATAGTAAGATTGCCATTCAGGGTTATATTGTGATTGACAGCAATTGAGCTTTGTGTTGAGTTTGTACTGCTAATTACTAGATTATTGTATGTGCTTAAAGAGTTGCTTAAAATGGATATTGTTGCTCCAGTTGAATAATATTCTATAGTTCCTCCATCATTAGAAACAAAAGAATTATAATTTCCGTCAGGGAGATTAATTGACGATAATCTCAGCCTTCCTTTTCCATTTATTGGTCCAAATGAGTGATTTGTAGTTGCAGCTATATCGAGTACCCCGCCTTGATTGATTGAAAGTGAGCCTATTGTATCAGAAGAAGCAGAATTAATTACAGTTCTTCCGTTTAATATAACAACTTGGTCACCAGCTTGAGGAACCATAGGGCTAACTAACGTGTTTCCAGACGGGTCGGTTGTCCAGGTATTTGGATTGTGCCAATCGCCAGATTGATATGAATACAAAGCTGATCTAACAGTTGGATCAACAGCTGTCCATGAGCCTGCAATAAAATTTGTACTTGTAGAAGTTATTGGGTTAGAGCCTGGAGCACTAGGATTATTTGGCGTAATTACATCTGAACCGTTCCATACTCGAGGAGAGTATAACGCAACTGAGCCAATAACTTCGGCATTATTGAAATTAAATCTCAAGTTCGCATTTATTGAGGACATGTTGGTTGTTTCTATTTCCCAATGCTTTGTTAAAGCATTGTTGAAATAAGGAATATTTGGTTGTCTGCTAGGAACAGCTCTTATAAAAATAGATGCATTTCCAACGATATTACAAGACAAATTTGTGATGGTGAATGGAGTATAAAAACCTCCTGAACCTAAAGGAAATACACCTGAATTGTCCATAGCTGTTGTGAAGCCTGATACAGAAGTGGCTTCTTTGATAAATAAACCTTCTCCGTCGGTTATTATATATCTATTGCTACTAAAAGCTCCGTCAAGCGTAGCGGAGGTGCCAAGTTTAAGTGTATTATTACCCAAACTGACAAAATATGAACCTCCTGAATTCATATTTAACGATGATTGCACTCTTATACCGCCACCAAGAGATTTAATACCAGAACCGGAAATGTATAAAGTTTGGTAGTCATTGCTTCCAAATATCTCTTGGTCGCCTGTTCGATTATAATTTACTCTACTTCCTGCTGTATTGGTAATAAGTTCTCCTATGGAATTATTTGCCCCACCAAGGTTTAAAATGTGGGAAGCATTGCTCATGTCTAATGTTCCTGCACCTGATAAATCGTCTGAAAGTGTAACTGTTCTTGCCGAATTCCCAAAACTGAAAGTTCCAGCCGAAATAGTGAATTGGCCAATGTTGAGGTTATTATTTAAAAGTGTTAATGAAGAACCAGCTTTGTTAACAACAAGTTCAGGAATATTTAAGGTTGCGTTTGTTGTTATTGTAGCAATAGCAGCACCAGCAAAAGTTTGAGTTCCAGAGAAATTTAGTGTTCCGTTTGTTCTGGTCAGAGACCCGTTAACTGTGATTGAGTTTATGTTTTTTGCTCCCCCTGCAGTGAAACTGATATTATGATAGGTGGTTGAGTTGATTTCCTGTACGGCACCATTATAGTTTACAGTGTTATTTTGAGCGTTAACTACAAAATTACCTGCAGTACTCATCGGAGCGCTAGCTCCTCTGTAAGTTAATGTGATTCCGTTTGTATTTTCAAAAGTTGAATTCACTGAGTTTCCATCAAGAGATGAAAGACAGAGTATCCCGAGAGCACTAACCGATGAATTATATAATGTAATATTGCCATCAATTAGAATGTTTGAAACAGTGAATGCGCCAATACCAGAAATAGTTTGAGTGTTATTTGAAAACTTAGCAATACTATTATTTATAAGGTTAATATTTCCATTACAAACGATGCCGTTATGAAACTCAATATCACAATCAATCGAAGACGCTACATCAATTCTTCCCGTTGAACCTATTTGAACAGCACCGTCAAGGATAATTGTTCCTAAACTGTTATTGTCTCTAAGAATTCCATTTAAAGTAGAAGTTCCATTAACAACTAAATCAGTGGTATTTACCAATAAAGTTCTACTAACATTGATAGTAAGATTATTAATATCAACTGGAACATCGGCCGTTACATTGTGTGTAATAACGACATTATCGTTGACTCCTGGAGTTCCTACAGGTGACCAAGTCATTGCAGACCAAGTTGTGTTAGCGGTAGAAGTATATGTCGTTTGGGCATTAACTTTAGAAAATGCACAAAACAACATTAGCACAAACAGAGGTATCCGTTGTGCATTACCAGAATAGTTCAAAAATAAATTAGACAATGTTTTGGTAAATGTCTTCATCATAATGGTAGAGGATTTTATTGTTCAAGTGAATCATAATAGAATACCTACTTGAAGAATCGCCCTTTGACAAAAACACATTTTTCAATAATGCTGAAAGAGCCAGTCTGTTGATAGAGGCTTTGTCAGTAATTACAAGAAAAAATCTATTGTAAGGGTATTCCATAAAGTGAATCTATTTTCGGTTCGATTCACTTGTACCATTATATAATAAAAGAGTTTCCATAAATGATCTAATCTGATTACATCAATAATTAGGAATTACTTAAAATCATGATGCTATCAATCAATGATTAACAATTTTAATATCAGCACTTTAAGTGTATTGCTAAAAAATTGTAAACAGTATTTTTCTATAAATTCTTACACAAGAAGTCAGACCTTAATGCTGAATAAGAACTCTTTCTTGAAAGCGAGAGTATCGACTTGATAAAGTCAAAGAGTAAATTCCCGACGGCAATGAATAAACCGGGATTTGAATTGAATTCTTTTTAATATTATTTAGGGAGAAAACTTTTAAGCCTTGCATATCCCGAATACTAAGGGAAAAGCTATCAGAAAGAGGATTGGTAAAGAAGATATTTAAAAAATCCGACGCAGGTTGCGGACCAACTTTTAAGCCATAACTTCCAATTAAAGGAGCCTCAACGCTAATCGTGTCTGAGTATAAATCATATCCTAACTTTATTCTATAATAATTTGTTAAGTATATTTTGTCCTTTTGCTCAAAAGTGTATGTCTCATCATAATCTGCATTACCGCAAACTCCCGGATAATAATATATTTCGGAGAAAGACAATGATTCATTTGAGTGCTCTAGTGTTAAATCTGCGCAAGTTGAGCCCGCTTTCATTGTCCAGGAAATAAGCATTGTTTCCTGCTGAGTTAAAGATGCATTTAAATTAACAAGTTGTTGCGCAAATGCAACATTAACAATTAAAATTGCAATAGGTGACAGTAATTTTAGTTGAGGATTTATAAATCGCATGCCTAAAATTAACGATAATTATGCTTTAATGTTGGAATATCTGCCAAAAACACCAAGAGGAAGTTTCTGATTTGTTTCGGATTGTAAATAAAGTTCGCCCGTTTCTAAGTTTGAATTATTGTGATCTGACTTAGAAAACAAGTTGTTAATAATCAAAGAAGAAAAGCCTAATGAATAAGTATTTAGGAGAAGGAAGTGTTCATCAGGATTAAGGAGCAGTAAAACATCATTAACAAGCTCGTTAAGCTGCTTTTCGAGTTTCCAGCTTTCTCCTTTGGCACCATGGCCGTATGCCGGAGGATCCATAATTATCCCATGGTAAGTATTTCCCCTTCTTATTTCTCGTTTTACAAACTTCATTGCATCCTCAACTACCCATCGTATATTATCAAGGTTTGATAATTTTTGATTTTCGTTTGCCCATGTAACCACTTGCTTAATTGAGTCAACATGTGTTACATCAGCACCAACAGATCTAGCAGCAAGTGATGCAGCACCAGTGTATGCAAATAGGTTGAGGAATCTAGGCTGATTAGCTTTTATTTTTTTCAAATTTAAAGCAATATATTCCCAATTAACAGCTTGTTCAGGGAATACCCCTACATGCTTAAAGGACGTTAGAGCTAATCTTAGAGACAGTTTTGAGTGAATGCCTTGATATGAAATATTCCATCTGTCGGGCATTTCCTTTAATTTTTCCCAATTCCCTGCAGAGCTGCTTTTGGCAACAAAGCGTACATGGGCTTGTTTTTCCCAGTCTTTTTCTGAAAGAACTTTTGACCAAAGGGCTTGAGGCTCAGGCCTAATGGTGATGTACTTGCCAAATCTTTCAAGCTTTTCAAAATTGCCTGAATCTATTAGTTGGTAGTCTTTAAAGTCTTGAGGATGTAATAATAGCACACTGCAAATATAATGAGATATAGCAGCGAATTAGAGCTGTTTATTATTCTTGAATAGTTAAATCACAGGATTGTTATTATTTGTTAATTTAATTTTACAATTTGGCTGTGACTCACAATAGAAATAAAAAGTTTCATGGATGTTTAAAACTAAAAAATATGCAAAACCTGAATTAAGTTTTAAGGAGCCATTAGCCACTTGACAACGAAAGTTAGCAATTCAAATACTATTTCAATACTGACGTAATAACATTTCCGTTTGTTTTTTAATTTCAACATGCCAAATTATATAATCAAGTATAAATCAATGCTTTTAATGATTTGTCATATATTTATGACTATCAGTTTATTATCTCAAAATTTAAATGAGCCTTATCGTTTATATTTTGAGACCGATTGTTTTGAAATAAACCCTGGTGATTTCCCCCAATTAAATTTAAGCACATCAGATACAGTTATTATAAATGCTTATTGCGATTGGAGAGGGGATGAAGCTTATAATCTAGAGTTATCAAAGAAACGTGCAGAGGCAGTTCAGAATTGGATTAAGACGACTTACAACCTTGATAGCGGGGTAGTTTGGCAAAGGAACGCCTTTGGAGAGAATCATCCTGCTGGGGCTGATGTTACATGGGAAGGAATGAAAATCAATCGAAGGGTTGACGTATTCATTAGGCGAAAGCCTGAAATCCAAGCTTTTGAAATACAACCAGTTATGGTTGGTCCAGAGGAAGGAGCTTTTTCTTTGAATGAGGAGTTGAAAATTAGCCTAAGTACAGGAAAGAATATGAGAATTAGAAACCTCAATTTTAAGCCAGGACTTGATATTATTGTTCCTCAAAGTGAGGCCGTGTTAACGAGTTATTTAAGTTAATGCAGAGCAATCCAGAACTTGAAATTGAACTTCAAGGATATGTTTGCTGCACCGAAGATGGCAGAGATGGATCTAATTATAGAAATGGAAGTGATTATTTATCCCGTGACAGAGCCAAAACGGTTTATGATTTTTTAGTATCAAAAGGTATTGAAGAAAAACGCATGGATTATAAAGGTTATGGAGGGAGCAATAAAATTGCCAATCCAGAGCGAACATCAGAAGATCAGAATATGAACAGGAGGGTAGAAATCAGAATTAAAAAGAACTAAATCTAAAAAGCTATCTAATAAATTTTTTACCTGTTTGGTAAAAGTCTTTACCTGTCAATTGGAAAACATACAATCCAGCTGGTAATTCACCAAATGCTATCTCAGCTTCATTTGAATTAATTTCGGTACTTATAATCAATTTGCCTTGTAGATTATAAAGCTGAAAAACAGCAACTTGAGATGATTTAAGTTTAATGTTCAAATAATGCCCAATTTGATTCACTTGAATGGGCTCTTGAGCTATTGTGCAAGCATCTACTTGAATGAGACCATTAAGCTGAGATGTACAACCTTGCATATTGGTGTAGCTGTAGCTAATTTCAAAACTTCCTATTCCAGCATTGGCTGGAGAAAAGGAGTTATCTGTTACAAATTGACCAGAATAGCTTCCTCCAGAAGGAAGAATTTGTGGAAGATCCACACTGTTAAGTTGCAAGCAGGTAAGCAAGTTAAGGTCGCCATCCAGCTCTGTATTTGCAGAAATAGCAAAAGAAAGAGAAGGCTCTCCGACTACAATTGGAATCTGGGAAACAATTCTGATTCGGAAGTTATTGCCTGTGGTATTTTCGGGTAAATCGAACTCATAAGAAGATTCTAGATCGATAAAAGTACCTAGTAGTTCAGGGTTGCTAAAACTTCCTGTGGCGTCACTTAATTGCACATTAAACGAATTGCCTGGCTCAAAGTTGCCGCTTATTTCAGCAGATATAACAAGGTTATCTCCTTGACAATATGCGTTTTGAGTAAGAAATGCCGTTGAAATTGTCGGTTCTCCAGGAATAGTAAAGCAGCATGGCTCGGACCAATTGCCCGCAATATCATTGCTAACAGCTCGAACACTCCAGCAATAAGTACTATTTTCTGTTAAGGCTGGAGAGTTAATTGAAGTGGATGAAATTTGTGATAAGTCAGGACTGCCTGAGAAAGGGATGTTAGAAGGAGTGAATTCAATTTCATAGAAATTGACCCCAGATACAGCTTGCCAACTTAGAGTTGGTGAAGCAGAGGGAGCTAATGCATTACAAAATGAAGTTGAAATTATAGGTGTTTGAGGAAACGAAGGAATGCCAGTGCCTGTTGAAAACCATCGTCCTGTCCAAGCACTGGTATCAGAATTATTGATAGCTCTTACCCTCCAAAAGTAAACAGTATTAGGCAATAAGCCAGAATACCCTTGCTGCGTGTCGGAATTACCATCACTTGAATTGACATAGTTTTTAATATTCTCCGAAAATGCAGCTGTGTTAAACAGATTGCTTACATCAAGTTGTTGCTGATATTTAATAATACCGACATGAGGGGCCCAATTAAGTGTGGGGGTAAGAGTTGTGTTTAAATTACCATCTGCAGGACTAGTAAGGTTGACAAAATTCCTTGTATTAAATGACCAAACTGAACCCCAGTTTGATGTATCAACGTCATTTCGGGCTCTAACACGCCAATAATATGTTTTGCCAAAAAACAAATCAGTTAAAAAGGATTCTGTATCGGAATTGCTGTCTGAAGAATTGATGTAATTTTTAGTGACAGTTTGTGCAACTGGGGAATTAAAGCTTTGTGACGTGTCTATTTGCATGTCGTAAAAAAGCACCCCATTGTGCGGTGCCCAATTGGTAGTAAGCCCAGTCCAGGTATCGGTATTATTTGGAGAAGTTTTATTTACAAAATCTCTTGTTTGAAAAGTTAAAGGTTCTGACCATGCAGATGAATCAACAGCATTTCTTGCTCTTACTTGCCAATAATAGGTATGTCCAAAGTAAAGGTTATTAATAAACCACTGGGTATCATTATTCCCATCAGAGCTATTGATGTATGTATTGCTCACCGTTCTTAGTGCATCTGTATTAAAGTTCAAGGATGTATCTACTCTAACATCATAAAAGGAAACACCGACGTGAACGTTCCAGTTTAATGTTAGTCCGGTCCAAACATCGGCCTCATTAGAAGGTGAAGAAATGCTAACAAAATCGCGTGTTTGAAAGGTGCGGGGCGTAGTCCATTCTGATGAATCAGCAGAATTTCTTGCTCTAACCTGCCAATAATAAACACTACCGAAATAGAGATTATTAATAAACCATTGGGTATCATTATTCCCATCAGAGGTATTGATGTAGGAATTGCTAACTGTTCTAAATGCATCGGTATTAAAGTTCAAGGATGTGTCTACTTTTACGTCATAAAAATTAACTCCATCATGCGCATCCCAATTTAAAGTAAAACCTGTCCAAACTTCATCACCATCTGATGGAGATGAAATATTCACAAAATCACGTGTTATAAAACTTGAATTATTCCATGCAGAAGTATCCCCGGGAATGAAAGCTCTCACCCTCCAATAGTATAGAGTTCCAAATCTTAGAGATGGGGGATCAACCTGCGTATCTGCGTTTCCTGAAGATGAATTAATGTAGGTATTCGTTGCAGAATAAAGTAAAGGTGAATTAAACAGAAGGCTAGTGTCAACCTGTACTTCATATCGTTGAGAACCTATAACTGAATTCCAGTTAAGACGCACTCCAACCCAAACTTCAGCATTAATAGAAGGGGAAGAAATTGACGGTGTGTTCCAAGCATTTAGCTTAAGGCAGCTCAATACTAGAATTATTACACAGAGAAAGTGTTTCATAAAAGCAAATTACAATAAAATGATTCTTTTATCCGTAAAGATAAATTCTCATCCGATTCGTTGCTCTTATTTATTTTCTAAAAATGTATAATAACCTTTAATATAGATTACTTATTGCATTATATATCAATCCTTGCATACTTGGCATTTTTCTCGATAAATTCTCGTCTTGGGGGAACTTCGTCTCCCATTAACATAGAAAAGATATGATCAGCCGCAGCTGCGCTATCGATGGTTACTTGTCTTAGTGTTCTAAATTCTGGATTCATTGTGGTAGACCAAAGTTGCTCAGCATTCATTTCTCCAAGACCCTTGTAGCGCTGAATACCAACGCCTGATTCTTTACCATCTTTAGCCATATCAGCAGTGATTGCTGCTCTATCTTCTTCATTCCAAGCATATCGTTGGTCTTTTCCTTTCTTTATCAAATAGAGCGGAGGAGTAGCAATGTATACATAGCCCTCTTCGATAAGTGCTTTCATATATCTAAAGAAAAAGGTAAGAATTAATGTAGTTATGTGACTTCCATCCACATCGGCATCCGTCATAATAACAATCTTATGATAACGAATTTTGGAAATGTTAAGAGCTTTACTGTCTTCTTCAGTGCCGATGCTAACTCCAAGAGCAGTGAACATATTTTTAATCTCCTCATTCTCGAAGATCTTATGCATCATAGCCTTCTCAACATTAAGGATTTTACCTCTTAAAGGAAGGATAGCCTGAAAATTTCTGTTTCTACCTTGTTTGGCAGTTCCACCTGCCGAATCACCTTCGACGAGATAAATCTCACATTTACTTGGGTCAGTTTCGGCACAGTCGGCAAGCTTACCTGGAAGGCCAGTGCTGCTAAGTGTTGACTTACGCTGCACCATTTCGCGAGCTTTCTTCGCTGCATGTCGAGCCGTTGCAGCTAAGATGACCTTATCTACGATCATTTTTGCCTGCTTAGGATTCTCTTCAAGGTAGTTATTAAGCATTTCGCTAACAGCTACATCAACAGCACCCATTACTTCATTATTTCCAAGCTTTGTTTTTGTTTGCCCTTCGAATTGAGGTTCCTGAACTTTTACGGAGATAACAGCGGTAAGGCCTTCACGAAAATCATCCCCGCTTATTTCAAACTTGAGTTTAGACAACATGCCTTCTTTATCAGCATAGTTCTTAAGTGTTCTTGTAAGAGCTCTTCTGAAACCAGAAAGGTGTGTACCTCCTTCGTGGGTATTGATATTATTCACATACGTATGTATGTTTTCTGTAAATGTGCTATTGTATAACATGGCAACTTCAACAGGAATTCCCTGTTTCTCTCCTTCCATGTAAATAGGCTCATCGATTAGCTTCTCTCTGGTAGCATCAAGATATTCGACAAACTCTTTCAAACCTCCCTCAGAATAAAAGGTGTCGCTTAATGGCTCGTTATTTTCATTAAGCTCTCGAAGGTCTGTGAGTGAAATCCTAATTCCCTTATTTAGATATGCTAATTCCCTCATTCTATTAGCGAGAGTTACATAATTGTATACAGTCGTTGTAAAAATGGTATTGTCGGGAATGAAGTGTACTCTAGTGCCTGTTTTATCGCTTGTTCCGATTTCTTTTACATCATAAAGAGGCTTTCCAATTGAATATTCTTGTTCGTAAGCTTTACCTTGTCGATCAACTCTTACTTTAAGCGTTGTGGATAATGCATTAACACAACTCACTCCGACCCCATGTAAACCTCCTGATACTTTATAGGAATCTTTGTCAAACTTACCTCCTGCGTGAAGAACAGTCATAACAACCTCGAGGGCAGACCTTTTTTCCTTTTGGTGCATATCAACAGGAATTCCTCGACCATCATCCTGAACGGTAATGGAGTTGTCTTCGTTGATGGTAACTTCTATATTCTTACAATATCCGGCAAGCGCTTCATCAATTGAATTATCTACGACTTCGTAAACCAAATGATGTAGTCCTCGTGCTCCTGTATCTCCAATATACATTGATGGACGTTTACGAACTGCCTCAAGTCCTTCTAGAACCTGAATACTATCTGCTCCGTAACTGCGATTGTTTTTATTTTCTTCTTCCAAAACTGAGTCTGACATAATTAACTTGTGAAACTGAATATTATGAGTTGAACCAAGTGGTTTCAATGCCTTTTTTCAAAGACTTGCAAATATAGCGAAATCAGGGGCTTGAAGTACATCTGATACAAGTATAATGAAGGTTTTTTTTCACATTCAATTAACATTTTATTGATGTATAAAAAAAGTCAATGCTAGAAACTAATAAATGGCTGGTTTGTTAGTGATTCCTGAATGAATGCAAGAAATACTGAGAATTAAACTTTTTAGGAATGATTTCAAAAGGTATATTCGTCAAAAAAAAACCATGCAGAGGAGAGAATTACTCAGAAAATTGATGTTGGGACTTCCTGCCGGCATAATTTTGCCTGGATTTCTGGCATCTTGCAAAGATGATTTGATACCTGGCGAAGTCAATTTTAAAGGAAAAGTTTTAATAATAGGAGCTGGTGCAGCAGGAATTTATGCGGCAGCGTTGTTAGAAGAATATAATATTGATTATGAAATAATTGAAGCCTCGTCAATAGCCGGAGGAAGAATACGTTCTGAATCTGCTTTTTCTGATATTCCAATTGAGCTGGGGGCAGAAGAAATTCATGGAAGCAGATCTGTTTTATACGATTTGGCACATCATTATGCGGCTTCCAAAATCAAAGAAGATGATTTGACCGATTATTATTTATTTAATAATCAGTTACGAACAGAAAAATATTTAAGAGAATCAGCTGAATTAGCAGGCGAAGGTGAAACCCTCTTTCAACTCTTAGATAGTTTAGGTACATATCCGGGAAATAATCAATCTGTGAGTCAATACCTGACGGAATTTCCAATAGATTCTCGTTTATTTGATATTGCAAACGCGCTGATTGGCAATGATTATGGTTCTGATAATGATCGAATTGGAATGCTTGCACTTCGTGAAGCGGAATCAAAATATTCATCTGGAGACGAAAGTTTTAAGTTCGTGACAGGAAGTTACTGGGAGCTTTTTGAAAGTGCATTTCAAACTTCCTTAAGTAAGGTTATATACAATCAACAAGTTGTAACAATAGACTATTCAGGGGCTTTAGTATCGGTAGCAACAGCTTCAGGTTCTATATATGCAGCTGACAAAATAATATTAACAGTGCCTTTAGGTGTTTTAAAAGAAGGCGATATAAGTTTCAGTCCGGCTTTATCTGCTGCAAAGCAATCTGCTATAGATAAAATAGGTTTTGGGAATATTCTTAAAATATTTCTGAAATTCAGTTCGCGATTTTGGGCCGAAGACACATCGAGTATAATTGGGGGAGCCAGAGTTCCTGAATATTGGGTTACTCATGCAGGTAAGGATAGCACCGAGCAAGTATTAACTGCATTTGTAGCTGGTGATAGAGCGCAATATTTAAAGCAGCTAAGCGAGGCAGATGTAATTAATACTCTGATATCTGAGCTTAATACGTTGTATCCTTCAGGAGGAGTAGTATCAAAGTATACTGGACAATATTTAATTAAGGACTGGTCGGCAGAACCTTTTATAAAAGGGGCATATTCTTTTCCAGGAATTAATTCTGCAGGAGAAAGAGAAAGTCTTGCGGAAGCAGTTGCAGAAAAGCTATATTTTGCAGGCGAGGCAAGTAACGTGAATGGTCATATTGGCACTGTACATGGAGCAATGGAATCATCATATATTGCAGTTTCACAGATATTAACATCATGAAAAATATAGTTTCGATAATTTTATTGCTCTTTACCATTTCTGCTCAAGGACAAAGGCACTTTGATGTCAGTTCTGGGTATTCATTTATAAACCCCGTAGATTGGAATAGAACTATTTCAGCATATAATTTTGCAAGACCTTGGCTAGATGAAAAGCAGCCTGAATTGCATAGTGCCTTCAATGCAGGATTAAGCTATTCAGGTGTAATAAGTAAGGGCTTATTTTTATCGCCCTCCTTGTCTCACCAAATGTTTAAATCTAAAGCTGAAAATGGAAATTCCAAAGCTGATATACGTTTTAGATGGATGTCGGCGGAGTTAGATTTAGATATTTATCCTCTTGAATTTGGGCTTGATAGTGTCGGCTTTAAAATCAGACCCTTCGTAAGAGTAGGAGGAGGAGCTTCTGCATTATTACCCCGGGTTTTGATAAATGATTCGTTAAGTATTGCTAGAGGCGAAGTTTATGATCCAATAATTTGGACCTATCAATTTACAGCTGGATTAGGTTGTAGATTTTCAATATCACCAACAATCGATATCACTCCTGTATTTTCAACTTCTTATTTTCCGTCGATTGATTTAGAAAACTTTCGATACGCATTACATGGAACTGAATATCCAGATTTAACCGATATTACAAGTGTTTTTAGATGGCAATTTACTGTTGCTTTGTCTATAAGACTTGGTTCTAAAGAAGTGTTAACAGATTGATCTTGAGGCATGATATTTGACAATTATTTAATAAATCAACAACATGAAAAAAATCATTTTAAGTGCTGCTATTTTATTTCTAGGTTCAGGAATAGCATTTTCACAAACAAAAGCTAGTTCGACTAAACAAGCCTCTGCCAAGTCAGAAATAAAAAAAGAAGAGGGGAAAAAAGCGACAGTTAATCAAGCTGTTAAACCAGTAGAAGCTAAGAAAACTACTATAGCTCCAGCAAAAGGAGAGACGAAAAAAGTTGAGCAAGTAGCTCCTTCAAACAAAGTTACTCCTGCAACTAATGTTAAACCTGCAACTAATGTTAAAAAGGATGGAACTCCAGACCGAAGATATAAAGAAAATAAAAACTTAAAGAAGGATGGTACTCCAGATATGAGATATAAGGAAAACAAGGATAAAGCAGCAAGTCCTGAGAAGAAGACAAAATAATTCATTCTTAAATTGCTGAATAAAGCCTGTAATTATATTACAGGCTTTATTTTTTTGTATAAACGACCTTGCAAATGCTCGTTTTCATGCACTAACTTAAGAGTTGGAATATTTCTGTTTCGATAAAATGACTTTCCGATAAACAAAATATATTGAGATGTTAATTTATGTTTTTCAGTGCTTTCGCCGATCTTAATCCCTGAATAATATTGATATTCCTTAAAGCTTCGATTGTCATTAAATTCTACTATAATCTGCTTCTTTTGAGCCAATTCAAATACTAAATTGTCAGGAAAATTAGCATCTTCGAGAAATACAGAAACGGCTGAATTATTTGGTATAAAATCAGCAAATTGATTAATGATTTTTTTGTTTTGGCTGAATTGATTCCAGTTTAAAAACTGTGGTCTCAAGTGGGCAACAGAAATGATTATAGAGAATAAAGCCAAAGTAATCATCCAACTTTTCTTTAATCTTAAACAAGCTAAAGACAAAATCAAAAATGTAGCAGAAAGGAACATCCAATGCAAATGATTTGTGACAACACTATAATTTGAGTTTGGCAAAATGAAATACAGAAGCAAGGAAATAAAAGAAGCAACAAATAGCATCTGATGCCAAAAACGTTGACTCCTATCAGGTTTGAGCCTGTAAAAAATTGAAATAAATGAAAAAATGAAGAGGCCGACAAATACAAGCGCCAACAAAATGAGTGCATAGTTAGCCTCTCCCTCAAATGAAACCAAAGTTTCAAAGTAGATTAAATCTTTAGCTCTTGAAGGTAATGACAATGGAATAAATTCAAGATTCTTATAGATACCCTTGTTTAAAGTAATAATAAGAACTGATACTAAGATTGATGGAATTAAAAAAAGCAGAAAATTATCTTTTTTTATGGTTGGGTTTGGGTTAAAAAAGAAGAATGAAAAGCCAAGAATTACAATAAAAATATAAATTGAAAGAGATGAAATGCTTGCTATTAACAGGCATAATAGTAGTAGAATAACGAAGTTGATTTTTTTGATAGATTCATATTGGAGTGTACTTAATATTTTTATAAACCAAAGCATCGCAATCACTCCTCCGAGGAAGTTCCAATCGCCTTGAAAAAAGGGCAAACAAAAAATAAAAGGGAATATGAGAAAAGGCCTATAATCAGCTTTTGAATTAATACCTAATATTATAATTCTTGAAAAGTATAGAACTAAGACAATCCAAGTGCTGGCAATTATTTTATCAAAGTATAATGTAGAAATCAGACTGCCTTTAAGCATTTGAAGGATTAGAGAAAAGCTACCAGTATAATTAAGGCCAAGAATTTTGTATTGAATTGAATACCATGAAGATCCAGTGAATACGATATCTTTAATAAAATCGCCAAAATAATTTACAAGTGGCCCTTCTAGGGTGATGAAGAATTCGGTTACCCAAATAGGAAGAATAAAAATGAGCGAAAGGCTAACATAGACGCCAAACAAGATGCTCTTTCGAAGTTCTTTTAAACGGCTCACAAAACCTGATAAATTGCTTCCTGAATCTCGGTGCGAGTTGACAAAACGTTTAGCTTCTTATTCTCAGCATCTGGATAAACTCGATTGGATAGAAATACAAAAATTAGATTTTTTTCGGGATCTACCCATGCCATAGTTCCGGTAAATCCAGTATGTCCAAAACTTAAAGCGGAAACGCATTGACAGGTTGGACCAACTTTCTTATAATTCATCTCGGGTTTGTCAAAGCCTAAACCTCTACGATTATCATTCTCACAGAATTGGCAACGAATAAACTCATTTATAGTTCCTTCAGAAATATAACGTTGACCTCCATAAACTCCTTTATTTAAAATCATTTGCATAATAGTAGCTAAGTCAGATGCATTAGCAAATAATCCAGCATGTCCACCAATACCGCCCATCATTGCCGCTCCCTGATCATGCACATAACCATGAATAAGTTGCTTTCTGAATAAATCATCGTTCTCAGTTGGGATTATTTCATCTTTATTGAACTTTTCTAATGGTTTAAAAGTAGTTCTTGGCAAACCCAAAGAGCTGTAAAATATAGAATCTACATAAGCATCTAAGGTTTTACCTGAGTGCTTTTCTATTATGTATTTGAAGAAATAATAACCTAAATCACTGTATTTATAGTTCTTTTTTGTGTTAATGTCGCAAGCTGCAATAATGGCAAGCATGGTATCTGGATAGTCCTTTCTGAGGTACATGTTTTCAGCGACTTGGTATGGGAAACTATCTGACTGAGTTTGCCTATAAAATTTAGTTCTTGTAGCTGTATCTTTTATTGTTTCCTTGTAAAATGGTATCCAAGCAGGAAGTCCTGCTTGATGGGCGAGAATATCGCGAATTCTCATTCCACCTTTGTTGGTTTTTAAAAGCGCAGGGAAATAGTCTCCAACAGTTTTATCTATATCAATATAAAGTTCATCGGTAAGACGCATGATACTTAAGGTTGTCGCAGCTACCTTTGTTATACTTGCTAAATCATATAAATCAGTTGTTAAGACGGGTAGGGAATTACTGGCATAAGTATGTTTACCAAATGCTTTGTTATAAAAGACTTTTCCATTTTGAGCTATAAGCAATTGACAACCAGGAGTGGCTTTTAATTTAATAGCAATTTCAGCTAAAGAATCAATTTTTCTGAAATCAGCGTTTGTGTATCCCATTTCGGCAGGAATGGTATATTTCATTCTTATAGCCTCTGCTGTTTCCTTTCCACTTCCGAATGCGTAGCGTTCATCGACATAAACTGGCAGTTTACCATTTGCCTTGATACCTCCAAAAATGAGTTGAGCCGAAAGTTCCTGACTAAGATCATTATCTTCATAAGAAACAATAAGAGTTTGGGGTGTGGCAGCATCAGAAAGTGATTCTAAACTATATGGATTAGCCAATAGGTTTAAAATAACATTCGACTGCTTATTTAATGCAGTTAAGAAGTTACTAACTGCTGCATTTATGCCAGCCTTTTTCGACATTGTATTTTTAGGATTGTTGATTGTTACAATCACCACATTAAACTCTTTCAGTTTCTGAAGAAGTTCAGTTTTTTGATCTAGCAAAACACTTTTACCTATAGTGAAGCCTTTAACTTTAGTGTATTTGTTAAGAGTTTTTAAGAAAATACTTTCTTTTTCTCCATCCACCCCAAGGTGAGCAATCTTTAAAGTATCAAGTCCTTTGAGAGGAATTAAATTATTGTTCTCAAGCACTGTTAATGAAGCTTCAGTGAGTTTACGACGAATTAATTCAGAGCTTTCATTATTTAAATTCTCAACAAGATTAGCTACCTGCACAGCTTCAAACTTATGCAAGCCCATCCAATATTTGGCATGCAGGATTTTTCGGCATCGAGCATCAATTTCATCTTGAGAAATTTCTCCTTTATCTATGGCTGATTTTATTCCTTTAATACCTTCCGCCACATCGCTGGCGAAAAGCAAAATATCATTGCCTGCTTTTATTGCATTTATATTTATCTGATTTGAAGTTAAAGAGGCGCTAATTCCTTTCATGTTTAGTGCATCTGTAAAAACCAATCCCTTAAAGCCAAGTTCTTGACGTAGCAAAGTATCAACCACATATGGAGACAAGGTTGTAGGTCGTCCCTGAGTTTTATCAAGCGATGGAACATTTAAATGAGCCACCATCATGCTACCTAAACCGAAATTTATGAGTTGACGAAATGGGTACAATTCAATTGAATCGAGCCTTTCACGTGTATGATTGATTGTTGGGAGAGTTTTATGAGAGTCAGAATCTGTATCGCCATGGCCGGGAAAGTGTTTTGCATTTGCTAGCACGCCGTTGTTTTGCATACCCATCATGTAAGCAATACCTTTTCGGGCTACATTGTATTTATCGGAGCCAAAAGATCGCATATTAATGACCGGATTTGAAGGATTACTGTTCACATCCACAACCGGTGCAAAATTTACATGAATTCCCAGTCGTTGGCATTCTTGAGCAATTCTAGCTCCCATAGAATAAATTAGAGTATCGTTTTGGATTGCCCCAAGAGTCATTTGTTTGGGATAAACCGGGGTTGAATCGAGACGCATAGAAACTCCCCATTCACCATCAATAGAAATCATTAATGGAACATTTGAAAGCTTTTGATAATAATTTGTAAGCTTAGCCTGACGCACTGGACCTCCCTGCATGAAAATCAATCCACCGATTTGCTGGTCCTTAATGAGTTTTGCAATTTCATCGCGATGTGCAATTGGCTTGTTTGAATAAGCAGCCACCATGAAAAGCTGCGCTATTCGCTGCTCAGGTGTCAATTTTAACATTATTGAATCTACCCATTTCTTACCATCATTAAGAAATGGGGGATCTTTTTGTAATTCAGTATATGAAATATTTCTTGGAGGGCTAAAGAATGATGAAAAAACCAGAGCCAGGCAAGAAACAAAGAGTATAAGCTTAAAAATTCGTATCATAGATTGTAAAATTACTCAAGCACTGCAGCTCTTAAGCGAAAATGCAAAGGAAGTATCAACACGAGAACGTTAACAGTTTGTGATTGGTATTAATATAAAACAGTTTGTATTTTAATGCGTTATCAGTAGAAATGATATTCAAGCGATTCTTAACTTGGCAGCCTATGAAGTTGTTTAATTGCCAGCTAGTTTCAATAGTTCTACTGTTGAGTATGAGTCCTCTTTATGGACAGTTTGAGAACCGAATTCAATGGGGCGGAGAAATTTTTAAACCTTCAAGTTCCACGTCATTTTCAGTTATTGGAAATTGGACAGACGGAGTGATGATGCAATCGCAAACTCGAACTAAATTATTTTCGGCAAGCAAAACATACATTCAACGGTTTGATGATTTGACTCTTTTACCTCAGTTTAATAAGGAAATTGAGCTAGAAACAAATCGAGGAGATAAATCGCTTGAGTATCAGGTAATGGAAAGGCTAGGGGATAATCCTGTGTTATTTGCTACGTATTATAATCGAGAAAAGGATAAGATTGAATTGTATGGGAGGATTTATTCATTATCAGGTGATCCGGTAGGGAAGGAGAAGAGAATAGCACAGTTTCCTGCCACTCGTAAAAGTGATATTGAAGCATTGAACTTTGTTGCATCAGGCGATGGTTCATCTATGTTGAGCTTCTTCTCTGAAAGATTTGATAAATTCTCGAATGAGAAAATATCGTTCCATTATTTTGATAGTCAGCTAGATACGAAATGGAGTAGGGAGATTGAATTCCCCTATAAGGGAAAAAACTTTTCTATTCACAGAGCAAAAGTAGATTCTTCGGGCAGGGTTTTTTTATTGGTTCGCGTTAGATACGACAAGGATGAACCGGCTGGTAAACAAGGGCCTCCGTTCAGATATGGTTTGGTAACATTTGATGGTGACTCGTCATTGGTTGAAGATTATGAACTGAAATTAGGTGATAAGTTCATCACCGATATTGATATGTTTCTTGAAGATGATGGCGATGTTACCTGCTCAGGATTTTATTCGAATAGGGGGATGGGTAATGCTGCCGGCACTTTTATGTTAAAAGTGAACAGGGCCAGCCAAAGTATTGAAGGTAAAGTGCTGAATGATTTTGACCCTTCTTTTTCAGCTAGTTTTCTTGAAAGTAGCAGAATTAAGGGACAGGTTGAGTTAAGTGATTTTAAACTTGATCATTTTGTAAAGTTCAATGACGGTAGTTTTGGATTAGTTGCAGAGCAATTTTTGATTGATGAAATTTGTTATCAGGACTTTAGAACAGGGATGTTTAATTGTAATTACTTCTATTATTTCAATAATATTATTGTGATTCGAACAAGTTCGGATGGTGATATTCTTTGGGCTGCTGATGTTCCTAAATATCAAGAAAGCAGTAATGATGCTGGATACTTTTCTTCATATGCTTTTGGATTCACAGGAGAGTCGATGCATTTTGTATTTAACGATAATCCCAAAAACCTGTCTGAGACAGATCAGAGAAGAGCTCATCGAATGGATAATATGCGGAAAGCTGTCATTGTTCACGCCCAATTGGACAAGAATGGAGGTTTTTCGCGTGAAAATGCATCAACAGAAAAACGTAGTCGATTCTACTTCGTGCCTTCTTTCTCAAATCAAATAAGCAACAGCTCAATTTGGCTTGTTGCTATTTCAAGCAATAAATATAAGGTTGGTGTGCTTTCTTTAGACAAATAGCTAAGTAATTAGAACGCAAAGAATAAGTCTTAAAATTCATCAAATAATCGAAGTCGATTTTTGAGATTTTGGTTTTCATTTTCGAGTGATTTTATCCTCGTTAGTAGGTTGAAGATTGCATCAATGCCTTGAAGGTTAATTTCAAGATCTTTATTCAAGCGTATTATTTTCTCTATTTCATCAATTGCGTCCTCTTCAATAAAGTATTCCTTTTCAACGATGCGCATTTGAATGAGTCCATGCTTTTGAAGGTCAGTGAAGAATGACATTTCAATTTCGAAATGCTTGCAAAGACTGGATAAAGGAATGAGTTCTATATTCTTCATGACGATCTAAGATTTGAAAGTTGTTTGAAAAGTTCTTTTTCTTGATCAGTAAGGTTTTTAGGTATTTCAACTTGATATGTAATAATTAAATCTCCAAAAGTGCCTTCCTTCTTATAAACAGGAAATCCTTTTCCTTTAAGCTTGACTTTGGTTCCATTTTGAGTTTCAGGACTCACTTTCACTTTTACCTGAGAGTCAAAAGTATTTACCAGTATTGAACCACCTAATACAGCAGTATATAAATCCAAATTTACAGTAGAGTAGAGGTTATTTCCATCCAGCCTGAAAAGGCTGTCATTTTCAATACGGAATTTAATATAGAGATCTCCTTTTGGTCCTCCATTTATTCCATCGCCGCCCTGACCTTTAATTTTAATAATTTGTCCATTGTTTATGCCAGCCGGTATTGTAATCCTAATGTTTTTACCGTTAACTGTTAACGTTTTTTGTTGAGTAGTATATACTTCTTTCAAGCTAAGATGAAGCTCAGCGTTAAAATCTTGCCCTTTGAAAGCTGCTTGTGATCTAGATCTGCCGGAGAATTGACCTCCAAACATAGATTCGAAAAAGTCAGAATAGTCTTCATTTTCAAAGTTAGCTGAAGAGCCTCTATGACCTGAAGATTGTCGACTTTGATTTTGCTTGGCTTGTTCGAAATGATCGGCGTGTTTCCAATCTTTACCATAAGCATCATACTTTTTTCGGTTTTCAGCATTGCTAAGGACCTCATTAGCTTCGTTTATTTCCTTGAACTTCTTTTCTGCTTCTTTGTCGTTTGGATTTAAATCGGGATGATACTTACGGGCTGCTTTTCGATAAGCTTTCTTTATATCATCATCCGAAGCATTTTTATTGATGCCTAATACTTTATAATAGTCTATAAATTCCATGATTAATAAGTAATCATTACAATTAAATGAAACATTTAAAAGCTAAGTTATTAAGTAACCAAGCCACATAAAATGATAAAAATCAGATTGCTTAAAACTAAATGCTTAAGATTTCGAAGACTTCTCTTTCTTACAAACGTAAATGACTAATTTTAGCACAGCATAAGGAACAGAAAGTATTCCTACGGAGAGAAGTGCTAATTTCCAAAGTGCCATTGGTTTGATTTCTTAATTGATATTTTCTTGCAAGGTAAAAATAAAACCTCCTGAAGCTTCTGGTTCGCATGCTATAATTTCCCAACGACAAAAATCGGCAAGCGATTGTATTACTTTAAATCGAGGAAGTTTAGTTAATCGGCTTACTTGATTAAGGCTTAGCCATTTTTTTTGATTGAAGAGTTCCAGAATCTTTTGTTCACTTTCTGAGAAGCTTGACGGAGCAGGATTGGCTGTATCATTAATTTGCCAAAGTCTCAAGTGTACTGGGGTTGCTAATCGGTTTGATGCATTTATTCTAAGCCATGCTTTTTGCACTCCAATTTCATATTCGGCAAGTATCGGCTTAGTTTCAGCTTTAGAGATAACGACTTCAACGATGAGTTTCCCATCAATTTCATGCTTTCTAATAATTGGCTTAACAGAAGGTTTACAATATAAATCGGTTGCAGCTTCAAGCACATACAGTTCCTCCTCAAGCCGAACTCCAGCTGGAACTCCATTATCTTTAACTCCAATAAGCAGAGTGCCACCATCAGTATTTGAAAAAGCTGAAATAGTCTCAGAAATTCTACGAGCCGAGTTCAATTCAAATTTAAATTCAAGTGTTTGGCTTTCGCCTTGTGAAATAAGCTCTCGAATCGATTGCATTGAGCAAAGATACAATGAGTAAAGCTTTTCATTATTCGTAATATGAAATAGTAATTGACAATGCTGTTCATACTTTAGTGCATTTGACATATCGCAATGCTGAATAAGTGAATAAATTTGCTTCATGTTGCAAAGGCTAACCATCCGCAATTATGCTCTAATCGAAGAGTCAGATATAGAATTCAGCGCAGGACTATCTATAATTACAGGTGAAACAGGCTCTGGAAAATCAATTCTCTTAGGAGCTTTATCATTATTACTGGGAGAGAGGGCTGATTCTGGTGTCTTAAGAGATCAAAAACAGAAATGTATTCTTGAGGCTAAGTTTGATATTTCAAACTATCACCTCAATGCATTTTTTGAAGGCTATGATTTGGATTATGATTCGCAATGCATTATTCGAAGAGAACTTAGTCCTCAAGGTAAATCTCGTGCCTTTATAAATGATACACCTGTCAACCTGAGTCAGCTCAAAGAATTGGGAGTTAAACTGGTTGATATTCACTCACAGCATGATACTTTACAGTTAAAAGAATCAGCTTTTTTGGTTGATTTACTTGATGGAAATTCATCTATAAATGAATTAACTAATTTGTATAAGAAATGCTTCCATGAATGGCGAATCGTCCGCCGCAGGCGGGATGAGTTGGTAGAAGAGGAGAGACGTTTATTGCAGGAAGAGGATTTTTTAAAATTTCAGTTTAATGAATTAGAAAGTCTCGATTTAAAAGCAGGCGAGGAGATAAGTCTGGAAAACGAGTTGAAAACACTTCAACATGCTGAAGATATAAGCGAGCAGCTTGTTGTAATTGAGAATATCTTAGATAGGGATGAGCAAGGTGTTTTAGACGAGCTTAGAAAAGCTTTGCAAGCAGCAAGCAGCATTGTAAAATATACTGATGTTGCCTTAGAAATTTCAGATAGGATAAAATCTGTCCAGATCGAGCTTAAAGATATTCTTGAAACAACGAGGCAGGCGTCATCAGATATAGAAATAGATCCTCAGAGATTGCAAGCTTTAGAATCGAGATGGGATAAAATTAATCATGTCCTTCAGAAGCACCGGGTTTCAACCTGTAATGAACTCATTGAACTCAGAAATCAATTAGATGAAAGACTTCAGAGAAGTGGCAGAGTGAGTCATGAGTCGGAAGAGCTGGAAAAGCAGACTCAAAAGTTATTCACGGAGGTCTCAAATTTGGGCATGCAACTGCATGAAGAGCGCATTAAAGCGGCTCCAACACTAGAGAAAGTTTGCTTAGGGTTACTAAGCCAGTTGGGTATGCCAAAGGCTAAAGTTCAATTTAATATTGATTTAAAGGAGCAGCCAGGGGCTGATGGCTTTGACAATGTTAAGTTTATGTTTTCAGCGAATGCCGGGCAAGACATTCAGGAATTGAGTAAGGTTGCCTCGGGAGGAGAGTTTTCAAGATTGATGTTGGCATTAAAGAGGATTCTAGCGTCAACCAGAGCTTTACCAACAATTATTTTTGATGAAATAGATACAGGAGTGTCGGGCGCAATTGCAGAAAAAATGGGAGACCTTTTTGAGCAAATGGCTAATGATATGCAGGTTCTCTCAATTACGCATTTACCTCAAATAGCAGGAAAAGGAAAAAATCATTATAAAGTTTTAAAACAGGAAGAAGGAAAAAGAACCATTTCCAAAATTGTAAGGCTAAATGAGGAATCCAGAATTTCTGAAGTAGCAGCAATGTTAAGCGGAAAGGAGCTTACGGAAGCAGCTTTAAGCCATGCAAAATCTCTTTTGGGTATAACATCCTCATAAAACACTTACTTTTACCTCCAAAATTTAGAAAGATATAACGAATCAAAATTAGCTATGACTCAACTATTGAAAGGAAAACGTGGAATTATTTTCGGGGCACTGGATGAGCAAAGTATTGCATGGAAAGTTGCTCAGGTAGCTCATCAGGAAGGAGCTACATTTGTTTTAACGAATGCACCTATTGCTATGAGAATGGGTGAAATAAACAAATTGGCAGAAACAACCAATTCTAAAATAATTCCTGCAGATGCGACTTCAGATGAAGACTTAACAAAGTTGTTTACTGAATCTCAAGAAATTCTGGGTGGTAAAATTGATTTTGTACTTCATTCTATTGGTATGTCCCCTAACGTAAGGAAAGCAAAGCCATACATGGATTTGAATTACGATTTCTTTCATAAAACTTTAGATGTTTCTGCATTATCTCTTCATCGAGTTTTGCAAAATGCTCATAAGTTAGATGCATTAAATGATTGGGCTTCAGTTGTAGCTCTTAGTTATATCGCAGCGCAAAGAACTTTTCCTGACTACAGCGATATGGCAGAAGCTAAGGCTTTACTTGAATCAATTGCAAGAAGTTTTGGATATCATTACGGTAAAGCGAAACATGTTCGCGTAAATACCGTTTCTCAATCACCAACATGGACAACTGCCGGAAGTGGGGTGCCAGGGTTTAAGGAGTTTTTCAGATATGCTGATACAATGTCTCCACTAGGAAATGCTTCAGCTGAAGATTGTGCAAAGTATTGCGTCACTTTGTTTTCTGATTATACTCGCATGGTTACCATGCAGAACCTGTTTCACGATGGAGGTTTTTCTATGATGGGTATAAATGCAGCTATGGTTGCCACTGAAACTGATGATTCAAAATAAGTTCCATACATATTTGTGCTTCAGCCTTAAGGCTGGATTGATTATTATTTTTCTACTCACCAGTACTTTTGGTTTTTCTCAAGATGAAGAGAAGCGGGTTGAACAAAAGACACTTCCAATTACCTTTCGATTCGACGGAGGATTAGGAAACCTTGTTCAGCCGCGCGCCATGAGAAACAACTTCTATTCTGTAGGAGATATGAATGGTGGATTTCATTTTGGCTTTGCCAAAGGATGGAATGTTGGGTTGAATATGAGATATACAGGATTTCAAATCAGGCAGGGAGCATCAAATGTTATTGATACTGTTATTGCAGGAATTATCAATCAGGTTAGAACCATTCATAACGCATACACTCCAGGGGTGACAATTGGCTATGATAAATGGGTAGGGCAGTATTCCTTTTTTAATTTTAACGTAAATGCAGGGTACTCGATTGTTCGATATTCTAAAATCAGGAATGCTTTTAAAGGTGATGTTAGTGCATCCAATTATGAAGCTTTACTTATTGAGCCAGGTATAAACTTTATGTATTTTTTTGAGGATAGGGTAGGTATGACAATTAAATTATCGTATTCGTGGACCAATGGCTGGTTTAGGCCAGAGCAAGTTGGTTTAGATAAAGGTGCATTGCCATATACTTCTGAAGAGCTTAAAGGAAACATTCAATTTATTTCATTTGGTTTAGGCTTTATTTATTCTTTCAAAAGAGTAATTTAATCTAAGACCTGAAATCAAAATAAGCATTAAAGAAAAAGCCCGAACAATATAATTGTTCGGGCTTTTTAGTGAATTGAAAATTCCATTATTCAGATTCAGAAGAACTGTCTTCAGGCTTTTTCTTTTTTCTAGGCTTTATAATCTTAACATCCATCTCATTGTTTTCGGAATTGTAAGACAAGTTAATTGAATCGCCTTCAGTTAGCTTGGCATTGATGATATGTTCAGCTAAAGGATCTTCAACGTATTTCTGAATAGCTCTTTTTAGTGGTCTTGCACCAAATTGAGAATCATACCCTTTTTCTACAATAAAATCTCTTGCAGAATCTTCGAGTTTGATTTTGTAACCCATGTTTTCAATGCGCTTGTATACTTGTGCTAATTCAATATCAATGATTGTATTGATATTTTCTTTAGACAATGAATTAAACATGATAACATCATCAACACGATTAAGGAATTCAGGAGCGAATGCTTTCTTTAAAGCAGACTCAATAACACCGCGTTCATGATCAGATGCAGATGATACTTTGGCTCCGGTAGCAAAACCAACACCTTGACCAAAATCTTTCAATTGGCGAGAGCCAATATTAGAAGTCATAATGATAATTGCATTCTTAAAATCTATTTTACGTCCAAGACTATCTGTCAATTGTCCATCATCCAGAACTTGAAGTAATAAGTTAAATACATCTGGATGCGCTTTTTCAATCTCATCAAGAAGAATCACTGAGTAAGGCTTTCTTCTCACTTTTTCGGTGAGTTGTCCACCTTCTTCATATCCAACGTATCCAGGAGGCGCTCCGATTAATCTAGAAACTGCAAATTTCTCCATGTATTCACTCATATCTATTCTGATAAGAGCTTCATCACTATCGAATAGGTATTTGGAAAGAACTTTTGCTAGTTGAGTTTTACCAACACCAGTTGGTCCCAAGAAAATAAAAGAACCGATAGGGCGATTTGGATCCTTCAAACCGGCACGGTTTCTTTGAATTGCCTTAACTACCTTTTTAATAGCCTCATCCTGTCCAATTACTTTACCATGAATTTCATCGTACATTTTAACCAAGCGTGAGCTTTCATTCTGAGCAATTCGCTGAGTAGGAACGCCTGTCATCATAGCAACAACTTCAGCAACATTATCTTCTGAAACTGTTTGACGGTTATTTCTTGTTTCCTCTTCCCAAGCTTTCTTGGCAACATCCAGCTGTTCAATAAGCTGCTTTTCTTTATCACGAAGTCTAGCAGCTTCTTCATACTTCTGGCTTTTAACAACCTGAATCTTCTCTGCTTTAACATCTTCGATTTTTGCCTCAATATCTAGAATGTTTTGAGGAACATGAATGTTTGTAATATGCACACGAGAGCCAGCTTCATCCAAAGCATCTATTGCTTTATCCGGCAAGTGACGATCGCTAACGTATCTTTGAGTAAGAGTTACGCAAGCTTTAATAGCTTCATCAGTGTAGGTAACGTTATGGTGGTCTTCATATTTACCTTTGATATTATTGAGGATTTGAACAGTTTCTTCTTCAGAAGTAGGATCAACAATTACTTTTTGAAAACGACGTTCAAGAGCACCGTCTTTCTCGATATACTGTCTATATTCATCCAATGTAGTTGCTCCTATACATTGAATTTCTCCCCTGGCTAATGCAGGCTTGAACATGTTAGAAGCATCAAGTGATCCGCTTGCACCACCAGCACCAACAATAGTGTGAATCTCATCAATAAATAAGATTACATCAGGAGATTTCTCCAATTCATTTAGAACAGCTTTCATACGCTCTTCAAATTGACCGCGGTATTTAGTACCAGCAACCAAAGAGGCAAGGTCTAAAGTGATTACTCGTTTATCGAAAAGCACACGAGACACTTTCTTTTGGACTATTCTTAGTGCAAGACCTTCGGCAATAGCTGATTTACCAACACCAGGTTCACCTATTAATATAGGGTTGTTCTTTTTCCTTCTGGAAAGAATTTGGGACACCCTTTCAATTTCTTTTTCACGACCAACAATAGGATCAAGTTTTCCTTCATCGGCGGCCTTAGTAAGGTCTCTTCCAAAATTATCTAAAACTGGAGTTTTTGATTTGGTATCGCTAACTTTTTTGGTTCCACCACCGAAAGTGCCACCATCATCATCATTGTCATCATCTAATGGGTTGCTTTGAGCTTGAGCCCTTGGCTCTTCTGTAAGCAGGTTTTTGAGTTCGTCGCGTACGATAGAATAATTCACATTAAATTTCTCTAGGGTTTTTGTGACAATATTGTCGTCATCTTTTAGAATTGCTAAAAGAAGATGTTCTGTACCAATCAAGTTAGTCTTGAAAAGACGGGCTTCAAGATATGTGACTTTAAGAGCGCGTTCAGCTTGCTTGACTAGTGGTATTTGATTAAGATTCAATGACTTGCCTGTCGACACTTTAATTGAACCTTCAATTTGTTTTCTGAGTTCAGGAACGTCAACTCCAAGATTTTTAAGTATCTTAATAGCCATGCCTTCGCCTTCTCTTATAATACCTAAGAGCAGGTGCTCAACGCCCATATAATCATGGCCTAATCTAAGAGCCTCTTCCCGGCTGTAGGAAATTACATCTTTTACACGTGGTGAAAATCTCGCTTCCATAGTGGTGGTTTACTGGTTTGTGATGTCAGTCGATTCAAATGTACTGAAAAGATTGTCATCCTTCGATTACAAATTTAATTGCCTGTCGCATCATCAAACGATATACGATTGTTAATTACAAACAGATTTTTGTTAATACTAAGCATTCAATTTTCGGCTGCTTTTACCCATTTAAAGTATATTCGCAACTTGATTGAAACGTCACTCTATTAACAACAATTATACTGTTCATGTTTAACTGATTTTATGGCAGAAGGAGAGAAAATTATTCCGATTAATATCGAAGAAGAAATGAAAACCGCCTATATCGATTATTCGATGTCGGTCATTGTGTCACGTGCCTTACCAGATGTACGTGATGGATTAAAGCCCGTTCACCGCCGTGTTCTTTATGGAATGCAGGATTTAGGCGTGGCTTCAAATCGAGCTCACAAGAAATCTGCAAGAATTGTAGGGGAGGTTCTTGGTAAATATCACCCACATGGAGATACTTCAGTTTATGATGCCATGGTTCGTATGGCTCAAGAATGGAGTTTGAGATATCCTTTGGTTGACGGACAAGGTAACTTTGGGTCTATCGATGGTGATAGTCCAGCTGCAATGCGATATACTGAAGCTCGCTTAAAGAAGCTAGCTGAGGAAATGCTTGCTGATATCGATAAAAATACTGTTGATTTCAGGCTGAATTTCGATGATTCACTTGAAGAACCAACTGTTTTGCCAGCAAAAATCCCAAATCTTTTGGTTAATGGAGCATCTGGAATTGCAGTTGGTATGGCTACAAATATGCCTCCTCACCAGTTAGGTGAAGTAATTGACGGTACGGTAGCTTATATCGACAACAAGGAAATAACTGTTCAGGAGCTAATGCAATTTGTAAAAGCTCCTGATTTCCCTACGGGAGGAATAATTTATGGTTATGAAGGCGTAAAAGACGCCTTTGAAACTGGACGTGGCAGGGTAGTGATGAGAGCTAAAACTTTTATCGAACAAACCGATAACGGCAGGGAGCGAATCATCGTATCTGAAATTCCTTACATGGTTAACAAAGCGGAGATGATTCGCAAGACGGCTGATCTTATAAACGATAAGAAACTTGAAGGAATCAGTGATATTCGTGACGAGAGTGACCGTGACGGAATGCGTATTGTATATGAATTAAAAAGAGATACAATTACAAATGTTGTATTGAACAACTTGTTTAAATATACGCAGCTACAGTCCTCATTTTCAGTAAACAACATTGCGCTTGTTAAAGGACGTCCAGAGATGTTGAATCTAAAAGATATGATTCGACATTTCGTAGATCATCGTCATGATGTTCTCGTAAGACGCACTAAATTTGAGCTTGAACAAGCAGAAAAGCGAGCTCATGTTCTAGAAGGATTCTTAATTGCTCTTGATAATCTAGACGCAATAATTTCACTCATTAGAGCATCAAGAACACCTGATGATGCAAGAGAGGGCTTAATGGAAAGCTTTGATTTGTCTGAAATTCAAGCGAGAGCGATTCTTAACTTGACTCTTCAAAGACTAACCGGACTTGAGCGTGATAAGATTAGAGAAGAGTACGATGAATTAATGAAGACTATTGAATATTTGAAATCTATTCTTGCTGACGAAGGTCTGAGAATGAAGATTATCAAAGATGAGCTAGTTGAAATTAAAGAGAAGTACAATGATGAGCGTAGAACAGAAATTATCTATGCTGCTGACGGAGAAAAAATTGAAGACTTTATCGCTGATGAGCCTTGTGTAATTACTGTTTCACACTTAGGTTACATCAAAAGAACGAATCTCAATGAATACCGCACGCAAAAAAGAGGTGGAACAGGATCTAAAGGTTCAAATACGAGAGACGAAGACTTCTTAGAGCATTTGTTCACGGCTTCAACTCACAATTACTTGTTGTTCTTTACTAAACTAGGCAGATGTTTCTGGATGCGTGCATTTGAAGTTCCTGAAGGAACTAAGACTTCAAAAGGAAGAGCAATTCAAAACCTGATAAATATTCCGCCGGATGATAAAGTGGTTGCTTATGTTAATGTTACCAGTTTGAGTAACGAGGAGTACATTAATAATAACTACATTATTATGTGTACTAATCGAGGAACCATTAAGAAAACTGCTTTGGAGGCTTATTCAAGACCTCGAGTTAACGGTATTAATGCAATTACTGTTCGTGATGGAGAAGAATTGCTAGCTGCAACGATGACAAGCGGAAGCTCTGAAATCATGATGGCATTAAAGAGTGGTCGTGCTATTCGTTTCCCTGAAGCCAAAGTAAGACCAATGGGAAGAAATGCAGCAGGAGTGAGGGGAGTTACTTTAGCAAATGATGAAGACGAAGTAGTTGGACTGGTTTGTGCAGAGGATACTAATACTCAAATCATGGTCGTTTCTGAAAATGGATATGGTAAACGCTCCAATATAGATGAATATAGAATCACCAATAGAGGTGGAAAAGGGGTAAAGACTATTAATATTACAGAAAAGACAGGTGCTTTAATTGCTTTACTTGCTGTAAAAGATGAGGAAGATTTGATGATTATCACCCGTTCTGGAGTTATGATTCGTATTCCAATTGATGGCTTAAGAGTTATGGGCAGAAATACTCAAGGTGTGAGACTAATAACTCTAAGAAACAATCAAAGTATCGCGGCTGTTACTAATGTTGAGAAAGAGGAGGAAGAAGAAGAGATTGAAGGAGTTGAAGGCATAGAGGCAACAGGTTCTGAAGGAATTGAAGGAGCTACAGGTGATGAAAGCGAAAACAAAGAAACCGAAGATGAAAATCCAACTGAAGAATAAATTAAACCCTTTTAATATGAACCGTATTTTTCTGATACTCTTTGCCATAGGCATTACGGCCCCGGCTATTGCTCAGCAAAGTAAAGTAGTAAGCGCCTATAATTACCTGAATTATTATTTACAGGATAAGGATGTTGAGCAATTAAAGAAAGCTCAAGAGAACATTGATCAGGCTATTACTAATGAGAAAACAATGTCAAAACCCAAAACGTGGTACTACCGCGGAAACGTTTATTGGGCTATGAATGACAGTAAAAATGAAGCATTCACTTCAGGTGGTCAAAACCCATTGTTGACAGCCATTGAATCATACACGAAAGTATTTGACTTAGATCCAGCTTATGAATATGCTGAAGAATCATATCAGAAAGCACTTGTAGGTTACAAGAACCTAGGAATAATGGCCTTTAATGAGAACAATTTCAACGGAGCCTTGACTTATTTCGAAGGAGCCTTTGATTTGGGATTAAAGAAAAATATTCTTGACACCGCTGCTTTAGAGAATTCTTCTATTGCTGCTATTAGAGCAGATAATTATGAGAAAGCCGAGAAATATCTGAAGCAACTTATTAGCTATAATATTGATGACGACGGTAATCGGTACATACAGTTAATTACCATTCAAAAATCGAAAGGTGATACTGTTGCTGCAATGAAAAGTCTTGAAGAAGGAAGAGCTGCGTTTCCAAATGATCAGAAGTTACTCACTGAAGAGCTTAATTATTATTTGATGCGCGGAAAATCGGCCGAGGCTGAAAAGTTATTGGTTCAAGCAATTGAGAAAGATCCTACAAACCATTTGTTGCACTATGCAGCAGGTACAATCTATGAGGATTTAAGCAAGAAAGAACAGGCAATTGCTTCTTACAAAAAAGCGATTGAAATTAAACCTGATTTCTGGGAAGCATATTTTAATATGGGAGCGATGTATAACAATGAAGCAAAGCGTTTGCAAGATATCGCCAATGATGAAAAAGACATGAAAAAATACGAAGCCGGAAATAAGTTAGCTGAAGCAGAATTCAATAAGGCATTGCCCAATTTGGAAAAAGCGTTAGAATTAGCCCCTCAAGAAAGTCCAGATGTTCAGGCTTTATTACGAACCCTGAAACAAATTTACAGTCGCATGAACATGACTGAGAAGTATGAGAAAGTTAATAAGATGATGCAACCGTAATTGGTTTTGTATATAGCTAAAAAATCCCGAGAGAAAGACTCTCGGGATTTTTTATGGATAAAGGTGAAGGTAAGAAGTGAAATGATGCAAGGGGAATTTGCGTGTGAAACCAAATGTGCAAAAATCATTCATCGCAAATTTGAGCATTGTATATCGTACTTTGAACCGAGTGTAATAGGTTAAACATCAATAGATTGAATAAAATATTCTATTTAACATAATATTAATTATAGAACAATAATAGTATTTTGCATTCAGCTATGCTGATTAACATAAAATCAGATATCAAACGAAGTATGATATCGATAGAATTTATGTTAAAGCAAAATACTATTCGAGAATTCGATAGATCAGAGTTTTGAAACAACTTTTCTGAGAATCCCATAAATAAAAGTTTCATGAACGGGAATCCCAAGGATTGAAAATTTCAGCTCAATAGGTTTGAGTATTAAAATCTGCTCAGAATCGCATGGATGAAAAATTCTAGATCAGTATCTCAAGCATTGCAAAATTCAGCTCAATTGGTTTGATTGAAATTATGAATTGAGAATCGCACGGATTAAAAATATCTGGACAGGATCTCTAGCTTTTAACATATCAGCTCATTGCTTAAGGGATATTAAGAGTTTTATTCATCATCTTCATCAAAGTCATTTGCAGAATCAAGCTCAAGTGCTTTTACTTCTTGAATGGCATTTCCGGCGATTCCTCTTACCGAACCATACATTTCTGTGGTGTTGATTAAAACTTTGTCAATCTGCTTTTCTCTTTCTTTCCAGATTCTAAACATCGAACGTTTTTCAGAGTCTAAAGCCGTTTTCATTGAACTGAACCCCTCAACTATTGCTTCAACCTGCATTCTGAAAGTATTGCCAGTTAAATAATCATAAAGCAAATGCATTTTGTCGCCTTTGTTTTCTTGAGAATCTTCCAGAGCACTGAGCTTAATAACTGTTTCTCTCAATACCGCACTCAAACCTTTAAACTCCTCATAATTACAAATCCAAACACCTTCTTTCATCCCCATTCTAGGCATTTCAGAAGGCATGACTTCAGTAACAAGCACTCCGATAGTTGCACTTTTCTCGCGAATATCAGCTTTGAACTTTTCAATCCAGGAATTCTGAAAGTCTTTGGTGCGTTTACTTTCGTAGTATATCGTGCCGCAATTTTGCTTGGTGTAAGTATTTACAATCTGGATACAATCACCTCCACGTGCACCTTTCTTTATTTCTTCTATAGTATCAAGGGGAAAATTAGAACCCAGCCATTCTTCAATAGCCAATTCCTGCACTTCGCCTTGTAATTGCATAGAGCCTTGCTCCTGCTTACGCTTCATTTCTTCAGTCAAGCGCTTTTGATCTTCAAGTTGCTTCTGCATTTCCTTGAAGCGAAGTTCATTTTTCTCTTCTTCTGTTTTTCTTATTTTATCTCTTTCAGAAAGAAGTAATTCGTTAAGTTTCTTTTGGGCCTGAGCTTCAGCCTCTTCTTTTGCTTCAGCATTAGCTCGTTTTAAGCGTTCAATTTCAACTTTTGCAAGGTTTAGCTCCTTAATCTGAAGCGATTTTTCATTTAACTCCTTTTGAAGTGCATCGAATTGCTCCTTCTGCTCATCTTGAAGTTTTGCTTTCAACTTATCTTCAATCAACCTTCGCTCCTGTTTCAGTTGCTTATCCAATCTTTCCTGAAACAACTCGTTCTCCTCCTTTTTCTTTTGTTCAAACTCTTCTTTCGCTTTTCTTAACTGCTCTTCCTGCTTGTGAAACTTGTTCTTTTCTTCAATAAGTTGTTGTTGATACTTTTGATTTATCTGTTCCTCGAGTTGATGAGCAAGTATGTCCTGAACATCGATTGTAGTTCCACAGTTTGGGCAATTTATTTGATTTTGCTTATTGTTCATGTTCTTTCAATACATTATTTATTAAACTCGGGAACAAACGGAGCGCTCCACCAAGGATGAATCTCAATTTTTAACCTTCCGCTTTTTACAGCTGGATCATTTTCGGCATATTCCCTCGCTTTTTCAGCAGAATCGGTTGCATAAATGCTCATCCCACGCATAGCCGAATCTTCATCAAATGGCCCATTTAATAGAATTATGCCATCCTCCAATAATTTTGTGAGGTATGCAATATGCTTATTTTGTAGTTCAGATGCCTCCTCTTTGGTTTGAGAACGAACTTCCCCACTCATTAAAAATGCTACATAATATTGTCTTAAACTCATCTCCTTTCCATCAGGTCCTGTAAACGTAAACTCTTGAGGTTGAGCTTTTAGACAATTGAAACATGTACATAGTGTAAAAAACACAAGAAGCTTCATCATTTGTTCTAAATTTGAATGCAAGTTCGTAATTCTTTGATTGGGATTTTTGAATTTCTTAATATTTTGATATAGAATGTATTAAGCCTTCATCATGCATTTTTTCGTTTGTGTTTGAGTTGAAATGGCTTAGGTTTGTTGCCCCTTTTCGGGCAGATGTTTTTCTAGAATTAACAAAACCTGAATAAAATTTAATTGAATGAGCTGGTTTAGTCGCAAGAATAAAAATATTACTACAACAACAACAGAGAAGAAAGAAACTCCGGAAGGATTGTGGTATAAATGCCCTTCATGCAAAAAGATTTACTCTTCGAGTGATCATGCTTCGAGCCTTTGGGTCTGTGATAATTGCAATCATCATGAGCGCATCAATTCTCGGGAATACTTTTCTATACTTTTCGATGAAGGCAAGTATGAAGAGCTTTTGAAAAATATTCGTTCTGCAGATCCTCTAGAGTTTGAAGATACTAAGAAGTATAAAGACAGGTTAGTTGCAAGTATCAAAAAGAGCGGTTATACCGATGCAATTTCTGTTGGCTATGGTACTGTAGATGGAGTTAAGCTAGTAATTGCCTGCATGAACTTTGATTTTATCGGAGGTTCTATGGGTTCTGTTGTTGGAGAGAAAATTTCACGTGCTATTGATTATAGTATCAAGCATAAATCATCTTTCATGATTATTAGTAAATCGGGCGGTGCCCGGATGATGGAAGCTGCATTTTCTTTAATGCAAATGGCAAAAACGTCGGCAAAACTAACTTTGCTTAGTGAAGCTGGATTGCCCTACATATCAATGTTAACTGATCCAACCACTGGTGGAGTAACTGCTTCTTATGCCATGCTTGGAGACTTGAACATTGCCGAGCCAGGCGCTTTGATAGGATTTGCTGGGCCTCGAGTTGTTAAAGAAACTATTGGTAAGGATTTACCAGAAGGCTTTCAAACAGCTGAATTTGTTCTTGAGCATGGTTTCTTAGATTTAATAATTGAACGCAGGGATTTAAAGCAAAGGCTTTCAGAAATCTTAAAGATGTTGCTAAAGGAGGATTGTACTCCTATCATAAAGAATGCATTGGATTAATTTTCATATCGAATTTCCAAGCTAATTGCTTTATATGGAAGTTACCTTAACAACTCCAGCGCTTCTATTTCCAGCAATTTCATTGCTTTTATTGGCATATACTAATCGTTTTTTGGCTTTAGCCACTCTTATCAGAGGCTTAAGAAGCCGATATGAATCTGAGCCCGATTCTAATCTTTTTAATCAAATAAAAAACCTAAGAAGGCGAATCATCCTAATAAGAAACATGCAGGCTTTTGGTATTGCAAGTATTCTTACTTGTGTTTTTACAATGTTTGCTGTGTATTTAGGATATCAGGTTTTGTCAGGAATCCTTTTCGGATTCAGCCTGATTTTCATGATACTCTCTCTCCTACTCTCTTTTCAGGAAACCCTAATCTCAGTAAGTGCTTTAAAGCTTGAACTTAGTAAGACTGAAGGTTTAGGCGATGAATGATTAAACTAATTCCTTCAGTCTTTCGGGAAGCTTAACATTAATCCATTTACCTATCTCTAAGTACTTTTGTATCCACTGTATTTTCTGGCTTTGAACGCTGAAACTAACTCTACTGTGCTCAGAAAGAATCTTTTTTCCCTTCAAAAAATATTCGTTTTGAAATTCAACCAAGTCAAGTTCTATTGATAGGTTCTTCATCTGTTGAAAAACAGAGAGTATCAATTCCATTTCTCTAAGTCCGCTGTCGCTATATTCAAGAATTCTAAGCAAGTGAAATATCTTCTCACCTGCAGCAAAGCTTATACTGGTTGAATCAAGTTTTACATTCCACCTAATTGCATCTGCAGCGAGCTGCTCTAATCTTGATGCTTGAAGTGTTCCGTTTTCGAATATGTGACGAAGCTCAGTGTTTATTACATTCTCGAGGTTATTGAGAAGCACTTTGGGAATTGGAATTCTGGCATCGTTCATAACCGAAAGAATATTGTAATTCCTCTTATAAATGCTTCTAAAGTCCTTTTCGGCTTGCTCTATGTCATTCTTAATGATAATATCGAGTACTTTCCTTTGTTCATCTTTAAATAAATTCCAAAGTGAGAACTTTTCTGGACCAAAGTAGGTCTGCATGATACCAATTACTTCGGCAATTTTTGAATTCTTAAAAGCCTCAGTAAGTTCGGCTTTCATGGTCATGTATTCAGATTCTTCAATAAAAGAACTGGAATTTCCTAGAATATGATTTTGGCCTAACCAAATAACCGCAAAATAGAATTCTTTAACGCTATGAGTGATAAGAGAATGGACCTGGGTTTTTCCAACAGCCATTCTAAGGGTTCCGGCGTCTAGCCTCAAGTAATCCTCGCTTTCAGCGCGATAATTACAAATATTCATGAGTTCAGGAAACTCTTCAAACAAGGATGCTACGGCATAATGTGAACCAACTCTTGAGAGAGATAATCGTGATGGTTGAACGTATTTTTTATGAATAAGCGCACCATTTTTTAGTTCAGGCAGATTGCTTGGAGCCTTCTCTAATTGACTGAGAAAATCCTTTTCAAGAACAATGCTGCTTTCACTTTCGGCAAGCTGAATGGCTCTGTCTGCATACTGCAGAATCTGCGTTGTTTCAATTCCCGAAATTTCGTCGAAGAACCAACCGCAACTCGTATACATAAGCATGGCATGCCTTTGCATTTCAAGTAAACGAATCACTTTTGTTTTGTGATTTCCCTCAGGAAGGGTTTTACACCATTTTTTCAGAAAAGAATCAACAGATTCGTCGCTTCTATCAAGTACTATCTCGATGTAATCATTTCTGGCATCCCAAGGCTCTTGTATATATCGGCTAAGTTCTTTTTCAAAAACAACTGCAAGATCGTCTCTTAAAGAATCGAGTGCATTTCTTAAAGGAGCTCGCCATTGCTGGTGCCAGCCCGAATTCATTCCTGAGCAGCATCCACAATCCGCGCGCCAGCGCTCCACACCATGAACGCAGCTCCAGGAACTGTTATCAAATATTCTTACTTCATCAGTTGGCGGGAATTTCTCTAGAAATAAACCATAGTTGATTAATTCCGCCAAACTGTTCTGTTCAATATAATCAAGGCAATAAGCAAGAGCCATGTCGCCATGACGATGATGGTGCCCGTAGCTTTCACCGTCGGTAGCAACATGAATTAACTGAGGTTCTTCAGAAACACTACCATCGGCAAGACGATGTGCCAATTCTTTTCCATCAATCAAAAGTCCCTTAAATGCAATGTCTTGAGAGATTCCGCCATCATAAAAGAAAAGAAAAATGCTTTTGCCATTAGGCAAATTACATATGTACGGCTTTCGAGTGTTGATCTGCTCTCCTGAAACATCAATCCAATTTCCATCAACCGACTTGAATTCTTTGGCCTGACGCGGTGCTAAAATGGTGTACTTGATATCATTTTCTGATAGCACCTCAAGTGTTTCGGTATCAACAGCAGTTTCGGCTAACCACATACCTTCAGGTTTGCGCCCGAAACGACTTTCAAAATCACGAATGCCCCAAATTACTTGAGTTTCTTTATCACGTCTATTTGCCAATGGCATGATGATGTGATTATAAACCTGAGCAATAGCATTGCCATGTCCGTTGAACTTTTTTACACTATTCTTATCGGCCTCAAGTATAGCTTGATAAGCATCATTGGCATAAACCTCCATCCACTGAAGAAGTGTTGGGCCAAAGTTGAAACTAATACGTTCGTAATTATTGACAATATTTATGATAGAATCTTCGGAATCTAGGATTCTAGAAAATCCATTTGGTCTGTAACACTCGTGAGTTATTCTTTCATTCCAATCATGAAAAGGATATGCTGAATCTTGCAGCTCAATCACTTCCAGCCAGGCATTCTCTCTTGGAGGTTGGTAAAAATGCCCGTGAATACAAATGTATTTTCCCATGTAATTTTTCGTTGACGAAGAATGTTGGACTTGTAAAGGTCGGCAAGTATAGAAAAATTATTGTCAGATTGACACTTAGAATTGTCAACACCTAATGAACATTGACAAATTCAAATTAGAAATTTTGCGGCTTGTCAAAAAACCTGCCATGAAATTGCTCTATGTTAAGTACCTTTGCAAAATCGTTAATATTCAAATTGATACATATTTAACAATGAGTATGTGGATAAGTAGCTCAAAATGAACTACTCAATTTGTTAGATTTGCGAATATCATTAAACCTGGCAGCCTATGAATGAGTACCCTCAGGAAGAACATAATACCGACGTTGCTGTCAGACGATTCGAAAAAATGCTCAGAGAGAATGAGCAGTATTATTTTGATAGAGATGATTTAGAGAATATCGTAGAGTTTTACATACTCGAGAATCATCATAACAAGGCATTAAAAGCTATAAAATTCGCCACAGGTCAATATCCTGATGCTACCTATTTCATTTTACGTAAGTCGCAATTATTATCAGCCGAAGGAAAGTATGATTTGGCTTTGTCCTTATTAGATGAAGTTGAGATTTTTGAGCCTGGAAATCCAGAAATCTTTATGACCAGAGGTGGCATTTACTCAATGCTAAATAAGCCAGAAAAATCAATTCAAGCTTATAAATCAGCCTTAAGACTTGATCGTAGTATAGAAGAGTTATATTTATTTATTGCTTTTGAATTTCAGAACTTAGGTAAGTACGGCAAAGCAGCGCGTTATTTAAGAAAATGTCTTCAATTAAATCCCGAAAACGAATCAGCCATTTTTGAAATGTCATTTTGTTTTGACTTTGCCCAAAAACATGAAGCTGGTGTTAGATTTTTCAATGCTTTTCTTGATGAAAATGCCTATTCAAAGACAGCCTGGTATTCATTAGGTCACCTTGAAAGCAAGTTGCAGCATTATTCTAAGGCAGTAACTGCTTTTGATTTTGCAATTGTTATTGACGATAGTTTTGGTGCAGCATGGTTTAATAAAGCTAACTGTCTCGCTGCTCAAGAAAAATACGAAGATGCCATTGTTTGTTACAAAGAGCTCTTTAAGCTTGAAGAACCTGATGCGTTTACATTCCTTTATATTGGTGAATGCTACGAGAATCTTGAAAATTATCCTGAGGCACTAAAGTATTACGAAAAGGCAACCGAATTAGATGAGTTTCTTGCTGATGCTTGGGTAGGAATTGGCGTTGTTAAAGACTTTACAGGAAAAAGTTCTGAAGCCTTGGCTTTTGTAAAGAAAGGAATTAACCTTGACCCAACAAGAGGTACGTTTTGGTTTATTTTGGGAGATTTGCAATTAAAGTTAGGTTTTAGTGGACAAGCTGAAGAAGCCTACAACAAGGTATTGGAGTTTGAACCTGAAAACGAAGAAATTTGGATTTTCCTCTCTAATCTTATGCTAGAACAAAAGCGAGTAAGTGAAGCGCATCAGCTCATGCAAGAGTGCGTAAAATATCACCCCGGAAATCCTAGGTTAACATTTCAGGCTTGTGAAATTGAATTGCATGCAGGAAATGACCGTTCAGCATTATTATTGGCAGAATTAGCCATTACAATGGATCCTGAAATGGCTAGTAAGATGATTAAAGAATTAAGTAGATTCGGAATGAATGCCGACATTCGCCGGCTAATTGAAAGAAATAAGAAAAACTAATGAGTAAACTCCTCCCCCATATACCTGAGCGCCCTGAGCATCCAAGAGAGAATGGCGTAACTATGATGATGGATAAAGGTTTAAGCCTTAGGCAGGCTGAAGATTTTCTATCGGCCTCAGGGCACCTAACGGATTTAATAAAGTTAGGTTTTGGAACTTCTGTAGTATCTAAAAACTTAAAAGAGAAAATAAAGCTTTATCAAAATGCCGGCATTAAAGTTTATGTTGGTGGTACTTTATTCGAAGCGTTTGCAATCCGTTCCATGTATGATGAATACAGGAAATTCATTGATGATCTAGGATTAGATACCTGCGAGGTATCGGATGGTTCTATTGTACTTGAGCATAATGTGAAATGTGAATACATCTCAAAACTATCAAAAGATTATCGGGTGTTGTCGGAAGTAGGTTCTAAGGAGGCAGGTATTTTAATTGCTCCTGCAAAGTGGATTTCTATGATGAATTCAGAATTAGAAGCAGGCTCCTGGAAAGTAATTGCAGAAGCACGCGAAAGTGGCAATGTTGGTATTTACAGACCAAACGGAACGGCTCACGTTGTTTTGGTTAACAGAATTTTATCTAAGGTTCCGGGCGACAGAATCCTTTGGGAAGCTCCAGTAAAGTCCCAGCAGGCTTGGTTTATCAAGCATTTAGGCGCAAATGTTAATCTTGGAAATATAGCCTACGATGATGTTATTCCTTTGGAAACACTTAGATTAGGTCTTCGAGGAGATACTTTCTTCCAGTTTTTACCCGATGAATTTGCCCATTTAAAACAAACAGCCGATTAATAGCATGAAAGAGATTAGCGTTTCAGAACTAAAGCAGTGGCGTGAAGAGAATAAAGCTCATCAGTTAATTGATGTGAGAGAAGAATATGAAAATGAAAGCGTAAATATTGGAGGTCTCTTAATTCCTATGGGAGAAATTCCCAATAGGTTGGATGAGATTAGTACAGATATTCCT
This sequence comes from Bacteroidia bacterium, assembly GCA_018401705.1. Taxonomy (GTDB): domain Bacteria; phylum Bacteroidota; class Bacteroidia; order M30B66; family M30B66; genus M30B66. The sequence continues at coordinate 39,217 of JAGYKL010000010.1, read as the reverse complement.
GTTGTTTTTCATTGTAAGTCCGGTGGTAGATCAGGCAATGTTACTAAATACATGATGCAAAGAGGCTATGAAAATGTCATAAATCTTAAAGGTGGAATTTATGCATGGATTGATGAAATAGACCCTAGTCTGAGCAAATACTAAGCATGCATCAATTTGCTCTTATTGGAAAATCATTGAAGCATAGCTTCTCTCCAGATTACTTTAAAAAGAAGTTTCAACAAGAAGGTTTAAATAATATGATTTACTCAGCTCAAGAGCTGAGTGATATTACCGATTTACCAGCTTGGCTAAGGGCAAATGAGCAAATCAAAGGCTTTAATGTTACTATCCCCTACAAGCAATCAGTTTGCAAATACATAGACCAACTTTATGGGCCGGCAGCTGGACTTAACATTGTAAATACAGTTGTTGTAGAACGTAATGTTCCGGATTTTGATGGTCAGAAAATTCCGGGAATGTTCTTAAAAGGCTTCAATACCGATATCTACGGCTTCAAAGAATCCATCAAACCGTTGATGCGTCCTTGGTTTGAAAGAGCTCTTATTTTAGGAACAGGCGCTAGTGCAGGTTCTGTGGCTTATGTATTATATAAATTAGGAGTCGATACCTTATTCGTGAGCAGATCCCCTGAAGGGGAACAAGAAATAGGATATGAAGACATTAATGAGCATGTCATCAAATTTCATCCTTTAATAATTAATACAAGTCCCATAGGTCAATTTCCTAATAATGAGGAATTAGTAAATATTCCTTATGAGTTTATTACGGATAAACATCTGCTTTATGATTTAATCTATAATCCAGATGAAACAGCTTTTCTTAGAGAAGGCAGAGAACGGGGTGCAATGGTTCATAATGGCTTCAGCATGCTTGTAATGCAAGCAGATCAAAGCTTAAGAACCTGGCTTAACGCAATCCAATAATCAACTGCTGTTTAATTCCCCAAGCTTGCTTGGATATCAAATTTCATTGAAATTTTAAGAGTTATTGGCGTAGGCTGAATTGGCAAGTCGTTTATTCCGCCTACGGTGAATATCATTTCAGTTTGTTTAAAGTATTCTTTTAAATCAACACCTTCATCTGAAAAGACTATAAAGTTATTCTCGAAATTTTCAGGAAGGTCTTTTGTTCCAAAAATTACATTTCCGGCAGTTGAAGTACTCAACTTTAGTTCTATTCTTCTAAAATAATCCAAGGTTTGTCCCGCCTGTAATACTTCCAGTTTAATTTCATTAATTTTGACCGATTTTAGGTTATTTACAGAGAAACCTTCGGCACTAAGTTCATTTAGAATATCAGTTTGGACTTCAAAGACACCTAATGTAAGGTTGCCGGTTCCGTTAGTAGTGTCAACAGAAAAAGCATATTCTTCATAGGTTTTAACGTAATTTAAAGGTTCGGCAGTTTTCTTTTTACAGGCTTGAGAAAAGGTTAACACCAAAATTATTAAGCTTGTAGCGCTTAGTTTAATATTCATTGTCAAGTTATTTCTTGCAATATACGAAATATGAATATGTTGCTTTTTAGCTTGCTGTGTATACAATTCATAACTTTGCTAGATGAACCAATTATTTCTCGTATTTGTTTTTTTGTTTACCGCATCCTTAAGTAACGCTCAGGAAGCAATCACGCTCAAAGAATTTGGGAAGTCTTCTTTGGTAATGGTCAGCCAAAGATCAGATAAAAGCACCTTTCCTGCATGGTTTGAGGAAACAGACTCGATTATTACCATTAACCGTAAGAAAGATACTATTGTCACAGAGTTTTATTCGACATATGCCAACCGACTAAACAAAACTGGACGAGGTAAGCGTAGCACAATTTTTAAGAAGGGTGAAATCAAAGTAGAAATTAACGATACACTTACCACTCATATCAACAGGAATAAAGCAGAATTTGAAGGGGTTTTGGGTGGAAAAAAAGGCTTAATTATAAAACGACTCCTTCCCTCTTCTTCTGAAATGATTCCTGCTCCTGAGAAATATTTCTTAAAAAACGATTCCACATATTTTCTCGTTTATAGGCCTGAGCTTTTTTGCATAGAAGTGGAAATGAATCCCACCTACCTCAAAAATAGAATGCTCGGGAGCTTATTTAATGAGATTTGTAAAAGTGAGTCAGGGACAACAGAATATGAGCCTCTAAACAGAAACATGCAGATTGGTGATACACTCCAAATACTTTTTAAACAACGTTCATTGAACATTGAAAAAGGCTTAATGGAATTCAATGCCACCCATTTATTAACAGTTTCTATCATTAACAAGACTACTAACAGCGATTTAATTGAATTTGAATATTTCAGTTCAATGACCGAAATACAATCGGGAACACAGTATAATTTCTTCAAAGGCAAGTTGCAGTATTATCCAGAAGGAATTGCTCTCGACTATTTTATTTATATAAAAGATGAATTAGTTGAGAGAAACTTGCTAATACAACCATCATCATCTCCTTTAAGATCTCATCCCTACTACCCTTCTATTGACCTCGTTGGCGCTCAAATTGAGGCCTCTTGGCAAGAGCGGGTTCCTGTTGGAGACATTAGATTGTCAAAAACATGTTATTGGAATTCTGTTAATAGTTCGAGATTAAATTTTATACCGACGTTTCCAATTGCTTGGAGAGATCAAGGCGACACATACATTGGAGATCCATGTTTCGTAAAAGTGAATGGGCAAAAAAAGGGAGAGCTTTATGAGATTAAAGAAAATACGGACTTGCATTTCTCTCGTATCGAGCAGACTAGAGATAGTGTTTTCATTTATATTAATAGTCCAAGGAAGACCAACGTAGGCCTTGACTTTAAAGCTTTTGATAAAGAAATTGAAATAAAGAAGTCGCATGGCTTGTCAACGGGCATTAATTTGATCGCACTTTCAAAATCGTCATTTCGAATTGACTATACCGCGGATTTAATGCTTTATGAATTAGTAAATCAAGAGAGAGTAATTAAACAAAGTTTTAGATACACAGAGCAGCAGAATTTATGAAGTATAAATTATTAGGCAATTCAGGCCTTAGAGTTTCGGAGCTATGCTTGGGAACAATGACTTTTGGTTTAGAATGGAATTGGGGTTCAAATCGTAGTGAGAGTCAACAGGTTTTTGAAACCTATTCAAATGCAGGTGGAAATTTTTTTGACACAGCGAATCGTTATACTGAAGGAACAAGTGAAAAATGGCTTGGCGAAATGATTGCTTCTGACCGCGATCACTTTGTACTAGCAACAAAATTTGCTCTCAAAGACAGAAACGGGGATCCTAACTTTGCCGGTAATCATCGAAAAAACTTAATGAGATCTGTAAAAACCAGTTTAGAAAGGTTGAATACAGAATACATCGATTTACTTTGGATTCATGCCTGGGATTTTACAACAAGAACTGAAGAAGTTATGCGTGGACTTGAAGATCTGGTAACCAGAGGCTTGGTTCATTATATTGGAGTTAGCGATACACCAGCATGGATTGTTTCGCAATGCAACACACTTGCCGAACTTAGAGGATGGGCAAAATTTGCAGCTCTTCAGGTTGAATATAATCTATTACAGCGCAGCCCTGAAGCCGACCTTTTACCAATGGCAAAAGCTTTAGATTTAGCTGTAACACCTTGGGCACCACTTGCGGGAGGTGCATTAACGGGCAAATATTTAAAAGATGAAGCAGGCAGAGTGAAAGAAAACAGTGAAAGACGGGGTGATCGTGCTAATAAAATTGCTTCTGTTGTTGTTGGTGTTGCGCAACGTCTTGGAGTGACTCCTGCTCAGGTTGCTATTCAATGGACTCGCCAGCGAGATCAATTAGTGATTCCTATAATTGGTGCTCGTTTACCGCATCAACTTGAGGACAGTCTAAAGTGTGTTGATTTGCTTATTCCTGATGAAGAATTGAAGTTGTTAAATGAGATTAGTCAACAAAATCTAGGCTTTCCGCATGAATTCCTGGAAACTGATGGAGTAAAAGATGTATTATTTGGAGGCACCTTTGAGCAGGTGGATAATCACAGAAAAAAAGACTTGCGTTAAAGTAAATGCTAACTTATGAGCATGAAATTTCAGTTTATATTATTCTCAATTTTATTTCAATGCATTTTATTGAGCGCACAGCCAGCATACATAGCAAGAGCAATTGCTGGAAATGACCATGATAGAAAAAAGCCACTTCATGAAGCTCTTGAAAATGGTTTCGCTGGAATATCTGCTGAACTTAGTTTGAAGAAAGATGGCAATCTATATTGTGGTTCAAATTTGTTAAGTGAAAAATATCTAAAGCCTGCTAATAAGTTGATTAGTGAAAGAAAAGGCAATATTTATTTAGAAAGAACAGAAGAGTTTATTATGGTTTTCGAGCTTCGCTCGGATGATATAGAAACGGTAAAAGCTTTAGAAAAAGAGCTTGGCCCCTACTCTGAAATCTTAAGTTCGAAGAGCTCAGATGGCATAAATAAAAAGGCAATCAGGCTTATTGTAACTGGAAAGAATGGTAATACTCCAGAATATATTTCGTCTTCTTCATTTGTTTTTACAGAAGTGCCATTTAACAAAACCAGTCCCGAAGATGCTTCCATTTTTAAAAGCACAGCAGGAATGAGATTTAAGAAGGTTTACGATTGGAATGGCAACGGAAGTATGCCCAATATGCAATATCATAGTTTCAGCTCTATGATTAAAGTGGCTCAAAAATCAGGAAGAAAAGTGAGGGTTTATGACATTCCGGAAGTGCCAAATGCTTTTGACCTATTTCTTAATGCTGGTGCTGATTATCTCCAAGTAAACGACTTGGACAACTTTGTTACTTATTGGCGAAATCGAAAACCGTATTAAATAATATTCTGATGAACTAATTCAGAACTTTTACAAGTTTCTTTTTCTTACTTTTGCCGCCTCAAATAACACCTATAAAAAGAAAACATGGCAGGCTCAGTAACCTTCACAATGATTAAACCTGATGCGGTTTCAAACAATCACATCGGAGCAATTCTTCAAAAAATTAATGAAGCTGGATTCACAATCCGCGCAATGAAATACACGCATTTAACTCCAGAATCTGCTGGTAAATTTTATGCAATTCACAAAGAACGTGGATTTTTCAACGACTTAGTTTCCTTCATGTCTTCTGGACCAATCGTAGCTGCAATTCTTGAAAAAGATAATGCTGTTGCAGATTTTCGTGACTTAATCGGAGCTACTGATCCAACTAAAGCAGCACCAGGAACTATCCGTGCTATGTTCGCTAAATCTATCGATGCTAATGCTATGCACGGTTCTGATAGCGATGAAAATGCAATCATTGAAGGGAATTTCTTCTTTAGTGAATTGGAGCGTTTTTAAAATACTCCAATCAAACTTCGACAAGCTCAGTTTGACTGGAGACTCTGTTTGACTAGATTAGTAAACGTCAAACTGAGCCTGTCAGAAGTTTGACTAGAGACTCTGTTTGACTAGATTAGTAAACGTCAAACTGAGCCTGTCGAAGTTTGACTGGAGACTCTGTTTGACTAGATTAGTAAACGTCAAACTGAGCCTGTCGAAGTTTGATGTTTAATAACCAATCAATGCAAGAATTCGAAATCACTACTGAATACATCGAGTTGAATAAACTCATCAAGCTAATGTTTTGGACCGAAACCGGAGGTCAGGCTAATCAAGCAATTGAGGCAGGTGTTGTAAAAGTAAATGGGCAAACTGAATTACGAAAGCGAAACAAGCTTCGTGTTGGCGATGTGGTTCTGTTTGATGAGGAACTTAGCGTGAAAATAGTATCTCACCATCAGCCCTAATCACCATCTTATAAGTGCAATTGCAATCTGAATTACTTAGTTTTACCATATAAAATCCAGGGTTTAATTGCAAATCACCTAATCTCAAACTTCCTGACATCTCTTCCAATTTACCAGAGTAATCATAAATAGCCCAAGTTGTTATATTCTCATCTGAAAATAGTTCAGCTGGCTTAGGGCAACATCCGCCGAAAGGCGAATATTTCTTTACTCTTGTGCTAACCTGAGATGGATCCATTTCAATTTCCATAACTACTGGTAAATGATCGCTCATTGCATGTAAAGCTTCCAGAATTTCCTGAGGAGCACTTGTGTTTTCAGGGGTTTGCAGTATTGACTTATTAAAATGGTTGCCGTCGTTGCCTGGCACAAAATAGGTTCCTGGTAAATACCTAACTCCTCCTGTTCCTTCCATAATCTCATTCAAAACCAACATAATATCGAACCTATCATCAAGTCCGCCGGTAACACCTCCATCAAAAGAAGTTGTTCTTGGACTTTGAGTATGTATATCTGAAAAAGAGCCGTTATTATTCCAATTTCCTGGGCGACTAATCGGATCAACTAAATAATCATTTGCATTTGAAATTAACTCCTGATAAGCGGGCTCCTCACTTGTATACATGTTATAATCACCAGCCAAGATGAAGTTATCTGGTTCAAATACACGAATGTAATCTGTAATATCTATTGCTTGAATTAATCTTATATTCTGATTTGTCCCTCCCTGTGATGATTTGAAATGCACCACTCCTACATTAATGAAAACGGTATCAGGAAAAGCAAAGAAGTCCTGATTTTTCGAAAAAAGCTTGTAAACATGAGTTTTTCTAGGACTAGTTTGAAAGGCGAATGAACTCGCTAAACCCAACTTTTGTTTGTTATAAATAATAGCGTTACTAATGTCAGTGTCGGCATAAAAAGGTCCAAACTGATATTTAGCAGTATCAACTACAGAATAAATTGAATCTATTGCTGCAGATGAAGTTAGCTCATTAAGCGTGATTATATCAGGTTGCAAATATTCGAGTATCGTTTCAAGATGCACAGCTTTAGTTGGATTTGATTCAGGAAACATGAGCAAATTATATTGCATCAATTTCAAAGTGTCTTTTTGAGCATTTAGCCCAAACACGCAACAAAAAACAAAGATAAAGAGTGATAGACTTCTAAGCATTAAGCAAAGTAAAGGATAAATATTCACGAAATTGCAGCATGAAAAATACCTATGCTGAATTAAAGGCGCCCTTGCTATTAGCAAGATTTAGAAAGGATTATGATGTTTTCATTTCAACTTGCCTTGCCGATAAAGATTTTCTCGACTCGATAATGCACGACCTTATTTATGGAACTGAAAGAGTACAGTTTGTATCAGCGAGATTGATTCAATTATTAGTCGATGAAAAGCCTGAATTAGTAGAGAAATATGATGAATCAATTTTAAAATTGCTCGCAAATACAATGAGCCATTCATCCATTCGAAGAACTGCTTTACGAGTATTTATGAAAATAAATCTAAGAGAAGAAATCCATGCAGAACTAATAGACTCTTGTATTAACAGACTCATGGATAGAAATGATGCTATCGCTTGTAGGGTATTTGCTATTCATGTGCTATTAAGGTTGACAAAACACTATCCTGATTTAGCTCAGGAAATAAGTCCATACATAAAGGAAAATATGCCATTTGAATCAGCAGCATTTTCTGCTGCAGGAAGAAATTATCTTAAGATATCGAACAAACTAAGGTGTTAAACAATGAGGTGTTGCACAGATAAATTTAATCCTTAGTGTATCGTTGACACTGAAAATTCCGATATTTACACCATGTTGCGTAAGTTGCTAATATTTGTGCTGTTATTATTCGGAGCAGTTGTCTTAAATGCCCAGTACATTTCAAGGAGTGAGCCAGTCCCCTATTCTTGTCCTGTAATTTGTGCAAGCGGAACAATTACATTAAAAGTCAACCAAATTGAGAACCTACCGGCAGGAAGTCAAATTGAAGCTCTGCTTTCTAATTCAGCCGGTTCGTTTGCGACAGGAACACAAGTATTACCATTTTCTGAATTCTCTACCAACAATGGTACTACGTGGCAGCTTGGGCCATATATTTTTTCAGGAAACATCAATAATCTGTTTGCGCGCATTGTAATTCCTATTGCAACCCCACCGGGAAGTAATTACACAATTAAAATTCGGGCATCCACTGGATATGTTTCCAATGATTTATTTCAATGCAGTGGAAATAATTTCATAACAATAACTCCATACGTAGCACCAATAGCTCCAATAGCTCCCAACGCGCAAGGCTCAGGCAATTGGAATGGTCATGTTTACACATGGACACCTACAACCGGAAATACATTAAATACCCCGGCTATTGTTGCTGCTCAGGACTTTTTCAATAATTCAAATTATCAAGGTCATGTTGTTATCAACCCTCTGGGTTTTGATATCAATTTATCATCAGCAGGGGGTGTTCCCGGAACTTGGAATGATGGCACTAGCATCGGCTGTGGAAGTTCACTTACTGAAAACTTCAGCATAAGACTACTTAGACAAGAAAACTTTGCTCCGGGATACTACACGTTCACCATTCAGGGAGATGATGGCATTAGGTTTAGTATTGATGGAGGAGCTACCTGGATTCTAAACAGCTTTATCGAACAGCAATATTCAACGAGTTTCAAAACAACAGCAACCGCCAATCCCAATGGGATTTGTTTATCGGGACCAACTGATTTAGTAATTGAATATTTTCAGCGTCCTTTAGAAGCTCGAATGACTTTTACTGCAACTCAAATTCCGGGTGCCAGCAACTCTAACCCCGATGATTTATCAGTTTGTGAAGGAGATAATGGCAGCATGACTGTTGGTAATGCAGTTGCTGGTAACACTTACCAATGGCAAGTCAGCACTGATGGAGGAGCAACATTTAATAATGTAATCCAAGGCGGGGCTTACAGTGGAACAACTACAACTACTCTTAGTTTTTCAAACGTTCAAGCCTCTTTAAATGGCTACCTCTATCAATGTGTTATTTCAGGTGCTTGTGGACAAAATGTTCCAACCGACGCAGCTATTCTAACAGTGCAATCAAGTCCCACAATTACAACCCAGCCTTTTGATCAAAATTATTGTAATGGTCAAACTGTAGGTTTTAGTGTTGATGCCGATGGCACTGGCTTAACATATCAATGGCAAGTTAGTACTAATGGAGGAGCCTCTTTCAGTAATATTCAATCGAATCCACCCTACTCGGGTGTTAATTCGTCTGTGCTAACTATAATAGGAACTCCGGCTAACCTTGTAGGCAATATTTATCAGGTGATAATTAATGGTTGTGGAACTCCAGTAATTTCCACCCAGGTAACAATTCTCCCGGGAGATGAAATTGTTGTGAATCAACAACCAACTCCTCTTACTGTTTGCCAAGGTGAAGCAGCAAGTTTTTCTGTAGGTGCAACCGGAGCTACCTCCTATCAGTGGCAGGTCAATTCCGGTTCTGGCTTTAATAATGTTAACAATGCAAATGGCTATTCAGATGCTCAAACTTCAACCTTAAACTTGATTGGAGCTGCAACAAGCGTGAATGGATTAAGTTACCAATGCATACTAAGCGGTGGGTGTTCTGATGATCTTACTACAGTTGCAGTTGTTCTTACTGTAAATCCTAACACTAACATCACAAATCAACCCACTAATGAAACAATCTGCGAAGGTCAGGATGTAAGCTTCGCATTAAATGCTAATGGAACAAATCTGAATTTTCAATGGCAAATTTCAACAGATGGAGGGGCTAATTATAGCGACTTAAACGAAACAGCCCCTTATACTGGAGTAAATACTTCCACTCTAACCATTTCTTCTCCAGCTTTAGCTGATGCAGGTAATCTTTTTAGATGTGAAGTAGATGGCATTTGTGGCTCTACTCAGAACTCTAATGCTGTTGAATTTGAAATTACAGCTTCTCCACAAGTAATTTTTAGTCCGCTTGATGTTACAAGTTGCGAAGGAGAATCTGCTATTTTCTTTTCTGATATTTCTGGTAACCCAGAATTTCAGTGGATGATAAGTACTGATGCAGGAGCAACATTTTCAAATCTTATTGAAGGAAATGGATTTTCAGGTGTTAGCACTTCAACCCTCACTGTTGATCCAGTGAATTTAAATCAGAACCAAGCAGTTTTCATGGTCTCTGCTAATGCCTGCAACACTCAAGTTAATTCAGAAACTGCAACACTCACAGTTAGCCCTCTTCCAACGGTTAGTCTTATTCAAGTGCCTCCACCTGTTTGTCCAGGCGAAGATGTTCAAATTGCTGTAGAAGTTGAGAATGAAATCAACATTCAATGGCAGGTTAATACAGGAAATGGATGGTCTAATGTGTTTAATAGTGGAACTTATTCGGGAAGCACAGAAGAAACATTAAGTATAAATAATATTCCGGTCTCTCTTCAGAATGCCCTTTATCGGGCAGAAGTGAATAGCACATGCGGAGTTCCTGTTTTTAGTGAAGAAGCTCTGCTTTTTCTAAATGGAATTCCAGTTTTGTTGGCTTCTCCTTTCTCTCAAGTTGCTTGTTCTGGAGGGGCAGTGAATTTCCAAACTGTAGCTCAAGGCGAAGGCATCAACTTTCAATGGCAGCAACTTGACGAAGTCGGAAACTTTATAGATCTTGAAGATGAGGGTTTTATTTCCGGCTCTTCTACCCCAGTTCTTCAAGCGGAAGCTGTTAATGAACTAAATAATCTTGTTGTTCGCTGTGTTATTTCCGGTTGTGGAGATGTTATTGAGTCAGATACAGCTAGAATGGTTATTTATCAAAACGATCCGGTTTACATTCCTAATTCATTTACTCCTGATAATGATTTAATCAACACGAAGTTTCAGGTTTACACCACCGGAGAGCCTAAATTAGATGCTAGTATTTATAATCGCTGGGGCGAACTTGTTTATAGCTGGACTTCTATCGAAGATGGCTGGGATGGAACATATTTAGGTAAACTTGTTCAAGAGGGAGTTTACGCATATAGAATTAGGGTAACTACTCAGTGTGAGCAAAGAACTTCTATCGGTACCATAACTCTAATTCGCTAACATTTTAAAAGATTTTCGCCTTTCGGCGGATGGGAAACGTATTACGATGTACGTAATTCGATTTACGAATTGCGATATACGCTGTACGCATTGCGATGTGCGATGTGCGAATTATGATGTACGATGTACGTTGTAAGTTGTACGCTGTACGTATTTCGATATACGCTGTACGTATTGCGATGTGCGATGTGCGTATTATGATGTACGATGTACGTTGTACGTTGTAAGTTGTACTTATTTCGCTGTACGTATTTCGTTGTACGCTGTACTTATTTCGCTGTACTTATTTCGTTGTACGCTGTACGTATTTCGCTGTACGTATTTCACTGTACGTATTTCGTTGTACGCTGTACGTATTACGATTTACGATGTGCGTATTACGATATATGTATTACGTATTACGTTGTACGTTGCACGTATTACGATGTACGTATTACGTATTACGTTGTACGTATTACGATATACTTCATCCTTTCTTCTTCTTCAATTTGTTAGTATAGTTTGGATTGAATAGGTTTGAACTCTTATTCTTATTTGATGCGTAAACACCTCATTTTACTTATTTTTTCAGGCTTTGCATATTCTGCTTCAGCTCAAGAGCCCCTTTCAATTGACGATATTTTTAAGAGAAGCGACCTTAATCCCAAATATCAACGTGGAATAGAGTGGATACCAAACTCTAATTATTACGGATATGCTAATAGCGACAGATCGGCTTATCTTAGGGTGAACGCGGTTGATAATAAAGTAGATACTCTTTTTAAACCTGCCGATTTGGAATCTCATTTAAAGAGAATACCTTCAATTCATTGGATAGACGGCAACCGTTTTACTTTTGAATTTGAAGAAAAGATGTACTTCTACAGTATTGGAAAGACTCAAGGCGTTTATAAAGCCTGGAATCAAAAAGACGCTGAACTAGTAGATTTACACGAGCTTTCTGAAAACATTGCTTTTGTAAAAGAAAATAACCTTTTCATTCATTCAAATGGAAAAGACCTAAAGCTAAGCGATGATGGTGGAAATGGAATTGTATACGCATCGGCGGTTCACCGCCAAGAGTTTGGCATAACCAAAGGAACCTTCTGGAGTCCTTCAGGTAATAAACTAGCTTTTTATCGCATGGATGAAACTATGGTTACTGATTACCCTCTGGTTTCACTTAGCTCCATCCCCGCCGAGGAAACTCCTATTAAGTACCCAATGGCTGGTCAAACAAGTCATCAAGTAACGCTTGGAGTTTATGATATAGTTTCAGGGAAGACCGTTTATATCAAAACTGCTGGGCCTGATGATCACTATTTAACAAACATCAGCTGGAGTCCAGACGAGCAGTTTGTGCTAATTGCCGAGCTCAACCGCGACCAAAACAAGATGAATCTAAATCTATATAATTCATCTGATGGCGCATTTGTTAAAACTCTAATCACTGAGGAAGATCCTCAATGGGTAGAACCTGAGCATGCTGCTATGTTTATAAACGGTTCTAAAGATCAATTTCTTTGGCAAAGTGAGCGAAATGGCTATAATCATCTTTATCTCTACAACCTTGACGGCAAAATGATTCGTCAATTTAATATCGGCAATGAGGTTGTAACTGATGTTTTAGGAATGAATCCTGCTGCTAGCTCGGTGTATGTTATGGCAACAGCAAATAATGGATTGGATCGTCAGTGTTTAAAAATAGATTTGAAAGGGAAATTCCAAAAAATCACTACTCTTTCGGGTGTTCATAATGTGCAGTGGAATGGCTTATACACTTATTTCATTGATACATATAGCAGCTTGCAAACTCCTGGAAAAGTGAGTCTTAATGATGCAAATGGTAAGGAGCTAAATGTAATATCTGAAGCAACAGACCCGATTGCCATGGAAGCATTGCCAAAACCTATATTGGTGTCTGTTAAAGCAAAAGATGGCACAATCTTAAATGGTCGACTTTTTAAACCTCGAAACATCGAGCAAGGAAAAAAATACCCCGTAATAATATATGTATATGGAGGTCCTCATGCTCAGATGGTTACCAACCGTTGGTTGGGAGGAGGAAATCTCTGGATGAGCTGGATGGCATCGCAAGGCTATGGAGTTTTTACATTAGACAATCGAGGTTCAGCCGACAGAGGTATTGAGTTTGAGCAAGTAATTCATAAGCAATTAGGTGCAGCCGAGATGGAAGATCAATTGTTAGGAGTTGATTATTTAATGTCTTTGCCTTGGGTTAATCCTGCTCGAATTGGCGTTCATGGTTGGAGTTTCGGAGGTTTTATGACCACAACTCTACTTTGCAATAATCCAGGTGTTTTTAAAGCCGGCGTTGCCGGCGGACCAGTAATTGACTGGAAAATGTATGAAGTAATGTATACCGAAAGGTATATGGATACACCTCAAACCAATTCAGAAGGTTACGAGAAGACGAATCTTCTAAATTCAGCCAAGAATTTGGAAGATAGATTAATGCTAATTCATGGAACTGTTGATGATGTTGTTGTTTGGCAGCATTCTCAACTTATGGTTAAGCAATGCGTTGATGAAGATGTATTGATTGATTATATGATTTATCCCGGCCATCCGCACAACGTGCGTGGAAAAGACAGATTACATCTTTACAAGACTATTTCGAGGTATTTGATGGAAAACTTAAAAGAAGAAGAGTATTAAATAATTCAATTCTTGACTTTCATTAAACGTTGAAACTTAATTTCATTATTTGACCTAACAGAGAGGAAATAAAAGCCTTGTGGGAAGCCAGTTAAATCAAGTTCTACTTCGTTTTGCGGAGTTTGAATGGTTTTAACTCTGATACCTGCACTGTTGAAAACAAGGATTTCTCTTTCGTTCACTTCATTTCCTTTTAAACTAAGATTGAGTTTATCATCAAAAGGATTGGGATAAATTGAAAAATTAGGCAATTGTATTTTAGGTGAAGAAAGAATCAAGTCACACAAAGAGTCTTGCGTAGCAAGGATTGTCTCATTATTTAATTTAAAGCATCTCAATGTATAACCACACTCTAGAATTGGTGATATTGATTCTATGAGTCCATTGGAACTACCAATTCCTTCAATGATATATTCAGCTGTGGATTCACCTTCAAGCATGAACCGCTTATGAAAGCTTCCATCAATCAATATACTATCTACATCACTAACTATGATTTCAGAATAGTTTGTATAAGACATAGGCAGAGTATCTCCAAGCTCTAGATTAAAGTCAAATAATAACAATTCTTGAGGTTCAGAGGCGCTCAGGAAAAATATTTTCTTATCCTCTGATCTAAGGTAGAACTCTGCTTGTTCTCCTGAAAAGTTATAAGAACCTGAGCATTCAAAGCTTGGAGGCGGAGCAAACCAATTATAGTTACCATATCCTGACTTGAAAATTTTAACATACGTAAGATTGTTAATGAGCGTATCTCCTTCTACTCTGTATTCAAATACTTCTTCTCTAACGCATGGATAACCAACTGCACAGTTACTGCTTTGTGTCCAAACAGGATTATTCTCGAAGTAAATATTTGTTTGAGAATTGCTATCGTTCAAGCCTATAAGGCATGAAAACACGATAAATAATGTAAGGCACTTCATTTCTTTTTTATTTAAATGTACTAATTATATGCGATTGATTCAGTGTTAACTTCAACTCAACTTTAGACAATCTGAGAAATTAACAAGTCAATTGTTAATTATTTTAATTGGCATTAATCACGAACCGAAATTTTATTTAACTTTGCCGACCTGTAAAAAGAAGAAAAATTATATCATGGCATTATCGTCAGAAGCAAAAAAAGAAATCTTCGCCCAATTTGGCGGAGCAGAAACAAACACTGGCTCTACAGAGGCTCAAATAGCGATGTTCTCAAAGCGCATCTCTGATTTGACAGAGCACCTTAAGTTAAATCGCAAAGATTTTGGAACACAACGTTCACTTATTCGTCTTGTTGGAAAGCGTAGAAGTATGTTGGACTATTTAAAAGGTCGTGACATTGAAAAATACCGATCGCTCATTAAAGAGCTAGGAATCAGAAAGTAATGAATTGAAAAGGCAATCAAAGGATTGCCTTTTTCCTTTTTTAAGCAACATAATTTGACACCACAAAGATGAATATTGGAATCAGTAAAACATTTACGATGCCCGATGGTAAAGAGATTACACTCGAAACCGGAAAGCTGGCCAAGCAGGCACATGGCTCTGCTGTAATCCGCATGGGCGGAACTATGTTATTAGCAACTGTTGTTAGTAACGAAGACGCAAAAGAAGGGGTTGATTTCCTTCCACTAACTGTAGAATATCAAGAAAAATATGCATCCACAGGTCGTTTTCCTGGTGGATTCTTTAAACGTGAAGCAAGACCTTCTGAAAATGAGATCTTAACTTCTCGCCTAGTTGACAGAGCACTTCGTCCATTATTTCCAGAAGATTATCACGCCGACACTCAGATGATGATTATGCTTATCTCTTCAGATCGTGAGCATTTACCTGATTCTTTAGCTTGTTTAGCTGCATCAACAGCTTTAGCAGTAAGTGATATCCCTTTTAACGGACCAGTTTCAGAAGTACGTGTTGCCAGAATCGATGGTAAATTTGAAGTTAACCCAAGTATTGATAATTTGTCAAGAGCAGATATCGATATTATGGTTGCCGCTTCTTTAGATAGTATCGTTATGGTTGAAGGAGAAATGAAAGAAGTTTCTGAAGCTGATATGCTTGAGGGAATTAAAATTGCTCATGAAGCTATCAAGGTACAGATTAATGCAATTAAATCATTAGCTGCTGAAGTTGCAAGTGCTGCTACAAAACGCGAATACAATCATGAAACTCATGATGAAGCTTTACGCCATGCTGTGATGGAAGCTTGTTTCGACGATTGCTATGCTGTTGCAAAAGCAGGAAATCCTAACAAGAAAGAAAGAAGTCAGGCATTTAAGGCAATCAAGAATGCATATCTTGAGCAGCTTACTGAAGAAGAATTGGCAGCTCAAGCTTCACTTATTGGTGTTTATTTCCATGATGTTGAGAAGAAAGCTGTTCGTAAGGCAATTCTTGATGATAAAGTTCGTCTAGATGGCCGTGGATTAACCGACATTCGTCCTATTTGGTGCGAGGTTGATTATCTGCCATACGCTCACGGTTCAGCAATATTTACTCGTGGAGAAACTCAATCATTAACTACCGTTACTTTAGGTACTAAAATGGATGAGCAAATTATTGATGGAGCTGTATTAGAAGGAAAAAACAACTTCCTTTTACATTATAACTTTCCGTCTTTCTCAACAGGAGAAGCTCGTCCGAACAGAGGAACTTCAAGAAGAGAAATTGGTCATGGAAACCTAGCATTAAGAGCTTTAAAGCCAATGCTTCCCTCCTCTTCTGAAAATCCATACACCATTCGTGTGGTTTCTGACATTCTTGAATCTAATGGTTCTTCATCAATGGCAACTGTATGCGCAGGAACGCTTGCTCTTATGGACGCTGGTGTGAAGATTAAGAAACCAGTTTCAGGAATCGCCATGGGATTAATTACTGATGACGGCAGCAATTATGCTGTACTGAGTGATATTTTAGGTGATGAAGATCACTTAGGTGATATGGACTTTAAAGTTACCGGAACTGAAGATGGCATTACTGCTTGCCAGATGGATATCAAAGTTCAAGGTCTCTCCTATGAAATCATGCTTAATGCATTAAACCAAGCAAAACAAGGTAGACTTCATATTCTTGGTGAAATGAAGAAGGTTATCACCGCTCCGCGGGAAGATTACAAGCCTCATGCACCTCGTATTGTTGAGATGCGTATTGCCAAAGAATTCATTGGTGCTGTTATCGGACCTGGAGGAAAGATTATTCAGGAAATGCAAAAAGAAACCAATACTGTTATCACAATTGAAGAGGTTAATGAGCAAGGTATTGTGCAGATTTCTTCCTCAAATAAGGAAAGTATTGATAAGGCAATGGCACGTATCCGTGCGATTACTGCAACACCGGAAATTGGAGAAGTTTATTCTGGAAAAGTTAAATCTATTGTTCCATTTGGTGCTTTCGTTGAGATTATTCCTGGAAAAGATGGATTACTTCATATTTCTGAAGTAGAATGGAGACGCTTAGAAAACCTTGACGGAATTCTTAAAGAAGGCGATATCATTGATGTAAAGCTCATCGATGTAGATAAGAAAACAGGAAAGCTTAAGTTAAGCCGCAAAATTTTACTTCCAAAGCCGGAAGCTGCTAACTAAGCTTTTATTTTACTTAAATATCAAAAGGCTGATTCAAAATGAATCAGCCTTTTTTGTTTCCTGTTAATTAATTTGATTAAAATACATCAAAAAAAAACACACAAAATCACTATCCCGATTTGGTACTAGTTATGGGTTTAATATATCAAATAATCAGTGCTTTTATTCTATAGCGTAAACAGCGCCGGTAATGAGTTTGTTATCTGCTGATCCAATTCCACTTTCATAAAGCAAACGATAAATATAAACATCCATTACTTTATCAACACTACTTTTGGGCTTTGCAGTTCCATTCCACCCTACAATATCTTCAATTGCAATATTCGATTCATCATGCATCAACTCCCCCCAACGGTTGTAAATAAGAAACTCTTTAACATTAACATTATTTCCTGAAGGTTTAAACACATCATTAACACCATCGCCATTAGGTGTAAATGAATTTGGGAAATAAATGGTTTGATCATTAAAAATATCTACACGTTGAAATGCTGTATCTAAACAGCCGTCGAGCGATAGCTCCAAACGAAATACTAAACTATCCTGATTATTTGCTACTGGATTTACTTGCAAATCGTTTAACCATCCGCCTAAAAGGCTATCATTTAAATACAATCTATAAGAAGTTAAATTATTGGGATGCAATCCACTCGAAAATAATAAATCACCGCCAGTGGCAGGAATACTTTCAGGGGCTAACCCAAAATTCAGGGACTGGATTGGGCTTAACTAAAACAATTGTACTAACTGTATCCACGCAACCCTCTAAACTCTCTCCTATTTGACTAATAAAATGTTCGCCTGCTCCCTCGAAGATCTGTGTCGATGGATTTCCATCACCTATGATAAATCCTCCATCCCAAATGCTAATACTCTCACATCCAATACAAACAGGCTCAATTTCACTTAACAAAGGGTCACAGCCTTCCTTTGGAGTAACATTCAGAATCATTTCCGGTTTCAAACCTACATTTATTTGAGAACTTGATGAATCGGCACAGCCAAACTGAGAATAAACAATTAACTTAATGGTTTGAGAACCAACCTCTGTCGTTTCGAAAACAGGGAACTCTAAATCAGAAAAGAATACTTCATCCGCATACCAGCGGTATGCAAAACCTTCACTAGATTGATTATTTAATTCAATGCTAACACTCTCGCCTTCGGCAATGCAGTAGGTTTCCCCCAAATTATTCAATGAGAATAAACTAATTGGATTAGGTAAGATATTAACCACAACAGTATCCGTTGCTTCACAGCCGAAGCCATTCACCGTAATAGAATTGAAAGCAGTTACCACTGCTTGATACACACCAGCTTCGGGATAAGAAGTGACATCCATTCCAAAAACTGAATTGGCGCCATTTCCGAAATCCCAGTTAATGTTATTGGAAGGATTATTTGTAGTGCTTGTAAATTCAACCAAAGTTTCGATACAGGCATAACTTGTATCCACAAAACCTTCAATTTCAGTGTTTGGCCAAACCAGATTGGTAATTGTATCAGTTGCAAAGCAAAGTCCACTCGAATCTCTTGCTTCAACTATAATTTCATACAAACCCGGTGTCGCATAAGTATGACTTATAGTTTGATCATTGTAGTAAAAATCACCATCACCCATATCCCAGCTTATCAAGAAATTATCTTCTGCAGTTGATTGAAGTTCAATAATTTGATTAACACAAACAGTGTCAGCATCTGATAAGATTGTAATTGCTGGTTGACCAAAGATTTCTATTTCAATTGAATCTTGAGCTGTGCTACAACCATCAGAAACATTAAGAAGTATATCGTATTGACCAGGTCCGATATCATTTAAATTCAGAAATCCCCCACCTACAAATAACAAATCGCCATCGAGGTACCAACTAAATGATAAAGTTGAATCTACACTTCCAATAGAATTTACTCCGGAAATATTTATTTGGTCACCCTCACAAGCACCCAACAAAGGAATATCAGTAACAATAAAGGCTACAACTGGATTAGGTCGAACTTGTATATAAATAGAATCTTTAGAAAAACCGCAATCATTCCAAGCAACAATTCCCACTTTAAATGTTTGAGTTATTCCACTTGCAGTAAATTCAAGTAGTGTATCAACATTCGTAATCACGGTGCCATCTTCAAGTGTAAGTGTTAAAGTATGCGGAGTTCCTAATGTTGAAAAAGGTATTTCTGTTATGAATGGACTACAGCCATAAATGGTATCTGTGGCCAACTGTATATGTGGTATTGAGTCAAACGATAGTTGACCTGAGCTAACAACCGAGGCACAATAAGTTCCTGTAACACTAAGCCAATAAGTATAATCCAGCTGATTATTAGCAGTTAAATCGTAAGTAACAGGACTTGGAATTAAATCACTGGAATTACTTCCATTGCCAAAATCCCATGAATAGCTGTAATTAAAATCGACTGAATCTTCGTCTAAAACTTCAGCTTGAAATTCAATATCATTAGGATTACAAGAGTTAAAGTTTAATACAGAAGTGTTGACTATTGGTGGAGCAAACACATAAACATCCTGCATTGCAGTATCACTGCAAATATTGTCCTGCACAATTAAACTGATTGAATAAGCTCCTTCAGGCAAAAGGTAATAGGCTTCTTCAACATTTATCGGGTTAGAATAATTCTCATTTAAAATCCATGAATATTGAAGATTCGCCGGAGTGCTATTATTAATGGGCCAAATAGTATCTCCTTCACAAAAATTTATCGCTGCCGCAAAGTCAGCTTCAGGACTAGTAATAACTTCCACCAGAATGGTGTCATTAATACTGCAATTTGTAGCTGTATCAGTTATTTGCAAGGCATAACTGGTATTGTTAGCGGGACTAACGAAAATGGAATCGTTCGTAGAAATTGAACTTGCATTTCCTAAGACATACCAATTATATTCATCACCTGTATTTGAATTTCCGCTAATTGTGATAGTTCCCTGGTTTGTGCAGAATGCCTGACCTTGACTTGTAATATTGATGGTAGGCAAAGGATTCACAACGATAATAACAGAATCTGTAACTTCACAACCAACCGCACCTTGCGTATAAACTGCGTATTCAAAGCCTGCGGCTGATGAGGTATAAAGTCCATTATTTAAGGGTATTCCGTCAACAGACCATCCAGATTGACTAGGTTCTAACTGCAAAGATTCTCCGATACAGATTGGCTCAGGGATATCTAATGGAAGTGAATCAGGACTGGTAACCAAAACTTGAATCGAGTCAAGAATACTACAACCGGTGGAAGCATCATTCACTGTATAAACAGCCCAAAAATTACCTATTGAAGAAGGATTTAATTCACCATTAGGTAGAAGATTTAAAGCCGGAGGTCCACTCCAAACTCCGTTTGAAGGATTAACGGTTGTGTAGTTATCAAGATTTTCGGGCAATGGGTTTGAAGAAGGAAAACAAATGCTAACAGAATTATTAGAAAATTGAATTGAGCCAACTTGAATAACAGTTATTACAGCGGAATCTCTCACCGAAGTATCGCAAGGCATTAGAGCAATATCAATAGCTTCAATGAACCAAGTTTGTGAAGATTGTAAGTTTGTCAAACTCAAACTAGGACCTGTGCCCACTGGAATTGTTGAATTATATGAATCATACCAAAAATACTCTACAGCGGGATTAATATTAGTAACTGTAAGAACTACATCTTCACCAATGCAAACAGTTTCGTCATTAACTAAAGGAATATCTGGCGATGGATTTACGGTTACTTCAACAGTATCGGTTGCATCGCATCCCTGCGCTAAAGCAGCAATTACGTATGTTGTAGTGACAGGTACATTTCCAAAATTCTCTGCAACAAAAGTGTATTCAGGTGCTTTTGCTACTTCAACGCTGGTACCGGAAATAGTCCAGACATAATTTACACCATTATTAGCCGCAGGCGGCGGAAAAATTTCTAAGGTCGCTGTTTCGTTTGCACAAAAGGTCGTATCGCTAGTTGCATCTATAACTACCTCTGGAATTACATTGATATTGACTATATTCGGACTGTTGGCAGCGCCACACTCATTAGAATTGGATGCTGTAATTGAGTAAGCATCTTCAACATTGTAGGTAAGGATATAATTATAGCCAGGATTTTCTTGAATAACGGCTCCAGGAGAATCTTAATAATTAAATCAGGGTCTGTTGAATACTTGTCCCATCAAAACTTCCAAAACAGGCTCCGCCAGGAGTAACATTAATTTCTGTTTGAAATGGTGTGGAACAACCTGCACTAGGGCCAATTAAGTCAATTATTGGTGGTGTTGGTGAGTCCGATTATGGTTAAAGTATCTTTAATTACTAAGTCTCCACACGTAGTGTTAGGCGTGGTTATTTCTAATTGGATTTCATAAACACCCGGATATGCAAATTCAATAACAGGGTTTATAATGAATTCATCGTTTATGATAGGAGCCGCAGGATTTCCGGGCAAAGCGGGATTGCACTGATCACTGAGTGGGTCAATTCGAGTAACTTCCCATAGAAATTCGGGGGTAGCACATTGCTCGTTTTGGTTTGAATTTAGATAACTAGGATTAGCAGAAAAATCTAATTCATAAGGACCATTTGGTGGTTTACAAACTATGTTTGTGAAATTAAAGTTGGCAAACAGTTCTGGACTGGTACAAAAATTAAGTGTATAACTGCTAGATCCGCAAGAATTTGTTACAGTGCAAGAGATAAAGCTGGAAATTGAAGTGGTTCCAGCATTTGCTGAAAAAACAGGAAATGGGTCTGGTAATGTAGATGTTGAATCCCCATTGAAATTCCAGAAATAGGTTTCATTACCATTAGGTTCGTTAGGGCAAGGTTCGTTTTGAATGTTTATGCTTGCGTCTGCGCAAGGATAATAAGGATCAATTGAGAACAAAGCATTTGGTAGATATTGAACGAATATAACATCTATAGCTTGGCCTATTCTAACATAAGTTGTACCTCCCAAATCTAAATTGAAGATAGGGTTAGTCATTGTGCACTCTTGAAAATAATCAATTTGGTACAAGAAAGCTCGCGTTCCATTACCTTGATAACCTTGTAATCCTTGGTAAGGAGGAAATGGACACGTGTCTCTTTGTGAAACTGGTATACTGTAAACATGAGTAGCAGTTATGACTGTTTCATTATACCATTGGCAAGCTGAACCGTCTCCCCAGTCAATTCGAACCGAATCTACATCTCCCGTGAAAAATAATTCAATGCAAACAGTTTCGCCTATGCATGAATAGATAGAACTTTGATTACATAAGGCACTTCCAAAGTTGTCTGCAGGGTTACAAGTAGCCACTGCATTAGAAGGAATTGGCGTTACTTCACACTGAGCACCTGCATCATAAACTGCAATTGAGCATATAACTATAGCAAAGAGTCTAAGTAATTTCAAATCGATATTCTCAAATTTGAATTGAAAGTAATTCAATTCAAGTATAGGTTAGGTAATTAACTGTAAATGTAACTATTTGAATTTGTGAACACAAATCCGAATAAGAAACATGTTCATTTAAATTATCTACAATTATAGCTGGCTCATCATATTAAGGAGGCTATTTCTATAAGATGAGTCTATTCAATAATCATCTTGCCTGAATCAATTAATAAAGTATTATTCTTTAGTGTATAGAAATAGACTCCAGGTTTTAATGTTCCCTGACTAATATCAATGTAATTCTGCTTAGACTGGTATTCTTGAACTAGTTGACCTAAAGAATTATAAACTTCTAAGTTAAAATTACCTTTTGATTCTCCTTGAAATTCAATGCGTGTTGATTGGTTGAAAGGATTAGGATAAACTTTGGTTCTTTGAAGATCAAGTATTGAGCTAAAGTCACTAGTAATAAGAACTTCTTCAATGAAGTCCTCTCCTATTTCATGAAAGGTAGCGTTTGTAAAAATGGGTTCATTGAAATCGAAATAGATGGCTGCTGTATTATTGATAATCGTTCCGATTTGATTATTTTCCAGTTGCTTGATACGGTATTTGATAAATCCGTTTGAAGCAGGTTCGTTAACAAAGCTATCAGGCAGCATGATGTTATTGAACGTAAATTCAACAGCCTGAACATCTTCACCATACACTCGCCATGCGTAGTTATGACTACTACTGCCAGGTTGAATACTTGTTATATCAAGGAATTGAGAAATAGTATCTCTAATAACAATAGTAAATGCTGTATCAGTCCCTGTGTTTTGAAAGCGGATTAAATATTCGAGATCATTATTTTCCTTAATAAAATGCTCTTCGCCATATCCAACAGGCGAAGCCTGTTTATCATTTGGATCGTAAGCACCAATATTTTGATGACAGTCAATATCAATAAAAGGAGAGCCATCGTAGTCAGATAACTGAACAACCCAGCCTTCAGATTCAATTGAGCCACAGCCTAAAACTGCAATACTTGCAATTGGGTCGCCAAGAATTGCTGGTAAGCCTTGAGCTTGATTTACATTGATTCTGTAACTAGCGTTTTCATTAGCTATGTATGAAATTTCCTGCGATTGAGCAGCTGCAAGTTCAACGATGCCCATATCAATGATGGTTCCATTTTCTATAACAGTGAAATCTACTGGCTCAAGCATATCACTTCCACTGTTACTTACTGTAAATACAACAGAATCATTCCTGCATTCGGCTTCTAGAGCAACAACAGGTCCTTCCCAAATTGGTTCTAAACAGCTTTGATTAGGGAATATCTCAGCATTACTGCAATGTGTTTGACCAAGTAATGCATCACATGATACAAGTACTGAAATTGAGATTGAGCCACATTCACCTATTTGCACATTGCCTATATCAAATTGATAATTTTGAGAATCAATTTGCGTAAAGGGAACATTTATACTTGAATTATCTACGATTAAAAAATCATCAAATTCTACGTTTATAAATGCATCTTCTGCTGCAGCAGTTCCTGTATTGCAATACTGAACTGCATATGTGTTGTTAAAGCATCTTCTTAGGAAAGGTGTGCCCATATCAACAGTTAGCAAAGGACAAAAAGCAGAGGCTGTTTGCGCAAACGATGTATCTATTGTTGTTAATGGTTGGGTGATGGATATATTTAGAGTGTCGTTTGTGCAAGAAGCGTTTTCCCAATATGGATTTATTCCTGTTGGGTGGAGAGTTACTTGATAATTTCCTGTATCAACCCTAACCCAGTAGAAACCAGTTTCATCAGATGAAGTCAAAAATGTTTGGTTTCCTGTTGCTTTAACCATCCAGTTTTGAAATTTGTATTCCTCTGGATCATTAGAACAATTGGCGTTAGCATCAGCATAGATATAGCCTTGAAGTGTGTTTCCGTAGATTTCTCCTAGTTCATCGGTTTTGATGAGATACATGTTTGTTCTGGTATACGGACCTTGAAGCTTAGCTCCACCAACAATGTAACCTCCATCTGAAGTTTGTTGAACACAATAAGGTTTGAAACTACCATTGCTATATCCGTTGTATGTTTTAAGCCATTGTTGATTTCCGTCTATATCGGTCTTTATTAGAATCACATTATACAATGATGAAAGCAGTTGATATCCTGTTAAAATGAAACCACCATCGCTTGTTGCATCGAGATGTGTTCCGAATGCATTTGCTTGCTGATAGTATTTTTCCCAAAGCAGGTATCCATTTGGATCCGTTCTATAGAGATAAAAGTCATTAGCCCCAAAGGTCAAGGCATCGTTTCCTAAAGCAACAATGCTGCTATCTTCGAGTTCAAGAACCTGACCAATATATTCAGGGTGATTCATTTGAACACCATATGTATTCTGCCAAAGAGAATCGCCAGAAGCATCAAGTCTCCAAAGAAAATTAAGTCCACCAAAACCCTGATCTTTATAACCCGCTACTACGAATTCACCATTTAATGTCTGGATTATAGAAGTAGGAATTCTTTCAATACCGGTTCCGGTATTGGGATATTTCCTTAACCACTGCAGATTGCCTGATTCATCTGTTTTTATAACTGATAAAGTATCCTGAATGCCATTGTTGTCATAATAACCAATTTGAATAAAACCTCCATCGTTGGTGATATCTCCTTTAGTTGCAACTTGAGCTTGAGGATAGAAGTTAAGCCACAATTGATTACCGTTGGCATCGAGGCGTTGAAGATAAACCTCACGGGCAAAGCTTACTGGATTTGTCCTGTAGCCTTCAATAAAATATCCACCGTTAGGTGAAAGTTCAATATTCGTTGCCCAAGAATAGTTGCCAACTGCAGAATAGCTATTTGACCATTGCACAATTCCCTGATCGTTTACTTTCACTATTCTATTTTGGCTTGCTGCTGAATTAAGTTCACTCATACCAGCAAGTATATATCCACCATCAGGTGTTTGTCTTACCGATTCAATGCCATCCCCATAGGGCGAATTGCTTTGAATAGGATAGATTGTTTGCCAACCTCCTTGGGCCAGGCAAAGATTTGTAAGCACTAAAAAAACAATTGATAAAGAGATCCCTGATTTCATAATCATTTCTAGATATTTGAACTGCTTACAAGCCGATCTCAAATTATAGGAAATTTTACTTTCTTTAGTTCAAGCTACACTAATGTAAACAGTTTTGCTCAGGGGATAAATAAAATGCTTTTAAATATGACAATATCTTACCTGTTCAAGTAATTAAACTGCTTTAGCTTATGAATCAGAAGAAGAATATTATCAAAGTATTAAGCCTAAAATGAATCAAGATATTACGGAAACAAGCGGGCGAATTATCGATCCAAACAAGATTGAACTTTAAAATCAAATTCATTAAATATGCTTATTGATAAGCTAAACTAGGTCGGCTTATTTGGATAGATTCAACTCAGCAATGCTTCGGATGCGGTTTCTTTCAAGGAATTCATCGATAGTTTCTAGGTGCTCGATAACGCGCTTGTCTTTGAATTCAAATACTTTTTTTGCTAAACCCATTAGAAATGCACGGTCGTGTGATACTAAAATTAGCGTTCCATCGAAATCGAGCAAAGCTTCTTTGAGGACATCCTTAGATTTTAAATCTAAGTGATTGGTTGGCTCATCGAGAATAAGCAGATTAACTGGCTCAAGTAGCAGCTTAACCATTGCCAATCTGGTTTTCTCTCCACCAGAAAGCACAGAAACCTTTTTATTGATATCATCGCCACTAAACATGAAACGTCCGAGCATATTCTTTATCTGCGTACGAATATCGCCAACCGCCACTTGATCAACTGTTTCAAAAACGGTAAGTTGAGGATCCAGCAATGAGGCTTGATTCTGAGCAAAATATCCCACCTTGGCGTTATGGCCAAGGTGAACCTCGCCTTCTACTTCGATTTCTCCAAGAATAGCCTTAATCATGGTCGATTTTCCTTCTCCATTTCGTCCAACAAAGGCAATTTTTTCACCGCGAGTGATAGACATGTTGGCTTTATTAAAAACGACTTGATCGCCGTATTTCTTGGTTAATTCGCGCACTGTAACCGGATGTTCTCCTGAGCGAGGTGCAGGTGGAAAACGTAATTTTAATGCAGATGTATCAATTTCGTCAATTTCAATAGGAACGATTTTCTCGAGCATTCGCTCTCGCGATGATACCTGATTGGTTTTTGAATAAGTACCCCGGAAACGCTCAATGAAAGCCATATGATCGGCAATTTCTCGTTGCTGCTCTTGATATGCCTTGATTTGATGAGACCTTCTTTCCTCTCTCAATTGAAGGTAGTGCGAATAGTTGGCCTTATAATCGTAAATACGTCCCATCGTGACTTCGATGGTGCGGTTGGTAATATTATCAATGAAAGCTTTGTCGTGAGAAATAACTAGTACTGCATTTGCTTTGTTCACAAGAAAGTCCTCAAGCCAAATCACAGATTCTATATCAATGTGGTTGGTTGGTTCATCGAGCAGGATTAAATCGGGTTTTTGAAGAAGAATTTTGGCTAATTCAATACGCATACGCCAACCTCCGCTGAATTCGCTGGTTGGACGGTAAAGGTCTTCTTGCTTAAAGCCTAAACCTTTAAGAGCTTTCTCAACTTCGGCATCGTAGTTAACTTCCTCAAGAGCATAAAACTTTTCAGAAAGGTCAGAAACCTTTTCGATTATACTCATGTATTCGTCGCTTTCGTAGTCGGTTCTAGTTTCGAGCTCTTTATTGAGTCTTTCCATTTCATCGCGCATAGCGAAAACCGTTTTGAATGCCTTAGCAGCTTCTTCGAAAACTGTGCAATTATCTTCTGTAAGCAAATGTTGCGGCAAATAGGCGATAACAGCTTCTTTGGGAGCTCGAACTGCACCTCTTGAAGGTTTAGATTCACCAGCAATAATTTTCATGATGGTAGACTTGCCGGCTCCATTCTTTCCCATCAAGGCAATCTTGTCGCTGGGGTTTATTGCGAAAGAAACATTACTAAAAAGTGTTTTTCCGCTGTATTCAACGGCGAGGCTATCTACGGTAATCATTCTGAAAATTATTGGCCCGCAAAAGTATCAAATCAAGCTTGAAATGATACCGAGAGATAGACTTATTTAACTCATACAAGTCTCGAAAACTTATCCCACTAATCATACTTTTGTAAAAGTCCCTTTTTTGCAAATTATCAAACGTAATTATTGTTGCTTTCTAAATTGCGGAAAAACGCTTTTTATTACCTCTTCTTTAGTTTAATGTAGATATACAATGGTTATCAATTCTTAAACTTATTTCATGTAAAGTGAATAAAACTATTTCACTTTATCTGATTTTAATCGTTCGATGTATATATACTAAAAGCATAATCGATAAGAAACGTTATAATGTCTTTGTTGGTTTTTAATGGCATTGTTCTTGCAAAAAAAGTATTTATGAGTCAACATAACTCTGGAATTAAAGGCGGAACCGAAAAGCCTTATGAGTAGGAAAATCTTAAATAACAATAAAATATGAAGAGAAATTTATTCGGCTTAATACTTTTTTTGTCTTTCGCAATGGTATTTACAGCATCAGCACAAACCAATCTTGATTTTGAAAATTGGTCAGGTAATGAACCCAATGGCTGGAGTTCTTCCAATGAAATAACACAAGCCTCAGGAGGAGATCAAACTGTTTTTAGAGAAACTTCTGAGCCTGGTGAAGGCTCATCATCAGTAAGATTGATTACTGGCAATTGTCCAGATTGTCCCAATTTCGAGATTCCAAGCTTTCCCCCTTTTCCTGGAATTTCAATTCCACTTCCGAACCCTTTAGGTGGTGGAATTCAATTAGGTTCGTTTATTGAACCAGGCATACCTTATACTCAAAGGCCGATATCTGTAGATTTCAGATATAAATCTATGCCCATGGGAAATGATGCCGGAGGTATGCATGTTACACTTACTAGATATAACGCTGCTTCAGATGAAGATGAAATAATTGGAGAAGGCTATTTTGAAGCTAACAACACAGTTTCTGAATGGACAAATATGAATATTCCTATTGTTTATTATTCTGATTTACAACCGGATAGAATGGATATTTATGCCACATCTAGCATTGGATCGGTACCTGATTTTTCAGCATTAGGCCTTCCTCCATTACCACTTCCAACGCCTGTGGCGGGAAGTGAATTTTATATTGATGCTATTGTGTTGAATTTGCCATCATGTGAGGGGTTTTCAATTTCTGTGACAGGAACGAGCGAAACTTCAATTGGTTCAAATGATGGAACTGCCGCTGTTTCCTTAAATGGCGGAACTCCTCCCTACAGTTTTTCCTGGAGTAATGGAATGACTGAACAATCAATTAGTGGCGCAATTCCTGGCCTTTATACTGTTATTGTAACCGATGGAAACCAATGCCAGAGAGTAGGCAGTTATTATGTAGCTCCTGGAGGTTGTAATCTTTCTGTTTCAATTTCTGGCACCAACTCAAGTTCAAATAGCATATTTTCTGGAACAGGTTCTGCATCTATTTCAATTTCAGGAGGTAATCCTCCATATGAAATAGCATGGAATACCGGTTCATCGGCCGAATCTATTTCAAATTTAGCAGTAGGCACATATGCCGTTTTAGTCGCAGAAGTCAATAATCCTCTTTGTGCTGTTTGGGCTTATTATACTGTATATGGTCCTGATGGCAATCCAACTTCAATTGCTGATAAGTCTGCAGAAAATGATGATTTAGTAATTTATCCTAATCCAAGTAATGGTATTTTTAATGTTAAGTCAGACCTCGGAAATTCGGAATTTGAAATTCTAAATATTTTAGGCAAAAGAGTATACATAACTCAAATAAATTCTGATAAAACAATAATTAGTTTGAAATACGAAGCGAAAGGAATTTATTTCTATCGGTTAACAAAAGATTCTCAAGTAATAAAAACAGGAAAAATCATAGTTAAATAAGGGTTTAAGAATATTATATTGGCAAATTGTTTTTGCATGGTTAGTATTATTAGAGCAGAATTCTGTGCTAAAAACCTTGTTAAAATAATTTGCCTTTTTTTATGTCCAAAGCCTAAAGCAACTTGCTTCATCTACTTTTTTACAATAGGTAAGCCTTGATTACAAATCCAATCAATTCTGCTTCTGAAAAAATACTTCAAAGTGCTAAAGTAGACCTGTTTGCCTATTCTAACTTTTTCACTTAAAACATCTGCGTATAGTATATTGAAGTCTGTATCATATATTTCGACATGAATATTGAAGTGAGTATTTCGGTCAAAAGGTTTTGGAATTAGAGTCTCAAACAGATTTATCGAAACAATATACTTCACTAAATGAGTTTGAGCAAAAGTTTTCATTTTGAGCTCAGATAAATCATCGAATTTCTTGCTAACAAAAGCTCTTTCATTATTAATGCTGAAAATAAATTGAAAGATATTTTTGCCATCCAGCTTGCTACTCCTCTCAAATGAGTTTACTCTTTTGGCGTCATAAACATAATCGCCATGAAGACCTTTTAAATCAGGAATGTCTTCACTTATATAATCTGCTTTATATCTTCTTTTTACTGATTCTTTGAGAGTTGAAGAGAGATAATTCTTAAATTCTGTTTCTGATTCAGATGAATTAGAAATTATTCTTGAACATTTCCTGTTGAGAAAAATTGCGGAAGTATCGGGGATTATGACCAAAATACCAGAAGAAATCTGAGAGACTCCATTTAGGCTTACAAGCAAGAAGAATAGTACGAGTATACGCATCCTCCATAGAGAGATTTAGACCAATTTAGTTACACTTTATATGAATTTTATTAATTGTTGGAAATATAAGCCATTCTATTTAATTTAAGATTCAGTATAATGTCTTTTAGCAGAATTTTGGCAAATCAATTTCAGTCATATGGCAGCGAAATTAGTTCTCCTTGCTTCTTCAACATTAAGAATCTCTCTCCACTTATTCTAATATCGTCTTTTAATCCTATGTGATAAACAGCAAACATTTTTGAATCAATCTTCAGTTTGTTGTCCATGAATGCTTCTCTAACCATCCATGCCGGCATAAAAACCCAATCAATATTATTGATAGAAACAATGGTTTCAGTGTGTTTGGTGTCTCCAGATAAAAATATTCTTTTGCCATGCCATTCAATCAAATAAGAATAGTGTTTTCGAGATAAAAAATGCTGGGTTTTAAATGCCTGAATCCTGAAGTTTGGAATAATCTTATTTAGACTCTCAAGTTGAGCGATATCCCAGCTGCCATATTTCGAACCACCCTTTTCTTTTAAAACTTGCTTCATTCGTTTTTTAGAGTAATGGTCGGGGTGCTTGTGAGTAAAAATAAAAATGGAACTATCCTTGATGTCAATCAATTCTGAATCCTTGTATTCCATATATTGGTTAAAACCTGAAACGTAAGGAAAATCAGTATAAATGTTTGATATTCCATCGGAAAGCTGCAGTCCACAGTTACCTATAAACCTGATAGTTATTTCTTTAGACTGTGCATGTCCTAGGTTCTGAATAGATACTAATATGGCAGTCCAAATGAGCTGGTTTATCATAGTTGGCTATTGGAAGTGTTACTTCGTGTAAAAGCGAATAATCTTTTCCTTTTTGCTTTTACAGGACGAAAATCCTTAATCCTTAATGTAATTAAAGTGGTACTGAATTCCCCCAGACAGGATGCTAACAAAGTAAAGCCCTGAATGTCCTTTAAAGCTTATCATATCAGAGTTTTTTGTGAAAGAACTATGATTATAGACCAAAACCCCTAAGGAATTGTAAATGCTTATTTGATCAGGTTCAATTCCAGATGGCAGGTAAAAACTTCCATTTCCGGGATTTGGATAAATATTGATAATTTCATTCTTATCAATATTTTCTAATCCAATAATCACTCCTTCAACACATTCTGAAGTATCGGTGCAGGTACCATTAGATAATGCTACAGCATAAAATCCAACTTCAGTTGGAGTAAACAACTGATTGTTTTCACCAGGTATTGCATTAAAACCATCATTGCAATTGAGCCACTGATAAGTAACTCCTGTTGCCTGAGATTGTAATTGTTGATTAGGAAGCATAATCACATTCGCATCAATAGCACCACCTGGATAAACTGTAAGGTTCAAATTAATGATGCTGTCGCATCCACTCACATTAGCTCCAGATAGCACGAATGTTGCCGTGTTGTTGCTTATGTTATAAGTATTTCCATCAATCCATGTGTAAGGTCCGCAAGATGTTATATTATCTGTAACTTGAGACGATTGACAAAAACCGTATTTAACAATGAAGCCATTTTCGTTTGATTCTCCTGCAAGTTCAATACCTGATGCAATAGAATAAGAAGAAGCGAATCTGCCAACTACATAGACATTCTCCTGAGCATCAACATGAATATCAAAGGCCTCATCATAAATGCTTCCACCGAAGGTTTTTACCTCAAGAAAATCACCAATAGCATCAAGTCTTAGTGTATAAACATCGCCAGTCATGTTTGTTGAAGTAAGGTTATATTCAGAAATCCCAGGGTCAAAATCGGCGGTTTCAACGAAGTAACCGCTTAAATAAACATCCTGATCGCTAGTTACATGTATAGCATTTCCTACATTTACTGTGCTTGATTGAATTTGCTTAGCCCAAACGAAATTAGCATTGTTATCGAGTTTCTGAACAAAAGTTCTTTTACCCGATGAAGGCAAACCAGTCATTAAGATAAATTCCTCAGCATTATCTGGATTAAAGTCTGCATTCGCCTCAAAATAACCAGTAGAATATATACTTCCAGAGTTGTCAATTGAAATGTCAGATACTGCATCCTCATTAGATCCTCCAAATACTTTAGCCATCAGAAAGTTGCCATTATTAGCTCTTTTAGTGATAAAGCAATCTTTATTTCCACTTGCATTAAATACGTAATTGTTATTTCCGCTAGGTGTGTTAAAATTACATGTAGCGCTGAAGCTGCCGCCAATCACAAGGTTGTTATCTGCATCTAAAGCAATACAATTGGATATATCATCAGAGTTAGCTCCTCCCAATTGCTCGTCCCAAACTACATTTAAATCTGACCCTATTTTTAGCATAAACACGTCCCTTAAACCATAGCCTGCAAATGAAGCAGAGCTAGACTGCTGTCCCGGGTACCTTATTGTTGCGCTTCCTTCATAGGTTCCTGTGACGTAAATATTATTGTCACTGTCAACAACCAAAGCTTTGCCTTCGTCATCTTCAGATCCACCACCTCCAAAAACTCTTAGATAATTTCCATCATTATCAAGTGTTAGAATGAATAAATCCATGCCACCTCTGGGAGCAGGACTAACAACCGTAGCTGAAGCTGGATTGAAATTGCAAGGAGGTTGATAAGTACCTGTTAAATGAATTCGACCTAAACCATCTACTTTAATATCATTTGCAGCATCGGCTCCGTCGGCACCTATTTGTTTTGCCCAAATTAACTCACCTAAAGAAGAATATTTAGCTACGAAAATATCTTGATTAATTCCATTTGATAAAATGAACTCTTCAGGTCCCGGGTCAAAATCTACCGACGATTTGAAATATCCCGTAGCATATACGTTTCCTTCATTATCAATATCAATAGCTGTGCACCTTGCACTAAGTGAAGAGCTTAAGCCTATAGCCCACTCGGCTGCTAAGGACTGAGAATAAACTTTATTAATAAAAAGAAATGCAATTAATACCAGTAGATTTTTCATGATGCCAACTTAGGTCTAGCAATTTATAAAATTTATTTTGAAGGCTTAATCGCCTATTCACTCAAGACCTTATTAATGATTTCAAGTTTCCAAGCTTCGGCATCCGCCTTTTGGCTTTGAAGAAAAGCATAAATTATCTCTTTGTTTTCATCCTTGGCTTTCATAGAGCGAGTTAAAAATCCTCTTCCTGCTGATGCAAGTCTTGCATTAGGATTTAAGGCTGCATCCCATGCGTAAAGCATGGTTTTCTCATTAAATATCTTCAGCTTCAGCAACTCTGTCACAGCATTTCTTCTAGTTCCAAATTCATAGCCAGGCGAAAGATATTCGATGAGCTCTTCCTGATATTTTACATCACCATTTGCAATGGCGATTCCCAGCCATGTAATTCTCGTATTTCTTGAATTATTGCCCATTTCTTTGGCAGTTATATCCAGATACTTTTTGGTATTTCCAGAATCTGAAAGGCAAAGTTTTTTGAGAACATTCTCCTGCAAAGCATAACTCGAATCTAGTAGTAGTCTTGCACTTGACGAAATAAGCCAATTGGGCAAGGTGTCGTAAGTATCTATGATTCCTTTTCTAACTTCAAGGTCCGAATCGGCGCAAAGCTTAGAGAGTAATTTCTGACTTTTCTTGTCGTCTTTAAGCTGTTCTATAGCTGCAACTCTCACTAAATGCCAATCTTTTCCTGATGCAATCTTTTGTAACAAATCCCTTTTTATGTCGATATCTATCTTGTCTAAACCTTGAACAGCATCCAATCTGTCTAGCATGAACTTGGCCTGAACGGCCTGATTTTTAAGTTGTTCCCAAGGCTTTTCGAATTCCATGTATTTAAGAATACGATTTCCCGGATCAAAAAGTGAATAAGCAAGCTTTTTACCGGTAGGGTATTTCAGTGAAAAACTGTGGTTAAAGTCATCAACCCAAACTGAATCTCTAACAGATGTGCCATCTTCAAAGTGAACTTCAAGAATCACAGGCATTTTAAAGAGCGAAACATAGGGCTCATTCATTTGAAGTTGAGTAACATCAAATGTTGTTTCACCTTCGGTGGAAGTTGTCTCGATTTTCCAAACAGGCTCACCTCCTCTGTAAATCCATTCATCCCAGAACCAATTGAGAGAATAGCCACAGGCTTCTTCAAAAGCATCCAGCAAATCGTCGGAGTCTACATTTGCATACGCATTTTGCTCAAGGTAATGTTTGATACCTACCCTAAAAGCTTCATCGCCAATAACATATCTCAGCATGAACAAAACAGCGGCACCTTTTGGATACCAACGGGTGCTGCCGGCTTCACTGCTTGCCACAGGATATAAATCCTTCATAGAAGCTCTTAATGCTGCATTTTGAGCATTACGAAAACCTTGTTGCTTGTGATTTATGCCAAAAACTTCTGCTTCATAAAGCATATTGTAATGGGTTGCAAAGCTTTCCTGAAGCCAGTGATGAGCCTTGCTCCGCGCTGTAACCATATCTCCAAACCATTGATGAGCAAGCTCATGGGCATTTACACCAACATATTTTCTATCGAGATATTCTCTTGAATCAACAAAGAAGAAGTCGCCAAATACTGTAGCTGTAGTGTTTTCCATAGCTCCGTACATAAAATCCTGAACCGGAATCTGGCTGTAATTTTCCCAAGGGAAGGGCACAGCAATTTCTTTCTCAAAAAAGTCAATCATTTCGGTGCTGTATGAATATGTGTTCTTCACTCTGTCTTTCCAATCGGGATAATACCAGAGGTTTGTTTTAAGTCCCGACTTTGTTGTTCTGGTCTCAATTTCATAATCTCCAATGCCCAACATGATTAAGTATGGAGCATGTGGATGTGTCATTTTATAATGCCAAACCAGGTCGTTGTTCATCTCTTCAGTTCCTACAAAAGTGCCGTTTGACAGGACTTTATAAGCTTTAGGCATTCTGATATACATTTCAGATGTGATTTTGTCGTTCATCTCATCATACATCGGAATCCAGTTTCTATTGTCAATTCCTTGACCTTGCGACCATATTTGCTTGCGGCTTTTGCCGGATTTATCATTCCATCCAATAAAGTACAATCCTGCTCTTGGATACGCTTCGTAGGTAATTCCGACACTTCCCTCTTGTCCGTATAAAATAGGTTTAGAAAAGTAAATAGTTAAGCCTGCTGAATCTGTGCGATACTTTAGCTCTTCTCCTTTACTGGAAACTGATTTAATGTCAATCCCTGGAGCATCGAGAAAAACCGAATCTACTTTTGCTCTAATTGGTTTAAATTCATGAACTACGACACCTTTGATAAGTCCTTCTTCGGGCACAAAAGAGGCTTTAAGCATTAAATGCGTGAAGTTAAGCGGATGCTCCCTGGGTACTGAATTGGGGTCATAGGGCAAGGTTTTTAATTCAGGCATGGTTTGCGCCTGCAGGCGGAAGGAAACAGCAGCCAAAAGAATGCAAATGAAGTATTTCATGATGATGGTTTTGATAGGGAAAAGAATGAGTGAGCTACCAAAAATAAGCCTGATTAATTGCATTAATTAATCAGGC
The DNA here is from genome assembly GCA_018401705.1 of Bacteroidia bacterium. Taxonomy (GTDB): domain Bacteria; phylum Bacteroidota; class Bacteroidia; order M30B66; family M30B66; genus M30B66. Next base: position 3,470 of record JAGYKL010000010.1, on the reverse strand, counting down.
TTATTAACTTGATATTGTATGTATTATGCTTCAACTTCTTCGACAACAATTTTCTCAATTACGTCACCTTGACGAATTTGATCAACGATGTCTACGTTCTCAACAACTTTACCGAAACAAGTGTGTTTGCGATCAAGGTGGGAGGTATTGCTTCGGCTGTGGCAAATGAAAAACTGAGAACCTCCGGTGTCTTTTCCGGCGTGAGCCATAGAAAGAACTCCACGGTCGTGGTATTGATTATCGCCTGTTAATTCGCAAGGAATTGAATATCCTGGTCCACCAGCTCCAGTTCCTGTAGGATCTCCTCCTTGCACAACGAAATCAGGAATTACACGATGAAAAGTAAGTCCATCGTAGTATCCAGATTTAGAAAGGCGAACAAAATTTTCTACTGTTTTCGGGGCATCTGCATCAAAGAATTCAATCTTCATATCGCCGTACTTGGTAGTAAGAGTTGCTTTGGTCATAATATTTTTTTGATTTTGGGGCAAAGATAAAATTTAGCTGATGATAATTCACTCGCGCATTGCTTTGAATGCATTGATTAGGTTGTTTGTGGATGCATCATGCGAATGCACATTCTCTTTATTTCTGAGTTCAGGAAGGATTTTACCGGCAAGTTGCTTACCCAATTCAACACCCCATTGGTCGTAACTAAAGATATTCCAGATTACACCCTGAACGAAGATTTTGTGCTCATAAGCCGCAATTAGAGCTCCAAGATTAAAAGGATTTATCTCGCGAATGAGGAAGCTATTGGTTGGGTTATTTCCCTTAAAAACTCTGAAGGGCGCTTGAAAAGCAATTTCTTCATCGCTCATTCCCTTTGCTTTTAGTTCTGTTTCAACCGCTTCGCGGGATTTACCATTCATTAAAGCCTCGGTTTGGGCGAAGAAATTCGACATCAACAAAGTATGATGTTCTCCTATCTGATTTTGAGAAATTGCTGGAGCAATGAAATCGCAAGGAATCATTTGAGTTCCTTGATGAATCAACTGATAAAAGGCATGTTGACCATTTGTACCCGGCTCACCCCAGATTACTGGCCCGGTTGAATAATTCACTGGATTCCCATCTCGGTCGACATATTTGCCATTACTTTCCATATCTCCTTGTTGAAAATATGCAGCAAAGCGATGCAAGTACTGGTCGTAAGGCAAAATGGCTTGTGAGGAAGCTCCAAAGAAATTGACATACCAAATGCCAAGCAGAGCCATCATAACAGGAATATTTTCTCCAAATGCAGCAGTTCTGAAATGCCTGTCCATGGCATGGGCTCCTTCGAGCAATTGCTCGAATTTATCGAAGCCAAGACTTAGGCTAATTGATAGACCTATTGCACTCCAGAGTGAATATCGACCTCCAACCCAATCCCAGAACTCAAACATGTTTTGGGTGTTGATTCCGAATTCGGCAACGGATTTAGTATTTGTAGAAACTGCAACGAAATGTCCGGCAACGTGATTTATATCTCCGGCATGACTCAAAAACCAATCGCGAGCAGTGTGCGCATTAGCCATTGTTTCCTGAGTAGTGAAGGTTTTTGATGCAATAATGAACAAGGTAGTTTCAGGCTCTACTTTTCTCAACGTTTCGGCCATGTGAGTGCCATCAACATTCGAAACGAAATGCATTTGAATGTTTCTGTTAGAGAACGATTTTAGGGCTTCTGTTACCATTACCGGTCCTAAATCAGAACCTCCAATACCTATATTAACTATATGCTGAATGGTTTTACCTGTGTAACCTTTCCAGCTACCAGAATGCACAGCTTCGGTAAACTGCTTCATCTTTTGCAGTACTGCATTAATTTGAGGCATTACGTCAGTCCCCTCAAACATGACAGGTTTTCCGCTTCTGTTTCTCAAGGCAGTATGCAATACAGCACGATGTTCGGTTTGATTGATTTTTTCTCCATTAAACTGGGGTTCGATGGCATTTTTTAGTTGGCATTCTTCAGCCATTGAAAGCAATAGTCGCTTAGATTCATCGGTGATGCGATTTTTTGAGTAATCGAAATACCAATCTCTCCATAGAATAGAAAAACGTTGAGCTCTTTCAGGATCATCTTGAAAGAAATCGGCCATGTGCTTATCTTTTATCCAGGATAGATGTTGATTGAGATAGCCGAATGCTTTGGTTTTATCGAATTTTATTGAATGCATGAGGGGAATGGTAAAAAGTATTAAGTATTAAGTATTAAGTATTTAGTATTTAGTATTTAGTATTTAGTATTTAGTATTTAATATTAAGTATTAAGTATTAAGTCAAATGGTAAAGGTGAATACTTAGTGCGATATGCGTAATACGATGTACGATATACGATGTACGATATACGAGGTACGTAATACGTAATACGAGGTACGTAATACGTAACACGAGGTATGGAGAACGGAGAAATTCAGGGATTGAAAGTTATATTAATAAATTTTGAAAGGCAGAATTAACCTAATTCAAAAGCAAGATCCTATTTACTAATCACTATCAACTTTCTCCTATTTCTTAATTCCTTCCCACACAATTTAAATCTTCAAAAGCCTGCTTTAATCTTGCCATAAAGCTTTCTTCTCCCTTGCGTTCCCAAACGCGAGGATCATAGAACTTCTTATTTGGTTTATCATCGCCATCAGGGTTTCCAATTTGGCCTTGCAAATAACCTTTATTGGCTTCGTAGTAATCTTTAACACCTTCCCAGAAAGCCCATTGAAGATCAGTATCGATATTCATTTTGATAGCTCCATAAGAAATAGCCTCGCGGATTTCCTCAACTGAGGAACCAGAACCACCATGAAACACAAAATTCACCGGCTTTTCACCAGTATTAAATTTTTCTTGAATATATTTCTGAGAGTTATCCAGAATTTTTGGCTCAAGCTTCACATTTCCTGGCTTGTAAACACCGTGAACATTACCAAAAGCTGCAGCTATAGTGAAGTTTGGACTGATTTTCATCAATTCCTCATAAGCATAAGCAACCTCTTCGGGCTGAGTGTAAAGGTGTTTCGCATCGATATGAGAGTTATCAACCCCATCTTCTTCACCACCGGTAACACCTAATTCAATTTCAAGTGTCATCCCAATTTTTGACATTCTTTCGAGATATCGCTTGCAGATGTCGATGTTCTCTTCGATAGGTTCTTCACTTAAATCAAGCATATGTGAGCTGAATAAAGGCTGTCCGGTTTGCTTGAAGAATTCTTCACCGGCATCAAGTAATCCGTCAATCCATGGAAGAAGTTTTTTAGCTGCATGGTCGGTATGAAGCACCACAGGAACTCCATATGCTTTTGACATCATATGCACATGGTGCGCACCAGAGATACCTCCGGCGATAGAAGCCTGTTGTTGATCGTTTTTTAATCCTTTGCCGGCAAAGAACTGAGCCCCACCATTAGAGAACTGAATAATTACTGGAGAATTGAGATTTCGAGCTGTTTCAATTACTGCGTTAACTGTATGAGAACTAATAA
>JAGYKL010000001.1 GCA_018401705.1 Bacteroidia bacterium | reverse complement strand
GCCGGAAACAATTTTCCAGGGAAGGCATCAATAGCAATTTGGACTTCCTGTCCGATTTTTATAAGTTCAAAGTCGCTTTCATCGATGCTCAATCTGGCAACAGGGGCTTTGTTATCTCCAATGAGAGCAATTGGTTCATTCAAATTAACATAATCACCAACATCTTTAAATACCTGAAAAATTTTACCGTCAAGATTGCTGCGTGAAAGTCCATCCTCAACATTGTTATTTGCTTGATTGAATCTGTTTCTTGCATTTGCCAGTTCAATTTCGAGACTTCTTTTTTGAGCCGTAAGCTGCTCCTGCATTGCATTAGCTTCTCTTTTAGAAGCTTCTGCCTGCGTAGCTGCTTTTTCTAAGTCTGATTCTGAAATAGCTCCTTGGCTAGCTAAGTTTGTAAACCTGAGCAAGTTTAGGCTGTCGTTTTTTGCTTTTAATCGTGCCGATTGGATTCTTTGATTTAGCTGAGCAAGCACTGGGCTGTCGGCGCTTGAGTTTTGAATAGCAATTTTTAACGCAAGGGAAGCGGCTTCAGATTCGGAGTTTCTATTTGCTGATTTAATAAGAAATAGTTCCTGTCCTTGCTTTACGGAATCGCCTTCAGCAATAAATGCATCGGCAAGATAACCGGGCACATTACTTACAAGCTTGTATTCATTTTCAGGATAAAGATTACCTGATGCATAAACGACTTCTGTTATTGATCTTTTTTGAGGATTAACAGTGTTTTTATCGCCTTTACAGGCGGAAAACAAGGCAATTACGATAAGAGCAGGAATGAATTTTTTCATGGTTAAGATTAACACCACAAAGGTGCACTACCATAAACTACTCTGCAACCACCGTTCAACGAAACGGAAAAATCAACACTGAAGTAATTATCCTATCCCGGAAGTCTCGGAATTTGTTTTTCAAGCATTTGAATTTGCTTTACAATCTCCTCATTTCTTGGTTTTGCGGCTTTTGCTTTTTTGAAATGTTCTTTAGCAATTCGATATTGCTGCCTTTGAATCTCCATGGAGCAAAGTTGGAGGTGAGTGGCAGCAAGGCTGTCTTTATCGGGAATTCCAGCCTTGAGCGCCTCCTGAAGGTGTTTTCTTGCTTCTTTGGTATTGCCTTTTCTCAATTCAACGAAGCCTAATTGCATCAAATTAGCGCCTCTCACATCCCCCGCCAGGGTTGAATTAGTTTTTAAACTCTGACGGATATTGGCTTCTGCAGATTCTAAATCGTCGGTTGCTAAATCCAGATTACTTTGTAACATATAGTAACCCATTCTAATTGGTTTAAAAAGCAATTTTGGGAACTTAATCATTTTCAGATAAGCCCTTGCTTGCTCCACATCTCCTTCTTGAACAGCTTCTTGCACAATTCGCATTGTGCCCATCATGAAGTAAAGCAACAATGAAATAAATGCTGCAACATAGCACAACCAAGCAAGAACAGTATCGAAAAACAGATGAGATAGAACTCCTCCAACAATGAGTAAAATGATTATTGGTAGTCGGTAAACAATATAAAAACGTAAAATCTTCACGGCAATGGGTTCGAAAAATTGAGGGGCAAAAATAGGTTAAAAGAACATGCGATTTTTCATATTCTCATGTTGACATCCTTTTAGTTTGACTTGAATAACAAGCATACGGAATACCTATTTTAGCCCATAAAACCAATTATGGCATTAAGCAGAATCTGGTCGGCATTTATTCTTATTTCCCTTGCTGTAGCTGCGTTTAAGTGGTTGGTGTTAGGAGATGTAGAAATCTTTAGCCGCATGGTAACCGGCGAAGACAAAGGCATGATTGACACAACCATTTTGGCTGTTAATATTGCAATTAAGCTTGTTGGTATCATGGCTCTTTTCATGGGTTTAATGAGGATTGCTGAGGAAGCCGGCGGAATTCGTTTTTTATCTAGAATTATCGGGCCTTTTTTTTCTAAGCTTTTTCCTGAATTGCCCAAAAATCATCCGGCCATGGGTCATATGATGATGAATTTTTCGGCAAATTTATTGGGCTTGGATAATGCAGCAACTCCATTTGGTATCAAAGCCATGGAGAGTTTACAAGAAATAAACCCCGATAAAGAAAAAGCAAGCAATGCACAACTGATGTTCTTATGTTTACATGCATCAGGCCTGACACTAATTCCTGTAAGTATTATAGCAGCCCGTTCAGCTTTGAATGCTGCTAGTCCGACTGATATTTTTGTTCCATGTATGATAGCAACATTTGTTGCCACAATTGCGGCTATGTCAATAGTTTCAATCAAGCAGAAAATACGATTGTTTCAACCTGTGATTCTTGCCTGGATTGGCGGAGTTTCGGTAATAATTGGTCTTCTGGTGACTTATCTCGTGTCGCTTAGCCCTGGCGATGTGTCAATTTTCTCCGGTGTTTTGAGCAATGGAATTATACTTCTGATTTTTCTTTTAATTATTGCTGGCGGTCTTTATAAAAAGGTGAATGTTTTTGATGCCTTTGTTGATGGCGCCAAAGGCGGATTTGATGTAGCAATTAAGATAATTCCTTATCTGGTTGGGATTTTGGTTGCCATAAGCATGCTCAGAACCAGCGGCACATTTGATGCTTTTATTGAAGGAATGAAGCAGCTATTTGTGATTCTTGGAACTGATACGAGGTTTGTAGACGGTTTGCCCACCGCTCTAATAAAACCTTTAAGTGGTAGTGGAGCAAGAGGAATGATGATAGACACCATGACCACATTTGGTCCTGATTCTTTTGCTGGAAGATTGTCTTGTGTATTGCAGGGCTCTTCTGATACAACCTTCTATGTGATTGCAGTATACTTTGGTGCTGTTGGAATAAAAAATACACGTTATGCTATTGGAGCAATGTTGCTAGCCGATTTAGTTGGCATCATCACTTCCATTCTGCTTGCGTATTTGTTTTTTGGCTAGGCTATCTTATAACAATAACTTTTTCTACTTGACGAACATTGTCTTTTTCGAACTCAAGCAAATAGGTTCCTGGAGAAAGTTCTGAGAGGTCAACTGCAATTGTATGATAGCCGGGTAGGTGAGTTTTCTTGTTAACTATTGTTTTCAATGTTACTCCGTCTAAAGAAAGCAGTCTCAAACTCAGCGCACCTGTCTTTTGAATTGTGAATCGTGCTGTACAATTGTTTTGAGAGGGGCTCGGAAAAGCGGGATATAGTTTATCTGAAAGTGAAGCTGCTTGAAGCTCAAAGTTTCCAACGGTTTGCTCTTCTTCAAATACTATATTTTCATCTCCGGCCTGATAGGGTAAAAATGCCAATGGCAAGTAAAACATTTCATCAGATGTGCCTTCACCCCAGGTAACAAATTGGGGAGGGTCATTCGGATTAAAAGGATTGTTAGATGTGTTGTCATATCCTGCGTAAGCATGAATAACAGAACCGGCCGGTACTTTTATCAATGACCTGAATTGATAGGATCCTTGCCAGTTAAAATCCCAATCAGGAATACTTATTAAGGGAATGGTGTCATTATCTGGCTTTACTGCATATACCAACCAATCTGTTCCAAGAAGGTGACAGTGTGGCGCAATAGAATATAAACTTACGTCAAATGGCACATCCACACTTCCATGAAACAGTCTTGTTTCATTTGCTGGTATAATAAATGGACCATTTTGAATAATTCCCGGAATAGGTACCATTACAAAACCCTGAAGCTCCCTGTTTGCCTGGTCGTTTTCAAAAAAGATATTGATAGATGAGGAGTCGCTTTCGTCAACAGGACTGGGAGCGTAATGCATTTGCAATTTGAGATCGCTTCCGGCATGAAGCTTTTGGGTTATTCCATTACTATAGATAACTGGAGCTGCTCCGGGAACATAGCCCGGAAGTTGCATTTCACCCAGATTTACACCAGCACCTTCGCTTTCACTATACCCATATTCAGGAGTGGCAGCGTCAGCTGCGGCTGCATTTCCGGTAGTATCTTCCCAAATTAATGTATGATGCACAATTCTTTTATTGCCCGGTCTGAATTCTATCGACCTAATGTTTTTATCTTCAGTAAGCCCTGTAGGAATCACAAAATATCGGTATTCATCTAAATTATTGCCTTGATGCAAGTAGGATTGAGCAAAGTTCAATGTTAGATCGGGAATGCCAACTTGAGAGCCGGTGGGAAAAACAGGAAGTTCAGTTTCTAATTGCGGGTCTCCTTGCACTGCGCCTTGAGATACCCAGTCGTTAATCAGTTGTTTTTCTTCCTGTGAAAGGAAGTTCTCCTTTTGATATCTCTGATAGTCCTGATCAGGCTTCCAGGGTGGCATGTAACCAATTTCAGTAACATATTGAATCATGTTTGCCCAGGCAGAAACTTCTGAGTAGTTAGTTAGTGAAAAAGGAGCAATTTCGCCCGGCCTGTGGCAGGAAGTACATTTATTATAAACAATTGGTGCAATATGTTCTGAAAAAGTAATGCTCTGCGAAAAAGCAAATTGAGCTAGACCGAAAAAGCTGACAAAGAAGAGACTTTTCATAAATAGGCTATTACCAGGTTATTTTACATCCCACAGGATTAGTGAATTCGGAGATAATTGATTGATTATTATATGTTTTAATAGCATCATAAAGATATGTTTTTTTTGAAACTGTGCGCCGTTTTCCAACTGCTGCAAAGCTGTCGTCTATCAAGCCTCTGTATATTATTTCATTTTTACTTTTATTTACAATCACAACCTCTGGAGTGATGCTTGCATTTAATTTTTTAGAGATTGATTGATTGCTATCGGCGAGCAAATCAAATTTTAACTTGTACTTCTTTTTAAAAGCATCCCGGCTTTCGCCGGAGGAAAGTTTCCCGGGAAAAATGCCGTAGAATTTAATTGGCGATTGCTGGAATTCCATTTGAACTCGGTTTATTTCAACAGTAACGCTTTGACAAACAGGGCATCCTTCAGCCAAAAAGATGAAAACATCTAAAGAATCAGTTTTATCTTGCGCTGAGGCAGAACTCAGACCGATGCTTATAATGATAATGAGGCTATTTAAAAGATTTCTAAACACGGCTGTAATGACATCAAAAAACAAGATAAGTTTAATGCTGCAATATTTATTGCTCTAGCTTTAAGTATTCCAAATAAAGAACGGCATCTGCGGTGGTTTGAAGTCGATTGTTTCTTGCTTGAACATATTCATTATATATGTTAAATAACTCATTAAGTGATATAACACCTTCATTGTAGCTCAAAAGTGAAAGATTTAATGTGTTTTCAGCAAGTTCGTCTCGTCTTGATGCAAGTTGACCTGACTGCTTTTTGTCTTCAAACTTAATTCTCCATTCGCTTAATTCTTCTTGAGAATCAATAATACTTTGCTGCCATTGAGATGAAGCTATATTTAATTGAAGCTTGGCTTTTTTCTGTTGATTATACTGGCTAAACCCTTTAAACAGAGGCATGCTAACACTTAGTCCCACGGTTCCGTAATTAAAGTTTGTTCCTTGTCCAGAGAATAGCTGATTGCTTTGATTAGCAAACGCATACCTCGAATTGAAAGAAACTTTAGGTAAAAATGCCCAGTTTTGTTGTTTTAAGTTCCAGCGAGCAGCATCAACAGCAAGTTCTGCTGATTTTGTTTTGGATCGGTTTTCAGCCGATATTTCCTGAGGCGCGTTTTCAAGAACGTACTTATTTAGTTCATCGTTAATCAGTAATTCAGTGCTGGCTTGCAGGCCCACTAAAGCTTTTAGCTGATTTAATGCTACTTGAGTATTTGCTATCACATTCTTTGTTTGCTGTAATGTGCTTAGCATAAGATTCTCTGCCCTGTTTAATTCTACTTTACTTGATAATTGCTGTTCGTAAAATGCTTTTGTGGTGTTATAAAGCTCAGTTGCAGTAGTATCGAGTTCTGAATTGAGAATAGAAGCCTCTCTCAAAACCAGTAAGTTGAGGTAAGCGCGACTAACCAATTGAAGGTAATTGTTAGTGTTCGCTTTTGCATCTTCAATAGCCTGGTCTCTTGTTTTTGAAGCTGCTTTGGCTCTGGCAAATTTATCGGCATGGAATATTGGTGCTTCGAAATTAGCACCTGCATTGCTGTTCCAATCTTGTCCAAATCTAACTTCATTAAAAGTGCCCGGTGCACCTCCAAAGATTTCAGCTGGGATAAGTTGAACTGGCAGCTTTAAGTTATAGTCTGATTGCGCACTCATTGCTAGCGAAGGCATAAGAGCAGAAGTGGCAATTTTACTATCGTAATTAGAAAGCTGACCTTGCATTTGAATTTGATTGTACTTTAAACCTTGGTGCTTTGCCATTGCAAGAGCTTCATCGAGAGAACTTATTGTTACGACTTGAGCCATAATGCTTAGTGGCAAAACGAATAGTAATAGCAGTAGTTTTTTCATAATCATTCTCAAACTGGAATGCAAAGGTGTTTTATTTAAAATGGATTTTACACCTGTGCACAGCGAAACGGAAAATTTCACATCGAAGCTGGAGTGTAAAATCCGAAACTGTAAGTTTCTCGTAAATAATTCGACTCCTCGAACAAATGAATTATTAACCTTGTTTCTACACTATGAATTCACTTATTTTTTCACTCATACTAATGGCTGTTGTGCCATCATGCTCAAGACCTGATCAAACGCAGATATATAAGCAACAAGTAAATAAAGACATGACTCAAGACAAAAAAAATCCGTATTATTCTAGAACAGACACTACTCATCTTAATGTTTCAGATGCAGATTGGAAAAAGGTCTTACCTGAAGATGTGTATGAAATATCCCGCAAAGCAGCAACAGAGAGAGCTTTTACAGGTAAGTATTGGGACTTTGAAGGTTTAGGTACTTATTATTGTGCAGCTTGTGGAAATGCGCTTTTTAAGTCTGATGCTAAGTTTGCTAGTAGTTGTGGATGGCCTTCTTTTTATGAAACAATCAGAAATAACAGCGTGAAATATGAAGTAGACAAGTCTTATGGAATGGTTAGAACCGAAGTTCTTTGTGGCAGATGCGACGGACATCTAGGCCATATTTTCGATGATGGTCCTGCGCCCACTTACAAGAGATTTTGTATGAATTCGGTTGTGCTTGATTTTGAGCCCGACAATAAGTAAAAACTGAAAATTTGTCAATCTTTGTTGTGACTTATGATTGATAATTCGACCATTGCCAAGAATCTAATTCGTGCAGAATCTGTTGCGCTTGAATTGTTTGAAGAAGCTCAAAACAGAGGGCTTATCAGAGCTGGAATTTCAGAACTGGAGCTAAATAAAGAGTTATTGGATTTAGCTGCTGAACTTTTAGGAGTTAAAAAGTTTTGGCATAAACGTATTGTAAGAGCCGGCAGAAATACATTATTTCCTTACCGTATCAATCCTCCTGACTTAATGATAAATGAGGATGATATTTTGTTTTTTGATTTTGGACCGGTGCTTGAAGAGTGGGAAGCCGACATCGGAAGAACCTATGTTATTGGTAATAATTCATTAAAAATTAAGTTGCGTAACGACACGGCAAGTGCTTGGTATGAAGGGCAAGATTTTATTTTGCAGAATCCTCATTTAACAGGAGCAGAGGTGTTTTCGTTTATGAAGAATCTGGCTGCCAAATATCAATGGGAGTTTGGAGGAGAGCATTGTGGTCACTTGATAGGGCTCTTTCCTCATGAAAAACTTCAGGGCGAAATCGTTGACAATTACCTGCATCCCGAAAATCATAAATGCATCAGTGATTTAGATACCAAAGGCAATAGCAGATTCTGGATTTTAGAAATTCACTTTGTTGACCGTGAAAGAGAAATTGGCGGTTTTTATGAAGGCTTTATTGGAGGTTTAGGCGTGTTCTGACCACTGGGCAAAATAGTCCGTATTTTATCAGCCTCTCTTGCATCTAATTGTGTTATTGGAGTAGAATACAAGCGAAAACTATTGTCAGGAAAATGGGTGTTTAACAAATATTCAATATCATCAAAAAGCATAGCTTTTGTGATGAAAATGATTCTGTAAAGCCGACCTTCAACCATATTAGAGTCCTCTAAATGGAACTCACTGATTGCTTCATCCATAAAAATCTGTAAAGCGAAATTAGCCTCCAGAATGATTTTGCCAGCTTCTTTAGCCTGGTCAATTTTTCGAGTTAACAGATTAAATACAATCATATTGTTTTTTTATTCTAACGTATTAACTGTTGCACTTGTTGAGAAAGTATGCTAACAATAGCCAAAATATCCCTTTAATGAGGAAGAATATAAAACCCCAAAAACCGAGTTTTTTTAGCCAATTTTGTAAACGCTTACTATCTTTCACTTCTTGATGCATTTTGAGCTTCTCATGAGCAGATATCCGTGAGTAAAGATGATTGTTTGAAAATTAAGGTCAAAATCTAATTATATCAGTGAATCAAGAGTTGCTTCATCTTCATAATCCGGGGCCGGCTGCTTTGGTAGATGTTCGGTCTCCCGTTGAGTTCGCTTATGGTCACATACCAGGAGCAATTAATTATCCTTTGTTTAATGATGAAGAAAGGGTAATCATAGGTAAGTTATATAAGAAAGAAGGAAGGGATAAAGCTGTGCTAAAAGGCCTTGAAATTGTTGGGCCAAGAATGCATCTTATGGTAAAAGACTTCACTAAGATGTTTCCCGAAAAGAGGCTTATAATTCATTGTTGGAGAGGAGGAATGCGCAGTAATTCTGTTTCCTGGTTATTGAGACAGGCGGGTTTTGAGATTAACACCCTTTCGGGTGGATATAAACACTATAGGAGTCTGGTGAGAGAATTCCTTGCAAGCCCTTTTAATCTTAGAATTTTAAATGGTCCAACAGGATCTGGTAAAACTGATGTGCTAAAAGCACTTAAAGACCTGGGCGAGCAAGTTATTGATTTAGAAGGCTTGGCTAATCATAAAGGTTCGAGCTTTGGGGCAATAGGTCAATTAGAACAACCTAGTATAGAGCAATTTGAAAACAATTTAGCCAATGAACTTTTGGGATTTAATCCTGAAAGGGTGATTTGGGTAGAAGATGAATCACGTAAAATTGGCAGAGTTAGTCTCGGAGATCACTTTTGGAACCAGATGCTTTCTGCCAATTATATCAGAATAGCCATTCCACAGCAAGAGAGAGTAAAAAGATTAGTTGAAGATTATGGTAAATATTCACAAGAAGACCTTGAGAATAGTATTCTTCGCATAGGCAAAAGACTTGGTCCTCAGCATTTAAAGACAGCACTTGAGCAACTTTCTAATGGCATGTATGATAAAGTTGCAAATACTTGTTTGGTTTACTACGACAAAGCTTACGCTTTTGGATTAGAAAAGAAAAAGACTCAGTGTTTGGCAGAGCTCAATTTTGACCACTCGAATGCTCAATTAATAGCTGAAACAATAAAAAACTCCCGCCTTTGAATCTCTCCTTGAGCAGAAAGAGAAATTCAAAAAGCGGGAGCAAGAGCTTGGTTAGGCTACCCTCTCTTTATCTAACAACCATCTTGCCGGTTGATTTAGAATCTTTTGTTCTAACAGTATACATATACATCCCTGCAGCAAGGTGAGATGCATCGTATTGATATGGTTTGCCATTGGTAACTACAAAGGTCTCAAGTTCCTTTCCTAGCATATCAGAAATGGTGATTGTTGGATTGGAATTGTCAGTTGAGTTTATCAAAATTGTGGTGTTTCCAGAAAAAGGATTAGGGAAAAGAGAAACATTCAAATCAGAACTAATCTCATTTAATCCAAGGAACCTGTCTATTGTGTGAACAGTTGTATTGGTTCTAATAGGTTCGTTAAAATCGAAGTAGATATCTGCAAAATTATTTAGAACAGTGCCATCTATTTGATTTTGCACAGGGTTAATCTTGAAGCTCACAAAACCAATACTTCCTTCAGGGTCAGAAGTGGAATCCGGCAACATAATGTTTGTGAATGTCCAACGGATAACTCTTTCTGTTTGGTCAACTTGAACAGTGTATTCGTCAGAAGAAGCAAGCATGTCGAATGTTTCCAACACAAAATCAGTGGCAATTGTGTCAACTAATACAACGTTAACTGCTGGTGCAGTTCCCGTATTTTGGAACCTGATTGTATATGACAATTGTGTATTTGGAAGTATTCTTCCTTCAGGCCCAATACCGGCAGGTACACCTTGTTTATCGTTAGGGTCATAAGAACCTACAACAACCTGATGAAGTGTATCGATATTATTGGAAGGATTATTATCGTTGAGAGGAGTTACTATAACAGTATTGTAAATAGCTGTTCCTAATTCAAGAGAAATAGGAGCAGGTGGACTCATGAAAATATATCCACAAGAGCCTGGAGCTAGGTTACTAAAGTCCCAAGAAGCTGTGTTTGATGCAGCATCAAAGCTTGAAGGCTGAGGAGAGAATTCAGAAGCAGAAGCAATTGCCAATAATGGATCCCAGTAGTAAGTAAATGTGCCGCTTGCAGCACTAGCTCCGTTATTACAATAACTTAAATGAGCCAAGAAGCTAAAACCAGGAGTAATTGTTGAGATAGGAGAGATGTTAGCAGATAAGTCAATTAAATCAGGGTCAGCCCAAAGTCCGAAATTTAAGTCGCCATATGTTTGACCAATTGCAGAAGCATCAACAGAATAACTTCCGCCGTCAGGCTCAGAAATAACATAACCCTGCATCACACTGTAAAGTGAAACGTTATATGTACCTGGCACAGTTACTAATGAATAATGTCCAAGAGAATTAGTACTTACCCAGTAATTTCCGACTTGCACAGTTTTATTTGCAACTCCATTTTCGCCAGGGTCTTGTGTTCCGTTATTGTTATTATCGTAGTAAACAGTACCTTCAATGGTAACAGCTTGAGATTGATATCCAAAATCGAAGCCTTCTATGATTGCACCTTCTTCCAACACGAAATTATATCCCAGGCCATCGGCCGGCAGAGTAGGCACATAAGTGCTTTCCCAAACATAAGATTGAATGGTGTACGATCCTGGATAAACTGCAAATGAATAGAAGCCATTCTCGTCTGTGTAGGCCCATAGGCAAGAAATGCTATCGGCGCCAGCACAAATAGTAACATACGAATCAACAAACGGAGTTTCACCTTCATCGAAAAGGCCATTTCCGTTGGCATCATCCCAAACGTAGCCTGAAACAGTTTCAGAACCAAGAGGGTTTAAGGTAATCGGCACGCAAGTGCTGTCAAAACAAGCTCCATCAGCATAAATGCATAAATAATCATCTATTGGAGACATGAAAGTAATTGTAGTTTGACCATTCTCAATTATTTGCCAAAACTGATTTGTATTAGTAAATGCGGAGTAGAAATAATCTGGTTGAAAATTATTTATTGTTAGCGTAGCAACATTGCCATTCACAACAACATCAACGTCTAATTCATAATTACAAGGAACAACAAGTGAAGTGCAAACTGAAGTTGTACATCCTAATGCATTTGTACCCGTTACACATGCCTGAATATATTCACCTTCAGAAAAGGATTCTTGAATACTTGATTCTGTGCTAGTATATTCAACTCCATTAATTGTCCATTGGTAGTTTTCCCAAGCCTGGCCACTTTGAGCAGAGAATTCATAAAGGTTGTTACCTAAGTTAGTCGCTACAACTTCTAAATCAACACATGATATTATGGCTTCCCATCCAGTGTTAACAATGGTGATATCGGAATGCCATTGAAAAGTTAAAGAACCATCTGCCGCTGTTGAAGTGTATTCAGGCAGGCCTGTAGTGTTTAGATTGCCGTCAAGAATGGCTATAATAGGAGCAGAAATAGAATTGCCATTTCGAATCGTTAGTTCATCATAACCTGCCTCAGTATTAAAAGATGTAAAATCGATCTTTAATTTAGCTCCAGGAGTTTGAGGATAAACTGTTAAAGTGAAATCCTGATTGATGGTGTAGTTTCCATTGGCTCCTGCGGGATCTGTAAAGAAAGAACTACAAGTTGTAACACTCCCGTTTTGCATTGCAATGGTACTACCTGGGTTAGGCTGGTCCTGACAAGAGATATTAATAGGTACTATTGAAGTGTATTGGCATCCGCAATCATCAGAAACTACAATTACGACAGAATAAAATCCTGCAGAAGGCAAATTGACATCGAATGGGTTACTTGTTCCTGCGATACCTAAAGAAGGAACAGTCCAGCTATATGTATAATTATTACTACAGCCACCAATTGCGAATGCATTAATAGTAGCAGTAAGTCCAGAAATAGAAAGAGCTGGATTTACAAACAATGACGCGCAAGGGCCTTCAGAAATGATGGTTTGGCAAGATGAGTATTCGCAACCCGAGATCGCGTCAAAAGCATTTAAACACACTTGATAAGATCCTTGAATAGGATAATTATGAGTAACAACTGGCTGTGTTGTTGGTCCAAAAGAGGTACCATCTCCAAAATCCCAGAAATACTCAACGTTTGCACCAGCATTAGAAGTGGCAATAAAATCAAATGAGTTATTGGGACTGTTGCCACTGGTAAAAGTTGCAAAGAAGTTTTCGCAGCCCCCAGTTTGAATAGTGTAGCAAATAGTGTCAGCACATCCGGCATTATCAAGTGCATAGAGGCAAAGTTGGTAGGTGCTGTTAAGAGCAGGATACAAATGCTGAAAAGAGACAGCACTTGACATGATGAAATCTTCGGATGTCCCATCTCCATAGTCTATATGCAGTTCGACCGGTAGAGAGGTGAAGTTTTGATTAAATACTATTCCTAAGAGTGTATCTCCTCCCACATTGGTTTGAGCCGAAATGAAATCAGTTTGACAAACTCCATTTGTTACGCTAAAGACAGTGCATGTAGAGTCGAAACAACCGTTTGCGTCTTCAATTGTAAGGCAGGCTTCATAATTTCCGTTGGGGAATGTTAAAACAGGTTCGGGAGCTGTGCTCTGTTGACCATTACTAAACCACCAATAATAGGTATACGGTAGTACTGCATTTTCTATAGAATCTATCGTGAAACTAACCACACCATTATTGAGATTGTTTGCTGAAAATGATGAATTTATGTTGCAACCTTCTGTAGTAGTAACCAAAGAACAAAGCGTATCAGCGCATCCTGAATTATCAAGGGCAAAAAAGCAAACATCATAGGTGTCATTTCCCGGTGGGTAGGTATGATCAACAGAAAAGGCGCTTGACATCAAACCTTCACCAAAAGTTCCGTCACCATAATCTATAAATAATTCAATTGGATAATTTAAGTTTTGGTTAAATACAACTGCAAACAATTGATTTTCATTGATATTAATTTGTGTAGAAATAAAATCCTGCGGACACGCACCATTATTTACTGTAAAACCTATACAAGTTGAATCAACACATCCATTTGCATCTTGAACAGAAAGACAGGCCGTGTAATTTCCATTTGCAAATGTTATGAATGGTTCGGGCTGTTGGGAGGTTTGCCCATCGCTAAACCACCAGTAATACAGCAGAGGCATTGCGGCGTTTTGTACGCTATCAATAGTGAAGTTAACAACACCATTATTTAACTCATTTGCTGAAAATGCAGTAATAATATTGCAATCGCCTCCAATTACAACTGTGATTTGGTCAATTGCATACCATACTGTGTTTGGAGAATCATTTATAGATAAATCAACAACATACGTGCCCGGTTGAACATACGTATGAGTAACTGTAGGGCCCATTTGTGAAGAAGAAACATCTCCGAAATTCCATTGGTATAAAGTTGTTCCTACTGGAGCAGTAACAGGAGTAGTAAAAACCACAGTATTCTGAACCTGAGATACGATGGTGATTTCTGCACTGCCCTGAGCGAAACTTTGTACTGTTTGCAAGCAAAGCACAAGAGACAAAATAAAAAGTAAGCGCTTTTTCATGTTGATTTGGTTTTTATTGACATCATAAAAGTAGTTTAATTGAATAGCAAAGGAAGGTTCTATAGTTCTAAACTCCATGAATTCTTACTCGTTTAGTTTTGATATGTTGAGAATGTTTCATTATTATAGAATATTCTAGAAAGAAATTCTTACTTGTTCAATGATGTTTTTGTTTAGGGGATTCTTTGAAGATTAAATTCCATCATCTGCTTGATTCAGTAAATAAGCAAAGTCATGAAGTACATTTAGTTTTAAACTTGTAAAATTTGTTTTAGGTATTGATATAATTAGAATTAAATTTGCATCACTATAGATATGTTTAGGGGTCACATTTTCTGTAGTGAATTTTGTTGAAAGTTCCATAAGCCCAACTAAATGGATCAATTATTTGAATTTATTAAAGGCCTCTTTAGTACCGAGCTATGGCCTGCTCGGTGGTCATGTGGAATTTGGAGCCCTTTTCATGGCTGGCTCTACATATTGAGTAGTTTTTTAATCGCCTCCGCATATTTTGCTATTCCTTTACTTCTGTTCAGATTTATGAAAAGAAGATCAGATCTTCCTTTCATAAGAATTTTCTGGCTATTCATTTTGTTTATTCTTGCTTGTGGCAGTACTCATCTTATAGATGGAATAATTTTTTGGGAGCCAATGTATCGCTTGAGCGCTTTTGTTCTATTCTTTACAGCTATTGTATCCTGGCTAGCAGTTTATGGCTTGTTCAAGATTTTGCCAAAAGCCCTCGAGCTTAAATCTCCCAAACAGTTGGAGTTGATTATCAATAAGCGAACTAGGCAATTAAAAGAAAGTAATGCATCTCTAAAGAAGATAAATGAGGAATTAGATAATTATCTTTATGCTGCATCCCATGATTTAAAGTCACCCATCAATAATATGGAAGGACTCCTTGATTTATTAAAGCATGATAATGAAGCTTTAGAACAAACGTTAATCCTAGAAAAGTTAGATGAATCTGTTAGAAGGGTGAAACAAACAATAGCAAGGTTAACTGATGTGATCAAACTAGAAAAAAGTCCATATGATGACCATGCAACTAATAATCTCAATGTCATAATTGATGAAGTTCTGGCAGATAATTTTATGATTATTGATTCGAGCAAAGCTGTGATTAAGAGAGAACTTCAGATAGACTCATTTCATTATTCAACCAGTGGATTAAAACAAGTATTGTATAATTTACTACTAAATGCTGTTAAATACCGTCACCCGGAAAGAGTTCCAGAAATCACCATTAGGTTTTACGTTAAAGATATGCGTGTTTTTCTTGAAGTAGAAGATAATGGCTTAGGCATTGATTTAGCAAGGTATGGGGATAAAATGTTTGTATTGTTTAAAAGGCTGCACACTCACGTTGAGGGTTCTGGTATTGGTTTGTATAGCATTAAAAAGTTGATAGAAAGAAAAGGCGGCACTATCTCAGTGTCTAGTGAGTTAAATGTGGGTTCTACCTTTTTCGTTAAATTTTAATTACTTACTTTTATTTACATGATGAATGAATTTAATCCATATAACTGTATCCTTTTGGTTGATGATGATGATACCAGTTTGTTTTTAACTGAAATGGCTATCAATAGAAATAAGTTTGCGAAGCATACACATTCTCTAACAAATGCAAATGAAGCACTTGAGTTTATTGATGCTTATTGCAAAGAAATTGATGAGGCAATTCTGGAAATCTGTCCTGATTTAATTTTTCTTGACATTAACATGCCAGGCATGGATGGCTTCGATTTTCTGGATTCATTTAATAAATTCTCCGAAAATCGCATTTCTAAAATCAAAGTTTTTATGCTTACATCTTCAGATAATCCAAAGGATCGTGAAATGGCAGAAAATAAAGGAGTAGCTGGATATATCGTTAAGCCATTGACTACTG
Organism: Bacteroidia bacterium; assembly: GCA_018401705.1. Classification (GTDB taxonomy): domain Bacteria; phylum Bacteroidota; class Bacteroidia; order M30B66; family M30B66; genus M30B66. Next base: position 365,946 of record JAGYKL010000001.1, on the reverse strand, counting down.
ACAAAATAAAGGAACTTATTCAAGCAGCATAATCCTAATTTAATTAGATTGCCTATTCTAAATAATGAATATGCGTTTCCTACTTACCATCCTGTTTATTGCAAGCCTTGCTTCTTGTAAAAAATGCTACGACTGCACTAAAAAATGTGGCGTTTGTCAAAATGGACCTCTAGTAGTTGCCGGCTGCACAGGAGATGAAGCCTTGAATGGCTTTTCTGTCGACAGCTGGAAAGTGCTTCTTGAATCTCAAGGCTACTCTTGTCAATATGATAATGTAGAAGAAGAAGCTTGTGGAAAGGATGAAAAAGAAAACAAGGAGAAAGCTTATTTCGAGTGTGTATCTAATTGATAGTCAAATTCATATAATTTATTTGTTTTTTTTTGAGGCATTCGTAATATTATGAATGCTTGACATACTTATGGTTTGTTTAATAAGAATGTCAATGTTTAAGAATTTACCTCAGTCTTTACATTTTGAAGAATCGAATTTTTCTTCAACATGCATTTTTCAAAAAATCTACCTGCCAACACAATCAGATTATAGTCTCCTATTGCCATTGTATATTCCATGGATAAAGGAGAATGACATGTTTGCCAAACACAATTCTATAATTGATGTTGATCAAATAAATCCTAAGTTGTGAGTAAAGAGGAACATCAAGAATTTTTGAAACTGGTCAATGCACATAGAGCCGTTTTGTATAAAGTGGTGAACCTATACATTGATGATAGGGAAGAGCGCGAAGATTTGGTTCAGGAGATTCTTCTTCAAGCCTTGAAAGGTTTTCCAAGGTTTAGACGAGAATCGAAATTCTCTACTTGGCTTTATAGAGTTAGTTTAAACACGGTTTTTAGTTACAGCCGGAAAAACGAAAACAGAAAGAAAGCTGAAGCTGATTTGGATGTGCCAATCTATGAAAGTCAGAGGTCTGACGAAGCAGCCGAGCTATATTATCACATCAGGCAGTTGGATGATGTAAATAAAATGGTTGTAAGCCTTTACCTTGAAGGTTTTGGAAATAAAGAAATTGCTGAAATCACAGGTATGTCGGCGAATACAATAGGAGTGAGGCTCCACCGAATTAAAGAAACATTAACAGAAAAAATGAATCAACGATCATGAAAGACCTAAAAGATATATGGTCGCAAAATGACGATCAAAACATAAATATGCCCGAGTTTAATTCGGATGATTTGGCCAAATTAAAAGAAAGGTCAGACTCACCGCTCAAAAAACTCAAAAGAAACATTCAAATAAATTCTGTTTTTGGTTGGGTGTTTCTTGCAGGTTTTATTGTATTGCTTTTTATAGTTGACGGGCTATGGTTCAGAGTTTTTATGACAATTCTATGCTTCGCTTATGTTGCAGGTATTTTCTTTAACAGATGGATTATACAGCGCTATTTGACTGAAATTCCTATGGATGATTCCTTACTCGATCATCTTAAGGGTGTTCATTATGGAATGAATAAGGCATTTAGAGCAATTGAAATGGCCTCAATCTTAATCTATCCTATTGCAATGACAGCTGGTTTTCTCATCCCATTAACATTGGAAAATAAACTAGACCATTTTAATGAAAGTGCATTTCTGTGGATTTTACTTCTCGTGCTTTTTATTGTATTAACACCTGCTTGTTTTTACCTAAACAGATACATGACCAAGTTGGCTTTTGGTAAATATGTAAAGCAAATTAAAGATATTGTTGATGAAATGGAGCTTGTAGAATAGTTGGCTTCACTCATCTTTTGAAGATAGGCGATACTTAAACAGATTTGTTCTCCTACATAGTTAATAATCATTCTATATTTGACGCCCAAGAGAATTTTTATAATTATGCGTCAATCAATTCTGTTGATCCTGATGATCTTAACATTCGCAGGAGTTTCAACAGCCCAAAATGCAACTGTTAGAGGGTTTGTTTACAATTCAGAGAGTGGAGAACCTATCATTTTCGCACCTGTTTTCCTTGAAGGGACTTCATTTGGTGTTCAAACAGATGTAAACGGATTTTACTCAATCACAAAAGTTCCGGCAGGGAACTATAAACTGGTGTTTGATGGAGTTGGTTATGAGAAAACGTCTGTAAGCATAAGCGTGAAAGAAAGCGGTTTGGTATCTAAAAACCTTTTCGCAAAAGAGGAATCCGTAAAACTGAAAGAATTTGAGGTGAGCGGACAAAAAATTGAAGAAAGAACTAAAGTTGGTGCGGGTATTTCTACCATCACTCCAAAGGAGATAACCAAACTTCCCACCGTAGGTGCAGAACCCGACCTTGCTCAATATCTTCAAGTTATACCTGGTGTCACATTTACCGGTGACCAAGGTGGACAGCTTTATATTCGCGGAGGTTCTCCAATCCAAAACAAAGTGCTTTTAGACGGAATGATTATCTATAATCCGTTTCATTCTATTGGTTTATTCTCAGTTTTTGATACTGATGTAATTAGAAATGCTGAGGTTTATACGGGTGGTTTTAGCGCCGAAAACGGCGGAAGGGTTTCTTCAATTATGAAAATCACCACCAAAGACGGTAACAAACGTCGCTTCGGTGGAAAAACCTCGGTAAGTCCATTTGTTTCCAAGCTTCTACTCGAAGGTCCTTTGAGCAAAAGAAAGGAAGGAAGTGCAAGCTCATTTATTCTTAGCGGAAGAACTTCTTACCTAAAAAGAATCTTTCAGCATTCTTTATCCCTATGTTGATACTGCAGGCCTGCCATTCAACTTTACTGATTTGTACGGTAAGCTTTCATTTAATGCCGATAACGGAAGTAAACTTAATCTGAGTGGCTTTAATTTCACCGATCAAGTTCGCTACAGAAGTCTGCAGGATTTAAACTGGAACACCTTTGGAGCAGGAGCAAACTTTGTTCTAATTCCCAATGCAAACAACTTCTTGTTTGAAGGAGTATTTAGTTATTCCGACTATAAAATATCTCTCGAAGAAGCTTCTCGACCTTCAAGAAGCAGCAGAATCAATGGCTTTAATATGAATTTGAACTTCAAGTATTTTCTTGGAGAAAACGACTTTCAGTGGGGTGTTGAGGCAATTGGTTTTAGCACTGATTTTACATTCTTTAATGCGGTTGACCGTAAAATCGTTCAAAACGAGAACAATACAGAACTTGCTCTTTATGCAAAATACCGATTGCTTCTTGGCAATTTGGTACTAGAGCCAAGCTTTAGATTACACTATTACGCTTCACTCGGAAATGCATCTCCTGAGCCAAGAATTGGAGCAAAATATAACGTTACAGAGCGTTTTAGACTTAAGGGAGCTGCTGGTTTATACAGTCAAAACTTGATTGCTGGGGTTTCTGACCGCGATGTTGTGAATTTGTTTTACGGCTTTATTTCTGCACCAGATAATGCACCAACAACCTTCAAAGACAAGGAGTTTGCTACAAAATTACAAAGAGCAAGGCATTATATTTTGGGTTTCGAAAGCGATCTTACCAAGCATATAAAGTGGAATGTTGAAGCTTACTATTTCGACTTCAATCAACTAACAAATATCAACAGAAACAAACTTTACGACGATAATCAGCAAAATGCTGATAAGCCTGATATCCAGAAAAAGGATTTGATTCTTGAGCAAGGTATTTCTCAAGGTGTTGATATGACCTTAAAGTACGAATACAAGAGATTCTATGTTTGGGCGGTGTATTCTTTAATGAAGGTTACTCGTGAAGATGAATTAATTACATACAGCCCTGTTTGGGATAGGAGACATAACGTGAATTTACTTGCTTCGTTTGAGTTTGGACAAGACCTGAACTGGAGTGTAAGTGCCAGATGGAATTTTGGTTCTGGTTTCCCATTCACGCAAACACAAGGATTTTATGAGAATGTTTCATTGGGCAATAATTTGAACGAAAATTATACTCAAACTAACGGAATTCTTGGTACCTCTTATGGCGATTTAAATCAAGGTCGTTTGCCAACATATCACAGATTGGATGTAAATATTAAGCGTGTTCAGCCTGTAGGCGATAATGCAACCTTAGAATTTACAGCTGGTGTTACCAACGCTTACAACCGAGATAACATTTTCTACTTCGACAGGATTAAGTTTGAAAGAATTAATCAGCTGCCCATTCTACCAAGTGTTGGTGTAAACTTCTTGTTTTAAAGACTGAGCATTTTCAGTCGCATAGTGCCTGTTTTTATCTTCAGCCTAAGGATAAAATAAGATGTTTCATTATTGCCTTTTTGCGGACATAGCAACTCAGCACTACTTTTAGGGCATGAAAAAAATGCTTTATTCTTTTTGCTTAGCTTTTGCCTTCTTTGGAAGTTGCCTGAATGCTCAAATTGACTCTGTTTTTGTAAGAAATTTTGGTGGGAGCGGAAGCGAACCCATTGGCTTTGGTTCTGGGTATGCAGGAGCACCGTCTGTAAGAGCAGTGAATGATAGTGAAGGCAATATCTACATTGCATCATTTACAAATTCTGATGATGGCGATATTCAAAGCAATGCCGGATTAGAAGATATTCTTATTGTTAAAACAGATGCTTCCGGTAATTTGCTTTGGTCTAACACCTACGGTGGAACTGAATTCGAAAGATGTTATTCGATAAAGTTATTATCGGATGGCAATTTGATAATTGCAGGTAAAACAGCAAGCCCAAATGGAACTTTTAGCGGTTTTCTTGGAGGCGAGGATGCTTTCTTAATCAAAATCTCCCCTGCGGGTGATGTAATCTGGTCGAGACTTTACGGTGGGCAACAGCCTGAAGCTTTCTTCGATGTGATTGAATTGCCAGGAGGCGATATTATGGCTTGTGGAATTTCGGGTTCTGTTGACGGAGACATAAACGATGCAACTTATGTTGGTTCAAATAAAGCTTGGTTAATGAGGGTTTCTTCAACTGGAACTCCTGTTTGGAGCAGAATTACAAATGCTCTCATTTCTAACCCAGACTGGGAAGAAAGCTTTTGGTATGTGAGGCTTAATAATGCCCAGGATGCTGTTTATACTTTAGGCGCTTCCTACAATTTTAACGATATTAATTCAGATGATTTATTTCTATCGAAATACTCACTCGATGGCACCCAAAGCTTAAAGAAAACCTTTGGCGGTAGCGCCGGTGATAGTCCTTCTGGCTTTGCAGTTGCTGCTAATGATGAGCTATTTGCTTTTGGTTCTATCCGCGGCGGCGGTGATGATGTAACAGAATACTTTGCAGGAAATGCTGATGCCTGGCTTGTTAAGCTAGATTCAAATGGCGAAATTATCTGGGATAGAACTTACGGCGGAACAAATCTCGATTATGCCTATGGACTAAGCTTCAATGCAGGGAAAATGCATCTCAGCATGTCATCGAGAAGCGTGGATTTAATTGCTTCAACCACCGGTTTAGGTCTTTCAGATGGTTTTATTGTAGACGTAAATCCTGCAAATGGAGACACTCTTGCAAGCTATCGCTGGGGTAGCTCTGCAAATGATTATAACCATGATATTATTCAGATAAGTGAATCGGAATTTTATGCAGTTGGACGATCAGAAGGCAGCGATGCTTGGATTAGCGCAGCTAAAGGAGGTTCTGATTTAGTATTGATACACTTTAGAGATGAATCAATAGGGTTGAATGATTTTGCAGAAACTAGCTTCAAAGTGTTTCCTAATCCTGCGACAGCAGAGATAAATATTCAACTACCAGAAAATTATACTGAAATTGAGGTGTTTGATGCCCTTGGGAAATCAGTTTTTAGAGGCTCGGCTACTTCTCAGATTTTTCAACTTCAACTAGGAGATTTTCCTCGTGGCTTATATCTAATATCTGTTTCAAGCAAGCTTAAGCAAGGTCGAATTACATCAAAATTATTGCTGAATTAAGGTCTAGTTGATTGTGATTAGTTGGTAGGCTTTAACTCACGACCGAGTAATTGTTACGTAATCTTGAATGAGTTTATTCAGAAATTCACTTGAGCTTTTAGGCCTGTTTTCAAGATTTAGTCTTTGCGCTATGACTTTTGCAGTATTATGAACTATTTCATAATGTGCTTCATTGGGGTACTTTTTCAATTGGTCTAAAGCCATTTTAATTGTCAGCATTTCCTGCTCATTCATGGCCGATACTTCAGGATAGCTTACTTCGTAATCGCTCTTGTCCTTAATCTTTAATAAGTCGCTTAGAGCAACTTTGAAATCTGTTTGTGAATTTACCACAGAGGTGTCAGCCAAAAGATCACCAAGTCGCTGGCCTTTATCAGAAGAACTTACCTGCAAAGCAGCTACGCTTCCCAACGAACCCCAGATGTCAATCCACCTAAATGCCCATCGCAAAAGATAATCTGTGAGACTTAATTCGTGGCCGTTAAGCTTAACAACTCTAATTCTTAAAGCTATTTTTCCGGGTGTTTGACCTCCCGTAAAAACTTCAAAAGCCAGTGAATAGAATATGAAAATTGGAAAGTTAATTAAAATGGTCAACGAATTTCTTGTGGTAGCATCCAGCTCAGAGGCTGAAATAATACTGAACAAAAGCGTTATTACACCTATTAATATAAATGCATCAAGCAAGAATGCAAGTCCACGCTCCCTTACCGTAGCGAGTTGATAGGTAATGGGGACATTTTGAGGTGTAATTATTTCTATTCTTCTCATTTAAGGATAAGTATTCTTCCTATTTTGCTGCATCCAAGATACATTAACCTGAATGAAAGAAACAAGGTTCATTGAGCAAAAAAAAGATCGCTGGCAAGAGCTTGAAGATGCATTGTCATCTGGCAACAAAGATCCTGATGTGCTCAGTGATTTGTTTATTCAAGTAACCGATGATTTATCATATGCCCGAACTTTTTATGGTAATCGTGTTGTTAGAGTTTATCTTAATCAACTAACTCAGAGGTTATTCAGGAGTTTTTTCAAGAATACAGTTGACCATCGAAAACGGCTAATTTCTTTCTTTGGTTCAGAATTGCCAGCAGCCATTTACCATTCCAGAAGGTCAATGTATGCTGCAGTAATCATCTTTTTTGTCTCGGTGTTAATTGGCGTTCTTTCAGCAAATCAAGATGCTGAATTTGTAAAATCAATCCTCGGAGATAGTTATGTTTCTATGACAGAGGCAAATATCAAAGCTGGTGACCCCATGGCTGTATACAAAAATGAAGATGTATTAAATATGTTCTTGCGGATTGCCCGAAATAATATGTTGGTGGCTTTCAGAGCATTTATTTTTGGATTGCTATTCTCTCTGGGAACAATTGGTATTCTGGTATTTAACGGTATCATGCTAGGAGCATTTCAGTATTTCTTTATTTCACGTGGACTTGGAATTGAATCGGCACTTGCAATTTGGATGCATGGAACAATGGAGATTTCGGCAATTGTAATTTCCGGAGCTGCAGGTTTGGTAATGGGAAGCGGCTTATTGTTTCCAGGAACATTCACTCGATTGCAATCGCTGAGGATGTCGGCACGAACTGGTATAAAAATCATGGCTGCAGTTGCTCCAATGATTATGGTTGCTGCCTTGATTGAAGCTCTGTTGACAAGGTATACAGAATTGAATGATGGCATTAGAGCTACATTTATTTTGGTTCAAGCCGGCTTTGTAATTATGTATTTCTTTTGGCTACCCTTTAGAAAGGGAAAGCTCTCTCAAACAATTAGGCTCGATGAAGACAAGCTTCCTCAATCTAAGCCGATTGGAGATGAAATGAAGAATCTTCCTCTCGGTGGCGATGTATTCAGCTTAACTTTTAGATTATACTTTCATTCATTACCAGCATTATTGAAACGCTTGAGTATCCCTGCGATAGCAGTAAGTACTGCATTTATCTTCATGATGAGCGATTCTGCTAGAGAATCTGTGATTTTTTCAGGTCCATTTTTCTTCGTCAAACTCTCACCGATACTCAATTTTGACCAATCTAGAATTTCGTGGTTGATAGCTTGTCTGGCCTTATCATTAATCATTTTTACCTGTGGTAGATTCTGGCGCCGCGGCAAGGAGTTTTTTCCTCCCTGGACTATGCCCTTTCAACTTAGTTCAAGCGGACTTCTGGGGCGTTATTTTATCACCTTTTTCTTATGTTTAATTGCCATGCTTCCTCTTTTGATACCAAGTTTGCCGGGAGTTTGGTTGTTTTTGCTTCTATTGCCGGTTACTCTATTTCTGGTTTCTGCTTTTCAACTCATTCAAGGAAGTTTTATAACGGCTTTAAAACAAGCATTTAGGATTTTCACAAATGCACCTACAATTGTTGCATTTACACTGTTTAGCCTGTTATTACCTTCGTTAATGATGCTTGTGCTTTGCGATTTCATTCTGCCTCTGATAAATCTGGAAGTGTTGAGTTGGAATTTTGACTTCTCGAGCCAAACTTACAAATGGATATTGCTGGTATTAAATGTTTTAACATCTGTATTCGGATTGCTTCTTGCAGCTTCGCTGTGCAGTTTCGGAATGGCTATGGCATATTATTCGGCTGTTGAGCGGGTAGATGCTCCAGGATTGAAAATGAAATTGAAAGACTTGAATTTGTATTCTGAATGAGCATCCCGACAAAATACATATTCACGAGTCTTTTTCTGATTTTCATCTGCTTTTCTGCGCAAGCGCAGGATGAAGATCTTGTTGAAGCAGTGCAAGAGGCAACTTTTGAAAAACAAATTCCAAATCCAATTCAGAAATCAACAGAAGAGTTATCGCAAAATTTAATTGATGTAAAGGTAGATTCAACCGCATTTGACACAAGTGTTTGGAAAAAGTCTATCGAAGGTCTCGACTATTATGAAGTTGAAGAGGAATTGCCAAAGAGTAAGGAAATATCAGAGCCCAAAATAAGTGTAGAAACCAAAAGCTCTTTCGTTGGCTTGTCTCAAGTACTTCTCATTATTTTGGTATTGCTTATTTTGGGTTTTCTTATCTACCTAATATCCAAACAGGCTCGAAAACGAGATATGAATCTCAACGATTCGGATGAATTCTGGCAAATCAATCTCAATGACAGTGAAGAAGCTGAAGCCAAAATAGAAGATAAGTTGAAAGATGCCACAGGTAACGAAGATTACATTATTGCCATTAGACTTAATTACCTGCTTGCCTTGAACCAGCTAAACAAAAACTCACTTGTTAATTGGAAGAAGGATAAAACAAACTCAGATTACATTAAAGAATTAAGAGGCTCAAACTTCCATAAAGACTTTAAGCAACTCACTGTTTGGTTTGAAAGAGCCTGGTTTGGGCGTTTCACGCCCGATGCGCAATCATATAAAGAGATTAGTTATTCATTCAGAATGTTCATCGATAAAGTGAAAATGCATTCTTCAAAACTCAGTGGAGAATGAAAAACAATCGCTTGAGCATTTTTTTGGTAGTTTTTCTAGCGCTAATATTTTTTGCGGGATTTTACTTTTTGTCAGAAAAAAAGACCTTCTACTGGTTTGAAACCTATCGTGTAAATTATAATCAACCTTATGATTTGTCGGTGATATTTCAAGCACTTGAAAAGCAAAAGAATTCTCTTGAAGTACTTAATAAAAGCTTTATAGATAAGCCTCTAGAATCGGGTGATTATCTTTTTATTGGAGAGAAAGCATTTATCGAAGAGGAAGAAGTGCAAGACTTTGTCGCTTGGGTGGAAAAAGGAAATTCTGCCATGTTTGTTTCCAAAGTTATTCCCCGAGCTCTTGAGGACTTCCTGCTGAAAGCAGATATTTGTCCAGACTTAGAGTCGAATAATTCCTATTATTTAAGTGATAGTGTGGCTATTGTGAGTCATCTGCACCCTGAGTTAAAGCCTGAGAAGGAAGTCCGTTTTGAGTTCAAAGTGAAGGACAAAATAAAATCATATGATTTTGGCAGTTTTGATAATTCTCAGTTTTGCGAATCTTCTGATTTTATCCCTCTGGGAACAATTCAAAAAAACTACGTCAACTTCATTCAAATACCTGTTGGTGAGGGTTGGATTTATGTTCATGTAAGTCCGATATTCTTTACCAATTACCAGCTTTTATCAAAAGACAGAGCCGAATACGTTTTTGGTGTATTAAGCTATCTCAAATCCAATAAGCTCTATTGGGATGAATATCACAGATTTGAGAAAGACAATTATGGAAAAAGTTACAGCAATATTGAAACACAAACACCATTAAGTTTCATTTTAAGCAATCGTAGTTTGAAATGGGCTTTCTATTTGATTATGAGTGTCTTGTTACTTTATTTTATTGCTTCTTTACGACGTAAGCAAAGGATTATTCCTGTCTTGGAACCACTTAGAAATAGCTCACTTGAATTTGTACAGGCAACAGGCCGTTTATATTTTCTTCAAAGAAATCACATTAAACTCATCCGCATGCAAATGCGTTATTTCCTTGAATTTATTCGAGAGCGCTATCGAATTCGGGCAAAGTCGCATGAAGAACTTCTTCCCGAACTAATTAGCCAGCGTTCTGGAGTTTCACACGATGAAATCAGCAAAATGCTTATAGAATACAGGCGTTTGACTAATTATGTAGAAATTTCAGATGCTGAAGCAATTGCTTTTTACCAAATGTTAAATCACTTTTATAAAAATTGTTACTGATGACCGAAGAAATTGTCCCAGAATCTGGCAATGAAGAACAATCTGTTTCTCCTCAATTAGACCGAAGCAGGCTTACTGACGATGAAATAGCTCCTGTAAAAGCCGCAGCAGACAATGTTAGAACAGAAATGTCGCGCGTGCTTATTGGGCAGGATGAATTAGTGAATTACCTACTCGCTGGATTGTTCTCGGGAGGCCACATGCTCATTGAAGGAGTTCCAGGCATTGCTAAAACTTTGAGTGCTAAGTTGCTTGCAAAAACGCTTAATCTTGATTACTCGCGTATTCAGTTCACGCCCGATTTAATGCCTTCAGATGTAACTGGGACAAGCATTTTCAACCTAAAGACGTCTGAATTTACCTTTAACAAAGGGCCTGTTTTTGCCAATGTAGTTCTGATTGATGAAATAAACCGAGCACCGGCAAAAACACAAGCTGCATTGTTCGAGGTAATGGAAGAAGCTCAGATAACTTCAGATGGAGAGACCTACATGATGCCTTATCCTTTTCTGGTTTTAGCAACCCAAAATCCAATAGAGCAGGAGGGAACTTATCGTTTGCCAGAGGCGCAACTCGACAGATTTCTATTCAAAATCAGAATTAATTACCCTGAACTGAAAGATGAGATTAAAATACTTGAAAGATTTAGAAATAACTCTTGGCAAAGTCTTGTTGAATCAGTAGCTCAGGTTTTACATGCAGAAAACATAAGCAGTCTGCGAAAGCTTGTCGAAGACGTTTACATCAAAGATGAATTAATAGAATACATAGCTAAGGTTATTGATCAAACCCGTCATGATGCAGACTTGTTTTTAGGTGCTTCGCCAAGAGCTTCTCTGGCATTGATGAGGTCGGCAAAAGCTCTTGCTGCTTTGCAGGGTCGCTCGTATGTTGTTCCCGATGATATTAAGTCAATGGCTTATCCGGTGCTTAATCACCGAATTCAAATTAATCCCGAACGAGAAATGGAAGGTCTTGAAAGTAATGAAGTGATTCAGCGTATTTTAGAAAACATCGAAATTCCACGTTGAAAAAACTTAAATCCATATCACCCACGATAAGGTTTTTTCGACTTTTAGCCGCAATAGCAGCCTTATTTGCAATTTCGTTTGCAATTGAGTGGCTTTTTGTTCCGGCACAGGTTATTCTAGCATTAACACTTGCCTTTGGTGTAGCAGATTACATCCTTTTGGTGACTCAACCGATGAGGATTCCGGTGGTTAGGACGGGGCCGAGAATCCTTTCGCTTGGCAATGTTCAAACGTTTAACTTGAGCATTCTAAATGGCACTAATTTGTCGTTTAAAGCCGAGGTGATTGATGAATTGCCTTATCAACTTCAGAAAAGGGATTTGTCTTTCGAAGCAATATTACCGGCTGGAAAAAAAATCCAATTGTCATATCAAATCAGAGCTGTTAAGCGTGGGCTTTATAATTTTGGCAAAGTCAATCTGATTTTACGCACCAGCATAGGATTGATGCAGATTCACATTCAGCGAAGTCATGAAGAGAGCGTTTCTGTTTATCCTTCAATCTTGGATATGAAGGAGCTTGAAATGAGCGCATTTAATACTTTGGTAAGCTCTGGAGGAATTAGAAAAATCAGGAGAATTGGACATAGTTATGCTTTTGAGCAAATCAAGGAATATGTTACCGGGGATGAGTTTAGAAGCATAAACTGGAAAGCCACGGGCAGAAGAGGCAAGTTGATGGTTAATCAATATGAAGATGAACGGTCTCAGCAGATAATTTGTGTGCTTGATCAAAGTAGGGCTATGCAGCTGCCTTTCAAGGGATTAAGTCTGCTTGATTATTCGGTAAATGCAAGTTTGGCTATTTCAAATATTGCACTGAGAAAACATGATAAAGCAGGTTTAATAAACTTTTCGAGTAAATATGTAAGCTTCATTTCTCCTGAAAGAAGCCGGACTCAAATGAAGAAGCTTCTCGAAAATCTTTATACTTTGAAGGAGAGCGAGTTGGAGCCTAATTTCGAGTTGTTGTATTCTCGCATTCGCTCGGGATTAAATCAGAGGAGCTTACTTTTTCTATTTACGAATTTTGAAAGCATGTATGCTTTGGAAAGAGCCATTCCTCTGCTTCGCAGGATAAATACATCGCACCTTTTGGTGATTACCTTTTTCGAAAATGAAGAAATAGCAAATCTCGCCGAAGAATCGGCGAAAAGTTTAGAAGGTATATACGTACAAACCATAGCGCGCAAAAGCATTTCGGGCAAATTGCAAATGTTACAAACCTTGCGTCAACATGGCATTCAGAGTATTTATACTCGTCCCGAGGATTTATCTGTTCAGGTAACGAACAAATACCTTGAATTAAAATCGCGAGGCTTGATTTAAGACATTGCTCCGCCCAATATGCCTCCGATAAATGCCAAAGCATAAAATCCGAGAATAATAATGGTGAAAATACCAATGTATTTAAAGTGCGATTTTAAAGCTGAAAAGCCGGCATCAATAGAGTTTTGATCAGATTCGTCCAAGCCATTGTTAATTTCATTGGCGAAACGTAGAAGAAAAATGCACGGAGGAAGCCAGATTGCCCCAACAATAATATAAACAACAGTTATAACTCCTGCAGGCACTCCTCGGTTCAAATTTGAAAGCATAGAGCCGAAAAGCAAAGAAAAAACAATAAGTATTCCTATAAGCACAAAGCCAACTATAGCGAGAAATTTGGCCCATTTTGCTGAAGTTCTTAGAAAGTCGACTGATGCAGCGCTTAAGGATTTGTCATTTGCTTGATAAGCCGAGTCTATTGTTTCTTCTAAATTCATTTCGGTTTTATTTTCTTGGAAAAATATAAAATAAATAAGATTTATAACCCTTTTGTGCTTTTGTTTTTTGGATTAACGGTGTTTTTTGACACAAAAGAGTAAAATGGGGGTTTGACAAATTTGTCTTTGTAATAAATATTGGAATAATGTATCTGTTTTATAATTGAGGTGCATTGCTTTATTCCCTAATTTTGCAGGCGGAAAATCAGATAAATTACTTCAATTGAGCTTTCTTAAACAGCATTGGTGGAAGATTACAGGAGCGGGTTTGGTTTTGTATTCTATCGTTATGGGATTTTTAGGAGAAGTCCCAAGATTGCCTATTCTGCATGAAACAATAAGGAATTTGTATTTCCATGTAACTATGTGGTTTGCAATGATTTTCGTATTGGGAGGTTCTGTTTTTTACAGCATCAAATATTTAGGCAAAAACAAGATTGAAGACGATATGCGCGCCGAGCACATGGCTAATGTTGGCATCTTGTTAGGTGTATTAGGAATAGTAACTGGAAGTTTGTGGGCAAGATTTACTTGGGGTGGCTGGTGGGTCAATGATCCAAAACTTAACGGAGCTGCAATTTCAATTCTTATTTACTTAGCTTATGTAGTCCTTCGTAATTCAATGGACGAAGAGCAAAAGCGTGCTCGCGTAGCTGCTGTTTACAACATCTTTGCTTTTGTACTGTTAATTGTGTTCTTAATGGTATATCCACGAATGAACAGGGTAGATTCTCTACACCCAGGAAATGGCGGAAATCCAGCATTTAGCTCTTACGACCTAGACAGCAACATGAGATTAGTTTTTTACCCAGCTGTAATTGGATGGATAATGATGGGACTTTGGTTGTCGGATTTGTCTTATAGAATTGCCAAGCTTAGATATAAGAAATTGAGTTCAGAAGCTTTAAACGATAGTTCTGTTTTATGATTAAGAAAATAGTATTTGCAATTACTTTCCTCATTTTTACTGTAATGCAGTTAAATGCTCAGCAGGATATTGATATGGCCGACACATTTCGTGAAAATGGCAAAATTTATGTGGTGGTAGGTATTTTAAGCATCGTATTTTCAGGAATTATAATTTTTCTTATTCGTCTTGAAAAGAAAGTTGCAAGACTTGAAAAAGAACAAAATTAAACATGAAAAAAACGCATATAATCGGCATTGTAATCATTGCTCTTAGCATAGGAATGATACTTAGTACTTTCTCAGATTCAAGCACATATGCTTCTTTCACAGAAGCTCTTGAAACACCACAGAAAGAATTTCATGTTGTAGGCCAACTTAACAAAGACAAAGAACTTGAGTATAATCCTGAAGAGAATGTAAATCGATTCGCCTTTTATCTTGTTGATAGAGATGGAACTGAAAAGAAAGTCATCTTTAACGGCACCAAACCTCAGGATTTTGAGAGGTCAGAGCAAGTTGTTATAACTGGCAAAATGAAAGAAGAGGTCTTTATGGCCGATAAGATTCTCATGAAGTGCCCGAGCAAATACAACGATGGCTCCAACGAAATGCAAGAGTTCAAAGCTGGTGAAACTTCCACCACCTCACTTTAAATAATAGATTAATCGCTTCGCAGGGATGGATATTGAATATATTGGAGAACACCTAATTTGGGGCCAGCTTGGTCAACTTTTCGTTATCCTTTCATTTACAGCAGCCTTACTTTCGGCGCTCTCTTATTTTCAAGCACATATTTCTCCAATCTCTGAAAGACAGTCCTGGAAGAAATTAGGACGTCTCGGTTTCTGGTTGCATTCATTGGGTGTACTTGGAATTATAGTCACTCTATTTGTCATCTTGTTTAATCATTATTTCGAATATCAGTATGTCTGGCAACACAGCAATACTGAAATGGATATGAAGTATATCCTTTCCTGTTTCTGGGAAGGGCAGGAAGGTAGCTTTTTGCTATGGTCATTCTGGAACGCAGTGCTGGGCAATATCTTGTTAAGAACAGCCAAAGATTGGGAGTTTACCACAATGGCAATTGTGGCATTGGTTCAGGTTTTTCTCGCTTCCATGCTTTTAGGCATATACGTAGGAGGATATAAAATCGGTTCCGACCCTTTCATTCTTCTTCGTGAACATCCAGATTTTAGCAATTTACCTTTCATTCAACAGCCTAATTACTTAGCAAAACTTGATGGAAGAGGTCTTAATCCTCTCTTACAGAATTATTGGATGACAATTCATCCTCCTACATTATTTCTTGGTTTTTCTGCCACTCTGTTTCCTTTCGTTTACGCTGTTGCTGGAATTTGGTCGGGTAAATTAAGAGAATGGATTCAACCAGCTCTTCCTTGGGCTTTCTTTGGAATTAGCATCCTTGGAACCGGAATCTTAATGGGCGGTGCTTGGGCTTATGAAGCTCTTAGTTTTGGTGGCTTCTGGGCCTGGGATCCAGTTGAAAATGCATCACTAGTTCCCTGGCTAACGTTTGTTGCTGGTGGGCACGTTATGCTTATCAATCAGAGAAAAGGGGAGTCTCTGGTAACAGCCTATTTCCTTATTTTCATCACATTCATTCTCATTCTTTACTCTACATTCCTTACGCGAAGCGGAGTATTGGGAGAAACATCAGTACACGCATTTACCGATTTAGGTATGAGCGGCCAACTGCTTATTTATTTGATGTTCTTTATCTGGTTGCCTTCTGCATTTGCAATTCAGGATACCAAAAAGAAAATGTTTTGGGTAATTGGCTCGGTAATTTTTACAATTGTAAACTTCTTCTTCTTCTCAAAAACACTAATCGCTTTATTCTTGTTGGCATCGGTAGTTATAATGCTGACTTCAATCAACAAACAACTACCTAAAAGTAAAGAGGAAGAGCATAGTTCTTCACGCGAGTTCTGGATGTTTGTTGGAGCTTTGGTGCTTCTTATAGCAGCATTTCAAATAACTTTTACCACATCTACTCCGGTTATCAATAAAATGCTCTCGGGAGGATTGTCATCTGTTTTTGCAAAACTCAATGAGTGGATGCCTACTGATATTTTCGCCAAAATGGCGGAAGCTAAACTTGCCGCTCCCACTGACCCTATTGAACATTATAATTCTTGGCAGCTTCCATTTGCAATTATTATCGCCTTTATAATGGCTGTTGCTCAGTTTTTAAAGTACAAGAAAACCAATGTTCCTCAGCTCTTCAAACAGCTTTTGCTTGCCTTCACTCTGGCTTTTGTTTTCACAGCCGTGTTAGGAATTTGGCTCGAAATAGCTGCACCTCTTTACCTTTTGTTGCTTTTCGCATCTCTATTTTCAGTTTTTGCAAATGGAGATTATCTCATTCGCGTCGTCAAAGGAAAACTTCCAAAATCGGGTTCTTCTGTGGCTCATGTTGGGTTTGGACTTGTGCTTTGCGGAGCGCTCATTTCTGCTGGTAAGCAGGAGTTCATCTCAAAAAACAATACTCCAGTTAATCTTGGTGAAGATTTTCCAAGAGAAGAAAATATTCTTCTAGCTTTAAATGACACACTCGAAATGGGCGACTATCACGTAAGCTATCGAGGCGATTCAGCAGCGGGTATCAATATTTACTATAATGTAGATTATTTCCGCAAAGCGGAGGATGGTGCCCTTGTTAAGGAATTTACTTTGAGCCCCTTCGTGCAAACAAACCCTCGAATGGGAAATGTAGCCGAACCTGCAACAAAGCACTACCTCGGAAAGGACATTTTTACTCATGTTACTTACGCTCCACTTGAAAAAGAAACAAAGAAATCAGGTGAATGGAAAGAGGCTAAGGATTTCGAAATGCATGTTGGCGATACTCTCTTCACAAGCAATAGCTTGGTCATTTTCCGCGGAATCGAAAAAGACATTCGTACCGAAAATTATAGTCAGCTAAAACCAAGCGATATTGCTGTTGGAGCTAAGTTAGATGTTCTTAGTATTGATGGTAAATCAAGAGAATTAATGCCAATTTACGTTATTCGTGAATCAACCGTTTTTTCAATTGACGCTCTCGACGATTACAACGGAATTCAAACAAGCTTCTTTAAAATTGATCCTGAAAATGAATCTTTCTCCATTCGTCTTAAGGAGCGTGTAGACCCTAAAAAGGAGTTTATCATCCTAAAGGCAATTGTGTTTCCGGGAATTAACATTCTTTGGATTGGTTGTATTTTAATGGGATTGGGTACCTTGTTAGCTGTATGGAGCAGAATTTCTCTGTATCGCAATAAGAAGTCAAATGCAAGTACCTAATATTATAATCATTGGAACAGGTCGCTTGGCTCGTCATCTTTTAGATGCATTAGCGAATAAACCTGATTGTTCAATTTCTATTATCGGAAGAGATTCAAAGCAGCTTAAAACGCTCACTTCTTTGCATTCAGGTATTGAGGTAATATCCTATTCTGAAATCCTGCCTGGTAGTATTTGTTTGCTTTGCGTTAATGACTCTTCCATTGCTCAGGTAGCTTCAAATATAAGTCAGAAGGATTGCACCTTAATTCACTTTTCAGGTGTTGAATCATTAGATAGCCTAAAATTTAGTCACGAACATTCTGCTGTTTTTTGGCCAATCAAAAGTTTTGGAAAAGACAATGCAGTAAACTGGGGAGACATTCCTGTTATTGCAGAAGTGAGCAGCGAGCAATCAAAAGCTGCTATCAAAACCATACAAAACCTGCTTACTTGCAATGTGTATTATCTGCTCGCAGAGCAGAGGATGCAATTACATTTAGCAGCTGTTATGGTAAATAACTTCAGTAACTTTCTTTTTCATCAAGCATTTCTTTGGTGCAAGAAAAACGAACTGCCTTTCGAAAGTCTGATACCCATTATCAGACAAACAGCTTTGAATATTTCGAATGAAGATCCAGCCAAGTTTCAAACCGGCCCTGCTGCCAGGGGTGATGAAGAAACCATAGCCAAACATCTTAAGCTTTTGCACAACCACGAAAGCTTGCTAAAGCTTTATTCAGCTATTAGTTCAGCTATTCAAAATGATGAGTCCGCTGTAATTTAGAATGATTCTATTAGGCTCTTAGCACAATTATTGAAAACTTAGCTCCCTAATCAAACTACAGCTATCATGAAAAACTATGCACTGACGCTAATTGCGGCTTGTTTTTACATTACTGCCAACTCCCAAATCAATGGCATATTTAGCGTTTACGGCGCTGGAGCCGACTACTCCAGCCTTCAAACGGCACTTGATGACCTATCACTCCAAGGTGTTGATGGAGATGTAACTTTAAATCTAAGATCAGGTGTTTATAGTGAGCAAATAACAATTGATTCCATCCCTGGCGCAGCCGCAGATGCTCAAATAATTATTCAATCTGAATCACTCGATTCTGCCGATGTTCGTTTTAATTATACAGCCACAGGATTTACCGATGATTTCGTATTTAAGTTTAATTCATGCTCTTGGCTTACTTTGCAATATATCACAATTCAACCTACAGGTCCCGGTGGGTTTAGCACTTATTCTCGAGCTATTGAATTTGCCAGTTTAAGTCATCATAATGCAATACGTTATGTGCACTTTCTAGGTAGGCCTTTTGTAAATGCTTTAACTCTTTATTCTGCACAGGGCAATTTCTCTGAGTATAACAGCATTGAGTTTTGTCATTTTAAATATGGAGGAACAGCAATAAGCTACAGAAACGATGGCAGCTTTTCTTTACCCAACGGAAAAGGTTTAACTATTCGCAATTGCTTGTTTGAGGATCAAAACTATACAGCAATTTCTGCCATTAATAATGATGCATTTTTAGTTGAGAATAACATTGTAATAAATCCAGAGCAAGGCAATAACATCTCTGCCATGTATTTTGGAAATATCGAAAAAGGAGGAATAATCAGAAACAATCAAATCTATGTTAAAGGGTTAAATGGCCTTGAGATCTCTAACTCAAACAATGATAACGGGTATCAAACTGAAATTTATAATAATATGATTAGCTTGAATGGCTCTTCCTATGGTAACGCACTCATAGTTAGCGCTCCAGGAAATACTTCAGCAACAAATTTTAATATTTTAGTAGCATATAACTCTTTGGCTGTATCTAATTCTGGAGCGCAGCAGGCTATGCAACTTTTTAGAGTAGACTCTGCTCAAATTGTAAACAATATTCTATACACACAAGACAACGGAATTCCACTTCTAATACAAGGCGGAATTGGTAGTGATGTTGTTTTTTCTCATAACTGTTTCTATAGTGCCGATGGAAATCTAGCTCAAAATGGAATAGGAGGCACTATCTACAATTCTTTTATTGACCTTGAAAATGATGTTGCTTTCATTTCTCAGTGCATAGCTGAAGATCCTTCTTATTTCAGCGAATCTGATTTACATTCAAGTAATGAGCTTCTTGCTAATGCTGGAATTCCTGTAGAATCAATTCTAACTGATATCGACAATGAATTAAGAGATCCCGTTGCTCCTTCTATTGGTGCAGATGAATTGAATGGACAGCCACTTAAAGCACTTGAATCATCAAAAATTAATCTTGCTTGTTTCCCAAATCCTGCGAACACAAGCCTACATGTCACAATCTCAGGAAATAAACTTCAAACTGCGCTAATTCAAATCTTCGATTTAAGAGGTAAATTGATTCAAACCGAAAAGGTTTCTGGTACTAATTATATACTTAATGTTTCAGCTATTCCTTCAGGAATGTATCTACTAAGATTAAGCACAGAGAAAGAAAGTAGCCATGCTTCTTTCATTGTTCAATAAGCTGCAAGTAGAAAGGTGTTAAGACTTATTTACCAATTTTATCACGAAACATTCTAGAATCATTGAGAGATTTAGTTTGATTATCGAGCGCAGCCTTTGCAGCCTCCTGATCGGTTATGTTTTGCTCTAACTCTCTTTTTGCTTTTTCAATTTTGTCCTCGTAATTCCTGATGTCTTTCTTAATAGATTCTCCATCATCAATTAGTCTGCTAAGTGCCTTTTCTGCATTTTTAAGCTTATCTTCCTCTTTGTCAACAGCTTCAGAAGCAAGATATCGTTGAACCGTATAATTATAATCGGCAAGCTTAGCCTTGGCTGTTTCATGAGCCGAAGAGCTTGTACTTTTATTCAAGAATCCAGAGCCTAGATCAAACCAAACAGTTATTACCACATCATTTCCTGAAACTTTAGTTAACGAATAGATATTAAATTCGTCTTTTGAAATGTTTTTGTCCTTAGCTCCTTCAGCCATTAATTCATCGCTGCCTTTTACTGATTTTGGCTTCGCACCAAATTCGTCTTTCAGAAAATCTTCCCAAACCTTAACAGCAGTCTTTTCATTTACATCCTTAACTTTTGTGGTGTAAGCAGGTCTTGTCCCCAGACTCATTGCTGCTTCAACATCATTTACTTCAGGCTTTTGTGCTAAAAGTTGAAAGGAAGCAAAGCATAAAATTACGAGCGTTAATCTTCTCATCATTTTTCAATCGATTTTTTATTAATTGCTCAATATAGGTATTTCTAACTATGTACGAATTTCCGATATCCAAATTAATTTGTCGTTATCATTTGATGTAAAAGTCTTCATACAGCGCATTTTTTCATCTACTTTTGAATCGCATTATGATACATCTATTTAGACTGGTAAGGCTTCCAAACCTGTTGATTATTGCCATAACTATGGCAGGAGTCAGATATGGAGTGTTTGATACGCTTTGGCAACAAGGTGTGCATGAAATGAAGTTATTGGGCTTTCAAGTCGATGGCTTGAAACTTCATATGAGTGGCATTCATTTCTTGCTGCTTATGTTAGCTATCATGTGCATAACAGCAGCAGGTAACATCATAAATGATTATTTCGATACCAAAACAGATCGTCTCAATAGACCCGACAAAGTTGTAGTGGGTAGAGTAGTTAAGCGCCGGGTGGCAATGGCTATGCATCTCAGCCTTAATGGAATTGGGTTAATAATAGCAGCATACTTATGTTATCACGTGCATAGCTGGAAGCTATTTGGTATTTTTCTTTTCAGTGTTTTAGGCTTGTGGTTTTATTCAACTAATCTCAAAAAGCAATTGCTTTCAGGCAATATTCTTATCTCAACACTAGTAGCACTTGTGCCAATAACGGTGGCAGTTTTTGAGTTCTCTAATAATGCTGCTTATGATTTGAATTTGCTCAATATGCATGTTCCCGGCTTTGGCAATAGCCTTCTACGAAAAGGAGCTTTCATTATTATTGGATATGCTGTTTTCGCTTTTCTTTCGAATTTAATTCGCGAGATTGTTAAAGACATGGAAGATATTGAAGGAGATCTTGCTATCGGTGCACGCACTCTTCCTATAGTTTTGGGAGAGGTACGCACAAAATATTTTGTGCTCGGAATTGCCGTCTTTACAGTAATTCTTCTTGCCTTTGTTCAGCAATTTCTTTGGAAGTTTGATTTTCAGTTATTGTTCTGGTATATGCTGGTTTTTGTCCAAGTACCGCTTGTTTACTTCATTGTGAAGCTTTGGAATGCCTGGCAAAAAGATCACTATGCTTTTGCTTCTTTACTTTGCAAAATCTTTATTGTTGGGGGAGTTTTATCTATGTTCGTATACAAATTTGGCTCATAACTAATGACTTTGAATGATAAACTGAAAGGGCGAAAGATATTCCTTGGTTCAAAATCTCCACGACGAAATCAATTATTAAGTGATTTAGGATTAGAATTCGAAGTACTAGGTTTTGATGTGGAGGAAGACTTTCCCGATAAACTAAAAAGAGAATCTATACCACTTTATTTATCCTCTTTAAAGTCAAAAGCCGGACTTGAACTCATTCAAGCAGATGATATCTTAATCACTGCCGACACTATTGTTTGGCTCAATAATCAAGTGCTTAATAAACCTGCTCATGCTGAAGAAGCCCGAAAAATGCTCAATCACCTGTCGGGAAGAACTCATGAGGTAATTACCGCTGTGTGCATCGCTTCAAGCACTAAAGTGAGATCTATTTATTGTGTTACTGAGGTTCAGTTTAAATCCCTTCGGGAGGAAGAAATTGAATACTACATCAATCATTACAAGCCATTTGATAAAGCCGGAGCCTATGGCATTCAGGAGTGGATTGGCTGCATTGGAGTAGAGGCAATTCATGGTTCTTATACCAATGTGGTTGGACTTCCTCTCAAAGAAGTCTATGAAGAACTCCTGGCTTTCTAATTAAGCTTGAAATAGTTTAGCTAAATTGCTTGACTTTTTCCAAGCTGCATGAAACTTATATTTGCTACACTCTTAATCATTACTTCTTCCCCTTTATTTTCTCAAAGCGGAAACTCATCTTGCATAAACGCAATACGCATTTGCTTAAATGAACCTGTAAGTTACCCTGCAGCTACCGGAGCAGGACCTGCTGAAACTGGCCCTGATTATGGTTGTTTAGGTTCAGAGCCAAATCCTGCTTGGTTTTCCTTTAGTATCGATAACCCTGGAACTCACACAATTCTGCAATCTAACTCTGGCGATAGAGATTTTGATTTCATCCTTTTTGGTCCTTTCGCAAACGAAACTGGCAATTGTGGTGACCTTACCGCAGAAAATACTGCCGATTGCAGTTATGCAGGTGGCGCAACCGAAACTATAGAATTCACATCTGTTAATCAGGGCGATTTTTATTTGCTCATGGTTACGAATTTCTCTAATCAACCTACTAATGTAACATTTGCTCAAACTGCCGGAACAGGCACGTATGATTGTGATTTTACCGGAATTTGTCAAATTAGCTTGGTTTCTGCAAATCCAGGTTCTTGTGATAGCACCTCTAATACCTATACTCTTGGAGGTTCTGTGTTTACATTCAATCCGCCCAGCAGCGGCACACTTACAGTAAGCAGCGGCGGTGAAACGCAAGTTTTGAATGCTCCATTTACGAATCCAGTACAGTTTTCAATTCCAGGATTGGCTGCAAATGCCTCTGCATCAAGCGTTAGTGCTATTTTTAGTGCCAGCTCTTCTTGTACTGGCTCCGCTAACTTCACTGCCCCAGCCAGTTGCACTCCCTGTTTAGCTTCGGCAATTGCAAATGGCCCTGTTTGTTCAGGTGGAGACCTGCAATTAACAACCGATTATCCAGCCTTGGCCGATTATTTCTGGACTGGGCCCAACGGTTTCTCCTCAGTGAATCCAAATCCCGTTATTTCGGATGTTACAATAGATGCAACTGGAATTTATTCTGTGTTGATTACTGGAGATGATTGTGTTTCTCAAAGAGAAGTAGAGGTAGAAATAATTGCTTCGCCTGTGGTAACTATAACTACTGTTGAAGATTCTGTTTGCTCGGGTGAAATCATATTCTTAGGAGCTACTGAAATCCCCGGAGCAAATTGGTTGTGGGTAGGTCCACAAGGCTTTACTGCAACTGTAAGAAACACTCAAATTAATAATGCCGAAACTCAACAAAGTGGATGGTATAAATTAGTCGCCACACGAGGTGGTTGTGAAGGAATTCCCGATTCGGTTTATATTAATGTTTTTGAAACTCCAATAATTTCTCTCAGCGGAGATACAATGTATGCACCTGGTTCAACGGGTTTATTTTATGTTGAAGGCCCTGAGGGAATGACTTATTACTGGAATTTCTTTGGAGATGCAGCACTCATGGATGTGCAGATTTATACCGAAGGTGGCGATTCTCTGGTGGCATTTTGGCAAGACCGTGAAGGCGACATGAGAATAGAGGTTATTGGACAAGACGAGAATGGTTGTTTTAGCGGTGAAGCTATTCTACCGGTTCATGTTGTTGATATGACAGGCTTAAGCAAATTAGAGGAACTTCAATCATTTAATGTTTCGCCTAATCCGGCGGATGAAAAAGCTACACTTAGCAACTTTAGCAAATCTCAAATAATTATTACGTTACTTGATATTTCAGGGAGAAAGTGCGATGATATTCAAATAGATGCAAATTCTACCTACGTATTTTCTACTCAAAATCTTCCTGCAGGGATGTATTTCTTGAGGAATGAAAACTTCTTACAGAAACTTGTTATAACCCATCGTTAGATTGTTTTGATTATTAATGCCTTTTGCTAGGTTTAAAGGGGCTCAAATTATGCGGATTTATTACTTTTGCAGTCCAATTTAATGGATATGAAACTATTTACATCCGTAGCTTTAGCTGCAACCATTTGCATATCAATAGCATCGTGCGATCAGAAAGGAGATGCAAGAGTGACTCCCGATATGATTACCAACTCTCAAACCGCTACAGGAGAATCAATTCCTACTTCAGATATCACTTTCGAAAAAGACACATTTGATTTCGGAACCGTGATTGAAGGTGAGAAAGTTGTTCATGCCTTTACATTCACAAACACAGGAAAATACGACCTAATTATCTCAAAAGCAGTTGGTAGTTGTGGTTGCACTGTGCCTGAATGGCCTAAAGAGCCAATCCGTCCAGGCAAAACTGGTGTTATTGATGTTGTTTTTGATAGCGATCGCCGCGTAGGAAAAGCTATGAAAGACGTTACCATTTATGCCAATACTGAACCTGCAACCAGAAAAGTTGTTTTATCAGGCTTCGTTAAAGGTGATCCTTCAGAAGAATAATTTAATTAAAGAATAAGAAATGACCTATTTATTACTCCTTATGGGAGCCCCGGGAGGAAGCGGAATTGCGCAGATCCTTCCAATGCTATTGATTATTGTGGTTTTCTACTTTTTCATGATTAGACCACAAATGAAAAAGGCTAAAGAAGCCAAGCAAATGCGAGAAAGCCTTAAGAAAGGCGATAAAATCATCACCATTGGTGGAATACACGGTAAAATAACTGACTCTGACGATACTACATTTGTTATCGAAGTTGAAAGTGGACACCGCGTTAGAATTGAAAAAACAGCTGTAAGTAGCAATCCTCAGGACCAATTGCAGGCAGCTAAATAAACTGCCTATATGCCAGGAAACAACAAGGCAAACAAAGGAAAATCCATATTCAGTAGAAGAAACCTACTGGTTTTCGTGGTATGCCTTGCTATTTCCACCTTATTCTGGTTGTTATTGGCATTCAACGGCTATTATTCTACATCCATTACCGTTCCTGTTGAATACATCAACATGCCCGAACAAAGGATGATGATTGAAAAGCTTCCTCAAGAAGTAGAAATAACTATTTCCGGAAGTGGCTATCAATTAATTAGCTATTGGCTAAGACCCGACAATGGAAGTGTATTGCTCGATGGACGAAACATTGGCACAAAGCCAGCTCTAAAAGCCAATAACGCTTTCCTAACCACATTCAACGGCATCGATTTCTTTAACAGACAGCATGGAGATGTTAAAGCATTAAACATTCAACCCGACACAATCTTCTTTTCTTTCTTTAATAGAGGATTCAGAAAAGTTCCAATTGTTTTGGATGCAGTCTTAAGCTTTAAAAAACAATATTTTCTAACAGATAGCATTCGCCTATTTCCCGATAGCGTTATGATTAGCGGGCCTTCTGAAAGAATGGATAGCGTATTCCAGATTTTTACCGAAAGACTTAAACTCAGCGATATTTCCACTTCAGGTAACTTCACTTTGAATATCCTCAAGCCCGATAGCCTACTTTCATATGAGCCTTCTTTGGTAGATATAAAAATGGAAGTTGATCAGTACACAGAAGCTGTCTTTGCTATTCCGGTGAGGGTTGAGCATCTTATTAGTACCGATTCTCTTGATGTTTTCCCCGAACAGGTAGAACTAACTTGCCTTATTGCCCTAAAGGATTTTAATAAAGTGAGTGCCTCTTCTTTCATTATTGCAGCAGATGCTTTTGATCTTCGCGATTCAAAATCAAATTCAATGAAGCTCTACGTTCGGGAAGCTCCTTCATTTGTGAAAAATATTAGGCTAAAACCCGAAACAGTCGACTTTATCATTCGACAGAAATAACTCAAATCGATTTAATTCCTTTCAGGATAAAGATTTAATTTGGGTAAAATGATTTAGCTTAACTAAAAATCTAATCATGATTAAAATCGGAATTACAGGTGGTATTGGCAGCGGTAAATCTACAGTTGCCAAACTATTGAATGTTCTCAATTATCCGGTTTACTCTTCCGATTCCAGAGCTAGAGTTTTGCTAAAAGAAAACAAACAAATCCATGAAGCCATAAGAGAAGCTTTTGGTGATTGTGTATTTGATGTTTCCGGAAATCCATCAAGAGCTTTGCTCGCAGATTTGGTTTTTAATGATGAGAATCTACTCAATAAATTGAATACAATTATCCACCCGGCTGTTAGAAACGATTTTAATGAATGGATTAAAACTCAAAATTCGACACTTGTCTTTAAAGAAGCTGCAATCATTTTTGAGCATGGTTTAGAAAAAGAATTAGACGCAGTTTGGGTGGTTGATGCACCCGTACAGTTAAGAGTAGACAGAGTTATTAAACGAAGCGGATTAACTGCTCAGCAGGTGCATGAACGCATGAATAATCAATTGGATGCTGAACTACTACGACAAAAGGCGAATCTAATTATCAATAACGATGATGAACACGCCTTGATTCCACAAGTGATTAATGCAGTAAATAGCATATTATGAGGATTTTATCAACGTCGCAAGTGCGGCAATGTGATGCATTTACCATAGCTCAAGGTATTTCTTCCATCGATTTGATGGAGAAGGCAGCTTCGGTTTGCTTTGAGTTTATTGAGGACTTTTTATCTCCCGAGCAGGAAATTCTTGTTCTAACTGGCAATGGTAATAATGGAGGTGATGGCTGGGCTATAGCCCGGATGTTGCATCACGCTAAATACAAAACGCAGGTAATCTGCGCTAACGATGAGCCCTTAAGTAAAGACTCAGAAATAAATAAGCAAAGATTTATTGAATTGGGTGGAGCATAGGAGGATTTATTCTCTTGAAGAAGATTCCTTTAATGTGATGTTATTATTGATGCTTTGCTTGGCAGCGGATTAAGCCGTCCTCTTGAAGGTGTATTCTTGGAATTGGCTAAAGCCGCCAATAATTCAAAGAGCATGGTGTTTTCTGTTGATTCTCCTTCGGGATTCTTTACAGAACAAGCAATGCCTGAAGGAGCGGTTGCTGTTGAAGCAGATTTTACTCTGAGCTTTCATTGCCCAAGACTGATGTTCTTCTTCCCTGAATCACAAGCTTTTCTCGGAACCTGGCATGTATTGGATATAGGTTTGCAAACTCCTCAAACAAATGAATTTAGCCAAGATTCAATTCCATACTCATATACTTTAATTCACGAATTAAAGCCAATTATCAAAAACCGAAACGCCTTTTCACACAAAGGGAATTTTGGCCATGCTTTATTAGTAGGAGGTTCTAGGGGTAAATATGGTGCTATGATTTTGGCAGGCAGAGCTTGTCTAAAATCAGGAGCCGGACTTACGTCTTTAATTGTTCCTTCTGATGCTGTAAACATAATGCAATCGGCTCTTCCCGAAGCAATGTGCATTGCTTCGGATGCTTCTGATATTATCCAAGGTAGTTTTAATCTTGAAAAAGCTAGTGCAATTGGTTTTGGCCCCGGAGCAGGCACAGATGAAGCAACATCAAAGACATTAAAAGCAATCGTTCAGCAGGGCATAGCTCAAATGGTCATTGATGCAGATGGATTAAATATTCTGTCGGAAAACAAAACCTGGCTGGCATTTTTACCTTCGGGTACTATACTCACGCCACATCCTGGCGAAATGGATAGACTTACCGAAAAGGCTGATTCAACATACGATAGACTGCAGAATGCAAGAGAATTAAGCAGAAAGTTCTCGGTAATAGTTGTTTTAAAGGGTGCTTATACGGCGATTTGTTTCCCTTCGGGAGAAGTGCATTTCAACTCAACTGGTAACCCTGGAATGGCTAAAGGCGGTTCTGGAGATGCTCTTACCGGCATTATTACAGCACTTCTAGCTCAAGGTTATTCAAATAGTGAATCAGCAATTTTGGGTGTTGCTCTTCACGGTTTGGCTGGCGATATAGCCGCATCCGAATTCGGAGAATTTTCTATGCTTGCTTCAGATTTAATTAACTGTTTGGGAGACGCTTATTCAATAATTCAGGAATAAATCAATCAAGCTGATTCACCAAAAGACGTTTCACCTTAACAACGCCGTTAGCCTCTACTACAATAAAAAACAAGCCATTGCCAAAACCCCTTATATCAGGGTACAATTCAATGTCTTTGAATTGCCTTGAAACCTGATAGTATTTTTGGCGAAAGAACGTATCGAATATCCAAACGTTGATATCGGTTACATCCTTGCAAATTATTTTCAATTGCAGTTGGCCAGTTGTATATGATGGATTAGGTAGGAAGTCAAAATCCATAAACTCACATGGTCCGTCGCCAAAGTTTAATAATCCTTGAGCGTAAGCGAGACATTCATTTCTATAAGTAATTCCATCGCAACCACAAACTGGCTGGTACAAGGTTCCATAACAAGGATTGTTTGAAATTAATGTAGAATCCTGACAGGAGTTTTGACTAAAAACCTGTGCTTGAACATTATAACCAAATAGTAAAACAGTAATCAGCAGTGCGAATCTCATATCATCTCAATTTACAAAGATAGCTTTCCCTTTGAACTCTTCAAAGTATCCTATTGCTTCGTAATAACAATCATTTTGAATAAGTGTTTCCTGAACAGCAGACAACGATTCTTCAGCTACACTTAGCAAAAGCCCACCACTGGTTTGTGGGTCGCATAGCAAAAACAACATTTCGGCATTTAAATCACTCACCGAATCTTTCGCCCAGTTATAATTGCTTGTAGTTAAATCGGGGTAAATGAATTTCTTGATGTAATCGTTCACGCCAGCTAGGCGTGGCACTTTATCAAAATGAATCTGAGCACTCAAATTGCTATCAGCCATCATTTCCAATAAATGACTAAGTAGGCCAAAGCCTGTTATATCTGTCATTGCTCTAATGCCTGATATTTTACCCAATTCACTTCCAACAGCATTTAGTTTCTTCATAGAGTCAACTGCTTCCTTCAATTCATTTGCATTGGCAAGGCCTCTTCGGTTTGCCGAACTTATGATGCCAGTGCCCAAAGGTTTAGTAATAAATAAAATGTCTCCTTTTTTAACTCCTGTATTCGTTTTTAATTGTTGAGGTGCCACAATTCCATTTACCGAAAGTCCGAAAAAGGGCTCTTGCGAATCAATCGTATGTCCACCGGCAATCGGAATTCCTGCCTTTGCGCAAACCGATTCAGCCCCTTGCATAACTTTAGCAGCAAGCTCTGTAGGTAGTTTACTTAATGGCCATCCTAAAATGGCTAAAGCCAAATTAGGCTTCCCGCCCATGGCGTAAACATCACTTAAAGCATTGGCAGCTGCAATAGCTCCAAAATCAAACGCATCATCCACAATTGGCATGAAAAAATCGGTAGTTGAAATAAGAAGCAAGTCCTCTGTCAATTTCAATACAGCGGCATCGTCGTTTTTGTCATTGCCAACAAGGAGATTTGCAAATGCATTTGTATTGCTCTTTCCAGCCAGAATCTCTTTCAACACAGAAGGTGAAACTTTGCATCCACAGCCCGATCCATGAGCAAACTGAGTTAATTTTATTTCGCTTTGCTCTTCCATTTATTGCTCTTGTTTTTCCTGTAGAGAATAAAATACATAATTCTCATCACTGGATATAATTGGATAATTTAATTCAGCTTCACCAAAATGCCTATCGATAATTAAAACGCTAGCTCCCAAATTTACCAAAGAATCGAGGGCTCTGGATTTTAAAATTTCATTGTGCATTAAACTCCATCCTTTTCTATTTGTGAAGTACAGCGACTGAGGGTTTTGGCCAGTATTTATTATTATCAGATTTTTTTCAGGAATGTATTTCCTGCTCAATGATTCCAATTCCAACTTGTAAAGTTGAGATTCTTTTATCCGAAAATCGTGCTGCTGATTGGCAATTCCTTCAATGCTAATTAGCACTAATGCTGCTATTCTAAAGCTCTGTTTTGGAATTTTTGAGATTGCATAACCCGCAACAATTGCCATTATTGGTACAAAGGGGATGGTATAGTAATCATGTGTAGAATACCCCGAGCCAGCTTGAGTCATAAAAAGGAAGAATCCTAAAGTCCAAAGCAAAAAGATGAATTTTAAGCTTCCCGAATTCTTCATGAAAAGTAATACAACACCTATAATAAAAGCAATAAATCCAGTGAATTTTAAACTCTCAAAGTAAATATTATCCAATGTTTCATTTGGCATTGAAATTAATTCCAGAAGTCCTTTTGGGAAGCCTGGCCCCATATAATAGAACTGCCAATTACCCAATTTTATCAGGTAATTAAACCAATGTGAATACCAGAATAAAGTGAGACTTAAAACAATTAATCCTCCCGCTAAAAGCGGAAAATTGAATTTATTTTCTCTTTTTAAAATAATAAAATATTCAACCACTAAAGGGCTTAACGCCAGAATTGCTGGCACTTTGCATAATACACCTAAGCTGCCAAATAAAATAAATAGCAATAAATGAATTAGCTTTTTCGAATGCAGATGTTTGTATCCAAAGTATAATCCAATGAAGCTTATTCCAATGCTAAATGTATCGGGCATTATTTTTCTGGAAAAGGCAAACCAAAGTGAAGCAAGCAAAATTACACTTGCAGGAAGTGCGACTTTTTCATCAATAAACTCCTTTAGCCACCTAAAGAAATACCAAATTCCTATGCTTGTAACAATCAAATTAATCAAGCGCCCATACCAGTGTTGCCAGCCAAAAATTGATGCAGTCTCTGAAATAATAAGGTTAAGTACAGGTAATTCAGTTCCTGTAATTCCTGATTTCTCACCGGCATTATCCATCATAGGATAAAAGAACGTTGTATTGCCTTCATAATAATTTCGGGCAATCATATTCACTGTGCTTTGTCGCCAGTTATGAGAGATTTCTAATGGTGCATCTGTAATGCTAATCAGCCTTAGCAAAAAGAAAAGCATTAGCCAAAAACGAAAGTCACACAAGTAGCGCCTTATTTCAACACTCATGCAGCTAAACTACATAAGGTTTTGAATATTCAGAATAGAATCTTAAATGAATAAGATATTGATCAAAATCAATTTGCATCAATTATTCCTATCCATCTATCTTTTTATAACAATTCTGTAAATGATATAAATGAGCATCAATCCAACAGGCACACATAAATACCATGAGATGTGAAGTTGTATCAACTTAAGTACAATGATTCCTACAACTGAAAGCAATATTATTACGCCAGCAAACTTATCAGGCTTATTCATTACAAAAACAACGACGGTAGATTTGTTAATTTTGACTTAAACATCAAAAATAGCAATCTGATTTCGTAATAATTATCACCCTAAAGGAGTATATTTCCTTTTTCTTTAGAAAAAGAAATTATTTTCCTAGCCCAAGGTCTACAATTCTGTCAAATTCTTCTCTTTTAAGAGGCATTACACTCAAGCGCGACTGTTTAATCAATGAGATTTCAGAAAGCATTGGGTCTGCCTTTATTTCACCTAGAGTGATGGCTCTTTTAAATGCTTTTTTAGGTGATAAATTAACAGCAACCCAGCGTGTGTCTTCAGTTGTAGGGTCTTGGTAAAATTCTTTTTTAACTATGGCAATTCCTACTACACACAAGCCTTCATTGCTATGATAAAAAAGAACTTCGTCGCCTTTTTTCATTTCTTTCAGGTTGTTTCTTGCCTGATAGTTTCTCACCCCATCCCAAAAGGTTTCTTTATCCTTTGTAAACTGATCCCAAGAATATTTATGTGGTTCAGACTTAACTAGCCAATAATTCATTCCAGAATGTTGTTGCGTATAAAAATGAGTTCCAGAGAATACCTTCAGCGTCAATAGAACCGGCGTTATAGCCTTTAAATTGCAAATCGGCTCTTCTTAAGTGATGTATTACATGGATTAATTTAGCAGGAGAAAAATTTCTGGCTGCTATTTCATACTCTCTTAATCTACCTGTCCAAACGCCCAAAGCTTTTTCAATATTGGGTTCTCCCTTGCTCTTCAAATAATGATACATCAAAACCTTAGAAAAGTGTGTGTACAAGAGACTTATCACAACAGGCAATGGCCTTTCTTTTTGATTTTTGGCTATGTAAAAAGCAATACTATTTGAAGTAAAAACATCTCTTCTACTTAAAGCATTTTGTAGTTCAAAGATGTTGTATTCTTTATTTAATCCAACGTGTTTTTCTAAATCGGAGGAAGTGTATTTATACCCTTTATTTTCATTTAACATGATTTTATCGGCTTCCATAGAAGCACGAGAAAGATCTGGTCCTGTAAATTCAGCAAGCAATTCAGCCGCCTTGGGTTCAATAGCATAACCTTTGTCATGAAAATAATTGCTAATCCACCTTGGCAGCATGTCCTCTTTGATAGCAGGGAACTCAAGCATGACATAATCTTTAGCGATTTTCTGCACTGCTTTAATCCGCTTATCAGCACTTTTCGAATGAAAAGAAAGTACTAAAATGGTAGAAGTTTGGGGCTTATCAACATAAGACTCAATGTTCTTGAATTCCTTAATAAGCTGGGCCTCCTTTACAATAACCACCTGATACTCGCTCATCATAGGAAAACGCTTGGCGTTTGCTACAACATCTTCAATACTAACTTCAGCCCCGTATAAAATAGTTTGGTTGAATTCCTTTTCATCCTCCGTTAGGATAGAATTCTCAATAAAATCAACTAATTGATCTGCACTGTAAGAATCTTCTCCACAAATAAGGTAGATAGGAGAAAAATCTCTGGCCTTGATTGCCTTTTTAATTTCTTCAGCTGAATTTCCTGCTTTTGTCTTTGCTGCCATGCGCTCACGAAAGTAATAGGTTAGGACCTAAGCTCCTTCAATTGTGGATAAATTCGCGCTAGTCAATTCTTTTCTTCCATTTAATCCCACCTTAAGTGTTTCACCGTTAGTCCATTATTGATTAACTCATTCAATGAGTCAATTCCAATTTTTAAGTGATTATCAACATATTTCTTCGTTACTGTCGAATCACTTTTGTCGGTTTTAACTCCTTCGGGAATCATTGGTTGGTCGCTCACAAGTAGCAATGCTCCAGTTGGTATTTTGTTGTAAAACCCAACAGAAAATATGGTTGCCGTTTCCATATCAATAGCCATTGCTCTTAATTTCTGAAGGTATTTCTTAAACTCATTATCATGTTCCCAAACTCTTCTATTGGTTGTGAAAACTGTACCTGTCCAATAGTCAATATTATAGTTTCTGATAGTTGTAGAAACAGCTTTTTGCAGACTAAAAGCCGGTAAAGCAGGCACTTCTGGTGGGAAATAGTCATTTGAAGTTCCGTCTCCGCGAATTGCTGCAATTGGCAATATCATATCGCCAACTTTATTTTTTCTTTTTAAGCCTCCGCATTTGCCTAAAAACAACACCGCCTTAGGTTTTATAGCCATCAGCAAATCCATTATGATAGCAGCATTCGGACTACCCATGCTGAAATTTATTATCGTAATTCCATTAGCTGTAGCACTTGGCATGGGTTTGTCTAAACCGTTAATTTCTGCTCCCGTGAGCTCGGCAAACTTGCTCACATAATTGGAGAAATTTGTCAATAGAATATATTTGCCGAAACTCTCCAGTTCAACTCCTGTGTACCTGGGTAGCCAATTATTTACAATTTCTTCTTTGCTTTTCATGGAAAATTATGGTCTGAATATGCCTGAATTAAATTTGCCTCAAATAGATTTGAAATCTAGGCAGCTAGAGGGGCAAAGAACGGAAATTTTCGACCAATTCAGAAAAAAGTTCGTCATTCTTAACCCCGAAGAATGGGTAAGACAACATATGCTTCACTATTTGATAACAGAGTTTAAATATCCAGCAAATTTGTTAGGTGTTGAAGTTTCTATAAAGCGTGATTCGATGTCAGAACGTGCCGATATTGTTGTTTATAACAATAATCTAAAACCATTAATGATTATAGAATGCAAAGCCGCTTCGGTTAATCTTAGTCAACAGGTTTTTGAACAAGCGGCAAGATATAACTTGAGTTTTGGTGTTTCATTTATTGCAATAACTAACGGGTTGCGACTGATTGCAGCTCAAGTTAATCCTGAAAACCAAAGCGTAAGCATGCTTAAATCGTTTCCTTCTTACTCACAATTAAATCAAGATTGAAGTCTAAACAAGTGCTGTATTTATTATGGGAAATAGCTCTATTTGAACTTAGATTATCAATGCTAAGCTCCTGCTATTAGCGAGTTTAAGCCCTACTTTGATTTTCAAATGCCGTAATTTTAGTTTACCTTTGCCGCATTGAGCAGACTGAATTTTGTCTATTTCTCTTGAGAAGCATTTGAATTTCTTTAGACTGTCTCGCTTGCAGCGGATGCAAACTCCATCCGTTTAACTTAATAATACTTGAATGGGAAGATCACAGGAAACTTTTAGCAAAAAAGAAAAGGAAAAAAAACGTTTAAAGAAACGTCAAGATAAGCAACATAAAAGAGAAGAACGCGCTGCTTCACCAAGCAGCGGAAGTTTAGATGATATGATTGCATATGTTGACGAGAATGGCCAAATTACAGACACTCCGCCAGATCCGGCTACAAAAAGAAAAATAAAAGCCGAAAATATCGAAATTAGCATTCCTAAGAAAGTTGAAGACGACCTGGCCGCAGTTAGACTTGGGAAAATTGACTTTTTTAATGATGCTAAAGGATATGGTTTTATCAAAGAACAAAGTACAGGAGAAAAATTCTTTGTACACATCAATGCTTTTGTTGGAGAAATAGGTGAAAATGATAAAGTATCTTTTGAACTAGAAAAAGGTCCAAAAGGAATGAATGCAATCAACGTTAAAAAAGCCTGATTAAGGCTTTTTTAATTTTTTTTGTAGCAGATATTTTTTCAGGTATTCAATTTACGATAATGAAATACATATCAATTATTTTTCTGCTTTCATTTATTGCACTCAGCACAAACAGTTCTGCCCAATCAGAAAATTATAATCCTTTACCTGTTTCTCCTCAAGTAAAAAAATATGATGTTCCTGCATTATTTCCGGGAGGTTCAGATTTAATGTTCAAGTTTTTTAATGATAGCTGTAAAGTATTTTTAACCAAAAATTATACTGAGCAGAAAGCTTATGTGTTGGTTAAATTCATAATTGATAAAAAAGGAAAAGCAGGCACTATCAGAATTGTTAATGGAGTTGCTGGTCAACCCCAACTTGTTAAAGAGGCAATTAGACTAGTAGAAATCATGCCTGCCTGGACTCCTGCAACATTAAGCGATAAACCAGTAGAGTATGAAGTGAATTTAAGCATGCCCTTTTTTAAGGAATAATCATTAAATTTAGTTTCCAAATTAAAACTAAAGCATGAAAAAAATTCAACCGATTCTAGCTCTTCCCCTTATTTTATTAGTTATTTCTATAACGCTTTTTGATTTCGAAAATCCTTCTTTCGACCAAAATGCAAAGGCATATATCGGGGCAATTGCTTCAGTTATAATTTTGGCTTTTATAATAGCAAGGCCAACAAAGAAGAATTAATTCTTCAATCAAAACCAACCTTTTTTACGAAAATATCGCACCATCATCAGCGTTATCAAAATCATCACAATCCATACGATTGCGTATGAATACTTGAAATCAAATTCAGGCATATTTCTAAAATTCATTCCGTAAACCCCGGCAATAAATGTTAAAGGAATAAATATGGTTGAAATAATCGTGAGGGTCTTCATCACAGTATTCATCCTATTGCTTAATGAACTTAAATGCATATCCATTAAACTTGAGCTCATTTCACGATAAAGCTCCAATGTATCTATAGCTCTAATGCAGTGATCATAAGCATCGCGCAAGTATATTTCTGTACTTAAATTTTTCTGAAATGTCTGGCTTTTGCTCAATGAACCAATCACTTCTCTCATTGGCCAAATAGACTTTCTCAGAAGTATTAATTCTCTCTTTAAGCTATGTAAATCGTTGATATCCTGGTTTGCTGCTTCATTCAACAAGTTCACCTCAATCTCATCTAAGTCATCGCCAATTTTTTCGAGTACCGCAAAGTAATGATCTACAATTGTATCAAGCATTGCATACAATAAATAATCTGCTCCCAATCGTCTAAGTCTTCCTGTACTCGAGCGTATTCGCTCTCTTATTCCTTCAAATAAATCGCCAGGTAATTCCTGAAAACTTATAAGTGTATTATTAATCAGGATGATACTGAGTTGTTCTGTTACAATTTGATGACTATCTGCATCATATGTCACCATCTGCGCTGCCACATACAAGTAGCTGTCAAATTCATCTAGTTTGGGTCTTTGGTCAGTATGCACAATGTCTTCCAGAACTAAATTATGTAAGCTGAATGTTTGCCCTATTTGCTCTATAACTGATACCTGGTGAATGCCATCAATATTTATCCATCTCACGCCTTCGGCGGGATCTTCAAACTTGATATCTTTTACTGAAGCATTTTTAATCTCCTGATCTTTCGTTTCAGAATAAAGAATAACATTAATTGCAGCATCAAAATCGCGAGCATCACCAACATAGGCAACCGTTCCCGGAGCTAATCCAACTTTCTTGCTGCTCTTTTTCTTACGCTTGCTTAGTACCGCCTTTGCTGCTTTCATGTCGATAGCTTATCACTCTTTGAGGGAATGGAATCTGAATTCCTTCCTTGTCGAACCTTTTCTTAATTGAAATATTCAAATCAGTATGCATTTCAAATGCATCACCCGCATCTTTTGCCCAAGCATATGCTCTAAATGTCATTGAACTTTGACCAAATGCAACTAACCTAACCTGCACCTTGTCAAAGCCTTTCTGCAAATCTTCTTCTGTCCTAAAATCAATATTAAGAGGGTGACTCTCACATTCTTCTTTCATAATTCTCCTAACCATGTCAATATCACTTGCATAATCTACTTCAAAATCGATATTTCGCCTTACTTCATTATCGTATAAATGAGCATTTGTAAGGGTTTCGGCACTGATTATTGAATTTGGTATCACCACCCTCTGGTTATCAAAGTTTTTCAACACCGTATGCCTTAAGGTGATGTCTTCAACAATGCCAACATATAATTTCCCTATTTCAACACGGTCTCCAACCTTAAATGGTTTACTAATAACCATAAAAACTCCGCTTATTATATTTGAAAACGCAGCTTGAGAAGCAAATCCTAATATAGCAGCAAAAATACCAGCTCCAGCAAACAGCGAAACAGCTATGCTCCTAAACTTGGGCAATGTGTAGATAATAGCAATTATGGCAAGCAAATAAATTGTTGCTGTTACAACATGCTTTAGAAAGACATAGCGAGTTTTGTCAACCTTAAGCTGCTCTGCGTTTTTATTAAGAAACTTGCCAATCAAAAATCTGCTCGTTCTTTCCAGAACAATAGAAAAAATGATGATTGTAATTATGATGCCAATCTGACGTAAATATGGAAGCGTCATTTAATCTAGTTTGAATTACAAAATAACAAATAAAGCCTTGTGCTTATTGTGAACTTATTTTCTTTTTACCACATCAATAGGACCGGTAATTATATTACCATCGGGAAGCTTCAATTCATACCTGTAATTGCCAGTTTTAAATCCGCTGCCATCCCAATCATTTCGGTAGTTGTTGGTACTGTAAATCAGCTTTCCTTCAGACGAAAATATACTCAATTTGGTATACCTTGGCAAGCCGGCTATGTAAAATACATCATTAAATCCATCTCCGTTTGGTGTTACAACATTTGGCACATGAAGCATAGATGCAGGCAGCTCTTCCCCTCCGGGTAAATCAGTTTTAACAGGATTAAGCACTGCTTCAACACTTGTGTTTAAACTAATGAGCTTTATGTCATCAATATACAGATAGCTGATTTTAAAATAACTGTTCTTCTTGTTTGGTTGAAGCCCTGTTGCTGCATCAAGCCTGAAATTGCCAATTATCAAAAACTGTTCTCCACCTTTTGCAGTATATTCCAACTCAATTTCCTGCCATAAATCTGAGGTGTCGCTCAATGCCTTAAACTTGCGTGTTCTCAATTCAGGCTCTCTCTCAATTACATTCCAGTTTTTAGCCAGAAGGCTGTCTTTTGTGAATGCAAAACCTAGGGCATCGGTGAAATATCTCGAAGACTCAGCTGCCGAAACTTTAAGATTCAGTTTAAACTTCTCCTCAGGTTGCATAGCTCTGCTCAACTTCACTTCGAGGTATTCTCTAAATTCGGGATTGTCTTCATCATACAAAATAATGCCCGCAAACTGATTGCCATCCGCCGCCTTTTGGTGGCCAAAAGGAACTTCTCCATTGCGAATTAAATCGGGACTGCCGGTTCCGGCAGGAAACCAAGGACTAGCCCACTCAATATTGCCAGAAAACTTAGACTCTACAGGTTTAAGAGAAAGCTCAAAACTTCCATTTGGAATTAAACTTTGTGCCTTGCCATTACCAGCAAAAAGCATCAACAATAGAAGGCTCGCTCTAAATATCACTGAGGCAAAGTAAAGGAATCAGAGACTTGATTCTTAACGTTAATACAAAAAAATCTAAACACTTATAAAATTCATTTTATTGTTAAGCTTTTGTCAGTTAAATGTTAACAATACATTGTTTATGCTATTTTTATTTTAAGTACTTTTGTCTGATTTTGAAATTCCTATGGGGTGTAAAATTACTATTGAAGCTAATGATTGTGCTTTTAATCACTGTAAACCAGTTGATTGTGAGCTAATTTTAGACTGTTTTTAGTTCATTTTTGCCTCGCTATTGATATAAAATTTCTACCTAACCTGACCCTAAGAACCCAAATAAAATGAAGCAATTTTTACAATTCACTTCGAAACTCATTTTAACCCTCGCCATTCTGCTTGCTGCGGCTAATGTGAAGGCACAGACAACCACGATTGACTTTGATAATGCTGCCAGTTGGACGGCAGGTTCAGCAGCCATAGGCTCTTATGCATCTGACCACACCTTTATTTCTAATAACTGGACTTTTACAGGAGGCCCGGCGCTTAGAAATACAACCGCGGCCCAAAATGGATTTCCTGGTGCTTTGGGAACGTACTCTTGGAGGATGCAAAATAATGTCAACTTCTCATGGACTGGCACCTTCAATACGGCAGGAACCATATCTGCAATTGGCATGAAATATCGTCGTTGGGATAACTCTCCTGCTTGTAATCACACCTTCGAATATTCAACCAATGGCGGTAGTGCATGGAATACAATTGCAACAGGAGTCAATCCTCCAAATTCAGACTGGCAAACTTTAGCTTATACATTACCTTCTCCAGCTGTAGTTGCAGCCAATCAATTTATTTTTCGAGTGAAAGGTCCTGGGTCAGGTTCTATTGAACGCATGATGATTGATGATTTCTCATTTACGTTATCAACTGGTTGCGCAGCACCAGGAACTCAAGCTTCTGCATTTACATTTAGCAGCGTTACAGGTTCAAGCATGAACGTAGATTGGACCAATGGCAGCGGTGCCGGTCGCGTAGTTTACATGAACACAGTAAACAGCTTCACAGATCCGGCAACAGGCGCAAACCCTGCCGCTAATACAACTTACGGTGGTGGTCAACAATGTATTTTCAACGGAACAGGTTCTGGTCCAATTAGTATTTCAGGTCTGGCTTCAAGCACAACATACTGGTTCAGGGTTTATGAATATTGCAGTCCCGACAGAACTTACAATATTTCAACAGCTACAGGCAATCCGCTTTCGCAAGCAACAACAGCTTCAAGTATTACTTCCACAACCAACGGTGATTGGTTCACCGGTTCAACCTGGGTTGGAGGCATCGTGCCAACAGCAAGCGATAACGTTACCATCCTACACAATGTAACATCCGGCGGAGCCATAACACGCAATGGAGGAACTTTTACAAC
Source organism: Bacteroidia bacterium (assembly GCA_018401705.1). Lineage (GTDB taxonomy): Bacteria > Bacteroidota > Bacteroidia > M30B66 > M30B66 > M30B66. The sequence continues at coordinate 325,786 of JAGYKL010000001.1, read as the reverse complement.
TGTTGCTGTAGGTTCTTCGCTTGCAGTAGCTGCAGTTTATACCAATAACGGCGCTACAACAATCAACGGTGCATTTCAGCTAAATGCAGGTGGCTGGGCCACAGGAAATAACTTCACTTACGGCGCTGCCGGGATTCTGAATTTTAATAATACTTCAGCTTATGGTGTAAATAATGGCGACGTTTTCTGGCCGTCTGCAAATAGTCCCTTCGATGTAAATGTGCTTCAGGGTGGACTTACCATGAATTCAACAAATAGAACAGTTCCGGGTACATTTGCAACAGCCGCAGGTGTTACTCTTAACGCTGGCTCTGTTTTAACCCTGTCGGGAACTTGTCAAATAAATGCAGGTGGTTTCTTTAATCAAAGTCCTACTTACAGTGGTGCTGGCTCAACCTTGATTTACAATATTGGTTCAGCTTATGGCACGTTTAACGAGTGGACCGGCGGAGGAAATACAACTCCAACCGTAGGTTTAGGAGTACCTGGAAATGTTATTTTAAGCTTAGCCGGTACAAATATCACCCTGGCGGGTGGAAGAGGAATTCCGGGTAATTTAACAGTAAATCCTTCAACCACTTTTACTTTAAATGGAGGTGCCGGAGATTTCTTTATTGGAGGAAACTTCGTCCAAAATGGTACACTTATCAATAATAACAGAGCATTTCAGTTTGTGCAGAGTTCGGCAGTTCAAACCATTACTGCTGCAGCAACCAACGTATTCTTTGATTATTTGTTAATCAACAAACCTTCAGGTTCTGTTCAACTTAATGGAACAGATGTTACTATAAACACAACTGCTGGTGACGTACTTCAGATTTTAAATGCTGGTACATTCGATATCAACGGTCGCGCACTTAACTTTAACAATGCAGGAGGTAATATCCTTTCAAACGGTGGAACACGAAATATTAATTCAAGCCTTGCAGGCGGAATTGTAAACATCAACGGAGCTAAAACCTTCACTTTTGGTGGAGCATCACCTGCGCTTAATCTTGCTGCAAACATCACAGTAAGACTAAACAATGCCGGGGTAAATTTTGGTACATCAACAACATTAAACGGAGTTCTTCAAATTAATTCAGGAGGCTTTGTTCAGGTTGGCGGAGCTCCTTTTTATGGCGCTGCATCTACACTTCAGTACAATGCCGGAGGTAATTACGGTCGCGGAAACGAGTGGATTTCTAATGTTTCCGGATTTAGAGGTTATCCATACAACGTATTAATTTCAGGTTCAACAAATGTAAGTCCGGGAGCTAACGGCGGTGCCAACACTTCTTGGGAAGCAGGAGCTAACCTTACAGTTGAATCAGGTTCTGGTTTTTACCTCGATTTTGGTGCTGAAGACATGAATGTTCCGGTAAGAATTTTAGGTAACGTAAATATTACCGGTGGGCTTTCACTTTCAAATAATGCCGGTGGAGATTTAAAAATAGGGGGTGACCTTACTTTCTTTACCGGACATACTTTCAACGCAAATTCAAGAGCCGTATTTTTTACTAAAAACGGAACCCAAGTTATTACATCACCAACAACGGTAGTGCTTCATTACATGGTTTTTGAGCCAGTTTCAGGAAGTACAATCGTTCAACTGGAAGCATCAACCGATTTAAGTGTTACAGCTCCTTCATCAGGAAATGCAATCGCTTTCGGAACGGCAGGCGACAGATTGGTTCTTAACGGAAGAACATTAACAATTGGCTCAACAGGCGTAGCCAATACTATTTCAGGAATTGGTTCATTCACCGGAACTAACGCTTCAAACATCACGCTACGTGGAACAGGTAGCGTTGGTAATTTAAACTTTACTGCAGGTTCCCAAATTCTTGGAACGTTAACCATCGACAGACAATCTGGTGTAGTTGCAGCATCACTGGGAACGCCATTAACGATAAACAATGTCCTTTTCCTAACAAACGGAATTCTTGCTTTAGGAAACAACAACCTAACACTCAATGCATCTGCTTCAACTTCAGGTGCTTCTGCAAATTCCTTCGTTGCAGCCGACTCTGATAATGGAACGGGAGAGTTTAGAAAGGTTTATACCTCAAACGGATCATTTACTTTCCCTGTCGGAGATATTACAGCTCCCAATGGAAATCAATACAGTCCGGCAACATTAAACTTTACTGCAGGTTCTTATTCTTCAGCTTACGCTGGGATTCAGGTAAGAGACATCATTCACCCTAACAATCCTAGTCCAACTCCAGCTATTTCGAGATACTGGCAAGTAAGCTCTTCAGGAATTACAACACCTACTTATTCATTCACTGGAACTTACACAGCAGCTGATATTATTGGCGCTGAAGCGTCTTCGTTTTCAGGCAGATGGAACGGAACAACTTGGACTCAAGGCGGATCGCTTTCGGCAAACACAATGAGCTTAACAGGTTTAAATGCCTTAGGTGCTACTAATCACTTTACAGGCGGTGTCTTTATTTGTACAGCACCTGGAAATGCAGCAGCAGTTTCGGCTAGTAATCCAAGTTCATCTACATTAGATATTAATTGGACTAACGGAGCAGGAGCAGGCAGAGTAGTTATAATCAATATAAGTGCTACCATCACAGCACCAGCTGATGGCTCTAACCCGGCAGCTAACTTAGTTTATGGTGGTGGTCAGCAAGTTGTGTTTAATGGAACTGGCTCTGGACCAATAACTGTAACAGGTTTAAATCCACTTACAACTTACTACGTAAGAGTTTTTGAATACTGCTCACCAGATAGAAATTATGCTTCAGGAACAACAGCAGTAAATGGAACCACACTTGCATTGCCGGAGCCAACTGACTTTCCAAGTGCTTTTGCATGTGGCGTAACTACCACAACTACAATTCCGCTTAGCTGGACTGATGCTTCAGCAGGTCAAGCACCAACAGGCTATTTAATTAAATGGAGTTCAGGCGGTTACGGAAGTATTGCCGCACCTAGCGATTTGGTTGCAGAGGCGAACGGTGCAGGCGTTCAGAATGTAGCTCAAGGCACAGGTGCTTTCACTGTTACCGGACTAACTGCCAATACAACATACTACTTTAAGATTTGGTCTTACACCAATTCTGGAGCTAACATCAATTACAAATTAGGTTCTGAGCCACAAACAACATGTGCTACAATTCCAGCACCTTGGGAAGATTTTGAAACAGGTACAAAAGGAGCTTATGCAATTGCTACAGTTACCTGCACTGCGGGTGATTGGATTTTAGATGATGTTATTTTAGGTTCCCTGGCTAATGATAGAAAAAACGGTACAACATCAGCAAGAGTTCGTAACACCGGTAAGGTGGAAATGGACTTTGATATCACCGTTGGTGGGATTGAACAATTTACCGTTTTACACGCTGCTTATGGCACAGATGGCAATTCAGACTGGATTCTTGAAGCGTCAACAAATGGTGGTGGTTCTTGGACACAGTTTGGAGGAACAATCACAACCTCATCTACAACACTTACTGCACAAAGCTTCACGCTTAGCTTACCGGCTCCAGTTAGAATACGTATTGTGAAAACCAGTGGTGGAGGTAATAGAGTCAACTTTGACGACATGTCCTACACAGTTTATGCAGGATGCACGGCTCCCGCCGGACAAGTTGCCGGACTTAACTCATCCAATCCAACAAGCGATGGAATTGACCTAGGGTGGACGCCTGGTGGAGGAAGCGATGGTACTTTAGTTACCGTTCGTCCAAATGCAGCTGGCTTGGTTGCACCAATTAGTGGCAATGCTTATGCAGCAAACACTGATTACGGCTTTGCAGCTCAGCTTAATACCGACAATCGTGCGATGTTCCGTAACTCGGGAAGTTCGGTTTCGGGTTTAACAGGTTTAAATCCAGAAACACAATACACTGCAACCGCTTATTCTTATGCTAGTGTGGGTGAATGTTATAATTTGCCAGGTCCTTCCTCTCATACATTTTGGACCTTAAGTAATGAACCGGCAGGGCATTCTGCTTCATTCACTGCAACAGCAGTTGCTTACAATCAAATAGATCTTGCCTTTAATGCTGCGAATTTAATTGCAAATGCTGATGGTTACATCATCCTGCGACGCACAGGAGCAGCGCCAACTGGGCTGCCGGCTGATGCTTCTTCATATACAGTTGGAGCTACAATTGGTGATGCTACCGTTGCTGCAATTATTACAAGTTCAGCAGCTACAAGTGCTAGTATAACAGGTCTTTCTGCAACTACACAATATTATTTCACCCTCATTCCATTCAACTGGAATGGTTCTCAACCATTAACATATAACTATAGAACAGCTGCAACTATTCCAGGTGCAAATGCCACTACATTGGTCGAACCAGCCACACTTTCAGACATCATTAATGATGGCACGTATTCATACTCTAGTAACATTGACTACACAACATATCAAAGTGCATTAATTACAAACACAGGCTCTGGAGCTGGAGGCTCAATTGGAGTTTGGAGATTTACAATTCGCGATGGTGGTGGAGTTAATGATTTAGATGGCTTGCCAACAATTCTTGAATCAATTACATTCTCTAGTGTTGTAGGCATTGATGGAATTAGAACAGCTGCGCTGTTTGATGGCAACTCTTTGGTTTCAAATGCTTCAACAGTAAATGCAGGAGCTGGCACAATTGCTTTCTCTGGCTTATCTTACTCTTGCCCTCATAATTCAACACGAAATCTTACTCTAAGAGTAACATTTAACCTGTCGCCGATAGTTGATAATCAGCAAATGCAATTCACTATATTGAATGCAGATGTTGCAGCAGCAGCCTTCTCTACGTCTTCGTTGTTTACCAACTTTACTGCTATCTCTTCATCTGTTGCAGGCAACAATAATAGTATACAAGTAACAGGAACAGAATTGGCCTTCTTTACACAGCCAATTTCTTTTGTTCAAAGTTCAAACATGCCAGCAGTTACAGTTGGCTCTGTTGATGCGAACGGAAATCAGGATTTAGATTTCACAGGAACTGTTGATATTACTTCTTCCGGAACATTATCTTCTAGTCCACAAATTGCAACAGCAACAGGACCTTCAGGCTTAGCCGTTTTCAACACTATAAATCATACTGCTGTTGGCGGTCCACTTAACCTAACAGCCACTTCTCCGGGTCAAACCACAGGAATTAGTAATCCATTTAATATTTCTAACATTGCTCCCGGCAGTTACAGAACTACAAGTTCAGGATCTTGGGGTACTACAAATACAGCCACTTGGGAGCAGTTTTCGGGTTCTTGGGCAGTAAGTGCTCCTCCTGCAACCAACACATCAGATGTAGTATACATCCGACATACAATTAATACGGTTGGCAGTTTCGGTAATTCTGTGATTATGATTGTAGAGAACGGAGGATACATCACCAATGCTTCTTCTTCTACTTGTGCATCATTAACTATTCAGAATGGTGGTACATTTCAGGTGAATGCTAATTTAAGCATTGCTTCTGGTGGCGACCTTAACGTGGAAGATGGTGGAAATCTTATCATCAATTTCGCATTTGGAAATCCTTCTACTTCAATTTGGAATGGCACTGAAAACTTTGCACCCGAGTCAAACCTGATTATTTATCATTTTGATAATAATGACTTCCTATTCAATTTTGCTGCAGCAGCATTAAGCACAAGCACATATAGTGGGTTCTCTGCATACTTTGGTAATGTAATCTTTGACCTAGCCAGTGGTGCTAGCACTATGGCAACATGGACAATTGCAGAAGCAGTAGGTTCTATTGCAAACTTGACGCACAACGACATGATATTCAGATCGATTGATGTTGGCCAAACTCTAAGATTATCAACTTTTGGAGCACTAACTGCGACTATAGGTGGTGATTTTATTATTGAATCAGGTTTTCCTTCTTTAGGCACCATTCAATTGAAGACGGGGGGCTCTCTTGTGCTAACAGTAAATGGAGATGCTAATCTAAATAGTGGGGTTTTTAGAGTAATGGCTGGTAGTCAAGCTGGATCCTATTCATACATGAATATCTTGGGTAATCTAAACATTTTAGGAGATGCAAACTTTGACTTTAATTCAACAGTAACATCCAATTCTGTAGAAACTCAGGTTAATCTTAAAGGAGACTTAACTGTTACTTCCGGCGCTCAGTTTAGAAGCACCAATGGAAACGGAACAAATCGTGGTTTCTTTAATTTTAATGGTGTGGGCGATGGTCTAACACCTGCAACAACTCAAACAATTGATTGTGCTTCATCTCTAACCAACAGATACACAAACCTTACTTATGAAGTTTTGGATGGAGCTTATGTAAGAATCATAAATCAAAACCTCGAATTAAATACTCAAAGTGCAGTAATTGTTGCTCAAAATGGAGTATTTGATTTTGGCTTTAATGGAACTACTGCGCTTAGAGTAGTTGAAGTTGCTGGAGGAGCAACTAATACAAGCTTTAACTTAAATCCTTTCGGTAGAATTAAAATAACTCATCCTAATGGAATTGATGCCGGCACTGCTAATGAAGGTAATGTTGTTACCGACACAAGAGCGTTTAGTGTTTCAGGTATCTATCATTATGTAGGTTTGGCTCCCAATCAACGTATTGGCGATGGAGTGCCAACTGCCAGTTCTAATAAGGAGATTGTGGTTGAATTAGATGCTTTAACTACTAATCTTCTATTTGAAGGTTATAATGGTTCTTTATATACATCCACGGGCAATATAGGTTTAAGTAATACAGGTAATGGTTTACGCATTATTCAGGGCACTGTTGTTGGCACCAATGCTGCCGATTTCTTTGGTTCAGGAAAAATTACAATGACAGGTGGTTTATACAGAATTCAAACAAACACCGGAACTGTTCCTCTTTTATCGGATTATGGAAGTTATTCATTAACAGGTGGTACAATAGAACTCAATGCAGCCGGAAATCAGGTACTTGCGGGTGCGGTTCCTTCATACTACAACCTCTCAGTTACTGGAGCTAATACTTACCTGACAGATGCTAAAACTATTACTTCAAACATTGTAGTTGAAAATAATGTTAGCATAACCGGAACTGCTGTTTTCGATTTAGAAAATAAAGGAATGACAGGAAACGCTGGTCTTACAATGGATAATGGTCGTTTGAGAATGGCAAAACTAAACACTTCTTTACCTGAATTAAGTGCTGTTTCTACGCCTTACAACCTCACAGGAGGCATTATCGAATGGTATGGAACTAATAATACTCAACAACAATTAATAAGAGGAGGTATTAGTTACGCTAACATCGAAATTAATGCACTGCTTTCTAATTATTCGGCTCCTGCAACTGCTGGTAATGTAGATGCCGCAGCTAGTTTTGATATTACAGGAACATTAACAGTTAATAGTCCAGCAGTACTTAGACTAGATGCATTCGATAATATCAGTGGAACAGGTAACTTCACATTAACGGCTGGTTCAGGTTTCCTTTATGGTTCAGCAGATGGTCTAAACTTAACTGGAACAACAACTTCTGATGGAAATATCAGAATCTCAGGTACGAGAACTTTTCCTTCAACAGCCTCTTATGGTTTTGTGGGTGCCAGCGATATGACAACAGGAGATGCCTTGCCAACAGCGTTTGGTAACTTATATCTTTTAAAAACAACTTCAACTGCTAAGGTTATTCTTGAGTATTCTATAGAAGTTAACGCAAACCTTACTCTTAATTCAGGCTTAGTTGATTTAAATGGGAACAATCTACTAATTGGAAACCCTTCTACTAACGGAAACATTACTGGAGGAAGCACCAGTAGCTATGTTATTAGCTGGTTAAGTAATGCACCAAACGGATTGTTAAGAAGGTATACAAATAGCTTTGGTTCTTATTTCTTCCCAATTGGAGATGAGAATTATTATTCGCCTGTTACTGTTAATTTAACTGGCGCTTCAGCTACTCTTAATCCATATTTGGATGCTTCAGTGGCAGCTATTCCGCACCCTAACATAGGAACTGCTACTACTTATTTAAATAGATATTGGACAGTTGAGCCTACAGGTATTACTGATCCAACTTACAATGTTGATTTATCTTATGATGCAGTAGACGTTGTAGGTGTTGAATCAACATTGTACCCCTTCAAATGGAATGCAGGTGGTTGGATTGGTGCAGGAGGAAGCCCGGCCGTTGGTGCAATCATGGGAACAGGTTCTGTAAACACGGGAGCTAAAACACTCAACTGGAGTGGGCTAACTACCTTTAGCGAATTCACAGGATTAGGCGATGGTTCTCCTCTGCCTATTGAGCTTCTCAATTTTAGTGCTGATTATAAAAATGAAGTAGTAAACTTATCATGGACTACAGCTTCAGAGATAAACAATGATTATTTTGTTGTTGAGAAAAGTATTAATCTTGTCGACATTGAAGTACTTGAAAAAGTGAGCGGAGCAGGAAACAGTAATTCTATCTTATCGTATTCACAAATAGACCTTAAGCCTTTCAAAGGCATTAATTACTATCGTTTAAGTCAGTATGACTTTAATGGAGATGTTTCAAAAGGTGATTGGGTAGCTGTTGACGCTAGTAGAAATAGTTCATTTAATCTTGAGTATTTCACAGCAAATAAAGCTTCAAAGCAAATTAACTTCTCATTGAACACAGATAATTTACATCTGCATGTTGAATTGATTGACGCTTATGGTAGAATGATTCTGTCTGAGACAATGAGTCAATCATCAGGCTCAATACATAATTTGAGTGCTAATGAATTGGCGTCAGGAGTTTACTTCTTGAGAGTATATTCAGAAGATGGAAGTATAACAAGGAAGTTTGTTTGGTAATAAAATCAAAATTATGTTTTCATAAAAAAGGCAATCTATCAGATTGCCTTTTTTATTTGATGCAAATCAATGTTGTTGACATGCAATATGTTTGTTTAATAAATTCCAGTCAAGGAATTAGCTATCGGCATTCAACTTAGTCATTTCGCTTTCAAATGTTTTGATCAAAGACTCTTCATTCATTTGAACACTCCTCACTATTGCTTGCATAGAATCTACGGTGCTTTCATTTGGAGCATCTTCACTTAGATAGAGTTCTAATAGTTTTCGGTATTGATTATGGAATATTTCACCATAAAAGGAGAACAGCTTTACAGCACTCTCCTTGAATTCCCTTTCGTTATTATAATCACTTAGTTGATTTACTATGTACAAGGCAGAATCGCAAGTAGCTATCAACCTAGAATATTGAGACTTAATCTCGCGGGGATTTCCTTTATCAAATTGTTCATTGAGCAAAGCCATTTGAAAAAGTACTTTCTGATGTTGCTTAGATACAAAGACAGTATAGTCTTCGGTATTATAAAAATCTTTATCTCCGCATGTAGCCTTAGGTCTGCATGATAGCAGTAACAATACTGCCAAAGCAGGTAACATATACTTCACAATGAATCCAGTTTTGGCTAATATATAATAAAAAAAACGTCCTGCCCTGTGATGGTTGGGCAAGACGTTTAACAGAAAACAGGTAATCTTAAATCTCTTTTCTTATTGGATGATATTGAATTTCTTAACTAGATCTTTTGAGCTCGAATGAAGTTTAATGAAGTAAACTCCAGATGGCATTGATGGAAGGTTGATTCTGTAATTCGATGTTATTAATCCATTCACCTTCTCCTGATAAACTAAGCTGCCTAATGAATTGAAAACAAAAATATCTGTAAATGCTAAATCAGTTTTCGTTAAAGTTAAGTTCAATGAGTTATCTCTAACTGGATTAGGGTACAAAATCAAATTGTCATTCAAATTAGTAGTCCTGTTAACTGCAACAGTGCTCTGAGTATTTGAATATTCTGTTTCTATCGAAAGCATTTGAGCAAATGAAGCCTCTTCATTTTGTGGTAGATTAATATCCGCAATTTCAACAGACAGAATTCTTGATGCAATATTGCCGTTCGGTGTAGTTTCATTTGATTCAAATACTCCGGAAATATTATCTACAGTTATATAATTGAGTACTCCTAATTTAACTTTTACCAATGGAGCATTGCTAAACGGACTTAAAAATGGAAGTATGTCGGAACCGCGGATGATAATATCAACATCCACTTTTCCGTCTTTTAACATAACGCTTCTTGAGACTGGTTTTTGATCAGAGGGAGTAGATTGCTCTACTATATCAATGTTCCTAACAGCTTGTGGAATTAAAAACTGAGCTCTTATCGTTATTTCTGTTGTTTCAGTAATGCTGCCATTATTAGGAACTGTTAGAAAAATCTCTTGAGTTGTTGCTTCGTTAGAGCAACCTTCAGTTTCTGCTTTTAATGAAATAACAGAAACCAATGCCGATAAAATAAACAGCATTTGTAAACGAAGAGTAAGGCGTTTTTTCATGTCCTTTAAGTTTGTTTATCAAATATACACAATCAGTCAAGACATATTTGTAACAGTTTTGTCAAACTATCGCTTCAAATTATTGCGATAATCTGTGCTTTTTTAATTTTATTATCAGTTAAATGCTTGATAATCATGGTATCGTGATTTTTATTGAGTTTTTTAAAATCTTTTACTTTATCGGAAGCTAATTTGAGCTTTGGAATTAATAAGTCGATTATTCTTCTAAATTTGTTCACAAGCAAAGAAACATGCAACAAAGCAAACTCATTCAAATTCTAAGTACTCTATCAAAAAAAGAATTCAAGGATTTTCAGGTTTTTGTCGCATCTCCATTTTTTAATAAGAATCACAATCTAATTGTATTTCTTGAAAACCTATCGCATTACCAAGGCGATTTTAACTCCGAAAAGTTAGATAAAGAAACGTTTTTTAAGAAGCATTATAAAGGTCAAGACTTTGATGAGCAAAAGCTTAGATATCTCCAATCTGATCTCACAAAATTGCTTGAAGAGTATCTGGCATATGCAGAATTCTCAAAAGACTCATTTAGGAAAAAGTATTATTTACTTCAAAGTTATAATCTAAGAGATTTAGATAAATACTTCCTTCAGGAGCTAGAATCAATAAAGAGTCTTAATAGTAAAGAGCCATACAGAGATTCGGGTTATTATTTTAATCAACATCAAATAAGTGAGTTGTCATATCAATTTACTTCCGAAAAACGAAATAGAGCTTTCGATTCATCACTTCAAGAAGTGATTGATAATCTTGAAATTACCTATCTGGCAAGAGGTTTCAGGTATTATTGTGAAATGATTAATAGGAGAAACATTCTTAGTGTTGAGTATAACCTGAGTTTCTTCGATCAAATGGTAAAGTATTTGGGAAATGAGCTGTTTGATGATGTTCCAGCAATTAGAATTTATCGTCTAATACATATAGCACTAACTCAACCTGATAACCTCGAAAATTACAATGCCCTTCTGGAAGAGCTGGACAATCAAGGTCATTTATTTAATGCCAATGAGCAGCGTGGAATGTATGTGTTTGCTCAGAATTTTTGCATCCGTCGAATTAATAGGGGAGAAGAAGGGGCTCTTTCTGAAATATTTGAGCTCTATAAAAGAATGGTAAAGAAGGACCTTCTTTACGAAGGGAATTATATCTCACAACCGGATTTCAAGAATATTGTCACAACAGGGCTAAGGCTTGTACAAGACTCTTGGGTGAGTGAATTTATTGAGGAATTTAAAGGTAAGCTGAATCCTGAGTTTAGTGAGAATGCCTATACATATAGCATGGCCTGGGTGCATTTTACTAGGAAGGAATACGACAAAGCATTAAGAATGCTGCTAAGAGTTGAATTTAATGATGTGTATTACCATCTCGACTCTAAATCCTTACTCATGAAGGTCTACTATGAAATGGAAGAGTATGATCCATTTTTCTCGCTCGTTGATGCATTTAAGATTTACCTAAGGAGAAATAAGTTTATTTCAGATTTTCAAAGAGACACTTACCATAATTTTATTCTCCTTCTCAATAAATTGATGAAGGTGAAAATGGGCAAGAACCAGATGACAATTGCATTACATAATGATATTATAAGCACCAAGCCTGCAGCTGATTTATCTTGGCTAAAGATTAAATCTGAAGAAATGCTTACCAAGTGGAAGATTGATTTTTGAAAGCAAAAACCCTTTTCAAAACTTTATAGATACCATGCTGTTTATCTCCAGTAAAAACCCCGAAAAAACCATGAAATTTAAATTTTTAACCCCGTTTGTAATGCTTGTTTTCTTGGCAACTAGTTCAATTAATGCCCAGAAATCTTGTTGTGTGCCTGCTCCTAATTCTATGGAAGCTTTTGCTTCGAATGAATCTTTTAGAGCCGATCATCTTGCGCCAGCTCCTTTTGAATTGAAAGCGCAAGTAGGAAAGATGATAACATTTAAAGCAAGCGACGGTAAAGCCGCTAATGCATATTACATACCTTCAAAAAACAAGAGCGATAAGACCTTATTAGTTTTTCATGAGTGGTGGGGATTAAACGATTACATAAAACAAGAAGCACAGAATTGGCAAGCTTCGCTTGGAGATGTGAACGTTTTTGCTGTTGACTTATATGATGGAAGTGTTGCAACTACTCCAGAAGAAGCAGGCAAGCTTATGGGCACTTTAGATGCTGAAAGAGCTAAAGCAATAATATCGGGCGTTTTGGAATATGCCGGAAAAGGACAGAAAATTTATACAATTGGATGGTGTATGGGCGGAACATGGTCATTCGAAGCAACTTTATTAGCTGGCAAAAATGCCAAAGCATGCGTTATGTATTATGGCTTTCCAGAAGAAGATCAGGCAAGAATCAATTCTTTAAAGACAAATGTTCTTTACATACATGGCAGTCAAGATACTTATATTACAAAAGATGCGGTAGATAAGTTTGCAGAAGGCGTAAAGAAATCGGGTAATAAAATTACTGTTGAAACATATGATGCAGTGCATGCTTTCGCCAATCCAAGCAATCCCAATTATGACAAAACCAATGCTGATGATGCAGGAACTAAGGCCAAAGCATTTTTAGCAAAAGCTATTAAATAATCACTTTTTTAATTTTAAGCATTGGACATGTTATTTACATGTTCGATGCTTTTTTTATGCCTTCTTCATAAGAGGTTGGCATGAAGCTAAAATGCTTTTCAAATTTATCAGAACCGAAAATATAAGGCTCGCTCACCTGATAAAGCATTTCCATATTTTCTTTGATAACGGGAATGAATATTCCCAGGATTCTTAACATCCACTTAGGGATAATCATCGATTTCTTTGGCTTATTTAGCACCTTTGAGCTTAGGTTCATTAACTCATTTCCGGTTAATGCTGGCTTTGCGGTGGGCATATGCCAGGTTTGATTCCAACAATTTTCATCTTGACTGAGTAAGTACAACGCTTGAGCAGCATCTTGAGTGAATGTGAGTGAGTGGGGCAATTCTCCGTTAATCATCCATTGCGCTTGTTTTCCTTGTATGATATTCTTTAGTACCATAGCATGAAAGAAGCTCATTTGTTCTGAATATGGACCATAAAAATCGGCACTTCGCGCAATTATCGCTTTAACCTTTCCAGCTTTAATTGCCTCCAAAAGCATTGTTGCTATTTGGGCTCTTAAAATACCCTTCCTGCTCACAGGTCTAAAAGGTGTTTCCTCGGTCATCACACCATTTACAAGTCCATACATGTAGACATTGTCAAAAAAGATTAATGGAATTTCTTGCTCTGAGCAAACATCAATTGTGTTTTGCATAATGACAGGCCAATCTCTCTCCCAAACTGATGCTTTGTATTGAATTCCTATAAGTAGGTAGGCAATTGAACTGCCTTCAAGAGCATCACTTAGCTCTGCTTTGTTTAAAGCGTTTGCCTTTCTTACATCGCATCCATCATTGTGTTTTCCAGACCTTGAAACTACTCTAACAGATTCTCCATTTTGAATGAGTATGTTACTTAGGTTACTACCTATTGAGCCTCCAGCTCCTATAATTGTATGCAGTGCAGCCATAATTGTTTTTTTATCAAAGGTACTTTCGAGATACAGACAGGCACTAACTTTTCGATAAACGGTCGAAAAAAGTCGATGAAGCTGCAAGAAAGAAGGGTGGAATAAAAAATGCCTGGCATTTTAAAAATGTCAGGCATTAAATTCTATAAAAAACAAATCTTAAGCGATAGTTTTACCAAGCGATTTAAGATGATTAACATGCGACCAAATTGCATTTCTCATATGCCTGTGTTCAATGTAAGTAACACCATAATCTTCGCAAGCTTTCTTAATAATCTTAGATATTTCAGGGTAATGAACATGAGATATCTTTGGGAAAAGGTGATGCTCTATTTGAAAGTTTAGACCTCCAACTAGCCATGAAATAACTTTATTTCTTGTTGCGAAATTTGCAGTTGTCTTAAGTTGATGTATTGCCCACTCGTCTTCGATACGATTTGAGACGGGTTCTGGGAAGTGTGTTTCTTCAACAGTATGAGCTAATTGAAAGACAATACTGAGAACCAATCCGGCAAACATTCCATATAGCATAAATCCTACCAGCCAAGGAAGAAAGCCTATTGTATAGATAGGAACAACAACAAACATGGCAAAATGAAGCACTTTAAAAGACCAGAAACTAATATGATCGGCAGTTTTCATCTTCTTAAGTGGCATGCTACCAACTCTTTTAGTGAAGTACTTTTTGTAGTCAGTAAAGAAAATCCAGTAGATGTAAAGAAGTGAATAAGCAAGCCAAAAATAAAGGTGCTGATACTTGTGCATTTTATGATATGTCTGAGTCTCGCAAAGTCTTAGAAAAGGTCTTGCGTCAATATCATCATCAATACCATCAATATTCGTGTAAGCATGATGAATTACATTATGCTTTGTATTCCACATGAAAACATTAGCGCCAAGGAAGTTTAACGATAGCCCTGCTAATTTATTAACCCAAGGATATTTACTGAAGCTTCCATGAGCCCCGTCGTGCATCACATTAAAACCAATAGATGCTGTAAGGCCTCCTAGAAGAATACATTCTAATAATGCCATATACCAAACTGGTGTATAAAACACGAGGTGGGTATAAACAAGTAGGAAACTCACAACAAGGATGATTGCCTTAATGAAGAGTTTGTAATTTCCGGTTGGAGATGTTCCTACCTCTTGGAAATAATTGGTGATTCTGCTTTTTAACTCAGAATGAAAAGAGCCTGAGCTCTGAAGAAATTTCGGTGCAGCCATACTTTAATATTATCTAAACCTTCAGCAAATGCAAAAAATTAAGAATAGTGCAAATGTAAAAATCAATGATTTATTTTAAACGTTAGAGTGAATTAATTATTAACCTATTAATTCAATCAAGCCATTGCTGGTCTTGGTCTTCTGTTATCTCTTCCGTAAGGCTTGCGATTTCTGTTCTTATTAGCATTAGAAGGCTGTGAAGGCCTCTTATTCATTGGAGGAGGTGAAGCTTTCTTCATCCCAATCATTAAAGAACTGAATTCAGCACTTTTGTTCCATTCATGCTCCTTATTAACAGGGATTTCAATTTTAATAAGACGTTGAATATCTCTTAAGAAGGCTGTTTCTTCAGAATCACAAAACGACATAGCAGCTCCATCAGCTCCAGCCCTTCCGGTTCTTCCAATTCTATGAACATAAGTCTCAGGTACATTCGGAATTTCGTAATTGATAACCTGCGAGAGTTGATCAATATCAATACCTCTGGCAGCAATATCGGTGGCCACAAGCACTCTAGTTGTGCCAGCTTTGAAATTGCTTAGTGCTTTTTGACGAGCATTCTGAGTTTTGTTGCCATGGATTGCCTCAGCAGAAATTCCAGATTTTAATAAATCTTTCACAACCTTATTTGCTCCGTGCTTTGTTCTTGTAAAAACGAGTGCAGACTTAATGTGTTTGCGCTTGAGAACGTGAAGAAGCAAATCTTTTTTATCAGCCTTTTCAACAAAGTAGATTTCCTGAGCAATAGTTTCTGCAGTAGATGAAACCGGAGTTACTTCAACCCGATGAGGGTTTTGTAGCATATAAGCCGAAAGCTTTTTAATTTCTTCAGGCATTGTTGCCGAAAAGAATAAGGTTTGACGTTTTTCAGGAATCAGCTTTAAGATTCTTTTTACATCATGGATAAAGCCCATGTCGAGCATTCTATCTGCTTCGTCGAGAACGAAAAACTCAAGTTTATCAAGCTTTACAAATCCTTGTTGTTGTAAATCCAATAAACGCCCCGGAGTTGCTACAAGAATATCAATTCCATTGCGCAGTGAATTTACTTGAGGCTTCTGAGGTACACCGCCAAAAATAACTGTATGAGTTAATGGAAGGTTTTTTCCGTAAGCAGAGAGGCTTTCTTCAATCTGAATTGCCAATTCTCTGGTAGGAGTTAAAATAAGGCTTCTAATGTGTTTGCGTTGACCTGCTTGAGACCTGGAAGCATTTAATATTTGCAACATTGGAATTGAAAATGCTGCTGTTTTACCTGTGCCTGTTTGAGCACAACCTAGAATATCTCTGCCTTGCAGAATACTTGGGATAGCCTGAGCCTGAATAGGCGTAGGTGTTTGATAGCCTTCTGTTTCGAGGGCTTTCATAATCGGATCTATTAATCCGAGTTGAGAAAATGTCATGTAATGTTTAAGGGGAGGGTTTTCTTTTAAGTTCTGCACTGAAACATCAACTTAAATTAAACCGAAATAATGATCCCGAAGATCGATTGAGGCAGCCATGTATTATTCAACACATATCTATTCAGTGCGCCGATGCAAAGGTAGACTTAATTTTAATACAAAATGAAAAAGCGGCTTGTGCATCGTACAAGCCGCTTTAATACTCAGTTTCTGAGTTTAATTACTTGGTGAAAATCATTCTTGTTATAAAGATTCCTTTCCCATCATCTCCTCCTGCGTCACTTTCAACACCACTATTAACAAAAGCTAAACGCCAGCCTTCTTTTGCTAGCTCATTTATTTTGGAAGTGATAATAGCATCATTCGATGCTATGTTTTGGAAATTAATCCCAACGCCACTGTAGAAATTTAGAAGTTTAGTTTCTGCAAATGCATCAACTTTTGCGTCGCTTCTGTCAATCTTACCTTGCTTGGAGTCTTTACCATCGGTTCTTTCTGTTGTAAAGTCTCCAACATTCACATTAGACTTTGTTTCGACAATCCTTGAGCGACCCAATCCCATCGGAACGATGGATTCAACAATAGTAATCACCTTATATTCAGGAGTTTGTCCTTGAGCAGATGCATTATTAGGTATTAGCGCGCACAGCAACGCCGTAAATAATAAAATAGTTCTCATGATTTCTAGATTTTTTCGTCCTTTAGAAAATTTCGTGCCAACAATTATTCCTTTAGAGGTAAAACCCAATCGGGATGTTTGAATGGCGAATAGCTTATTTCAGCAAGGTTAGTCTCTGGGTCAACAATTGGTTGATAGGGCCTGCCGTTCAATGCAACCTGAAAGTCAGCAGTGATGATAGGCCGTTTGCCCGATTCTCTCTCGAATCGCTCTGTTAAATATTTACTGAATTTATAAATCATATCTATATGCTGACCCATCATTGAAATCTGCATTGTATTTATAATTCTTCCAATATTAATTTCCTGAGCTTCTTCTTCAGGAGAATATTTTACGTAGAATTTTGCTTTCACGCCTTTGTTATTCAGCTTCATGCGCCAAGCGAAATAGTCGGCCTGGCCAGTCCAATTAACATGAGAGCCTTGAAGGTATGGCCTAAACGGAAGAATGAGCTGAATAACCACATAAGCCATAACAAGGGCATAGGTTGTTTTGTTGTAGAGGTTAACAGTCTCTTTTTGTGGAATTGAAAATACTTCGTTTGTGCCGGGTAGAAACTTTGAAATGAACTTTCTGAATTTTTCTGGTGGAGCAAACAAAACATTTGCTGCAATCATCATTAATGGAAAAATTCCAATTGTTCCTCCTTCACCTAAATTGAATATAAAGTGATTTGTGACATGGAAAATTATTGTAGCTATAACTCCAAGTATGAAAGTACGCTTCCAAAGCAATAAAAAAGAAATAGATAAATCGAATAGAATTCCACCGAAGGTGATATAATATACAGCAAATTCTGATTTTAATAATTCTGGAAATGATGATTTAACCGAATTTATTTCCAGTAAAATTCTTGTTGGCTGTTGAAGAAAAATCCAATCATATTTTAGTTTCACTAAACCTCCAAAGAAATAAACAATGCAAAGCATGAAAACAAGCAAAAAATGCTGCCAGTTAGGTGAAAACCTAATGCCTGATACTGTTTTTGTTTGCTTGAAAACAGCATAAAAGAAAGTCATTATTAAAATGAGGTAATAATGGTTGTTATAATAGCTTTCGTCAAGAAGTAATAAGTAAAGAAAACTTATAAAGTATATGGCAGCTCCAACTCTACTTGTTTTCCTGAAAAGCATCATAATGGGACCAATTACTGTCAGGAAAAGCACGAATTTTAATCCGCCTTCTGAAATAGGCTTCACGAATGGAAAGAAATCGTAGTAAAAAAGAAATGCTGGCGCAAGAATGCCTTTCTCTATAAACTTTGCCGAAGCATATGTTGAATATTGGAGAATCAACACAAATGCAAAAAGTATCCTGAAAACATCTTGTCTTAAGGGATCTCCTTGTGTAAAAAGCCAGTTTTTGAAGTCTGAGGTTTTCTGTTTTAAATCCATATATTATGAAAATTCACAAATAATACCGCCCATTAATGCAAGAGTAATTTATCCAATAAGCGCTATGAATAAATATATATTTAAGTTCTCCTTTCAAAAGACTATTTATCCCAATCAGGGGAAAAGCCACAAGAAAGCCAACTAAAGCTCCATGAAAAGAGCCATGCTTGAAGGTTCTGGAAATTGCTACCGTAATTTTCGAAGGTGTTTTTTAAGCCAGATTCGGGCAGGTGAATCAGGTTTTGGATAATCAGGCTCACTCATTATGATGGGTTGAGGTGCCACTGGTGAATTACCATGAGTGTAAAGAAATGCCAAGAAAAATAAAGAAGCTAAACCCTAGGATTTTAGCCATGTTCCCCGACTTAATTTGCTCTTGGCTAATGCCTGCTTCACGCATCCAAGCATTCCCAAGAAGTTTTGATTGTACCAAATAGTGCCAATGATCATTGGAATTAAAGCTGTAAGGAGAACAACTATGAAATTAACTTGTAGCATTTTGATCGCGATTTTTTTGCCAGCAATTTACTAAAATGCTCTAACGAAATCGTGAATGCTAAACTTTGCTTATTGAGTGAATTCTGAAGCCAGAATGCGATAGAATAAGTCATAAGAACGTTCGGTTTTTTCTTTGTGACTAAATTTCATGTTTAATTTTTCCATTACTTTCATAAGCGATATTTTTTTTCATCAGCCGTGGCGATAATTGAATTTAATTTTTAATTCATTGAATCCGGT
The DNA here is from genome assembly GCA_018401705.1 of Bacteroidia bacterium. Taxonomy (GTDB): domain Bacteria; phylum Bacteroidota; class Bacteroidia; order M30B66; family M30B66; genus M30B66. The sequence goes on along the minus strand of JAGYKL010000001.1, from coordinate 306,486 downwards.
TGCCAGAGAATGGCCCGCTTCGCTCGCAAAGCCTTGATTCCAAAATCTTTTGTGGGAAGCGATATCCCAAATCAGTTTCTCCGTTTTTTTGCAACCTCAATCCGCACCATCCTAATGTTCGCCACTTTGCTTGTTTATGCAAGTCCATCGTCCATAACCATCTTTTTAAGTAGGATATGTTGGGGAATTCTCGAGAAATTGACGTGAATCTTCTTCGTTTTGAACCTCTCTGTCCCGGTATAACATCACTTCAGGATCTTCGTTGAGCAAGAAAAATGAGAATGCATCAGATTCTCTCATTTCCCTAGAGGTAATCGGGGCGTTTCAAGATGAAAAGTGTAGGACATTAATTATTAATATATCTAATAAAGAAACTTTGGTTTGAAGTGCTAATTTTTATGGAATAAAGCCCGATTCAAGATTAAAATTAATGAAATCTGAATTTGTATGCTCCTTGTAAACCAATCGACCAGTATGGTCAAAGACTTCATACTGCTTCGTGGTGGCTGGCAAACCTAAGAAATTCATTGATCCGTTTCCTGGATTTGGGTAAGCGATGATATTTTTTGATTCAATTGCTTCTTCCTTTATGGCTACTTCACCACAGGTTAAATTACCAATCCTTTGCCAGATATTGTTACCAAGAACTGTTGGTACTAAGCCTTCGAGTCCATCGGGAGCATTACCCATTCTTACAACAACCATATCTTCTGAAGGGGAAACCATCACATACTGACCATCTTTTCCTATTCCTGAATATAAATCAGCCGGAGCATCCGGAAGTGTATATCCCGGAAAAACTAATTGTAATTGAGGAAGCATGTATGATTCATAACCATTTAACCACCATAAATACCCGTATGATTTATTTATGTCCTGTGAAGGAGTTATCATTTGATTAAAATACTGCTGGTCAGTCATTAAAGTGTCTTGATTCCAAATGCCTTTATTCTGAGCGAGTAAGCCGAACCTTGCAAATCTTCTTGCGGTACTGAAGAAAACATTATTAAACTGAATCTGAACATAAAGTCCGAATATTCCTGTTCTAAGACTTACATTATTAAATAGGAACTGGTTAATAGTGGAGCCACTTGCATTTTCTAAAACTCCATCCAGTAAAGTATAAGGAGCATTGTGATAGGACCATCTTGTTCCTGGAGGGGTAAGATATTGCAGACAAGTATCAATTGTGCAATCAAGACTTCCTTGAGTATCATCGAGTCCACTTGTCATAGACAGCTGATTTCGAATAGTTATAGCATCTTCCTGTTCTTGGGTGCAGGAAGTCCATCCATTACCTAAATACTGATTTGTTGGGTCATCAATGTTTAATAAACCTTGTTGCTGGGCCATTCCTACTAAAAATGCAGTTAATGATTTTCCGGCAGAGGCCCAATACCAAACACTGTCGGCTGTAAAACTGTCATAATATTGTTCAACAACGATTTTACCGCCTTTAAGAATTATAAATGCTTTAGAATTATTGCTTCCTACATAGTCAATTAGGGAGTTAAGTGAATCAGCACACCAGCCTAGATCAGCTGGGTCTAATGTCTCCCATTCGTTGCCAGTGTTAGGGGGGAAATATAGTGATTGAGCTGAGAGCGAAAATGATAAAAGAATTAGAATGATACTTGAAAATTGTTTCATGCGCAAGAGAGTGCAAATTGGGTAAAGAGTTTAATCTAAAGTAAGGAAAATTAATTCTTCAGATTTCATGTCTGTGTTTATTCCAATAGTGAACAAAACCTAGTTTCATTTCGTCTAGACTAATGTTTAAGTCCTTAGCTGAAAAAATAATTGGAGTGCCGTAATTCTTAAGTCTTGCCTTCATTACTAAGGAGGCCCAGCCGCGATAGCGGCGGATGATTGAAGCTGGTCTCCTGAGGATTATGGCAATTACTTCTTCGTTTTTAGCACTCACAAAAGCTAGATTTTCTACTTCCTCCCATTTAATCTGAATTAATGTTGAAGTTCCAATGGTGCAATCAAAACCATGAGCATGATATTGGAGTTTGGGAATAGGCTTATAAAGCCTTAGGATTGAAAGCAAAAGTACTACCAATGAAGCTAAAGCAACTATACCGAGAATTAGAAATACTAAATTCTGGGGGATACCGTCAAAGCCAACAGATATTAACAGTAACCATGAAGAAAGCAAAAGCAGAATTGTTGAAGTAACTGCTTGGAAGATATGACCAAGTCTGTTTGACTTATATATCGAAGGGTATTCCTTGTCCATAATATACTGTAAAAATACGACAAGAAGTAAGTTGAAGCATTACCAAGCTTGTGTTATTCCTATATAATTAAACAATTTTAACAAATGGATTGAGTTAGAATAGTTTCAAATTCTACAAATCAAAAAGAAGGTCTTGTACGTTTTTTTGCTCTAGGTAAACTTGCTCATCAAACTCGTAAAGAGCAGAAGGTCTGTGGTTTACATTTTTTTGCAATTCGCTTAGTTTTTGAAGGAAGTGCATATCTCTGGTTTTCTTTCTGAAATTGCCTTTGTCGAATTTTTTCTCAAAGAGTATTTCATAGAATTCTTGCAGTTGTGTGAGAGTGAATTTTTTTGGCAGAACATTAGCCCATAAAGGTTCAGCTTTTGCCAGATTCTTCAAGTGCAATAAAGCGTTTCCTAGTATTTCTTCATGATCGAAGGCCAGCTTTGGAACATCTCCAACAGGATGCCACTCAGTTGCCTCAGCCCAAGATGCAGGATGTGGATTAAGGTGACTTTTTTCAACTATAGCTGTGTATGCAATTGTAATAACCCTACCTAAAGGGTGCCTGTTTACTTTACCAAAAGTATGTACCTGTGTTACAGGGATGTCATCTAAGGAAGTTAAATCATGCAAAACTCTATTTGCAGAGACATCTAAATCTTCTGCAGGATAAACCAAATCACCTGGTAAAGCCCAAAAATCCTTAAAAGGTTCAGTCCCTCTCTTAATGAGCAAAACATCAAGGCTCTTGCCGTCATAACCAAAAATGACACAATCCACTGAGAATGCTGACTTGAAAAAATCATCAATAGGAATTGAGTATAAATCCTGTTGACTCATCTTCGATTTACGAGGTTTTTTTTTACTCACTGCGTTTGGGTTAATTCTGCAAACCTAATAAATACTGAGGAAAATAGATTTTGTATTTATTACAATAAGTCCTACATTGCAGTTATTAATCCCACAATTAACAATCTATAAAATGAAAAGAATTTTACTAATGGTCCTAATGTGGACCGCCGCAGCGGGTTTGAGCGGACAAACACAGATGGATTTGCCCGTTACATTTGATGATCCAACAGTTGATTACGGTATAGTAGGTTTTGAAGGAGCCGAAGCATCAGTAATTACAGTTGACCCAACAGATGCAGGAAACACTGTAGTTGAGTTTAATAAATCAGCAACAGCGCAGTTTTGCAGGTGTAACAGTTACAACATTAACTGATGACATTCCTCCATTCTCGAATGGTTTTGCAACAACAATTCCAATTACTGCAGATAATACAACCATGACAGTAAGAACATGGTCGCCAGATGCAGGAATTGTTGTTGTTTAAAAATTGAAGACAAGAATGATCCTACACGTTCAGTTCAAACAGAAGCAATTCATACAGTTTAATCGGATGGAAACACTAACGTTTGATTTTGCTAATGAGCAAACTGGAACTGCAGCATTGAATCTTAGTTACACTTTTGACAAAGCAACAATCTTCTTCAACTGGGCACAAACAGGAGCACAAGCTGGAGCTAAGACTTATTATTTTGATGATATTCAAATGGGTGAGTCAGTTGGTGGTTTAACTCAGATGAATCTGCCTGTTACATTTGATGATTCAACGGTTGACTATGGTATAATTGGTTTTGAAGGAGCTGAAGCATCAGTAATTGGTTGATCCAACCGATGCAGAGCACAGTAGTTGAATTTAATAAATCAGAAACAGCACAGTTTTATGCTGGAGTTACTTTAACAGCTCCTGCCGAATTAGGCTTTCAACTCCTATCCCATTGACATCCAGTTTTAACTTCAATGAAAGTTAGAACCTGAGATGCTCCTGATGCTGGAATTATCGTTGTCTTGAAAATTGAAGATCATTCAGATCCAACAGTCAGTTCAAACCGAAGCAATTCACACTGTTGCAATGGTTGGGAAACACTAACGTTTGATTTTGCTAACCAACAGTATCTGGAACCACACTAAATCTAGGCTACACTATGACAAGCAACAATCTTCTTTAATTGGGCTCAAACGGGCACAAGCTGGGGCTAAAGACACTATTTTGATGATATTGAATTAGGTGAAAAGTAGTTCCTGATCCTGTTGATGTTACTTTTAGTGTAAATATGAATGAAGTTACTGAAGCTTTTGGAACCCCTGATAAATGGTACTTTTAACGATTGGTGTGGAGGTTGTGCTCCAATGAGCGATTTAGATGGAGATGGTATCTGGACACTTACAATTCCGCTAACACCAGGTCAATATGCATACAAGTTTGCATATGATTCTTGGGCTGGTCAGGAATCGATTATGAAGGAGCTCTTGTTCAGTCACAGCTGATGGCTTTACGAACAGAGCTCTTTCTGTTACAGAAACTATTGTTTGCCAACTGTTTGTTGGGTTCTTGTGTTGATTGTGGCGTAATTGGGCTAAAATCAAATGAACCTTCCTGTTACTTTTGATGATGAAAATGTAGATTATGGTATAGTAGGTTTTGAAGGAGCCGAAGCATCAGTAATTACAGTTGACCCAACAGATGCAGGAAACACAGTAGTTGAATTTAATAAATCAGCAACAGCGCAGTTTTTACGCAGGCGTAACAGTTACAACATTAACTGATGACATTCCTCCATTTTCGAAATGTTTTGCTAACTCCAATTCAATTACTGCCGATAATACACTACCATGACAGTAAGAACTTGGTCGCCAGATGCAGGAATTATTGTTGTTTTGAAAATTGAAGACAAGAATGATCTACGTTCGTTCAAACAGAAGCAATTCATACAGTTGCTAATGGATGGGGAAACACTAACGTTTGATTTTGCTAATGAGCAAACTGGAACAGCAGCTTTAAATCTTGGTTACACTTACGACAAAGCAACAATCTTCTTCAACTGGGCTCAAACAGGAGCACAAGCTGGAGCTAAGACTTATTATTTTGATGATATTCAAATGGGAGAAGGCTCTGTTGGTGGAACTTTCGATGTAACGTTTCAGGTTAATATGAATGATGTAACAGATGCATTTACTACTCCTGAAGTAAATGGTATTTTCAACGGATGGTGCGGAGGTTGTGCTCCAATGAGTGATGTTGATGGCGACGGAATCTGGTCAATCACCATTCCTCTTGCTGCAGGTACTTATGAATATAAGTATGCAGCTGATTCTTGGACTATTCAAGAAGCTTTAACAGACGGAAGTGCATGCACAAGCACTTTAAATGGCTTTACAAATAGAAGCATTACCGTTTCAGAGGACGTCGTTTTAGATCCAGTTTGTTGGGGTACTTGTAATATTTGTGATACAGGAGTTGAAGTTTTCGATGTAACTTTTAGTGTAAACATGAATGATGTTACAGAAGCGTTTACTACACCTGAGGTGAATGGTATTTTCAACGGATGGTGTGGAGGTTGTGCACCAATGAGTGATCTTGATGGCGACGGAATTTGGACACTTACAATTCCGCTGGCAGCCGGCACATATATTTATAAATATGCAGCTGATTCATGGACAATTCAGGAATCTTTAACAGAAGGAAGTTCTTGTACAGCAACAGCTGATGGTTTCACTAACAGAACCATCACGGTAGATTCAGATATTACATTACCTGTTGTTTGCTGGGGTAGTTGTACAAACTGTGAGGGTGCTTTAAATACTTATAATGTTACCTTTCAGGTTGATATGAGTCAAGTTACAGAATCATTCACAACTCCAGAAATTAACGGTACTTTCAACGGATGGTGCGGAGGTTGTGCTCCAATGAGCGACATTGATGGAGACGGAATCTGGACAATCACTATTCCTCTTCAAGAGGGAAATTATGAGTTTAAGTTTGCTGCCGATTCTTGGAATATTCAGGAAGAGTTAACTCCTGGAAGCTCTTGTACTGTAACTGCTGATGGATTCACAAACAGAAGTCTTGAGGTTTCTGCAGAAGCTACATTAGATGTGGTTTGTTGGGCTTCTTGCACTGATTGTGGTTCGGTGGTTCCTAATCAGGATGTCACCTTTCAGGTGGATATGAACCAAGTTACTGAAGCTTTCACAACGCCAGAAGTATTTGGCTCTTTTAACGGATGGTGTAGCGGATGTAACCCTCTTTCAGATGATGATGGTGATGGCGTATGGTCTACAACCATTTCTATCACTCCTGGAACTCATGAGTTTAAGTTTGCCTATGATAATCTAAGTGGTCAGGAAGAACTTACTCCGGGTAGCTCATGCACTTCAACCATTGATGGATTTACAAACAGAACCATAACTGTTGAAGATATGGCAATGACACTTCCTGCAGTATGCTGGGCATCATGCACTGAGTGTTCAGTTGGGTTGAATTCGCTTTCAAGCACTGCTGTTCAATTGTATCCTAATCCTGCAGGTAATAATGTTTTCATTTCCGGATTGGGTAACACAAATGCACAAGTTTCGGTTTTCAATGCAATTGGAAGTTTGGTTTACCAGATACAGACTCAGGGTGACAAAATCCCGTCATTAGATGTGAGTAGTTTATCAAACGGAGTTTATTTCTTAGAAGTTATACAGAACAATTCTGCACTAACTAAGAAACTAGTTATTCAACATTAATATTTGTTTCAGTTTAACATATGAGGCTGTTCCCGAAAGGGGGCAGCCTTTTTTTATGTGCAATTATTTCCCAAAATGAACGTATTACAGTTCTCAATAGCTATTGAAGCAATCAACAATAAACATGGCCAAACACTTTGTAATTAGCATATTACTATGTTCAACACTTTTAAATTGCAGCTCTCAAAACATTGAAAGTGAAAATAATCTCGGCGAATTAGCCGTTGAGACTGAGAGTGATAAGTTTATTCAATTTGATACAACAACAAAAACGATTCACGTTTTCGTGGCTCTTTGCGACAATAAGTATCAAGGTATAGTTCCTGTTCCTTCAAAAATTGGTAATGGTCAAGATCCAAACAATAATCTTTACTGGGGTTGTGCCTTTGGAATAAGAACTTACTTCAAAAATAGTAAAGAATGGAAATTAATCAGATCAGCAAAGTTAGATTCAATAAGGCTTGAAAGACTGGTTTTTAAAAGTACAACAAAAAATTACTATTTAATTGCCGATGCTTATGATGGTGAATATATTGAGCACTGCACCAAGGATTTTCTTAGCAGTAGTTCTGGCCAATTCAAAGACACTTTGCAAATAAATGAAACAATAATAGGTTCGGCTGGAAGCTCAAATCTCATTGCCTACATTGGGCACGACGGTCTCATGGATTTTCAGATCAATGATACATATCAAAACACCGACGGTAAGAAAAGAGATGTAATTATTCTCGCATGTTATAGCAAGCACTTTTTCTCACCTCATTTAAAAGAAGCTAATGTAAACCCACTTGTTTGGACCTCCGGATTAATGTGCCCCGAAGCATACACAATTCACGATGCAATTAGCGGTTATTTGAAGAATGAAACCAATGAGCAAATAAGGACAAGAGCTGCATCAGCCTATTCTAAGTATCAAAAATGCAGTGAAAAGGCTTCAAGGAATTTATTGCAAACATCATGGTGAGAATGCATGGCAATCGTAGATATTATAAACTGCTTGACTTTGAATTCAGTAGAAGAAAGTGATTTCTTGAATGGCTTTTTAATCAACCCGTTTAGGGTTTAATTCGCATAAACGTCACGACAGGTATTAACAACAAAAGCTGCCTCAAATTGAAGCAGCTTTCAGGATGAAGATAATTTTAATATTTGCCTTTTTTATTTTAAAGATTTGATTAATAATTATTTAAATACTTAAAAGGCAAGCTTGAATACAGTTGCTTGCTTATTATTATCCAGCATTTCTAATAGGTAAAGTCCTTTTGATGTAATACTACAAGCAATATTGAACGAGCCGTTTTTTGAACTTAAATTCCCTTCAAGGATGATTTTTCCGCTTAAATCAAACAGGCGATAATGTGTGAATGGATTATTTCGATTTGAGAAACCACTAATTGTTGAAGTAGCATGATTAAAGCTTACCCATTCAATTTCATTAGCTGAGTTTTGGAAATTCACAGGTACTATTTCAGAGTATGTGAAGTTTCCATTATAGTCGGTTTGTTTAAGCCTATAGTAAGAAATACCGCTCAGGGGTTCTTGATCAATATCTCTGTAATAATTGGAGATGGATGAGTTTCCCGCAGCTTGTTGGCTTATGACTTCAACAAATTGAACAGCATCAACGCTTCTTTCAACAGTAAATAATTGATTATTAATTTCAGAACCTGTAACCCACTCTAAGTTTACAGCATCATTTTGAGGTGTTGCAGAGAAGCTGAGTAATTCAACTGGGAGCGGATTGTTTGCCCCTGAGCCAAAACCAAAGTTAGAAAAACCAGTAACATTTGACCTTGAAACAATTGGTAAGCTTGTTGTTCCAGAAGGAGCAAGGTGATTACCAGGGCAAGTCCATGGACCCGCACTAACTCTTTTGAGTAAGGTAAGACTACTAACATCAGTCACAGTTTGAAACTCCTCACCAGTTAGAGCTATGGTATATAATCCATCAGTTAGAGTGCCAACTTGATTATCAATTTGCCAGTAGCCTTCGTCTTCGAGGTACTCAATATCAAAAGTAGCGCCGCCGGTGTTAGATGCAAGAATTGGTAATCCGGAATTGACAGCAGCCATTGGTGAATTAATGAATTCCACCGTTAGGTGACCCGGAACACTAGCTGCAGTTGTGTATTCAAGATTCACAGACCTGTTGTAGTAATCGGCACTTAAAACACCCATTGGAAATAGGCTATTTGCAGGTCCTGAATTTGTTCCGTTGAACCAACGACGCATTCTGCCAACTACATACCCGTTTGAGTACACTAGTGAGCCTCTGTTGCTTACATCAAACCCTAATGTGAATAGATGAGTTCCGGTCTGGATGTGTCCGTTCGTCATCGTGAGTTCATTGTTAACAGTTAGATTTCTTTGCAAATCAATGCCAAAGGCAGATGTATTATTAAGTCTTAAATTGGCAATACTCATGGTTCCGGCTCCGGAAACGGTTTGGGTTGAGTTTCCGCTTAAGCTTAGGAAATTTGTGTTTGATAAAGATGACACGGTAAAAGAGCCTTCAACTGATAAGTTCCCTTTAAAATCAAACCCGGTTCCATTACTTGTTCCTACGTTGGTTAATGTATTGCCGGCTCTAATAGTTGTATTTCCCAGCACAGTTAGAGGGCTGGCATTTGTGTTTTGATTATAAATCACAACCGTTCCAGCACCTAAGCCACCTATGTCAAGATTGCCTTTGATTGTTGGAAAATCGGAGGCTCCGTTAAAACGACTTCCTAATACTACGGGATTCCAATTGCCACCACTTGATTCGAAAATTAAGTTTGGATAAAACGTATTCCCAACAGCTGTGAATGAAGGGTTGCTTCCTGAAACGCTTCGAATGATGATGTTCGAAGAAGCGGGAATTAAACTCATACCTCCTTCATAATTGTCCCGATAAACTGCAAAAGATGAGTTGTTCGTTTTAACAAGTGTGCCGTTGATACCCATTTGCCATGTAGCTCCCGGATTCATAAAAACGCCATTTCCTCCGCCAGAATTGGCATTATCAGTAAAGGTGCCTTCAATAAGAAAATCAACGCCGGGCCCATTTGCAAAGGTGATAGCATCTGAGGAACTCAACGATAAGTCGCCTCCGACTTCAATAATTACTTGATCTATTGTTATATCGGCTGCATTAACTATTACTGAATGCCCATTTTGAATGACAATCTCGTCTGATGTAGAAGCTGTTGGGAAAAAGCAAGAAGAAGTCCATGGACCTAAGTTGCTGGTAGCATATTCCCAGATGTTATCAGTTACCCAACCGCCGCTTCCTGCAGATCGAAAATATCTTCTTGGATTTGGTATTTCGTCAAAAAGAACAGCATTTGATCGCTTAGTGCAGAGAGCTCTACTGATTTCGCAATAGAATTGCACCCCATCATATCCAAGTGAAGGATTTACATTAAGTTGGTTTTCCGTAATCCCGCTGATTTCTGCAGAAGGAACAACAGCAACCCAAGAGCCAGAACTATTTAATCTATACCATTGATAACCAACAACAGGATTTGAGCTTTCGACTAATAAGCTAAATGGGTCGCATGGTTCGGCTGAGGCATCGAGCGGCTGAGTAGTAATGTTAAAGTTAGAGCCAACCACAAATGTTCCAATATCGGCGGTGGTTTCACCCGTTTCAATTCTGTTCCACTCTGCGGCTGTATATGTTGTATTTGGTCCTGTTACAGTATTTAATCTCCGGTAATCATATCCAACGTTGTTGGGGAATTGAACCCGGTCGATAATTACATTGTCTTTTTGAGTAGAATTATTTCATCCCATTCATTAAACTCATTGTTAAAGCCAAGAGCTGGCAGAGAGGCAAGGCCTCCATCAGTTCCAGCATAATAAACTTTAGTTTCGCCAGGATTAATTACACCAGTTATATCTAAATTGTAAGTAGTTGGTGAAGGTCAGAAACTGAACTTTTTATTTAGAAGCCTGAGAGAGTAATCTATTGTTGTATTTAAATCTACTGCATTTCCAGTTCCATTGTAAATTTCCAATGTAATGGTTATTCCTGCGCTTTGTGGTCGTATCCTTCAGAGATAATTACATCGCGCGCGATCTCTACCAAGTTCCCTGAATTGGCAATGAATGTAAATGAGCCGGAAGAAACACCGAAACACCCGCCGCTATCGGCAACTCTTATGACTCCCGTTCCTGTAGCAGGAACCTGAGCTTCAATTTCAGTGCTGCTAATAATTGTAAAGTGGGCGGCAGAAGATATTGAAGGTAAACCGATGCTGCAGTGTTAAGTTTAGTTCCTGTTATAGTTACTCTTGTGCCTTCAGGTCCACTCTGTTGGTAAAAAAGAACTGATATTTACTCCTGAGGCACAACCTGTATTTGTAGTTAGAACTGAAATTACGTTTGAATTATCAGATGTGCTTGTAGCAGATACGGCTCTAACCGCATTACTAAAGTTGTTTGCTGTCAAGCCTGTAACAAGTTGCGATATTCCTGCTACTGCAAGATCTTGATATCCGGAACATAGGTAGCACCACCTGAATTGAAGGTATGCGAACCTAAACTGAAACGTTATTTTGAGGAAACTCAGTCCACTCAGTAGCTAAGGTTAAGAAAGCGCCAGGTCCGGTTCCTGATGGATTTTACAGTTACCCTGCCCGAAATATCAGCATTTAACTAGGGTTTGATCGGCAGTGTTGTTTCCCTCCTAAAGTCCATTGGGTTCCAGGTCATTACTTAATTTCTTCCAAAAATATCAACATAAGAAGAGGCGATATTTTCCATAAAGCAACAGCATCATCCCCGTTGTTCACACTGCCGCATTAGGTGTTCCACTGTAGATTGCAGCTTAAGAATTTCATAAATCATGTTCTGTAAGTATTTACAAAGATCCTGGAAAGAACGTCGTTAGAAGGACTTGCTGATCCATTTGTAAAAAGCCTTAAGCGATAATCGCTCAAATTGACGACGCTCCGGTACTATTGAAAATTTCGATGGCTACGCTTGAAGAACCCTTTACAGGCTCTGAAATAAATAAATCTGGTAGCATTTGCGGAAGTGAGCGAGTAGTGCTAACATCCAGGCGATAGCCCAGTACCAATTACAGGATCCCACTGGCAGAATGCAAAATCGCCAATTCCTGAACCCGGGTTTGCTATAGGAGCATCTAAATCAAAGTTGTGAATGATGATTCAGAGCCGTATGATGTTCCGCCCGAATTTGTTGCATGGGTTAAGGTAGTAGTAGGTTTGATTTGTGCATCAAGACCAGTTGGGGAAGGTTTGAGCTGTTTCGCACTTAGGTTAGAAGAAGTAACCTGGGCTCCTGTTCTTATAAAGCCTGATGTTGTACTATATTCAACGCCATAGGCGGAGATTGATGAGCAACCTATGTTGCTGATGCTTCCTTCAACAATTGCCGAGGGAATAGGTTATTGAAGAAGTTGCCCCTGACAGAACTGTTGGAAGAGTATTGATTCCTGTTCCAGAAGCTGCAACATTTATGCTTGAGCAAGCCTTCCCTCCTCCAATGGCAATATTGCCATTGTAATTATCGTTGCAATGGGTAAGAACCTAACATAAAATGGTTTGGTTAAATGTAATTGCCAGGTTGAGCAATGCTCAAACTGTTTGAGTAAGGACCTCCAGCTGTGGTTGCAAATTGATAGCCGGATAGAGCCCCCAACGGCAATATGGCAGTAGTTAGATTTGTTCCTGAAATTGTGAATGTATTTGGACCGTATGTCCCTGCCATGCACTCGCTTTGCCAAAAGCTGTTAAAGAGCCTGCATTTAAAAGCGGTGTGGGAGCCGTTGTTGCCTGGCTTCTTGGATTATTGCCAGTATGCCTGAATTATAAACCCTATCGGGGGAGCAATATTCGTAAACTCTAGTATACCAATATGTTGTGGTTGGAAAGTCCACTTACAGAAACTGAATTTCCGGACCTACTATATCAATATCCACCGCCAGGTTGTAATTGCAGTTGGATTTGAGCCATTGGCCGGAGTAGTAAATGTGTTTGAAGTATTCATTATAACCACACGACCATCTCCGTTTCCATTGGTCCAAGAAACATCCATTGAGTTTGATAGGATGTTGGAGAATGAAATACTACTTGCCTGAGTAAGGGGAGCCGTGCATGGGCCGCCGCAACCAGTAGGAGCATTTCCAAATCCCGTCATTGTTGAACCGTTTGCAATTTGATCGTATCTTAAACTTGGGTTTGACCAATTGCTAGTTGTTCCGGTACAAATTGCATTTTTAATTTGTAGATTATTGTTTGCAGTAGACACCCCACCACCAGACCATGAGCTGCCGGGATCTGTGCCGCATGTGCCAAAAACATCTTGTAATGTTGCACCCAAATACAGTTGTAAGGCGTCATCCCCATTAAAAGAAAAATTATAAGTAGTTGTGCCACTAAGGTCTGTGCCATTTGCGTTGGCAAATGTTACTAAGTTTGCTGTACCAATAACCCATACTTCACCAGCAGCAAGGGTTCCTCCGGTGATGTTAACTAATTGAGCACACGATCCGCCATTTGTTCCTTGAAAAACTCGTAAGTTATTGGCCCCAGAAAAGGTAATTGTTGAACCGGAAATATTATAGACTTCAATACCTTTTGGAGTGGAGCCACTATTTGTTTCAATATACTGACTAATCATAACACTTTGAGCATTAAGATTTTCGGTAAATTGGATTAGGAGTATTGAAATACTAACTAAAAGCTGCAATTTTTTGAAAATTGCAGATCTGAGGTTTTTTTTGAATGTTGAGCTCATATCAAAGTTAGGAAATGAAATTTTGAAAGAAATTGTGAAGAATAATCTTAGAAATAGATTCAAAACTGATTATTACCAATAAGCTTAGCCGAAAACTTAGTAGGCTAGCTTTGAATAAAGCTTTGCTTGATTTGTTTTTTTTCATTTTGATATCCATTCATTACATAAAGATTGTTAGTTAGCATAATGCGAACAAACAGTATTCTCCAATTGCAAAGGTCAGAATGACCTATAACCTTAAACCGAAGTCCAAATAACTATAAGCTTATGATTATGTTAAGAATGTTAACTTAAGGCTAAGTCAGGCTTAAGTGTATATTAAGCGAAGCGGGTTATTGTCTAAAAAAGATCGGATTTAAGTATTATCGGACCTTCTTCAGGGTAAGCAGTGCACGTGAGTACGAAACCTTTTGATAAATCCTTATCAGTAAGTGTTTCGTTTCTAGATAAATACACTTTGCCTTCAAGCAGTTTTAACATGCAGGTGCTGCATCTTCCGCTAGAGCATGACCAAGCTATTGGTATATTATTTTTAATTGCTTGCGATAGGATTGTTCTATCTCCGGGAACTTGAAATGAATAGGTTTTACCGTCTTTTTCTATTTCTACATCAAAGTTGCCTTCTTTAAAAGCATGCGGTTTATGATTTGGATTATCTTCTCTGAAAAAGACTTCCTGATGATAATTTTCAGATGGAACACCTGCGTACAAGGTTCTTACTTCTGCCAGGTACATAAATGATTCGGGGCCACAAGCAAACACATGAACAAGATCCTTTTGACTTAAGATTTTGTTTGTGAAATAAGAGTCGACAAAATCGGCATTTATCCGGCCTTCGCGAATGTTAAATGAATCGCTGAAAAACCAAGTTACTTTTAATTTTTCAGGATAATGGGCTTCTAGTTTTAAGATTTTTTTTCTGAAAATGGTAGAGTTTGCTGAGCGATTAGAGTAGAAAAGGTGAATCTTTTTAATGCTTTGATCATGTAAAGCTTGTTTCATAATTGATAATAGAGGCACAATCCCGCTGCCTGCAGCGAAAAGAACTATTTCAGACACATTTTCTTTTGAAAGCGTGAATTTTCCCGAAGCTTTTATGCACTGTACCCAATCACCAGGTTTCCAGTTTTCGAGTATATATCTGGAGCCTGCTCCATTAGCAACTCGTTTTACTGTTACTGCAGGATATTCATCCACCTGCGGAGCGGTGCAAAAAGAATAAGCCCTCCGGATAGTTGAAATACCCGAAGGGATTAAAAAAGTTAGAAACTGACCTGCCTGATAGTTTAAATCTTTATTTTCAAAGATAAACGTCTTGCTATCAGATGTTTCCTGAATAACTTCCCGAATGCATAATTGAACATGCTCTATCACGCCTGCAAGATAAGTTGTTTAGGATATTAATTCCTCAACAACCTCAAATGATCGCCACGGTTAGATTCAACAATGAACATACCTCTTGCGGGTAATTCAAAATCTTGTATTTGAGACTTATCGAATTGACTCAAGAACTTTCCTTGAAGGTCGTACACTCTCAACCATTCGAGATTCTCGGCATTGATAAACTTTATTTTCTCGCTATTGCTTGGATTTGGATAAGCAATTAAAGATGATTTATTCGACTTAGAAATAGTATTATTTGAGGTTGTAAAATTTTCCACTTTAGCAATTGCATTTACCGGAGTGCTTTGAGGAATATGAAAATCGCCACCTATGATATAGTCATCAAGATATATACTAGTAAAAACAGTATCCAAAACAAAAGTAAGTGGTTCAGGATAGGTTTCTGAATTTGTCCAACGAGCAACTCCACTGCCGTAAATCATAAAAGATTCAATAAAGAATTTTCCGGTTACATAAAGTTCATCGTCATAAATTAAAAGTGATTTGAATTGAGCGGTAGAGTCAGCATATACAGATTCTCTCACTCCGGGTAAACAATCCCAATTTCCGTTATTGAATTGCATAACACCTAGAGTATCCAATCCTTGTTTTATTTTGGTAGCAGCGGTTAGTGTACCATTCCATTCTATAACATCGTAAACCGGGGCAGGAATACCTTCTCCGGGTGTTGAAATCAGAAAGCCATTATAACTTGCAATATTATTTGTTGTTATTCCTCCACATACTGAGAAATTTCCTGCAATGTGAAGCATCATATCTGTAGCGTGGGCGGCATAAACAGCGCCATTAGTAACAAGACCTACATCATCCCAAGCGCTTCCGTTCCAAATTGCTACATCTTCACCATTGGTATCAGAGCCGGTTATTTCAAAATCGCCAAAAGCATAAAGAGAGCCATTAAAGACCTCTAAATCGTATACAATTCCGTTCAAACCTTCGCCCATAGCTTCCCACTGGCCGTTATGCAATTTTGCAACACTTCTTGCATTTACGCCTCCGGCGGAAGAGAAATCACCGGCAGCAATTAAGTCGCCGTTAAATTCTAAAAGCTTGCGAATTGGTCCATTAGTGCCTCCATCAACCTCTGTCCAAAGCCATCCGGCGAAGCCCGAAATATAGGTGGCAATATTGTTAGCAGGTGATACATCGGCTGTATCGAAACTACCGGCAGCATATAATTGGCCTTGATATTCAGCAATGGAGTATACTGTTCCATTTACACCATTTAGTAGTGGAGTAAGCACTGTTGCGGGCGGATATCCCGGTTGAATCCAAGCAAGTTCATCAATGCTAAAGCCGTGTTCATTTGCCCACTGGGCAACTCCATCAACATTTATTTCTTTAACATAAGCTAAGTTTTGCTCATTAGATATTTTTTTTGCAAGTTTCTCATAGCCAGATTGTTGCATTAAGTATCCAACAGCACAATGAGTATTGAAATCATCAATGAAGATGGGTGTTTGAAATGAGTAATGCGTGTTTTGCGGGAACTTTCCAGCCAGGGCATAATTGTGCAAGGTCTTGAGTAAGTCAAGCCTGTTCTTAATTTGGTTTTGATTAAGATGCTCTGTAGTTCTTAAGGCAAGAACTTCTTCAACATGAAGCAAGTGAATTGTAATTGCCTCGGTAAAACTAGCAGGATTTACTTGTTCAAATTGCCAGTTTTTAGGTAAGTCAGTTTGATGATTAACTTCTGTATTAACCATTCTCATTACCCTTCAATTAGTTGTTCGGCCTTGTTGAGGCAAGCAATAGGCATACTAATAATAATTGCAGCTTTTTCATTGTAGTGGTTTTAGGGCACTACAAGTTAAAGAAAGACTGGATATGAGGCAAATGAATTGAGGGATAAAACCTGAGAACTATCTCAATTGTGCAAAAAGGAATATTAGACTAATGCGTAACTAGTTTGATATCATCGATAAACACTTCGCCTTCCCTTCGAAATGCACATGACAAATCTTTTGATTTTAGAAAATTTACTTTTTTGAATCAAGATTTTCTAGAGGAATAGTAACATTGTTCCAGACTGAGGTTTGAGGTCAAGCGTTTTTAAATTTAATGTTTCAGATTTGGAACGATCGTAGTCTTTGCAAGCCAATAAATACATCCTGCGAAGCAGTACTAACAAATTTTATTTGGAAATTTAATGCTGAATTTATTTCACCTGTCATATCAATAGGCCGCCATTCCCAACTTGTCTATGAATTAAATTCACAATTGTTATTGGTGAAAAATCCCAAGTGGCATGTATGGAGCTGTTTCGGAAGCCTTTCCTTATTGAAATTTCCACTTTATGACATTCGGTGCTGAAGATTCCCCAGGAATTATCATTCTAAATTTATCAGAAAAGATACTACCGGCATAGCAAGAGGGTCGGGAAGAGATTCTTCTTGCATCCAGGGTGTAACAGGTTCAGGGTAAAATAAATCAGTTTGGGATTTGTCGATATAAACGTTCCCACTTTGCTGTAGTTCCAATTTTGCAATTGCTTGATATTGGTAGGGTCTAGGTTCTCTGTTTCAAGGTCGAAGTCGGCCAATGGCACTACAACTCTTTGCCAAACAGTGTCGATAGCCGATCTTTCGAAATATTTATTTGCGGTATAACAAAATCCCATTCCACCTGAATAATCTTCTAAGGTGAGCACAAAGGGAAGGCCGAACATTCTTCCATTAACAGTTCTTACATAAAATTGAATGGCAGCTGCATTCATAATCGGACTCAAGTCTTTTCCTGCGTATCCATCCCAACCTATTCCGATGCCTGCCCATTTGCAACCTTCAGCTTCGCGGTTCCAAGAAATTAATGCAGTCGTTTCCGCTGTAAGCAAATAGCATAAGAAGCATCTTGACAAACATCCTTTCTAATCCCCAAAGATCTTTTTGGTCTTATCTTCAAAATGCGCGATTCAACAACCAAAGAGATGTCTTTAGGTAAGACATAAACATCTTTAGGGCCTGCCGCCATCGTAAAGTTGCGCTGTTTTAAATTGCACACAACCAGCCAATGCCAAAAGGATATACGTTAAAGACAGCGTATAAGTCAGGCTTTGAAGATAAAATATTCATAACAAACGCTTATAATGATTAAAGTTCAAGTGGGACCTGCCTTGAGTAAAGGTTAAAACAATCAATGCCAAAATCAACTTGAAGAGAGGGAGTAGGTTGAGCATTTTTATCAGAAATGAGCAGAACTCTAATAGTAACAAGTTTCTCGAGTTGGGCCTGGGTCATATTAACATCGGCCATTGAGTGATGTATATGTCTCCAGCCAACCCAATTGAGAGGGAAATCTCCTTCAAGCTGAAAGGTTTGATCTACACCATCTTCAAATGCCCCGCTGTTGTTTGAATCAAATACAAATTGAATTACAGCTATTCCGTGTGGACCGCCAATGCGTGGATGAAACAGTTGAAATACAAATCTTCGGGAACTGTAGCTGGCAGAGGTGCATAAGTTGTTCCGGAAGCAATTGTTGAATTTATATTGATTAATCTACGAAGAAGTTAGAAACAACATTATCAGTTCCTTCAAGCAGATAATAAGTTTGAATCCTGGGACCAGCAGAATCAGGCTCTTCTGCCACTGTTTGGGTAAGCTCAAATTGAAATTTCCAACTTCATATTCCACCGGGTTCTGCTTGTGTAATCGGTGAATAAGGTGCTGGATAGGGATCTTAGACCAGTACCCTGACCATAGCAGAGCTAACAAAATCGGGTTCTTCAGGAACTGCAAAAGCACTTTGCATAATTCAGTTTTGAAAAAGGCAGTTCGGTGGTATTTCCTGACCAGGTTGCGTTGCTCGCAGTACGTCTTTGTTAAAGCCTCAATAATTTTTTTAGCGCCACTTTCCTGGCCGGTGATTTCAATTACCCACCGATGTTTTTATTAATTGGGTCGTGAAAAACAACAGTTTCACCTGCGGAGAAATCAACAGTTTCGTGCTGACTTTGCCGTCGAAAACGATAAACCGCCAAAAAGCGGTCGATAAGATTAACCATCATAAATATCTGTTTTATGGTCGCAAGAACCCAAGAACAATATGATGCAGAGTGGACTTAAAAATGTATAGAAGTGATTTTTTCATAAACTTTTATTTTGAGTCGAGTAGCTTAGAAATTCATGTTGTAAACGGCGAAGAGCTGATTGAATCCGTAGTTATTCGGATTATTCTGACCTCTTTGCGAATTAAACGTTTGGTATTGAATGGTGAGATAGATTCCTTTTTTGAAGTTGTATCTGATACCTGTTGCTAAAAGAGTTTCGGTATCATCAACGATATAAGGCGCTGGGAAATCCTGAATATTGTTGAATTCTCCATACAAAGGAATGAACTCATTGCCTTTTGCTGAAAGGATTTTAGTTCCGAAAAGCAGTTCAAAGTCTTTGAATATTTCAATTTCGATACCTGCTTCAATGAGGTTAGATTGTAAATCGAGAACTTCAACATCAATACCACCACGTGTGGTTTGCTCATATTGATATCCCGCCGTTAGGCGCAGTTTATTTTCCCAATTGAGTAATTTATGAGCATTGAAATTAGCTGAAGCTCTCACAAGCGTAAAGTTTTTCAATTCGAACGTGCCCTGACCTCTGATTTCGTTCAAGAGAGACGCTTTTAACTCTGCTTCCAAAACACCGTTGGGATTGCCATAACCTACAGATAAATTTATCCCACGACGGTTAGGAGTGGCAGTGCCGTAAGGCATAGTATTGCTAAAGCGTGGATCATATGCCATTAACTGATCTGATAAGCGAAATGTGTATAGTGCTCTATCGCGACTTAAATCAAAAATAGAAGGTGTTCTAAGCATTTCATCAACACCAATTCTGTTGTAGTAAGTTTTATTTGCAGCAAAATCAACTCGTTTACTTTGAGCTCCAATGCTAAAGAAATCGGGGCCTACATCTATAAAGGAAGCCATGAATTCAAGCTGTTGCGGTTTAAGTTTAAATTTAAGCCCAATATCCAAGAAGGAATCATCCTCTTGAGAAAGAGTAATAGAATCTCTTTTGCTGGTTAAGAAGGACTTTCCGGTTTCTCCAATCAGGTTAAGGCTTGATTTCTTTTTGTTGAAAATAGTAACATCGAAGTTGAATGAAACAACCGAATTTCTGATGCCCGCTGTAGCCTCACCCGACTGTAAATCATCAAAAGTATGTGCTGCATTAATCCCGAAGCGAGCCATTGTGCCAAGGGTGTCGCTAAACTTCTCGGTGCTAAAGTTTAATTGACCGCCACTGGTGAATCGTGTTGGAACGGTAAAGAAATCGGTGCCTCTAACTCTTGCAATAAAGGCTTTAAAATCCATTTCATCGAGGATTTTACTGAAGTTCAGCCCGAAATCCATTTGAGCACCCTGAACCCTTCGAGTGTTGTTATTGGTGTAGAACTGCTCGTAATTGATTACATCCTTGAAAGGAATAAAAGCGGCTGCTTCATTAACAGTACCTTCTTCGTTCGGATTAAAGAATGTGTATGGAGTCATTGCCACATCCATATCACCAACACGGTAACGAATCTTGTCGGCAATGATTCCTCTTGCCCAAAGTTCACGCACTTCAACGGTAACGCCTGCTCCATAGAAGCCACCAAACTCATTTCGGAGGCGAAGAATTGATTGAACTTCTGTTTTCTTGTTAGGCGTTGCATTTATAGCCACATCAAGCAGAAACTCACCATCGGTAATTCTTCTAACGGTATTAGTGTCGGCGTCGAGAATATCGCCGGTAATGGTGTTTTGTGAAAGAATCGATCTGCCTAAGCCATTAAAACGAACTTTCTTTTCGTCCTTTTCTTTTTCGGTTGCGAAAGCGGAGCCATCCTGCGCAAGCAGAAAACCAAACGGTAACGCTGTAAGACAGATGCTTGCAAGAGTTTTATGTAAATAGTTCTTCATTGTTGGCTTGATTAGAAAAATGTTTTGATTTCGATTGTGAATTCTCTCCCTTTAAATTTATCGAGGCTAAAGCTCCTGTCTTCAAATTGCATCCACCGATGTCTGAAGTATAGTCCTGAATTTTCGGCCCACTTCCAGTCAAAGCCGGCTCCAATGCCAGTTCCTAATTGATCGCGCGGCTTATTGGTGTCTGAATCCCAATCAGTATATCTGCCTCCGCGGGCGTTTTCGATTCCGTAATAACCAGTAAGAATAAATTTTGGAAGGACTTCGTAATACAAATCAAACTCGTTGTACTGAACAAAAAGATAAGTACTTTCATTCATCAGGGGCAATGCAGCAAGGTTTGCATCAGCAGAGCCGAAAGAACCCAGATAGAAAAGGTACAGTGGACGACCATTCAAGTTCAATTTGTATTTAGCCTGAACATCAACAGCACTAAAGTACTTTCTATATAGAGGCTCCGCTGTCGCGGGATTCAAATCTGTTGTTTGAACTACTTCTGAAACACCTCTGAAAAATGAAATTTTTCTGCCATAAGGGTCAAATACAGTTGGAGCGGTTGCATTAGCCGGGAAAGGATTATAAATTCTAGAGAGAGCTAATCCGTTAACACGGTGAACATAACTAAGTTGACCGGCAGTAGCTTCCAATTCGGCCGAAATTCCCCAGCCAACATTAAACTTGAAATCCTGTATTTCAACACCTGTGTTGAGGTTTAAGCCTCTTCTATTGTGGACAAGCTGATTTACCACTGTAATTTGACCTCCTGTTCCAATTGCTCCTGCAACTAATCCAATATCACGTAAAATATCAGGATTAGAATTGGTAAAGATTTCACTGTTTTGATTGAAGAAGTTTTTGCTAATTTGATATACCTGCAAATCAAAAGGCAAAGGGAGCACATCGTTAGGAACCATTAGACGGAGCATAAGAGCTTCGCCCCATTTTTTTGCATAGGTTGGGCTTTCATAATTTCCGGCTCCCAACTCGCCACTGAGTTTAATTTTTCCAAAGTTGAGTCCTAGAGAAAGAGAATGAACAGTATATGTTCTAAGGTCTTTGTGGATGCTGTCTAATGCAGTTGAGTTATGAATAACGTTATAAGCTAGCAGCTGTTGATCGGGACCAAATGTTTTGGCTAATTTGCCTCCAGCAATGGTGCTGGGAATAACTCTTGAAGTTCCGCCCATGCCAATATAGTTTGGCACTTCGCCATACTCTAAAGTTGTAGGAATAGATTGGTAGGGGTCTGTTAAAGCGTTTGGTAATCCGCCGTTAGGCTGAGTTTTACCCCAAAATAAGTCAAATGCAAAATCGTGAGGTAATTTAGCTCCATTAATAATTAAGCCTTGGAAAGCTTGAAAGTTCCAACGTAAATCTCCAGGGTTAACAGCACCAGATTTAAAATAGCTATCATACTTAGATGTATTATTAACGCCTTCCCAGGGTGTTCTATCGAAAATACTGAAGCGATCAAGGATTTGGAATACCCCAATGGTCATTGGGCTTAAATTATACCAATGTATACCACCGGCCCGAACACCAAAGTTTCCATCTTTAGTTCTGAAATTACCATAGAAATTTAAGCCAAGCGTAGTTGAAAGGACATTATTTGCTGCAAACTCACCATCATAGGGAGTAAACATGAAAATCTCAGTTCCGAAACTAGTTTTTCCGTTTGGGCGACCAACTATAGTCATAGCCATCATAGGTTCTCTATAACCATCGCCTATGCCATAACCTCTTTCATAGGGACTCAAATCGGGATAAGCCTCAGTAATATTTCTGCCGTAGGCAAAAAGCCTGTAATAACCGAAAATGCTTAGCTTCTGATCGTTTTTGCGCAACTGCTTTGCAACAAAAGCTGAGTCGTACTGGATACCTTGTACCACCGACGAAAAATCTTGTGTTTCAAGAAGTCTTTGATTATTTGTTAAAGAACCCTTTATTAATTGAGCATTTGCGGTGTAATTATTACACCAAATAAACACAAGTGCCAAAGTCAAGCTCCGCAAGGCTTTAGATGAGAATTGCGAAACTTTACAGAAGAGAAGGGAACTAATTGACAAGTAGGTTTGTTTCATACACCTATTGAATTTAGTGATTCACAAATTTATGTTATCCCAACACCATTGACTCTATTTTTTAATACATCAAGCTTACATCTTTGCAAATTTGAATACATCATAGCTACATCATTGAGCTTTTCTCAATCGCTAAATCCCTTATTTATTGTTAATTTTCAGCATTAATTAACAGCACAATTCCACATCACATGAGAGGTATCATTGTAACAATTCTGATTTTGATTTCAGTTGTTCACATCACAAAATCACAAGCCCAAGATGGAGTTATAAAGGTTGAGCTTAAAGAAGAAAACGGAAACTGGAAATTATATCGAGGAGGTGAACCGTATTATATTAATGGAGTAGGCGGACAGAAGTACCTCGACAGAGCTGTTGCCTATGGAGCTAATTCGGTGAGAACCTGGGGAGCCAGTGAAGCCATTAATATTTTAGATGAGGCACATTCAAAAGGCTTAACAGTGCTTTTTGGACTTTGGGTTGGATGTGAGCGACAAGGCTTTGACTATGACGATACAAAAGGCGTTAAAGCGCAATTGGAGAGATTTACAGAGGTAGTAAAAACCTATAAAGATCATCCTGCCCTTCTTATGTGGGGTGTTGGTAATGAAACTGACTTGTTTTATTCTGATTTTAAAGTGTGGAATGCAATCAATGATATAGCCAAGATGATTCATGAAGTTGATCCGAATCACCCAA
This sequence comes from Bacteroidia bacterium, assembly GCA_018401705.1. Taxonomy (GTDB): domain Bacteria; phylum Bacteroidota; class Bacteroidia; order M30B66; family M30B66; genus M30B66. The sequence continues at coordinate 282,840 of JAGYKL010000001.1, read as the reverse complement.
CCATGACAGTTACGGCAGGCTTGGATGTAGCTGAGATTCAGCTGGTGAAGGAAAGAGCTCCTCACATTGACATCTTTGGTATTAACACTTACGGTGCCTTGATTGGGATTGACAAAGAGATTAGAGCCTTCGGCTGGAATAAGCCATACATTATTACCGAGTGGGGGCCTGATGGCCACTGGGAAGTGCCAAAAACGTCATGGGGAGTTCCTATTGAGCAAACCAGTAGCGAGAAGGCCGATAAGTATCGTGAGCGCTATGAAAAAGGGATTAAAATTGATCCACAGATGTGCTTGGGCTCTTATGTTTTCTTATGGGGACAAAAGCAGGAAACAACGCCAACCTGGTATGGAGTATTTTTGGAAGATGGCACTGAAACAGAAGTAATGGATGTTCTTGAAGAGGCCTGGAGTGGAAAAGCACCATCAAATCGCTCTCCTCATATTAATTCAATTACAATGAATGGGAAGAAGCCGGTTGAGAGTGTTTTTGTTAAGCCGGGTAAGATTTGTGAATTTGCCTATGATGTAACAGAACCCGATTTAGACCTGTTAACAATGAGATGGGAATTACTACCTGAAAGTAGAGATATAAAATCTGGTGGTGATGCAGAATCCAAGCCTGAGCCGGTTAATATTGATGTTATTGAAGACTCAGGGACAGGAAAATTCATTTTCAAAGCACCTAAAAAAGAAGGTTCTTACCGTTTATTCGTTTACATCTATGATGGAAAGGGCAATGCAGGTACAGCAAATTTTCCATTCTTTGTAGGTAGTTTAGAGAATTAAACTTCCATGATAAAGGCAATGAGGTTGGTATTTGAATCAATATCAAGCTTTTTCCTCAGCCGGTAACGGCTTATTTCAACACCCCTTACAGAGATATTTAACAGAGGAGCAATTTCTTTTGTGCTTAAGTTCATTCTTAAGTAGGCGCATAGCTTTTGGTCTTTGGGTGTAAGCTCCGGATATTTAGCTCTTAGCCTTTTAAAGAAATTTTCGTGTACCTGATCAAATGACATTTCAAATTGTTCCCAGTTATTATCCTGCTGTATGTCGTAATCGATGGTTCTTGAAATGGCTTCAATTTGTTTTTTAAAATCTGAAGGGGCACTTTTTTGGATATTTCCGATATCGTTTTTGATTTTCATCAAGATTTCGCTTTTCTGAACCAGATGCATGGTAGCTGAGGCAAGTTGACTGTTTTTGTGATTGATATCAGCCTGTAATTTTTCATTACTGATTTTGGTTATTTCATGCTCAGATTTTTCAACTTCTTTTTTGAATTCCGCCTCTTTTCGCTCAAGCTTTTTTTCTTGTTCTTCTTTGTAGGCTATGGTCTTCTTTTCTTCTCTACGTGAGATAAATTGAATTAAAGTAAGCAATGAAATTACTATGAGAATGAAGTAGCATATTCTTGCGTATGTGCTTGCATACCAGGCTGGTCTGATTCTAAATTTATAGCTTACTTCATTGCTTATTTCCCCATAGGAATTTCTCGCCTGAACCTTAAAGATGTATTTTCCTGCGGGAAGATTGGTAAATTCTTTTTCGGTTCTGGAAGACCAGTTTGACCATTCTTTATCAAAGCCTTCAAGTAAGTAACGATAGTTTGTGTGACTGGCTTTTTCGTAATAAGCGGCGGCAAAAGTGAAACGAAAATCATTTTCCTTATAGCCGAAATCGCCCGAATATTCAGAATATTTATCTTTTATGCCTCCATAGTATACCGCTGAATCTTCTTCATGAATGAGTGATACTCTTCTAATAATCAGATTGAAAGGTTGTTTAGAAGTAGTTTCTGCCGAAGGGTTAAAGTGAATGAACCCTTTCTCGGTTCCTATGAAAATATTTTTCTCATTCAAGGCATAAACATGCTCAAATCCATCCACTATTTGCTCATGCAGTTGATTGAAGTAAAGTGTTTCCATGCGATTGAGCACTGTGCCTTCTTTGACTTTAAGTACTCCAAATTCTTTATCTATCGAAAACCAAATATTCCCCATTTCGTCTTCGAAAAGACGATGAACATTCCTGTTGGGACCAAATATTTCGTTAAAGTCATCATGAGCTTTAAATCGATTTGTAAGGTTATCGAATCGAAAAATTCCTTTTGGTGTAGAAAACACTAATTCATCTTTAATTTTTGAGACATTGATGAACAAATCTGTCGGTAATCCGTGGCTTGTATCGAATCTGGTAATGTTTTTAATTTCATTTAAATCGTCGCTAAGTGAAATTTTAAAGAGTCCCTTGTAAGCATGAGAGATCCAAATATTACCTGATTTATCCTCTTCAAAAATTCTTGATGATTCATCAAATCCTTGCAGTTTTTTAATAAAAACCCAACTTTGACCATTATTTTCCGATTTGTAAATGGAGAATCCTGAATATGAGCCTTCTATAGCGAATCCGGGCTTTGAATTAAGCGGTATAAATTTCCATGCACCTGGAATATTTGATAAAGGTTCTAGTTTATTGTCAATTAAATACGATGCTCCTTGGTGTCTTCCAACCAAGACTGTTTCTCCAAGTTTATTTAAACTCCAAACTTGGCCTTGCCCTGAGTTTACAGGACTGAAATTCAAATCTCGGTTATTGCTTTCAGAAGAATTCCAATCTGTGAAGTAGAGGCCTTGATTGGTTCCAAGATAAAGCTTGTTGTTTTTATAAAGAGCGGCATATCCAGTACCTTGAATCCCTGATTGAGAATCGATTATAGAGAAAGGTGAATTAATCAAAGCGTTGTCGATTCCATTGTCGAGACCCATCCACAGGTTTCCCCCCGCATCTTCATAAACTGAAAGAATTGTATTGTTTTGAAGTCCCTTTTGCTTGTTCAGATGCTTGAGTATTCTACCCGATGAGTCACAAAGCAAAAGGCCGTTTTGCGCTGTGCCGATTGCTATTTGGCCATTATTGAGTCTAATGGCGCAATAGGGCTGATTGGTTTTGATGAACTCAGAAGCTTCACAAATAAAAGCTTGGATGGAGTTTCCATCTTGTATGAACATTTCTCCACTCGAACTAATCAATAAATTCGATGTATTCTGAAAGGGAAGGATGGCAATGATTCTTTGACCTTTAATCAGGTCTGAAATCATAAATTCTTTGAGGCCTTGCTCGGTTAAAGAATACAAACCACTTTGTTTTTCTTGAAGTATGATTTGGTTTCTCAAGAAAAAGAAATTTTCGAATCGCTCCGATAATGGTAAGATTGTGCTCACATGTTCGCCCTGGAATTTGAAAACCATTTGTTCGGTGCAGAAATACACGGCGTTTTCAAGCACAAACGTTTGCCAAACATCTTCAAAACCTCGTTTTTCCTCTGGTATTAAATGTGTTAAGCTTCTATAGCTAGCTCCATTTCTTGAATTAAAACTTACGAAACCAAGCTCGTTTTGGCCTCCAACATATAACAATGAATCGCTTTTTTGAGCCATTGAGCGCGCTATAGTTCTGTTGGGCAAAGGATATTGCTGCCAATGAGTGCCATCAAATTCAAGCAAGCCTTTGTTGTTGCCAAAATACATGAGACCTCTACTATCTTGAAGTATAGCCCAGTTTTGAGTGCCCCCTTGATAGGCTGTTCTTGAGTAAGAAGTAATGTCGGGCTCACCGGCAAAAAGGCTTTGAGCCATAGATTTAGAGTATGACATCTGAGTCAAACCTAAGGCAATTATGAAATAAGTTTTGATTGGAAATTTCACGCCTGAACAAGTAATTTAACTTAAGAGATATATGAATGTAGTAGTCAAATATAGATGATTTGTCGGAATAAACATCAGAAAATCAGTATTCTATAATTTTCTTGAATTTTACTTTGCCTTTTTTGATGTATTTATGATGTAGGAAAAATTATGCTTGATGTAAACAAGATGTATGTTTTACACAAGTATTAACCCAACGTATTTGTTACATTTGACTATTGCCTTTGTGTAAAAAATACAATAACAAAAAAATGAGTAGAGCTAGAGATTTAAGTATTGTCCTTTTTGGCTTATTTGCTTTTTTTGCGACTTCGTGTAAAAAACCTGAAGAATTGGGAGGATGTGGATTTCCTGCATCCATTGAAGAATACACGCAAGTTTGGCAAGATGAATTTGATTCAGAAACTATTGATGATTCTAAATGGTCTTTTGACTTAGGCAATGGCTGTGATATTAGTCCTGACTTATGCGGATGGGGCAATAATGAATTACAGTATTATACTTCTCGCCCTGAGAATGCTTATATCTCAAATGGCAATCTCATAATTAAAGCAAGAAGAGAAAATCCACTTTATTTAGGTCAACATCAATATACTTCCGCCCGCTTAGTCACTAAGAATAAAGGCGACTGGAAATATGGCCGTATGGAGATTCGCGCAAAAATGCCTATCGGGCAAGGTATTTGGCCTGCAATCTGGATGCTTCCAACCGACACAGTGTATGGTAGATGGCCAAAGAGTGGAGAAATTGACATCATGGAATACATTGGAAGTGAGCCAAACAAAGTATTCGGTACCATTCATTATGGACATGATTTCTGGAGGTATACCTCGCAAGATATAGAACTCGAGCAAGGCACTTTTGCCGATGACTTTCACGTGTTTTCAGTGCTTTGGAATGAAGAGTGTATTCAATTTCAAATGGATGGGATCGATATAGGGAAGCCCAATACACGTTCTACAACTTTGCCCACAACCTGGCCTTTTGATCAGGATTTTCACATGATTTTAAATCTGGCTGTGGGTGGCAATCTACCGGGTAATCCAGATAATACCACAACATTTCCGCAGAACTTCTTCATTGATTACGTTCGCGTTTACGAGAAAAAATAAATTCCTTCAAATAAAACCACATGAAAAATAACTACTCATTATTCATTTTACTATTCCTTATATCTGGAAGCATCTCTGCTCAGCAGATTTGGGATAACTTTCAAGATATCCGCAAGAATGATTACGGATTTATAAATGGTACCTTCATTCCTTACTTTGAAAATCCTGATAAATCTGGAGTAAATACAAGTAATGTAGCCGGGCAATATTCTAGAAATGCTTCTGAAACATTTGATGTATTAATTCTTGAAGCCCCAATGGCAGATCTTTCTGATTATGTATCAGGAGCTAAGCAAATTAGTATTGATGTTTGGAGCCCGAATGCTGGTGTAACAGTTCAAATAACTCTGGAGAATAGCACGCTTGCTTTACCTGCTAACTACCCAACCGGAAGGCATAGTGTTTATACTGCTGTAACTTCTGTAGCTAATGCATGGGAAACTCTTACATTTAATTTTGTTGAACAACCTGATGCTTCTGTGGCCAACGATAATGTTGATCATCTTGTATTATTGTTCAATCCGAATTCAAATACTGGTGATACCTATTATTTTGACAATATTAACGGACCTGAATTAGCTTCTGACCCTTGTGATGGCGTAACAGCTAATGCTGATGTATTTAATGATTTTGAATGCAATCAGAGTGTAGATTTTATTTTCTCTCACTCTGGAATCAACTTTAGAAGAGTTCCAAATCCTGACCAAACGGGAAACACCTCTGATTATGTAGCAACATACACCAGAAATGGTGGAGAAGAATTTGACGTACTCATTGGTCTCTTTGATGGCAACCTTGCTCTTGAAGAAGGAAGCACTATTTCCATAGATATTTGGGATCCCGCAGCGCCTTCGACATACCGTTTGTCTTTACAAAATGCCAATAATGATGTAATCATTGCTGTTGATCAGGCTACATCTACAAGTGCAACTTGGCAAACACTTACTTTCGATGTTTCATCAGTATTTGAATCTACTGATATCTCACAATTTGTAATTCTTAAAGATCCTGAAACTTTTACTTCAGGTCAGTTTTATTTTGATAATTTCCAGTTTGGAGAGCCTGTTTCAACCAATGATTTAAGTGCTTTTAATTCACTAAGTCTTTTTCCAAACCCTGCGAATGAAATTTCTACGCTCTCATTCGACTTGAATTATTCAGCTCCGGTAGTGCTTAATATTGTTGATGTTCAAGGTCGCAACGTGCAAAGCTCAAGAGTAAACGCAAATACAGGATTGAACCAGATTCAAATATCTACTCAAGCTTTATCCAACGGTCTGTATTTCTATTCACTTTCAGTGGATGGTAATTCAAGTCAAGGAAAGCTAATTGTAAATCATTAACATATACCAAACAACCAAATAAAGGCTCATAATTAAACCTGTACAGGCTTTTATTTCATCCCCAAGGCTAGAAAATTGAATTGAAATGTCAGAGAAAAAAATACTCAAGAACCACTAAGGAAGTGATAAATAAGGACGAATTTGTGAATGAGTTGCTGGGCAAAATGACCTTGGCAGAAAAGATTGGGCAGATGTCGCAGTTTGCCGGTAGAGGTGGTATTCCACACGACCTAGCTGATGATATCAGACATGGCAAAGTAGGTTCAATTCTCAATGAAGTAGGTGTAGATTTATTAAATGAAATACAGCGTATTGCGGTTGAAGAGAGCCGATTGGGCATTCCGCTAATTATAGGTCGTGATGTGATTCATGGATATCAAACGGTATTTCCAATTCCGCTGGGACAAGCAGCTAGCTGGAACCCAAGCATAATTAGAGAAGGTGCAAGAGTGGCTGCTGTTGAGGCAGCTTCTGATGGGGTTAACTGGACTTTCGCTCCGATGATTGATGTTACCCGCGATGCTCGCTGGGGAAGAATTGCCGAATCGTTGGGCGAAGATCCGTATTTAGCTTCCAAGCTTGGAGTGGCTATGGTTGAAGGTTTTCAGGGCGATGATCTGTCTAAAGAAGGTCATATCGCAGCTTGTGCAAAGCACTTCGCCGGATATGGTTATTCAGAAGCCGGAAGAGATTATGCTTATGTAAATATCTCTGAATCAGAGCTTAGGAATGTTGCATTTCCTCCCTTTAAGGCTTGTGCAGATGCAGGTGTGGCAACGTTTATGTCGGCATTTAGCGATATAAATGGTGTGCCTTCAACAGCCAATGATTTTCTCTTACGCAAGGTTTTGCGCGATGAATGGAATTACAAAGGATTCGTAGTAAGCGATTGGGATTCTGTTATCCAACTCATAACTCACGGTTTTGCAGAACACGATCGCGAAGCCGCCATGCATGCAGCCAACGCCGGGGTGGATATGGAAATGGCAAGTCATACATACTTAGCTCATCTTGAGGAACTTATTGAAGAAGGTAAAGTGAATGAAGAAGACATTAACTCTTCAGTTAAACATATTCTTTCGGTGAAATATGACTTAGGTCTGTTCGAAAAACCCTACACAAATGCAAGCTCTTTCCCTGAAAAAGGAAATAATAATCACTTGGCTGCTGCCAAGGAAGCTGCCATTCAAAGTTGTGTTTTGCTAAAGAATGATCATCAGGTTCTGCCCTTAAAGAAGGAAAATTTAAAGAATGTTGCTGTTATCGGGCCTCTGGCCGATGATAAACATGAACAAATGGGCACTTGGGTTTTCGACGGGAAAGCTGAGTGGTGTCAAACTCCTTTGCAAGCAATTCGTAAGGAACTAGGTGATGACGTAAATATAAGATATGCTCGTGGCCTGGAAACCAGCCGTACTAAAAACAGAGATGGATTTGCCGAAGCCCTTGCCATTGCAGCAGAATCAGAAACCATTATTATGTTCATGGGCGAGGAATCTATTCTTTCCGGCGAAGCTCATTGCCGCGCTGATATTGACTTGCCGGGTGTTCAAAACGAATTGCTCGAAGAAATATCAAAGCTTGGAAAGCAAACAATCCTTGTTATTTTAGCAGGGAGGCCCCTCACGCTTGAGCAAACTCAACATTACGTAAATTCTATGATTTTTGCCTGGCATCCCGGAACAATGGGTGGTCCGGCAATTTCTGATATCCTTTTCGGTAAAGTTGCGCCTTCAGGTAAATTACCGGTTTCTTTTCCAAGAATGGTAGGTCAAATACCAATCTATTACAACCATCGAAACTCAGGAAAACCGGCTACCTACGAAACGTTTACCTATATAGACCACATCCCCACCAGGGCGGGACAAACATCAACCGGAAATACTTCTTTTCACCTAGACGCTGGTTTTGAACCACTTTATCCATTTGGCTTCGGATTAACGTACACGCATTTTCATTACCATCACCTGCGACTTTCTTCACATGAAATGCCTGTAGACGGTTCAATTGAAGTCTTTGCCGAACTAACTAATTCCGGATCCCGCGAAGCGGTAGAAATAGCACAGCTTTATATTCGCGATCAAGTTGGCAGCATCACCCGACCAGTCAAAGAATTAAAAGGGTTTCAACGAGTGCATTTGCAGCCCGGTGAAACTAAAACTATAGTCTTTCACCTAAAAGCCAGTGATTTAGCTTTCTACAACCGAACTATGCAGCATGTTGTAGAACCAGGGCACTTCGATCTTTGGGTTGGAGGTAGCTCTAATGGCGACTTACATACAAACTTTACCGTGCGCTAGTTTGAAACTCAAACAGCGATTTCTCAAATCAAACGCATAAACATGAAAAACAACAACTTTGTGGTACTCATAGCTCTCATTGTGGCTTTGGGAGGATTTTTAATGGGTTTTGATGCTTCCGTTATTTCTGGAGTTAACAAATTCATTGAACTTGAATTCGGATTATCCAAGCTCGAGTTGGGTTGGGCGGTGAGCTCGTTAACCCTTACTGCAAGTCTTGCCATGATGGTTTCAGGACCACTTAGCGACCGCATTGGAAGAAAGAAGGTATTGAGTATAGCGGCCTTGCTTTATACAATCTCAGCCATTGGTTCGGCTATTGCACCTAACTTCTTGTTTTTAATTTTGGCAAGAATGCTTGGTGGAATTGGTGTTGGTGCATCATTAATTATTGCTCCGATGTATATCGCAGAAATTTCGCCTCCTAAAATGCGTGGAAGAATGGTTTCGTTTAACCAACTAAATATTGTGTTGGGTATTTCGGTAGCGTTTTTCTCAAACTATATGATTCTGCAATTGGCCCAATCTGATGCACCTTGGGCACAAAGTCTCAAATTTAATGAATACAACTGGCGTTGGATGCTTGGCTTAGAAGCTATTCCAGCGATTCTATACTTCTTTGCCTTGTTTATTGTTCCTCAAAGTCCGCGCTGGTTAGCCATGAAAGGTAAATACGACAAAGCCCTCAAAATTATGACCAGAGCTGCAGGTGAAGAGGAAGCTCGCCGAGTTATTGAATCGGTTAAATCTAGCATGAATAATGACGGCAAAGAAGATAAGCTTCCTTTAAAAGAGCTCTTCAAACCAGCCTTGAGATTAGTATTAATGCTAGGGCTTGTGATTGGGATTCTCCAACAAATTACCGGTATTAACTCAGTGTTCTTTTATGCTCCAATGATTTTTGAGCAGTCAGGTATTGGAACCGATGCTGCCTTTTCTCAAGCTATTTGGGTGGGACTAATAAACCTGGTTTTTACACTTATTGCCATTTCTCTAATTGATAAACTTGGACGTAAACCACTGTTGGTTATTGGAGTTAGCGGTATAGCTATTTGCATGCTTTTGCTTTCTTACGGATTTAGCTCAGCAACATACACGCTTACCAATGAGTCTGTTAAGAACCTTCCTGCAGAAGTTGATGAGGTGAAACTTTCAGCCATGTATGATAAAACATATACTGATGACGTGAGCTTTAAACATGCTTTAAGAGAAACTTTGGGTGATGATATGGCCAAGACATATGAATCGGAACTTATAACTTCAGCTGTTACTATGAACGCTGTGCTTATTCTTATCGGAATTTTGGGCTTTGTTGCATCTTTTGCCGTTTCAATCGGACCAGTTATGTGGGTGCTGTTCTCTGAACTTTTTCCGAATTATATCAGAGGATTGGCAATCTCTTTCGTTGGTTTGGTAAATTCAGGTGTGAGCTTCCTGGTGCAATTGGTTTTTCCTTGGGAACTCGAAAATTTAGGCTCTACCTTAACTTTCATGTTGTACGGACTTTTTGCAGCCGCCGGACTTATCTACATCATTATGAAATTGCCTGAAACAAAAAATCGCTCACTGGAAGAATTAGAAAAAATTCTGGTTAAATCGAAGTAATACCTTTTAAGCCTCAAAGACATGAATTTAATTTCCAATCTGCTGTTAAAATCAATTTCTTTTGGCGCTTGCCTGGCTTTAGCATCTTGTTCTGAAATTAAGAAAGAATCAGAATCGCCTGAAATTCAGGCTAATGAAACTCGTGTTTTAATTCATGCTAAAGACTTCATCAATAGCGAGGGGCTGGCTGGTTTTGATGTTGATGACTCTTCAAGCGTTCGCCTGGAAGGTGAAAAATCATGGCTTACTTTCGAAATTGAAGTGCCCGAAGCCGGGCGATATATCACTGAGATTCAAGCAAAAACATCCACCAAAGGTGTGAAACTTTGGATTGAAGATTATGTCGGTAATAAAGACGATCGCACCTATAACATTACTTCCGGTATTGAAACAGTTGCAAGTCAGGGTTTTACAAGCTACAAACGCGATGGCTCTCCTTTAAACAAAGGCAAGCATTTAATTAAACTTCATGTTGAAGGTGGCGAAGCTTCTATCAAAGACATAAGTTTCACACTGTTCAAAAAGCATCAGCTTACACCAAAAACATTTACCCAAAAGACTGATGGGCAAGAGTGGAAGGTTGTTTGGTCAGATGAGTTTGATTATGAAGGTCTTCCTGATTCAACAAAGTGGATTTATGATGTAGGAAACTGGGGTTGGGGAAATTCTGAACTTCAATATTATACCGAAGGTAGAAAGGAAAATGCCCGTGTAGAAAACGGAAATCTAATCATTGAAGCTCGCATGAATGATTTGGGTTATTCATGGACATCAGCGCGTTTAACAACGCGCGGAAAGCAATCCTTTCTTTATGGCAGGATTGAGTTTAGAGCAAAAGTTCCTGCACCAGATGGTAACTGGGCAGCCGGCTGGATGCTCGGTGATGACTATGTTGACGAGCTTTCCTGGCCTTATTGCGGCGAGATTGATATTCTTGAAAGTGTTGGATTTGAAATGGATGATGCAACTGGCAATGGAAGAGCCCACGCTTCGGCACATTGCGGTGCTTACTACTTTAAACTAGGCAATCAGCCTACTGGCATAACTGAAGTAGAAAACATGAATAATGAGTTTCATACCTATGCTGTCGACTGGACTCCCGAAGGAATGACTGCCAGTGTCGACGGCAAGACCTATTTCGAATACAATGACACTTCTACCGAACTTTCCTGGCCATTTAATAAACCTCAGAATATTATCTTAAACCTCACCATGGGAGGCGGCTGGGGTGGTCAACGAGGCATAGATTCTAGTGCTACATCGCAAAAGTATATTGTTGATTATGTGAGAGTTTACGAGAAAAACTAAGGCTTTGAAACGTTTACATATCTTATTTTCACTGTTTTTCTTTTGCATTTCAATAATCAATTCTGATTTGGTTTCTGCCCAGATTTTGGCATCAAACCCAAGCTTGGATGAAAGAGTTGAGAAGCTGCTTTCTCAGATGACCCTCGAAGAAAAAGCCGGACAAATGACCAATATTGGTCTTATGGCAATAGCCAAAGGCGATTTCTGGATGAAACGAGATACCGTTGAGTTAGACACAGTAAAAATGCGTGATCTCTTGCTCCTTCATCACGTCGGCTCTGTTCAGAATCTTGGCACTTATCCTTTTTCAAGGCAGGAATGGCGCAAGAACATCGATGCCATTCAGAATCTGGTAATGCAAGAATCCAGACTTAAAATTCCGGTACTTTATGGTATTGACGCTGTTCACGGTGCTAACTACACCGAAGGTTCTGTGCTTTTGCCGCATCAATTAGCGCTGGCTGCAACCTGGAACCCTGCATTGGCGAATAAAGCCGGAGAAATAACTTCCTACGAAATTAGAGCTTCAGGCATTCCCTTGAATTTCTCACCCGTTTTAGACGTTTGCAAACAACCGCAATGGGGTAGAATTTTCGAGACTTTTGGTGAAGATACTTATCTAACATCCGAATTTGGCGCAGCCATGATTCAAGGAATGCAAGGTGAAAATATCTCCAACGAGTATCGCTCGGCTGTTTGCCTTAAGCATTTTATTGGTTATGGCTTGCCAGCTAGCGGCAAGGATAGAACTCCTGTATATATGCCTGAGCATTTGCTTCGACAAATTTGTCTGCCACCTTTCAGGAAAGCAATCGAGCTGGGAGTTTCGAGTGTTATGATAAACTCAGGCTCTGTAAACGGAATGCCTTGTCATGCCGATAAATATCTTATCACAGATATACTAAAAGGAGAACTTGGCTTTGAAGGTTTTGTTATTTCCGATTGGGAAGACGTTACCAATCTCATCTCTAACCATCAGATTGCAAAAGATGAAAGAGAAGCTGTTAAACTGGCTGTAAATGCCGGAATAGATGTGTGCATGGAACCTTACGACGCAAGTTTTGCAACTCATCTAATCGATTTAGTCAAATCAAATGAAGTTTCGATAGAAAGGGTAAATGATGCTGTTCGCAGAGTGCTAAAGGTGAAGTTCAAACTAGGACTTTTCGAGCAACAGCAAACTGATGCATCAAAATACCCGAAGTTCGGTTCCGATGAATTCGTTCAGGCTTCTCTTGAAACTGCTCATGAAGCACTGACTTTGCTCAAGAATGACAATAATATCCTCCCGCTAGGGAAAAATAAAAAAGTGCTCATCACCGGTGTTGCAGCAAACTCCCTGAATTACTTGAATGGCGGTTGGTCCAGGACTTGGCGTGGAGTTGATACTTCATTCAATGATACCGGCAAGAAAACTATTTATGAAGCATTCGCAGATAAAATTGGCAAGGAAAATCTAACTTATTTCGATGGAACTACTTATAATGAAGATGTAAACACGGCACAAACTGCCTTAGCTGCATCACAAGCCGATTATATTGTTGTTTGCCTTGGCGAAGTTCCTGCTACCGAGAAACCAAGTGATATTGAAGATCTTACATTTCCGCAAGCTCAGCTAGATTTAGTGAAAGCACTTGCGAAAAGTGGCAAGCCAATCATCCTCATTTTACTCGAAGCTCGTCCGCGAATTTTCACAGAAATTGAAGCTTTGGCTTCAGCTGTTTTAATGGCATATCTTCCCGGAAACGAAGGAGGTAGAGCTATTGCTAACGTTGTTTTTGGTGATGTTAATCCTTCAGGGAAACTTCCAATAACTTACCCAAGGTACACGGGTTCAATTTGGACTTACGATCATACTAAAGCCGAAGAAAGGGATGTTAATTTTGGCTACAATGCTTTTAATCCTTTATATGAATTTGGTTTCGGATTGAGTTATACGTCCTTCAAATACAGTAACTTAACTTTTGAAAAAGACACCATCAATTTTAATGACGATATTCACATTTCTGTGGACGTTAAGAATATTGGTGACCGAAGCGGAAAGGAAGTGGTTCAACTTTACTCTGCCGATATAGTTGCGAGCCTAGTCCCAACTGTGAAGCAGCTTAGAAGATTTAAGAAAATCGAACTACAGCCCGGCGAATCAAGGAAAGTTCATTTTACACTGAACCATACAGATTTGTCTTTCGTCAATCAACAAAATCAGTCGGTTACCGAAGAAGGAGATTTTAAATTCATGATTGGAAATCTCTCCAAAACCATTTATTTCAAAAAATAACAACATTTAAATACAGTATCTAAATATGTCCCAGGCTCTTTCAGAACAGGAAATTTATCAACGGGTTGAAGCAATCATGCAGAATCTCAACCTTGATCAAAAGATTGGTCAAATGGTTCAGACTGAACGTATGGCAATCAATCCTCAGGAGGTTAAGGATTATCATATTGGCTCAGTTCTTAGCGGTGGAGGCTCGGTTCCGGGCACAAATCTTCCTTCAGATTGGGTGAGCATGAACGATGCCTATTGGCAAGCTTCAGTAGAATCTCAGTCAGGTATTCCCTTGATTTATGGTGTTGACGCAATTCACGGACATAATAATGTACTGGGAGCTACTATTTTTCCGCATAACATTGGCTTAGGTTGTATGCGCAATCCAAACTTAATCAAGCAAATAGCTGCTGTTACAGCCAAGGAAATTCTGGCTACGGGCGTTGAATGGACTTTTGCGCCAACGCTTGCTGTTGCCAGAAATTACCAGTGGGGTAGAACCTACGAGAGTTTTTCTGAAGAGCCGGCTCTTGTTGCTTCTTATGCCGATAAGTTTGTAGAAGGCTTACAACATGATTTTGGCGACGATAGCGTAATAGCTTGCCTAAAACATTGGGTAGGAGATGGAGGAACCACTTACGGCATTGACCAAGGCGACACTCGTATTTCAGAAGAAGAGCTTCGTAGAATTCATATTGCGCCATATTTGCCGGCTTTACGTGCCGGAGCTTTAACAGTTATGGCTTCATTTAATAGCTGGAACGGCGATAAGTGTCATGGCCACAGGTATTTACTAAATGATGTTTTAAAGGAAGAGCTTAATTTTAAGGGTTTCATCATTTCTGACTGGGATGGCTGCGATTACCTCGATGCTGACTTTAGAACTACCGTTGCTTTAGGAGTTAATGCCGGAATTGACATGTTTATGGTATCAGAGAAATGGCGTGAGTTCATTCATCACCTTCGCGATCATGTGAATGAAGGTAGGGTTGAAATGTCGAGAATCGACGATGCTGTAAGACGAATTCTTTACGTAAAAGTGAAGTATGGCATTTTTGAAAAGCCTCGTCCGGCCGAAAGAAAATGGTCGAACAATAAAAGCTTTGGTTCAAAAGAGAATAGAGAAGTTGCTCGCGAAGCTGTTCGTCAGTCGCTGGTTTTACTTAAGAATCACGATGGAATTCTGCCGCTTAAAAAATCAGCTAAGATTCTTGTAGCCGGCAAAAATGCCGATGATTGTGGACACCAGTGTGGTGGATTCACTGTTGCTTGGCAGGGTGTTTCTGATAGTGCCGAAGAAAGAACAAATGTTCATATTCTTGATGGTTATGCATCAGGTCAGGCAGGTGTACAAAAGGGAAAGATTATTGGCGGTACTTCCATTTGGAAAGGTATAAAGCAAGTTTGCCCTGAGGCAGATCTTAGTCTTGATGGCTCAAAAGCATCTAACGGAAATTATGATGCTGGTATAGTTGTAATTGGGGAAACTCCTTATGCCGAAGGCATGGGCGATATTAGAAGAGACGATAATACCATCGTTGAAATGGGTTCTATGATTAAAGGTCTCATGAAAGTGCTCGCTCCTTACGGTAGGTCTTTGGTTTTGAATGAGTTACACCCCGAAGACTTAATGGCAATTAAGAATATTACCGACCAAGGAATTCCTGCAATTGTGGTTTTATTGAGCGGAAGACCTTTGATTATTCAAAAGGAACTTGAAGCTTCTTCAGCCTTTGTAGCCGCGTGGTTGCCTGGTTCTGAAGGTCAAGGTGTGGCTGACGTATTATTCGGTGATTACGATTTCGAGGGAAAGCTTTCATTCACTTGGCAGAAGCATCAGGATGAAAACTTTCATATTGGCGATGAGCACTACAAGCCTTTATTTCCTTTTGGTTTTGGTTTAAACTACAGGAACAAAGCTTAATGTGAATGTTAGAATCTTTGCCGACTTAACACGCAAGCTTTCTGTGATTGATTAAATTTGACTATTCAGAATATTACCATGAAGAGAATTCTGTTTTTGGTCCTTATGTTTTCTGCTTTCGCAGGATGGTCACAAAATTTCAAGATGAAGTTAGAGGTAATTGAGGATTTTTCTTCTGAGTTTATTCAATCCCGAAGGGTAGATGTTTATTTGCCAGAAGGCTACCCTGGAAAAGCGCCTTACAAGGTGCTTTACATGCACGATGGGCAGAATTTAAGTGATACATCTCTCGCCTACGGCGGGATAGCTTGGCAAGCTGATAAGGTTTAGCTCAGTTAATGGCTTCCAACAAGTTGAACCAACAATACTTGTTGGGATTTGGAATACACCAAAACGATATCAGGAGTATGCTCCCATGCCTGCTTTTGTTTCATTAAGTGATTCAACTGCCGCCAACATTGTGAAGGAATACGGAGGAATTCCCTTTTCAGATAGGTATTTATCGTTTTTAGTTGAAGAACTTAAGCCATTTATTGATAAGAAATACAAGACAAACCCATCGGCAAATGCAACTACCATTGCGGGTTCCAGCATGGGAGGATTAATCTCACTTTATGCTATTTGCAAGTATCCAGATGTGTTTGGATCGGCTGGTTGTGTATCGATACATTGGCCAATTTTAACGAGAGTTCACGATAAAAAGATGTTCGATAATTTTGCTTCCTGGCTCAGAAAAAACCTTCCTGCCGAAGGCAGAAACCGCATTTATTACGATTATGGAACCGAAACACTGGATTCACTTTATGAGCCTTATCAGCTTAAGATTGATGAAATAATGCGTCTTTCAGGCTTCGATGAAAACAAGTGGACAACTCTCAAATTTGAAGGCGCAGCCCATAATGAAGCTTCCTGGAATGCTAGATTACCAGAGGTTTTTAAATATATTCTTCAGGCAAACTAGGCATCAATAAGTTTACGAATGTCGCGGTTACTGCCATAAACCACCATCAAATGATCTTGTAGTAATACTGTATCTGGCGTAGCAACCTTTTGAACTTTCTGAATCTTTCTTCTAACGCCTAAAATGCTTTTGCCTTCTTTTACTTCTATAGTAGTGAGTACTAGCAAGTTAAATCGTTGGCGTATAGAAACTTCTTCGATAGTTTTGCCTATGAATGACTGTGGAACAGCAACTTCCACGATGCTAAATTCATCACTGAGCTCAAATGAATCAACTACTCCTTTCATACACAGCTTCTTAGCCCAACGCTCGGCTGTTTCTTCTTCGGGATGCACAATCTCATCAACGCCCATTGCCTGCAAAATTGTTTCGTGAAGCGGATTTATTGCCCTGCTAATAAGTCTTTTAGCTTTCAAATTCTTAAGAACAGCAGTGGTCATGATATTTGCACCCTGATCCTCACCAATTGCTACAATTACAATATCTGTATCTTGCAAAGGAAGTCCCGAAACGGTGTGCTGATCGGTCGAGTCTAAACAGATTGTGTGTGAAATCTTAGACTTAAAGGCATCAACTTTACCCATGTTATTATCAACACCAATTACTTCGTTTCCTTGTTCGGTAAGCTTTTGAGCCAGTGAAGCTCCAAAATTTCCAAGTCCAACAATAATGTATTTCATAGCATATTTTAGTTGATGAGAATTGTTTCGGTAGGGTAGCGGTAGTTTTTATATCTCACGTTTTTCATTACAGCAATTAGAATTGAAAGCATACTAACTCTTCCTATAAACATAACAACGATTAAGACCAATTTACTCAAAGTGCCAAATTTGGCAGTAATTCCCAGACTTAAACCAACAGTGCTGTAAGCAGAGAAACATTCAAAAGCTACTTCCTTCAGTTGCATGTTGGGTTCAAGGCTCACCAGAATGCAGATGGCAATTCCAATAATCATGAGAGATAGAGAAATAATTGCAAATGCCCTTCTCACAGAAATATCGGCAATTTCTCTTCGGTAAATTTCAATTCTATCCTTGCCTTTGGCAAGGGATATAAAATTCAAAGATGCGATTGCTATTGTGCTTGTTTTAATACCACCTCCGGTGGATGCCGGAGATGCTCCTATCCACATCATTAGAATAAAAATCATGATGGTAGACAAATGCATTTGAGACATATCTATTGAATTAAAACCCGCTGTTCTGGTTGTTGTGGCGTTAAAAAAAGCAACAATAAGTTTTCCTACCTGACTATGTTCGGCTAATGTGTTATTGTATTCGAGAAAGTACATCAATGCAGTACTAACAACCGTTAAGACAGAAGTTGTGATTATAACTATTCGGGTGTTGAGGTTAATCACCCAAGCTCTTGAAAAACCTCTACTGCCTGTGTAAATTCGGTTAAACCATTTGAATAACAGGTGTTTAATGTAAGTAAACAGATTAAACACAATAGGAAATCCGAGACCGCCAATCATATACAAGCCAGCCAGAATCAAATGCATGGGGTAATTGAATCTAAATGCAGGTTCGTACATGCTGTTTTCTAATGTAGAGAATCCGGCATTGCAAAACCCTGATACAGAGTGGAAGATGGAAAAGAAAATCCTGTCGCCCACCAAATCCATAGTGAGTGGATTAATTGAATTATAAATTGCGAAAGCGCCTAAAGACTCAATGATAAAGGTTATGAATAAGATACGTTTTAAGGTATGAAAAACTTCTCCTAACTTATCTGAGTTGGTCATATCGCTCAAAGCCAACTGGTTTTCATAAGAAGCTCCTCCTTGGAAAAAATAGCTGAAGTAACTGGCAAAAGTCATGATACCAAGTCCTCCAAGTTGAATTAATACCAGCAAGGCAAGTTGACCAAAATGGGTGAAATAAGTGCCAGTATCTACAACGATGAGACCGGTAACACATACAGCACTAGTGCTAGTGAAAAGAGCATCCACAAAGCTTAATCCGTTATAGGTTGCTTTTGGCAAAGAAAGAACCAAGGCACCGAGTAGAATGATAGTAATGAAACTAACAATAAAGAGTTGTGCAGGATTTAAAACAGTTCTTTTAAAATCTATCTTTTGAGCAGCTACTTCCCTCACAAAAACGAGAAACATGGCGAAAATCCGCCAACCTTCGCCTTGAAAGAAATCTGTTACAAAGGGAATTTTGAAGAGATGAATGAAGTCTCCCAAAACAATAATGAAAAGAACCACGCTAAAGAGGTCGAACAGCATTGCTTTAAATGGAGGCCTTTCAGCTTGTTTTGAGTACCTAAGCAAAGCCGATAAAATTGCAGCACTAAGAGTAAGACCGTAAATAATATTCAGCCAAAAATCTTGATTATCAGCATGTGGGTATCCTAGGTCGTAGAGCACGGCAACGATAGCCATGGTGCTTAGAAAAACATGAAATTTTCTAAACAATTTGATAAACGACCTAAGTGGGTTCTTTAAACTCAAATCTTTATATCCTAGCAATGTAAGGGCTCTGTAATTCTAGTAAAATTGGATTACAGGAGACTAAATCAGAGTTCTGTTTTCACAGTTACGAGGGAGCCTGGAAGCATGAACTCTTTTTCTTCAGAATCTTGAACAGTAATAATTGTTTCATATTCTGTGGCAAGATTACTCTCTGTAGGAATCCAAGGTCTCCCAGGAATAACTAGTAAAAGCACTCCTTCTGCTCCTCCAACTGGCTTGTAACCTGATGTTGTTCTAGGAAAAGCCTTTGCTCCAAACTCTTCATCTAACATTTCTTCGCATTGTCTCACTTGCTTGGTAACAACTGAAACTTCAGAGATTTTTAGAAATTGTTGCATTGAAAAGTTTCCTTCAACTGCATTGTCAATATTATTTCTGGCAATAAGTTCAATAACATTGCCTGCGGCATCGGCAAAAAATACTGAATTAGCGTTATATAATGGTTTACTGATTATTTCAGCTCCACTTAATTCATCCTTAATAATGGTAATTGGCTGAGTTGGACCATCAGGGTATTTATTTCCATCATTCTTAAGCCAATCTAATGCGTTTTCTACCTGATTTTGAGGGATACTTATTGAGAAATGATAAATGGGAGGATTCGTGGTGTTTTTAGGTATGAATTTCAACCTCGATTCTCCAATTTGAACTGTAAATGAACCGCTCGTTTGATCAACTAATGGAAAGCCCATTGTTTCGTTCCAAAAGACTCTATTTGCATTTAAATCTGCTACCCTTAACTCTAACTCTTTAATATTAAAAGAATAAGAGGGGTATTCTAATAAGTCTAGATTCTCTTTTTTGCAATTAGAAAAGAAAATACCCAAAAACAGGAGGATAATTAATCTGCCTGACTTATTTAAGAAATGACGTTTAATATGATTCATAGTTACGATCATTACCTTCTTCTTCTCTTTTTGGATTTTTTCTTGCTTTTACTCTTCGTTTTCTTTTCAGGAACAAAATAAGATGGAACAGTGTCATCTTCTTCGTAGTCCCTGTCAAGTGCGAAGCTTAATCCTGCTCTTATGATTGGACTGGCTTCCCATACCTCACCTTCCATGTAGCCTCTGGTTTTGTAGCCTAACTCAAAAGCGAGCGACATTGGATGAACCCAAGACTTGGTGAGTTTAATATTACCGCTTAAAGCCGCAGCTCCTCCCCATGAAATGGGATTAATCTCTTGAGAAACCCAACCGTTGTAAAAGTACCTTTGTTTAAACACAGTTGCATGAGCATTCAAGTTTACTTTGGTATTTCTGTAGATATTGAAAAGTCTAAGGCCTCCACCATATGATTCTGAAAAGTAGTCTGTTCCAATACGGCCATATAACTGAATCATTTGTCTGTGATGAGTAACAGTAATTGAAGGAACCCATTCTGGACCGAAGGGGCTAAAGCTAAATCTTACCCAAGGCAGAACATAGTTGCCATATCCAAACTTGATTGCTGGTGTTGGCATTGAATCTTTACCCTGAATCATGTAAGAATAAAAAACACTGTAAAGAGAAGTGTAGAGGTTAGGGTTAGTAAAAGTGGCAAGAGCATAATCACGACGCAATCTAGTAGCATCGTATTTATAATTACTAATGTGGCCAAATTGTCTGTTCGTATAATATAGCCAGTCTTCAACAGCCGTTGTGCCAGCTTGTGGAGTGTTTGTTGCTGAGAAAACACATGCAATACCCGCCATTTGAATTCTCAGAAGGTGAAGAGCTTCTCGATAGAATAATGATTTTCGTTGCATCCATCGAAGCGATAATTGCTCTGAAGCGATATTGCCAGCATCTAGAACAGCTCCTGATATTTGTGCTAATTCTTGCCTTGAGGCTTCTGTTTCTACAAATGGCCTATTGAAAGTTATTGTTCCTTGGGGTTTCCAAAAAGGGATTGGGTAGGGCGCTTTAAAAGCATAAGATGTCCCATTCAGCTCGAATTCCCTGGTTCGTGCCATTGAGCCGAAGAAATCCTGTTCTGCCGCCATCAAGACTGATTCTATAGGAGCATCCAGCAACCAAATTTTAGCAAATCTATAAATTGCCGACCAGGTTCTTTCGCTTCTGGTTGTATCTCCGCGCCACCTTACCGGAAGCAGTGAATCTTCCCAAATGGTTAGTTGTTTTTGAAGTGCTAGTGTTGTTGGAACTCCGGCTTGTGTGGTTAAAGGCCAGTCAAATAAAACCGAATATTGAATTCTATCGCTGTATCTAACTCTGAATCTTCGTATTGGTTTTGCTTTTTTTGGTGGCTTTATTACAGCACCGTCTCGTAATACTTTTTGTCTTGGTAGATTAAAGAGGGAGTCATTCCAATATTCGGTGGTGTCTACACGTATGCTGTCCCTTCTGGGTTTTATAGTGTCGCGTGGAGCAACAACCTGAGCTGCGGCCCACATTGGCAAAAACAAAATTAATGCAAGTAATAGTCTTCTCATGAATACTTAGAGCGGATACAAAACTATCCAAACTAACTTAAAATCAAACTACCTAATTGAATAGAATTCACCAATAGATATTTTTTACTTAACATCTTGGAAATGTTTGAGGGCTTCTTTTTTGCTTAAAGTGCTTAATTCGTTAGTGTTGACGTAGTTTAGCACTTCTTCAGGATAGCTTTTAGCTAATTCTCGTAAGCTCCATCCTATGGCTTTTCTAATGAAAAATTCTTTTTCATTGACTAGATTATCGATGAGTTTGAACTGTAAGCTAGTATCTGTTTCCTTTTTCTCTTTCAATTGTGCAATAATGCTAGCGCGTCGCAACCAAAAATTGCTGTCATCATTCCATTTTAAAAGAGAAGGTACTTTAAGTTCAGGATAAGCTTTGAAGAGATGAAATGTTAATGTAGGACTTATATAATCTATTGAATCCCACCAAGAATTGCTTCTCATCATTTCTTCAAAAAGGTATACATCATCGGGGAGGAAGTGTTTTTTATTGCGAAATAGTATTTCCAATGCCAGGTAATGCAATTCTCTATATGGTTCATCCCATAGCGTTTCGACAATTTCTCTAAAAACATCTTTTCCGGGAATGCCTTTTTTAACAAAAATTTGCTTGGTCAATTCCGCCCGCAAGGGCTTTTTGAGGCCATAAAATGCAAATTTGTTTTTCATGTATGCCGACATGGCAACTGCATCAGCCTGCAAGCCCGAATCTTTAAACACTAATTTCGCATGAATTAGCCAATCGTTGATGGCAATGGTATTAATCATACGGCAAAATAAAATGTAAATCCGAATAAAAAAAAGGGCCGATTTTCTTTGAAAACCGGCCCTTATCAAACAAAAAACAAATTAAACTCTAGTCAATTGTATTTCTGCCAGTACGCGAATTTCCTCGCTAACAAGCATTCCTCCACTTTCGGTAATTGTGTTCCAGGTTAATCCAAAATCTTTTCGGTTTATTTTGCCGTTTAGTGAAAATCCTGCTTTCTCATTTCCCCAAGGGTCTTTTTGAATCCCTCCTAATTCTGCAGAAAGTTCAACCTCTTTGCTTACATCTTTAATAGTAAGATTCCCTTTAAGAATAAACTCATTTTCAGCTTTTCCAGGAATTAATTTACCATCTTTAAAGCTTATGTAAGGATATTTTTCTACGCTAAAAAAGTCATCAGACTTAAGATGAGCATCTCTTTGCTCATTATTTGTTGTAATTGAGTCTGCTTTAGCTTCAAATGAAACATTGGCTTTACTAAAGTCACTTCCTTCAGTTTCAACGTTTGCGTTAATGTCAGTGAAGGTTCCTGTTACGGTTGTAATCATAAGGTGCTTCACCTTGAATTGAATTTCTGAATGTGCTGGGTCAATTGCCCATTTTGTAGTTGTTTCTGCTGTTGTGCTCATATTTTAAAGTGTTTATTTAAGGGTTATTGATTATTCATTGGTACTTCAAGAAGAAGTACATCTGCATTTTCTTTAGCAATAAGTTCGATCTGAGAAGTATCCCAAAGTCCCATTCCATCGCGCCTGGAAAGGCTTTCTCCATTTACGTTTACTTCTCCTTCGATGACAAAGACATAAACGCCGTTATTTTTATCTTTTAATGAGTATTTGGTTTTGAATCCTGATTCTAATGAACCTCTGTGAAACCAAGCGTTTTGATGTATCCAAACACCTTCATCATCCGCCGAAGGCGATAAAATTTGTACCAGCTTGTTCTTTCTGTCTTTTGGTTCAAATGAAAGTTGATCATAACGAGGCTTAACATTGTTTTTATTGGGGATTACCCAAATTTGTAGGAAGTTGGTTTTCTTGTCTTTGTTATGATTGTATTCTGAGTGTGTGATTCCGCTTCCAGCACTCATAACTTGAATGTCGTTTTGTTTAATCACTTGAATGGTACCCATTGAATCTTTGTGTTCAAGGTCTCCGCTAAGCGGGATGGAAATAATTTCCATGTTATTATGAGGATGAGTTCCGAAGCCGGTGCCCCCATCGATAGTGTCATCGTTTAGCACTCTTAAGACTCCAAAAGACATACGCTCTGGATTATAATATTGAGAGAAGCTGAATGTATGGTGTGAATCGAGCCAACCATGGTTTGCATGCCCACGAGTTTGAGCTCTGTGAATTATTGAGTTTCCCATGTTTTCTGGTTTTATTGGAGGTAAATGATTAAATCCTGCTTGTTCATTCATCACATCATGTGTTATAGACTCAGCCTGAAGTCCTTTAACAACAGCTGCCGCTGCGATTGTTCCAAGGCCCTTTTTAAGAAAATCTTTACGTTTCATGATATTGTATGTATGTACAGCAAATGTACAAACATATAAATTGAAAAACAAGTATTTTGAATTTTATTAAACGAAAAAGGGCTGCCAAATGGCAGCCCTTTCGAAAAGACTATAATGAAACTCTTAGTGCGAAATAACTAATCTCTGAGTAGAGCGAAGTCCGTTCTCAGTAATTGTTACTAAGTAAATACCATTAGATAAATCAGCAGTTTCAATGTTTGCAATTACAGAATTTGAAGCAGCAATTGTTCTTAGAGTTTTACCAGTGATATCAGAGATTTGTATATCAGCATTACCTGAACTAACAACAGTAACGGAGTTGTTTGCTGGGTTAGGGAATAACTTGAAATTACTGTTTCCGATATGATTAATTCCAGTAACATCTGCCTCAACGCGAACTTCAAAGCTAGATTGACTAGAGCAAGATTCGTTTGAAGCAAAGGCAGTTACAGTGTAGATACCTGGCGTCATAAACACGTGATTAACAACACTTCCTGCGGCAGCAGCACTTCCATCACCAAAATCCCAAGTAATTGAAGTTGCACCAGTTTGAACAGCTGCAAAAGTAGCTTCCATATTAACTGACGTGTTTTCATCTCCTTGAATACTAAGTGATACAGGTGAAGAAGCTTCAACAAGAGTTGTGATGATTGTGTTGTAACCATCGTTTGTGCTTAATGTAATTACATATGAGTCAGCTACCAGATTATCAATTGAAGATTCAACTGAACCAGCTCCTTGAGCAACTACCTGATTTGCGCTATTTACAACTGAATAATTCCAATTGTTTGCATTTTCGAAAGTGATACTTCCGTCATTTGAAGAGCACGACTCAGCAGCAGCTGAAACCTGCACCGGCTTGCTAAAGTGAAGGAAGAAACGACCCTCTCCTGAAATAGCTCCAGTAATATCAGCATTGTAATTTCCTGCGCGAAGATTATGGAATGTACCAAGTTCACGATCTTCTAAATAGATAAGCACTGTTGGATTAATACCTTCAATGTTAGCAATAGAGAATGTGTAAATTCCAGACTGAGTAGCATCAAATCCAACAGGAACAATTTTACTATCTGTTAAGGCGCTCATCGCTTGGATTGAGAAATTCATTTCTCCAGCTGTAGTATAAAGAGATATGTCAGTGTTTGCTGCAATTTTCTTTGCATCAAATAAGTCATCATATCCATCAGTTGCTTGATCTCCGAAAGCTATAAGTGCTTCATTGCTTAAGTTATTATCTCCGTTAACACGTAACCAAAGTTTTTCAAATGTTGATGGAGTTTCAAAGAAAGTAGCATTACCTGTTGTACGCATACTGTTATCAAAGTTAACAGTTGCAGCAGCAACGCGAGTTTCTACGAAGAAAGACTGACCGGTTGCGATACGCCCAGTGTAAGAGGCAGCTCCACCGTTACCGCCAGTTCCAACAGTTCCGACTGCATTTGTAACGATGTAGTCGTTAGAAGTGTAATCTATACCAAGTGTTGCATCATCATCCCAGAAATAAACTGCAGGTATAATGTTACTTGCCTGGTTAGCTGTTAAGAAAGCTGTTGCATCAATTGGTCCTGGGTAAGGATTGCCAACTAAGTTAAAGTCAGTAAATGCTCCATGAATAGCAGGTACCTGAATTACTCCGTTGTTAGGATTTCCAGTAAACTGGAATGAACCTGCACTTGTAGTAATGTAACCAACCCCTGGAAGCATTAAATCTCCTTGCGATTGAGGAAGCCAACCTTCTCTAAGACCTTCAACTGTATTGCTGCTTGCTCCTGTAGCATCATATTTATAGGTATTAAATGTACTTCCTGTAGGGATACCATTTTGCATGATAGCGGCCATAGAATTATTCAGCACCGGACTTGACCAATAGTTA
Source organism: Bacteroidia bacterium (assembly GCA_018401705.1). Taxonomy (GTDB): domain Bacteria; phylum Bacteroidota; class Bacteroidia; order M30B66; family M30B66; genus M30B66. The sequence continues at coordinate 257,220 of JAGYKL010000001.1, read as the reverse complement.
TATACACCAGCCAATGTAGTTCCTTGAACACGCACACGAATGTTTCCAGTAATTGATCCACCTGGATCAGGAGATAATCCCGGAGTGCCTGCACCATGTAAAAGAATTGCTCCAACACCTAGAGAAATACCTCCATTTGTAACGAAGTTTCCTTGACGTTGTCTCATGATTCCTGAAACATTAAGTCGACCACCAGGAGCGATAGTTGTTGAGTTTACCGCGTTATTTTTAATATCGATGTTTTTCACAGTTACCAAACCAGTAGAACCAATTGTTAAGCTACTCAAGTATGGATTGATGTTATTTGAAGATGATACTGATAAGCTTCCAGTAATGTTCAAATTACCATTGATAGTTAACGAACCAGCTTTTTGGTCAATGTCATTATCTGTAGTTCCATCGATAGTTACAATTCCGTCTGTTCCACCTGAACCTGTAACATATAATGATTTATTTGCTGCAAGAGTAACATTGAAGAAACTATTAGAAGCATTGTTATAAAGAGCAGCACCAGGGAAACGCACGTACATATTCGACAGAATCGTCAAGTTTGACGTTAAGTTGAAATTTGATTGTTTTCTAATACGACCAACGTTGATTATTCCAGCTCCAGAGATAGTTGTGCTCGGTCCTTCAATATTTAAACCAATGGCATCAAACGCAGTACCGTTACCGATTGAACCACCAACATTCAAGTTTCCATAAATGCTTACATTTCTCATGTTTGCGAAATCACTTGAAGCTGCTTTTAAATTTGCAGAAGGCTGAATTGTTAAATTCTTAACTAATACATCAGATGCATTAAGAATTACGTTGTCACCCGATTGAATAACAACATTGATTTCAGGCGTGAAGTCAACTTGAGCACCTACAGTACCAGAAGATGACGGCGACCAAATTGCATCAGTGAAATTACCACCTGAAACAGAATAGTAAGTGTTTGGAGATTGAAGAATACGACCAAGAACTACTAAGTTAAGAATTTGATTGTTTCCTCCTGTTTGATTGGCTGTATTATAGTAATATAAGCGAATTCTGAATGAATTAGCAGCTAATGGAGATCCAACAGTAACAGGAGCAGGTAATAACCATGTGTTTGAAGTAGTAACCCCGCAAGAAGTCCCTATTGACGGAGTTTCTGCCGCGCCTCGATCTACCCAAGTTGCTCCTTCATCAATCGAATAAGCCAACATCACTTGATTAGCGCCTGTGTTTGAACTACGCAATTGAACTGAAATTCGCTCAATTTCAACTTGATTACCAACTACGTTAGGAGTAATTATAGCTTCAACATAAGGATTTGTTGATGTGTTAAATGTTGGATTTGCCGATGTAATTCCAAATCCTGAGAATCCACTTCCGCAAGGTGTCGTGTTTGTCCAGCCTGTTGCTGATTTAGCAACATTGCTTCCAAGCACTGTTGGATGCACATAGAAAGGTGTACCAAATGTATTATCACCATAATTGTAGATCGTTTCGACAGCACCGCTTAAAGTTGAGAAACTACCAACCACGCCATAATAGGTTACAGCATTATTAATACCATAAGCTCTGTAGTAATAAACTGTATTGATACCTAGGTTTGTTACAGGAACAGAGAAATTGTTTCCTGTAAAAGCTGATTGAACAATAGCACCGTTACCCGGTGTAAAGGCTGGACTTACAGAATACTCTATTCCGTATTCTGTAAAGACACTAGCACAACCAAGAGTTAAGCTTCCAGCAAGTGTTGCACCTGTTGTTCCAATAAATGATGCTGAACCAGTAGAAACGGTTGGAGGAATTGTAACCCCAGTTCCTGAAACCGGAATTGTAATAGAAGTAGCTCCACCGCCTGTAACAGTTAAGTTGGTTGAATAAGCGATAGCAGAAGTTGGAAGAAAACGCACATATACTGGAGTAGTAAATGCTCCACCAGTATATGGGATAACTACACTAGGAGTGTAGTTCTCGCCGGATTCTAATGTTAGCGCGAACCCTGCAGGAGCAGTAACGGTAACAGGAGATCCATCCAACACCGACCCAGAAATGTTGACTTGAGATTCAATATCAAAATTAACACAAGATGATCCAAAACTGCTTAGAGGACCAGAAGATAAAACCGGAGTAGGAATATTTGTTGTAACAACATTCGCAGGGTTACCAACTGCAGTTGAATTTAAGTAATGTATATCTATACCAGAGCAATTAGCGTTAGCAACAAACACACGATAAGTTTGGCCTGGTAATAAATTGCTTACAGATACTGTGTTTCCAATTCCGCTGTAGATGCAAAACCAAGAACCTATGTTATCTCCTGAACCGAAGTTACTGTTAGCAACATAATCTATTCCATTTGCCAATGTAGGTGAACCAACTGACGTGTTTGAAATAAATACTTTACGCAAATCAGAAGTGCCGGATGTTGTCCAAGAAATATCTGTGCTTGTATTTGTTTCATTACTGAAAATAACATCAGTAGATTGAGTAACAGGGTTGTTACAAAGAGTGCTAACATAACCACTTAGAACAACATTGTCGTTACGGTAAGTGCCTCCAGCATTGGTAGCTCCCCAAGCCCAAATTCTAAATGTAACAGTATTAGAAGTGCTAAATGCTGCCGGGAATGTCCAACTTACATTTACATCTCCAGTTCCTGAAAGAAATAATGGATCTGGTGTCATATAAGTCCAGCTAGATCCTCCATCTGTGGAGTAGCCAACACGAGTATTTCCCGGTCCTGTGCCACTTTTACGATGTGTAAAGTCTAATGAAGAGTAAGTTACCTGAAATCCAGGATTTGCAGTAACCGTAAATGAAACGTAATCTCCTTGCGAATTTGCAGAAGTAAAGTTAGGTGAAGCAGTGTTGAACCCATTGTTGTTATAGTAATTTGAACCTGCTCCAGCAGCTATACCCGGGCCACGAATAAAATCAGTTGTAGCTACTCCTGCATCAGAAGTTGTTGCAGCAGAAGAAGGGCAAGAAGTACATCCATCAAATAGATATGTTACCAGACCAACCGGATTAGCAAGAGTTGAAAATGAAGTTGTAGTCCATGAAGAGAAATTGCTTCCACATACTGAACGAACATGTGCAAAATAAGCAGTTGAGGCAGTTAAACCACTTTCATTTACTGAATTACCTGTAGCGGCAGTTCCTGAACCTGGTGCAGCCGCTGAAGTATTAACTACATATTCAAAATCACCTGTTGGATTGGAAAGCGTTATAGTTACACCATTATTTGAAATGTTACTTAGTACAACTATAGGTGCAGCGCAAGCAGATGTCGTAGATGAACCAATTGGTCCTCCTGCAGTTGCAGCACTTTCTGAATTTTGCGCAATTGCTTGAAATGAATAAGTTGTTGCAGAAGAGAGTCCCGTTACAATTGTTCCAATCCAGCTAGCAGCTGTTTGGAAAAAAGGAATTGCTCCTAAAGTTCCATTAAATTGAACGTATTGACCAGGGATAGTTGTAGATTCTACTGCAAACTCTGTAGAAGCAGGGTTGCCATTTGGAGCTATAGAATTGATGGTTACAGTAGTTGAAGTAGGAGTTCCAAATGCTATTGCTCCAGGTATTGCTGCAAGGGTAACAAATGTTTGGTTAGCACCAAATACACCTGCATTTGCTCTAGCTCTATAGTTATAAAGAGTGTTTGGAGTTAATCCAGCAGCATTAAAACTGATGTTGGTATTGCCAAATCCTGTTACTGAAGAGGGGCTTGCAGCTACAGAAGTACCGTAGGCTACTGTTAAACCGTAATCGAAGAATGCATTTGCAGTTGTTCCATTTGCATCTATGGTTCCATTAAGTGTACTTGCATTTGAAGTAACCCCTGAAACAGCTGCAGTCACAACAACAGGTCCTACAGGTGCAGGTGTTGTAACCGGACCAATAATATTAGACCAAGCACTAACTCCCTGTGAGTTTACAGTTCTAACACGATAGTAATAATCAGTTGACGAATTCAATGAGTTTACAGCTATAGATGTTGAAGCTGAAGAAATGCCCGATTGAGTAGAATATGTTATTGCAAAAGTATTAGTTTCAGAAACTTCAATTGTGTAAGTGTAAGCAGCAGCTCCCATAGATGGGGCACTCCAGGTAGCATTAAATGAGCTGGAGGTAATTGTATTAGCAGCCCCGGCTGTTGGAGGTAATGGCAAAGTTGTAAAGCTTGAATTGTTGCCGTAAGAAGTTCCAACACCATTTATTGCATATGCTCTATAGTTATATGTTGTATTTGCAATTAAAGGAGTAATAGTAGAAACAAACGCTCCTGTGCCTGTGCCATTGCTTGTAGAGTTTGCAGAAGGAACAGTAGGATTTGCAGTTGCTCCCCAAACTACACCGCGAGATGTAACAGGATCTCCACCGTCATCAGTAACATCTCCACCGGCACTTGCCTGGGTTGTAGTTATTGAAGTAGCAGGAGCACTTGTGCTAACTACAGGAGCCGTCGTACTCGGGCCTGTAGGATTAACAGTTCCATTTACTCTAATGTCATCACCGGCACCATCACCTATACCTCCAGAGCCAGCGGCTGACTCAGCCCAGCCATAAATCCTATAAGTTACAGGACTTGAAGATGCTGCTTGAGCAAATGTAAATGTTCTGTTTTGTGTTGATGTATTATCAGTTATGATAAATGACCCATCCAGATTACTTGTGTAACCATCTACAGAACTTCTCAATACAAATTCTCTGGGTCCTGTTGCAGAACGCTGGATTTGAATATAAATAGAACTTACAGTAAACTCGAAATTCGCCTGTGGAGTAATGGTAAATTCCATGTAATCATTGCCAGAAACAGCATTTGCAATGTTTGTAACAGCCCAGCTGGTTGCATTAAATCTACCATTATTGCCAGTAAGACTTAAGCCTGCACCTCGGGTAATGGCTGATTGAGTCAAACCGGGGTTACTTAGGTTGGAAACTACACTGGCTGGTTGCGGACTTCCAGCAACTCCCGAAAACTCGAAAGTAAGAATCTGCGCATTTACTGCTGTTGATGCGACAATAAACATCACAAAAGCTATTGCCCATAGCTGTAAGATGTTTTTTGAATTTTGTAATCTGTTTTTCATTTTTGTTTAAAGGTTAAGTTTCTCTGTGAAAATCTTATCGCGGTTTTAATTGACGTTGCAAATTTCGTTTATCAGCTTAAAGCCTTGGTATTTGCTTTATTAAACTTGTGTTAAAGCGTTTTGAACACTTGTTTGTTCAAAAACTCACAACGCTGCGGCTTTAATAAGGTTTCAATTTTGTATGTTAAGCTTTCCTATGTAAGTATTTTAGGGCTTTTGAACAATATTAAGTTTTCAAACGCCCTCAAAGTATCTACAGTGGTCAATAATATATCGAGCTCTGCATGTTACCTGAAAGTTAACTTAGTGTTAATTGTGGATAGGGTGGCCTACCTAAAAAGCAATACCGAGCCATAGAACTTATATGGTTTCTGATAGAAATCAATTGCATTAATCAGATAGGTGTAAATGCCTTCAACGGCTTCAATATCATTTGAGAATTTTCCGTCCCAACCCAAAAGTGGGTCTTTTGATTCGAAAACCAACTCTCCCCATCTATTATATATGAGCATATTTAGACTTTCTATTTTAAAGCCTTTGGCAATAAAGATGTCATTATCGCCATCTCCATTTGGGGTAAATGCATTTGGAATATAAAGTTCTGATGGAAGTTTTACCTTAATCAACCGCGAAGCGGTGTCAATGCAACCAAAATTGTTCTCGCAAATATGTTGAACAATATAATCTACCTCTTCAGTAAGTGTAAACCCGGAGTTTGCATCAAGCTCAAATTCCTCGCCTTGAAGAAGCCAGTTACAATCATTCTCAAAATTACTCACCTGAACTTGCATAGGTAAAAATGTATTTTCAGGAACAAAAAGATTGAATGATGCATCAACTCCAACGTCAACTACAAGCACACTGTCGGTATACGAATTGCATAAATTGCTTCGACTCAAATAATAAACTCCCGGAGCATCTATAGATATTGACTGAGAGTTATCTCCTGTTGACCAAATGTTCAAATCAAGGTCTTGAGATGAAAGTTCAATGATATCGGGGAAGCAAACATTTAAGAGTGAGTTTCCTAAAATATTTGCAGTAATTGAATCTTTTCTCAATAAAGGAATTTCCAGCAAGGCAGAAGCACAACCATTTTCTAGAGATGATACAAAAAAGCTTAAAATACCAGTATCGACTGCTCCCGCAGGATAGCTTGTTCCTTCAAAAATTAGATTAGTTTGAGCTGCATCACTATACCAAAATGTATTTTGACTAGCATTTAAATTGATTGCATTGATTAAAATGTCATTGCAAATTTCTACCTCATTTAATAGGGTTGGCAAAACAGGTGAAGGATTAACAGTTACTTCAACTTCATCATAATTGCTTTCGCAAGCCCCAATAGTTTGTCTTGCTGCAAAAATGCCAGAAACATCCGCCGGAGGCGTAAAAAACAAAGCATTTCCCAGAATGGCTTCGGGATTGCTAATACTAAACCAAGAAACATCAGCTCCCGGAAGTGCACTTACAGTTAATATGGGTGGTGTTTGTCCTTCGCAATATGATGTGTCGGCCGAAACCACCGGAGCAGGAGGTGCCTCAATAACAGTTATATCTTGACTTAACTGATCGCTGCAAGAGCCACTTCCAACCGAATAGGTTACGGATATAGCCCCATTTAAGCCTGTGGTATTAAAAGTACTACCTGTGACTCCTTGTCCTGACCACACTCCTCCAACATCTCCTGTTATAAGGTTATTAAGTTCAACAGAGGTCTCATTTTCGCAAATAGAGGTAGTGTTCCATGAAGCATCACCGGCTTCAACAACAGCAAATTCCATGGTTTGGGAAGCAATGCAACCATTTGAGCTTAAGGTATAAGTTATTGAATTAATTCCTACTTGACCTGTGGGGTTGAATATACTTCCTACAATGCCGTTTCCTGTCCAGGTGCCTCCTTGATCGCCGATAACAAGTGCATCAAGATTTACCGGTGGTTCACTTTCGCACATTGCCATTGGAATCCAATTTGGATTTCCAGCTGTGTTTATCGTTATGTTTTGTGTTGAGGTACTTGAACAAGAGCCGGTTCCTACATCATAGGTAATACTTACTAAGCCGGAAAGTCCACTTGGGTCGAAGTTATTGCCTGTAACACCATTACCAGACCAGGTGCCTCCGCTAGAGCCTGTGATAAGAGTATTTAAATCAAGAATTGCATCGGATTCGCATAAAGAAGTTGAGCTCCAGGCGGGATCACCGCCTTGATTTATAGAAATTATTTGCGTGTTGGTTTCAAGGCAAGTTCCTGTGCTAACTGTGTAAGTTATATTTATGTTGCCACTCAAACCCTGCGGGTTGAAGTTGCCACCCGTAACGCCCTGGCCTGTCCATGTACCGCCAGGATCGCCTGTTACAAGTGTGCTTAAATCAATTGGATTATCCGACTCGCAAACCGTAGTTGCTGTCCAACTTGGGTCGCCGCCCGGCAAAACATTAATGAACTCAACATTTGAACTAAGACAGTTTCCCGAGCCCACTGAATAGGTTATAGGCACATTCTCGTTCAAGCCGGTCGGGTCAAATATGTTTCCAATAACACCGGTTCCGCTCCAGGTGCCTCCTGAAGCTCCGGTAATTAAGCCATCCAGATTAATAGGAGCTTCGGTATTGCAAATTGTTCCGGGGCTAGTCCATGAAGCTGAGCCTCCTGCTATTACCTGAATAGTGTTCGTTTGAGAAGCTGAACCTCCTGCACAACCTTCGATACCTGCAATGTAAGTAACATCAATATCGCCAGACAGTCCGGCGGGATCAAAGCTATTGCCTGTAACACCTGGACCATCCCAGGTGCCGCCAGTACTTCCGGTGATTAATGCATTCAGGTCAATTATGCCATTTGAATTGCAAATAGAAGCAGGTGCTGTCCACGATGGATCAGGAATTATAATAGGTGCACTGCATCCTTGATTAGAGTAGGTGTCATTTCCAGCTGCATCAAAATTCGCCAGTGCTCCATCTCCTCCAACTAATAAAGACCTGTCATAAGACACCGATTGTGAACATCCGCCGGCACCGGCGAAATTCATTGTTAAGGTTCTTATTCCTGATCCCGAATTAGCGAAATTACCTGTAGGATTTGTGCCACAATGAAAGATGACATAAAGAGTGTCACTCAAATTTGCAAATGAATTATTTGCAGGATTAAAATTAACAGACGAAACAAGGATAACTGTTGAATTAGCAGGTAGCACATTTGCTTGAGGTTCGAGCATGTATCCACAGTTGACAATTGTTGAATTAATTTGGCTAACAAGAGAGGCTGTGCCAGCTGTTTGGCAAACACCCAACCAAGAATTACTAGCATTTGGCCAAGCAACGGTAAGGGCATTTGTTTGAAGCGGTGAATTTCCGACTTTGAAACGAACCATTTCATTCTCACCTTCCGGAGTACCACACGCATCTACAAGAATGCTTTCAATTTGAAAACAGTTTTGCGCATTCAGCCCTAAATGGGAGAATGAAACAGCAAAAAATAAATAAAAACTGCAAAGCAGTTTTGACATAACTAACGGAAATACGGAACAGCACAAAGATACCGTTAAAACATCTAAACTGAATGTTAATATTTGCAGCGTAGAATGTTAATGAAAGCTACTAATCAAGTTTCAGTAATTTGATAAATCCAGATTCGTTTTTAGCAGAAATCTTAATGAAATAGAGCCCTTGAGGAATTTGCTGAATATCAAATCTCCAGAATTTACCCGCTTCCATTTCCATTGAAGCAACAGGAATTCTTCTGCCTGTTACATCATAAAATTCGAAGCTCACTTTTGAAGTAATCAAGTTTCCAATTCTAACTATAGAAACTGAAGAACTTGAGGGATTAGGATAAACAGAGAATTCACTCAGCAAATCTGAACTATCAAGAAAACCAGTTTCATCTTCAGGAATGCTGTCAGAATTTGTAGCTTCTGGTGTTGGGAAGTAAATATTTTGCCAGTTTTCTCCGTCAGGAAAGCGACCGTAATTGGTTAATGAATCAAGCGCAGGATATTCTAGTCCGTCAACAAAGGTTTCTCCATCCGAGCCAAAAAGACCTAAAAAGCCTCCACCAGCATTTAAAGTGAAGTTAATATGCAATGGACCCTGCACCGTATTTTGGTCGGCCCAAATGAGTTTGTATCCTCCGGCAGGAATAGTCATCTGCGACGAAACTGAAGGAAAAACGAATCTCAAAGGATCCTGAATGTTATTGGTTATTGAATAGTTAGAGATGTCTACATCTTCATCTGAAGCATTGTACAATTCTATCCAATCGTCTAATTGCCCGTTTGCATCTGGAAAATCCAAGTTAAATGCATTTATTTCATTGATATACAATGCCGGAGGAGTAAAAACCGGTGTGTTATCGTTGTCTTTTAAAACCACAACAATATTACTCATTGACCCTATTTGAATTCCATTACTTACCTGAACAATGGTGAAATTCAAATATTCATCAGCTTCGATTACTACATCATCAAAAGCTGTAACCGTGAAACTAATCAGCGAACTTCCTGGAGTTGTTTGAAGTAGCAATTGTCCTGAAAACTGACTTGGATTAGTGAAGAAGTCGTTCATTACGCCCGCACCGCTAATTGCATTAACGACAATATTATATACGGTTTGACTTGTTGGATCTATCTCAATATCAATTTGAGTTCCTGCCATTCCCTCAGTTACATAAAGTGTATCGCTTGTGAAATTAACTTCCGGAAATTCTTGTTCATTACTTAGAATAGTTAAGCTATAAGAATCGTCACTGCCAGGTGTTAATCCACCTGAAAGGTTGCCAATTAAGAATGTTACATTTTCATTTAATTCAGATAAACCATCTGCAAGTGCCTGAGCTGTAAAAGACACAGTTGTAGCATTTGCCGGAACAGTTAACTGAATAACATTATTCTGAGCAGCTGGATTGGTTGAATAATCTTGAGGTGTAATTCCAGGGAATTCTAACACTTCAATTTCAACAGTTTGCGGGGTTGGTTGAGCTTGAGCAATATTCAAAACAATAGTTGCCAATGATCCACCTTCAATTATTTGAGAACCACTCACTTCGAAGTTAATTTCTGAGGCAAAGGGTTGAGTGCTGCCACCATCCCAATCAGGCCAGTTTGATGTTCCAGCAAACTGGCCATTATCTAATGTCCAGTAATTAATGTTATAAATTATACTAAGTGCTTCAGGGCCAAAAACCTGCAGTGGAGAGATGTTCAAAAATCCATTATCAATATTGATTGTAGTAGTATTAACAAATGCAAAAGCGGTTTCACCATTTACCAATGGTGGAGGCAAACAGGTAGCAAATTCAAGATAAGGTATATTATCGCATTGAGGGCGCCATGTTCCGCTGCTAATTCCAGCTATAAATGATGGATCCTCCGCTGTGCCGGTGTATGCTAGAATTTGTTCTCCTTGTCCTAATGAATAATACAGCCTTCCGGTTGATGATCCCGGACCAATGATATTCATTGAACTTCCATTGTCTTGAAGAATAACAATATTACCTGGAGGTAAAATGCTGTCTGGACTAGTCCAAATTACAGTTTGCTCATTTTGCAAAAGAGCAGAGCCTGTCCATTTATTGTCGGTGAAACTTATAATAGTATTTGGCTCAATTTCAACTGTATTTACGAATGCAATGGCCATTGACACATCACTTTGAAAGCCGATAAATCCAATAGCTCCTGCTGGTAGGCTTTGCGACATCAGTGAAGTAGATGTAAAAAGCGAAAAAAGGACAATGAAAATAGGTTGAAGTCTCCGCATGCAGAATTTGTTTGTCATATCAGATACGGTTTTGATGGTGTTTTGTTTCTAAATTAAAAAGACCTTCCGAAGAAGGTCTTTAAATGCTTAATGAGCTACCGAAATTTTTCTGTAGCTTTTTTCACGGCCTTCGCCAATTCTTAATAAGTAAATTCCTTCAGGTAAAATCTTGGTATTCAAAATGTGTGTAGTTAAACCAGCAGGAATAACTTCATTTGCAACTAACTTCCCATTTATATCAAACAAATGCAAAGTTTTATTTTGCTTGCCAGAAGATAGCATAATCGTAGTTTGATTATCTGCAGGAACTGGATAAACATTGCCAATTAAATCAACAGTTTCTTCAATAGAAGAAGTTGCATTAGATGCATTTGGTGTAGTGAATCCTGAGTTAAAAGTGATGAAGTTGTCAGACGACTCGTTTTCTCGACCGTAGCTTTCATTAGGACCTAAGGCGGTGAAAGTAACGGAGTGAATTAGATCTCCATTTGATGCATATAGTCCAACGTATTCACCAGAAGCTGAAAGTGTGAAGTTTGTATGCATCGCACCTTGTGCCGGAGTGTTATCTGCCCAAACAAGAACAAAACCTCCCGATGGAACAACAGTAGCTGATTCACCCGAAGGGAATAAATATTTGGTGGTATTGGCTTCTTCGTCGGTAATGTATAAGCCAGCTAAATCTTGAGCTACAAACAAGCCATTGTAGATTTCAATCCAGTCGTCAAATTCACCATTTTCATCTTGAATAGTGTTTGTGTTTGAGGCCATTACTTCATTGATAAATAAGCCAGAGGTTACAGCAACTCCATCATTATCGCTAATGTTAAGTGATGCAGAAGAATTAATTCCGATTCCTAAACCAGGACTTAACTCATCTATAGTAAAAAGCAAAGATTCTACACCTTCTTCTTCGGTATCGTCAATAAGATTCACGATAAACGTAAAGCTATTTTCACCAGCAGAGATTGAGGCGTTTATAATGCCAGAGCTTGCTGGTGGAGTTATTGTATAATCTGCACTTGATAGGCCATTTTCCGAAATTAAAATGATGAAGTTTTCAGTTTGCTCTGGGGCTGGACTTACATTTATAGTTACGGCAACAGTACCATCACCTTCATTAGCATTATATGCAGCCTGAGAGAAGCTTACAAAAGAAACGCCTTCAGCTTCGTTGATTTCAAAGTTCAGCGTGTTTCCTGCTCCGGCAACTAAGCCTGAGCTTGTTGCTGTAATAGTTAAAGTACCTGTTTCAACACCTTCTGGAAGTGCATCTGCGATTGCACTTAGGCTTATTGATGCTACACTAGAACCTGTAGGAACATTTACAGCGATATCTGTGCCTTCAAATGCTGGAATTGAACTTAAATCTTCAGTGCTTGCAGCACCACTTAGAGAAACTGTAAAGGTTTGTGAGCCAAAACTCGCTGGGCTGATATTAAAGTTTATTGTAGATGCTGAGGAGCCTTCGGTGAGGCTTAAGAAACCGTCCTGGAAACTTATCTCAGAGGCATTTGGCAGAACAAAGTTGAATTGCCAATCAGGCCAAATTACGTATCCTGCATTTTCAGGTTCATCGTCATATGTCCAGTTTTCAGGATCCATGATGATAGCTCTGATATCATCGATGCTTCCACTAAAGTTATTAAAGTCAACAAAGATATTATCAGCTTCGGTGGCATCACCAGGAACTGAAATAGCATTAATTCCTTCCACCAAAGGTGAAGGTAAGCATGTATTATTGGTGTTTCCTGTGCCTGTTGTATTGCATGTCTCTAGAAATAAATTATTACTCAATGCTGCAATAAATGATGGCGATGATGCATCACCAACATAAGCTAAAATCTGATCGCCTGATACAGAAAGTTGAGAAAGCGCACCAGTAATTGTTCCAGGGCCTTCTAAAATTCCATTGGTTATTCCTGAAGAATCATCGCGTATTATGATAACAGTGCCTAAAGCAACACCTCCTGCAGGAGCTGTCCAAGTTACTGTGTTTTCATTCGTGAAAAGAGCTGTACCGCTCCAACCATTATCCGTGAAACTAACAGCGGTATTACCAGGAACATCTGTTAACGTGACAAAAGCAAAAGCATCTGGATTGTCGGTTTGCATGCCTAAAAATGCAATGTCTCCCGGCGCTAATTGCGCAGAAGCTAAAGCACTTATGAATAAGGAACAAATAATTAGGCTTAGGTTTTTCATAGTATAGCAATTCTAGTCTTGCGCAAAGATAATTAATCTATTGTGCAAAGAATGCCAAATTGAAGCCCTTGAATTTCTTCTTGTAATTGACTTTATCTATTGATAATCAGTCGTTTCGTAATAATTGTGCTGCCTTTGTGAATAATTACAGGGTAAACTCCATTGCTAAGAGCCTCAACATCAATAAATGTTTTTAACTCTTTATTTTCAATAGTTGCAGTTTTTGTAAGAAGTGTTCTTCCTCTTGAATCGGTAATTTGAATGGATACTTCTTCGTTTCGATCGCCTTTAAGTTCAAGGTTTATGAATGAAATAGCCGGATTGGGATACATCAGTACGTCAAAATCAGAACCGCAGTTGCTCGCAATTATTTGCGAATACTCAACATGCCCATTGAAATCGGTTTGTTTGAGCCTGAAATATACTGTTCTGCCGGCATCGGTATCTGTAATGTGCTCGTATTCGTTAAGTTTGTTGCTATTACCAGAACCTAGCACCACTGCTACAGGCGAAAATTTAGCTGCGTCAAAAGATTTCTCTAAGGTAAAATGATGATTGTTCGTTTCTGAAAGCGTCGCCCAGGTTAGCTCGACTTTGTTTTTATCTTCGAGGCATATTGCCTCAAAGGAAATTAACTCAACTGGTAATGGGTCAATTTCAGCTCCGAACAGGGATAATCTGAAATCGCAAAAGCCTCCGGCGAAGCCGTCAACAGCCAAGTAATAGGTGCTTGCTGCGTCTAAAGGTTCTGGTCCGTATTCAAAGGCTGTTGTATCATTATTAGCCGAGCAGAATACTTCACTGTAGGTTGATGGGTCACAGGCAACAGTTGCTTTCAGCAATGAAATCTGAACTCCGGTTTGCGACGGGCTGCAAATCTGATTGTCTATTCTAATTGTAACACTATCGCCATTAACATTGGTGTCGAACTTATACCAAACGGTATTTTCGATCGTAATTGGCTGACAACTTCCAAAAGGAGGGTCGTCGGCGGCATCTGAAGTGGCAAAGCTTGTTTGGGTAAGCTCAGTTATTCCAGAATATATTGTAGTTGCATTGCTGCAATGGTCGTTGCAGTTTGGCCAAATTGCAGGATTTCCTTTGATAGAGTCGTTTCTGAATTCCTGGTCTACTTCTGAGTTAGGTAAGGTAACCCAAACTTCTACATCCGACAGATTGTCGGGAATATTTACATTGGGAATACTCAATCTTTGAGAATTGCCTTGACTAATATTTAAGCCAGAGAATGGAATAGTAACTACAGAACCTCCATTGACTATGTAATGGACTTGTAAATCTTGAATAACAGGAGCTGCAGCACAAGCCAATAATTCATTGAAAACATCTAATTCAAGAGAATATTCGCTTCCATAGCAGCCAGAAACAAAATCGCATTTTGCATCAACCGGAGTATCGGTTAACATGAAATTGTCGAAGGCAAAATATTCATATCCAGAATAAGTTGGTGTTGAATAATATGGCCTAGCAAGCACTCTGAATTTAACACATGATTGACCTATCAATCCGCATAAACCTATGCTCATTCTTTGCCATGAATCAACAGGAGCTCCAAGATTATTTCCCCACTGAGATGAATAATTATACCAATTTGGATCAGTTGAACTTCCTAAGGTAAGCCATGTGTTCCCTCCGTTTATACTATACTGAACCCGAGCATAATTTGAACTATGAAGTTGATATTTTACATCAAGACTTAATTTGGGGTTAGTAACCGCACTTAAGTCAAATACCGGACTTTCAAGATAGATTTCGGTGCTTGAACTGGAAGAAGTTGTTTCAATATACCACACATCTCCATAGCCTTCAGAACCATTGAGATAAGGAACTTGTCCTAGCACGAAATTCCTGCCGTTGTTCAACGGCGGAGCTTGACCTGTAGCAATCCAAAAGTTACTGCCACTTTCAAAATCTTCAACATATGGAAAAGATGAAATTGTAATTTGATCTACATCAATGGAAGTTTTAATCGTGTCGTTAATTGCAAAAAGATCGCCGCCTAAATTAGAACGAGTGGTAAAATCGTAAGGCCCGATTGGGGTTAAATCAACAGTAGTTGGGAATGTATAATTAACAAAAGCATTGTTTGCTAATGGGCCTGGAACTACTCCTGTTAATGTAGTATTGAGTGTTCCTGAAATATCAGCAATAACAGGAATATTGGAGGCTGATCCGCAACCGGAATTGTAAAGTCTAACAGTAACAGGATGGTTTGTTGTAAATAAACATCCTCCGTCGAACGGAGAAATATAACTCACCATTTTAATGTCGTTGCCTTCGCTAATCGTGAAATTATCAAAAGCAAAGTTTGCATAATTAGCGTAGGTAGGTGTTGAATAGTAAGGTCTTGCTAGGATTCTAAATTTAACACAAGGCAAACCTGCCAGCATACAAGCATGGTGCTGGTAAGATGTCCATTGGTCAACAGGAGTGCTTAGGTTATTTCCCCATTGTGAAGAATAATTGGTCCAGTTTGGTTCAGCCGAAGAGCCTAAATTAACCCAAGATGTTCCTCCATTAATCGAATATTGAACACGCGTGTAATTAGATGAATGAAGTTGATATTTCAGGTCAACACTAATTTGTGGTGAAACAAGTGTAGAAAAGTCAAAAACGGGACTTTCAACCCAGATTTCAGTGCTAACATTTGACGTAGTAGTTTCGATATACCATGCATCCCCGTTAGAGCCAGAGCCATTTAAATAGGGAGGAGTTCCAAGAATAAAGTTTCTGCCGTTGTTCAACGGCGGAGCTTGAC
The DNA here is from genome assembly GCA_018401705.1 of Bacteroidia bacterium. Classification (GTDB taxonomy): domain Bacteria; phylum Bacteroidota; class Bacteroidia; order M30B66; family M30B66; genus M30B66. The sequence goes on along the minus strand of JAGYKL010000001.1, from coordinate 241,410 downwards.
CTGAGGCTATCCAATAACCCGTTCCTGAATTAAAGTTTTCGGCATAAGGAAAACTGTTAATTGTAATTTGATCAACATCTAATGATGTAGTTAAGGTATCGTTACTAGGGCTTGGGTCGAAAGGCAGTGTAGTGAATGTTGATATGTCATAATGACCTAAAGCAGTTAGGTTTACAACAGCAGGGAAAGTGTAAACAACAAATCCTGAAACAGGAATCGGACCTGGAACTACGCCTGTTAGTGTAGCATTGTTAGCTCCAGTAATATCGCATTGAATCGGCACATTTGTCATCGGACCGCAGGCATTATTGAAAACTCTAACACTAACCTGATGATTACTGGTAAATAAACAACCCTGATCAACAGGCGATAAATACAAAGAAACACCAACATCACCGCCATCTACAATTCCAAAATTATCAAAGCCGAAGTATTCATAAGCTAGGTAGTTAGGGTAGGAGTAATAAGGCCGCGCAAGAACTCTGAATTTAACACATGGGTTTCCTGCAAGGAAGCACAAGTTTCTGATTCTAAGTTGCCATTCATCCACTGGCGTGCTAAGATTGTTTCCCCATTGAGAACTGTAATTATACCAATCAGGGTCAGTTGATGTACCAAGGGTAATCCAGGAAGTTCCTCCATTTGTAGAATATTGAACCCTTACATAATTTGATGAATGTAATTGGTATTTGATTTCCATCACCAACTGAGGATTCACAACTCCCGTAAAGTCAAAGACTGGACTTTCAACCCAGATTTCAGTGCTGTTGTTTGATGAAAGAGCTTCAACATACCAGCTTTTGCCATGCCCTTCAGCACCATCCAGATATGGTAAAGTGTCATTGACGAAATATCGGGTTCCATCTGTTGAGCTTGATGATCCCGGCGACCAGCCTTGGTTGCCGGAGTCAAAATCAACCAAATAAGGGAAGGTATTTATCGGAGCTCCATCAATTACCAAGGTCTTTGAGTTATTAGCCGGAAATGAATCTGTTGGTATACTTACTTCAGTAACAAGGGTATGTAAACCGGGGGCACTTAAATTTACAGTTGCAGTAAATGTGTATATAATTGCCGAAAATCTATTCACGGGGCCCGGCACAACTTCATTAATAACTGGGCCGGCATCAAGCTGTAAGGTGATAGGAATGTTCGTTAATGGTCTACAAGTATTGTTTGCCACAATTACCCTCACAGGTGATGTTGCCGAAAGCCCACTGCAATTTGGTGAGGCCGGAAGCAGATATTGCCTTACATCAATATCATCAGGCTGACCATCGCCAATGAAGAAATTGTCGAATGAGAAATATTCATAACCAATATAGGTTGGGGAAGAATAATAAGGTCTTGCCAAAATTCTGAACTTCACACAAGGTTCACCAGACAAATCGCATAGCCTTCTTGTAACAGTTGTCCAGGAATCTACAGGAGCGGCTAGGTTATTTCCCCATTGAGTTGAATAGTTATACCAATCGGGCTCACCTGAAGCTCCTAATGTGAGCCAATTAGCTCCGCCATTAATTGAGTATTGAATCCTAACGTAGTCGGAAGAATGCAAACGATATTTAATATCAAATGCAATTCGAGGGTTAGTGAGTTGGCTAAAGTCAAACACAGGACTCTCTACCCAGATTTCGGTACTTTGACTTGAGGTGCTTGTATTTACATACCAGCTATCTCCATTGCCTTGTGGGCCATTCAGATAGGGTAGATTCCCAAGTAGGAAGTTCCTGCCGTTGTTGTTTGGAGGTGCCGCTCCCGATGCAATCCAATACTCAGTTCCACTATCAAAATCCTGCAAATACGGAAAGTTGCTAATTGTGATTTGTTCTACGTAAAGAGTTGTAGAAACAGTGTCATTAGCAGGATTCGCATCAAAAGGTAATTCAGTATAAACCTTCACATTATAGGTTCCAGTATCGGTTAAGTTTACAGTGCTTGGGAAAGTGTAGCTGTAATAGGTGTTTACGGCAATTGGGCCGGGTACTGTGCCTGTGAGTGAAGTGTTTAATGGACCTGAGATATCGCATTTTATTGGAATATTGGTCATTGGACCACAACTGCTATTGAAAATTCTAACAGTAACTGGTTGATTTGCGCTAAATAAACATCCCTGGTCTACAGGGGATACGAAGTCGTAAGCACCAACATCAACACCATCTACGATTCTGAAATTGTCAAAGGCAAAATACTCATAAGCATTATAGGTTGGATAAGAGTAATATGGTCTTGCCATAACTCTAAACTTAACGCAAGGTTGACCTGAGAGCAAGCAAAGACTGCGCTGCACCATATCCCAGCTGTCAACAGGCGTACTTAAATTATTACCCCATTGCGATGAGTAATTATACCAATTTGGATCTGTGCTAGTGCCTAAAGTTGACCAAGTACTTCCTCCGTTTAGGCTGTATTGCACTCTGCTATAATTTGAAGAATGCAACTGATACTTGATTTCCATTACAAGTTGAGGGTTAACCACAGAACTTAAATCAAATACAGGGCTTTCCACATAAATTTCGGTGCTGTTATTCGAGGAGACAGTTTCAACATAAAAACTGTTGCCATATCCTTCTGCACCATTTAAATAAGGTAAATCGCCATGTACAAAGTATCTCGTGCCATCTGTTGCACTTGAAGATTTTACTGTCCAACCTTGATTTCCACTATTGAAATCGGCTAAATATGGAAAGCTGGAAATTGAAGATCCATCAATTGAAATTTGATGAGTATTGTTGCTTGGAAAAGAGTCGGTTGGAAGTGAAACGGTAGCGCTAATAAGATGATTTCCGGGAGCACTTAAATTTAAAGTTGCTGAGAAATTATATATAGCTGCAGAAAATCGGTTTATTGGTCCGGGAATAACTTCATTTATAACAGCTCCACCATCAAGTTGAAGGGCAACGGGGATGTTATAAATAGGACGGCAGGTGTTATTTCCAACAACTATTCTAACGGGAGAAGCAGACAAAAGTCCACTGCAACTTGCATTTGATGGTAAAAGGAATTGCCTTACATCTATATCATCAGGTTGGTCATCGCCAACAAAAAAATTGTCTATTGAAAAATGATGGTATCCAACATACGTTGGTGATGAATAATAAGGCCTGGCTTGGATTCTAAACTTAACACAAGGCTCACCAGATAAATCACAAAGTCTTTTCGTTACGTTAGTCCAGGTGTCAACAGGAGCTGCGAGATTATTGCCCCATTGTGTTGAATAAGAATACCAGTTTGGGTCTGTGGCAGTTCCTAATGTTATCCAATTTGTTCCGCCATTGATTGAATATTGTATTCTAACATAATTTGAAGAATGTAAGCGGTATTTAATATCAAATGATAGTCTTGGGTTAGTGACGTTACTAAAATCGAAAACCGGACTTTCAAGATAAATTTCAGTGCTTATGCTACTGCTAATTGTGTTGATATACCAGCTATTCCCATTTCCTTCAGCACCATTTAAATAAGGAAGTTCTCCATACACAAATTCTCGTCCGTTTATAAGCTGCGAACCTTGCCAGCCGCCTTGGCTAGAGTTGAAATTCTCAATGTACGGATAGGATTGCACGCGTTGCCGCCTACCTGTTAAAAGTGTATCGTTATATATGTATGCGTCTCCACCAAGACTCGAAAATATTTGAAAGTGGTAAACACCTTGTGCACTCATATTCACAGTGCTGGGTAGCGTGAAATTAACTGTTCCCAATCCTGAAATAGGTGTTCCGGTGTATGTTGCAGTGATAGTTTGTGAGGTAGCTCCGCTCACAATGCACGTCACTGGAATGTTAGTTATAGGAATAAGGGAACGATTTGAAATCTGAACAGTAATAGATTCAGAAGAGCTATATGAAGGTGAGGCGCAGCCTAAATATGCAGGCGCAATCAGTTCAGAAACACTAACATCAGGACTGCTGTAAACTGAAATATCATCAAGGTACCAGTATCTTCCTGTTACTCCTCCGTCAGTGTATCTGAACCTAACTCTAACAGAGCTTTGATTAGCTGCATAAGGAGTAATATCTATAATTTCTTGAGCTGGAGCAGCTAAAGATCCTATTGTTGCCAATTCATTATCCATCAAAATTGCCCAACTAATTCCGCCATCATTAGAAATCTCAACGTAACCATGAGTGAACTCCACTGCGTACCAGTAATGATAAAAACTCAAGAAAACGGATGTGTGTCCACTACAATCAAATGCAGGTGTTTGTAAAGATGTCTGATTTGGTGTAACTCCTGCTCCGAGATTAAAATCGTTGAAAACCGCATATCTATTACTCGATGGACTTGAAAAGGCAGGGCTTGTGGCAATAGTCCAAGCATTTGCTCCTTGAACAATTGGACTGGACCAACCTAAGGGTAAACCAGCATTAGAATTAAAAGTCTCTTGAATGATAATCTCTGCGGTAAGAGATTGATTTAATAAAATTAATAAAGAGACAATTAACCTTAGCATTTTCATAAATACTAAGTTAACTTAATGCTTCTTTAGAATTAAGGCTTAAAAGAACTGCATACCAAGACAGATATTCTTGCTCAATGCTTTGTCATTAAATTAGCTTTTGATTTTTTACTTCGGTAATTGAAAAAACCTTTTAAAAAAATCCAACTTTTTTAAATTAGCACCCACCTAACAAATATGCATAGAGTAGCACTTTTAGTCAACTAATTTAAAAGAGCGTTGTATTTGCTTGAGCCATTGAACTAAACAGGTGTTCTTTTTTACTCATAACTTTACGAAAATCAGATTGACATTTTGGATTCAATTCATAAAGGGCATCAATTTCAATTGAAATTATTCGCAGAAAAAAGATAAAGTGTTTCGGTTTTGTCGCTCACTACCATTAGAACTCCATCTTTGGTAAATGCGATTCCTTCGGCTCCGCTAAATGGAATTTTCCAAGTTTTTTCAATTGTGATAAAGTCATCTTTCATTAGATAAACAGCCGAATCTTCATCACTTAAAAGCCAAAGTCTTTGTTTGTAAAAGCAAGCTGCTGAAATGTCCTTTGGTACCTTTGGTTTTTTTCTTTCAAGAAGGTCGAAATCATAAGTGTAAACAAACATCTCAACAGGGTCTTTCTCTGTTATTGCTAGGATTTTGCCGTCCTGTATTTCGCAAATAGCCTCAATGCCGCTTTTAGGCGATGTTTTTATCTCTGTTCTAAAAATATCATTGATTTTAAGTGCCGCTACATTGTACATGCAGATGATGTTCTTTTCTTCGTCTACAACAAACAGTTCGTTACCTCCAGTAAAAGTGATACCCTCAAAATCATAAGGCTTTTGTTCAGATGCTCTAAGAATCTTTCCTTCAAAATCAGTTTCATAAATCCGGCCCCTGTCACTCACAATAAAAACCGAGTTCCCTGATTTGTGAAGGCAAATGTCAGAAGGTTCAGGGATTTTTAATTTGAAGTATTTGTCATAATTTATTCTTTTTTGAGCATGCATAATATTGCTTAAAAACATAAAGCATGTCAGGCTCAAAGTGAGCAGTATATTAAATGATGATTGAATCATGCTAATCAAAGAAAACCCAGCTTAAGCCAATTTTCAGCAGGCGGTCGGGAAGAGGGTAAAAAGGAATAATATCGGCTCTTAATCCACCCAGATTCGCGTTGGCATGCTCAAGCATTACGAATACCCGAGCTCTTTTTATCTTAGCACTTATGTAGGCATTTGCCTGAAGCAATCCTTGGTTTGATTTTGTATTCTGTAAATAGAAAAAAGTGCCGTAAGGAGAATAGCTATTCGCTCTAAATGAAGTACTTCCAATAACATCAATGCCAATTCTCCAGGGAGTAGTGCCTGATAAGAGCCCTTCTCTGAAAAAGCTTTCCTGAAATTGAAGAACTGGTAATCTTATGATTGTTGTATTGCTAACTTGCTGAAGCAAAATTTTACTTTGAATACCCCATTTCTTATAGCGAAACTTATGAGTTATGGAAGCACTCAAAACATTCAAAGCTGAGGTTGATAATTCAGGAGTTTGATTATCATTCATATATAGGTAGTTGCCAAGCAATTGGTTGGCTACTTCTAAATTGAGCCGCTGTTTTTCTAAGTCTAAATTAGCAAACAGCTTAAGCATATTCAGTTTTGGTTGTTTTGCAGACCAAGAATTATAGTTGCTCACAAAGAATTGCATTCTGTAATCTGCTTCCTGAGAAAAGCTCTCAATTCCGGTCCTTAGCGTTAGATTTTTTATTGGCTTGCTGCTTAGCTGAGCTTTTAGGAAAATATCTCCAGAGTTGAAACCTGCAAAAAAGGCTTCTGCATTAATTGCCAGCACGAGCCATTGCTTGAAGTTAATTCGGGCAAAACCACCTGCACTTAAATTTGTTGTCTTTAAGCCAAAGTTATTTGGCGTAACGATATTTAAGTTATTACTAAAATCAACATTTTGAGACCTTAAAAATCCCTTGGCTTCCCATCCACTCGTAAGAGTGCTGTCTTTCTTAGCTCTTAAGGCAAGAATGGCAATTTCATTCTCTAGAGTTCTGGAAGTGTAATTAGTGTTTGTCCTAAGCGAGTCGAAAATTTGTGGGTAATAATTTGCTGGGGCATTATTTTCAATGTATGAGTTTTTTGCAAATTCGTAGGTATGCGTAAGTTGAATTCTTAGAATCCTGCCGGGAAGAATTTTACTGTTACTATCCTGCTTCGCAGGGATGATATCATAAAAATGACGAAGCATTAAACCATTATTGAAGAGGTCATTTCTAGCACCAGAAAGCCAAACAGGATAAAGTTGTCTGTTAGTCTCTGCTCCATCAATATAAAGTGAATCGCCTGTCGGCGTGATTCCGCCATTTTCTAATGAACTGCCTTTGTGATATCCAAGCGCAAAAAGGGCTTGATACCTTTCTTTGCCTGGTCTTAACCAAGCATGAAATCTAAGTGCAGAGTGTTGAGCAGTTTGCTGAGGGTAATATCCAAGTGAGTTAATTCTTTTGTACTCAAGGCCCCAATTTAGTTTTCTTCCAACATTTTGAGTGTGTCTTAAGTGGAAGAAAGCTTCTTCTTTTGAACCTTGAACGTAAAATGCTTCTGTATATGGCGATTGTGCGTCAAAGAATTCAGTCTGTTTTATTGGTAAAAGGTAATTTGAATAAGAATAAAAACCCTGGTCGAATCCCCTGTTGAAGACAGGGTTAAAAACGAAATTCTGCACCGCAGTTCCATTGTTTCCTAGGCTGGAATTGATTAATTGAGTATCGTAAACTGGAAGATAGAATTGGAATCTGTCTAATGAAAATGAAACTCTTTTCAAGGAAAGCTCTCCTGATTCGCTAAGTGAGAATCCTGCAAACTGAACTCTTGAAGAATCTCGTCCAACTCCAGTAGAATCAAAGCCAGACTGATTGGCGGTATTGTTTGGAGTACCAAATTGAGCCTGGCCGATGAATGGTAATATCACAAAGAGTATAATGCCAATTAGCCTACCCATGCGGCAAAAATATGATTTTGTTGGAGCTTATCATCTTAAATAAATCATAAAAAAAACAGGCGTTAGTCTATTATCTTTCAAAACTATTCTTTGTTACCTTAAACTTCCCAATACTAAAGAAAGTATTTAAAGTGTCATTTGATTTTTGTTAATTCAAGACAGGGCGATTGTTGAATCTATATCCTGTCAGGCGTTGTATGCAAGTTCTGAGATTAATTATTCTATTTGTTTTTGATTCAAATTTGGTTTCTGCCATTTTAACAATTGCTAGATAATTTCACTTTCAAATTTGCACATATTGATTGCTCGTTTATATTTGTTCAAAACGAGAATATGAAATATTTAAGAGTACTTCTTTTGCTTTCAGTAACGTTAACATTTGCATCTTGTGGTGGCGGAGTTGATAAAGTTTATGAAGTCAATAACCTGCAGTTAAGTATGGAGGGGCCGCTTTTTGAAGGGCCAAATTCAGCAAGCATTAATCATAAAGTGGACTTATCTCAAATTGGTTCATCTGCAGCAAAAATAAAAGGTGCAACTCTTTCTAAAATAGTTCTTCGCTTGCCTGATTCTTTGAATTTCGACAATTTCAGCGATTTCAAATTCCAGTTAACTGCTGATGATGCGGCTATGACAGAGGCTGCTCAATTAAATCCTGTCCCTGCCGGGAAATCGAGCTTGGAGTTGAAAACTTCAAGTGAAGCCGATTTGTCTGAGTTCTTCAAATTAGATGAGTTCATTATATTAATTGATGGCAATGTCAAAGAAGAGAATTATGACAATTTCAACTTTGCAGTTGACTTAGTGTTTAATTTAAAAGTTTCAGAATAATTTCTAAAAGGGATATTTATGTTCAAATCATTTCTAGCAGCATTTGTGCTAACATTTGCTATTTCATTTCAAGTTTTTTCTCAAGATGCTGGTGACCGCCTTTTAGGCGTTTGGGAGCCAAGCAATGGCAAAGCAAGAGTTAAAATCGAGAAAATCGGGTCTAAGTATTTTGGTAAAATCGTTTGGCTCAAGGAGCCTGAAGATCCTGAAACAGGCAAGCCTAAAGTAGATAAGAACAACCCCGATCCGGCCCTTCAGAACGCTCCTTTGAGAGGATATCGTTTGCTGAAAGACTTCACCTATAAAGGTGATGATGAATGGCATGAAGGAACCATCTATGACCCGGAAAATGGAAGTGCTTACGATTGCACCATCAAAATGACTGATGAGAATACTCTTGATATAAGAGGTTACATTGGTATTTCTGCGTTTGGCAGAACTGATGTTTGGAAGCGTTTGCAAATGCCTAAGAAGAAATAGTTTTAGGCTTATGGATAAAGGATTCAAGATTTTAATTGGGCTTCTGATTTTAATTGCTCCAATTTGCGTTGCTCAGCCTCAAGACTCAACTACAGTTGAAGATGAGGAAGATTACAGTATGTACGACAACCTGGATTTTGTAGCAGAAGGAACAAAGCGCTTTTGTACATCTAAAGTCTTGGGTTTGAGTCCCCAAAAGCTAATTTCGGTAGGATATGATTTTGTTGGTCCTGCAGAACTCCGAACCTCAGTCAATAATTCAAGCTTTAATGATGAATTTTCGGATATTGACTTTTCTCACGGATTGCGACTTCAGGGAAATATTCCAGTATTGTCGAGAAATAGCATTATAATTCAGCTTAACGCAAACTATGCTGAACAACTTTATTCTACAACAGTGCCAGAAGATATTACAAATGGAACCAATTTATTCCGGCGGAGTTTCCTTAGATATGGATTGAGAACTGCGGGTTTGGGCACTACAATATTTAAACCGCTAAACGAACAGAATTATTTGCTTTTTCAGGCCTCCGGCGATAATAATGGCGATTACGGTTGGAATGCATTGCCCAATTTAGCAAACACAAGATTGTCAGTTGCTGCAATATGGGGTAAAAAAGTGAGTGATAGAAAAATGTGGGGTTGGGGTCTATCCCGAACCTATCGTGCGGGGGATTTAAATTACATTCCAGTTTTCTTGTTGAATTGGACTTCTGCAAATAGCAAATGGGGAGCAGAAATGCTTTTGCCAGCCAGAGCGCAACTAAGACGGTCGTTTAACTCAAGGAGTTTATTACTTGTTGGTTATGAGCTTGAAGGGCAGACTTACAGAATTGATTCAAGAAATCAAGGCGCAACGAATTTAGAATTAAGAAGATCCGAATTGAGATTCAGGTTAGCTTATGAGCGCTCTTTAAGCGGATTTGTTTGGATAAGTGTGCAAGCAGGATTCAGATATAATTACACCTTCAACATAGATGAATTACCTGATAACAAGGATTTCTTCCGTGGATTTTTCGGCGATCAACCTTATTTTATGGAGAACACTCTCGCAAATACTTTTTATAGTATGGTGAGTATAAATCTTGTAAGTCCTTAAGCCGCTTCAGTTTATTCTTTGTTACTTGAAGAAGCGAGTTTGCCAATAGTCATTCCCTGAACTAAAATAGAGAAGCATACAATAAAATAGGTTATTGTGACCCATAGCTCTTTATTTAAATCGGATGATATTGAGAGTGCTAACGCTATTGAAATACCTCCTCTTAAACCTCCCCAAGTAAGAATAACTAAAGTTCTTCTGGTTATTTTTTCCTTTAATCGAATAAAAATCGAAGGCACCCACACTGAGAAATAGCGTGTGATTAAAGTTGTTGCAATTAAAATTAATGAAACAATAAAAATGGGTTTGCTTACTTCAATGATGAGTAATTCTAAACCTATTAAAACGAATAAAATAGCATTAAGAATTTCATCAATCAATTCCCAAAATTTATCTATGTATTCAGAGGTAATATCAGACATGCCCAAACTTTTACTGCTATTTCCGGTAATTAAGCCAGCAACAACCATAGCAAGCGGGCCTGAAACATGAATAAAATGAGCCAAAGTATATCCACCCATCACAACTGCAAGTGTAATTAATACTTCAACTTGATAATTATCAATACTAGAGATCATTTTGTAACTAATATAGCCAAACAAAGCTCCCAGTACTATGCCTCCTAAAGCTTCTTTTCCAAATAAAACTGCAACAGTTTTTAAATCGAATTCAGCACCTGGTTGGGCAAGCTGGTAGATGGTAATAAACACTACTACAGCTACATACATCATTAAAAAGTGATTCTCTCCTGCTATTTTTGTTTCTATGAAGTTTAGAAACCCCGGTAGTTTAAGAATACTTAGAACTGCTATTGGGTCAGTTGGTGATATTAAGGCACCAAAAGTAATGCCTCAACTAACTGAACACTTATTCCAAATGCGTTTAATAAATAAAGGCTGCTGTAGCCAACAATAAAGTACTACAGTACTACACTCAATGTTGAAAACAGAAAAATCTCAATCGTTTCAGATTTTAAATCTGAATACTTTATATGAATTGCACCTGCAAAAAGCATAAAGCTCAACATCCCTTCAAACAGACTCACAGTTAATGTTGGTCAAACACTTCAACCCAATTTATGGCAGCTGGGTTTACAGCTCAATTAGCAAAATCAGAATGAAAAATCAACATTTGACATCAATCCAATGGCATTGACCTTAAAACCCTGGAAGTTTATATAAGCAAAACCCGCTGAAAGGACTATTAATATTGATAGTAAGTGAAAAAATCCATGACAATTAGTAATTACTTTTGAGTTTAATTTACAATAACTGTTCGTAAGGTTTTAACTGATTGTTTATTGTCAAGATACGAACACGTTCCCCACCGTTTTTAAGTTCAACTCTTCCAAATCAATTGGAACAATGTATTTGCCATAATCCAAGGCTTCTTTGTCCTTGAGCTTAATTACAGATATTCCATTCATGTCAGTTAATTCAAGACTAACTGTTGATTTGCCTCTCAATTTAAAAGAAACATAGCTAACTTCCTTTGCAGGGTTAGGATACTGGAAAAAGCTGCTGCTTTCTAGTTTAGAAACTTCATTTTGGCCTGTTATAATTTCATCAATTGGACTCACATCTGTCCAAATACTTAGTTGGCCTGAGTTTAGTCTAGTCCAAATTGGTCTAACCAGATTGTTGTGAGCCACAATATGGGTATAGTCTCCAAAGAAAAACACGAATTTGGAATAAACGGTGTTTCACTGATTAAACGATTAATGAAGCTATTCCCGCCATCAGCAAATGAAACATATATACATCAGTTCTATTGTCAGTATAGTTTCTTCGATCGTAAAAAATGAAATATAGATTACCTGTTACTTGATCAACATCCATCCAAGTGAAAAATTGATGCCTTCCTGCAGTATCATCATTTACTCTTAAAGCTTCCGACCAGGTTTCTCCTCCATCAATTGATTTTGCCAGCCAAACATCTGTGTCATCAGAGCCATTTCTTTGATCAGACCAGTTAATATAAATTGTCCCATTGTGGGAACCTCCGCTTAAATCACATTTAGTTATAGGTAAGCCGTTTGCTCTTTGAATTCCGGGTATTTCGTAATCCCAACCTGTGGGCATGGGGTTCACAGGGATTTCTTCTTGCAGCCATGTTTCTCCTTCGTCAGTGGATTTATTAAATACAATTCCATCGGGACCAGCCCAAGCCACGTAGATTTCTCCATTTGGTCCAATAGCAGGAACAGCGCCTTCAACAGTATTATCTTCGTCGATGCAATCTCCTGCTTTTGCACTTATTCTGATAGGTTCAGACCAAGATTCTCCACCATCTGTTGATTTAGAAAATCTAATGATGCTGCTATCGGCAGGGTCAGCACTTCCATACTCATCGAATTGAGTCCAAGTTAGGAATATGTGATTGTTTTCTCTATTTTACTATATGCTCCATTGTTTGTCTTGCTCTTTAGGAACCACCAAGCCAATGCCAACACCATTATTCAGGTGGTTCCGTTATTTACTGACTTTTGACAAACAATTCTGTCAATCCAATTTCCTGCAGAAGGATTTGAAAGGTGGAAGTAGTAAAAATTGCCACTTGTATCAACGTCAATTACAGGATCTCCCCATACACCAAAGCTTGAAGATAGAATGGAGGAAGACCAAGTAAGTCCACCATCAACACTTTTATGCACATTATTAAGTATTGAGCCAGCTACCATAATATTGGGATTCTTAGGATCAAACATTATTGATGGCTCGCAAGGATTATTCTGATTAGAAATCATCACATTCTGAGCTCCGGTGTTTAAATAGAAAGAGCAAAATATTGCCAGCAATAACTTATAAGATTTTAAATGCATTTCTTTATATTATAATAGGCTAAATATACTTGAGAAGCAGCAGATTGTATGGGGAAATTTAATATATAAGCAAAAAGCCTGATAATGAATTGATTATCAGGCTTTCTCTTGAAAAAAATAATTTCACAAACCTCAGTTATAGGCTTGTTTACAAGCTTAGTTTATCATGACTTTATGAGTAATTTTTTCACCATCCATAATAAATTCAAGGAAATAGTTGCCAGACGCTAAATGACTTGTGTTAAACACATCATTATATTCGTTTGCTACAAGTTTTCCTAGGCTCTTCCTTTCTATGGTTTTACCATTAATATCAAGCAACAATATTTCGACCTGGGCAGCTTCTTTAATAGAGTATCTCACGTTAAAATAGTCGCTCGCAGGGTTCGGGTAACTTACAACTTTGCTGATTTTAATTAAATCATTTTCTCCCACAGTGAAAAGAAAGTTAATTGCATCAACTGTTAATTTACTATCGAGAGCATCTCCTGAAAAGAAAGTGATTAGAACAGAATCAGCACCTTGAGCTGTCACAGGACTAGTCCATAACTGGTATTCATCGCTTTGCGAAAATGGAATTGGGTATTCGGCAATAAACTCACCATTCCCTTTAAAAACGAAGTTTCCAAACGCAAAATCTTCAGGATTAGTCGGGTCATATTTATAATATAATTCTATAGCTGCAGGATTCATTGATATTGCTTCTCCGCCTGCAATTCCATCATCTGTAAATACTCCATTTGAAGCAATGCCTGGCAATGTGTCTCCAAAATCACTTACAACTGTAGTGAGCTCTAGTGCATATTGGCCTGAATACGAATCTGTTGTTCTAAGAGCTGGGAAATCAGCACCATTAACAGCAAATAAATTCGAAGTAGTCCAGTTTTCAGGGTCTTCCCATGTAATATCAGTCCATTCTTCAAAGCTATGATTTACAATCTCAGCGGTACTGCCATTAGCGGCTTTTAATATAATATTATCAGCCATCAACCAGGTTCCTGGTATTCCATTGAAATCATTAATTGGGTCTCCGGTTGCCATTGCAAAAGTCATAGAGTCACAACTTGCAGCATTCAAAGCAAATGCAAAACGAGTCCAATTTGCTTGTGACTGAGTAAAATAAAATACTCCACCTCCGGAGAGGTTTCCTGATTCGGTTATTTGACAAAGCAAGGTGCAAGAATCATTTGGCATTATGTTGCACTTGTAGTATCCAATTATACTATCCACATCACTCAGCATAATTGCTTGTCCGGCAGTGCCGTCATCAGGGTTACCTGAAAGAAAAAAACCAAATGCAGTATCAGTCTCAGTAACTGCAATAGTTTCCATTCGAATAGAAAAATCGCCATCTTGGGCATCATCCGATCTGAAAGTATTTTGAAAACCCAAAGCAATTACCTCATTATTACTCACCTGATAACCATCTAGAACAGGCACATTGTAGGTAGTCCAGTTTTCAAAATCTTGAAACTGACAAAAAGCAGTTGTTGTTAGAAAAGGCAACAAATAAAGTAGCAGTTTTTTCATAGGTTTTATTTACAAATGTATCTTAAAGAGATTGCTCGCTTATCGCACTAAACTCGATGTTGTTAACAATGTGATTGTTATTTATCTGGTTTTCAGTTAACTATTTCTTGTTTCAATCGAAATTAAATGGAATAGATACTCTGAAATATCCAAATGCTTCTCCTTCGCCGCCCGGATAAACTAAAAGTGAATCACTAGTAATTGTCCAAGTTAGAACAGTGTTTTTTGAATCGTCGTAAGAAAATTCATTATAAAAGAACTTGCTTTTATTGGTATCGGCATTTTGAATGTAGGAAAGAATCTCACTTCTTTTTAATGAAGTATTTATTTCAACGGGCTCTCCATAGAAAATGCTATTTCTATAGTTAACTAAGATTGCTCTATACTCCTTAAATATTAATGAATCGCCCTTTTCGAAATTTTTATAAAATTCAAACCCAAGTAGAGAGTCATTTTTAATGGTTGTTCTATAGCCCGAATAAATGATGGCATTATTTTCTTGTACTCTATTAGATGAAGGCCTGTTATTCGAAATTAAACATTGAATATCGGCAATCCTGTACAAAACCAAATTCAGCTTTGTTTGGAAAGCGGTGTCAAATATACCAGTGCATTGAGGATAAGCATGTTTAATTATTGATCCGTCTCCTAATTGAAATGATTCATAATGAGATACAATAATTGGCAAATTCACTTTTTGACAAGCAAAAAGCATTGAAATAATTAAAAGGCCAAATGCACAGATTGCTTTAATCATTGAATATTTCATTCAAGACTTAATTATTCAAAAAACCTAGAATTGAAATTCACAAAATAAACTAAGTCTGTTGCTCTGGTAACTGCAGTGTAAAGCCATCTTAGATAATTCCGGTCTAGGGTTTCTGCCGTTAAGTAACCTTGGTCAATAAAAATGCACTTCCACTGACCGCCTTGAGCTTTATGACAAGTAACTGAGTAAGCGAATTTTATTTGTAATGCATTCATAAAAGGATCCTTTCTCATTTGAGAAATCCTTTCTCTCTTAGATTTTATGTGAGAGTAATCTTCTTCAATAATTAGTCTTAGTTCTTTTTGCTTAGAAAAAGGCATGCTTGCTTGTTCAATATCCAGAGCATTTAACATTAAACGCACCTCAATCTCCGGCTCATCAGGATAATCAATCATTCTTACTTCAGCATCAGCAAAAAGGAATTCTCCTCGTTCGTATAGTTTACCTAAACGTTGGATTTCGAGAATGTCGCCATTAGCAATAAAACCGGGACCGCTTTTTTCTGGTAACCAGAAATAATTGTTCTTCACAACCATAATATGGTCGCCACTGCTAATGTTATTTTCCTGCCATTTAATTCTTGCTCTAATTTGCTTGTTATATAAGTTGGCACTTTTATTTGAACGAGTAATTACTAATACTTCGTCATTGCCAAATTTATCATATGCATTGTTTAATTCATCTTCGAGCTCAAGTCCCGAAATTCTTTTGACATCACTAAATCCTTCCTCGCTCAAGCGAGGGAAAATATCTGTTGCATGATCGATCTGATCTCTAATGTTTGTAGCATTGAAAAGAATCCCGCTTTCTAGGCGTTGACGCATAACTTCCGTTAATCTGGTCTCATCAACCTTTAGGTAATAATTATTTTTCAAAAATTCAGGGTCCAAAGCAGGACTTTCCTCACATCCTACCGGAGGTAGCTGAGCTCCATCACCAATTAATACGAGTCTGCAATCAACACCATTTCTGACATACTGAATTAAATCCCCTAAAAGGTTACTTTCATTGTCGTAGTTCTCAGCTCCAATCATCGAAGCCTCATCAACAATAAATACAGTGCTTCGATGCTTATTCTGCTGCATTGCGAAATGCATCCCGGAATCGCTGTTTTGTGCAAAGTAAATTTTCTTGTGAATGGTAAAAGCCTGCTTCCCTGCGTAAGCAGATAAAACCTTGGCTGCTCTTCCTGTTGGAGCTAATAAGACTGTTCTAAGGCTTGTTTTTGGTAAAGTTCGAACCAATGAGCGAACTATACTGGTTTTTCCCGTTCCGGCATAGCCTCGAATTACAAAAACACTCTCGAAATCAGGCTTCGACAAATGATAGGTAAGTGCATGAAATAGCCTAAGTTGACCCTCGGTAGGAGGGAACCCTAAATTTTTTTCCAGCAATCCGATAAATTCTGACTTTGTCAATCCGAGGTTTTAGGCTAAACTTGCCCAAAGATAGACAGAGCATTCAGTTGGCAATGGCACACCCTTTACCTTTTATCAAATACGTAGATTCTGCTTTTACTGCAGATAAAACACGCAATTGCGAGTTAAGGATTCAATTGTCATCAGAAGAACTGATTCTCGCTGTTTACAATTACCTGGCCGATCAGTTCTTGCTAATTGAGAAATATCCGGTTGCCAATTCCTATAACAAAGTCAAGCCTTTTGAGGCAATGGCTCGAATTCTTCAAACTCATTCTCTCACCCGTTTGCCTTTCAAACGGGTTGAAATTATTCCAATAACTCCAACTTGGACGATGGTTCCCAGCGACTTATTTGATGAAAATCATTTGCGTGATGTTCTTAATTTAGGTATTGAAGTAAATAGCACAGATCCGCTTGGTCTTGATTTAATTGCAGGAGGCGAATTGAAAATAGCTTATTCGTGGCCACAAAGTTGGAAGAATGTTGTTGAAAACCAATTTGAAGAATATACTGTTCGACATTTTGCCGGAGTTTTGGCAAGTATGCTACTGCGAAATAATAAACAGGAAACCATATTATATGCTCATGTACATGGTTTTCAGGTTGATTTACTAGCAATTAAAGAAGGCAAAGCTCTGCTTTTCAATTCCTATTTCTTTCAAAGTCCTGAGGATTTCTTATACTTTGTTACGCTGGTTTATGAGCAATTGTCATTAAATAGAGAAATGGTTCCACTTTATCTAATTGGTGAGATTGAAGAAGGCTCTGCGATATATCATTTGTGCTACAGGTATATAAGAAATATTCATTTTCTTGATAGACCTGGAAATTCAAGCATTCCCGATGGAGAAACAGATTCTCCAAATTTGCAGGAACATGCTTTATTTAATTTATTACACCCTTACGATGCGAATTATTAGTGGCAAATGGCGAGGCAAACAAATTATAGCTCCTTCTAACCTGCCTGTTAGACCTACTACCGACAGAGCAAAAGAAAGCTTATTTAACTGGCTGCAGTTTAGAATAGACCTTGAAGGCATCAATGTTCTAGATTTATTCTCAGGAACAGGAAATATGAGTTATGAATTCATTTCCCGTGGAGCCCTATCTGTGATTGCCGTTGATCAAAATGCTGCATGTGTGAGGTTTATCGATAAAACTTTTAAGCTTTTACAAGCCGAAGGTTCTGAAGTGATGCAAATGGAGACGCTTTCAGCTTTAAAAGCTATACATAGCAGTTTTGATATAATCTTTGCTGATCCTCCATATGATTTTGATAAATATGATGAACTTGTTGAACTCGTGCTCGAAAGGAAATTATTAAACGAAGACGGCTGGTTTATTCTAGAACATTCGGCTAGTTATGATGCATCAACCATTCCTGGCTTTTATGAAATGAGAAAGTATGGCAAGGTGCATTTTTCGTATTTTTCAATTTCAAACCATTAATTTATGTCAAGAATAGCTTTGTTTCCCGGTTCATTTGACCCATTTACAATTGGTCATGAAAGCATTGTTAGAAGGTCACTAAGCTTATTTGATCATGTTATTGTTGCCGTTGGACAAAACTCGACAAAAGCAAACCTTTTTTCATTACAGCAGCGTGTTTCTTGGATTAAAGAAGTTTTCGCAGATACCGATAAGGTAAGTGTTTCAAGTTATAGTGGACTAACTGTTGATTATTGCAAGGAAGTAAAGGCAAGATTTATCTTGAGAGGCTTACGAACATCAGCTGATTTCGGCTTTGAGCGAGGAATTGGTCAAGTTAATAAGGCGCTTTTGCCAAGCGTTGAAACTGTTTTTATATTGGCTTTGCCCGAGCATTCTGCAATAAGTTCCACAATTATTCGTGATATTATCAGAAATGGTGGCAACGCTAGCCAATTTGTTCCCGATGTCATTAAATTCGATAAGTAAGACTTTAGCATTTATTTTACTTTTTTCTGCAGTGGAATTATCTGCTCAAAATGCTAATGTAACAATTGATGTTTTGGGCTTAAAAGGCATTAATATTCGTTGTGCTTATCCAAGAGGCGCAATTATGCGATCAGATTCTCCAGTTTATAGAACGGCAGACAAGAACGGAGAAATAAGCCTTAGAAAAGATGTCGATAAGTTTGAAGTTCTTCAATTATCCTACGGAGATGCTTTCAAAGATGTAATTCTTCAGCCTGGAGATAGCATGAAGTTGTTCTGGAACAGAGAATATAAAAGTTTTGATTTTGAAAAGAGTTCAGAATTGAATAAGCAGATAGATTCATTAAATATTGAAGTTAATCAATGGTTGCTCAAGCTTGCTTATGCTAGAAATTCAGCCTCAGCATATCAGTTTAGTCTATCAAAAATAGATTCACTTAAGGAACTTGCTTCTTCAAAGCCTAATCATTATCTCTCCATCTATCAATGGTATGCAGCAGCTGATTTAGACTTAATGATTCATCCCCAGGCTTTAAATTCACTAAGAAGTGTTTATTTTAAGGGAAGAAGAACTCATCCCATGCACCCTGCATGGATATTTTCATTTAATTCCTTCTTCGAAGGGGATGTATTGAAAAGACTTAACGACCTAAGCGGGAAAAATTTGAGAAAGTCAATTGAAAGTGAGCAATGGCAGAGCGTTGAAGCTATGTTTATGCAAGATACTTCAATCAATGATACTGCCTTAGTTAAGTGGGTTGTTTTAAAAAACTTATATGACCTTTCAAATACCAAGGATTTTCAGTTGAAGCAGCTTTTTAATTTGCTAAATGGTGGATTGAAGGTTCATGCTAATGATTCTCTCTTCGCCTCAGAATTAAAGGCCATTCTAGATAAATGGGGGCCAAGAATAAAGGGTAATCCATTTCCTGATTTTAAAGTTTACAGGTATAAGGATCAAGTGCAAGAGATAAGCTTCAAGGAGCTGAGTGAAAAGCCAATATATTTAACTTATTTGCCTGATCGTGAAGTGAATTCAATACTTGTATTAAAAGAACTTTCTGCTTTACAATCAAAATATGGCAAGGAGATACACTTTGTAGTTTTTATTCCAGAGATGAAGGAAGATGATCAACTGCTTAATGATAAGGCTTACAGCGGACTTCAATTTCTTAATGCTGAATTTTCAGCAGAAGAACTGCGGAATCTATTTCCAGATTCTGATCAGGCAGGCTTTGCTTTGATTGACAGGTTTTTTAATACCTACAGTTTCCCGGCCGAAGGCCCTGAAACAGGAGTTGAGAATTCCTTTTTGGGCTTGATTAGGAGATAGTAATCTTTTGAAGGTATTCATGAATAACATCTTCGATTGAAGGATAAGTGTTATTCAATATGATTTCTATCTCTTTTAATGAAATCCATTTTGCTTCAGTAATGTCTTCCTCCGTTTGAGGGATGAGTTTCGAAGAATCATCGCTGTTAAAGCTGAACCACCAAGTTTCTTTGATGATGGTTTTGCCTTTAAGTTCGTAGCTATGGTATGTTTTCGTGAGAAAGGCTCTATTGTTTATTGATGAGATTCCAGTTTCTTCAATAATTTCGCGCTCAGCAGCATCTTCAATGTTTTCTTCTGGCTCAACTTTCCCTTTAGGCAAATCCCAACATCCAAGACGATAAATAGCAAGTATTTCCTTTGTTGGTGATAGCACAACACCGCCTGCGGCTATTAGAAATTTGAAATTATTTTTCAACAATTTGATTCCTTCGTCAAGGCTTAAATCAGGCAAAAATATCCTGAAGCCTTCGTCTTCGCTGGCTTTTAGAGTCTGAATGGCTTCAACTAAAGTGTTCTCGGTACTTCCCTCAAGCTGATGAAGTATATTTGCTTGTGGCTGAATGCCTTGCAGATTGTTGAAAAGTATGGCTTTACGATTAAAGTAAAGGGCGTATTTTTGTGGCATGCTTTACAATTCTGATACTGCCTCACAGTTGGCAGAGTTCTTACTGCAAATTAAAGCTATTAAGCTTCAGCCAACCAAGCCTTTTATTTGGGCATCTGGATGGAAATCTCCTATTTACTGTGATAATAGATTAACACTTTCTTACCCCAAAGTTAGAACGTTTATCCGTCAACAGCTTACAAAAGCGATAAACGAGAACTTTGAGTTGCCTGATGTAATTGCAGGTGTTGCAACTGGTGGTATCGCGCATGGAGCTTTGGTTGCTCAAGAATTAGGCTTGCCATTCGTATACATTCGTTCTTCGGCTAAAGGTCACGGAATGGAAAACCTTATTGAAGGTAAAATCGAAGCAGGGCAGACGGTTGTGGTTGTTGAAGATTTGATTTCAACTGGCCAAAGCAGCCTTAAGGCAGTTAAATCTTTACGCGAAAGCGGATGCATTGTAAAAGGTCTCGTTTCCATTTTCGACTATGGTTTTGACCTCGCAATTAACAATTTCAAAGAAGAGAAATGTCCCTTCTATAGCCTAAGTGATTATGACTCTTTATTAGATCAGGCTTTGAAAAATGAATATATTTCAGCTGAAGAAGTCGAGCCATTAAGATCTTGGCGTAGTCACCCTGAAAGTTGGGGCGCAGCTTTAAAAATTGCTTGAATTAATATGAATCTCGAAACACCTTGGAAATCTATTTCTGCTTCGCAGGAAGATGTTTATACATTTCTGTCTGACTTGAATAATCTAGAGAAACTCATGCCAGAGCAAGTAATTAACTGGAAATCTTCTCAAGATGATTGTTCATTTACTATCAAAGGCATGGCTGATATGACTTTGAGCATAGTTGAAAAAACGCCTAGTTCTATTGTAAAAATGGGTTCTTCTTCAGCTAAGCCTTTTCCATTTAGCCTAACCGCTCAAATTGAGTCTGAAAATGATACATCTAAAGTAAGATTAGTTTTTGATGGAAAAGTCAATGCGTTTATGAGTATGATGATTGAAAAGCCCTTAGGCAATTTCTTCAATATGTTACTAAGCGGCTTGGAAAAGCAATACAATAATTAATTTTAGACAAAGGTTTCACTGCTACAGCCAATTGTGAGGATAAAATCAATGTGTTAAATTATGTTAAATTTAGCTTGTGAAATCCAAAAATAACGGGCACATTTGCAGTAAATTTAAACCAATCCCATGAAAAACATTTTGAAAGTGACTGCCTTCTCTATGATCGCAGTTTTTGTTGTTGCCTGTTCAGGCGGTGCAGGTCCTGAAGGAGCTGCTAAAGGTTATTTAGATGCATTAATGGCTAAGGATTTTGAGAAGGCAAAGGAATTTGCTACTGAAGATTCTAAAGGAATGCTTGATTTTATGAAGCAATTATCAGCTATGGGCGGTGAAAAGGAAGGCGAAGAGTCAGCTGAAAAAGCCACATATTCTGACTTAAATTGCACAGTTGAAGGTGATACAGCAGCTGTTTGTACATACAAAGCAGAAGAAAAGGAAGAAACTTTGAAGCTTAAGAAGCAAGGTGATAAGTGGTTAGTTCACCAGCCAAAGGAAACTCCAGAAGGAATGATGGAAGGCGGAGAGATGATGGAAGGTGGAGAAATGATGGAAAATGCTGCTGAAGGTGTTGGCGAAATTATTCAAGAAGGAGCTGAAATGATGGAAGAAGGCGCTCAGAAATTAGAAGAAGCTGCCGACAAAGTTGAAGAATCAGCTAAATAATATCATCTTTCGGATTCTCCATGCGAACAATCCGTAAGATAGTTTATTCTATAGTAGCCCTTTTTCTCGTAGCTCTGAGCTTTGTTACTTACAAAGTTCTTTGGGATTCTGAAAATACTAAACAGGTATTTTATCCCATGAGCAAGCAAGAGAAAGGGCTTCTTCATTCAGGCGACTTTATTTTGCGAAGAGGTTATGGGATGTTCTCAGATGGAATTATTAAAGTTCAGAAATCAAAATTTCCGGTTTCTCATTGCGCAATGATTATTGCTGATTCTGGAAAGTATCAAGTAGCTCACTCATTGTCAAGTTCTGTTTCAGAAATTGATGGAGCTCAAACTCAATCGCTACAAAGGTTTCTAAATGAAAGTGTTCCTAATTCAGTTATGGTTGTTCGATTTAAATCAAGTCAAGACACAATTCAGCAATTAATAAATCGAATTAAATATTACACTGCCCTGCACGTGCCTTTTGATCATGAATTCGACAAAAGTGATACTACTAAGTTCTATTGCACTGAGTTGTTTCAACATTGTTTTAATCAAGTTCTTGGGCGTAATATTTTTAAAACACTGGATAATACGAATTTTTCAGGTATAATTGACTTAAGCACATTTCAGGACACCACTTATTTTGAGCCAATTATCAATCATAATCTTCTAAAGCATTAAAAAGAAGTCAGGTTCTTAGTTCTTACAAATCAAATCTCCTATATTCGAAGCGAAAACAGGTAAGGATATTTATGAAGAAATTTTTATTGATCGTAACCTTGATAACTTCTATGCATGCCTTTGCACAGAATGAAGATGCGGTTGAAGCATACAATCAAGGAATCACATTATACAACGAGCGTAATTTAGAAGCCGCATTACAAAGTTTCGATAAAGCTATTCTCGCTGATCCTTTATTTTCAAAAGCTTGGTTTAATAGAGCAGTTTGTAAAACAGATTTGAAAGATTATAATGGAGCAATTGCTGATTTTACTAAGAATATTCAATTAGATTCAATCATCGATCGTGCATTGTTTAGCAGGGCTCAAGCTCGTTATTTAAATAATGACAAAGAGGGCGCTCTTGAAGATTTCAAACAATCTGCCAATAAGAATAGCCAGGATGCAGATGCCAGATATTTTGCTGGAGGAATTTGTTATGAGCTTGGGAAGTATCAGGAGGCTGTTGAGCAATTCAGCCTGGCAATCAAAGCTAAATCAGATTTTGCCGAAGCCTATCATGATAGAGCAGGAGCAAAACGACAACTAGAAGATTATGATGGCGCTATACTCGATTACAGAGAAGCTACACGCCTTCGCCCGAAAATGGTAATTGCATATAATAATTTAGGGTCAGTTTTACGTCAGAAAGGTGACTTACAAGCTGCACTAATTGAATTCAATTATGCAGTTCAAGCTGATCCGAGCGAAAGTTCATCATATGTTAAAAGGGGAAGGTTGAAGTATGAACTGGAAGATTTTGAAGGATCAATGAATGATTTCAATAAGGCTATTCAAAATAATTCTAAAGATCCATATGCATATAACAATCGTGGTTGTTTAAAAAACAAACAAAAAGATTATGCAGGTGCAATAGCTGATTTCGATCAAGCAATAAAATTAGATTCATCGTATGGATATGCTTTTATGAACAGAGGCATTGCTAAAGAGAATTTGAGTGATCTAACAGGAGCATGCAATGACTGGAAGAGTGCTACCAGTTTGGGTGTTTCCTTCGCTAACCAATTTGTTGACGCTGAATGCAACTAGATATTCCAATGAAAACCTTACGCACTTTTATTCTTCTTTTTGGCCTGCCAATGGCAGTGTTCTCCCAACAGAATGTTGAGTTTACAAAAGCGAATTTCCCAAATGCGAAATCAGAACTTAAACAAGCTATTCGAAACCTCGAAACGGGTGATTCTTATTATCTAGCTGCAGATTATTTGAAGTACCTCGCGGTGGACTATTATTTAAAAGCTAATGCTTTTAATCCCAATAATGCTCTGTTGAACTTCAGATTGGGTCATTCTTATTTGAACTCTCCCAATAAGTACAAAGCCTTGGCCTATCTACAAAAGGCTTACTCAATTAATCCTTCAGTTGATAATGAAATTACATTTTACCTTGGAGAGGCTTTTCACTTGAATCATGAATTTGATAATGCCATAGAATACTACAACCTGTATAAAGCTGTACCTGAAAAAAAGCAAGGATTAGATCCGGATAAGCGTATCACCGAATGCAATGAAGGGAAGTATTTAGTTGCAAATCCTGTGAGGGTGCTAATCGAAAATCTTGGTCCAGTTGTGAATTCTCGTTACAGAGAATATGCGGCTGTTATCACAGCGGATGAGTCTGTAATGCTTTTCACCTCAAGAAGGCCTAATACCACTGGACAAAGTATTGCCGATGATGGGATGTATTTCGAAGATATCCTTTCAACAACTAAACAAAATAACGCTTGGACTCCTCCCGTTAATCTCCCAAATCCTGTTAATACCAAACTGCATGATGCAACAATCGCCCTATCAGCAGATGGACAAAAGCTATTTATCTATACAGATGATAATGAAGGAGATATTCTTCTATCTACCCTAAAAGGAGAGGAGTGGTCTAAACCAGAAAGTGCAGGCGGTAATGCAATAAATACAAGGTATTCTGAAATTCATGCTTGTTTTTCTTATGATGAAAAGTCAATTTACTTTGTAAGTAATAAGCCTGAAGATAATTATGGAGGTTTTGATATTTACGTTACTCGCTTGGGCGAGGATGGAAAATGGGGAAAAGCAGAAAATCTAGGACCAACTATTAACACAATTTATGATGAAGAAGGTGTTTATCTTCATCCCGATGGTAAGACCATGTACTTCAGTTCTAAAGGACACAGAACCATGGGAAGTTACGATATTTTCACTAGCGTTCTCGAAGATGGAAAATGGTCAGAACCAGAAAATATTGGGTATCCAATAAATTCAGCTGATAAAGATGCATTCTTTGTAGTATCTGCATCGGGTAAACACGGATATTATTCTTCAGCAAGAATGGATGCTATCGGGGAAACAGATATCTATTTGATTACTCTTTTAGGTCCTGAGAAGGAGACTGTTATGAACACAGAAGACCAATACCTCCTTTCTAGCAACATCACAGAAAGAGAAGCGGTCATTGAACCTAAAATGGACAGGAAATTCGCTTCCAACGTAACCATCCTTAAAGGTGTTGTAACCGACGCTTCAACAAAAGAGCCTTTAAATGCAGTAATTGTAATTACCGATAACGAAAAGAATGAAATTGTTTCCACTTTTCAATCTAACTCTGCAACAGGTAAATATCTGGTAGCGTTACCATCAGGTAAGAATTATGGTATTGCAGTGACTATGGAAGGGTTCTTATTCTATTCAGAGAATGTCGACTTACCCAAATCAAAAGCATATCAGGAAATTGAGAAGGACATTGAACTCAGTAGGCTTGAAGTTGGTAAGAAAATAGTACTTAAGAATATTTTCTATGACTTTGATAAATCAACCTTAAGACCCCAGTCGATTGCTGAAATAGAAAGATTAACAAAACTGTTAGAGGTAAACCCGAAAATGAGAATTGAGATTTCGAGTCATACAGATAACGTAGGTTCTGCTGCATACAATGAGAAGCTTTCAGCCAATAGAGCTCTTTCAGTTGTAAATTATTTGGTTGATAAAAAAGGAATCAAGAAAGATAGACTTGAGTACAAAGGCTATGGTTTTACTCAACCAATAGCTCCAAATGATTCTGATCAGGGGAGACAACTCAATAGAAGGACTGAGTTTAAGATTTTGTCTAAATAATTTTGATTGAAATTATCAAAACTGCCGACGGCAGCTTGTCTTTATTTGATAGTTTATTGGATGAAACTTATCATTCAAAACATGGTGCTATTCAGGAAAGTAGTCATGTCTTTATTCAAAATGGCCTAGCTAAATGTGTCTTAAATAGTTCCCAAATTGGCATTCTTGAAGTAGGTTTTGGAACTGGACTTAATGCTCTGCTTTCTCTCCTGTTCAATGCAAAACAGGCTTCGCCTAAATTGGTTTACTACAATACCATAGATCCTTTTCCATTAGATCAAATGATAATTGACAAATTTGCTAAGCAATTTTCAAAGGAGAACTCAAAATTATTTCTTGAATTGCATCGAGCTGTTTGGAATGCTGATATTCATATTTCAGATAATTTTGTTTTGAGGAAGGAAGGCATAGGCATTCAGGATTTTAATCTAAATAACGATTTTGACCTCGTTTATTATGATGCATTTGGGCCTGAAGTGCAGCCTGAATTGTGGGAGAAAGAAGCTCTTAAGAAATCAGTAGATGCATTGAAACCTAACGGCATCTGGGTTAGTTATTGTGCAAAAGGAAAAGTTAGAAGGATGCTCGAGTCTTTTAACATGCATATGCATAGGTTAGAAGGACCTCCTGGAAAAAGGGAAATGTTAATGGGAAGAAAATTAACGCTATAATTCGTAATATTGTAGTCCAAAATCAAACTATGAAAACTCTAATCACTTCGTTATTGCTCCTTTTCACAATCACTCTCTCAGCTCAAAAGGCACAAACTTTTGGAGATAAGATAAAAGCAAAAGGAGCTGTATCTACAGCTGAATTTCTTAATCAAATTGAAGGCAAAGACAGTCTTAATGTCAAATTGAATGTTACTATTAACGAAGCTTGCAAGAAGAAGGGTTGTTGGATGAATGTTGACTTGGGAGAAGGAAAAGACATGATGGTTAGGTTTAAAGACTATGGATTCTTTGTTCCAAAAGATTGTGATGGAAGTAAAGGGGTGATTGAAGGAATCGCATATAGAGAAGTCGTTTCGGTAGAAATGCTTCGTCATTATGCTGAAGATGCTGGAAAATCTCAGGAAGAAATAGACAAAATTACTCAGCCAGAAACCCGCTTGTCTTTTGAAGCAAGTGGAGTTATTATTTACGCCTCTAAGTAGTAGCTGTAATGCTGAGGAAAAGTGTCAGCTTGGTATTCAGTGTGGTATTAATTACCATCATCTTGAGTTCATCTTCTCATCAAGCTTCTGAAAGTGAACTTAGCAAGCTAATGCGTGTAATGGCAGATGATATGAAGAAGATGAAGCCTTTGGTAGCGTCTTCAAAACCACTTAAAAAGTGGGGTAAAGATTATGCATCTATTAAAACGGCAATGCCAAGCGCAGACTCCAAGAAAGGCGAACATTTTGAGGAATTTGCAAATGCTTTCCTTGTTCAGGTTTCTAGAATGAAAGCGATTGAGATTAATGCAGAATTGCTTCCTCAGTATAATTTGCTGGTACAGTCATGCATTCGATGTCATGAAACTTATTGTCCAGGACCAATTAGTATGCTAAGGAAATTAAAACTTCCCGAATAAGGGTATTTTTTATTTCTGATTAACAATCATTCCGGAAGCAAGCCTAAATTCTCCTTTAATTTTGTAATGAAAGGGTTATGGGCCTCCATTGCTTTAAGTTTTTCGTCAACTGTATATGGTCGAGTTTGTATAGGAGCTTCAGATTTTTCAAGGATTAGTTTTACACTGAAGTTTCTGAGTTTCTTTCTTATAAAACCCATCAATTCAGCTTTTTCGGATTCTAGTTCTTTTAGCTGACTTTCATTTTGAACTTGAAAGTGAATTTCATTTCCATTTAAAAGTTTAGGCTTTGAAAGAGTGAGGTTAGCTGACATAGCCATTTTTTTTTCGTTTTTAAGCTTGTCGCTGTATTGCTGCCAAATTTTAAATAAATCTTCCTCTTCAAAATGTTCTTCTGGTAAATCTTCAACTTTAGCATAAGCAGTAGAATCAGCTTGCTCATGAACAATGGATACAGGTTCTGAGGGCAAAGCCTTACTGGAATCTTTGATTGACACAGTTTTAAGACCTGAGATTCCCCTCAAATTCATGGTTATTTGAGGCTTCGAAACCTGGTGGATAGTTGTACTTTCCTTTTTTTGTGGAGCTGTTTCAGCTATTTTTTGTATCGTAAGTTCAAGACTTTTTTTTTCCAGAACTACAACATTGATTTGGCTTAATTTCAAAAGCAGTAGTTCAATTACAAGCCTTTGATTTCTGCTCGACTTAATTTTTTCTTCAGTAGTTGTGACTAAATCAAGACACTTTATTATTTGAATTGGTTTACAACTATTCGATTGTGTTTGGTAATGACTTTTAACCCCATCACTCGTTTCAAGTAACGGCAGCGTAATGGCATCTTGACAAATCAATAAATTTCTAAAGTGTTCAGCTAGTCCGGAAAGAAAATTTCCCCCATCAAATCCATTCCCTAAAACGTGATCATATTCTATTAGCGCTTCAGAATAATTTCCAGTCCAAAGATTATCAACCAATCTAAAATAAACCTCATAATCAAGCACATTTAAATTCTCAATTGCTTTCTGATATGTGAGATTTGAATCTCCAGAGAAACTAATAATCTGATCGAACATAGAGAGAGCATCTCTAAGTCCTCCATCTGCTTTTTGAGCAATTACATGCAATCCTTCCGGCTCGGCTGTAATTTTCTCTTGAACTGCCACCCATTGAAGGTGTTTAGCGATATCATCAATGCTAATTCTATTAAAAGAAAATACCTGACAACGAGATAAAATAGTTGGTAAGATTTTATGTCTTTCGGTAGTTGCTAAAATGAAAATTGCATGAGCGGGAGGTTCTTCTAATGTCTTTAGAAATGCATTAAATGCATTAGAGCTAAGCATGTGAACCTCATCAATAATATAAATTGAGTATTTCCCGACTTGAGGAGCGAATCTAACTTGATCAATTAATGAGCGGATTTCATCAACACCATTGTTTGATGCAGCATCTAACTCATGAATGTTAAAGGATGCATTTTGATTGAAACTTTGGCAACTTTCGCAAGTGTTGCAGGGTTCAATATCATCTGAAATATTAAAGCAGTTAATAGTTTTTGCTAATATTCTGGCACAAGTAGTTTTACCAACTCCTCTAGGTCCGCAAAACAAATACGCCTGCGCTACATGCTGATTGCGAATAGCATTCTTTAAGGTATTTGTAATTGATTCCTGACCAACTACCGATCTAAAAGTCACTGGGCGGTATTTCCTAGCCGATACGATGTAATTCTCCATTACTACAAAGATATTCAAGTCCTTTGTGGAATCTCGTTTTGTTAACATCTTTTAGTGTTTCTTACGAATAATCCTGAAATTTAACTTGAAGAATCAAAATTGATTTGTCTACTATTGTATATTATTTTGATTAAGGAAAAGGCAATTTTGCTTTTCTGGATATGAAATCATCTATCGATCAAGAAATAAATAAACAACCACTGATTTCATACGTTTACTTTACATAAAAACTAAATTTCAAGATGAAGAAACTAATTTTATTTGCATTGCCATTAGCTATGTTTTTTGCCTCTTGTGGAGGTTCTCAAGAACAACCAGCTGAAGAAACAACTAATAATCAAGAGCAAACAGAAGAATCAAGCTCAGAAACTGCTAGCACGCCAGGAGAGGCCAACTTGACTATCAAAGTTATTGGGAATTCCATGGCTGATATGGCATATGAACCAATGTCTGCTTCTGTAAAAGCAGGAGATAAAGTAACTTTAACATTGGTGAACGAAAACTCTGCTGAAGGAATGCTTCATAACTGGGTTCTTGTTAAATTGGGATCAGGTCAGGAAGTGGCAACAGCAGGAATTACTGCTGGAGCTGACAAATCATATATTCCCGAGAATGAAAATGTTTTAGCAGCTTCTGGGCTTGCAAATCCCAACGAAACTATCTTTGTAGAGTTTGTTGCTCCTGCGGCAGGATCCTATAATTTCATATGCACTTATCCAGGGCATTTCCCTAAGATGATTGGGAAACTAATTGTTGAATAGTCCTAAAGCGTACTTAAATAAAAAAAGCCGGTTAGCCGGCTTTTTTTTCCTGCTAGTCAGTTAATTAACATAGGATGTTTGAGAACTCAGCATATGCAAACATGATTATTATCAAAATCCCGTTTATGTTTGTTATATGAAAAAGCTCAACGAATTTTTTAGGAACTACCCCCTTTTAGGGAACCGCTATTTCCTGACTTTTGCTTTTTTTTTAGTTTGGATAATGTTTTTTGATAAGAATGACCTTATCACTCAATATAAAGATAGACAGGTGCTTTATGAGCTTAGAAAAGAAAAGAAATACTATCAGTCTGAAATTCAAAGCACCAGAAAACAATTGGATGAGCTTTTATCAGATAGTAAATCTCTAGAGAAATTTGCACGCGAGCAGCATCTTATGAAAAAAGCAAATGAAGATATTTGGTTAGTGGTTGACCAACCAAATACTTCAAACTAAATTAAGGCCTCTGCTTCATAAGTCTTTGTTACATTTGCTGTAACTGAATTACAAACATTGAAAGCATCATTTACAGAATTTAAAATTCCTGACGAAGAAGCATGGATACATCAGATTAAGAAAGATTTAAAATCTGATGATATTAGTAATTTATTGCATCAAGAAATTGATGGGATAAGCTCAAAAATTGCTTATCAGGAAGTCCCTACACATAGTTTTAATGCTTATAAAAACAGAGTGTCTCATCATCCGGAGTTTGCGTTTGCAAACGATTGGGAAATACTTGTTAGCATAAAAACAGACGATTTAAAAGCCTGCAATAAAAGTGCATTGCAATTACTAGAGCATGGTGCTTCAAGTATTGCTTTTACTGGCTTTGAAATCAGCAACCAGGAGGAGCTACGATTGGTTTTAAAGGGCATTAACTGTGAAATAGCTAGAATTAATTTTAATTGCGGAGAAGCTACTCCTTCGTTGTTTTACTTGTATTTAGATGAAGTTCAAAGAATGCACTTGGACGCATCAAAAATATTTGGATCAATTGCCTGGGACCCCTTAGGCGACTTTATATTTAATGGCAGCTTTAATTATTCAAAAGAAGAAAGTATGCAGTTAACAGAAGCACTTTTAAGTACTTCGAAAACGTTTTTACCCAATTTTAAGACGATTACTGTTAATGGAGCAAGATGGCATAATGCAGGAGCTTCAGCTTCACAAGAATTAGCTGCTGTTTTGAGTTTAGCTGCTGAATACGTAATTAACTTACAAAACAAGCATACCTTTTCTGATATTTTTAAAGGCATGCAATTTCAACTTGCTTCTGGCTCAGAGTTTTTTATTCAACTCGCAAAATTTAGGGCTGTAAGAATATTATGGGATATGCTTCTAAAAGGTTTTTCCTCAGATTTGTCTGTGCCATTATGGTTGCAATCCGAAACATCTCTTCGAAATAAAACAAGGTTTGATGCACATTCAAATCTTGTAAGAGGCACTCTCGAGTCAATGGCCGTAGTTATTGGAGGCAGCGATGAACACTTAGTGCATCCTTTTAATTACCACTTTGAAGAGGTTAACGAGGATTCGCAAAGACTCGCTTTAAATATTCATCATCTATTGAAGTATGAATCAGGGTTTGATAAAGTTTTGGATGCATCAGCCGGTTCTCCTTATATAGAACATCTAACTAAAGAATTAGTAGAGAAGGCATGGAGCTTATTTCTTGAAATTGAAAGCAAAGGTGGTTACACTTCGGCAGCTCGATTAGGCTTCTTTCAGGATATTGTTAAATCCAATCGATCAAAGATTGAAGAGGCAGTTAGAGCACGAAAACGTGGAATTATAGGCGTGAATCGTTTTGCATATGCCGATGAAAAAGTGTTTTCCGAATCTATTCAAACAAAAGATCCCTTATCAAAACTGCCAGAAATCAAAGTTTTAGAGCCTTACTTTGAAGCTTCTTCATTTGAGTCAATTAGACGCTTGATAAATCTTGACAAACAGGCTGTAGCCTGTTTGATTTTATCCGGAAATCCTTTGAAAAGCAAGCAGAGAGCAACTTTTGCCGGTGACTTTTTATCGTCAGCTGGATTTAAGATTGTCCAAACTGACTCTAATGTTCAATTATCTGATCAATTGCATAGTGAAAATGTAAAAGCATCTGATTTAATAGTGCTTTGCAGTGCCGACGAAGAATACGAATCAATTTTGGAAACCCTCAATTCCGAAGAAAGACCTCCTAAACCTTTATGGATAGCGGGCAATCCAGCAAATTCAAACGACTTAAAAAAGCTAGGAGTAGATGATTTTATTTATCTGGGTTGTGATGCAATTAAGGCCTTTCATGGCTTTTTAGAGACTTTAGACTGGCAGCTGTAACTATTGAAATTATGAATCGTCCTGATTTTAAGAGTGTTAAACCTGAGAATTCTTCTGTTGAAAACGGAGATTTAAGAACGTGGACTTCCCCTGAAGGGATAAACATAAAAGGCTCATATAATTATTCTCAGTTAGATAAAATTGAGCACATTGGATTTAGATCTGGTGTCGCTCCATTTTTAAGGGGGCCTTATTCCACTATGTATGTGACTAGACCTTGGACAATTAGACAATATGCCGGGTTTAGTACAGCTCTTGAAAGCAATGCATTTTATAGACGCAATCTTGCAGCAGGTCAAAAAGGTTTATCTGTAGCTTTTGATTTAGCTACCCACAGAGGATATGATTCTGATCACGAAAGGGTAGAAGGGGATGTTGGAAAGGCTGGTGTTGCTATTGATACTGTTGAAGATATGAAGATTTTGTTTGATCAGATTCCATTAGATCAAATGAGTGTTTCCATGACAATGAATGGAGCGGTTTTGCCAATAATGGCATTTTTTATTGTTGCAGCTGAAGAGCAAGGTGTGGCTCCCGCACTTTTAAGTGGAACTATTCAAAATGATATTTTGAAGGAGTTTATGGTAAGAAATACATATATATATCCACCAGCTCCCAGTATTAAAATTATCGCAGATATCTTTGAGTATGCATCCAAGAAAATGCCTAAATTTAATAGTATCAGTATTAGCGGCTATCACATGCATGAAGCCGGAGCAACTGCCGACATTGAATTAGCTTACACTTTATGCGATGGACTTGAATATGTTCGAACAGGTCTGAAAGCAGGATTGAAAATCGATGAATTTGCACCTCGATTATCATTCTTCTGGGGAATAGGTATGAATCATTTTATGGAAATCGCTAAAATGAGGGCAGGTCGTTTGCTTTGGGCTAAATTGATTAAAGGATTTGATCCAAAAACGGAAAAAGCAATGGCTCTCAGAACTCATTGCCAAACAAGTGGCTGGAGTCTTACGGAGCAAGACCCATATAACAATGTTGCAAGAACCTGTATTGAAGCTCTTTCAGCTGTCATGGGTGGCACTCAGAGCTTACATACCAATGCTCTTGATGAAGCAATAGCTTTACCAACAGATGCTTCAGCTAGAATTGCCCGAAATACTCAGCTTTTAATTCAAATGGAAACTGAAGTTATAAAAGCTGTCGATCCTTGGTTTGGAAGTTATTATGTAGAGAAACTTACTAATGAACTAGTTTCCAAAGCATGGGAATTGATTCAGGAAGTTGAGAATCTTGGGGGAATGGCAAAAGCTATTGAAACAGGAATACCCAAAATGAGAATTGAAGAAGCTGCAGCAAAAAAACAAGCTAGAATTGATGCAGGGTCAGAAGTCATTGTTGGCGTAAATAGATTCCAGTCAGAGAAAAAAACCGATATCGAAATCCTTGAAGTGGATAATAGTTCAGTAAGAGAAAGCCAAATTGCTTTATTGAAAAAAATAAAAGCATCTCGAAATCAGCAATTAGTAGATGAATCCCTAAGTGATATCAAGAAAGCTGCTATGAGCAATCAAGGGAATCTAATGGAACTTTGCATTATAGCAGCTAGGCATAGAGCAACATTGGGAGAGATTTCTTCTTCTTTGGAGGCCGTTTATGGAAGATATAAAGCAACAATCAAATCAATTTCAGGAGTTTATTCAAATGAAGTGAAAAACAATCAACCTTTTATTCAAGCAAGAAATCTTGCAGATCAATTTGCTAAGCTGGCCGGAAGAAGACCAAGAATACTTGTGGCCAAAATGGGCCAGGATGGTCATGATAGAGGTGCTAAAGTTATAAGTACTGGCTTTGCCGATATTGGTTTTGATGTTGATATTGGTCCATTGTTTCAAACCCCCGCTGAAGTTGCAAAGCAAGCTATAGAGAATGATGTCCATATTCTTGGAGTGTCTTCTTTGGCTGGTGGGCATAAAACACTTGTTCCTCAAGTGATAGAAAAACTAAAGGAACTTAATCGCGAAGATATAATAGTGGTAGCTGGTGGCGTGATTCCTCAGAAAGATTACGATTTTCTCTTCAATAAAGGCGTTGCTTCGGTATTTGGGCCAGGAACAAGTATTCCTTTAGCAGCTCAGGAAATTCTTGAATTGTTAATTGAAGCTTATAAATGAGGATAGCAGAATAGTATTAATTAAGGTGAGAAAACTGGTTCATGTTTCTTGTGCTGTAATTATTAATGAAGGCAAAATTCTAATCGCTCAAAGACCAAATGGGAAAGAGATGAGTGGAAAATGGGAGTTTCCTGGAGGTAAAATAGAGAAGGACGAAAGTGCAGAACACTGCCTAATTAGAGAAATTTCGGAGGAGCTCAATATTAAAATCTCCATTTCACATGCGCTTGAAGCTGTTAAGTTTGAGTATGAAAGCTTTAAAATTATTCTATATCCTTTTATTGCAGTAATTGAAAATGGGATAATTGCTGCCAAAGAGCATGAATCAATTGTCTTCTGTAAGCCAAATGAATTATCGGCCTATGATTTTTTAGCGGCAGATCTTTTAATTTTTCCGCAAATCGATTCTCATTTTAAGAGAAAAGCGGAGAATTGAATACCACTCAATTATTAAACCAGACGCTTGTTTTTCTTTTTGTCATTCTGGGAGAAAACATATTTGATTATGGGGATCAATTATGCGTATTAAACATTTGAAATGTTTAAAAACGTATAATCTGTGAATCTGCATTTACAAAGAACGCGCGCGCGTACGTGGGGCCGCCGCTAACCTCCCCTCCGGTCGCAAATTTAAGGGCCCCCAGCAAATACATTCGTCTATTAAACATTTAAGATCGGATAAGTTCTCAACATGATTGTTGAAATTTTTTTAAATTAAATAGAAACTCTCCTCTTTAATTTAAAGTGCAGAAAATCAAAACAGTAAGTGAATTTTATGAGCCTAAATCTTAATTGTGTGTTTCTACATACAATTATTCTGGTCAGTAACGTTAGTAATTCAATAGCGTAGATAAAAAAAAGGAAAATGCTATGGATAAACAAGTCAAAAAATTTATTCTATCCAATGAAAAAGCAAGAAAAGGGCCTAGCGATTTTATGGCTCAAGATACTTTAATTCAAAGAGGTAGTGATAAGTTAACACATTGGATTATTGAGTTTGAGAAGGCGATTAAGCAAATAAATGCAGGATTACTTTAGCTAAAACTAATCTCTGAACTCATGATGGACCAAACTCCTTTTAACTACCTTCTTGATTTTCTGATTTTTAAGAGTTAAGGTTTTA
Source organism: Bacteroidia bacterium (assembly GCA_018401705.1). Lineage (GTDB taxonomy): Bacteria > Bacteroidota > Bacteroidia > M30B66 > M30B66 > M30B66. Next base: position 205,927 of record JAGYKL010000001.1, on the reverse strand, counting down.
ACATAGTTCCAGTATCCTGTTGCTTCATTTTCTGTTAATTCCAGAATCAAAAAACCATGATTTCTTAAGTCAATATGATTCATGTGAGGATTCATATTTTTTTCTCTAAACCATTTTTCGACTACTCTAACCTTCCAGGTTGATGTATATTCATTAAGGTTACTAGAAGTAATACTTGTTGTAACCCATTCAGCACCCATTCTTGAAGATTCATCTTGTATGTTTCTTCTTAATTCCATAGAGAAGGACGCATGTACATCTCCTGTAAGGATTACAATATCTTGGATTCCTGCATTATTTCATGCATTTAATATCCTATTTCTCTCAACCGGATATCCTTCCCACATATCCATGCTCTTTGAATAGGTTTTTAATTTGGATGGATAATCAAAAGCAGAGAAGATCACTTGATTACCAATTATCTTCCATTTAGCTTTTGAATTCGAAACTTCCTTTATTAACCATTCAGCTTGTTCTTGACCTAGCATGGTTCTATTCGAATCATATCGAATAGGATCATTAATTCCACTGACTTGTTTGCTTCGGCCTTCTAAACGGCCATCAAGCATGAACAAATCAGCCATCTTGCCAAATTGGAACTTTCTTCTAATTTGATAGTGAGGTGAACTTTCAATTGGAAGCCATTCAAAATAAACTTTTTTTGCTATGTTTTTTCTTTGTTCCCAGGGTCCCTCATCTGGCTGATGATTTTGAGCTCCATCCTTATAGGTATCATTCGCAATCTCATGATCATCCCAAATGCTTACGAATGGATATAGTCTGTGTAATTCCTGGAGATCTGGGTCTAAACGATATTGAGCGTATCGGCTTCTGTAATCCTCTTCTGTAATAATTTCTTTGGATGGCAAATGCTTACGAGAAAGTTTTTGATTGCCATACTTTCCTGGCTGATATTCATAAATATAGTCACCAAGATGAATAATCGCCTGAAGGTCTTTCTCTTTCGCCAAAGCGCCATATGCATTAAAATATCCCCATTCATAGTTGCTGCAACTCACAACACCGAACTTTAATTTTGAACTATTCGAGTTTGCAGTATACGTTCTCCCAATAGGAGAATAATCATTCTCAAAACGAAAACGATAGAAATATTTCTTCCCTTCAATTAAACCGACTGCTTGAACATTAATACAATATGCATTCGACTTCTCAACTTTAAGCAGACCTTCAGCACTGATTGAATAAAATAAGGAATCTTCTGAAACTTGATATGCGACTTCCAATTTATCCATCTTATCAGATGGATAAATACTTGTCCATAATACAATTGAATTTTCTCTTGGATCTCCTGAAGCAACACCGAATGGAAATTTTTTGTTTAATGTTTTTAAGTGCGATTCTATTTCAGGGCAAAAAATGGCTTGTCCTTCAATTTTGCCAATTAAAATCAAGAAAATAAAGCTTAATTGTATCCGTAGCATTTCCAAATCAAATATTTTCAATTGAATTCAGCTTTGTCTTAATATTAATTTTTATCAATTATTTCAATTAAATCCTCTTCTAAAGATTTTGACGGAGATTCAACGATTCTTCCAATTTCTACATTGGATTTCAATATTTTTATTGTGGGCACAAACTCAATATCCCAGTTTTTACATTCCTTTGGCTTAAAGGGGCATTCTTTTTCACGATTTACGCCGATTATTTTTATGGGCACCTCAGTTCCTTTAAAGCAATCTAAAAGAGCTGGTACATGCACTTGACTGTCTTCGCACCAAGTTCCAAGAATAACTACAACAGAAATATCCTTTAAATTTTTTGAACGAAGTTCTTTAAGACTAACTTCAGCTATAAACGTTTCCCCATGTAGATTTTGCCAATCATTAAACCAAGCACTATGCGTAACAGAGTCAGTGAACTCGCCTGTAATAATTGGCTGTTCTGGATTTTGAGCATTCATATTGGAGATTGAAAGTACTGTTAAGGTTAAATATAGGAGATGTTTCATTATCAATTAGTTAATGACTGTTTTTGAAAGGGACAATAAAAACGACATAGTGTCTTCGCCATCAGCATAATCATTCACTGATGGTTGTTGACTGCTTCAAAGGTATTGAATTTATATTTTCAATTGGAAGGATATAATACACTGGATTTCAGTTGATCTATCCTTTAGGTTTTCAATGACATCATCAATCTGATGATATCTTTCATAAAGAACAACACTAACTGGAGAATGAAAAGAATCATCCTCCTTAAGGAGTAAGAAACCATTATCAAAATGAGGTACATTATTAACAAGGTAAATCGCTTTATTGTACTCGTAATTATTAAAGTATTTTTTGTTTTCTGCGACTCTTTCCCATCCGGTAGCCCCGTTTAACATTGCAATTAAATCATAATCAAAAGGAATAAATATCTTGGAGACATTTCGACATCCTAGGCCATAATACTTAAAAACATCGTTATAAAGGTTTTGTATATCCGATGGGCTTTCTTTACCGGTTAGAATAGCAACTGATGTTCGGTTTTTTCTAATGATATTAGGAAATCGACTAAAATAAAAGTCAAAGTATCTTGATGAATTATTGCTGCCAGTTGCAATTATAGCATCAATAGATGTGAGTCTATCTTCTGTGAAAATTATTCTGTCAGCAAATTTAGGCTCAATGCCAACCAGCATTGCAGCTAAAGCTGGAATAAGAATATTATCAGAGCTTGATAGTTTTGCTTTAATAACATTTCCAGAAATTAGAACGCATAAAAAGTCGTGAAATCCAACTGCGGGGATATTACCTGCCATTACAACCCCAATGGTTTTTAATGTTTCATCTTCATTTTCAATCAAATTGTATGATCCTAACCAATCATTTATGGCTTTTTTGGTCAACATTTCTGAAATATTCTCCAAGGCAGTATTGACATTTTCCTCTGTAAACCAGCCATTGCTGAGATGAATTCTTTCGCAAAGAGTTCTTAATTGTTGTTGTCTTATTGTCAGGTTCTCAGAGCTTTGCGACTGGTCTAAAGAGGCTCTGATCTCTTTGCCCAATTCAACAAATGCAAGTTTTCGTTGTTCTAAAGTCATGAGTGAATGCAATTATATCTTAGTTTTGCGCTGCAAAAATAACCCTTAAATCTGACGTTTATGGCGATCATGATCACTGATGAATGTATTAATTGCGGCGCATGTGAGCCGGAATGCCCTAATAACGCTATCTATGAAGGAGGCACTGAGTGGAGATTTTCTGACGGAACTTCATTAAAAGGTCAGATAACTGCTCCAAGTGGCAGTTACGATGCTGAACAAACTCAAGAGCCCAAAGCCATGGATGTTTACTATATAGTGAGCGATAAATGTACCGAATGTGTAGGTTTCCATGATGAACCACAATGCGCTGCTGTTTGTCCTGTTGACTGTTGTGTTGATGACCCTGATCATAGAGAAACTGAAGAACAGCTTCTTGCAAAGAAGGAATACATGCACATCTAAGAACGGGTATTTTATTTGGTTATCTTATCAACCTTTTCCTAAACATTCTAATTAATGACTATACACCGAGAAGGTCATAGAATGTTAATTGTTTTGTTTATTATCCTATTGATAATCAACATTTCAATTTTCACTCTTTTTCCTCAAGTTCAACTTATACACTTCGCTTCAATATTTGTGTCGCTGGTATTTTATTTACTAGTGCTTCAATTCTTTAGAAATCCATCTAGAAAACAAAATATTGGCGATTGGGTGCTTTGTCCGGCAGATGGAGAGATTGTAGCTATTGAAGAAGTTGATGAGCCTGAATATTACAAAACCAAAAGAATTCAGGTATCAGTATTTATGTCGCCCTTAAATGTTCATATTAATCGATATGCTATTTCAGGTAAGGTTGCATATTTCAAATACCATGAAGGCTTATACTTAGTTGCAAGCCATCCAAAATCCTCTACTGAGAATGAAAGAACAACTGTTGTTGTTGAAAATGGGTCAAAAAGCATTTTGCTAAGGCAAATTGCCGGTTACGTAGCTCGTAGAATCAAAACCTATTGTAAAGTTGGTGAAGATGCTCAACAGGGAGGCGAATTCGGATTTATCAAGTTTGGCAGCAGGGTAGATATTCTTTTACCAACAGATGCAAATGTGCTTGTTAAATTGGGCGATGTGGTGAAAGGCGGATTAACAAAAATTGCAACAATCTAATTCAGTTTTCTGATAAAGAGTGTATTTAATATTGTATCTTTGATGTATAATTTAAAGAAATGAAAAAAATAATTGCCATACTTTGCTTAGCTGCTTTCACTGGAGGTGCATATGCAGTTGCTTCAGCATCTTTTTCGAATGATGCTCAAAGTTCTCTTATCGTTAAAGCTTCTGATGATAAGGATAAAGACAAAAAGAAAAAGAAGAAATCTGAAAAAGCTTGTTGCTCAAAAGATGCTGCTAAATCTTGTCACGAAGATGGAGCTAAAGGAAGTGCAGCCACTGAATCAGGTAATGCTGGTGCTGCCAAAGCAAAAAGTTGCTGCAGCTCAAAAGGAGCAGGTAAATCTTGCGCCGAAGGAACTGGAGAAAAAACTTCTTCACCAACCGGTAGCGGACACGCGAAGTAGTTCCATAGAATCAAGAAAATTTAAAAAAGCCCGTTATACATTGTATGACGGGCTTTTTTTATAGTATGCTGATAAGCTCAGTTAATTCAAAAACCTCAGTAACGTTTTCTAAAGAGTGATTCATATTCATTGTGTTTACTAAAATTGCGTTGCTCCATCCTGCTTTAATAGCTCCCAAGATATCCACCTCAGGATCATCTCCTATCATCACACTTTCCTCACTTGAAACTCCGGCCTTTTTTAGAGCATAGTCAAAAATCTCATTATTAGGTTTTCTTGCTTTAGCCCCATCGCTGGTAATCACTTCTTTAAAAAAGTGGTCAATTCCGCAGTTTCTTAATTTAAAGTGTTGAACATCCTCAAAACCGTTGGTTATGATATGAAGTGTGTATTTCTTGTTTAAATAGCTTAGGGTTTCTAAAGCTCCAGGAATTAGTAGCTTCTTAGAAGGTGTGTTCTCAATGTAATGATCTTCCATAGCTAAACCCAAACTTTTGTTGTCAACCCCAATTTTCTGAATGCTTTTATAGAAACGTTCATTTCTTAGAAATTCCTTATCAATCTTATTTGCTGTGAATAGGTCCCATAGCTTAGCATTCTCAACTCTAAAAACTTCAATGAATTCATCTTGCGATGATAGAGTTTTATGTAGTAAATGTTCTTGATATAAATCTACGAGAGTCTCTCTGCTATTAGTTTCATAATCCCAGATCGTTCTGTCTAGGTCGAAAAATAAATGCCCGACATTATTCATTTATTTGAAATTAATCAATGATGGAAAATGCAGTATAGCAGAAATAGCAACTGCCCAAAGTATTACTGATCCACTCAAATAGATAAAGACTTTTGTTCTATTTGGAAAAAACTTCCTTGCCAGAATTGTGCCTATTGGTATCGATAATAGAGTAGGAGTTAATAGGGCTAATCCGGCTAGACCATATTTCCTTACAATAGAAACATAACGTCTGGCTGACTTGGAAAAAACTTTGCGCTTCTTGGCTGTTTCCTTTGGAGGGAAGTATTTCATTTTAAGATTTCCCCATATTTTAAAAAGCCAATCGCTTAAAAAAACGAAACATGCTACTCCGAAGATTCCTGAAATTGAGGAAAATGCGGATAATTCCCAAAACGTCATCTTCATCGCTGCGTAAGCAGCGGGAACCCCAACAACGAATTTAACCGATGTTAATAAGAATAATGACAGAGTTCTGAGAAAGGTAATCATTGAATCGAAGATACTACTTGTAATATAACGAAAATATTAACAAGGTGTTGCAAAAATTATCCAAGCTTCTTGCCATAAGCTAAGTCTCCTGCATCTCCTAAGCCAGGAACAATGTATGACTTTGCAGTAAGTTCGTCATCAACAGCTCCCAGCCAAATAGTTGTGTTTTCAGGGAAGTGGCTTTCAACATAATTAACTCCTTCCTGACTAGCAATTAAGCCTACAACATGAATATGTCTGGGTTTACCACGTTGTAATAAAGCTTTATAGGCAAGAAACATCGATTGGCCTGTAGCAAGCATAGGGTCGCAAATGATAAGCACTTTATCGTCAATTGAAGGGCTGCTTAAGTATTCAATTTTAATCTCAAATGTATTGTCTTTATGATGTTTGCGATAAGCAGAAACAAATGCATTCTCTGCTCTGTCGAAAAAACTTAACATTCCTTCATGAACGGGTAGCCCTGCCCTTAGAATAGTTGAAATAACAGGTTGTTCTTTCAACACGTTCATGGTGGATACACCAAGTGGTGTAGTAATTTCTTTCTGAGTGTATTCGAGTTCTTTACTTATTTCATAAGCGAATATTTCACCAAGACGCTCAAGATTCCTTCTAAATCTCATGCTGTCTTTTTGTATTTCTACATCTCTTAATTCGCTTATGTAGACACTAACAAGGGAATTCTCTTTACTCAGGATTTTTGACATATTTAATCAGGCTTTTAACCAACGAAGATATTTAGGCAAACGATTTATCTTCAAATGTACGTAGTTCGATTCAACTGAGCCAAAACTCTTGTAAAAACGTTTTAAGCCTTCATTGTCTGATCCTTCAAAATCAAAAATCTCAATTTCATTAGGAATATGCTTAAGATAATAATTTATAAGAGCAGGTAGAGCTGCAGCCATCTTACCTTCTTCTGAATTTCCTGAGAATAAAAAAGTTGCTCTGCCTTGCCACTCGGTAACGAACATTCCTGCCAATAATTCACCGGCCTCGTTATATGCTCCTAGGCACCTTCCTTTAAATCTAAGTGAAGCTACATTATAAATTTGATCAATTTGATTATACCATTCAGTAGTTGCAACTTTCAAGTCCTTTCCTTTACTTTCTTGAAATAATTTAATAATATTTCTTATTGAACACGGACTGAATCTGATACTAGCTTTTTCTGATTTTTGAATATTACGTGTTAAATTTTCTGTGAAATTTAGCTTCAATAAATCATAAGGACTATCACATGCAAGAATCAAATTTGTTCGCTGAGTTCTTATGAATGATTCATTTTCAGGAACATTGTTCAACCAATTAAAATTGAAATCCACAAATGAGATTCGTTGAATGGCTAAATCTATGAATTGCTCTATTAGCTCTTTAGAAGGCTCCTCTGGTCCGAAGATTCCTAGTTGCTGAACAAAAGGAGGAGTAGCCAGATATTTGACGCCATATTTAGACTTTACAGGCATTGGCATAATCCATTTGTAATCTGCAGAAATTATAGCATCCCAGTTATAATTTGTAACAGTATCTAAGAACCAACTATTTGCATATACTAAAGCGTTTTTTGCTTTAGACAGACTCTCATCCCAGAGAATCTTATTTATATCAGCATATTTTACATAGCTGATTTCCAATAGATTCTTCATTTTTCAAGGTAATGCTGCTTCGATATGATCTTCATAAATTTTTCTCCATCCCTTCCAACGTTCATTTTCTGCAAAAGATTCATTATGCCATATTGAAATAAACTCTCCATGAACTTCTTTAACGGCATCAATTAAAGGTGTTATTATATCCATAGCTCTTTCTGGTTCAATATTCATATAGTCCTTTAATGTTCCATCCATGATAGCAAATGGGTGAATTCTTAATGAAGTTTCTACCTCCAGGTCAAGGTCATAAAAATAGAAAGGGCTGCAGATGCTAGCTCTAAAACCGGGTAAATCGGCATACCCCATTGTATAATCATCAGTGATGTCGTACTCAAGCAGTCTTTGATAAGTTTCGGGGATGCTTAATTTTAGAAAGTGTTGACGACTTAAATGAATTTCCTGATGAAGAATATGCGATAGTCGCGAAATCTCTTTTCTGATTTTCTCTGGGCTTTCAGATGAAGCATAAGATGGATGAATACCAACATCTCCAATATCACCCATGAATTTTATCAAAGATTGCATATGCTTATTCTGATGAGGAACGTTCTTGTCGAAGGTTGCATATTCTCCCAGTAGAATAAAGTAGATAGGATGCAGGTCGTACCTTTCAAATAATTTTACTTGATAGTCGTAAGTGTCGTATGGGTCATTGGAAAGTCTAAAAACTGAATTGAATCTATCTTTAAACCCTTGCGGGTTGAAGTTTACTAAATCAGAAAACAACCCTCCGGCTATCCTTATAAAACCCTTGTTACGATAGGCCCAAGCATTATCAATATCTATTGTTGGAGTGAATCGGTATTTTTGTTCTTTACACTTAATCTCACCAAACTTTTTCTCCAAAAGGGATTTAATTTCCCATGCCCATTGATTAACTACCGGTTTCTGAAGAAACCCATTTTGAAAAGCTAAACTTTGCGACGGGGTATACCTTCCGTGCACATCTTTTAAGTGCGGCAAGTACTCTTCATATCTGCTCACAAGTAAAAAGGAAGCTGCAAAAGGGTCAAATGGAAGTGCAGAGGCCTTGCTTACAGGAAAAAAGACTTTAGAACCTCCCCACCTTATCATTGCAGGCTCTTGAACAACTATTCCTGTTTGAAACAATAAATCAGTAGCGCAAAAAAACAACTCATCTTGCACAGGCTGCCTGCAATAAGTCAACTTGGGACCTTCCCAAGTTAATACAGCCTGCTTGTCAGTTGTAATTTTAAAATCGATGCCAAGTATATCTTCAAAAATAAGCTTGAAAGTGTACTTGTTCCGAGATGTAAGCCGATGAGTGTAAATTAATAACATTTACATACCAATTTTCTGAGCATTTACTTCAAAGTGTGAATATACATCTCATTTAGAATGAAATCTGCTGCTCTACCATCCCCGAATATTTCGGGAAACTGCAAAGAGCTTTTATTTTTTAAAAAATATTGGAAAGCCTCTCTTATTTTTATTGCATCTGCATCAACTATTCTAGCACATCCGTTCTCAACAATTTCAACCCATTCAGTTTCTGGCCTCAATATTATACATGCCTTTTTAAAGTAGTAAGCTTCTTTTTGTACTCCTCCAGAATCTGTTATAACCATTTCAGCATTTTGCTCTAAAACAATCATTTCTAAAAAGGAAGCAGGGTCGCATATCGATAATTTACTTTGCACTAATTTGCTTTTTACTTCTTCATTTAGAAAACTATCCATCATCTTTCTGGTTCTTGGATGGACTGGCAGAATTATTCGAATATTGTTTTCTTCACTTAAATCTGCAAGCACATTAAACAAACTATTTAATCTATTAGGATCATCAGTATTTGCATTTCTGTGAATTGTTGCTAAAATAAAAGGCTGGTATAGTTGAAGGTCTTCATATATTCTAGTTTTTGAACGAGCTATTTCAGAGAAATAAAGGCTGTTATCATACATTAAGTCTCCACAATGATATATTCCAGGGTTATCGGAGAAAAAGGGAGGTTTATTGTCTTTAAAGCCTTCACTTATCAAATTCTGATAACCGCTTTTAGTTGGCGAAAACAGCAATGTCGATACATGATCACAAAGAATCCGATTTACTTCTTCAGGCATTTGTTTGTTGAAAGACCTTAATCCAGCCTCAATATGTGCAATTGGAATGTGCATTTTTGAGGCCGCAACTGCAGCAGCCAAGGTTGAATTAGTATCACCATAAACCACCAACCAATTGGGTTGTTCTTTTTCAAGTACTTCCTCAATTCCTGTAATCATAGCTGCTGTTTGCCTTCCATGAGAGCCAGAACCCACTTTTAGATTATAATCAGGTGATGGAATCCCTAGTTCATTAATAAATATTTCAGACATATTGGCATCATAATGTTGACCTGTATGAACGATTATTTCAGTTACCTTATGAGCAAAATTCCTTATAGCTCTGCTTAACGCTGCAGCTTTAATTATTTGAGGTCTAGCTCCTATTACAGTTACAATTTTCATAATACTATGCTGAAAATAAATTATGTGCGAATATAGTTCAGTGTAGGTGCAATCTTATTCATTTTGTACTTTTATCTTGATGCTTTTTAGAAATTGGATTATAAAAGTCAGCTTAAGTGGCCTTGCAATATTGTTTGCCACATATTTTCTTCCAGGGGTGAATATTGATGATTTTCGTTTAGCTTGGGTGATTGCGTTTTTTTTATCGGCACTCAATACTCTTGTAAGACCTGTGCTGATTTTATTGACTTTCCCAATCACCATTTTTACCATGGGTTTGTTTTTACTAGTAATAAACGGGAGCATTATTTTATTAATAGACTATTTTTTAGAGGGCTTTCAAGTGAGGTCTTTGGCTTGGGCAATCATTTTAAGTATTCTTGTTTCTTTGTTTACTTATATATTATCACAGTTTAACAATCAGGGAAGTAAAAAAGATGAATGAAATGCCTTCTGAAAAACCATTGAATATCTTCCCTAGTGGACTCTTGATAAATGCTTTAGCTTATTCTTCATCAGTTGGTATGATAAGCAGTTTTCCGACAGGGCAAGCCAAACAAGTTGAAATAGAGTATGTAAATCAAGCATTCATTGATTTTGCCAATTCAGAAGAATCTGAAATAATTGGTAAGAATCCATTTGTAATCTTTAAGACTTCTGCAGACAGTCAGCAGCTTGACGTTTTTTATCAAGCCCTTTTGCTGGGCAAATCCATTAGACCTGAGATTTATTTAGAATTACCATCAGGAGATTCTATCTGGATTCGATTTATAGTGACTTCTTACCATGAGAATGGAAGAAGCTACCAGCTTTGGATTCAGCAAGAGCTAAGTAAAAAAAAGAAAGAAGAACTTTCTTTTGAAAAACAAAAGGAGCATTTGTCTCGATTGTTTGAAGATAGTGAAGAAATTGTGTTTTGTATAGATGCTTATGGGCAATGCATTTATGCAAATGGAGCTTTTTATCGCCACACTGGCAAAGATTCAGGGTATTGGACTGAAAATCAGATTTTAAGCAATTTGCATAGCGCAGAAGATGAAGATCCGGAAAATGCTTTTAGAGGAGCAATTCAAGGAGTTCAGCAAACTTTATTGGCTTCCTTAAAAGGTAGAAACAGCCATGCTCTTTGGTTTAGTTTTACTTTAACACCGCTTCTTGCTCACGGAAAAGTAAGTGCTGTGTATTTTGTAGGCCGTGAAGCAACAATGCTTCAGCTAAAGCAACGCTATGAGCTGCAAATAACAAATCTGATAGCTCTTTTTCAAGGAGAAAACGATCTTAAATCTATTCTGCGAAAAGTAATAACAACTCTATCTCTTAAGTTTGGTTGGGAGTGCGCAGAAGTTTGGTTGCCAGATTACATCCATAGAAGAATGAAGCTTTTTTCTTGGAATTATCCTGAAGGTGAGGCCTTCAAAGAACTTCTTGATGTAACTCGATCTGGGGAAATATCAGACGAAATTGAACACGCTTTAAAAACAAAAAAAGGTCAATCCCTTCCTCACAAAGCAACACACTTATACATCGACGAAAATTTCCCCCGTAAGGAATACGCTCAAAAAGCTGGAATGGCTGTAGGTTTCTCAATGCCTGTAATTTTTGGTGATAATACAGTTGCTTTATTTTCATTTTTAGCCTCTCAAAAATCTCCTGAATTCTCTGAAGATTTGATTTTTGTGGTCAGAGAGTTATCACAAAGACTTGGCGTATACATCGAGAAGCAAAGGATTTCATATGAATCGGAACAAATGTTTGAATTGGTTCCAGACTTTTTATGCGTACTTGAAGCAAACGGGAGGATTTACAAAGCAAATCGTCAAATCTTAGAAACGGTAGGATTAAGCCAAACTGAAATAAGGAGTCTCTCGTTTGTTGATTTAATTGATGAGGATTATCAAGAATTAACCCTAGCAAAGCTTAGAGAAGTTAAATCAGGTCAAACAGTAACTTTTGAAAACATCTTAAAAGGCAAGAATGTATCAAGCTTGTTGGAATGGTCCTTTACATACAATCCCGATGAGCAAATAATTTATGCTGCTGCTAAGGATATCACATTAAGAATTAAGTATGATGAAGAGCAGCGAAAAGGGAATGAGCGGTTTCAATTGTTTAGTGAGGCAATTAATGACGCCATTTATGAATGGGATGTGATGAATGACAACATTGTTTGGGGAAATGGATTTCACCGACTTTTTGGGCATCAGGATATTCAAAGTTATAATAACATGAAGGGCTGGTCTTCATTTATTCATGAAATGGATAAAGCAAGGGTTGAGGGCAACTTATCTATTGCATCACTTAAAAAAGAGCGTCTTTGGATAGAGGAGTATAGATTTCGCTGCATAGACGGTTCTTACAAATCAATTCTTGATCGAGGAGTTTTTATTTACAATAGTAAAGGTGAGTGTGAACGAATGGTAGGTGTTATGCAGGATATTACGCCTTTAAAGGAAAGTGAAGAAACATTAATCAAGTTAAATGATGCTCTTCAGCAAAGAGCAAAACAACTGCAAGGCTTTAATAAGGAGCTTGAGCAATTTGCATACATCGTTTCGCATGATTTGCAGGAACCTCTTAGAATGATCTCGAGCTTCATGCAACTCCTTCAAAACAGCGATGATGTGGAGAAAAATGAAAAGTCAGAACAGTATATTTCATTTGCAATAGACGGTGCATTGAGAATGAAAAGGCTTATTCGAGATCTTTTGACATATTCGAGAGTTGGAACTACCGAGGAAGATTTTCAGGATGTTGATGTTAATGCAATTTTAGATGATACTATAATGGTATATCAGGAAATCATCAAATCTAAAAGTGCGGAAATCAAAATTGCTAATTGCCCTAATATAAGGGCCATACATTCATTAGTAGGGCAGCTCTTTGATAACTTAATTTCTAATGCATTAAAATACAATAGAAGCAATAAGCCAATAATCGAGATTGGTTTTTCAGAAACAGATTCTCATCATGTTTTCTTTGTTAAAGACAATGGAATTGGAATTGATCCAAAGCATTTTGATATGATTTATCTGCCTTTTAAAAGGCTTCATAATAAGAATGAATATTCTGGCACAGGAATAGGCTTGGCTGTGTGCAAGAAAATTGTTGAAAAGCATGAAGGTAAAATGTGGGTTGAGAGTATTCCTGGAGAAGGCAGTAAATTTAGCTTCAGCATAATAAAGGAACTATCCAACGATTAATTTCAAGCGTTCTTCTCGAAGAGGTTTAGAGATAAAATCATTCACTTGCGCATAGGAAACGGCTTTTTCCTGATCTCTTGGATCAATTGAGGAAGTTAGCATAAACACAGGGATATTAATTTTATGCACAGCTAAAGCATCAAGAAATTCCCAGCCATTCATCACAGGCATGTTTATATCCAGAAAAATAGAATCTGGAGTTTCTTCTTGATTACTTAATAGCACATTTAATGCCTCCTCAGCGTTTGTAAAAGATTTTGATTTTACTTTCGGCATTACCCTGTTCATGAGCCTTTCGCTCAACATATTATTGATTAAATCATCATCAATAAACCATATTGATTTAAACTTAGTTTGACCAGAAGTAATCTTGGCTCCTTTCACAAAAGAAATTGCATCAGACATATCTTTTATAACATCATCCATCGCAAAAGCCGATTTCCTCATTTCCAGAATAATATTATTCTGCTGAATAGGACTTAAAGATTCTTCTTTTAATAAGGTTGCTATTCCAATAATGTTAGCGAGTGGTCTTCTTAAGGAGTGGGAGGTGAGGTGGGCGAATTTCTCTAGTTTCTCAATATAACCCTCATTTTGAGTTTCTATTCTCTTTCGTTCTGAAATATCGCTAAGAATACCAATTATTCTCAATGCGTTCCCATTTTCATCTTTTTCAAAAACTTTACCTCTGTTTAAAACCCATTTAAGTTGGCCGCTCCCATTTAAAATTCTGAATTCAGAACTAAAAACATTGATTTCTCCACTAACTATTTTCTCGAAAATACTTCCTGTTTCAGCAAGATCGTCAGGATGAACGATTTCTGACCAAACATCAAGTGTTTCGATAATCTCTTTATTTGTGAAATTGAAAATTCTTAAGAATGAATCAGAGAATTCAATTTTACCTTCTGGTACCATTAAATCCCAAACTACATATTCATTACCTTCAACTGCAAACTGCAGTCGCTCTTCGCTCAGCTTCAAGGCTTCCTCAGCCAGCTTGCTGGCAGTTATATCCCTGCCATAGGCAGTAAGACCTTTAACTTGGCTATTTATTTTAACTGGCGAGAATGAAACCTCAAAAAACCTTCCATCTAATTCATATTGAATGGTTTTTGCCCCGTTTTTAAATATGTCGTCATTTAAAGCCTGCCAATAATCTTTCATTTCAGGTCTTATCATTTCCAGAATATTATCTCCTGGATGAATCATCCTTCCATGTACTTTTAAGAATTCTTCCTGAAAATATTTATTAGATGCTGTTAAATGATAGGTTTCATCAATTGACCAGATGCTAACATCATTGAAGTTGTTTATAAGTGAGCTTAACTTACCAAGAGTTTCTTCTACTTTTAGATTGAGTTGGAACTTTTCAGAAATATCCCTGCCAACGCCTTGGATTTCAATGTTTTCAGAATTTAACTCCGGTATTGCCCTGAATTCCCACTCGGTATTAAACTTATTTTTAGCATCATTCCGTGAGCTTGTAAAAATAACGAATGATTTGCCAGGGTTGTTAAGGCAGTTTTCAATGGCCGTCGACAAGGTTTTTTCATCTTCTGCATTTAAAAAGTCCTTTAAGTAAATTTCTGAAGCACATTTCAGCGAAACATTGAACATACTTCTGAAACTTTTATTGCAAAAAGTTAAAAGTCCTGCTTTGTTTATTCTAATAATCAAATTCGACTGAGAGTCAAGCAAAGACTGCATCATCGCCCAATCTTTTAATATCTCCTCTTCCCTTGATTTTTGATAAGTCACATCCAGGTTAATACCCAGGTATTTCCAAGGCTTACCAACAGAGTCATACAAGCACTTGCCATGGATTTGAATAATTCTTTTTCCCGTTTTTGGATTTTCAATTTCTATGGTTGAATAAAATTTCTTTTTTGATTCAACTCCCTTCTGCCAGGCTTCTATGAATTTCTCTAATTGCGCATCGGGGATTAACCGTTTAAATAAGTCTCTATCGGCAATTTCTGCATCATGTTCTAAGCCGAAGATTTCGAACATTTTTTTGTTGGCCTTAAATAACTGGCTCTCAAACTCAAATTCCCAAACACCAAGATGATTAATTTCTGCAGCTAAGCTAACGCTCTCTGCCGCTATCTTGTATGACTTAATTACTTCAACTTTGTCTGAAACATCATTCCACTCATAACTTATTAAGTCTTTGTCTCCAAGTTGAATTCTTTTTCGAATATAATCTAACTTGATTTTTTCACCTTCAGCCTTGTTAAAGACAATCTTTCCTGTTTCGCATCCGAAACCTTGTTTGAAATTTTGTAGGTCCTCTTTAAAAGTTTTATTTACTTCACTGAGATTGGTGTCAACAATACTCAGAATTGAAATCTCTGTCAATTCTTTTTCATCTTGAACCAGGCCAAATACCTTTTGTAAAGCATAATTAGCCAAAACTAAATTTCCTCTTATGTCAGTAAGACAGCGAGGAGTCGCGCTTTCATAAAAAAGCTGCTTGTACAGGTTTGAATCTGCCCCTATCATTCCTGTTATTTTTACTAAATATAAACAAAAGTATTGTATTGCTCTGTATTAAGTCGCTCTTTAATTTATTTTTGAATTAATCTACATTATTAATATTGGTATAATTTCAACTACTAATACCCGTTTGAAACTAATGCATAGCTTATTACGTAATTGTTCGAAAACTATTAAATGACCATACTTTACCCTAAGCAAAATCTAGATACAACTGATTGTGTGTCTTTTCTTTGGCTGTAAGGATAATCTCAAATAATCCATGGAGCCGAAAAGGTTACATATATTGGTTGTCGAAGACAATCTTGGAGACTTTCTCCTCATTCAGGAAATGCTTAATGCTATTAGGGATTTCGGGAAAGAGGTAAGTCATGTTACAACGTTATCTGAAGCTATTGAGCATTTAAGAAATGACCAAGTGGATGTTGTCTTACTGGATTTGTCGCTTCCTGATTCATACGGAATTGACTCATTTTCTAGATTAAATATCACAAGTTCATCAATTCCAATTCTCATTTTATCTGGATTGAGTGATACAAAATTCGCACATGAAGCTGTTAAAATTGGAGCCCAGGATTATTTAGTTAAAGGTGATTTTGAGGAAAATTTACTATCAAAATCAATCTTATATAGTATTGAACGAAAGGCAAGTATGGAATTACTACGCCAAAGTCAATCATCTTACAAATTACTTTTTGAAAATAACCCTATCCCAATGTACATAAGGGATATGGACAATTATTCTATCATTAAAGTTAATCAAGCAGCAATAGAGCATTTCGGATATTCAGAGGATGAAATGCTGAAAATGACAGTGTTTGATCTGCATCCGCCCGAAGAACTTAATGCCCTCAAAGAAACAATTGCTTCAAGTAAAGGAAAGTCGGGTAGAATTGTAGTTTTTAAACACGTTTGCAAGAATGGAAAGGTGTTAACCGTTGAATGCAGAGCCCAGCAAATTGTAATTGATGGTAAATCAAGCATGCTGGTCTTAGCCGATGATATTACCGAAAAGCGAAGGGTTCAAGAAGAAGCTTTATTCCAGGCTGGAGTCCTGAAAAATGTTAGAGACACCATTTTTGTTACAGATTTAAATGGTTTTATAACCTATTGGAACGAAGGAGCCGAATTAACTTTTGGTTACCCCAGAGAAGAAATAGTTGGGAGAAATTTTGACATTCTCTATTCTGAAAAAGATAAATCTAAAGTTAAATCTGAGCAGAAATCTGTGCTTACAGGCGAATTGCAACAGTGGGATACTAGATTGATTTCTAGCGACGACCGAATTGTTTGGACTGATGTAAAAGCATCTTTGCTTTACGACGATAAAGAAAATGCAGTAGGTGTAATTAGGGTATGCAAAGACATTACCGAAAGCAAGTTCTTTAACGAAAAGCAAAAAGAAACTGTGGCAATGCTTAACTCGATTTTCAATAATGTAAATCAAAGCATTTTGCTCATTGATTCAGATATGCGTTTAAAAGCATTTAACTCAAATTCTCTGCGCCATCATATTCAGTTGCTAGGTGAAGTTCTCACAGAAGGTCACCCGGTGAGCGAATATCTTTTAGCCGACAATGTGGAAGAGTTTTCAGAGAAATTTAATGAGTCACTTTCAGGTAAAGTTGTTCAATGGGAAATGGCTTATCGCTTTTCTCCTACCTCGGTTCATTGGTTTAGCGTAAACATGAGCCCTGTTGCTGACGAAAGTTTTGAAGTGCTTGGGGTTTGTGCAAGCTTCTTAAATATAACCGAACGTAAACGTGCCGATGAGCAGTTCAAAGGCCAGTTCGATGAAATCGAAAAGAATAATAAGGAGCTTGACCGATTGGTGAAAATCCTTTCTCATGATTTAAAAGCTCCAATGAATTCGGTTAGTGGACTTATTACTTTAGCTAAGGATGAGAAGAATCCTGAAGAGTTTGGTCAGTATCTAACCATGATGGAGAAAAGCCTCAAGAAATTAGAAACATTTACGAGTGATATTATTTCCTCTTTGAAGAATAGAGGTGGTTTGCTAAGAGCTGAAATCAACCTAAATAACTTGGTTAATGAATTATTCGATGAATTAAGGTTTACACCTGGAGCTGAAAAAATTAACCTTATTAATACTTTGCCAAATGATTTGATTATCAATAGCGATGTTGCTCTTCTCAGAAGTATTTTGTCTAACCTTTTGTCTAATGCTATAAAGTATGCTGATTCAAGTAAAACAGATTCATTTGTTGAGGTTAATTGCGCTCAATACCCTTTGATGATTGAAATTGAAGTAAAAGATAATGGCATTGGAATAGCTACCGAGCATCATTCCAGAATATTCGATAATTATTATACGGTTCAGAAACGTGATGATAGCAATGGATTGGGTCTTTCTAATGTTAAAGACGCCGTTCTTAAGCTTAACGGAAGTATTGAACTCGAATCGAAGTTTGGCGAAGGCACTGTTTTTCGCATCCAGCTGCCGCTGGGATAATCAATTAAGGTATTTACCTAAAACAGTTGACATGTTTTTATCTTCCAGTCACCGCTGGGATAATCAATTAAGGTAATTTATCTAAAACAGTTGACATGTTTCATCTTCCAGCTATCGCTGGGATAACTAATTAAGGTAGTGCACCTAAAACAGTTGACATGTTTCATCTTCCAGCTGCCGCTGGGATATTTAATTCAAAAGAAAATATCCAAGAGCATAGCTCTTATTCTTTTTTTAGCCATTGACCTATAGTGATTATAAATCCTAGATTCTACAGATTTAGCCAAAATTACTGAGCTATATTCAATTTGAAACTTAAGATCAAATGCTAATGTTTAACCATCAACTTTTCGCTAAGTATTCCTTTAGATGTTTGAATGAACACCATATAAAGTCCTTCTGGAAAATACTTTGTCTCAATGAAGGCCTGATTTCCTGATACTGTTGTGTTAGACACCATACGTCCAGACATATCATAAATGCTGATTCCTGTTACGTCATCATTTATTCGGGTGTTTATCTGCACCATTTGATTTGCAGGATTAGGCATCACGTGTGATTCTGATGATTGGAAATACTCAACAATGCTAACTGTACTGCCAACTAGCATCTCAATGTAAGATGTGTCGCTGCAAGCTCCATTTGATGCTATACATGAAACCACAAAAGTTCCTTCCTGAGTATAAGTATGCATTGGGTTTTGTTCCTCAGAAGTATTGCCATCAGCAAAATCCCAGAAATAAGTGAGCTCTTCAGAAGACGATGCTATAAAATCTACATTTGCAATTGGCAGGACTAACACCGTTTGTGAGGCTTCAACTGTAAACTGAGGTGTTGGAGCTGCATTAATGTTAAAAGGAACCACCACTTCTCCTGCATCTGCAAAAGCAAAATTCAATGAATAAGCACCGTCACTTAGGTTATAAAGTTCAAATTCAAATATATCTTCAGTAAGGGCAAGTGTATCATTTTGTGGCCCAATTAACCTTAGAGTCACATTTGCAATTGGTTCGCAGAAAAGTTGAATAAATCCATCATTCTGATTACATGTTTCTCCAACAGCTACGAACACAGGAGCCAGCTGCTCAAATTGATCTTCGACAAATGCTGCATTGGCAGCATCAATAAGCTCTTGCTCGCTGTTTCCTGCTACTAGAGCAAATCGAACATTAACTATTTCACCCGGAGCTATAGAAATTGAATCTGTAGCAATCATTGCTGAAATTTCGCCAGTAGCAGAGTTTCTGGTTACTTCGCCCGAAAGGGCATTAAACTTTTCTTCATCACTAAATCCGTCGTAAAGAGTAGCGCTTCCCCCTGTGCCGTCATTATTGAAATTGTAAGCATGTGCTTCTTGATTACTCAAAAGCACCCAGCCTGTATAAATTCCTTCTGAAGAGGTAACATAGTTTAATTTACTTTCTTGATTAAAAGTTGCGGTGTTTGCTGTTGCAACAGGTAAATCCCAATCGGTGAAAATCCCCGCATGCAATCCTTCTATAGATTCTGAACCAGTGTTGCTGATTGAATAAACGTACCTGATATAATTCAGGGTCTCATCAAGAGGCGCCGCCACAACACGTTGATTGATTTCTAAACGCGAAACAGCTGCACTATCGGTAAAGAACTCTGAAATTATTTCAGATTGATTGTTAAAATATTCAGCTCCAGCTGATCTAATAAAATCATTGTCATAGCCAGGTAGAGTAGATGAATACGAGTTGTCGGCAGTATATTCAGCTGAAGTTCCCAACATGAATGTTGAAGAATAAATTAGACTTTCACTTCCATTAAAAGTAATTCCGGAACCTTCAGCCGCGTAATCGGCATTATATCCAATGTTACCTCTAGAAGTTACTGTTGCCAGCAAGCTATTTGAAGTGATATTAAGATAATCGCGATTAACTCTAACCATGATATATTCAAAACCATGATAACCTGAATCAGAATAATCAAGACGTAAAACAACGTCAAAGTTGTAAGGAGCTCCATCCAGAATTTTAAATGATAGAGAATTTTCAGGCAAAGCAACTGAGGCAGAGCCAGCAATAGCTCCTGCATCAAAGTTTGCATCAACAATTTCTATGAATGGCGATAGACAGCTTAATTCAACTTGCAAATTGCTGGCAGCATCAAGATAATTGAATAAAGCTCCAGAAATACGAATGGTATCTCCAATCAAAAAAACATCATCATTAGCATCGCTAAAAGCTTCATTGAGTATTCTTATCGATGGTGTTTCAGGGTCGGTTAATGCGCGTAACATATTTAATCTGCCGGCTCCCATAAATTCTCTAACTGTATCATTTCCTGCTAAAGCAAACAATGAAGTATCAGCAGTTACACGAAGCCTTTCTGCGATTTGCTGAGCCGAATATTGAGGAAAATGACTTTTTACTAAAGCTGCAGCTCCGGCCACAAGTGGAGCAGAGAAAGAGGTTCCTGAGCTTATATCATATCCGTTAAAAGGCCAGGTTGAGCGGAGCAATTCTCCGGGAGCCACAATGTCAACATAAGGACCAAAAGTAGATTCAGGCCAAATGAGGTCTGTTGGTCCTGTTGCTCCAACGCTCATTACACCGGGGTATGAAGCAGGGTAATAGATTTCATTTAATCCGGAGTTTCCAGAAGCTGCAATTATAAGTGCGTCATTATTAACGGTAGCGTAGTTTACTACATCAAGAGCCATTGGATTGTAGAATGTGCTTCCCCAGCTAGCATTAATAATCTGACAACCTCTGTCGGCTGCATAAACAATTCCTTCGTAACCGTATGAAAATCCATTGGCATCGTCAATTCTAATTGGTACGAATCGACACTTATTTCCATTGCCTGCAATGCCTAAACCATTATTTACCGTAGCACTGCTAAGACCTGTTGTAAACATTCCATGTGGCGATAGAGTAGCAGTTGGGTCATTTGTATTAGAAGCCGTATTCCATCCAGCAATGTCATCTATATAGCCATTGTTATCATCATCTAATCCATTTTCAGGATCTGCATAGTTGTATTGCCAGTTTCCTAAATCTTCGTGATCAAACTGAATTCCTGCGTCTGTTATACCAATAAGCACTGTGGTATCGCCTTCTTCAACATCCCAAGCTTCAAAGGTTTTAATAATCGCATGGTGATATTGTTGTGCAATTTGTGGGTCATTGGGTTCAGCCATAGGCTTATTTACAAAGCGAGGTTGAACAACATCAAAATATCCACTGTGATTAAGTTTGCGAGCGATTTCATAGATATCGCTTTCAGCGGGATAGCTCAACTCGTAATAGAGACTTAAATCACTTAGTTTTTGTCCTTTATCATTGAATGGTTTTGCCGGTTTTTTTGCACCGGGAAAATTTTTTCTTACATCACTTAATTGAAGTTGAGCAGCTATTTCTGACAAATACGCGGCACTATTAAAAGCTTGCGAGGCTATTTCGCTGTGCTCGGGCTTGAATTTTACAATAAGCTTTCCACCTACAAAATCAGATTTGCTGAGATTAGCAGGGATTTCGTAATTCTGCGCCTGCAGAATGATTGATAAGAATATCGAAATAGATGTAATAACTAATTTCATGCTTCTGATTTATTCAGTTAATTTATTAAAAGCCAAGAAGCCCTTTGATGCTTCTGAATTGGAATATTAACTATTTTCTGAACAGAGCGCAGATTAGCTTTTCATTAGAACTTACATGATACAATTAGTTTTTCCAGAGAAATGGATATAGAATTCGGGCAAGGGCTATTACAATTATATTTATGCTGATAAGTGCAAACAGATAAGGCATTTGCACCGAATGGTCGAGCCCGTCAACTGCATTCTTCGAGAAACGAATAAGCACAATAAGCATAGGAATAAGCACTGGGAAGCTAAGTATTGCCATTAAAGTTCCACTGTTATTTGCTTTTGAAGCTATACCTGCAACAAGCGTTAAAACGGATGAAAAGCCTGTGCTGCCTAAGAGCAGTGCTAATATAAACCAAGGTTTATCCTGCACCAAATCACCAATGAGTAAGCTGTAAATGAGATAACCGGCAATAGAAATTAGAAACATCAGTCCGGCATTGTAAATCATTTTAGATAGAATAACAGCAGGAGCGCCGGCAAGGGTATAATAATAAAGTAATCGACCTTTACTTTCGGTTGAGAAGCTTTTTGAAGTTGCATTAACTGCTGTAAACAGTAAGATTATCCATAAAAGGGCATTCCAAGTAGGTACATCAACTAGAGATTTGAAAGACAAATAGCACACGTAAATTGTTGAGAAAACATATAAAAACAGCCCGTTCAGAGCATATTTTTGTTTCCACTCAAGTTGAATGTCTCTGATTAAGAGTAATCTTATTTCTTTGAGCAGCAGCTTCATAGGAGTTCGTATTCACTGCCTTTGGCAGGGATGACAATATTTGAAAACCCGATAGCACTTAATCGTTCTGCCCAGATTTGTTGAGTGTCAAAATCGCCATGTACTAAAAAAGTCTGCTTGATTTTCGAAAAATCCTGACAAGAAAGAGTTTCAATCATTTCATTGTAATCTCCGTGAGCACTAAAAGAGCCCATTACTTCTACATGAGCTTTGCGGTAATACTCTTCTCCGAAAATCCTCACTTTTTCATCTTTACGGGCTAAACGTGCACCCAAAGAACCTTCCTCACAATGACCAACAATGAGAATTGTAGTTGAAGGTTTACCAATATTATTGGCGATATGATGTTTGATTCTTCCAGCTTCGGCCATGCCTGAAGCCGAAATAATTATACTTGGTATTTGAGATTGATTCAATTCCTTACTTTCAGAGACTTCTCTGATGTATTTAAGCTTTTTAAAGCCAAAGGGATCCGGATCGCCTTTCATGTAATCAAGTACCGATTGATTAAAGCATTCTGGGTGATCTCGCATGATATCAGTTGCATTCGTTGAGAGCGGACTATCAACAAAAACAGGGATTTCCGGCAATCGACCTTGAGTAGACAGTCTGTCGAGAGCATATACAATTTCCTGTGTTCTTCCCACGCTGAAAGCGGGGATGATTAATTTACCCCTCTTCATTACGCAAGTTTCGATTACAATCCTGAGAAGCTCATCTATACTTTGGGTTTCTTCATCATGCAATTTGTCTCCATAGGTCGATTCTGTAATAAGCACGTCGCATTGTGGGAATGCTTGGGGTTTTCTTATGATTCGTGGATTTTGTCGACCAATATCTCCAGTAAAAGCGAGAGCAACAGTTTTGTCTCCTTCGATAATTTCAAGATTTACGATTGCAGAACCAATAATATGGCCAGCATCTGTAAATATGCAGTTAAGGTTTTCAAGAGCCTCGAATTTCGTATCATAATCTATCTCCTTAAAAAGTCTTAGAGTTTTACCAACATCTTCAGATGTGTAAAGAGGCTTAAGAGGAGTTTTTCCTTGAGCTCGTCTGCGTTTATTTAGATATTTAATATCACTTTCCTGAATATGAGCTGAATCTTCTAGCATAATGGCACAAAGGTCGCGGGTTGCTGGAGTGCAGTAGATGGGCCCATTAAAACCTTGATCAACTAAAGCAGGCAGTAAGCCAGAATGATCAATATGTGCATGTGAAAGAATAACTGCATCAACTTCATTTGGCGCAAATCCAAAATGACGGTTTAAAACATCACTGTCTTTGCCATGACCCTGAAACAAGCCGCAGTCTAGCAGAACTTTTTGAGAGCCGAACTCAATAAGATGCTTGCTGCCTGTAACGGTTTGAGCAGCTCCATGGAAATGAATTTTCATATGCCCAAACCTACAAAAATTGATGTTCTGACTATCAATTTGAATTAACTTACTTTTGCTCAAAATCAAAACATGAAACTTGATATTCTGGCTTTTGGAGCTCATCCCGATGATATTGAACTTGGTTGCGGTGGATTATTAATCGCTGAAGCTCAGAAAGGGAAAAAAGTTGGACTGATAGATTTAACTAAAGGTGAACTTGGAAGTCGCGGCACAGTGGCTATTCGTGATCAAGAAGCACAAAACGCAGCTGCAATTATTAAGGCATCAGTGAGGTTAAATTTGGGAATGCCGGATGGCAAATTCGAATTGAACGAGGAAAATAAAGCCAAGATTATTTCATGCATAAGAACTTATCAGCCTGACATTGTAATAACCAATGCACCTTACGACAGGCATCCTGATCATGGAAGAGCTGCAAAACTAGTTGAGGAGTCTTGTTTTCTTTCCGGGCTTATAAAATACCAGGGTGAAGGAATTCCAACTGAGCGTTGGAGGCCAAAAGCGTTGTATCAGTATATACAGTTTTACCACCATACTCCACATTTCATTTATGACATCACAGATGTGATGGATGAAAAATTAAGGAGCATAACAGCTCATAAATCACAGTTTTGGAATCCAGAATCTGATGAGCCTAAAACACTAATTGCATCAGAGGATTTTTTTAATGCGATAACTTATCGCGCAGCTGAATTTGGCTTGCAAGCCGGGTTTAAATATGGTGAGCCATTTTTGGTCATCAGAACTCCTGGAGTAAAAGATATTTCTTCTCTTTATTAGGTTCAAAATAGCATCAAAAAAAGGCGCCCTTTAGATAAAATCTAAAGGGCGCCTTTTTGTGGTAGAATTAATATTTATTAGTGTCTAACAACAAGTTTAGTTGTACTTGTTTTAGAGCCAGCCTGAACATTTACTAGGTAAATCCCGGAAGGTAATTCAGAAGTTCCTAAGTCAACATTATGAACACCAGGAGCTGCTTTTTGAGAAGAAATTAATGATACTTCTTGACCAAGCATGTTTAGCACACTGATAGTAACATCAGCAGACTCTTCTAATTTAAATCTAAGTGTAGTGTTTTCATTTGCTGGATTTGGAAGTAAAGCCAAGTCAGAAACGCTATTTGCTACTTCTTTAACGCTAACAAGATTCTTAGTAATTGGCAAGTAAATGATATCATTAGGAATATCAAATGGATGCACACTTGCATCATCAAGAGTTACTGCAGAACCAGGAGTGTAATCTCTTTGGTAAAGAAGGTGAATGTTATTATCAACTAATCTAGCAACTGAGCAATACGCATATTCTGCAAATTGATCAAATCCAGCGTTTTCGTCATCTACAACATCAACAGGGTCTGACCAAGTTGCACCACCATCAGTTGATTTAGAAAGATAGATGTGACGGAAACTAGGTCCTTCACCAAGGTATAAGTAATCTACACCTTCTTTTGTTGATGCATAAGAAACATATAAGTTCCCATCTGCATCAATACCAGCACTTGGGAAACTTGTTAATCCTGTTCCGTAAGGCACCGTGTTGTTAGCAAAACGAGCTTCAACATCTAAAATGCCATTTTCATCATCATCAACAGTACCTAATATATATTCAGGTAATGAATCTAAGTCGAAATCTTCATTCCAGTAACGAATACCTTCCTGGAATGGGAAGTAAGAAACCTGATCGTCGGTTGCATCGTCATTTTGCATTTCCATAGCACCAAACCAAACGTGAACTTTGTCGTTTTGGTCAATGATAATTGAGAATGTACCATCACTTACAGAAACTGATTCTAAAACGAATTCACCACCTTCGAAGGTAGTATCGATATCAGAAATAATTGTGGTTGTCATTGAATCAACTATTGTAGTATCGTATTCATAGGTGTAAACATAGAATGAATCAATAATTACCATTTCTGAATCTAAGATATATTCATAGGTTGAATCAATAGCCATAGAATCAACTTCAGTAGTATACTCTGTAATATCAGTGAAAGTAGTATCGATGCTTACGATTGTTTGATTTACAAGTACTGAATCAGAATCACCATCGCCATCAAAGTCAGTTAACTGGTCGCTCCATGGCTCATAAGGGAAAGGTAATACCGTTCTGCTTGTCCAAGTTTCGCCATTATCGATAGACTTCCACATTTCAACACGTGAAGTTAAATCACCGGCAACAAAAGCAACTGTGTTTCCTCTTACATCTAAAGCATAAGAATCACCTCCAAAGCTTGCGAAAATTGAAGAATCTACATTTGGTAGTTGAACCATCAATTTGTCAAATGACTGGCCGCCATCAGTTGAACGGTTGTAAAGAAGTGCACCATTAATTCCATTAAAAGGAGTTCCAGTAAATGTTCCACCTTCAGGTTCAGTAAGTGCAATGATATGAACAGTTTTTCCATCAGGACCACCAACTCTCATTCTTGGCCAGATTAAAGGCATTTCAGTTCTAGCATCAATAATCCAGTTTTCTTCTGTGAAGCTAGTGTTTCTGCTAACCTGAAGTGCATTAATTGCTGTTTGGTGAGAAACAATGATGTCACCAACACCTTGAACACGAGCAAGAGAACCAAAGCCTGTTCTTACGTCTTCTACTCTGTTAATGTTGTCAACCTGAGCGTAATCAGGAAGTTTAGTCCAAGCTGAACCATCATAATGATGATAAGCCATACCACGATCAGCCCAACCAACTGTTTCAACGCTACTGTGAGTCCAGCTAGCAGATAAGGTTCCATCTCCAAAATTCTCTAATCTGTAGTTGATA
This sequence comes from Bacteroidia bacterium, assembly GCA_018401705.1. Lineage (GTDB taxonomy): Bacteria > Bacteroidota > Bacteroidia > M30B66 > M30B66 > M30B66. The sequence goes on along the minus strand of JAGYKL010000001.1, from coordinate 179,317 downwards.
GAATTATTGGTTTGAAGGTCGTAAAAAGTTTGCCCTATCACTGTTTCAGGACCAAATGCTCTTGCACTTCCGGCATGCACAGTTGGATTAGGCGCACTTAATGGCATTGCTGGAGATTCATTCACGCCCATATGATTGTGAACTGCTCTTTTTAATTTCACATTCTTCAAAGAAGAAGGTACTTGAGCTCGCTGATAACTCTGAGCATTAAGTGAATGTGCACCCAATACTGCTGTTATAAGACAAGCTGAATAGAAAATGTGTTTCATGTGATGTTTTTGTTAATTATCCTCAAACCGCAAATCTAATGATTAATTGAATAAACAAAACATAACATAAAAAGGTTTGCCTCGGATTATTTATCTGCAAATTCTGCGATAAAAACTTTGTGCCACATAGCAAAACTTAGGAATTTGAACATGCGGTTTTCGGCAATTGGCGTGTCTTTTCCAAAGAACTGCTTGTATTCTGCAAGCAGCAAATCCACATTTAAGTAGTCGCTTAGGTTGTCGTTAAAAATCTCTTTGAATTCAGGAGCTATTTCTGAAATCCATTTTTTGTTTGGAGTAGTATAGCCTTGTTTGTCTTGTCTGTTTTTAATTTTCTCAGGAATATAGTCACCTGCAGCTTCTCTTAGTAGGTATTTTAGCTGATGGTTTTTTATTTTTTCCCTACCGGGGATGGAAAATAAATACTCAATCAGATGATGGTCATCAGAGAATGGTGTTCTTGATTCTACAGAGTGCCACATTGAGCAACGATCCTCGCATTTGAGGAAAGCCTTAAGTGAGGTATTTTGCATTTCCAATGAGAGTCGCTCGTTGAGGTTATTTCCAGCTGGGTGGAATTCCGCCGTGAAACGGCTTGGATATGCATTATAGAAATCTTTATTTAAGAAACTAAGATCTTTGAAATACTTGCTGAAAATGCCTTTGCTAAGGGAGTTGGGTAACTTAAAAGCGGTATCAAAACGAAGTTTTTGTTTAGCGTAAAAACCAAACAAATTCCCTTCTTTCGAAGATAACATATACTTTAACCTTTCTGGAAAGCTCATTCCTTTCATGAGAAAGTACTCATGAGGATGATAACCACCAAAAATTTCATCGCCTCCTTGTCCATCCAAAACAACCCTAACACCAAGCTCATTAACCAGTTTCATAACTTTAAACTGCGCATATGTGCTAGTAGACCAAATTGGAATGTCTTGAGCATAAGTAAGCTCTTCAAGATCTAAAATCAAACCTTGCCTATCGGGATGACTCTCATGCCTTTCGGCAGATGTATTTTCAGCAGCTAATTTTGCCCAATGGCCTTCATCAACATCTAATCCCGGGAAAGTAGCAGTAAACACATGAAAAGGCTTTCCCTGCAAATGTTTATTCATGTAGCCAACTATGGCTGAGGAATCCAATCCGCCGCTAAGGCAAGAACCCACTTCTACATCCGCCCTTAGGCGCAACTTAACCGCATCACTTATAAGCTCGCTGATTTTGTCGACTGAAAAATCTTGCTTTTCAGCATTGTCGGCAACATAATTCAAATTATACCATTGTTGAGGCTCAATCTTAGGATTGCTGAGTGATGTCTCAATATAGTGCCCTCCAAAAAGTTCATCAATACTTTTAAAGAAACCCTTTGTTTGATACTCAATTTCGCCGAAAGTGAAATAATCAAATACTGCTTCAGGATTTACTTCGGCTTTAAGCAAGCCCGAATGCAAAATGATTTTTTGTTCTGAAGCGAACATGAAAACATCATCATCAGTGTAATAGTAAAGCGGTTTTACTGCAAAACGGTCTCTGGCAATGAACAATTTATTTTGATTTAAATCTGCAATTGCAAAAGCCCACATTCCGTTGAAATGGTTCAGACAATCTTTGCCCCAGAGTTGGTAAGCAGCCAGAATTACTTCTGTATCGCTTTGGGTTTTGAAACTAAAACCGGCCTTTTGAAGTTCAGCACGAAGCTCAATGTAATTGTAAATTTCGCCGTTGTAGGTAATCCAGATACTTGCATCTTGATTGCACATAGGTTGATGGCCAGTGTGATGGGTATCGATAATTGCTAAACGCCTGTGAATAAAGGCGGTATTGAACTCCTGATGATGAGCTAAAACACTCTTGGGAGAAAATTCAAGGTCGCGGTTCTTGCATTCTTCAGGCGTTTGTATACCTGAATAGGGGATAAATTTACTGTTTTCGAGCAAGGTAAAGCCTTCTCCATCGGGACCCCGATGACTCATCTTTTCGCTCATTTTCAACAGAATAGAGCTGTTAAGTGCTTTTTTAGAAACTATACCTGCAATGCCGCACATAGCTTAGGAAGAGGGCTTTTTTATACAAATCTCAAATCCAGATTCGGGACTTTTGGGGTATCGTCTGGTCTTAGAACTCATTTCCTGGGTCATAAACACTGCGCAAAGCGTATGAGAAACAGCACGTAGGTATTTTCGCTTATCGGGTGGGCAGCCTTTCCAGATTGCATGAGCTACATTCCAGCGTGTTGATTCGGGCGAGTTTGAATAGTCGTGCCAAACGATAATTCCCTTTTCGGAAATTAGTCTAAATGCTGTTTGTGTATCATGAACTACCGAATCGAAATGGTGATCACCGTCAACAAACACTAAATCGAATTTTCCTTCATATTGCGAAAAGTCGAATGATCTTGAATCACCAAAAAGGTGTGTAATGCGTGGGTTGTTTTTTGAGAAATGCCTGTGCAGGCCGATGTATTCATCAGACATGCCGCGGGACTTTATTTCTTCATCTGAAAGATTTAGGGAGTAGCATTCTTCAACAACGTCGGCAACGTTTCTTACGCTTTCACCTCGCCAAGTTCCAATTTCGAAGTAGTTTTTTGCTTTGAATTTCTTTGCTAACAGCTTGAGTAAAGCAAGATCGGTTGGCAAGGAGCCGCCATCAAGGAATGCAAAAGGCTTGACTGAAATTTCATCTTCCAATAAATCATTAAATTCTATTTCTGGAAAGCCATTGTCAAGCTCCTTGATTTGCAGCATAAAATCGCGGTGCTCATCTTCCTGATCAAGCACAGCATTTAGCAGAAGAGGGTTTTTAATAACGGCTGAAATAGCCCTAAGGAATTTTGATGACTTTCTTTTAAAACCAGACATAATCCAATTGCGCGTTGCAATGTAGGGCATTTATCTCTTTTGATTGAAGATTAATGAAAAGTAGAAGCAAACCTAAATCGCGTTTCTGTTTCTAAGGCGTTTAAACAAAGAGGTAAAATCTGATTTTCTGGGACTTAATTCCTTCAACTTAATTCCGCTATCTTTTTTGAAGAGATAAATCACTGCTATAAAAGTTGTGATGTTGGCAAGCGTTGTTACAAGAGCAGCGTGGTGTTCTGATAAGTTTTCGCCATAATGAATTGCAAGCCAACCAAAACCAATCACTGTTATCACCAGCCCTGAAGCAATGGCTTTGTTGTTTTTCTTGAATTGGCCTGTGCCCGAAAAATAGTGACCCAAGATTAAATAACCCGAAATTGCTACCACACCTGGAAGTAGAATGAGTAGGTTTTGCTTTACAGGAATAAAGGCATCGCCAAACAACAAGCCGTAAAGAGAAGCCGGCATAAGACATAATGTACTTCCTGCTACAAGAGTAACAAGCATACTTGCCCTAAACAATGGCAAGGTTAATTTGATTGCTTCTACTTTACTATCCGAATTCGCAATTTTTCCATACTGAATAGTGGCAATGCTGGTTGAAAGCATCCACATGGCTTCAGCAAGGGAAACAGCATTCGAATAAATCCCTAAGCTAAATGCAGGAAGTAGGAAATAGGCAATTCTTTGGGAAGAAAACTGAAGTAAATGCCCAAACTGATTAGCAGAGGAGTAGGTGAGGAGGGCTTTTAGTGACTTCTTAATTCCGATTGAATCTCCTGCCTTTGGCAGTTGAAGGAGCATCAAGAGTGAGATAATCCAACCGGGAAGCCATCCCGCGTAAAGCGCGTAAACATAATGAATTGGCTCAGGGTCGTTCCAGATAAAATACGATAATGAACTCACTACCAAAACGGCAATCAAGAGATTTAGTGCGTTCACATGATTAAACTTTTCCCTTCCATTTAGCAAATGAAATTGCTGATTCATACTGGCGTTTAGAAAAGATAATCCGGCAATGTGCCATCCATAGTAATCATACAAATCGGGGCGAACCAGAAATACAATCAATGGAGCTAAGAGAGACCAAAAGCTAGTCCACACCCACGAAGGGATAAGAAGATTTCTAAGTCTGTATCTGGGAGCCAAATAAACCATGGCTGCCCCGCCCATAAAGTCGCAAATAAGCTGAACGCTAATTACGATAACAAGCATAAGTGTTGCTAATCCTTTTCCTTCGGGACCAAGTTTTCGCGACAAAAGCATGATTGTACCAAAGTTCACCACTGCAGTTGCAAGGCGGCTCACAAAGGTCATCAGCATGAGTCTTAGCATTTGCCCGTTGCTTTTAAATAGATTTTACTCAGCATTTCTCCAACAGCGTAAGCTCCGAAATTTGCAACAGCATCTAGACGAATGTTAGTGCGATTGAATGAATCATCATCGCGGAGCCACTGTTCAAAGGCATCTACCAAAGCATTTTCGTTTTCAGCTTCAAAAAGAATCCCGTTTTTACTGTTGATTATTTCGGGAATCCCACCAATTGAAGGTGCAATAACAGGCAAACCACAGCATAAGGCTTCCAAGATTACCACCGGTTGATTCTCGAATCTCGAATTCATCACTAAGGCTGAAGCTTTTTGAAATTCACTTACCAAATCAGTTCCTGTTAAACTGCCTTTGAATTCTACACCCCTGAATGTTAATCCTAATTCGTTTGACAAACGCTTTATAGCACTTTCATCAGGGCCGCCACCAACAATGGTTAATGAAACATCCGGGTATTTATGATGAATTTTCTTAAATGCTTTGAGTAAGCCACTTACATTCTTCTGCTTATCGTCGATTACCGAAACATGAATGAGTTTTCTTGTAGGTTTTTCGCCTTCGGCGGAAATGAAAAGCTGGTCGTCAACCACGTTTGGAAGCACTTCGTAATTTCCTTTTAAGCCATGTCGCTTCATTGCAGCCATCAGTTGCTCACTAACAGGAAGGACAAAACTTGCTTTCTTTAAAGTTCGAGCAGTAAGCCACTTCATGAAAAAGCCTTTGAACCTTCCATCTTCAGGTTGATAACCTGTCCAATGTTCAGATACAATTAGTTTGCTTTTCCACTTATTATTTAATTCGATAGCGATATTACCGAGTGGCCAGGGCACGTTAAGGTGCACAATATCAGGTTTGCCATACCACTGTTCGACCTTTTCTGCGCCGAACTTATAGTGTTTTTTAAGTAATGAGTTTTGTTTTAAGAACTTACTAATCTTGCCTGAACTTGAAGATTTTCCGAAATAAATGATTATCTCTCTAAAACTCTCTGATTCTTGCTTTGCTATCCTAAATTCTCCCTCTTTCATTTCGATATCTGCAACAGCATGCAAAACGGTAACCTGATGAAATCGGGAAACAGCAAGTGCATGGCGCTGAATGAAAATACCTAACAAAGGATTTTTTTCAGTAGGATACCAAGAAGCCAGAAAGAGTATGTTCATCACAAACTATTTGAGCGAAAATAGAAGATTTCTATATTCTTATTTCAATTTTCTAAATTGCAACAGTATAGAATTTCCAATTACAACAACATCAGAGAAGGCCATTGAAAATGCTGCAACCATTGGATTTAATAGTCCAGCGGCAGCTATAGGTATCGCAATTACATTGTAAAAAAATGCCCAGAATAAGTTTTGATGAATTGTACGCAGGCTCAGTCGGCTTAGTTTCATCGCTTTTGGAACAGCAAGTAACCCTGATTCGTTAAGCACTATTAATTTAGCTGAGTTCCTTGCTACTTCGCTCGAGTCAGAAATGGAGATTCCAACATCCGAAAGGTTAAGAGCAGGTGCATCATTAATTCCATCACCAATCATTGCCACTTTTGAAGATTCTTTGAGTCTCTCAATTACATTCAGCTTCTGTTCGGGCGATTGACTAGAGTAAAATTCTTTGATACCCAACTTCTCAGCCACCAATGAGCATTTGTATTCATGGTCTCCACTCAGCAAAACCGTTTTTAGTCCCATTGCATTTAGCTCCTGAACAGCCTCACGAGCATCGGGTTTTATCTCATCTTGAAGTTTTAGCGACGAAATGCATGTTTCGTTTAGGGTTAAATACAAATCATAGTTTGCATGTTTAGGCTCATCGCTAAGTATTTTTACTGAACCCATTTTTAATAGATCTCCATGCAAATTAATGCCTGTCATTCCGAGGCCTTTAACTTCTTTTATGTCTTTTAAATCAGCCTTCTTGCCTTTTAATTCGCGTACGAGTGATTTTGAAATTGGATGAGCCGATTTACTACTTAAGGAAAGTAGAATGGAGTGGATTTCTTCTTCACTGTAATCTCCATAGATGTTTAATTCAGAGATGCTGAAATTGCCTGTTGTGAGTGTGCCTGTTTTATCAAAAACCACTGTATCCACTTTAGCGAGCTGCTCAATTACTTTTCCGTCGCGAAAGAGAATTCCGCTTTTGGCAGAGCGCCCAATTCCCGACATCACCGCAGTTGGAGTTGCCAAGCCCATGGCGCAAGGGCAAGAAATTACCAAAACGGCAATTGCTCGCATAATTGCTTCTTGAGCTCCTAAATCGATTAAGAAATAGCTTGTAAGAAAAGTTAAAAGAGCTATCCCGGTGACAACCGGCACAAAAACAGCACTCACTTTATCTCCAATTCTTTGAATATCGGGCTGCCCAGTTTGGGCTTTCTTGACTAATTCGATGATTTGAGCCAGTACCGTATCCTTGCCTGCTTTTAAAGCTCGAAAACGAAAATTTCCTTGAAGGCAGATTGTTCCGCCGGTTACTTTATCTCCTTTAGACTTTTCAACCGGTAAACTTTCGCCAGTTAAAAGAGCTTCATTTACAGTTGTTTCACCTTCTAGAATAATACCATCAGCAACAATTTTATCACCTTCATTTACTTGTAGTAAATCGCCGGGTTTAACCAAATCGGCAGGAATTTCAGTAACATGTTCATGCTCATCATGCTGTTCAACTTTTCGGGCAAAGCCTGCTTGTATTTTCCCTAGTGACTTAATTGCACTTCCTGTTTGTTTTACTGAGCGTTGCTCAATAACATTACCAAGAAGCACTAAAGTTATTATGGTTGCTGCAGTTTCGAAAAACAAGAAATCGTTGGCTTTTTCACTACCCTGATAAGCAATTGTTCCCCAAATACTATATATGAATGCCGATGACGAGCCAATAGTGATGAGCACATCCATATTGGGAACTCCACTTCTCAATGAATTGAAAGCACTTTTACCAAAATAAAACAAGCCAACAATCATTACTGGCAGGCTCAATGCAAATTGCACCCAAGCATTATGGAGTGGGTGCCAATCAACAAACATATGTGCAAAGAGAGGAATGGTGAAAATAAGGCTAAACAAAAACCTTTTTTCTGTAGTGCTCATTCCTTGTTTGACAGGAGTATCGGCATCAACCACGCGGTAGCCCAAGCCATGAATGTCTTTTGTTATTTCCTCGATAGAATAAGATTCAATTGGAGTGTAGTTAACTTCTCCTGCTGCAAAGCTCACTTCAACATCAGTGAGGCCCTTGTTCTTGAGAACATTTCTAATTCCCTGAGCACAATTAGCGCAAGTCATTCCTTCGACTGTTAGCACTTCATGCGGAGAATCTGATTTCATAATTTTTAGTCTGTATGCACTGAGTCTTTATCGACTACTTCAAGTTTAACTTGTTCAACACTATGCTTAAAGCGTTTAACAATGGTTATTAGGTAACCTCCGAACTCTTTTTTTTCATTCACGGCAGGTATGCCGTTGAATAATTGATTTACTAATCCCGAAACGGTTTCATATTCGTTACTTTCTTCTAACGCGATAGGAAGCAAATCGTTCACGTCACTAATGGAAGAAGTTGCGTTGACTAAGTATTCGGTTTCACTTTTCTTTTCAACAGCAGGTTTTTCTTCATCATATTCATCTTGAATTTCACCAACTAATTCTTCGATGATATCTTCCATAGTCACAATGCCCTCGGTTCCTCCAAACTCGTTGGTTACAATGGCCATTTGAATATGTTGTCGTTGCAACTCTCTTAGTAATTCATTTACCCTTTTAGAAAGGGGGATGAAATAAGCTGGCCTAAGCAAAGCTTCTATCTTAACAGGCAATTTGGTATGAATATGTCTGATTAAATCTTTTGAGTGAATAATCCCAACTATGTTGTCGATAGTATCTTTAAAAACAGGCAAACGTGAATAACCTTCTTCAATGACTTTAGCTACAACGGTTTCAGCATCATCTTCAATATCTATTGCTATAACCCTGTTACGCGGCACATAGATTTGTTTTACAACGCGATCGTCGAACTCAAATACATTTTGAATAAGCTCATGTTCAGATGGTTTGATTGCTCCGCCTTCCTCACTTTCGGTGAGTATCATTCTAAGTTCCTCCTCAGTATGAATATCACTATGGTCTGCCTTTGTTAAACCTAATAACTTTAAGGTGGCTATTGACAAACCGTTTAGCATCCAAATAAAAGGGATGAAAATAACGTAAAAAATTCTCAGCGGAATTGACACCAACAAAGTTGTTGAAAGAGGATTTCTAATAGCGGCAGTTTTAGGCACTTGCTCACCAAGTACAATATGAAGTACTGTTATTAAGCTGAATGCAATTGGAATTGCAATAGAATGAGCAACAACAGGATCGGCTGCATATCCTAGCTTGTGTAAGAATGCTAAAACCATATTGGCAACCACACGTTCACCAATCCAACCAAGGGCTAGACTTGCCAACGTAATTCCTAATTGACAAGCGCTTAAATAGGAGTCTAGGTGATTTAATATATGACTGGAGATTTTTGCAATTGAGTTTCCCTGACTCACTTTTAATTCAATTTGCGAGTGTCTTACTTTAACGATTGCAAATTCTGCGGCTACAAAAAATCCGTTGAGGATCACGAGCACTAAAGTAATTATAGCATCACCAAGCATGCGAGTAATCTATTAACGATTTAACAAAGTTATTTATGCCGAAATGCGCTAAGATGCGCTCAAACCCTTGAAAGGTTGATCGGCTATTTGCAGCTTGAGAAAATGTTTTGCTGCACAATCGGGGTTCAGAGGGAGGTTGATCCAAAGTATTATTTAAGAGTACAAATGTAAAAAAAAGTCAGAAGCCTGTATCTTGATTTTTTAACAGCTTAATAACAATCTAAATGATTTTTTTTTCATCATCGTTTGCAGCATTGTTAGGATTGTTATATTTGCGCCCTCAATACGGTGGCCATAGCTCAGTCGGTTAGAGCGCTAGTTTGTGGATCTAGAGGTCGTGGGTTCGATCCCCATTGGCCACCCAAAGCCCTCACTTTTTCAAGTGAGGGCTTTTTTTATTGCTAAACAAAATATACAATTGTATTTATTTGTGATGTAAGTCACATTGCCAACTATGAGTTTACAATAAGTTTGTCGCTTAAATCAACTAACCATCTCATATGCGAATCTCTATTCTGCTGCAGTTAATTATCCTAACACTAATTAATACTTCTGTTGCTCAGCCACAACAAATCAATTTTCCGGTAGAGTTCGAAACGTCTCAACCGCTGGATTTTCCAGCTCTTCAATCGTTTTGCTGGGCGCAACATGAAGGAAAATGGCTATTAATGAGCGGCAGAAATAACGGTTTGCATGCATTTCAACCTCCGTTTGCTTTTCCTGAAATTAATCAGAACACAGAGATTTTTGTTTACAACCCATCTAACGGAAATGTGAGTTTTGTTTCAGTAAACGGTTTGCCACCAGAAGTTGCAGAACAGGTTTCATCCTCAAATCTTGAATTTCATCAGTTCGAAGATAACTTGCTTCTAGTTGGAGGTTATGGTTACAGCAATATTGACGGAGCTTACAAGACATTTCCTTCAGCTTTGTGGATTGACGTACCGGGTTTAATCGGAGCTATTGAAAATTCAGAACCAATAGGTGAATATTTTCAACGAATAGAAGACGATCGTATGGCTGTTTGCGGAGGTTACCTCGGACATATTGGTAATCAGTACTTCCTTACTCTTGGTCATCGTTTCGATGGAAGATATAATCCTTTTAATGGTGGTTCTTATACCCAAACATATACCGACGAAATCAGATTCTTTGAAATTACCGAAGACGGAGGTGGAATAGCTATTTCAAATTATGATGCATGGTGGAATCAGGATCATTTTCACAGACGAGATTATAATCTTGCGCCTCAGATTTTCCCTGATGGTTCTTTTGGATTTACAGTTTTTACTGGTGTATTTCAAAGAGATGTTAACCTTCCACATAAAACCTCAATTCATTTTAATGAAAACGGGTATGAAGTTGACTCATCTTTCACTCAGCTGCTAAATCAATATCATACTGCATTTTTGCCTATGCATTCTGCAATTGATAACACCATGCAAACTTTGTTTTTCGGTGGAATTGGAGAGTATTATCTGGGAGAAAATAATCAAATTATTCAAGATTCTTTGGTGCCATTTACGAAAACAATAAGCCTTATCCATCAAGATTCTGATGGGATAATTGAAGGGTGGTTACCTGTTCAACTTGATGAGTTTGCAGGAGCTTCTGCCTCTTTCATCCCTGATTTATCAGCCCCTTTCGATCAAAATCTCATTTTGAATCTCGATTTGCTTCCGCAAGGAAGAATTCATGTAGGAAGTATTGTTGGTGGAATTGTAAGTGATTCGAAAAATACTTTTATGCAAGCCACAGGCACTACAATGGCCTCAGATAAGATTATCGAAGTCTTCATTAATACAGAAGTGCTAAAAGCTCAAATGCAAAATGCAGCTTCGAAGCCTGTGATTAACCAAACCGCCGAAGGAATATTTATTCAGGTTCCATCCTCCAAAGGAGATAACATTCATGTTGATATTCTGGATGCATCAGGAAAAGCTATTTTCACACTTGATGAAACCGATTTGTCTCAAGGTAAGTTAATTCCATATACAGCTATTGATTCATCAAAAGGAGTTGCTGTTTGTCGCATCACTCACCAAGGCTTTATTCATTCTAAAAAGCTGCTTTTAAACAGGTAAAATAAACTTAGCTTACTTTTGTTGTGTTACATAACATTTAAGCAAAGTCATGCAAGCAGAAACCCGAGAGCTAAAATCAGTTGATGAATATCTGAACACCTTCTTTTTAACCCTTGAACCTGAGTTGAGACAAAAAATGGCTGAGAAGGCTCAGCTAAAAACGTTTGAGCAAGGCGATCTACTTCTCGAAAAGGGACAATATTTCCGTTCAACTTATTTGGTAGTTGAAGGAGCCGTTCAGATGTATCGTGAAGACGATGACGGTAACGAGTTCCTTGTTTATATGATAACTCCTGGTGAAGCCTGCGCACTTTCTATGATTTGTGCTTTAAAGCATGAACAGAGCGAGTTGCGAGCAAGAGCGGTTGAGAATACCACTGTAATTGCTATACCTCTCGACGATATGGATTCCTGGATGCAACATTATAAAAGCTGGTACTATTTTGTTCTTGAAACTTATAGAAGTCGCTTAGAAGATTTATTAGAGGTGGTAGATCAGGTGATTTTTAGAAGTATGGACGAGAGATTGGAGTTCTATTTGAAAAATAAGGTTAAAAAATTGGGTCATAATGTGCTTGCAATTACTCATCAGGAAATAGCAAATGACCTAAATTCTTCCCGAGAAGTCATTTCTCGGCTTGTAAAAAAGATGGAAAATCGAGGTTTAGTTAAAACCGGCCGTAACTCAATTGAGTGGCTTTAAGGTGTTTTTCGCCTGTCGGCGGAAGGAAAATTCAACCGTTAATTTAATCATAAAAAAAACGGAAACCTAGATTTCTCTAGCGTTTCCGTTTTAAGTGGTGCCTCCAGGGATCGAACCAGGGACACACGGATTTTCAGTCCGTTGCTCTACCATCTGAGCTAAGGCACCAACCTTTGCTTTCAATCGAAGCGGGTGCAAAAATAGTTTTTTTAGCATTCCACCAAAAAAAAAATCATCGGTTAGCATTTTTCTAATTCTATCTTTGCCCTGTTAAAATAAAAAATGGTGAACCTGGTTATCGATATTGGAAATACCGCAATGAAAGCTGCCTGCTTTCAAGGGAAGACCCTTATCCGCTCAGTAAGAGCATCTTGGACAGATCCAGAGGCGGTTGAAGAAGCCTTGCTCAGGCTCATGGCATCCGATCCTAAGCAAACTCTCATAAGCTCAGTAAGTGGTCAAAATAAGCAGATAAATAATTTTTTAAAGATCGCTAAGCTTAAGGCTGTTTATTTTGAACCATCATCGGGAATTCCAATTATTAACAAATACGAAACTCCTGAAACCCTTGGTAAAGATAGATTAGCGAATGCTATCGCAGCGGCAGCAGCATTTCCTTCCAAGCCAATTGTGGTTATCGATGCAGGAACCTGCATCAAATTTGATTTTATAACCAAAAACAACGAATATTTCGGAGGTTCAATTTCTCCAGGAATTGATATGCGTTTCCGTGCCTTACACGAATTCACTGCCAGATTACCACTCCTCGAAAGAACAGAAACTGTTTACCTTGTTGGAAAAAATACACAAGAATCAATTCACTCAGGCGTTATCAACGGAGCGTTGGCTGAAGTAAAAGGAATTCTTGAACAATATCAGATGACTCACAAAGACCTTGTAGTTATCGTTACCGGCGGAGATTACCCTCTCTTACAACGAACTTTAAAAACCAGCGTTATACCCGAACCTTGGCTCACATTAAAAGGACTAAATGAAATTTTATTATATCAGGCATCTTAGGCTGCTATTCATCACTCTCTTATTTGCAACCTTTAACCTGCTTCAAGCTCAAACCCTAAGTCAATCTCCATACGGGCGTTTTGGCTTAGGTGACCAACAGCATACAGCTTCACCATATCTTCAAGCTCTTGGAGGCGCCTCACAAGCAATTGCCGATTCAAATATTCTTAACTTGAATCAACCGGCTGCCCTCGCTTCACTAGAAAGTGGCGTTACTATTTTCGAAGCCGGCTTAAACGGAACAGCAACTCAGTATACCTTCTCAAATAATGTTACTTCGGGCAGAACTGCTGGGTTTGGATATTTTGGACTGGCTTTTCCCATAGTAAAAAGTAAGTGGAACATGGCTTTTGCTTTGAATCCTCTCTCAAATGTTGGATATATTTTAAGAGATACAATTCCTGATGATCAAAGCGGTGATATTTACTTAAGCTACGCGGGAACAGGAGGATACTCAAGCTTTTCATGGACAAATGGCTTTAAAATAGGCAAGAATTTTAGCCTTGGTCTAACAGGTAGGTATCTTTTCGGAAGAGTTGACTACAGTTCAAGAGTATTGTTTTCAGAGGGCATTGGCAATGGTGATAAAAATTCATTAATAACCAGAAGTAACCGCTTGGGTGGTTTTGACTTCCAAGGAGGGCTGATGTATAGAAAGTACTTCAGAAAACACAAGACTACTGTAAATGTAGATGGAGAAAAAAATAAAGTGAAGTCAGATTCTTTGCATCTCACCTTTGGTGGAACATTTAAGCCTTTAATTGGAGTAAATGGCAGCTATTCTTATCTGGCAGAGTCTTTCTTTGGCAATTCTCCTTCTGTTAGTGGAGCGTTTAACGATACCATAGCTCTTAACGATAAAACTAAGGGTGTTGTTAATTTTCCAATGCAGTATGGTGCTGGTATCACACTTAGTAACAGTGCTAATAAGTGGCTTTTAACTGCTGAAATGGTATATACCGACTGGGATAACTTTAAGTTATTTAACTTGAGAGATTCTGTGCGTTCAAGTTATCGAGCTGCGCTCGGATTCCAAATTAATCCATTGCCGACAAATAATGGAAGCAAGTCAAGCTACTTCAAAAGAATTAGATACAGATTTGGAGCAAGTTATTCTGATGGTATGCTATCAATTAATGGAGCTGCAGTGCCTGAATATGGGTTTTCAATTGGATTCGGCTTGCCGGTAACGTTAAGAACTTACAACACTAGATCTGCAACTAGCGTGCTTAATCTTGCAATTGGAGTTGGTAGAAGAGGGCTTAAAGGAACTAACCCACTCGTTGAAGACTACCTTAGAGTTTCACTTTCATTCTCTCTGAATGATAGATGGTTTAGGAAGCTTCAGTATGATTAGAATAGTATTTTTTATAGTTAGCTTATTCACACTTTTAGTGACTTATTCCTGCACGAATGATTTGGGTGAAGTAAAAAGACTCACAGAAGAAGTTGTATTGCCAGTTTCCTCAACAAAAAATGTGGAAATGACTTATTCTGATTCTGCCCGTTTGCGGGCAAAGATCAAGGCTCCTCTTCGCGAAACTTACATGGGTGAAAAATCAGAAGTTGTTTTCGATAAAGGGATTAACATCGAGTTTTTTGATGCTACTGGCAAACTTGAATCAAAGATGAAAGCAAATTATGCTGTTTCTTACACAAAAGAAGACAGGCTGGAAGCTAGAAACAATGTAGTTGTCGAAAACACGTCAGGCGACAAACTTGAAACGGAGCATCTTATCTGGGAACAAAAAGAAGATAGGATTCATTCTGAAGTGTTTACTAAAATTACATCGCCCGACAGGGTTATTTTTGGTGACGGTTTTGAATCGAATCAGGATTTCTCACGTTACAGAATTCTCAAAGTTAGAGGCGTTATAGATTTGAAAGAATAAGAAAAATTTTACAGTATGGATCAACATAAGATGTTTAAGTTCATGGAAAGATTTTGGCTGGTTTTCGCCATATTTTCATTGTTGTTTGCCACCTGGTTTATTTCCAAAGGAAATTGGGATCAGGGTAAATTTCCTTTATTCACCGCATTTTGCGGTGGAATATTATTCGGTTTAAGAAGGTATCAACGAAGAAGAATCGAAAAAGCATCAAAAAATGACAATGATCAATAAGGCTTATTGGCTCCCTGAAAATTAACCCAAACGATAAAAAATAGGGCATTAGGAATATTTCGATTTAGTCGTATATTCGCAGCCCTGAAAAAACCTTGATTTATATCTACAAATGGCTGTTCTAGAAAGCATTCGCTCAAAAGCGGGAACGATAGTTCTAATCGTAATCGGTCTTGCTCTTTTCTCTTTTGTTATGCAGGATATGTTTTCCTCTGGAAATTCGATTTTCAAAGGAAACGCAACTGCAATTGGCGAAATTAACGGTAAAACCGTTGATGGAGAGGAATTTCAACGCAGGTTAACCACTGCTGAAGAAAATTTAAAAAGAAACCAAGGACTTAGTGGTATCGACGATAATACACGTCAGCAATTAATTAATCAAGTATGGAACGAGTATCTTGATGAGTATCTTTTTAATGAAGAAATGGATGCTGCCGGTGTTCAAGTTTCTGCCGACGAATTATTTGATATGATTCAAGGAGAGGATGTTGATCCTCAAGTTAAACAAATTCCTGCATTTCAGGATTCGGCCACGAAAGAGTTTGATCGTAATCTCGTACTGAAATTCATCAAGACTCAGTTGTCAGAGGAGAACGACCCTGATGGTATTTACCGTGATTCTTGGGCTGATTTTGAAGAGTCTCTAATGCTTATGAGAAGAAAAGCTAAGTATAACAATCTAATCAAGAAGGCTGTTTACATAACAAACGCTCAGGCTAAGAGAGATTATGTCAACAAGAATCAAACTGCAAACATTAATTTTATTACCAAAAGATATGATTCTGTTGCTGATTCAACAATATCAGTTACTGATGAAGAATTAAAAACATATTACAATAATCATAAGTATGAATTCGAGCAAGAGCTTGAAACTCGTAAAGTTGATTATGTTGTTTTTCAAGTAAATCCTTCAGACGAGGACAGACAGAATGTTGTTGAAGATGTTGTTGCTTTGAAAGAAGAATTTCAAAGTACTCCAAATGATACTAGCTTTTTGAACTTAAATAATGAGAAAGGCTTTCAAGTTCAAACATTTAAGCCGGGTAAATTGAGCCCGCAAATGAATGATGCAGTATTTGGTCCTGAAGCAATTATTGGAATGGTTTACGGCCCTTTCAAAGAAGCCGACGGAATCAAGTTAATCAAGCTAAGAGGTTACACAACATCTTCAGATTCTGTTAAAGCAAGACACATACTTATATCAACTCAGAATGTTGATCCAGTTACAGCTCTTGCAAAAGCTGATTCATTAAAGAATGCAGTTAGCAAGGGTGCCGATTTTGCTGAATTAGCTCGTACTTTCTCTGAAGATCCAGGTTCAGGAGCTCAGGGAGGCGATTTAGGTTGGTTTACAGAAGGTCAAATGGTTCCTGAATTTAATGATGCTTGCTTTAATGGCAAGGTAGGCGACTTGGTAACTGTAACTACTCAGTTTGGTGCCCATTTGATTAATATTCAAGAGAAAACAAGTCCAATCGCTAAAGCGAATGTTTTGATTCTATCTCGTGAAATTGAGCCAAGTAGCAAAACCATTGATGAGTTTTATGCCAAAGCAAATGATTTCGCTGTAAACGCTCAGAACTATGAAGCTTTTCAAAAAGAAGCTAAGGAAAGAAACATCTTTATCGTAAATTATGATAACCTTAGAGCTGAAGATAGAAGCATAAATGATTTAGGAAACTCAAGAGAACTTGTTCAGTGGGCATTTAACCCTGAGCGCGAAGTAAATGATGTTTCTAAGGTTTTTGATTTCGATGGTAAATATGTTGTTGCTGCTTTGGTTGGAATTAAAGAAAAAGGATTTCCTCCTTACGAACAGCTTAAGGCTGATTTAACACCTTTGGTAATTAGAGATAAAAAAGCTGAATCATTTGCAGCAGAATTTGTAAAAGCTAGCAGTGGAAAGTCTGATTTAAATGCTGTTGCTGCCGAAATTGGATTACCTGTAAACACATCTTCTTTCACGTTTGGTTCATATTCTGTTCCAAGCGCAGGTGTTGAACCAGGGCTTATTGGAAAAGCATTCGCAATTCCAACACAGAAAATTTCTGAACCAATTCAGGGAAGAGCTGGTGCATACCTTATTGTTGTTAGCGACTTGCAAAAAGTTGAAGTTCCTGAGGATTTGGCTGAACAGAAGAAAACTTTAAGTTCATCAATTTCAGGTCGTGTTGAATCAACTGTAAATACAGCCCTTAGAAAAATTGCTAATGTTGAAGACAAACGATACAAGTTCTTCTAAGAAGCTTCAAAAATAAATAGTGAGCCGGATAACACATGTGTCCGGCTTTTTTTTGCTTTATCTATTCTTATGGAAAACAATTTGCATTAAGCAAGCTTGCAACATTTCAGCATAAAGCTCTGTGATACTTTAAATTAATTCAAGAACATAACTTTCGATTGCAGCTCTTTAATTAGTTGAACTATGCTTAACAATTCATCAATTAACTACCAAATCAAAAGTACTATTAAACTTAAAACAGCCAGTTGTTATTGAAAGCATAGTTTAGCTAACCTCGCTTACGGGCATATGCTATTCTTAATTGAGAGCTAGGCAATTCCCTGCATTTTTAAGTATACCTGCAGTTATTTGTGTGTATTTACTAAATTAAACACAAGCAAGTTGAGATGAGCAATGCTGGCATAATTGGCCAAACTATACAAAGGTTCTTATTCTGTTATTTTTAGAATAAAAGCTGATTTACCATGACCAACTACAATCACAGTATCGTCATTCTTCATAATAGCTTCGTATAAAGCAAAACCATCATGCGTTTGATAAAGAGGGGCTTCTTGATTACCATCTTCGCTGAGACGATAAAAATTACCTTGAGAACTAAAGCCGTAAATCTTCCCTTTTATTTGAAGCAGATTGCAAATTATTCCAGCATCTTCAACCTGACGATAGGTGCTGTTATTATTCTCGAAGCCCCAGATTCCCGTTTTATGATATCTAATTGATCTGCATCCGCTGTATGCCAGCCGACCATCAATTGGCTGCAGAGCGTGTATCAGACCTTTTACTTTCTCTCCGCGAGCCCAACTGTTTATGTTGTCAAATTCAGAATGATAAATGCGAGAAGAAACACCATTGAAAACAGCGGCTGAAATTCCGCTTTGTGGATGTTGGGCCAATGCCCAAACAAATTTGAAAGTGTTTTTCCAAACAATTTCTGGTTGCTGTTTTAATGAAGTGTCGATAGTTGCGATAAAGCCATTTGGAATTCTTTTTTTTCCACGCCCTATTCCAGAACTCCCACCACTTACAATTAAATTCCCATTGCCATCGTAAGCTAAATCATAAAAACAACGATGCTTAAATCCTTTAAATTGCGTTACCGTGCAATTGCCAGTTTCTAAATCATATTTATATATAATGCCGTGGTCTGCAGAAATATACATGTAATGATCAAGATGAAGGAACTTAAGAATGTTTGAACCAGTATTTGGAATGTCTATGTTTACTATACTTCCATCCGAATGCATACGCTTTAAAACACCGTACTCACCACCAATCCAGGTATCATTTTCAGATAATTGATAAATGTCGTAGTAACTACTGTCGTTATCCAAACCTTCATAAACTCCTTCCAGAACTTGCGCAAACGCACTGTTCTCGGAGAAAAAAGCTAGAACAAATAGTAAAAGTAAACGGTTGGTATACATCTCGGCGCGTAAAACTAATCAAAAGCACGATTCACAGGACTTTTACCTAAGCCTTTTCTAAAAGTTTCCTCATTCTTTAAATATTCCTGATACATAACCAGGCATTCTAAAAATAATGCTGTAGAATAAACATCAGATTTCCAAAACATCGTGTTTCTTATAACCGTTCCCCCTGAAAAAAATATGCCACCATCGATACAAATTCCATCTTCATGATTTCTTACTTTGGTCAGCAAGAACTTTAAGGTCTTCTCTACGAAAGTTTTATTCCCATTTTCAAATGGATTTCCTAATTGAAGCATAGCATGCAATGCATAGATGCTAGATTGCTCTACATCGCCTTTATTAACGATTCTTCGGGATTTGAATGAACCATCTTTTCGAATAGTTTTTTTTATGTGATCAACCAGCTTCTCACTTGCTGGTTTAAGTTGATCAATACCACTGCTATAGGCTTTAAGAGTCGAATAATGCAAATTGTATCGGTTGGGATAATAAATACCTGCCCGGCTCCATTTTTTTCTCTTAATCTTAGATTCTATGAACTTTACTGCGTCTTCCACACCTATTGATGAAGACTCTCCATTAATAGCTAGAGCAGTCATAACATTGGCATTTACTACTGCATCAACATCATTGCAGCCATATGGAATATAGGGAGTAAATGCTCTAGGATAAAGGGTGCTATAGGGCAATAGAAAAGTCGCGTTATTCACTAATAGTCTCGGAATATTCCAAGATGGGAATGGAGCTTCTAATGCTCTCCAGGTTAAAAAGGCACCCGACTCTCGTTTATCAAAGTGAATAATGTTATACCAATGCTGAGATGCTCTTGCAGTGTCTCTCCAAAAACTTAGTAAAGGAGATAACTGAATCTGGAAATCATTATCTATTCCAGCTTTTTTTTGAACCTTAGAATGTAATATTAGAGCTAGTAATCCTTGAGATGTATCGTCATTATCATTTACAACATTAGCAGCTTTTCGGATATACGGTGAGTACAATTTATACTGAACAGGCCGTCTTACAAGACCTTCTTTTTTGTTTTTATGAAACATGTATAATCGCCCTCCGGGCGGAAGTTGGGGCCAGAAATTGAAGCCTCCATTCGAATAATAAGAAAGTAAACGTGGTAGAGCTTTCTCCAGCATAGGATAGATCTCTATTAAATCAGGTCTTTTTAAAAAGGTGCTGGCTAATGAATTATGAATTCCTGCTAATGCAAAACAGTTTGAATCATAAACATCGTACTTAGGATTGTTTAGCAATAGAAAACCTGTTCGCATTCTAATATTTGCAGGCCATTCTCCTTTGTATTCAAAGCCATCAATCGTTTTATTTAACTGCTCATTTCCTATAAACTTAACAAGCTTCGAAATATATTTTTCAAGCGTATCGCTACTCATCGTTTGCGATTGAGCTTCTATCCGCCCTAATAAGGGCGAAATAAGCAGAATAGACAAAGCAAGTCGTAACATGCTGCAAAGATAATGGCTTTGGCGGCTATCTTAGAATTTGGAATCTGTACGCATCTAACCTAACAAAAATGAATGTTAGTATAGTAAATGACCATAATGAAGAACCTCCATAACTAAAGAAAGGCAGAGGAATACCAACAACAGGAGCAAGTCCAATAGTCATACCTATATTTATTGCTACGTGAATGAAAATGATGCTTGCAAGGCCATACCCGTAAATTCTGGAGAAACTACTTCTTTGCCTTTCGGCCAGAAAAATGATTCGTAACAAGAGCACCACGAATAAACCCAAAACTATAATACTTCCTGCAAAACCCCATTCTTCTCCAACAGTACAAAATATAAAGTCTGTGCTCTGCTCAGGGACATAA
This sequence comes from Bacteroidia bacterium, assembly GCA_018401705.1. Lineage (GTDB taxonomy): Bacteria > Bacteroidota > Bacteroidia > M30B66 > M30B66 > M30B66. The sequence continues at coordinate 158,771 of JAGYKL010000001.1, read as the reverse complement.
TTGTATTTGGTTTGTGTTCCGTTTAGATAACCTTTACCAATTAGTCCTCCCGAACCAATCGCAATCATTGATTGATTAACATTGTATCCAGCCCCTTTTGGATCAATCTCTTTGCCCAATAGAACGTTAATTCTCTTTTTTTGATGGGGTTCAAGAATATTCGTAAAGGTGTAATCAACAGAATGTACAAAAGCCATTGAACCCACAAGAAGTGCCGAAACCACAATAATGTTATTCCGCCTCAGGCGCACAAATAAAAATGAACCAAGAGCAATTATTGCTAGTATCAGCAAAAGTATCCACTCATCAACCAGTAATGCTGCAATAAAAAGAACAACCATGGCAACACCAATGAGTAAGATGTTTCCCGATAAGCCTTCACGGTATAAAACCAAAATAAATGAACCATAAACCAAAGCTGACCCTGTTTCATTTTGCAAAATGATAATTAAGGCCGGAACTGCAAAGATGGCAGCCGCTTTAAGCTTAGTGCTTAGTTTCTCGAAGTTAATATTTACACTACTTAAATACTTTGCTAATGCTAGGTTGGTAGCAAACTTCGCAAATTCAGCAGGTTGAATTCTAAACGAACCCACGCCAATCCATGAACGCGACCCTTTCACTTCAACACCAGCAACTATAACGAAAAGTAAGAGGAGAATAAACCCTCCATATAAGACATAAGCAAACGATGGAAAGAATTCTCCATCTATAATTAGTATCATAAATGCAATAGCCAGAGATGTGACAATCCATACTAGCTGCATTCCATAACTTTGAGTTGTGTCGAAAATGCTTTTATATGCTTCATTATAAACTGCAGCATAAATATTAAACCAGCCCATAGTTACAAGAACTAGGTAAAGCAAAACTAGCATCCAGTCAATATTTTGAAGTACATCTTCTTTATTTCTATTAGCCATGCTGCTTATTTTTTTGAAATCCAATCCTCTTTTTTAGGAAGAAGATTCGCATCAATAATGCGCTTCTCCATTTCAGGTCTTTTGACTTCCCGCCTGAGGTATTTTTCTATCATTAAGCTTGCAATTGGAGCTGCCCAAGTAGCCCCAAAACCAGCATTTTCTACATACACCGCAATTGCAATTTGAGGATTATCCATTGGCGCAAAGGCAATGAAAATTGAGTGATCTTTTCCATGAGGGTTTTGAGCAGTTCCAGTTTTTCCGCAAATGGTAAGTGAATCTAGCTGTGCAATACGGCCGGTTCCGGCAACTACCACATTCCTCATCCCTTCAACAATAGGGGTGAAGTACTTTCTGTCGATTGTCGTCTTTTGTTTGGTTGTGTACAAGGAATCTATTTTGCCTCCCTCAACAGATTTTATAATATGCGGAGAATAAAACCAACCTCTGTTTGCAATTGTAGCGCAGTAATTTGCCATTTGTAATGGCGTTACACCCATTTCTCCCTGACCAATTGCCAATGAAATAACAGAAATAGGGCTCCATCTTCCAGCACCGTGGTATTTGTCATAATACTTTACTGTTGGCACATTTCCCGACGATTCTTGTGGTAAATCAACAGGGAACTTATTGCCTAGTCCAAAACTTAGCACATGGTTTCTCCAAATTGAAAAGCCCAAAGCTGTTTTGGAGTATTTCTGAATAATGTTTTTAAACGTATTGCAGTAATAGGAATTACAGGATGTGGTGATTGAAAATCTTAGGTTTACGGGCGAAGCATGCGGGTGGCAACCTACCGTTAAGCCGCCATAATGAAAACCTCTCGAACAGCTAAATAAGGTGTTTTCATTAATAACTCCTTCCTGCAATCCAATGAGACCATTAACTAATTTAAATGTAGAGCCAGGAGGGTATTTTGCCATAGTGGCCCGATTGTACAAAGGCTTTAATGTATCCACGAGCATCTTTCGGTAATTCTTGCTTTTTACCCGCCCAACCAATAAGTTAGGGTCGTATGATGGAGCAGAAACCAAGCTAAGAATTTCGCCACTTGAAGGTTCAATAGCTACAATAGATCCAATCTTATTATTCATTAACCGCTCTCCATACTGCTGAAGTTCAGCATCTAATGAAGAAACTAAGCTTTTTCCAAGTACAGAGGCTGTGTCGTACCGACCATTTTCGAAACTACCCTTTTCCCGGTTGTATACATCAACCATTACAATCTTAACACCTCGTTGTCCTCGAAGTGGAGATTCGTAAGTTTTTTCAACTCCGCTTAATCCGATATTATCACCTGAACGGTAATAAGGGTTATCAGCAATTATTTTATCATCAACTTCGCCAACATAGCCAAGTGCGTGTGAAGCCGTTCTTAGAGGGTATTTGCGTAAAGTTCTTGCTTGAACAAAGAAGCCCGGAAATTTGTACATCTTCTCCTGAAGAGTAGCATACGTCTCTAAAGATAACTCGTTTTCAAAGATTTCAGGTCTGAATGAACTGTATTTCTTCTTCTTAAGCTCAACAATTTTCTCAATGAATTCATCTTTTGTGATATCAAGAAGGTTGCATAGGTCAGCAGTATCAATGTTTTTAACCCTTCGGGGGATAACCATAAGATCATAGGCTGCTTCGTTATAGACTAAAATCTTACCATTTCGATCATAAATAACTCCTCTCTCAGGATATTCAATTTTATGCCTCAAAGCGTTATCATTGGCAGCTAACTTGTATTTATCGTCAACAACCTGAATATAGAAAAGCCTTATTAGGAATATGAGAATCAGACCTATAAAGATGAAGCTGATTATGTATTTCCTGTCAGAAAAAACGTTCATGCCTAAGCTATCGTTTACGCAAAGTGAGCAACTGACTTAAAGTAATTAAAAAAAGCGTAGCGATTGATGAAATTATAACTCTCAGCAATAAATCTCCAAAATTCAGAAAATTAAACGCTTCAATTAGGTAAAGCACAAAATGATGCAATACCACTAAAGTAGAAGTATATATGAAGAATGTTCTAAAGCCAAGGCCTGGTAACGTTAATTCTACAGTGTTTTCATAACCATCTCTTGGCATGATAAGGTTCACCAAGCCCGGTCTCATTAATCCTATAAAAAGACAAGCTGAAGCATGCATTCCTGCAGTTGAACTGAAAACATCAATCGTTAATCCACAGATAAAACTAAGTAGCAATAGCAATTGCTTATTAATATTTATTGGCAACATGAAGAGAAAAAGAATGTAAATATTGGGATTTATATATGCATTCACATTCCCCGGCAGGGTAATCTGGTTAAGGATAAACACCTGAATGAAAACAAGCAATAAAAATCGTAATAGGTTTTGTAGAATAGTGCCTATCATTCTTGAATATCTTCAATAGTTCGTGTTTCCAGTGAATCTCTCTCGGCTTTCAATAGATTTCTTACTACGTAAACGTAGGATATTGTTCTGAAATCGGTACTCAATTTTATTTGAATATCTTTAAAGCTTTGACCATTATTGCCAATTTCACTCACTGTTCCTACAAGAATATCTCTGGGGAATATTCCCGAATAAGTGCTTGTGAGGATTGAGTCTCCTATCTCTAATTTGGCATGACTAGGTATATCGTAAAGTTTAGCGAATTCAGGCGATTTTCCATCCCAAATCGTAGAGCCGAAATAATTATTCTTGGCAATTTTAGATGAGATTTTAGTGGCTCTGTGTAATAATGAAATTACCGTACTATAATGTTCAGATACATCCTTTACAATACCAACAACCCCATCAGAGCTAATTACAGCCATTTCGGGCAAAACACCATGCAAGCTTCCTTTGTCTAGAGTAAGGTAATTATTTACATTTTTAACGCTGTTGTTTATGACTCGAGCAGAAATGTATTCATACTGCTGCAAAGAAGCGCTGTCTTCAACTTTTACAATTTCGAAGAGTTTCGAGTATAAGGCGCTTGAGTCTTGCTGTCTTAGCATTGCATTCTCTTTGGCCAGCGTAGCATTTGCAATACCGAGCGTTAAATAATCTGTAACATTGCTATATGCATCAAATATTTGTCCTGTAATATTATTTGATGTTCCAATTATCGCAGCTCTCTGATATCCGTTATTCCTCGTGAGAAGAAAAAATGAAAAACCCTGCAACAGAAGAAATATCAATATGAAATTATACCTTCTGATGAGTAGGAAAAAATTCCGCATATGCGTAATTGTTTTTTACAATTCCAGATTTAACTACCGGATCAGGAACTTAAATTTATCACGATTCTTCAAGGCAATTCCAGTACCTCTCGCAACAGCTCTAAGAGGATCTTCTGCAATATAAACAGGTAGTTTAGTTCTTGCTGAAATACGTTTATCCAAACCTCTTAACATTGATCCACCTCCAGCTAAGTATATACCTGTTCTGTAGATATCCGCCGACAATTCAGGAGGCGTCATTTCTAAAGCATTTAAAATAGCTGTTTCAATCTTCGCAATAGATTTATCCAAACAATGGGCTATTTCCTGATAAGAAACCATGATTTCCTTAGGAATACCAGTCATCATATCTCTTCCATGAACTGCATAATCAGGTGGAGGATTGTCAATCTCAGTTAGAGCAGCTCCAACTTCAATCTTTATTTTCTCAGCAGTACGCTCACCAATATGAATGTTATGCTGTCTGCGCATGTAATCTTCAATATCGGCAGTGAAATCATCTCCGGCAACACGAATACTCTTATCACAAACGATTCCTCCCAATGCAATTACAGCAATTTCAGAAGTTCCACCTCCAATATCAATAATCATATTACCCATAGGCTCTTCCACATCTATCCCAATACCGATTGCAGCTGCCATCGGCTCATGAATAAGATAAACTTCTTTGGCTCCAGCGTGCTCTGCAGAGTCGCGAACGGCTCTCTTTTCAACTTCTGTAATGCCTGAAGGGATGCAAATAACCATCACTAATGAAGGAGAGAATATTTTCCTTCCTGGATTTATCATTTTAATCATGCCACGAATCATATGCTCAGCAGCATTGAAATCGGCAATTACTCCGTCTTTAAGAGGACGAATAGTTTTTATATTCTCGTGAGTCTTACCATGCATTTGCTGAGCTGACTTCCCAACGGCAATTACTTTTCCGCTTGAACGCTCAATGGCAACAATCGATGGTTCGTCTACCACAACTTTATCGTTGTGTATAATGATCGTATTGGCTGTTCCAAGGTCGATCGCTATTTCTTGGGTAAAAAAGTTGAACATCCCCATGCGTTATTTCAATAGGTGTTTTTAATGTTTAAAATGTCTTGTTCCTGTAAAAACCATATTAATATTCAGTCGCTTGGCAGCTTCGATAACCTCCTGGTCACGAACAGAACCTCCCGGTTGAATAATTGCAGATATTCCTGTTTCTGCAGACGCTTCAATACTGTCTGCAAAAGGAAAGAATGCATCAGAAGCTAAAACTGCTCCCTTAGCACTTAAGTTCATCCTTTCGGCTTTATCGGCCGCTTGACGTAATGCATCAATTCTTGAAGTTTGTCCGGTGCCGCTTGCTAGCAACTGTAAATTCTTCACTAAAACTATTGCATTCGACTTTGTATGCTTCACTAAAACTGCAGCAAATTCTAAATCCTTAAGTAACTTCTCCTCAGGTTGTTCACCACTTACTAATTGGAAATCTGCAGCTCCTTCTGTTTTTGAATCACTATCTTGTACTAGTTGACCATTAAGAATCGATCGTCTTAACTTTTGAGGTCTATTAAAGTTTTTTGTTTTAAGAATAATTCTATTCTTCTTGCTTTTTAAGATACTTAAAGCCTCTTCAGAATAGTCCGGAGCAAGAATAACTTCAAAAAATAACTTATCACATTCGGCCGCAGTTTCTGCTGTAAGTTCTTCATTAAAGACGAAAATTCCTCCAAAAGCCGATACTGGATCACCAGCCAATGCTTTATTCCATGCCTCTAATTGGCTGGCATTTAAGGCAGCCCCACAAGCATTGTTATGCTTTATAATAGCACAACCTGCAGAAGGGAAATCCTCAATCAAACAAAGGGCTGCGTCAACATCTAATAAGTTGTTGTATGATAATTCCTTGCCATGAAGTTGATCAAATACTTTGTTTAAATCACCTTCGAAGTGAGCCTTTTGATGCGGATTTTCTCCATATCTCAAAGGTTTTTGATTGCCAGAAAACCAATCTCTTATGGCCTGATCATATCCAGCAGTAATTCTAAATGCTTCTGATGCGAATGATTTTCTTTGCTCAACTGTAGTTCTTCCTTCTTGATTTGATAAAACTTCAGCTAGTGCTGGATATTGAGAACGGTCAGATACAACTAAAACATCGCTAAAATTCTTGGCAGCAGCTCTAATTAAACTTACCCCTCCGATATCTATTTTTTCAATGATATCAGCTTCTGAAGCTCCAGAGGCTAAAGTCTCTTCAAAAGGATACAAATCAACCATCACTAAATCAAAACCAGGAATTTCATATTGATCAAGCTGAGCCAAATCTCCTTCGTCTTGTCTTCTTCCTAAGATGCCTCCAAAAACCTTCGGATGCAAAGTTTTAACTCGTCCTCCTAAAATGGATGGGTAGGAAGTTAAATCTTCAACCGCGATAACTGGTATTCCTAAATTCTCAATAAAGCTGCGAGTTCCGCCCGTCGAGAAAATTTCAATGTCACGATCGTGCAAAGCTTTCGCAATTTCTTCCAGCCCATCTTTGTAGTAAACTGATATTAAAGCTCTTTGAATAGTTTTTTCTCCCGTCATGGATGCATTAAATACAATGGCAAACTTAAGCAAAAGAAACTGCTTGAAAGGCTTCAATTTCGTGTATAATCATACAATTGTTAAGTTTTTTTGAACAATCTGTGAATATTTCTAACACAGCTTCTTGCAATTTATATCATTCTTGATTGTTCCAGGTTCTTAACTCGCAAAATTTGAATTTATTTCTAGCTATTCTATCAGGCTAATACAGAGTGCCGGCATAACTATTTCATATCTTTGAGCCATGTTATTCCTTAAGTTGTTTGCCGAAAGTTTCAAATTTGCTGTCGATTCTCTTGTATCAAACAAGCTGAGGACTTTTCTTTCCTTGTTGGGTATAACTATTGGAATATTTGCCATCATATCAGTTTTTACAATGGTCGATTCCATTCGTCAAAATATTGATAAAAGCATTTCCTCACTTGGCGATAACGTTATTTATATTCAAAAATGGCCTTGGGAGTTTTCTTCAGATTATCAGTGGTGGGAGTATATGAACAGACCGGTAACCAAGCTGTCTGAGCTTGATATGGTGAGGAAAAAATCGAATCTCTTGGTTGCTTCTTCCTTTTTAATTCAGACTCAAGTTACATTAGAATACCAATCCTCAAATGCTGAGAATGTTCAAATAAGTGCAGTGAGCGATGAATATGATCAAATTAAATCCTTTGAACTTCAAGAAGGAAGGTATTTTTCTCTGGCAGAAATAAATCGCGGAAGTAATAAAATCGTTATCGGGGCTGAAGTCGCTGAGGCTTTATTCGGAAAGCAAAATCCTATTGGGAAAACGATTTCTATTCAAGGAGATCCGGTTGATGTTATTGGCGTCTTTAAAAAAGAAGGTCAAAATTTGCTCGATTTCGGTCTTGATAACGCTGCTATTGCGCCCTTGAATTTTGCTCGACAAATAGTTGATATTAGAAACGAAGGTCTTAATCCTTATATAGCCGTTAAAGCGGCTGATGGTGTTACAAACGAGGCACTAATTGATGAACTTACTGGAATCATGAGGGCATTAAGAAGGTTAAAGCCTCGTGAAGCAAATAATTTTGCATTGAACGAAACTAAATTATTATCAAATGGATTTGCTTCACTTATTAGCGTTGTAAATGTTGCTGGTGGAGTTATTGGTCTATTTTCAATTTTGGTTGGAGGTTTTGGAATTGCCAACATTATGTTTGTTAGTGTTAAAGAAAGAACCAATATCATAGGGATTCAAAAAGCATTAGGGGCAAAAAATTATTTCATCCTATTTCAATTCTTGTTTGAATCTATGTTGCTTGCCATCATCGGAGGTATTATTGGTTTATTAATAATTTTCATCCTCACCTTGGCGCTTAGTGCTGGTTTGGACATGGACATAAGTCTTAGTTTTAAAAATATTAGTTTGGGCGTTTTAATTTCTTCTGCAATTGGTCTAATTGCAGGAATCGCTCCAGCTCTTTCTGCATCGAGACTTGACCCTGTTGAAGCTATGCGAGCAAAATAAATTATTAGATATGAAAAGCGAAGCTTTATCTCCTGATAGTTACATTGAAAGCCTACCTGAGGATAGGCAAGAAGCAATGTTGAAATTAAGAAAGACAATCCTCGATAATTTACCTGAAGGTTTCAAGGAAGAAATCAGTTATGGCATGATAGGTTATGTTGTTCCTCATGCAATTTACCCTGCAGGTTACCACTGCAATCCTAAGCTGCCGCTACCTTTAATGAACCTAGCTTCGCAAAAGAATTTTATTGCTCTGTACCATATGGGTATTTATGCTAATCAGGAATTACACGACTGGTTCGTTGCTAATTACCCTAAGCATGCAAAATCTAAGCTCGACATGGGGAAAAGTTGCATTAGATTTAAGAAACTTGATGATATCCCTTATTTATTGATAGGAGAATTAGTTGCCAAGATAACTCCTCAGCAATGGATAAGCACATATGAGGAGAACTATAAAAATGCCGGAAAAAATTAGCAAATCAGATTTGCGGTTCATGAAGAACTGGCTAGATAACAGAAAGATGGGCATGATTAAATTTGCTGCCACTAATGGAGTTATTTACGGTATTTTACTATTTGTATTTACTGGATTATTTGAATTAAATGAAAACCCATTTCAAGAAGTTTATTTTAGTAAGCAGTCCATTAAAGTATTTATGTTGTGGTTGTTTTTTGGTGTTTTTGGGTATGGATTAATGATGTGGTGGTTAAATCAATATCTATTTAACAAAAGATTACGAAAATATAATCTTGTAGAAGATGATTTATCCGAATTGCTGAATAGTTAACAGAGATAGACTTGCTCGATTTGAAAATAATTGGATTTTTCAACAGTTTAAATTTTTGGGGTGGAGGAGAAAAACTTCATCTTGAATATGCCTTGGAGTTTAGAAAGCTAGGTTATAAAGTGTTGCTTATTGCCAACGAAAACTCCCCCCTAGCTATAAAAGCGAAGCAAGAAAAGCTGGAGATTGTTCATGTTGAAATTCATAAATTATCATTTCTTAATCCACTTAAAATAGCTTCGGTAAGTAAATTGTTTCGAGAAAATGGAATTGATACTGTTGTTTTTTCTTCCTCGCAGGATATGAAAATCGCTTCGATTGCAGCGCACAGAGCTTCAGTGAAATCAATTGTTTATTTACGTGGGTTGGCTGTTCCAATCAAGGCTAGTTTTATTAATTCTTTTATTTTAAAGAATTATATAACGCATTTTGTTCCAAACTCTAAAGAAACAGAGAAGCTAATTTTTCAGAATATTCAAGGAGAATTTAAATCCAAAGTAATCTATCATGGAATTAACACATCTTTAAGAAGTGAAGTGGATGTTGAAAAAATTGCAGAATTTAAACAAAGTGCAAAAGGGATTGTCCTTGGCAATGCCGGTAGGCTTACTCCACAAAAAGGCCAGAGTTTTCTAATAGATGTGGCTTTGGAATTGCAAAAGTTAAATCTGGAGTTTACTCTTTTAATTGCAGGATCCGGAGAACTTGAATCAGAATTGCATGATAAAATAGCCAAACTGAATTTATCTGAAAATGTTAAGTTGCTTGGTTTTGTAAATGATATGAATTCTTTCATGGCTTCAATTGATGTTTTTTTATTAAGCTCTTTTTGGGAAGGATTTGGTTATGTTATAGTTGAAGCAATGAATCATGCAAAGCCTGTTATTGCTTTTGATACATCTAGTAATCCCGAAATTGTGAAGAATAATGAAACGGGAATTTTGGTTCAAGAAAATAATATTCAAGAATTTACAAAAGCTATTCAACAGCTAATTGAAAATGATTCATTGCGCCTTGAGATGGGCAAAAATGCTCAATTAGATGTAATAAGTAGGTTTGAGCTGGAAGATAGAATCAAGGAGTTTGAGGCATTTTTATTAAGATAGGCAGTGTAAGGAATTACTATCTAGGAAGTCCTTAAATTATAAATTATAATTATGAGAATATTGCCTTGTTTGTTTTTTTTGGTGTTTGTTTCTTGTCAATCCAATGTTTCTGATAACAATACCTCAAATAAAGAAGTCTTAGAAAAGAAAAGTCCAACTCTTTCTGATTCGCTTTTATCGAGAAAGTTTGCATGGGAAAGCAAAGCAGATTCGGCCAAGAAAAATCTTTATGCCGAAGGTATTGAGTATGTATTAACTCAAGGAACATTAGATTCAGCTTTGGAAAATGGAGATACTGCTCCATCTTTTGAACTTAAAAATGCAGAAGGTAAATTAGTAAAGCTATCAGATTATTTAGAAGTAGGTCCAGTGGTTCTAACCTGGTACCGAGGCGGTTGGTGTCCTTATTGCAATATTACTCTTCATTATCTGCAATCTTATCTGCCGAGAATACAAAGTGAGAAAGCTAGCTTAATTGCTCTTACACCTGAATTGCCAGATAGTTCAATGTCAACCAAAGAAAGGCAAGCGCTTGAATTTGAAGTGTTAAGCGATTTGCACAATGATGTTGCCAGGCAATATGGAGTCGTTTACAAGCTCTTGCCGGGAGTTGCAAAGTCATATCAGGAAGCTTTTAATTTGCATCAGTATAATGGAGATTCTTCAGATGAATTACCATTAGCCGCTACTTATGTCATAGGTAAATCTGGAATTATTGAATATAGTTTTATTGCTGCTGATTATAGAGAACGTGCAGACCCCGAAGAGATTATTAATACATTGAAAAGATTGAATCAGTAAACGCTTTAAGCTTTGATGTTAATTTAATTTGAAGATGTTTATTATTCTTACCTTTGTTCCATAGAGCGTTTGATTAGTGTTTGACGTACCCAAAATAAATTCAGTCCAATGATTGATATACGAATACATCGCCAAGAGGTGATGCTAGAATTGGAAAAATTCCTTCCGGAATGGATATCTAAATATTTAAAACCAGTTGAAACAAATTGGCAGCCAGCCGATTTCTTACCTGATGTTAATTCAAATAGTTTTTACAATGAAGTCGAAGAAATTAAAGAGCTATGTGCTCAGATGGACTACGACTTATTTGTAACCTTAATTGGAGATACAATTACAGAAGAAGCTTTGCCTACTTATGAGTCTTGGCTAATGGGACTTGCTGGAGTAAATCAGGGAGAGCAGAAAGGTTGGGCAACTTGGATTCGTTCTTGGACAGCAGAAGAAAATAGGCATGGCGACTTGCTCAACAAATATCTTTATTTGTCTGGTAGAGTTAATATGAAAGAGATGGAAGTTTCTACTCAATATTTAATTAGAGATGGATTTGATATTCAAACAGGAAATGACCCATACAGTAATTTTGTTTATACTAGTTTTCAAGAACTAGCAACTAATGTCTCTCATAGAAGAGTAGCTTCATTATCTAAGAAAACGGGGAATAATTTATTAGCTAAAATTTGTGGTCAGATTGCAGCCGATGAGGCAAGACATGCAAATGCCTATTCTGACTTTGTCAAAAGAATTTTTGAATTAGATCCATCACAGATGATGCTAGCTTTTGAACAAATGATGAAAAAGAAGATTGTTATGCCAGCGCATTTTATGCGTGAATCTGGCGGTAAAATAAATGAACTGTTTGCTCACTTTTCAGATGCTGCTCAAAGAGTTAATGTTTATACTTCTCACGACTATATATCTATTCTTAAGTCACTTATCACCGAATGGAAGATCGATAAAATTGATTCATTAAACGACTCCGCAGAAAAAGCAAGAGACTACGTTCTTAGACTCCCTGACAGGTTGGAAAGACTAGCAGAAAGAATTACAATTCCTGCAGAGCAGTATAAATTTAAGTGGATAACAATTAGATAGTATTTAGTGAATATTTAATTGTTGAAATTTAATGTTTAAAAGCATTATGATTTCTAACAATAGAGTCCTATTTTTGGAAAAATCTGTTAAAAATATAAATACTTAATCATGGCTTACTACAAAACTATCGACGGTAAAAAGTATGATGGAGAACTCATTGAACTTGCTGAAAAATTAACATCTGGAAGTGGAGATGGAAGACTCTCTAAAGCTGATGCTGAACAACTTTTAGAAGCTGTTAAAGACGGTGACTCTTACACTGATATTGAAAAAGACACAATGTCATATGTGCGTGAGAATTTTAAATGGACTGAAGCTGCTGACGAGTGGTTTAGATCTGAAATTAGAAAATGGGCAGCATCAAAATAATTGATTTTGTTGACAATTATAAAAAGGGGAAACATATTCGTTTCCCCTTTTTATTTGAACTTCAGTGATATTTGTAACATGTTTCGATCTTTTTATCAGTACTTCCTGATTCTGAAACAGAACAACAAGATTAAATTCATTTTATTTGTTCTATTAATAAAGATATGCTAAGTCTGAGAATTCGAAGCTTTTCAATAATACCTTTAATTGGGGTGATGCTAATAGCAGTTTCTGCCAACTTAAATTGGAGCAAGGATTTTTGGAAGGGAATATTGGAGTCAGACGCAAGAGGCTATTATGCATATTTGCCGGCAATTTTTATTTATAATGACTTGGGCTTTTCTTTTTATGAAACAATAGAAAGAGATAAATATAACAATACACATTTTTTATTTGAATATAGACAGCATATTCATGGAAAGCGTATAAATAAGTATTATGTAGGTACCGCAATTGCTTATTCACCTTTCTTTATAGCCGCTCATGTGATTTCTTACATCACTGAAAATGATAGGGATGGCTATTCTTTTTTCTATCCCATATTTGTTAATATAGCAGCTATATTTTATCTGCTTGCTGGCCTCTTTTATATTAAGAAAACACTTCGATTTTATAATGTAGAAAACCTTCATATTTCTGTTGTTTTATTTGCTGGTGTTTTTGGAACAAATCTTTTTTATTATACTGTTGTAGAGCCTGGAATGTCTCATGTTTATTCATTTGCATTTATCTCTGCTTGGATCTATTTCGCTATATCATTTTTTAAGAACAAGACTTGGAATCATATTTATTTGCTCGCTTTTATTAGTGCTATGATTTATTTAATAAGGCCAGTTAATATTTTAATCTTATTGAGTTTGCCTTTTCTATCAGGAAGTGTTAATCATTTAAAGGAAAGCCTCTATTGGCTTTTAGAAAGACCAATAAAGTTTTTTTTGGCTGTCTTGATATTTCTTTCATTCATTAGCATTCAATATTTTATCTATAAAATTTCAATTGGTGAGTTTTTTGTTTATTCATATAAGGACGAGCATTTTTACTTCTTTAATCCACAAATAGTAAATTTCTTATTTAGCTATAAGAAGGGTCTTTTCTTATACACTCCTTTCTACCTATTTTCATTGCTCGGCTTATTTTATTTCTGGAAAAAATCAAAATTTCTACTATATGGAATTTTGTTCTTTCTTTCAATAGTCGTTTATGTTCTTTCATCCTGGTGGAACTGGTATTATGGAGGAAGCTTTTCATCAAGGGTAATGGTAGATTATTTACCTTTCTTTATAATTCTTACTGGCTTGACTTATATTTATTTACTTAAGCGAGTTTATAGATTGCTTTTTACTTCATTATTATTTGTTATTATCATACTTTGTCAAATACAAACCTATCAATACCGATATAATCAAATTCATTGGGAAGAAATGAATCGTGAGAAATATTGGGATGTTTTTTTAAGAATTGACAGGCTTCTTTAAGTATGATAAATCGTATGCATTTTTTTTAATTTCCTATAATTTCTTTATGAAGCAACCATTAGTTTATCCTGCAGCTGAAAAAGACGATAAAGCCTTACAAGATCTTGTCGACTTTTATAATGAAACACTTGGCTTTTGTCCCAATAGTGTAAAAACCATGTACCATAGACCTGCGATTGCCTATGCATTTATTGAGTTAAATAAAGCTGTAATGCAAAATAATGGCAAGGTCGATAGTGCATTAAAAAGAATGATTGGTTATATTAGCAGCAATGCTGCCGGATGTCGATATTGTCAGGCTCATACAATAAGAGCCGCAGAAAGATATGATGCGAGTCAAGAAAAACTTGCAAATATTTGGGATTACAAAACTCATCCTGCTTTTTCTTCTGCAGAGAAAGTCGCGTTAGATTTCGCTCTGCATAGTTCCTTAATACCTAATGCAGTTGATGACAACATAGCTGAGAACCTAAGATCTCATTGGACAGAAGGGGAGATAGTTGAAATAGTTGGAGTTGTTGCTTTGTTTGGGTTTTTGAATCGTTGGAACGACTCCATTGGAACTGAAATGGAAGGAGGAGCAATTGAATCTGGAGAGAAGTTTTTAAAATCATCAGGTTGGAATGTAGGTAAACACTCTTATTGATTTAGTATTTTGCTTGTCAGGGAAGCGTTTAATGAAAATTTTGGTAATATTTAATTAGTACAATAAAATGGAAGAAAAAATTGAGAATATTGAATTAGAATTTCTTACAATTGAAGATTATCAGGAATTAAAGAGTGCCATGCAAAGCGCATATACTAACATGCCAAATTCCTATTGGAAAATACATCATATTAAAGCCTTATTAGATAAGTTTCCCGAAGGTCAAGTTGTTGTTAAAGTTAATGGACAAATAGCTGGTTGTGCCTTGTCAATTCGGGTTAATAATTCAGTCATTGAGGATGCCCATTCATATCGTGAAGTTACTGGCAATTACACGTTTAATACTCATAAAAACAAAGGCGATACACTATATGGTATTGATGTTTTTATAAAGCCGGAATATAGAGGGTTACGCCTTGGAAGAAGACTTTACGACTATAGAAAAGAACTATGTGAAAAGCTTAATTTAAGGAGTATAGTGTTTGGAGGAAGAATTCCCGAATATCACAAATATGCCCAAGAACTCACACCTAAAGGATATATTGAGAAAGTAAGGACTAGAGAAATTCACGACCCAGTTTTAAATTTCCAGTTGTCAAATGATTTTCATCCTTTAAAAGTAATTAAAGGTTATTTAGAAGGTGATGAAGTTTCAAAAGAATATGCAGTTCTATTAGAATGGGACAATATTTATTATGAAAAACCTTCATCTGCAACAAGAATAAATAAGACAGAAGTAAGGGTGGGATTAGTTCAATGGCAAATGCGACCTTATTTGAATGCTGAAGAATTAATGCAACAGGCTGAATATTTTGTTGATGCATTAAGCGGATATAAAAGTGACTTTGCACTTTTTCCAGAATTCTTTAACGCACCTCTCATGGCCGAATACAATCATCTGAGCGGTGCTGAAGCAATAAGGAAATTGGCTGGGTTTACCGCAAGTATAATCGATGACTTTTCAAAATTATCCATCTCCTACAATATAAATATTATTACAGGAAGTTTGCCGGAAATTATTGATGGAGTTCTTTATAATGTTGGCTATTTGTGTAAGAGAGACGGATCGATAGAGCGCTATGAGAAGTTGCACGTAACACCTGACGAAGAAAAAGTTTGGGGTATGAAAGGTGGTTCATCTTTAAGAACCTTTGATACAGATTGTGGTAAAATTGGAATTCTCATTTGCTACGATGTTGAATTTCCAGAACTTGGTCGATTATTAGCAGATGAAGGAATGGATATACTATTTGTTCCATTTTTAACAGATACACAAAATGGTTTTTCTAGAGTGCGACATTGTGCTCAGGCCAGAGCTATTGAGAATGAATGTTTTGTTGTAATAGCAGGCAGCGTAGGGAATCTTCCTAATGTACACAACATGGATATTCAATATGCCCAATCCATGGTGTTTACACCTTGTGATTTTTCATTTCCTACTAATGGTGTCAAAGCCGAAGCTACGCCTAATACTGAAATGATTTTAATTGCTGATATAAACATTGATCTGCTTAGAGAACTGCATACGTTTGGTAGTGTGAGAAATCTAAAGGATCGTAGACTAGACTTGTTTGATCTCAAAAGAGTTAAGATTTAATTGTAAGTCGATTCTCTATGTTTAATGAAGTGTTTTTGAAAGTTGTAATAATTTTCATTAGACATACTTATTGAATTATATTGCATAAGTATTATTTTAAAAAATCCCTATGATTAGGAAATTTCTCCAATACATTGATCTTAGAAATGAGATTGAAGATTATGATAAGATACATGATGAAATAATTAAAGGAATTACCTTCAAAGGGACAAATCTTTGGATTTTAGTTTTTGCAATTATTGTTGCTTCGGTTGGATTAAATACCAATTCAACAGCTGTCGTTATCGGAGCAATGTTAATATCACCATTAATGGGCCCCATTAATGGGATGGGATATAGCTTAGCAACTTATGACTTTGTCCTTTTTAGAAAAGCAATCAGCAATTTTGGTTTCGCAGTTGCGACAAGTCTGCTCACATCAACTTTGTATTTCTTATTGAGTCCTGTTTCTACGGCTTATTCTGAACTGTTAGCAAGAACAAGCCCTACAATCTATGATGTAATCATTGCTTTGTTTGGTGGTTTGGCAGGTATCGTTGCTGTTAGTAGTAAATTAAAAGGAAATGTAATACCAGGTGTTGCAATTGCAACAGCATTAATGCCGCCTTTATGTACTGCAGGTTATGGTCTTGCTTCAGGTCAATACAGCTTTTTTCTAGGCGCATTCTATCTTTTTACTATTAACACTGTATTTATAGCTATTTCATCTTTAATTGCTTCTCGCATTTTTAGGTTTCCAATTACTATGGAAGTTGATGCTCTAAGGAAGCGAAAAATTAATAGGTGGATAACCGCAGTGATTTTAATTACTGTATTACCAAGTTTTTATTTTGGTTACCTGCTTGTTCAAAATGAGAAATTTGCTGAAAATGCAAATCGATTCATTGGCAATGTTACCATTGTAGGAGGAAGTTATCTAATCAAAAGTGATGTTAATCCGGCAAAGAGGCAGTTAACACTCGTTTATGGAGGTAATACATTATCTAATGAGGATAAAAAGGATATCAAACTTCGTTTAAAAGATTTTGACTTAACCGGCGCTGAATGTGAAATTGAGCAAGGTTTCTCCTCAAATATTCAGGAATTATCAGAAACCCAGCAACTGAAAAATAAATTAAATGCTACCATTAATAGCTTAAATAAAACAAAAATTAAAGTTGATAGCCTTCGCTCAATTCCGCAGCAGGGCCAGCAAATGTATAATGAGATAAAGCCGCTTTTCCCGCAAATAAAATCTTGTGCTTTTGCAATATCAAAAGTTTTTGGAGAGCAAATCAATGACAGCTCAGAAGTTAGAATGATTGTTTTTTCGGTAGAGCCGGGCTCGATGTCTGATACTGAACAACAAAAAGTGAAGAATTGGCTTAAAGCTAGATTGGGTAAAGAGCATGTGAATGCCTATTTTGTTGAAGATATAAAAGTTAAATCTGATTCAACTTTAAATTCCAATTAGAATGGTAGATTCGAGACTGCTTCATGTTATTGAAATTTTTAAAAAGTATAAGGAATTATGCGAAAATGCAATAGAACAAGTTTCTAATGATGATTTACACAATGCTATCGATGAGAATTCAAACAGCATCTCCATAATTATGCAGCATTTAGCTGGTAATATGCTTTCAAGATGGACTGACTTTCTTATCTCTGATGGAGAGAAAGTTTGGAGAGAAAGAGACAAGGAGTTTGAAGAACAGTTCTTATCTCAACCACAACTTTTTAAGTTGTGGAATGATGGCTGGAATTGTCTTTTTGCCGCATTAGATGATTTGTCGGAGAATGATTTGGATAAGATCGTTTTAATCAGAAATGAAGCTCATACTGTCAATCAAGCTATTCTACGACAGCTAGGTCATTATTCTTATCACACCGGACAAATTGTATTCCTTGCTAAACATTTTTGTGCCAAAAATTGGTCACAATTAAGCATCCCAAAAACATAAATTGAATCGATTTTAACTTGCCAAATCAGTAGATTCGATAATATACAAAGGTCTATTTTGAACATTTGTGTTTATTCTACTTATATACTCACCAATAATTCCAATACTTAACAACTGTATTCCACCTATGAACATGCTACTAATAATCATTGAAGTCCAACCTGTTATTGTTCTTTCTAACAAAAAGTGTGAATACAGAGCATAAAGAATTACAAGAAATGAAATCAATGAAACCCACAAACCCATTCTGGTTACAAGTGCCAGCGGCTTGTCAGAAAACCCAGTTATGCCATCCATAGCGAATTTTAGCATTTTTGATAATGGATAGCCTGACTTTCCAAACTTCCGCTCATCTCGGTCAAACAATACTGCACTTTGCTTAAACCCTATCCAAGAAATCTGACCTCTTAAAAATTTATTTTTCTCAGGCATCCTTTTTAAGGCTTCAACTACCTTTCTGTCAATCATCCGAAAATCACCAGTATCTAAAGGGATATCTACTTGTGTGATGCTTCTTAATGTTTTGTAAAAGAATTTAGCAGTTATTTTCTTGAAAAAGGATTCTCCTTTTCGACTTCTCCTTCTGGCATAAACAACCTCAAACCCTTCATCCATTTTATTGTTTAGCTCAGGAATTAACTCGGGAGGGTCCTGTAAATCTCCATCAATAATCACAACTCGTTTACCTTTACTAATATCTAAGCCTGCGGTTACAGCAATTTGATGCCCAAAGTTCCTGCTTAAATTTATGTAATGTGCATATTCATGAGTATTGCACAATTCTATGAGTCGAATAAACGAATTGTCTTTACTGCCATCATTAACAAAAATCAACTCAAAGCTCTTAGTTATCTTCGAGCATGCAGCTTCTAATCGAGCGTATAATTCCTCGATGATTTTTTCTTCGTTATAAATTGGAATAATAACTGAAAGCTCCATACTAAGGTTTTAAACTTATTACTTGATATATCGAAACTCCTTCGAAAGTATTTAATAGTTTGCAATTATAACAATCTAATAATTGATATTCTGTTTCGAATTGATGAATAATAACTGTGTCGGAAGGAATAACATCGTGTATCTGTTTCTCACCAATGTCAACCCCTTTTATCTGAAGCATTTTTATATATAAACTAGTATGCGGATGATAGCCTGACTCAATATAACTCATCCCAGATAAATCATGCTTTCCTCTTAATGCATCTTTAAGAAAGTAACTAGCTACATAATAAATTTTGTCTCCTTCGCTATGCTTTGGTTTGTAGGTAAATTCAAACACATGGCTATAAGCAGGGTAGATAGAGAGAACGATAAATAAAAAACTTAGAATCTTCGATGTGTATTCTTTAAAAACATACATTCTTTTTGAAATAAGAAGGTAAATTTCATATATGGAAATGCTGACTAGAATAGACATCAATGGATATAATGGGATGTCGTACCATTCAAGCTTTGTTTGAGCTGTAGAAATAATAAGTAGAAAAGTACATGCTGTAATTGTAACGAGTCTGCTGCTTGCTCTTATTCTTTTGTTTTCATTCCAGCATCCTAAAGGAATTCCAATAATGGCGAGGAAAATTAAATAAGAATAACGTGAGTTAATTAGGTTTTTCCAGTAATAATTAAATGGTTCTTTGTGACCTTCAAGAGCATCAAGAAATCTTCCGCCGAGCTCATTGTTCATCACTGCACTGAGATATCCTGGATTCTTCATTTCTCTTAATAAGTAATATGAAATAATACAAATAAATGAAATCAGAATGCCCAACCAGAAATTCTTGTTTCGAATTAATTCAAACAAACGCTTTGATATAATTAAATAAATTACAATGCCTGGAATAAAAAGTAGAGCTGCTACGCTTTTTGTGAAAACACCTAATGTAATTGCAGCAAAAAAAATATATAGGAATTTAACCTTTGAAGTATGTATAAATGCATCCAAAGCTATTACGTAACAGAGCATAAAAAAGCTAAGTGGAACATCATAATCACCAGTTCTTACGCCATGAATTGAAACATATCCGATGCTGCTTAATAGAATCAAAGCAGCAAATAGGCCTAGCAAATAATTTTTATGATAATTCCTGAAGTAAAAAAAAATGAGAAGTAAACTCGCAAAGGCAAAAAGGGCCACTGGAATCCTCATGGCTAATTCATTAAACCCAATTGCATGAACAAAAAAAACCTGAATCCAAATTAGCAAAGGCGGTTTGGTGTTCCACATTTCTGGTTCACCATTATAATGAGTAACCAGGAAATTATTATCCATATACATCTCAAGCACATTAGAAGCTAATCTAGATTCATCATAATGCCTGAAAGGTATTATATCCATGAATCCAAATATGGGGACAATAGATGATGCTGTTATTAGTATAAGACAAAGGAGTAGCTTATTTCTATTAAGGAGGGCTTTCAATACTTATCTATTTCAAACGAATGTACATAAATGTCGCCAATCAATATTTATTCTCCAATTTAGAATTGGCCTTTTAACTTCTGCATTTTCTTAGATTTGCAATCTAATTATTTAAGATTTTCTAATGAATTTTGTTGAAGAGTTAAAGTGGCGTGGACTTTTACATGATATTATTCCAGGTACAGAAGAGTTATTAGCAAAAGAGAAGGTTAAAGGTTACATAGGTTTCGACCCCACCGCTGAATCTCTTCATATAGGTTCTATGGTACAGATTATTTTATTGATGCACCTTGAAAGACACGGGCATAAGCCTTTTGCTTTGGTAGGTGGCGCTACTGGAATGATTGGCGATCCATCGGGTAAAGCCGAAGAACGAAGCATGCTAAGTGAAGAAATACTTCAGAAAAATGTGAATGGAGTTGAGAATCAATTAAGGAAGTTTATCGATTTTGATAAAGGTGCTGAATTAGTTAATAACTATGAATGGTTTAAGGAGTTTAACCTTTTGAGTTTCTTGCGTGAAGTTGGAAAGCATATTTCTGTTAGCTACATGATGGCAAAGGATTCTGTTAAGAAAAGACTCGAAACTGGTATATCTTTCACAGAGTTTAGTTATCAACTTATTCAGGGATATGACTTTTATTGGCTTTGGAAGAATAAAGATGTAAAACTTCAGCTTGGTGGTTCTGATCAATGGGGAAATATTGTCACCGGAACCGAGCTAATCAGACGTATTGGAGGGGGGGAAGCTTATGCTTTAACTGTTCCTTTAGTTACAAAAGCCGATGGAACAAAATTCGGAAAAACAGAACAAGGGAATATTTGGTTAGACGCAAATCTCACTAGCCCTTATCAATTTTATCAGTTTTGGCTTAACAGTTCTGACGAAGATGCAGCGAAGTATATCAAGATTTTTACCTTTCTCGAGAAAGATATTATTGAAAGAATAATTCAAGAGCATTTAGAACAACCTCATTTACGGAATCTTCAAAAGAAAGTGGCAGAGGAGATAACTCGTCTTGTGCATGGGGAAGAAGAGTTAAGTGGAGCGCAATCAGCTACTGCTGTGCTTTTTGGACAAGGTACTACTGAACAACTTTCTCAAATGAATGAACATTTATTCCTTCAAATTTTTGAAGGAGTAACTCAATTTAAATTTGCTGCATCTGAATTAGAAAATGGTTTGAATATTCTAGATCTATTAGCTGTAAACACTCAGGTTTTTAGTTCGAAAGGAGAGGCTCGCAAAATGATTCAACAACAAGCCTTGTCAATTAATAAACAGAAGTATATAGATCCAAATGGTATTATAGATTCTAGTGCTCTTCTCAATAATAAATACCTCCTTTTGCAAAAAGGGAAGAAACAGTATTTTTTATTAATAGCTGAATAAATATGAGAGTTATAGACCAGATTCCACATCCTCAACTTAGAATTAGCATTTTTAGCATGAACGATAAATACCTTGTTAAATTTGAAGCTGGAAGCTATGAGTTGACCTATAAAGTGAATCATGATGATGTGTTAGGTCTTGAAGATTTAAAGAGTAAGGTTAATGATGAATTCCTCGAAAAGGCGGCTTCTGTTTTTAGATCTATGCATTCAGCTAACCCTTGGATGAATTAATTTTATACTGTAGATTCCATCCATCTAATGAAGCATGTAGTTGTTTTTGGTCCCGGACCTAGGTTTAAAGGCGGAATTTCCAATTTCACTACCTCTTTGGCAAAATCGCTTCATGATCAGGGAGCAAAAGTTACTATAGTTTCTTGGTCGCAGCAGTATCCAGCTATAATACCAAGAGATTTTATTGATAGAAACAGTAGATCAGATGTATTGGAGGGCAGGGATATTTCTGTCTTTTATTTAACCAATTATAACAACCCTTTCTCTTGGAATTCAACAGCCGATTTTATTGCAAGTCTAAAGCCTGATATTGTGGTGTTTCAATGGGCAATAGCCATTCAAGGCTTACCTGTTGGCTTTATTTGCAAAAGATTGAAAAAGTTAAATCCTAGTTCTGAACTGATTTTTGATGTCCATAATGTGGTTCAGAAAGAGAATGGAAAACTTGATAGAATTCTAACAAGATTTGCACTTAAATGTGCGGATACATATATAATGCATGGTCAAGTTACAATTGACGAGTTCAAGGATTTTCTTCCTGAAATAAAATTTGAAGTCACCGATTCGGGCAAAAGAAGCAAGGATAATATTTCAATTATTAAATTGTTTCATCCGGTGTATGATATGTTCCAAGCTAAGGATGACTTTGACATTGAAAGAGCCAAGAAGGAGCTAGGTTTAAATGCACATGTATTTCTATTCTTTGGGTTTATCAGAAAATATAAAGGATTACATAATGCTATTAGAGCTTTCTCAGTGGTAGCAAAAAAATATCCTGATTCTTCGTTGCTTATTGTAGGTGAATCCTTCTGGGATACAGTTGATAAAACCCAATGGTCTACAAAAGCAAAGCAGTTTGTCTTTAATACTGCTAGAGCTTTACTTTTGAGAAAAGGTGATAGTGAACAAGAATACCGACCTCTCAATTTGATTGAAGAACTGGGCCTTGAAAATCAGGTCGTTGTTGTTAATTCATTCGTTGCGAATGAGGAAGTGTATAAGTATTTTCAGGTAAGTGATGAAGTTGTGAATTTCTATGAGTATGCAACACCTTCAGGCGTAGAGTCAATTGCATACAACTTCAGAAAACCAATTTTAGCTACTTCAGTTGGGCATTTTAAATATGCCATTCAAGATGGTGAAAATGGATATTTAGCTGAGGCCAATAATATAGAGAGTATGGCAAAAGCCATGGAAAATGCTATTTTAAATCCAGTTTCCCCTGAGAAAATCAGGGAAATTGCCAGCAAACTAAGTTGGAAGAAATATTCAGAAGCGATATTAATGGACTAACGCCCTTAAGCTTTTTTGAGAAACTCTGCTCTAAGCACCATAGCAGACTTATTTACACGAGCTTCAACCTCTTCATTGCTATCGGTAAGTCGAATGTTTTTAACTAGCGTTCCTCTTTTGATTACCATTGAGCTCCCTTTTACTTTAAGGTCTTTAATAACAGTAACTGAATCTCCCTCTTGAAGGATATTTCCATTGGAGTCTTTAGTAATAATTTCTTCCATTACATTAGTGCTTATTGCTTGCGTAACTTGATGTATACTACTTGTGGAATTATATGGCATTCATCTCTGCCAACAATTATTGGATAGAGCGAATCAGAAAAATACCCTGGTTTACTAACAACTATCTTATAAATTCCATGTTCTTCATAAGCTCCGGTAAAAGGTGAAGCATCAGAAATAGGAGGGAGCAAAATCTCTTCATGAGAGCCACTAATTGCTTTCACTTCAACATCTGAAATTAAGATTTGCAATGTTTCAGAATCATTTACATAAATATTTAAACCTGATTTTGCTTCAGTTGTGCAAACTACTTCTTTGTTTTTACTGCATCCTGATAGAATACAATAAAACAAGAATAAGGCAATAATATATATATGACTGAATGATTTCAAATGCCTTGAATTAATTTTCTTTTTCTATAAAACCTTTTTTCTCCCGGATAAGATACGTATTTCTATCGAAACCGTTTCGTGAAATTAATTCAGCTAGAAAACCGGCAAGAAAAAGTTGAGTGCCAATAATCATAAAGAAAATGCCGAAGTAAAAAACAGGACGGTCGGTCATCTTATAAGCCTGAAAGGCGAACTTTGAAAATGTAAGGTACGCTGCTATGATAAATCCAATCATAAAGCTCAAAGTTCCTAATAGACCAAAAAGGTGCATTGGTCGTTTGCCAAACTTCGAAACAAAAGTGATGCTTAACAAGTCAAGGAATCCATTCACGAAGCGTTCCCAGCCAAATTTTGTTATTCCGTATTTTCTAGCCCGGTGTTGGACAACTTTTTCTCCAATGTTTTTAAATCCAGCCCATTTGGCCAAAACAGGAATGTAACGGTGCATTTCGCCGTAAACTTCAACACTTTTAACAACATCCAGCCGATAGGCTTTTAAACCGCAATTAAAATCATGAAGCATAATTCCACTCATTCTCCTGGCAGCCCAATTGAAAAGCTTTGTCGGAATCGTTTTAGTGATGGGGTCAAATCTTTTTTGTTTCCATCCGCTAACTAAATCAAAACCTTCTTTAGTAATCATTCGATACAGTTGGGGGATTTCATCGGGGCTATCCTGTAAATCAGCATCCATAGTTATAACCACATCCCCGCATGCAGCGGCAAAACCAACATTTAAAGCAGCTGATTTTCCGTAATTTCTTCTAAAACGAATTCCTTTTACTCCTGGGTTTGTGGAGGATAGACTGGAAATTACTTCCCAGGATTTATCATTACTTCCGTCGTCAACTAGTATAACCTCATAGGAGAAATCGTTATCCCTCATTACTTGAT
Organism: Bacteroidia bacterium; assembly: GCA_018401705.1. Lineage (GTDB taxonomy): Bacteria > Bacteroidota > Bacteroidia > M30B66 > M30B66 > M30B66. The sequence continues at coordinate 133,929 of JAGYKL010000001.1, read as the reverse complement.
TAATCCAGCTGATTAGCTCCGGAAGAGACTCATCCTCATTATACAGAGGAACTACTATAGAAATTTGTGGACTCAAAGCGTATCTTGTTCAAAGGTGTTTCCTTCTTTCTTTAGGAAAACTGCTAAAACAAGACTGAAAACTAAGCCCATAAACGTTTGCCCTAAAATTCCCATAATAGTAAGAAAGCCCGGAGTGATAACTTTTTTGTTCATCTCCATGGCCATATCCAGTTGGTCGCCGTCGAGACCACTATCAATCATTTTATTTTCAGACTCCAGAAGCAATTTGTCGATAAGATTTGGGTCAATGAATTCATAAAGCACAAATGTAAAAACCGAGGAGATCACACCAGCAAGCAATGCAACCAAAACTCCATAGCCAACAGCCCTTCCATAGCTGACAAAACCGTCATTAAATTGGTCGCGATATGCTTTGATTGACAAAAACAAACCACCTATTAGAACTAAATAGCTTAAATAACCAAGGCCTGAATCAAAGCGAATATCAGCAAGATAAAAAATGGTTTGAACCAATATGAGGGCTAGACCTAAGAATACTCCGTGCTTAGAGGCTGAAGGCATCATTGGCGCATTAAGTGTGCTAGACATAGTTTTTCGTTTTTTTGCAAATATAAGATAATACGTTTGTGAATGTTAGCTGTTAAATATTACAATTGGAGTAAAAGATTATGGAAGAATTCAGTAAACATGCTAATTTTTTCTATTTTTGCGCCGGGTAAGTCTTATACGACCAGCTCCTGCTGAATCCCCCCAGGACCGGAAGGTAGCAAGGGTAGGTGGTTGAGCGGTGCGATGTAAGTAACTTACCCATTTTTTATTAGATAACAGAGTTACTTTATACTATGCAAAAGACCTTATCTATAGTCATACCAGCTTATAATGAGGGGCCTACAATTCACTTTATTCTTGACAAGGTTAAGGCTGTTTCATTACCGCAGGAAATGAGGAAAGAAGTAATCATTGTTAATGATTGTTCTAAAGATAACACAGATGAAGCTGTTAATAATTACATAAGCCAGAATCCAGATTTACCAATAAAGTATCTTAGTCATGAGAAGAATGCTGGTAAAGGAGCAGCCCTTCATACTGGCATAAAGGAATCAACTGGCGATTATATTATAATTCAGGATGCCGATTTAGAATACGATCCTGAAGAATACAAACTTCTCTTAAAGCCAATGCTTGATGGAGTTGCAGATGTTGTTTATGGCTCTCGTTTTATGGGTGGAAATCCTCACCGAATCTTGTTTTTCTGGCATACTATAGGAAATAAATTCCTTACAATGCTCTCTAATATGTTTACCAATTTCAATCTTACAGATATGGAAACATGTTATAAATTATTTAAAAGAGAAACAGTACAATCTCTAAAGTTGAAAGAGAAAAGATTTGGCTTTGAGCCAGAGGTAACTGCTAAAATTTCAAGAATACCTAAAATTAGGATTTATGAAGTTGGGATTTCCTACTACGGAAGAACCTACGCAGAAGGTAAAAAGATAAACTGGAAAGATGGTTTTAAAGCCATTTATTGCATTTTAAAATACAACATTTTTAGAAGGTAGTGAATATCCACAGGTTTTTACCGGTAATAGTGCTCGCAATTATTGTTTACATGCTTGCCATTCCGGTTGAAATTATGGATGTTGATGCTGCTCAATATGCATCAATGGGCAGGGAAATGCTTGAGAGAGGCGATTTCCTGCATGTTTTTGATCGAGGCAATGAATACCTTGATAAACCACCGTTTATTTTCTGGATAACTACTCTTTCTTATTCTGTTTTTGGAATTGGGAATTTTGCTTTTAAGTTCCCAGCTATTCTCTTTGCAATTCTCGGATTAATCTCGGTATTTAAGTTTACTAAGCTTTGGTATGATAGAGAAACTGCAATTCTTGCGGCCGTTTTACTTGCTACAACGCAAGGATATTTTCATTTCACCAATGACGTAAGAACAGACGTATACCTCACCAATTCAGTTATAGCCTGTGTTTGGATGCTTAGTGAGCAATTAAAAGCTCCTAAATCTTTTTGGTGGATTCCTGCATTTGTTTTTGCTGGCATAGGTATGCTAGCTAAAGGGCCATTGGGTTTAATTGCTCCTACACTTGCTATTGGAACTCATTTGCTTATTAAGAAAGATTGGAAAGCGATACTCAACTGGCGTTGGATAGCAGGAGTTTTAATTCTTGCATTAGTTCTTTCTCCCATGCTGTATGGCTTATACACACAATTTGATATTCATCCTGAAAAAGTTGTAAACGGAAGACAAGAGGTTTCTGGTTTACGATTCTTTTTTTGGGAACAAAGTTTTGGCAGACTCACCGGTGAGAACGTTTGGAAAAATGATTCTGGTCCTTTTTTCTTTGTCCACAGTTTCGCATGGTCATTCCTGCCATGGTCTTTATTCTTTGTTGGAGCGATGCTACATTTAGGTAAACAATTATTCACTAATACCAAGGAGTTTTTGCTTTCTAAACTAGAATGGATAAGCCTTGCGGGATTTTGGTTGCCATTTATAGCTCTTTCAGCATCTCGGTACAAGTTACCTCATTATATATATGTAGTCTTTCCTTTTGCTGCAGTGATAAGTGCAAACTATTTAATTCAATTGTACCGAGAGTCCAAACTAAGAGATGTAAGGACCTTTAAAATTATCCAAACAGTAGTGCTTTTTGGATGTTGGACATTTGCTTGTGTTCTGTTTATTTGGTTTTTCCCAATCAAATCAATTGTGCTTGCCATTATTGGAATTTCGGCTTTTGCAGGATTCGTCTATCTGGCTTTTTTCAAAAAGCAGCATGCTTGGCATAGACTTGTTTATATGTCGCTTTTAAGTGTTATCGGTATTAATATTTTACTCGCTTTGCAATTCTATCCTTCTGTATTGTCTTATCAGGCAGGAGGCAAAGTTGGTACTTACATTCATGAGTCTGGAATAGATACTAAGAAAGCTTTTAATTTGCTTGTTGGCTCCAGAGCCTTAGATGTGTATGCTCAAGGAACCATAGCCGATGTAATTCCCTCTCAGTTAGATTCGGTTTTAGAAAACCAAGACGCACTTTATTTTTATACAAATGATGAAGGCAAAGCTCTTTTAGAGTCTAAATACGCGACAGAAACGCTGTTACAATTAGATGATTTCTCTGTGACTTTGCTTAGAATGAATTTTGGAAACCCAAAAAAAAGACCGGAAACACTCCGGTCTAGATATTTTATAAAGGCAAAAAATTAAAGAGAAATGGTGGTTATTTCACCATACTAGTAATACAGACTCTTTCAGGACTTGAACCATATCTAACTCTGTATTGAAGAGTTATAGTATTACCAGCAATAGAACCTTCTCCCTGAATGTAATGGCCATTAGCATCGGGATCTTGTCTTTCAATAGTAAAAGCTGTTTTGTTTACTGTAGCTATAACCGGATTGAGAAAGAAATCTCCCAAATTGAATATAATAATATCGTCAAGGTTTACATTCGAATTCCTTACTTCAACGAAATATCCTTGTGCCGCTGGAGCAATATTGCACTGGTCGTTAGAGGCAAATAATCCTGTGAATTTTTTTCTTTGGGTAATACAACTTGCATCCTCAAGCTCAGCGTCAGGATTGTAATTCTCGGCAGTGGGATCTGTACAACCTTCAATCTTTTCACATGCCGGTAGCAAAGTGAAAGATGAAATAAGCAAAAATATGCCTGTGTATTTTTGTAAAATATTAATCATGAGATGCGCTTACTATTACAAATGTAGCAAAAGGATTGAATTAATGTATTGATTTTCTTACAAATCTTTACGCTTTATTAACAATAAAGTTTCACTCAAACTTAGTTAATCCTAGTCCGCAGGTATCAATAGAAGAGGAATCGTAAGTTTTATAATAATTAATAACCAAGGTGTTTTGATAGACTATTCCTTTACCTGATATAGAATAGATATCCAAATCATTCGTAATCTGTTGAACATCAATAATAAATTCAGATGTTTCAGAAGAGTTAACTATAGCTGTGGCACTCAGGCCAACATCTGGAAAGTCATTAATTATCATTCTAGCAACGTTATCTGTTGAAGGACCAATTTCAATTGAGGCAGTAGAATCTAAAGGATTGAAAATACAGTCCTTTTGACCATTCCAAATACCTAAAAACTTATCTCTTTCGAATTCACAAGTTCCATTATCTTCATCTGCTTGTGTGCTGTAATTGATAGCATCAGGGTTTGTGCAGCCTTTGGTAGTATCTTTTTTGCACGCACTTAAAACAAAGAGTGAAATAATTAGGAAGGAGCATAGAACTGAAAATGTAGTTGTTTTCATAAATTCAAAATCTAATCACAAATATGCTGAATTTCATTGGTTGGAAAAAACATTTCCTTTCACGAAAAATGAACTACTCATTCTGTATTCGTTATTGAATGGTAAAAGGTTTATTTCTTCTCTGAATTTTATTACACAATTTGAATCAGTTTCACTGCTAATATAAGTTTCATTAGCAGTGTTTGAATATTTAGTAATAAGACCTAGCTTGTCACATCCTAAGTAACCCTTAGCAATTGATAAGTCAAACGGAATTCTCGCTTTGCTTAAAAACAATAACTCCAATGAGGCATTATTTGCAAGAACCTCTTGCTGTTTGTTAAAGGTTCTAGATAAATTCCTGGATTCGTTACGAAGCGTGAATTCTGGATCAAGCTGATGCTTTAGAATAAAACCAACCTGAGCTACACAAACTACAATTAGAATTCGGTTTTGCTGGACAAAGCTTTCATACTTAAAATATGCCTTAGCAATCAATAAAGAGCAAACCAATATCTGCAAAACCATTATTTGAGAATAACTTAAAATCTGCAACTGGCCCAATACTATTGATGCTGAGTGAACTGCAAAAAGACTCCATCCGGCAATTGCTAATTTTAAGAGAACAATATCTGGTGCTTTGATTTTTAGTTTTCTAAGAATTAGGTAAAGCCCAATCATCCCGGTAATCAAAGCAAGAAACGGGAAAAAACAAGCTTCAATGAGTTGATCTGCATTGAGTTTACCTTGAATGAAGAAGGTAATATATGGACTAAGAAGAAAGGTCGAAAGAATTAGGTTGGTTCTTAAAGACATGTTTTTTTCAAACTTATCAGACCATGCAAGTGGAAGTAAGATAATGAGAAAAATTAACCTTCGGTCTGAGAAGTCAGAAAACAAAGAAAATGCTAGTAATAGCATCAGCAAACCTGTAGCCGTGTTTTTGAAAGAAGGTCTTAAACCATTCGAGAATTTTAGCAAGTAGGTGATGCTAATCCAGATCATTAATGGCGATGTAAGCCATTCTTTAGTTGGCAACCATGCTAACCTAGGAATAATTCCCAGGGGATTTAGAAGCGTGATTGTATCGTAAAAATTGTTTTTAAAGTAAATTGAGTATACCTCAAATAAATCGCTGTTTGGTAGGTAGTAAACTAAATAAATGCTTACTGAAGAAATGACAAAACCACTTAGGATTAGTACTAGTTTTTTAGGCTCAATCGATGAGAAAATTGTCCAAATAATAAGAGGAACAAGTAAGTAGATGAAAGAACCTTTAAAGAGCAGGCCGGCAGTGAGTATAAGTCCTGCTAAAATTGAGAATAATAAACACTCCCTTTTCAGCAAAGCAAGATAAATGAAACAAATTAGCATCAGCATCATTTCGATATAGCCTATTCGGCTGATAGCAAAATAGGCGCTAGAACTAATCAAAATAAGGATACTTAAGTTTGTTGTTTTATTCTTGAAAATCAGACTATTCTTTAACAATAGGGGGATTATCGCCGCGGGTAACAGAGCTATTAATCTAAGGCTGAAAAAATGAATACCAAAGACTTTAAAACTTAAAAAATGCCAGAGGGTGGTTAATGGTCCCGAAGCTAGTGCAGCCGCATATTCATCCCACATCCATTGGTTGAAGAGGATTTTTCTACGTGCATTCTCAGCCCACCAAACTTCGTCGTGTAAATCCTCAATGCTTTTCCACCAAGCTGGATCAGATTCTGGGTAAACCCAAATCAGGAAAAGACCAGTTAGCAATGCTAAAGCAAAGAGTGGTTTTTTTAAAGAGTTAGATAGCATTATGAACAAAAAAAGTCCTTCCTGTGAAGGAAGGACTTTTTTAAGGATTTTGAAAAAGTTTATTCAAAAACAAGACGAACTTGAGAAGTTCCCTTGCTAGTTTGCACACTGGCAATATAAATACCTGAAGATAAATTGCCTCTGTTTAGTTGAACAGAAGGAGCATTAATGCCTTGGATGTTCATTACTTCACGACCAGTCATGTCAAATAATCTAACAGAGTTAAGAGAAGCAACACCTGCCTTAACCTGAATGTTAATGATATTCTTAGAAGGATTTGGGTAAGCAACAAATTGGTTTGTGTTAACTACATCGTTAAAACCAATAGTTTCATATAAATCGCACTCAGCAAGACCTAAAGCACATACAATACGTGGATTAATGAATTGCTGAATAGTGTCGATGTATGCAAGAGCTGCATTTCTTCCTTCGGTGTTGCCGGCAGCCATAAACGGGTTGCTGGCTGCGCTTGCCTGATGAGCTGTAACAGGAGGGTTAGTTCCAGGAACAGTAGCAGCAGCTGTAGGTTGATTAGAATTCCAGAATTGCCAAGGACTACCATGGTTAAACGGACGAACTGCAGCTTCAGTCAGAATAAAAGGTAATAGACCTTTTCCCGAACCGGTATTAATTGTGCTCGGTGCAAACGGGATTTCCTGATTGTAACGAGCTTCAATAGCTGCTGTGATTGCATCAGGATAGATTTTATTTGCAAATGATGCGTTGTTGCCATATTCATTTGCTTTAGTAAGGTTGAAACCTGCTCCTGAAGCAAAAGGAATTACTAAGTCACCTGTAGTAGGTACAATTACATCTCCAATTTGATATGGTGCGTTAGGGTCGCGCACAGCGTGGATACCTAACATTGGAATTTGACCCGCATCAAGCCATGAAGTATCACCAAGAGCACCACCAAGATTTATTACTAACTGAACATCAGAAGAGAATCCTGGGTTATTTGCAACATTACCTGTAACCTTAAGAAAATCACCTGTTGTTGCGAAATCTAATAGATTAAGTGGGATATTGTTTGTTCCATCGAAGTTACCAACACGATTTGTATCAATAACAGATGAGTCAGGTGCTTGGGTGCGTAAAAACTTATCATCACCTAAACCTGGTAGGCGACCAATTTTTCCTGGTTGATCCAAAAAGGCATGAGCCATTGCAACATATCCACCAGTTCCTTCACCTAATAAAGCAACTTTGTTAGGGTCAATTGCATAAGTATTTGCACCTGCATTATCAGCTCTAAAATATCTAACAGCTGCTTTTGAATCCTGCATACCTCTGTATGCTGCATTCAAAATTGTTCCCGTTCTTACAATTTGTGAAGGAGAAACTGGAACCCAACCTTTTCTGTAGTCAGCAACAGCACATACATAGCCTCTTTTGGCTAATTGCTTTGCAATGTTTACTGCAGCACTGTCTTTGCGGCTGCCTGTAGGTGCTCCATTTACTACTGGAGGAAGAAAGTTTCCTGTAGGTAAATAAATAATTAATGGACGAGCTGTTTCAGTATCAGAAGCTCCGGGAGCATAGATATCCATCATAATTCCGACAGTATCAGGTGCTGGAGGTGGGTTGATACCACTTAAGGCAGCAAGAATGGTATTTTCAATAGAAATGTTTTCAGCATAAGTTACATTATTTGTGATAGTGATTTCAGCATCTGAAAATACTTCAGTAACGTATCGCTGAGCGTTCAGTGTACCAGCCGAAATAAGCAGGAAGAAAGCGCAAGCAGAAGTAAATAAGTGTTTCATAAATTGTGGTTTGTTGATTCTAGAGTGTTAAAATATCACTTGTTAAGTTCAATAGCAAATGTACTCTTAAAAAGCAGTATTAAAAACTAAAGTTAAGGAATATCAACAGTAATTGAAAAATAAGCTAACCTACCAATTCGAGGTCCTCCATAAACCATGAAGACCTTATTATTGAGCACATTAGACGCTCCTAGCTTAAATACGGTTTTTATTTTTCTAGCGGTCCAATTTATTTGAGCATCAGCCATACCATATGAAGGTATAGAGCCGGTAAACTGAGGAGCTCCTTCAAAGGTAAATCCTTCAACCCATTTGTAGCTAAGATTAAAGCCAAACTGTTCTTTCTTGATCCACGGGAGTTTGATGTTTCTACCGTTAATTCCAAGATTGAACTTGTGTTCTGGGGTATTAAATGCGGTTATAATTTCATCAGTGCTATCTGGTCTGCTAAGAACATTCCAAGAATAATTCCCGTTAAGTGCATATTTATCTGCAAAGTAGAAATTAAGTCCGCCTGAAAATCCTTGAGTATACACCAAGTCATTTGTGTTTGCTGCAAGCCTGTATGCCTGAATTAGTGGAATTCCTCCGGTAGGAGTTACATCAAGTCCAACCTTAAAACCTATAAAATCTCTGTAAACAGAGCGATAATAACTCATGTCAACAAACAGTCTTTTAAACCAAGTACCTCGATATCCAATTTCTACCGTTTGAACTCGTTCAGGTCTGATAGGGTCAACATTAAAATAAACCAGTTTTGAAGGGTCAATGTTCTCTAAAAACGCAAAGAAAGAAGGAATAGTAACGAGTGAATCCCGACCTGTTAAATTTCCTATAAGGATTGCTCTTCCTACATTGTAGAACAGATATTGATCCTGAAGGGTAGGGTTTCGGATAGCAGAGGAGTAAACCAGCCTAAAGGTGTGATTGTTATTTATTGTATAAACTCCAGAAACACTCTGCGTGGATATCAAATCGAAGTTCTGATTTTTATCTACACGTACCGTTCCGTTCAGTCTTAATCTTTCCTTAAATAGTTGTTGTTGAAGCCCAAGATAGGAGCCGAATTCTGAATTCGTGATAACCCTTCTTTTGTATAAAGTATCGCCATTTTCAATGCGATCTATGACTAGTGTATCGCTGAAAATCGTACCTGAGGAATTAGGCCTGTACATTCTGCCGTTAGCACCAACGGTTAGCTTTGTAGTTTCCGTTAAATTGGCTTTGTACTCGCCATGAATATGGTATAAAGCTGATTTATCCTGAAGTCTACTTCCGCCATCAGCAAGTGTTCTTGATTTAACAGCTGCCATTGCTGAATCAAATCTAGCAGTACCAACCTGATAAAAGTCTTTTTGGTTAGCTCCATCACCAGCATTAGCAATATCGCGGGCATAATCATGGTACTTGTATAATGTGTCAACATATACAACCATCAAAGAATCGTAAATCTGTTCGTTGAAAGGAGAGGGGTAGCCTGGCAAATTTCTTATTTTAAATCTAGGTGCATTAAAGCCACCACTTGTCCATGCAAATTGATAATCTTCTTTAAACTCATCATTTGTTTTTGATAGGTTTTGCATTTCAAACGCAGTAACTACACCATCAAAGGAGTTGCCTGCATCCTCGTGTGTTGCATATGCCCTTAAGAAGAATTTATCTTTTTTACTTATTTCTATTCTGTTCTGAAAGAACAGGATATCTCTTAAACTGAATCGATTCTCTCCTTGATAAATAGTGGTTCCTGTTCCAAAATTGCTGCTGAATATTAGTTCTAAATCTGGTTTGATTTTATAATGGAATGCACCATTAAGTTTAATGTTGTTGGTGTTATAATCCACCAAATCTTTTTCGTTATAGCCATTTCTATATATGACTCCTAAGCCAGTGAAAATGCTTTTTTCTTGAGGTGTTTTAGCAAAGTTAAATTCATAGCCGCCTAGTTCTTCATCGCCATATCGATTTACTGCATCATATCCACCAGGATTTCTTGCATCAGTTAGCGATTGCTCTGTAGGATTCATATTGTCAGCCTCCCAGTCGTATGCGCGCATAAACGACATATTCAACTTATATGCGAATTTGTCTTCTCCTTTTTTATTTTGAAATTTTTCTGCGTATCGAATGGAAGTTTCAAATAATTCTCTTTCACCAACCTTAGTCTGAACGGTTAATCCTGTATAATCAAATGGGTTCTTGGTTGTCATACTGATTACCCCGTTAAATGCATTTGGCCCATAAAAAGCCGAGCTTGCTCCAACAATGATGTCTACTTTTTGGACATCCAGCTCTGATGAGCCCAAGAAATTACCCAATGAAAAGTTTAGCCCAGGTGCTTGGTTATCAACCCCGTCAATAATTTGAAGAGATCTTACAGGAGAGGTTGAGTTAAATCCTCTGGTGTTTATAATCTTAAATCCGAGACTTGCTGCAGTAAGATCTACACCTTTTAGTGAGCCTAAGCCATCGTAAAAGTTAGCTGCTGGGGTTTCTTTAATGGCAAGCAAATCCATTGCTTCAACAGTTAGCGGAGACTCTCTTTGTTTTTCTGTGAGTCGTGTGTCAATGATTTCTACTTCCTTAAGTATTTCTTCATTTGTGCTTAGTCTCACATCTACTGATTGAGAGAGACTAGTAATTTGAATTTCTTTAGAAGTGTATCCTACAAAAGACACAACTAGAGTAAATGGAGGATTTCCAGGATTTAGAATACTGAAATTACCATCTAAGTCAGCACGAGCTCCAGTGGAGGTGCCTTTAATTATTGCTGTAGCTCCAATTAGAGGCTCTTTCGTTTTGGCATCCTTAATTGTACCACTCAAATTTTGAGCGTTTGCCGTGAGACCTAAAATTGAAAAATAAATAGAATAATGGGTAACCGCATACTTCTTCTTTTGAGCAAGGGAAATCAAAGATATATGTAAAACTATACTTCTTGAAAGTTCTTTGAGGGTTTTAAGCTCAAAGAAAATAATTAATCTCTGTTTAAGAATATCGACCCCTTGAATGACTCTTGGCCATTGCCCAAATTAAGCACGTAAAAATATGTTCCATCTGGTTGATTTTCACCGTCCCAATCGTTTTTGTAATCAGAGCTTTCATATATTTTATTGCCCCATCGATTAAAAATTAGCAACTCAGAATTAGGGTAAACCTCTAAATATTTAACAACAAAAAAATCGTTAAAACCATCTCCGTTTGGTGAGAATGCATTAGGAATTATAATTTCTCTAATTACAATTACATTCTGGATAACAGTATCAATGCAGCCTGCTTCATTCACTACTGTAAAGATTACGGGATAAGTTCCAGTATCAGAAAAAGTATACTGAACATTTGGCCCTTCTGCAGAGCTTCCGTCGGTGAAATCCCAGTAAAATAGAACGTTTTCTGAAAATTGCGTAGCAATTGAAGAGTCTTCAAAAATACTTTGTGTTCCCAGAAATATAATAGTGTCTGGAAGTACTGTGAAAATGGCATCTGGTTCATTCAGATAGACGTTAATTGAATCAATTCCAGTGCATCCTGCATTCACAACAGAAACAGTAAAAACTCCCGAGCCAACTTCAATCGTAGGTGTGATTTCACCTGTTGACCAATTAATTACATCGAAGGGACCTCCGTTTACGCTTAATAAACTAAGCTCAGATTCACATAAAAGAGTATCACCCGAAATAAAAGGTTGAGGTAATTCAATGACGTTAACATCCACCGACGCTGGAGGTGAAGCGCATTCTCCAACAGTTTGAATAACAATATATGAACCTGATTGATTTGTTGAGGCAGCTTCAAATTCAATGGTGCTTTCTTGAGAGCTGAAATTTTGAGGACCAGACCAGATGATGTTACCACTTGCATTTTCCGCCGTAAGGCTGAAAGCGTCTCCTTCGCAAATAATTGATGGCTCAACAACCGACAAAGCCGGAGGAACATCCTGGGTTTGAACTACAATTGTGTCGCGAGTTATACATCCAACGAAAGTTTCTCCAGCAACTATATAGGTGTTTGCTTGGTTAACGTTTATAGTAGAATCTGTTGCACCTGTAGACCACTCATAAGACACAAAGCCTTGTCCCGCGCTAAGCGTAATTGCCGAATTTCCGCAAACAGTAGTGTCGGGTCCAAGGTCTATCTGCAAACCATCCTGAATCACTGTTACAGTATCACTTGCTTCACATCCATCTTTCACGGTGTTAACCCAGTATTGTCCTGCTTCAATAACTCCAATTGTTTGAGTGGTGGCTCCAGTTGACCATAAGTACGAATCTTTATTTGGCCCTGCATCCAGTTCAAGAGTATCGTTAGAGCAAACAACTCGGTTGCCTCCTAGATTTGTACTTGCAAAATCTGAAAAATAGCCATATCGGCAGCCAGAATTTGCACCTCCATTAATAATTCCAAGATGAAAGAGTTCATTTGAAGTGGCAGTAGTTGTTAGAACGCTGGTTGTGCCAACAGGAACTTGAGATTCATTTAATGAAACTTGCGCTGCAACCCAAGCATTATTTGTTCCCGGAACTACATTAAAAAGCGAACCCGGAATCAAAAGAGGATCACCATTTAACACAAATTCGTTTTGAGAGCCATTGCGAATCATGATATTCAAGCCAAAAAGCTCTGATGTTGAACGTGTGAAAAACACACTGTTAGAGCCTGTGCATTGGATTGATGGGAGTAAAGCTCCGCCCATTTCACAACCAAAACCAGCAACGTGTAATACATAAACAGGTGCAGTTGTTGAAATATAAGTGGTTGGTTGACCCGTTGTGATTGGAATTGTAGCTGTTTCTCCTGTATTTAAAGTTGTAAAAAGTGAACCTGCCACATTTACATCAGTTCCGTCTTCAGTAGCAAGTACAAATGCATATTCAGTAGTGTTCAAGAATCCGCGCATGACAATGTATTCTGTGCCGATTACAGAAATAGGTACAATCTGATCTCCCATCAAATCGCGGCATTGTGAGTTAACCATAGAATCATCTTTAATCGTTACACAAATTGGTTTCGATGAAATTATTCTACTACCAGCGGCGTGATCGATTTGGTTAGTTGAAATGGCAAGACAAGAATAGGTTTGTCCTCTATTTAGATTTACTGTAAAAGGTACTCCGGCAGGATGACCTTCAATGTCAATTGAAGGGGTAATGGTTACCGAAGTATTATTTTCGGTAGCAACAATGTCAAAACCAGACAAAGCCACGGGGAAAAAGCTCCCGTTCGGAAAGAAAGTTTGGAAAGGAGTTAAGAACTCGGTTCCTTTTGCATTTGAGCCTTTAAGTGCAAAAATATCAGGATTAACCTGAGAGTTAGCTTCATAATAGGCAGTTACAGGTACGCTGGATTCGAGCAATAGTCCATAATTAAGCACTGTATTTACCGGGGCATTTTCAATAGTTGATTTAAACGCGGTTAAGTCGAAGGTTTGAGTTTGACCAACATTAATAGTGGCGTTTATTATTGGAAAAGATGGATTTGCAGGTTGGCTAATCTGAATGTTGGCACTCTGGCTTAAAGCGCTTACTCTTAGCACTATAGGTTCATCGCCGTGACCTGAACTTATTTCAGGAGCAACAAACCAGAATTCTGTGTCAGTTTGAGAAACAGCTCTTAAAGAACAGGCAAAAAGGAGAATTAACCCTAATAGAAAGCGATTAATCATGCTATTATCGTGTTAGAAAGCGTCAAGTATACAAAAAGTGTTTGTAAGACACTTTACAAATTAGTAATCTTTCATACAGTATTTTCTGTAAGATTTGCTATGGTATTGCTTAGTTTCGTTGCATCAATGCAAAAGATATTAATTATTGCTTTTTCTTTCTTGCTTTGTGCTAAAGCTTTAGCACAAAAGGATTCTAGTTCAGCAAACAGGTTTTTTGCTTATCCCGTAGGCTTTTATTCTCCTGAAACCAAACTTGGTTTTGGAGCAGCGGGCAGTTATTCATTTAGATTCAAAAACGAAAATAGAAACAGCTTTCCATCGCAAATAACTTTTGGGGCAGCTTATACCACCAATGGTCAGATTCTTCTTTACCTGCCATTTAGGGTTTATGCTAATGACGAAAAGCTCCTTGCTTATGGTGAAGCCGGTTATTATCGATTTACATATAATTTTTACGGTATAGGAAACAACATACCGTGGAATTACACTGAATCATATAGAACCTATTTCACAAGGCTGAGAATCAATATATTGTATAAGTTGTCTAATTCCATTTATGCAGGGCCGAGATTCTGGTTTGAACAGCAGGATTTAAGACAAGTTGCATCAAATGGATTGTTAGATACAGCCAACATTTCTGGTTCAAGAGGAAGTACTACGCCTGGTTTAGGTATTTCAGTAAACATAGATACCCGAGACAATTTGTTTTATCCTAAATCGGGTTGGTTTTCTGAATTAGCCTGGCAAACTTTTCAAAAAGATTTGGGGAGTACACATACATGGACACGTTATCTCGCAGATGTTTCGCATTATCAATCTATAGGAAATTCAGGTGTTTTTGCATTTAATGCTCTTGTTGATTGGTCGTTTGGAGATCCTCCTTTTAATCTAATGGCTGCATTAGGAGGTACAAGACGTATGCGAGGATATTATGAAGGCCGGTTCCGAGACCTGAAGTCATTGCTCTTTCAAGCAGAATACAGAAACATCATCAAAGGAAGATTTGGCTATACTTTATTTGCAAGTGCAGGAGCTGTGGCTCATGAAATAAGCGATTTCCCTGATTCGCCTTTACGATATGCTGCAGGAGCAGGTTTGAGATTTAGAATAGACAGGAAAGAAAAGCTCAACTTAAGACTTGATGTAGCTTTAGGCAAAAGTTCGCAAGCTTTGTATTTTACTATTGGCGAAGCCTTCTAGAGAACTTCTTATTTAGATAAAATTATTCCTTCCGCTTTGTTAAGCAAGCTTATTGAAAACTCATTTTTAAAGCGAAGTTTCAAGCTAAGAGCTTTGCTTATATTTGGCCCAACATAAACATTGAAAATGCCTAAATTTAATTGGAGGTCACTTTTACCTCACCTTGCTGCAGCTGTTCTATTTCTGGTACTTATTTTCGCGTACTTCCCTGAGTTGCTCGATAATAAGACGCTAAGAATGGATGACATTGAGCAACACAAAGGTATGTCCAATGAACTTTCAAATTATCGGGAGAAAACTGGTGAAGAAGCTATTTGGACTAATGCCATGTTTGGAGGTATGCCTGGTTACATCATTTCGGTGGTGTATCATGGCAATTTGATGGGTTACGGTGCAGCCATTATGAAATTAGGTTTGCCGCGACCTGCAGATTCTATGTTTGTGCTGATGATGGGTATGTATGTGCTATTACTCATCATGAAGGTGAGGCAGCCTTTGGCTGTGATTGGCTCAGCAGCCTATTGCTTTACGAGTTATAATTTGCTAATTATGGAAGCTGGCCACATGTCTAAGGTGGATGCTATATCATGGATGCCATGGGTTTTGGCAGGCGTTATTCTGGCATTTAAAGGCAAGTACCTTTGGGGAGGACTGTTAACAGCTATTTTTCTGAGTATACAAATAAAAGCATCCCACTTTCAAGTAACCTATTACATGAGTTTTATACTCTTGTTTTTTGGACTCTTCTTTTTGATACAATCTATAAAAGACAAGCAATTACCAGCATTTCTTAAATCAGCTGGAATTCTTCTTATTGCTGCGGTTTTTGGCTTTTTAACTAATAGTTCCTCCCTGCTAACGATATACGATTATGGTAAAGATTCTATCAGAGGCAAGTCGGAGTTAACTATTAAAGATAAATCTGACGGCAGTGGTCTGGATGCTGATTATGCACTTCAATATAGTTATGGCAAGGGAGAGACTTTTTCATATCTCATTCCAAATGTTTACGGAGGGGCTTCGAATCTTTCCTTGAGCGACCAGAAATCGGCGGTTGATGAAGCTTCAGCTGAATATAAGAATGTAATAAAATCATTACCACAATATTGGTGGGATACCTCTACAACAGGACCGTTTTATGCTGGAGCCATAATTTGTTTTTTAGCAGTTTTAGGGTTTTTCTTTGTTGAAGGTCCTTATAAATGGGCAATATTGGCTTCCTGCATATTTGCGATACTACTTTCCTGGGGTAAGAATTTTGAGTCGTTTTCTTTGTTTATGCTTGATTATTTCCCTGGCTATAACAAGTTCAGAGCAGTGAAAATGATTTTGATTATTGTCGACTTTTTACTTCCATTGATAGCCATTTTGGGTATCAATGAAATAGTTAAGAATCCTGAAAGGCTTAATGGAGAAAAGTTTAAGTTTTATGGTGCTTTTGCCCTAACGGGCGGATTGGCATTGCTTTTTTATCTGTTACCGGATACTTTTTTCAGTTTCGATTATTTAAATCCAGCAATTGGAGAGCAGATAAATGGGATGTTGGCTCAAGCGGGCTATGATGAAGCAGCCATGAATTCATGGCTTTCAGGTTTTATGGCTGAACTTGAAGAGGTGAGAATTTCCATTTTTAAAGCTGACGCTTTGAGGGCATTTGCTTTATGTGCATTAGCTGCAGGAACTGTATTTCTATATGCCAGAATGAAATTTAATGTTATGTTACTTTCGGCAGTCATCTTAGTGCTTACAGTTGGTGATTTGTGGTCAATAGACAAGCGATATGTAAACAAAAAAGATTTCATTTCTGAGAGTAAATTAGAGATTCCTTTCTCGCCTTCTCAGGCGGATGAGATAATCTATGGCTTAGAACTTCGGGAGAATCCAGCTTTGAAGCCACAGGTAGAAAAATTGGTTTCTGAAGCTGTAGTAAGAAACAAAGAAGCTGGCCGAAAGAATGATGATGCCAAGAATCGTTTTAGAGCTTTACTTTCATTGACAGACTATAGGGTTCTCAATATCGCCAGTAATGTATTTAATGATGCCGGAACATCTTTCTTTCATAAATCTGTTGGTGGCTACAGCGCCGCTAAACTTGAAAGGTATCAGGAGTTAATCGAGTATCAAATCCAACCTTCAATAGAAGCAATATTTGCAGCATTTAGAAATAGCCCAAGCGACTCTTCCATTCAAGCAATGTTGAGTAGGCAATTTGTGCTTAATATGCTCAATACCAAGTATATAATCTATAATGAGAAAGCTGCTCCATTGGTTAATAGGAATGCTTTAGGAAATGCTTGGTTTGTTTCAAATGTTAAGGAGGTTGCTTCTGCTGATGAAGAGATAATGGCTTTAAAACCTGGTTTTGATCCTGCATCTGAGGCAGTTGTTGATAAGCGATTTCATGATTCTTGGCAAGGAATAACATCAGGCAGAATGCCTAATGGAGAAATAAGTCTTGTCTCTTACGAGCCGAATCGTTTAGAATATGAGTCAAATTCAGATGTTGAAGGAATAGCCGTTTTTTCTGAAGTTTATTACGCAAAGGGGTGGAAAGCTTTCGTGAATGGAAAGGAAACACCACATTTTAGAGCTAATTATGTGCTTAGAGCAATGAAGCTTCCGGCTGGAAAGAATAAGGTTGAGTTCATATTTGAACCAGAACTTTACAAATCCACCGAAACTATTTCAATGGCTTCATCTGGTTTCTTAATTCTTTTATTCTTTGTTCTAATTGGCTTGGAATTCAGAAAGCCTAAGCGAATTATTCAGTCAGAAGAATAAGAATATGTGCGGAATTGCTGGTTTTTTTCAGGTTAAGGATGTTCTTCAAAAGGAAGATCTAATAAAAATGACTGATGTTCAGGCACATCGGGGTCCCGATGCTGCCGGATATGCTATTCATGATGGAGTTGGGCTAGGGCACCGTAGATTGAGTATTCTTGATTTGTCGGAAGCTGCTAATCAACCTTTTTATTCTGAAGATGGGCGATATGTAATAGCCTACAATGGTGAGGTTTATAATTTTCAAGAGATTAGAAGTAAGCTCAAACATACATGCAAGACTACTTCAGATACCGAAGTCATTTTGTATGCATTCATTGAAATGGGTAAAGCTTGTGTAAATGAGTTTAATGGAATGTTTGCTTTCGTGATTTACGATATTCTTGAGAAGAAGATGTTTATTGCTCGAGACAGGATGGGCATCAAACCTTTATACTATTATCATAAAGATGGTGTTTTTGCATTTTCATCAGAATTAAAAGGGCTTCTAGCTCTTCGTCCTAAGATTAATCTTTCGCTAAATCGTCAAGCAATTCATGACTACTTCCTTTTAGGTTATGTTCCCGAGCCATTGAGCATGTGTTCAGAAATTTCTAAGTTTCCCTCAGGGAATTTAGCTGAACTTATCGACGATAAACTTACAATTAAGCCATTTTGGGAAATTTATAATCACATCAAGAAAGAAGTGATAAGTGATGAAGTTTCAGCAAAAAAACAATTGAGTAAGTTACTCGATAGTTCGATAAGCTATCGTATGATTTCTGATGTGCCTTTTGGAACATTTTTGAGTGGAGGAATCGATTCCAGCATTGTAACTGCCTTTGCACAAAAGAATTCGAGTACACCTATAAATACCTTTTCTATCGGTTTTAAAGAAGGGAAGCACAATGAATCGCAGTTTGCAGCTCAAGTAGCCAAGCATTTAAAAACGCATCACCATGAGTTTACAGTTACAGAAACCGATGCTCAAGAGTTGCTTTTTAAGATGGTTGATGCTATGGACGAACCATTTGCCGATTCGTCTGTAATCCCAACTATGTTGGTGTCGAGACTGGCTCGTAAGCATGTTACAATGACTTTGTCGGGCGATGGTGGTGATGAGTTGTTTTTAGGATATGGTTCTTATCGCTGGGCTGAAAGAATGTCAAAAACTTGGGTGAAGGCTTTAAGGAAACCTATTTATGAATTGCTAAATCGAACTGGAGATAGCAGAAGGCAAAGAGTCGCAGGTCATTTCAAATACGGGGATTTTCAAAGAATAAGAGCTCATATTTTCTCACAAGAAATATACTATTTCTCAGAAGGAGAGATTTCTGAATTAATGATTGATCCGAGCAATGCGAGTACAATATCAGGTATTCATCCTGAACTTCCTCGTAAACTTAGTCCAGCCGAATCGCAAGCATTATTTGATTTAGGACATTACTTGAAAGATGATTTGCTTGCTAAAGTGGACCGCTCAACGATGCAATTCTCACTTGAAACCAGAGTTCCGCTGCTTGATTATAGAATTGTTGAGTTTGCATTAAATGTATCGGCCGATTTGAAATTTAGAAACGGAAATTCTAAATATCTTCTCAAGCAGGTGCTTTATGATTATGTTCCCAAAGAGTTGTTCGACAGACCTAAATGGGGCTTTTCTATCCCACTTGATAAGTGGTTAAGGTCTGATTTGTCTTATTTGATTGACAAGTACTTAAACGAGCAAACTTGTAATGAATATGGAATAGTAGACTACAGAATCCTAAGTAAATACGTCGAAGAATTCAAGGCTGGAAAGGATTTTCTATACAACCGTTTATGGCAGGTTATTGTGCTACATAAACATCTTGAAAGAACCGGAATTAGTTAAACAGAGGTATATGATTACTCGTGTAAAAGCTTTTCATATATGCCATATAACCCATTCTCCAGGCTCTGGTAGCATCTTCGTTTAAATAGTCAAGAACCGGACGCTGATCGGTTAGAATGATTGCATCATTAACATCAATGCTGTCTTTAGAAATAAAATGGTTCTGCATATACTGCGGTACTTTATCCTCAAAAGCATCCATTGAGTTTGAAAAAACGAAAATGGAATTACTTTTTGCTTCTATGCTGTCTGTTAAGTAAATCTCAGTAAATAACCCCATTGCTCTTATGGTTTTAAAGAGTGAGCGATTCCCTTTTCCAATATCATCCTTATAGTATCCGTTAGAATTAATCAAAGCCATTCCTCCAGGCTTAAGCATTCTTCGAGTTTTACTCATGCTTTCGGCAGTAAAAACATGTGCTGGGGTTTCTTCGCCGCGAAACAAATCAAAGATGATTAAGTCATATTTCTTATCAACATTATTAATAAATCGGCGAGCATCATCCATAATAACATTAACAGAATCGCTTAAGTTGAAATATTCTCGTGCTACATGAATAATTCTTTTATCCAACTCAATAGCATCTACAACAAAGCCCTTTTTAACTGCATCATTTGCAATAACTCCCCCTCCTAAACCCAGCAATAACAGACTTGAGCCTTTTGGGAATTTTGTAATAACGTCTTGAGTTACATTAAAGTAATCATAGTCGTTATATTGTTGGTTTTGAGTATTAAATGAGGTTTGGATAACTCTATTTACAAACAATGTTCTATCTGTTTGGATTGAATCATGGTGCATAACGGGTATATCTGCAACAAGCACTTGCCCGAGAATTCCTTCTTCTTGATATAATACATCAATGACGCCCGACTGTAAACGTTTCTGCCAGGCATGATAGCCAACAGTAAACAATAGCGCAATCATAAACACACCTGGCTTTTTCCAGCCATTTTTAAAAATTAAAATAGCTGGTATGATACCAAGTACAAATCCAGTAATAATACTTGGCACAATAAGTCCGAAATTTGGAATCACATAAAAACCAAAGAGGAATGTAAAAGTAATCCCACCTGTGGTGGAAATTGCATATACCAAACCGGCTCTTTTTCCGCTAGTTTCTGCCGAAGAGTCAAGGTTGGCAACCACAAGTGGTGACACCATTCCCATCCCGACCACTGGAGGTATGATGATGATGAGGCCTGAAGAGATTACAGCATCTCTAAATGACAGTAAGTGAGCAAAGTTAAGAACCCATTGGGCAACAAAAGGCATAATCATTATCAACACACCGCAGTATAGTAGGGTGAGGAGGAGGAATTTGTCTTTGCGTTCGTGTTGAGAAATATTTCCTCCTAAAAAATAGCCAATGGTTAAGCCACCAAGTGTTAGTGCTAAAACTGTTGCCCAAACGAAAAGGCTCGACCCGAAATAGGGAGCCATCATTCTGGCACTCATTAACTCTGTTGCCATCAAGCTGCCTCCTTCAATAAACGAAAGCGATAAGAGTAACCTATTGTGCAGGGATTGGGACATCGTTAGTATTTGAATTTAATTCACCTAAATTATTCTCTGTTTCGGCACTAAATGCGACCGCCTTAGTTTTTCGCTTGTCATCCAAAATCAACAAAAGCGACATAAAGAACGGAATACTAGGAATTTTATATCTTACCAATGCTCCAAAATTTGCCGTGGTAAGTCCAACTGAGAAGGAAAAGAAGACAGAAAATACGAATGAGAAAATAAGTAGTGGCTCTTTACTTATGCTTCCGAAGAAGCGGAAAGGCCCCATAGAAAGCAAAATCCTTAGAGTTAGCAAAAGCATAACCATGTTTTCTAGTGCCGAAAGCAGCATAACCGGATTTCGAACATCCCATAAAAAAGGCCGGAATAATCCCGCTGTAAGCGCCGCAGGGAATTTAGAAACAATACTACCTAAGGATCCATCAATTTCGCCGATATCGAAGGAGTTTTCACCATAGGCATCTCGTGTTAAGTCATTTTTTGTTACGATAGCTTTGTCAATAGCAGTATCTACCGATGCATAGGAGCCAAGTTTATTGCCAAGTGCAGAAAGAATTGCAGAGCTTCCGAAAAGTCCGATTGCAATAATTGCAGGCGAAATGAGCAAGCGAAAAAATCCGCTTTTGATAGAAGTGATTCTGGAATAAAGTATCCAAATTGTGGCTCCAGGAAGTAATGCCACAAAAATATATGGCTTAATTGAAATTAGGAAAAAGGCTGAAATAATTAAGTAAAAGAAATACTTAGCTCTTTGCTGTTGTTTTATAAACACGTAATAAATGCATACTGTTACCCAACAGGCGGCAGAGAATGTTATCGTGTCCTTTAGAATAGCTGAACCCCAGAACAAAACCGAAGGCATGTAAAGAATCGAGATGGCAAATTTCTTTTCCAGGCCAGGATATACTTCGTTAAAAACTAGAAATAACCTCCACACACCTGCATAAGAAAGCCATGCAAAAAATAATGTGGTGCCAAAAAAGCTCAGCCCCGAGAAAAGTACTAATGGAGCTGCAATCCGCACTACCATAAACGATTGTGGATCCCTGTAATAATCGGGACAGCACAAATCATTTTCAATGAATCTTAACAAATTGAGATTTGAAAGATTGCCACCAAGAACTGAGAAAAAAGTTTCTTGATTCACAAAACCAAGTCTGGCCAGTAAGCTTGCCGATTTGTAGAAACCAATTGTATCTCCCCCTCCATAATAAAAGAGATAAATAAGACACACCAGCATTCCTCCTGCAAGTTTTAAGGCCAATCCCCTTGTATAGTATTTATACAAGGGATTAGCTTCTATGTTATTATTCTTTGTTTGATTAGCTGCATAGAAGATTATGAGCAAATAAACTGGGAATAGAATGAAATCTTTTATAGAAAACAATGCTTCATTCATGATACCTAATTGCTAACCTTATAAATTTGCGCTTCCTGCAAAGGAAACCAATTCAAAACGATTTTGAAAATTCTCTTTATCTCATACGACGGAATGACCGACCCATTAGGGCAATCTCAAGTGATTCCGTATTTGCAAGGACTCAAAGATAGAGGTCATGAAGTGTGGATTTTAAGTTGCGAAAAGCCCGAACGCTTTGGAAAGCATCAAAAAAGCATTGAAAAACTCTTGAATGATTCAGGCATCTCCTGGATTCCTGAATTTTACACATCAAAACCACCTGTTTTATCAACTATTAAAGATATCAGGAACCTGAAAAAGCAGGCTGATGCAATTATCAATGAGCATAAAATTGATGTTTTGCATTGTAGAAGTTACATTTCTGCGCTTGTTGGTGAAGCCATGAAAAAGAAACATGGCTTGCCATGGATTTTTGATATGCGTGGCTTTTGGGCCGATGAGCGCGTTGATGGTGGACTTTGGAATCTTTCTAACCCCTTGTTTAGTCTGGTTTACAAGTATTTCAAGAGAAAAGAGAAGGCTTTCCTGAAAGATGCAATTCATGTAATATCGCTTACCGAAAATGCAAAACAAGAAATAAACTCTTGGAAAGGTTTTGAAAATGTTCCTATTCAGGTTGTTCCTTGTTGTGCTGATTTAGATTTATTCAATAAAGAGAATATAAAGCCCGAAGCTAAAAAGACGATAAAGACAAAACTGGAAATTCCTGAAGATGCTTTTGTTATTTCCTATCTGGGCTCTTTAGGCACTTGGTATATGCTCGATGAAATGCTCGATTTCTTCAAACTACTTAAAGCCAACTATCCTAAAGCAATTTTCTTATTTATTACAGGAGATTCACAAGAGTCAATAATAAAAGTTGCTATTTCAAAAGGAGTCCAATCTAACGATCTTAAGATTTTATCAGCCCAAAGGGCTGAAGTGCCATTGCTTGCAAGCATAAGCGACGTTTCAATCTTTTTCATTAAACCCGTGTTTTCAAAGAAAGCTTCTTCTCCAACAAAAATGGGCGAGCTAATGTCGCTCGGAATTCCACTTATCTGTAATTCGGGAGTTGGTGATGTTGCCAGTATTTTAGAAGATGGAGGGAATGGAATTCTAATTTCAGAATTCACCAAAGAAGCTTATTTGCAGGCAATTAAAGAATTGCCGGATGTGCTGAAAAAAAGCCCTCATCTTAATGTGGCATGCGCATCTGCTTATTATGCTCTTAGTGATGGAGTTGAGAAATATGCAGGAGTTTATTCCCGCATTGCTTAATCATTATGATATGGGTGATTGTTGATAATGCTGAAACATCGATATAATTGCTCCGCAAAAATAAGTCTGATAAGCTGGTGGGAGAACGTCATCTTACTCAATGAGATTTTCTTATTTGCCCTTTGATATATTTCATCTGAGAATCCGAAAGCACCGCCAATAATGAAGGTGACTTGCTTAACACTTAGATTCATTTGTTGCTGCATGAACTCTGCAAAACCTCTTGAATGCATCTCTTTTCCTTGCTCATCAAGCAAAATAACTAGTTCATCGCTTTTTAGCTTGGCTAAAATAAGTTCGGCTTCTTTTTGCCGTAAAATTTGTGGCGTAAGCGAAGCTGCATTTTTTACATTGGCAATTGTTTCTGTCGAGTAAGTTATATAGCCTTGAATCCTTTTCTCAAAACTTTTTATCCCTTCAACAAGGAAGTCCTCGTTGGTTTTCCCAATTTGCAGCAGTCTGATTTTCATAATCGGCAAGATAAACATTGTTCAATTCTCGTTACTATGATGAGATTAGTAAATCAGTTTATCTTTGCAAACTGCTAAACCCGTAAACCTTCACTGGCTTGGTTTTTGCGAATCAGAGCCCTCTATGCGAATGAATTCGATTGTATTATTTTTACTTCTGTTAATTCCTGCAATGTCAAATGCATCAAGCGATATTGGCAATGATATAGCAGCTGCAATCAGAGGTGGTAATGCAAAACAACTTTCTTCCTGGTTTAATAATCATGTTGATTTAACCGTTCTTGGAAAGGAAGAATTATACTCAAAAGCTCAAGCAGAGCAAATACTTCGCGACTTTTTCGTAAAACATCCACCAAAAAGTTTCTTGCTCAAACACCATTCAAGCAACCCTACTAGCACTCAATACGGCATTGGCTCTTATCTTAGCTCAAAAGGAGAAAGATTCAGGATTCATTTCCTCATTAAAAAAATCGGAAATCAATCTTTCATTCAGCAATTCAGCATAGAAACAGAAATTTAAGGCATGGAACTTAGCGCGGAACAAGATTTATTAGTAGACAGACTTATTCAATTAGCACTTGCAGAAGATGTTGGAGATGGAGATCATACCTCACTATCAACCATCCCTTCGGGAGGAATCAAAAGAGCTCGATTACTCGTTAAAGACAATGGCGTTTTATGTGGCGTTGGTTTTGCCCAAAAAGTGATTCGAGCTGTTGATCCTGCAATTAGAATGGAGAAATTACTTCGCGATGGAGCCGAAGTTAGTAAAGGTGATATAGCATTTTACTTAGAAGGACCACCTATTTCGATTCTCACAGCTGAGCGACTTTTACTCAACGGTATGCAGCGCATGAGTGGAATAGCAACATACACCAGAAAGCTAGTTAACCTGATAAGCGATACTAAAACCGTACTTCTCGACACCCGTAAAACAGCTCCCGGAATGCGAGTTATGGAAAAATGGGCTGTCAAAACCGGAGGAGGTGCTAATCACCGAATGGGTTTATATGACCAGATTCTCATAAAAGACAATCACGTTGATTATGCTGGTGGAATAGCCAAAGCTATTGACAAAGTTCATGAATACTTTAAAGAGAAAAGGATGAATCTCTTTATAGAGATTGAAACAAGAACCTTTGAAGAAATTGAACAAGTCCTCGCACGCGGTGGCGTGCAGAGAATTCTACTCGATAACTTTTCTCCGGCAGATATTGAAAAAGCAGTTAAGCTCATTGCTAATCGCTTCGAAACCGAAGCTTCTGGTGGAATTAACGAAAACAATCTGAGAGAATATGCACTTACCGGAGTTGACTATATTTCGATGGGAGCACTAACACACCAAGTGAGAAGTCTCGATTTAAGCCTTAAGGCTGTTTGATATGCTTGCAAAAATTCTGCAATTCATTTTTAAGCTGCCAATAATTGCGCAGCTCATTGATTTGCTCGATAGACTAAGTTTTCCGGGCTTTCCTGAGCTTAGTTTGCTCGAAGTGGCCAAGCAATTTAAAACGAGTTTAACCAGCTCAAGAATTTCTATGAGGGCTGCAGCGGTATCTTTTAACTTCTTCATGGCAATCTTCCCATCAATTATCTTCCTTTTTAGCCTTATTGCATATCTGCCAATTAGTGATTTTGAGTTTAAACTGCTTAATGCACTTCAGCAAGTTTTACCGCCTGCCTCTTATTTGGCCGTTAAGAACACCATCTTAGATATCATTAGTCAACAACGAGATGGCTTACTTTCTTTCGGTGTTTTGTTTGCATTGTTCTATGCCGTAACGGGAGTTCAGTCTATTATTGCTTCCTTCAATGCCAGTGATGTTACCGACGATAACCGACCAGCTTGGAAAATTCTACTTGTTTCACTCTCGCTTACAATCATACTAATAACCTTGCTGGTATTGGCTATTTCATTGATGATCTTTACCAATCTGGCCCTCGATTTTTTAATTTCAAAAGAGCTTATATCATATGGCATTAACTACGTTCTTATTGTAGTTGGTAAGTGGATTACCTTCTATTTACTCATTCTGTTCTCGGTAAGCTTTCTTTACTTTCTTGGACCTCCACAAAATAGACGGTCAAAGTTTCTTTCCATAGGTTCTGTTGCAACCTCCCTGTTAATGATGCTGCTCATTGTAGGTTTTGCTTTTTTCGTAAAGAATTTCGGCACTTACAACACAATTTACGGATCAGTTGGAGCTCTCATTGCTGTTTTGGTGTTAATTAACCTAAATGCCTCACTGCTACTCGCAGGATATGAATTTAATGTTGGTATTAAACATCTGGCAAGTAGAGTGAAGGTTGATAGCCAAGAATAAATTACCTTTTATTACTTTCGGGCAAATTAATGTGATGATGAGAAGATTTTTAGGTGTAATTCTTTGTTTGCTATTTACTTTATATGTTCAGGCTCAATCAATTGAAACTGGCATAAGAGAAGGCAACTCTGGCCACACAAAAAGAGAAAATGAACAAATAAATACGGTTTACAATTCGCCTCAGAATGCCCAATACTGGAAAAACCGAAAGCCATTCGAGGGATACTGGCAACAAGATGTGATGTATAAAATCAAAGCCTTTGTCGATGAAAAAACCGACCAGATTGTTGCTTCCCTAAACTTAAAGTACTTCAATAATTCGCCTGATACACTTACCTACGTTTACTTTCATTTGTATCAGAATGCTTTCCAGCCGGGCTCTTACAATGCAGAACTGCATGAAGCTAACGATTATCCAACTGTTTGGGGACCCTATGAAAAAGAAGGCAAAGGAACTGAAATTAAAAGCCTGAAAGTTAAAGGAAAAGAAACCAAAACAGAGCTCGATAACACCATTCTAAAAGTATGGCTTAACGAACCTTTAGTTCCGGGAGCAAATGTTGATTTCGACATTGACTTTGTAACTTATTTCGATTACCGCGGAAATATCCGTCGCCGTATGAAAGAATATGGTAGCTATGGGTTTAAGCATTTTAATGGTGTTCATTGGTACCCGCGAATATCTGTATACGACCGCAAATTCGGCTGGACTACCGACCAACATCTTGGCAAAGAATTTTATGGTGATTTCGGCTCCTTTGAAGTCGAATTGAATTTTAGCGATGACTTTGTGGTAGGCGCCACCGGAGCACTTATGAATCCCGAAGAAGTATTTCCCGACGATCTTAGAGAAAAACTGGATATAAAGAATTTCGCAAGCAAACCTTGGGAAGAAAAACCTTCTATCATTACACCTTACAATCCCGCGAAGCGTAAAACATGGAAATTCAGAGCAATTAATGTACACGATTTTGCATGGACAGCCGACCCTACTTACCGTATTGGAGAAGTTACCTGCAATCCTTCGGGCCTGCCCGGAGATGAGATTATAGCTCAGGCTTTGGTTTGCGAACCGCATGCTTCACGCTGGCAAAATGCCGCTGAATATGCCGCCAAAATTGTAGATGTGTATTCACGCGACATTGGCATGTACGTTTACAATAAAATGATAGTAGCCGATGCCCGCGATGGTATGGAATATCCAATGATTACTCTTGATGGCGGCTCTGATCCAGGCTATCGTGGATTGTTTGCTCACGAAATTGGACATAACTGGTTCTTCGGAATGGTTGGAAACAACGAAACCTACAGAGCTTCTCTCGATGAAGGTTTTACGCAGTTCCTAACAGTTTGGGCTCAGGAAAGAATTGATGGCAAATACACAATCAACGGGAAATTTGCCAATAAATATGTAGAAAAATATACTAAACCTGACGAAATCCGCTTTTCAAGAGCTTATTACGGTTACCTCCGTGATGCACTGAAACAGGATGACCCGGCTTTGAATACACACTCTGATGATTTTGGTGGTGCCTTGCGCCATGGTGGAGGATATGGAAACGTGTATTACAAAACGGCTACAATGCTTTTTAACCTTCAGCTTGTTCTGGGTGATGAGCTTTTTCAGAGGGCCTTTATGCACTATTTTGATCAATACAAAATAGCTCATCCCTATTTTGAAGACTTCCGCCAATCAATCATCGATTACACAAAAACCGACCTGAACTGGTTCTTCGATCAGTGGCTGGAAACCACTAAATCTGTCGACTACAGCATTAAAAAGGTTAAGCGCAAAGGCGACGGAAAATACGCTATCACCTTCCGCCGAAAAGGCGAAATGCAAATGCCTATTGATTTTACTGTAACAGACATGGATGGCAAAAAGTACGATTACTACATCCCTAATACCTGGTTCGAAAAGGAAACAAAAGCTACCACACTTCCACGTTGGATAGGTTGGGGATTGCTTAGGCCTGAATACACTGCCAACATTGAGATTCCAGCCAAGCTTTCTAACGTAGAAATTGACACATCTGGCCGACTGGCCGATGTCTATCGCATAGACAATAAGCTTAAGAATAAGTCGGTAATTAGCTTTGATTCAAGAATTTACAATCGTCCTGATAATGAGCATTATGAGTTTTTCTTAAGACCTGATGTTTGGTATAATTACTACGATGGTGTAAAATTCGGACTACATCTGAATGGAAACTACATGCAATACAAGCATCAGTTTGAATTTAGCTTTTGGTTAAATACTGGTGTTCAAAAAGTTAGAAAGAATTTCGATACGGTCTTCAATAGCTATAACCCGGTTTCATTTAATGCATCATACACCAATCCGATTAACAATTTTATAAAGGGGGCAAGCGTTAATGCGCAATTGAGATATTTAGATGGATTAGCGCTAGGTAAATTGGGCCTTGAACTTGAAAATCGCAAGGGTAACAATACACTTTTTGCATATTTCAAAGCCATGTACAGGCCTGATACAACAGATGTTAACTATCTCATTTACAGAAACGATTGGGTTACCCAGAAATGGAATAATACCTTAAATGTTGGGGCTGAACACAGATATAATTATCAGAAAGGCAATGGAAAAATGACACTCATGTTGAGGTCTTCAGCTCCGGGTTCTGACTATGATTATACTCAATTGAGATTTGAGGTTGTAAACAAAAACTACTTGGGTAAATTTGGTTTTCATACTCGTGTGATTGGTCAGATTGGCACTGGTTCTAATCTAGCACCCGAATCAGCATTGTTCTTAGCAGGAGCTTCACCAGAGGAAATGATGGAAAATAAATTCGTGAGATCTGCAGCATTCTTTCCTCAGGATTGGAATGGTTTCGGCACTTCTACCAATAATTTCCAGCATGGCGGTGGTTTAAATCTTCGTGGCTATGCCGGTTATTTGTTGCCTTATGAACGCCCCGATGGAGCTATAGTTCCAGCATACAGTGGAAATTCAGGCGCAGCCGTAAATGCCGAACTTGAGTTTGATAGGTTATTTCCGATTAGACCGAAATTCACTCGCAATTGGCTTAAAATCAACATGTATCTTTTTGCTGATGCAGGTTTAATTCAGGCAAATGGAGTAGGCGAGAAAATGGCGTTCACCGATTTGAGAGCTGATGCAGGTTTAGGAACTGCATTTACGATTAAGAAATGGGGCTCATTAAACATGGAAAAACCCCTCACAATCAGGTTCGACATGCCTTTATTGCTCACACGAACTCCAGATGTTTCGCCAGATTACGTTCAATTTCGCTGGCTTTTGGGTGTAGGAAGAGCATTTTAATTTGGGCGCCCGGGCGGGCTGTACGCTGTAGTTATGCTTGCTCAAGAACGCAAGCACAAGCTGCCGCTGCCATCCCTGGCGCAAGCTTCAAAGTAAAAATCAGAGCGAGAGCGAAGATTAGTACTCTGATTTTTTTAATCTTCTAACTCTTCACTCTTTCTTGCTTCTCATAGAAAATCATTCGACTTTCTTTTTAGCAAAAGGCAGCAGGTCCTTAAGGTCATCTGCCGCTCTTGAATACCAGATGATTAAGCCATAGATAAAACTGCCAAGTGCGGCATGCGTAAGAACATCCAAGACCATATTTCCGAAAAGTGGGAGGAAAGAAGTCACGAAATAACTTGCCAGAATAGCTCCTGTGATGTAAAGAGTTCTTAAATCAAAAGGCTGAAGCTTAAATCTCAGCCAAATGAATCCAAACTTGAAGAAATTATAAGAAAAGCTTGAAATACAAGTCGCCCAGGCAGCACCTACCAATCCAAACTCTGGAATCAATAGATATAATATTATTAGATTCACCACAGCTACACTAATAATTGCAGCAGCTCCGGCTTTGAATCTCGAGCTATTAAAAATAATTGCAGTGTTCGACCCTGTCATCAAATTAAACAAAGCTGCAAGACTTAAAATCTTTACCACCGGAATTCCTGCCATAAAAATAGAAGGCAGAAGTGTGAACAAAAATTTCACATTAAGCACCACCATCAGGAAAAGAAACCCACCGAGTACATAGAGGTAGCGTGAAGATTTATAGTAGATTTCTTTGATATTCTCCATATCTCCAGTTTCCCATGAGTGGGCAATGCGAGAATTCGCGACTTTATCAAGAGCATTTACCGGAGCTTCAATAAACGTGGGAATAAATGCCGCTATGCCATAAACACCAACCAAAGCCAGCGGTACATATTGTCCCAGAATTACTGCATCCAGCAGTTTAATTGCCATGGAGGCAATGCCTGCTCCAAAAACAGTAAAGCCAAAAACGGTCATTTCACGTATTACAGGTTGGGTGAATACCTTGAAATTAGGTATCAGAGAGTAATTCCCAATCCTAACAATCTGAACTCCAAGGATAATTATTTGAAGAAGAAATGTGCCCACATACGCAAGCACAAATTCATCCAGACTTAGCCATCCCTGAGCATAAAACACAATCAGAAGAATGAAAAATAGTCTGATTAGAACTTCCTGAGCCAGCGCAGGCAGTAAAGGGCGAAATATGGCAAAAAGGTAATTGTTAATAACGCTAATAGCAGCTAGCATTAGCGAAAGCGGAAAGGCATACAAGAGATACTCAACAAACAATGGAGATTCGTCAATGTATCTATTAATGATTGGTTCCTTAAGAAGATAAAGAATAGGAAAAACTATGGCAGCCCCAACAATTGGGAAAAGCAGAGTTAATCCTAAAAAGCCATGATGTTTTTTTTCAGGATTTCTGAATCGGGGAAAAAACTTGGTGGTTATATTAACAGCGCTTAAAGGCAAGACTGTTGAAATGAGAAAAGAGAATGAATAGAGTACCCGAGTTAAACCAATCTCCTCTGCACTTAATAACCAAGGCTGAATAATAAGAAGACTTAAAAAGCCCGTTAACATTCCCGCATAGGAAATCACCGCACTTTGCAGACCTTGTCTTTGAATAACGCCCATAAGTTATGGCAATGATAAAGAATTAAGTTAGAAAAGAGCTAAGCCCTGCTAGCTATTCTAGTTTGGCAAGAATGGCGAAGAAAAAATAAACTTATCTAATTCTTTACCCAAATGAACTAATTATCAAACGAATGCAGGTAACCTTTAAAAATCCCAAGATTTTCAATATCAGCTACATAAAAGTAAACACCATCCGTAGATGTTTCTCCAGCCCAGTTGTTTTTATAATCTGAATCTTCAAAAATAAGTTTGCCCCATCGATTAAATAACATGAGATTCACTTTTGCCTTGATTCCATTGAGTTCTATCACAAAAGAATCATTTATACCATCTCCATTCGGACTAAAAACATTTGGAATAGTTATCCCACTTACGACCTTCACATAGCTACTGATAAATGATTCGCATCCGTCTTCTGAAAATACAGTAAATGATACCAAATAGCTTCCTGTGTCTGCGTAGGTGTGGGAAGGCGACTGAGATACAATTTGAGCGCTATTGTCACCAAAGTCCCAGTTCCAACTATTTATTGAAGATCCTTGAACATAGCTTTGATCCAAAAAAGAAAAGGCCGTACCTAATTGCACTATTGTGTCAGGTTCTACTAAAAACGAGGCAGTTAAGACAGTTGATTCGATAAACAGCGTGTCAAAAGAAAGACAGCCAGAGCCGGGAGCGTTTTGAACTGTAATTAAGCCTGGGTTTGTATAAAAAGTAGAACCTCCTGTAATGCTATCATTCCATATATAAGTGCTAAAACCTCCGGAAGCATTAACTAGTACTGAATCATCATCACAACCTACAGGATTGCTACTTAATTCTATTTCAGCAACAGGAAGCAATTCTATAGTTATAGTATCTAATAGGGAACATCCTGAATTGCTTATCGCTTCTACAAAAACGACTCCCTCACTTGCATAATAAGAGTTGGAATTATTTTCAATCGAATTCCAGGATATCGAGTCAAAATTACCTGGAACCGTTAACAACGTTGAGTCTCCGGGGCAAACTGCAGTATTACCTATGATTTGAGCAGTTGACTCAGAAGAAATGGAGATATCTTTTGAAAGCTCCAATTGAAAACACCCTAAATCTAAATTTGCTGTTATTGTTCCTGCTAAATCTCCCATGCTTAATTCTATTGAATTAAAAGTGCTAGATATCAATTGAGCATCAGCTGGAAAATCCCAATTTACTATACCAGAGTTTAATGATGGAATGGAGTAGGACACAAGTTCGCCCGCACAAGCACTGTCAGTTCCTACAATTACAAAGTCTGCTGTGAATTCTCCAAGACAAACTTTATCAATAACTCCTTGAAAGTTACCTTGAGTATTGCTTTGAATATTATTAGCAACTTGAAAATAATTTAAGCCATTTATAAGTGGATTCTCAGTTGATTCAAGAGATAAACAAATAGGAGAATTACTTATTTCCTGGGTTTTTGCAGAATCACTGAATACACTTAATTGATAATTTAATTCATTGAATTTTGTGACACTTAAAAAGTAAGTTTCATCATTATTCAAAGAAAGTGGAGAGTTTGGGATAATTAGGCTGTTTGATATAATCGGCTGTGTTGTAGTGATAGCAGGGTCATAGATGTAAGCTTTATTTTCATCTTTGACCAATAGAGTTACATTAACTTTATTGGGACTAATATCTGGTTGAATAACTACAGCAACAGCATCTTGCTGATTCGGAATGTAATTGATTCCAACCCTTCTATTTGCAATAGTTAAATTTGAATCAGCAAGTGCTACAAACGCGCGACTTTGAGAAATTGAATATTCAGGGATGAATTCAAAAGACCAAACAAAAGAATCAAAAGTTTCTTCGTCGGTAGAGAGATTAGACCAAGCACTGGTGTTCTGACTCCCATTTGACAAATTAAAAACTTGTAAATCATTGTTGTCAACAGATATAATCCCAGAAAGATTATTCCCTACTATCTGAATTGATTCAGCATCGCTAAAGTCATTGCTAAATCTACACTTGCAATCTTCTATCACTGTTAATTCAAGTATGACATTCGAAATGCAAAAGTTTAAATTAGCAGCATTAATAGTATAGGTTCCTGAAGTAAAATACGGGACGTTATTATAATAGAAGGTGTCGCCTTGGCAAATTGTTTCATAAATGGTTTGAACGTATCCTGTGTCGATGAGCACTTCAATGTCAAGAGGAGTTAAAGCTCTGTCCCAATAGTATACTTCATCAATAGCTCCTCTGAAAAAGTATGGTGCAGAGCCAGCAACATCACCTCTTCCAATAGCTCCTGGATTGATTGTATAGCTGAGACTTGAACCAGTCCCACTATAAGTTCCACCAACATTCTCGCAGTTTACATACAAGTCCATGTCGGTTGCACCTCTTATTACACCGGTAATCATATACCAAATCCCAATTTCTAATTGATTATCTCCAATTTTAGACCTTCTGCTTGTGCTGTTAGTGCTGTTAGGGTCTCCATCACCGAAATTTATAGCTGGCCGTCCGGTTCCATCTGTGTTTAACCAAATGCCATAATATTGATTTTCCGTATAATCAGTAGTCAGGATGTTATTATTCGATTGAATAAAGTTTTCAAATTTTACCCAAGCAGAAACGCTTATTGGTAATTGAGGCTTTAGTGCTGCATCATAAGGCAAACTGATACTTTGGTCAATTCCATCAAAGCTATATGCACTATTGGAATTTCCAAATCTATCTTCTGTCAAGGATGCATTTCCAGTAGCATCGAAACCATTCACACTAACGTCGCTTGTGTTTCCATTAAAAGGATAATGAAGCAATAATCCATCTGAAAGATTTTGTGCTTTGCTCTGCATAAGGCTAGAAATTAACATTAAAACAAAGCTTAACGTCTTTGAGATATTTATTTGTGTCATAGTTTTGTTATGCATTGGTTGTTTTTATCCCTAAATGCTACCCAAATGTAATAATTCTATTTCTCCAGTATTATGTTTTTAGGAAACATAATATTGCTAAAGGAAATTCCAGATAATTCATTGAAGAATCAACTTCCATCGAATTCTTTTTCCAAAAAGCCAATTTTCTTTTCATCTTTGGAAGATTGCTTTTAGCATCATGTTTGAATGATTATGCAGCTGATTTACAGAATTATATATATACCTTCTATTAATAAAGTATTACGGAGCCTCATTTTTCCATTTAGAAAATTGTTGCCTCAAAAAGTTTTGCTCCCACCTTCGGGTTCTGTGATGTTTAAGCTTCAGAATGGCAGATTCATAAAAATGAATACCAACCAAACTTCATTTGTTACCTGGAATATCGCATGGAAGGGATACAGAAGTTATGAATACACACCAGTATTTGAGGCTTTAGCTCCCAAAATATCCAGTTTTTTTGATGTTGGTTCTAACACGGGCTTATATTCCCTGATTTTGGCAGGAGTAAATCCAAATGCTAAAGCTTGGGCTTTTGAGCCATCTCCGGGGCCATTTGCTTACCTTGCTTCAAATATCAGAGATAATGGTTTTGAAGAAAGAATTTATCCTATCAAAACTGCACTTTCCTCTGAAAATGGAACTGCCGAATTCATTTCTGCCTTTTCTCCAAAATACACTTACCTAAAGGAGGCTACTTTGGGAGGTTCTGGTCATTTAGCAGGTGCTCGTTCAGATACATCTCAGTTAAAGTTTAAGGTGCAAACTCAAACTCTCGATCACTTTGTTGAAATCAATAAAATTGATGGAATAGATTTGATGAAACTCGATACTGAAGAAACTGAACACCTCATTATTGGTCATGGACTTGAAACACTTAAGCGATTTGAGCCAATACTCATCTGTGAAGTATTTTCAAAAGAAATGGCTAATGATTTAGAGGTTTTGTTAAAACCTCTGGGATATATTCCTTATCAAAGCCGAAACGAGTATTTGCAGCCAATAGACGAGGTAGCTTTCAAATCTGGAGAAATCCCCGATTGCTTCTTTGTTACTCCAGCCAAGCATCATTTAATAGCTCCATTCATCAGAAATTAAGTGGCTGAGCATCCTAAAATCATATACATTTCAGCCTTTCGCTCGTCTTTTATTTTAAAAGACGAAGAACTATTGAAGAAGTATTTTCAAGTTGTTTCTTTGTTTTTCCAGCCTATTCCAAGATGGAAGACTCCCTGGTCTATGCTGATTCAGCTTATTCAAATTCTAATGAACATCCGTCGTTGTGAAGCAATTGTTTGTCAGTTCGCCGGCTTTCATACCATGATTCCTGTTATTCTCGGAAAGATATTTAGGATTAAAACTTCTATTGTTCTCTTAGGCGCAGAATGCCATAACTATCCTGGAATACAACACGGAAATTTTCGTAAGAAACTTCTTGCTGAGGCGACTCGTTTTTCATTTAAGTACGCCAGTCAATTATTGCCAATTGATAAGTCATTGGCAATTTTTGAAAATCACTACGACAAATTAGAACCACTTAATCAAGGGTTTTTGGGGATTTTACCAAATTTAAAAACGCCTTATCGTGTTATTCCTCATGGGTTTAATGACCAACTTTTTCGACCTAATAGAAGGCCTGCAAAACCAAACTCCTTCATTACGGCTGCATCTTCTATTGCACCGCCAGTTTTTCAAAGAAAAGGGATTGACTTAATCTTGAAAGCCGCTTTAGAATTACCGGAATGTGAATTCAGTATTTTATGCAAAAACGACTATCTGGATGCAGCTCAGTTGCCAGCTAATGTTCGTTTAATTGAAGCAGTTCCCTACGATAAATTGCCCGAAGTTCTAGCCTCTCATGCTTACTACATACAAGCATCAATTGCAGAAGGTTTGCCAAATGCGCTATGTGAAGCGATGTTATGTGGCTGTATTCCAATAGGTTCTAATGTATTTGCTATTCCTTACGTAATCGGAGATGCTGGAGTAATCGTGAATGAAAGATCTGCTGAAGCACTCGTTACGGGAATAAAATCGGCTATGAACAATGCTGAATTCACCTGGGAGAAGTCAAGAATGCGTATTCAAAAACTGTTCTCGACAGCAGCGCGTGAAGAGGACTTTATTGAGGCAATACTTTTGTAAGAAATTAGTCGCTAGGTTTAATCCTTAAATAAGCCATTTCTTATTCTAATGAAACTCACGAGTATTGCGAGTTTTGCATGTTAGGAGTTGAGTCTTAGTGTTGACTAAGTTTTAAATATGAAGCTAGTTT
This sequence comes from Bacteroidia bacterium, assembly GCA_018401705.1. Lineage (GTDB taxonomy): Bacteria > Bacteroidota > Bacteroidia > M30B66 > M30B66 > M30B66. The sequence goes on along the minus strand of JAGYKL010000001.1, from coordinate 97,417 downwards.
AAGGCTTAAGATTACTTTGTTGATGCAGGTGTTTAGAATTAAGACTTTTGTGTTTGTTGAGAGTAAGACCTCAGTTCTATTTTGTTTCGTATTGATAATTTATCAATATTAAACATTTTTCCTGAGCTTGAAAATTTGTACATATAGTATATCTTTGTTTATTGATCAATTTACAAGTTGTGAAGAGTATTGCATTTTTAATTTCATGGATGTTAATGTCGATTAATTCCTTTGGTCAAATAAGTGTCAACTTGAATCCAAGTCAACTTGCTGCCATAGGATACCACGACTCTTTTAATACGGCAAATAATAATTATAATAATGCCGACCAATTTGCAGCATATTGCATCCCTGGAGGGGCTTCAGGAGTTAACACAAATAGAGGCCTTATTCAATTTGACTTAACTGGAATTCCAGAAGGTTCTATTATAATTAGCGCATCTCTATTTCTTTATAAAATACCTCCAATTGGAACGCTAGTTAATCATACCATTGGAAACAATGAAAGTTTGATTCAACGCGTTAATTCTACATGGGATGAGTCAACTGTAACATGGAATTCAGCACCCACATCAAGTACAATTGATCAAGCTGTTCTAGAGCCTGCTGTATTGGGCAATGAGAATTATGTTGTTGATGTTAGAGCATTAGTTCAATACCACGTCGATAATCCTTCTCAGAATTTCGGTTATTTACTTAGATTGACAGACGAGACTATAAATAGAATAATGATGTTTGCATCAGATGTTTATGCAGATGAATCATTGCATCCTCATCTAAACGTAGTTTATTGTTCAACGGTTCAGAATCTTGAGATTTTTGCTGATGGACCAACACAGTTTTGTGAGGGCGGAGAGGTATCATTGTCGGTTAATTCTAATGTACCTTTCACCTGGAATGATGGGGGATCAGCAAACCCCCGTACAATTAATACTTCTGGTATTTATTTAGCCACGTCTAATGAAGGTTGCACTATTACTTCTAATTCTATCGAAGTAATTGTTGATGATGAGTTGTATCAAGCTCAAATCTTAGGTGACGATGTAATAAATGCCTGCTTGCCAGATGATATAGTTTTACAATCATCCGCAACCACTTTAAACCTCTGGTCAACGGGCGAAACTAGTCAATCAATTTCTGTTAATTCTGCCGGTGTTTATACCTTAACCAGAACAAATTCTTGCAATACAGTTATTGATTCTGTTCAAATTATAGACGTTTCTGTTGATGCTTCATTTGATATGTTTATACCTCAAGGAGCTTACCTGCCTATAACAGTTTTAGTGAGTGGTTTTGAGTATGGTTGTGATTGGTATCTGCAAGGCGAACCTTTAGTTCTAGATGAAAACAACAGTTTCGTTGTGACTGAAGAGACGAGCTATTCTATTGAGCATCATTGTGAAAATAATCTTGGATGTTCAGACAAAGAAACAAAGACATTTATTATTCAAGTACCTTCTGAGTTTTACGTGCCTAATGCCTTCACTCCTAATGGGGATGGTGATAATGATGTCTTTTTGCCAAAAGGATATAAAATTGAAGACTTACAGATGCTCATTTTTAACCGATGGGGTGAGTTAATATTTCAATCAAATGATGTAAACATCGGATGGGATGGAAAAACAAAGTCAAACATTTTTGCTCCCGATGGGCTTTACACTTGCTTGATTGAAGCTTTAGATGTTTATCAGAACAAATACAAATATAGAGGGGCTGTATTCTTATTTAAATAGAATTCTGTAGCATGAAAATGCTACGGACTAGACAATTAGCTTAATTATAAACTATTCAGAAGTTCTGTAAGCTCTCGGGTTAGCTCAATGCGCGAAAAGCGTTTATCTGTTACATTTTCATTCATTGAATTTTTTAATTCATACAATTCGAGAATTGCTTTTTCCATTACAGATTGATTGTCAAAATCAACAACTCTGTTTGACTTATTTGAGCTTACTACATCTGCTGCCTGACCATCTAGTGGTCCGACCATTAAAATAGGCTGGCCCGCTGCCAGGTATTCAAATAGCTTTCCTGTGAGTGTTGCTTTAGGTGAAAAGAAACCTGACTCTGAAGCTCCGTAATTATTTATAGAAAGTAGTAAAACAGAGGCTGATTTTTGTTCTGCAATAATTTCCTGATGTGGCAAATAATCTATGAATTCGGTGCAATCGTCCAAGCCGCTGGCTGAAATACTCGATTTAACTGAAATGTCGTTTTTTCCAATAAGTCTGAGTCTAAAGTCCCGTTTAAACTCAGGGTTTTTAGCTCTCAGTTCGGCGATTGCCTTCCAAAGAACAGGATGATTCCTACGGTCGTTAAGGCTTCCTGTGTGAACTAAACTAAAGTATTCATCCTTGCGAAGCAATTCTGGAGCAATGTTAAAGTCATCTGGATCATAACCATTAGTAATAATGCTTACAGGTTTTTTAGTCTTACTTTGAAACTCCTCTGCCATAAAATCACTTACAACTACAACCTTGTCCGCCTCTTGCAAAACTGCTCTTTCAAGTGAGATATTTCGGTTTTTGGCATAGTTACTCATCGCAAGATCACTTGCAAAATCAATATTTACCCAAGGGTCTCTAAAATCTGCAAGCCAAGGCAGGCCCGTTTTCTTTTTTATTCCCCGGGCTATTAAATGCATGCTATGCGGCGGTCCTGTTGAAACGATAGCATCAACAGGATTTTCTTTAAGCCAAGAATTGAGGTACTTAATTGAAGGTTTTATCCAAAATTTTCTGGCATCGGGGATGAAAACATTGCCTCGCAACCAAAGTGATAGTTTTTGAGCTAAGCCTTTTTTACCCGATTCCTGCAGAAAGCCTGAAACTACTCGTTCTTCCTTCTTTTGACCAATGAGTTTCTTATACAACTGATAAGGTTCCCAAATTGGTTGTTTTAAAATAGTAATTCCTTCAGGTATGTCTTTGAAGAATGACTCGTCGATAATAGGATATTCGGGGTTTTGAGCTGTGTAAACAATGGGTTCCCAGCCAAACTGCTTGAGGTATTTGACAAATTTAAGCCAGCGTTGCACCCCTGCTCCTCCGGAGGGAGGCCAGTAATATGTGATTATGAGAACTTTCTTCACAAAACAAAGATGAGCTTTTAGTCAAATGAAAAATGAGGTTATAATCTGTAATTTTTCACAACATGCAAGCTCTATCAACATTGAAGGTGCTTGTTGATTTAATTCTGTTCTAAAACCAACTTTTTGACAGTTTTTTGTCCTGAATCGCCTTCTGCAACTAGAAAGTATAAGCCACTTGGAAGGTTTAAATTCAAATTGGCCACCTGCATATTCTTGAATGCCTCGTTTATTACAATTTGCCCTAAGGAGTTTTGAATACGTATTTCAACTTCTTTTTGCTGTTGCCCGAAGTCGATATTCAGTAGTCCAGAACTTGGGTTAGGATAGCATTTTATTGATGCATTTGCTTTCAAAATTCCATTAGAAGCAGGAATAGCTTCGTAAACCAAAGGACGATATTCTTCTAAAACGGCACGCATTAAATCTGCCTGTCCAATTGTGAAAGAGTTCTGACAATCGCCACTTGAATAATCCATATAATTTTCGACCATATTGGGAAGGTCCTCATCTCCGATATTATCTAAACAAGAATTTAAGTTGAAATTACAATTCCATGAGCTTTCGGAAACGCTATTTGGGGTATCATCAATGAAATCATCAAAATTGCAGTTTCCATCTCCCCATATATGTCTCAATCCTAAATAATGTCCAACTTCATGCACCAACATTTTTCCGGTTGTAGTAACACCATTAAATCCTGTGTAGGGCGCAGCTAGCAAATTAGGATTATTACTTCCTATGTTTGCATAGTGCATTAATACACCTTGCTCAAAATCATTTGCTTGGCCAATAACACTGTCTGGCCAATTTACGTGGTCAATAGGTGGGGTCGCTAATCCGAAATATACCAGCTCTTCAAAGTTGTTGAACTGAGGTTCAAAGATTCTTAAATCGCCAATCCAAATATTTAGGTATCGTTCTGTATCCCAAGCATCTTGTCCACCTAAGCTGGTTTCGGTAAGTCTGAAATAATTGTAGAATAAACTATCGTTAATCCATTGAACTATTTCAGCATTTTCACCAGGAGCATAAGGTAGTAGTCCTCCGAAATGTTCAATGGGTGAAGAGGTTCTGGTTATTCCTGAAGTTGGCATTCCTGATGGATCTTGCTCAGCTAATCTAAATTCAATACGCGCATCTCCAACAAGGTCAAGGAATACTGTTCTTGTTTCTGAAGCATTTGCATTTTGTCTTCTGAAACACTCATTCAAGATATTTAGTTGATTTAAAATAACTGAGTCTGGAATGTTTTCTGATTCATCGTTATACACAATGTGAAAGACAGTAGGAATGCTATAATTATCGCCTTCGGCTCGGGATTCACTTTTATTTGAGACTATTTGACTAATGTCTTCCATCAGCTGATTTGAAAAGTGCTTGAAATGACCTTGATTATGATCGGCCTTCTCAATAAATTCAAAGCTGCCACAGCTTGGGTAATTTGCGTTTTGCCTGATGGCATTGGTGACAGGATTTGAAATTAAATCTTGAGCGTTCATGCTCAAAGAGCAGATATGCGCAACAAAAGCCAGCACAAGCGCAAGAGAATTTTTCCTTTTGTTCATGGTTTAAAAATATGCATAAATAGAATTTGATTTAAGTATGAAATTCAGTTTGCAAATTTTTAACAGCAATTACTCTCTTATAATCCTTCCGTCATCAAGTTCAATAATTCGACCTGTTTTTTCTGCAAAAATTAAATCATGCGTCACCACTAGAAGTGTTTTATTAAAGGTCTCGGTGAGTTCTTTAAAAATATTGAAAACGATATCAGCATTTTTGCTGTCTAGATTTCCAGTAGGCTCGTCGCACATAATAATTAAAGGGTCATTAATCATGGCTCGTGCTATTGCGACACGCTGTTTTTCACCTCCCGATAATTTGTAGGCCATTTTATGTGCTAAGTTCTCAATTCCTAAATCCTTCAAATATTCATATGCTTTTGATTCTAACTCTTCTTCACTCACTTTATTCAATTTAAAGCCGGGAAGCATTACATTTCTTATTGCAGTAAATTCATTGAGTAAATAATGAAATTGGAATACGAAGCCAATCTTAGCATTCCTTATAGCAGCTAGCTCCTTTTCTGATTTATAATGAAGATCAATTCCGTCTATTAAAAGCTTTCCCGTAAAATCAGTATCCATGGTTGAGAGGATATAAAGTAAAGTAGATTTCCCACTACCTGATCTCCCAATGATAGAAGCATATTCACCACGTTTGAGTTTAAAAGACACATCTTTTAGAACATCAATCTTAACAGGATTATAGAATGATTTACAAATACCGCGAGCTTCTAGTACAGTGCTATTTTCCATTTACTTTCCTCTAATAATTAGCACTGGATCTACTTTACTAGCTTTTTTTGCAGGCATCCAGCCAGCTAAAAAGGTAGTAACCATTGCAAAAATAATAGCTATTAAATAGTATTGAATTCCATAGTCGATAGGGTAGGTGGTAACATTTGGGATTGAAGGAGAGCTAAAAGGAATAGCATCGATGATGGCTGAAAGTAATATCCCGAAAAACACCCCTGCTAAAGCCCCTGCAACTCCAATGCTCAATGAAATTGAGATAAATATCTTCTTCACATCATTGCCAGCATAACCTGTTGCTTTAAGGATAGCGATGGTGTCCATTTTTTCGTAAATCAACATGTTAAGGATATTATAGATGCCAAATCCAGATACGATTAATAGAGTAATGCCAACGGCATAAGAAATTATTGAACGAACACCGCTGCCTGTTTCAAATTGCGCATTTGCTGTTTGAATATCTTCTGCATTAATCTTAAAAAAATCTTCAAATTCGATGGCTAGTGCAGGAGCCTTGTTGAGGTCCTTTAATTTTATTTGAATATCGCTGATGTAATTACTGTCCTCTCCGAGCAATTTCTGTGTTGTAGTAAGACTTGCGAAACTTTGTATTTTATCAATTTCTGCCATCCCCGATTGGAAAAAGCCAATCACTTTTAAGGAAAACTGCTCACCTTCAGTAGTAGTAACAGTTATGATATCTCCAATTTTAGCATTCATTACATCAGCTGCACCTTGGCCAAGTATTATGCTATTAGAAATTGTTTCGAGCTCACGATAATTACCCTTTATAACGTAATCACTAAAAGCAAAAAGTTTCGCTTCTTTTTCAGCGTCTACGCCATTGATGATTCCATTTAAATCAATATTCCCTAGGTTGTAAAAGACTTGAGCAGTTATTTTAGGAGCAACACCAAATACTCGTTTGTCATTTTTAAGTTTATGTATGATTTGTTGAGCATTATAGATTTCTTTCCGGGTATTTACCGGTTTTACTGAGCTAATAAAGTTGTGGTAATTTTGGTACTGTTCACTAAGGTCGATAGGTTGAATTTTAGAGGGTTGAATGTCATTAAACAGTCGGATGTGAGGTGTTCGGTTTAAAACTAAGCCGTCGAGCAGTTGATTTAAGCCTTCCATAAAACCTAACAGGGAAATAAAAAGTGCAATACTAAAGGTAACACCAATTGTAGCTACTAGAGTTTGTTTCCAGCGCGCCAGCATCAAAGCAACAGCAATTTCAATAAGGTGTTTTTGTTTCATTATTGAGGTAATTCGATGATCGTGGTTTTGTCGATGCCACCTTTTATTTCTACCAAGTCATAATCCATGATACCGGTCTCTACTTTTTGAAGTTTACCTCCTTTTAAAACCACGGAGGTGTCATTACTCAAATAATTTCTTGGAATGGTTAAAACGTCTTGTTTCGTGTTGATGACAATATTAGCCTCAACTGTTAGATTTGGAAAAAGCTCTTTGGGCTTATTGGTAAAAACAATACTTGAAATAGACGTGTTCGTTTGTTCATCATTAGGTCAACTGCAATAATTCGAGCTTCAAAGACTTCTGATTCATAGCTATCCATTCGAATAATTACCTGTTGACCTTTCTTAACTTTGATAATATCTATCTCATCAATACTTAATTCAATGATAAATTCCTCTGTTCCAATTATAGCGCTTGGTTCTTGTCCGTTAATTAGTTCACCAACTTCTTTATTGATTTTATAGACTACACCATCAACTTCGCTTCTGATAATAAAATCTTCTTCCATTAATTCGGCGATTTCTAAATTGTTTTTGCTTTGTTCTGATGCCAGATTTAATTGTCGTTTTAAATCCTCATAATTGGTATTAGCTCTGTCAAATTCAGTCTTAGATTTTTCATAACTGAGTTCTTTTTGCTCAAGTTGAACTTTGCTTCCGATGTTTTTACTCCAAAGATTCTTTTGTCTTTCATATTGCAGCGAATCATTTGATAGATTTCTCTGGGCTAGATCTATAGCTTTTTTAGCATCCAGCAGCTTATTTGAGTTGATTTTGATATCAGATACTCTTGAGGCAAGTTTGGCGTTTTCGGTAGCTACTTTTAAATTTTCATTTTCCATTTGAAAAATGGGATCTCCTTTTTTCACTCGCATTCCTTCGGTCACAAATATTTTCTCTACTATCCCATTTCTACTGCCGAATACTTCGTATTGATTTACGCTTTTTATGAAACCTGTAGAGTAAACACTTTCGGAGATGTTTTTAATTTCAGGTGTGATCGTTTCTTTTTTGCTATTGCAGGAAAGAAGGCAAATAATGAAGACTGTAAATAGAAAATAAAGTTTGGCGTTCATCTATAGCGTAATGTTCGTTTAGTGATTTGTTTTTTTGCATTCTTTCTTCAAAGAAAGTTGAAAGAAATAATCAGCTTTCCATTCTAATAGCTGCAATGAATTTATGTTTATCCTTTGATTTTTATTTAATCATTTATAATACGCAATCCAGTGCAGCTAAATTAAATAAAGTATCTGCCAAGTAAGTTGACTGATCTTTCTTCTGATTCTCCTTTATTGTGAATTGTTTGTATTACTGCCTTCCATATGACTAAAGATTGCAACGCAAAAAGAAATGCGTTTTGAAATTCAGAATCGAGTCAAATTCGGAGCAATAAATATAGCCATTTATATATCAGTTTCTGACATTAAGATCTTCTTAAATATTGCCTTTGGGACCTTTCTCCAATCAGAATTTATGGAATAAAAAAATCCCGAGTGAATACTCGGGATTTTGATGTGAGAGCAATCACGAGGCACGCTCGCGATTCGAACCTGTGACTAGTTAGTATTTATAGAAAAAATCCCGAGTTGATACTCGGGATTTTGATGTGGGAGCAATCACGAGGCAAGCTCGCGATTCGAACCTCTGACTCATTTGAATTTGTAGAATAAAAAAAATCCCGAGTGAATACTCGGGATTTTGATGTGGGAGCAACAGGGTTCGAACCTGTGACCCCCTGCTTGTAAGGCAGGTGCTCTGAACCAGCTGAGCTATGCTCCCTTGTGTTTCTGTGAAACGGGCTGCAAATATACCTGCTTATTGATTCCCTGCAAATTTTTTTATCGAAATATTTAAATTATTTCTGCAACAACGAATGTGCTACCTCCAACATAAATGAAATCATTTTCATTTGCAGCCGCTTTGGCCATTGTAAGAGCTTCATTAACAGAGCTGTATGAATTCCCTAATAAGCCAAACTCATTGGCCTTCATCAGAAGCTCATCGGCCGATAAAGCCCTAAAAATATTTGCTGCACAGAAATAATACTCTGCATTTTTTGGCAAAAGGCTCAATATGGTGTCGATACTTTTGTCTTTTACAACTCCGAAAACAATATGAAGCTTCTCAAATTGATGCTGCTTCAGTTGTAGTAAAATTTCTTTTATACCAGCAGTATTATGGCCTGTATCGCAGTATATGTCGGGACTGTTACCAATTTGTTGCCATCGTCCAAGCAGAGAAGTATTTTGTTTTACATGAAGAATCCCATTTTGCAATGCTTTCATAGGAATATTCCATCCGAGCTTTTTAAGCTCGTCAATAGCAACTACAACTCCTTTTAAATTCCTGAGTTGATATCCTCCAGTTAAGGGAGAAACTATATTGATGAATTCTTCACCCAATTTTCCCTGACAGAGCAGTTGTAATCCAGCTTCAGTATTTTTAAGTTCTGAATTAGACCAATCAATTTCTTTACTAGCAAATCTAATTGGCGCATTAAGGCCTCCTGCTTTGCTACTGAAAATGGATTCGATTTCTTCTTGAAACTCGCTAATTACAACAGGTTTGCCTGATTTAATGATACCCGCTTTCTCAAAAGCAATTTTTTCCAGAGTATCGCCCAGCAAATCCATATGATCGAAATCAATATTGGTAATCAAACTCAATTCAGGAGTTATAATATTTGTAGAATCTAACCTTCCTCCAAGACCCGTTTCAATTACTGCAATATCGACCTGTTCCCTGCTGAAAAAGCTAAATGCAAGTGCAACAGTCATTTCAAAGAACGAAGGCTTTATTTCTTCGAAAAGCTGACTGTTATTTTGAACAAAGTCAACCACAAAAGCTTCTGAAACTAATTGACCATTTATTCTAAATCTTTCTCTAAAGTCCTTTAAATGGGGCGATGTAAATAGTCCAGTTTTATAACCAGCTTCTTGAAGAATGGACGCAATGAAATGGGAACTCGAGCCTTTGCCGTTAGTTCCTGCAATATGAATGGTTTTAAAAGTTTTCTCTGGCTGCCCTATGGCTTCGCACAAGGCTACTATGTTTCCAAGATCAGCTTTGTAAGCCGCAGCGCCAATTCGCGTAAATGCAGGTAGTTGACTGTAAAGGTAGTCAACCGTTTCCCTGTAAGTCATTAGTTTCGGATGAACGTGTAGGTTATTGTTCCTATTTGTTTTTCGGTAGCCGAAGGATTGGATTTAAACTTAGCTTTTCTTGCGGCTCGCTCTGCCTGATCGAATAAGCTAGCATCTTGAACAGTTGTTCCGCGACCTCCGGCTTTAGCGCTAAGTACATTTCCTTGTTGATCAACGGTGATGTCAACCACAACTTTTCCAGACTTTTGAGAAGTGTATGCCGGTTTAGGGAGACTTATTGCTCCTCGTCCGGCAAGGTTAAAGGATATTCCAGAACCATTACCTAATCCATTGCCAGTGCCATTTCCACCGCCAGTACCACCACCAGAGCCACTACCTTCTCCTCCAGCTCCTCCAGTGCCAGGTTTACCTTGATAAAGCCGACTATACGGATCGCCATCTTCTGAGCCCTGATTCCCAGGTTTACCTGTATTTCCTTCGCTGCCGCTTTGTCCCGTTTTACCTGGATATAATGCTCTCTTTTCTACAACAGGCTCAATGGTTTTGGTGATAACAGGGCCTGATGTTTCGCGCTTTAACTCTTTTGGTTCGCGCTTTACTTTAGGCTTATCAGGCTCAGGAACATAATTATTATCTTCAATGTCAGAAGTCAACAAAGGAGCTTGTTCACTTGGAGGAGGATTTCCTTTGGCACTTGCTGCAGAAAGTTGATCTGGATTCAGTAAACCCATACCATCTGCTGAATTGCCAAAACTAAGTTCAACTCCAAGACCTCCGCCTCCATCTTCAGGATAGGGTGGAAGGGGAGTGATTATCTTATAAAGAATGAACAACAATAGAATCAACCCATGTATAGTAAGGGTGATTACCGTTGCTGTGTATTTATCAGATTTTTGACTTAGTTCCATGTGCGTTATCCGTTTGGTGCCCGGGTTGCAAGAATCATTTTAACTTTTAGTCGGTTGCCAATTTCAAGAACATCTACCAACTGTTGAATACTTAGGCTCTTATCTAAGCTTAAAACGATAGTTGGTTCATTTATACCTGCAATTGCTTCAGCCATAGCTGCTTCTAAATCTTCAAACGCAACATCCTTACCTTTTAGTACATATCTAAGGTCTGCAGATATTTCTAATTTAATAACCTGCTTGTTAAGAGCCTGAGCATTTTTGGCACTGGGCAGGGTAAGTTTAACCACACTTGGGCTTACCATTGTAGAAACGATAAGAAAGAACAACAGCAAGAAAAACATGATGTCATTCAAGGAGTGTGTGCTTACTTCGGCATGTGGCCGTATACGGGAACCTCTTAAATTCATTATTTGGTTGGTTCGTGTAACATGTCAATAAAATCAAGCCCGGTACTTTCCATTCTTTTGGCAATTCTGTCGACCATGAAATTAAGATAATGAAAAAGTACAAAAGCCAGAATTCCTACAATTAAGCCTGCGGCTGATGTAACCATCTTTTCGTAAAGACCACCGGCAATTAGACCAATACTAATGTTATCTGCCAAGGCTATATTGTAGAAAATTTTAATTACTCCAAGGATAGTTCCTACAAATCCAAACATTGGCGCAATACCAGCGATAACAGCTAAAACACCTACATTTTTCTCAATGCGACTTAGTTCTTTTTTGCCGGCGCCTTCCATGGCTTTTTCAATCTCATCTACACTCAGACCAATACGCGAGAGGCCTTTCTCAAGCATTCTTGCATCAGGTGTTGGGTTACTTTTACACAACACAACTGCCCCCTGAATATTTCCTTGATGCACTTGGTCTCTTACATTGTTAAGGAGGTTATCTGGGTTTGCTGCAGCTCTTCTGAGCACGAGAAAGCGTTCAATGAAAATATAAATTGTTACAACCGAAAGAAATCCGATTGGTATCATAATCCAACCACCTTTTTGAACCATGTTCCAAAGGCTTAGTGTATCAACTTTTTCGGCTGTTTCTGCAGCAGCAACCCCGGCTGCTGTTGCTAATGAATCGCCACCAACGATGGCTTGCAGGAAGATTCCCGACATAAATGAATAGGTTTTTAGATAAGCAAACGTATATATATACAATTACGTATTCAAAGAACGCCAATAATCGAGGCTTTTCTTCTTCAAATAACATCGCGTTTTGAACGCCTTTATTAACAGTGCTGTTAGTTTAAAGTAATTCGCTCAAAGAAATTCTAAATGCCTCTTTTGAGAAGTTTAGTTTATCGGGGCAATGTTCAGCTACTTTATACACTGCATCACCAATTATTTTAGAAGCATCACTAAAAATTGCATCATCAGAAATTTCTGCATTTAATCCCATTAGATAAGCAAAAACCCTTGCCATTCCGCAATTAGAAATGAAGTCAGGAATCACACTTAATTGCTCATCTGCCATTTCCATAATGGGTCCGAAAAAGATTTCTTTATCTGCAAATGGAACATTTGCTCCACTCGAAATAACCTGAACTCCCGATTGTTTCATTCGTTTTACCTGGTCTTCAGTAATAAGTCTTGAAGCAGCAGCTGGAATAAACACATCTGCCTTAACATCCCAAATACGATTATTCACTTGCTCGAAGCTAAGCATGTTTGGTGCATTTAGGGTATTTCCATTTTTTGTGAGAAATAGCTCTTTTACGTGTTCGAAATCATAGCCTGATTCAGATATTAATCCACCGGTACGGTCAACAATACCAACAATAACAGCTCCTTCTTTTGCTAAATAATAAGCCGCTGCAGAAGCAACATTTCCCCAACCTTGAATGATTACCCGTTTACCTTTTAGGCTGTCTTTATAGAATGTATAAAAGTGTTTAACAGATTCAGCAACGCCATATCCCGTAATCATATCAGCTACAACAAGCTTTTTTGATGGGTCGGGAGAGTATCTTGGATCTTCAAGAACTTTAGAAACTCCAGCTCTAAGATGTCCGATTCTTTTGATTTTTTCTGACTCAGCACCTCCAAAATGACCATTCACAACTCCCTCCTGAGGATGCCATAGACCAAATTCTTCTGTTATGGGAATAACTTCGTGAATCTCATCCACATTTAAATCACCTCCTGTACCATAGTATGTCTTCAATAGAGGCATTACAGCTTTATACCATCTTTTTAGCACTTCTTTTTTACGAGGATCTTGCGGATCGAAATTGATTCCCGATTTGGCACCGCCAATAGCAGGACCAGAAACTGTAAATTTGATTTCCATGGTCTTAGCAAGAGACTCAACTTCTCTTCGGTCGAGACCTTTTCTCATTCTTGTTCCACCTCCTGCAGCGTTGCCACGAAGAGAATTTATGACGATCCAGCCCTCTGCTTCGGTCTCAGAATCCTTCCATTCAAAAACAATTTCTGGCTGTTTATCTTCATAACGACGTAGTAAGTCCTTCATAATTCAGGTTTTTAGAGTAATTTGGGTTCGCAAAAATAGTATTTGAAACAGATTTTAAAGTTTTTATTTGGAATCTAAGTTTTTCGTTATTTTGGTCACGTAAATAAACTTAATCAAATCAATCAAACATTACCCGATGGGAACCAAATCCGACAAAGTGTTCAACAAAAGCAAGGACCTTTTTGGAGAGAATCAAAGGTCAACTCGCTTGAAGCCTTTGAATCCGAAAGAGCAAAAGAACTGGCGTGCTAAGTACGACGACGAAGACATTGACGACGACGACGATGACTTTGAAGATGATGATGATTTTGTAGAAGATGAAATTGAAGAAGTTGAGAAAGACGACGACGATTTCAATCTGGACGAAGATTTATCAGATCCAGCGTTTGAAGACGACGACGATGATGACGATGATGAGTTTTTTGACGACTCAGCATTCTAATTATTAGGGTAAATAAATAGCTCCGGCGCAAATTTCTCTATTTGCGCCGGTTACCTCTTTTATTGTATTTGGTATTTCTTGAATTCTTAGGAACCCGAGAAATGCGAAAATGAGGGCTTCCTTAAAATCAATCAATTCAGTCTCTGAGTGATTGATTTTAGTGGTTGAAGCTTTCTTTTTAATGCATGAAATGAGGTAATCATTTTTAGTGCCTCCACCTGTTACTAGCAAAGTAGATTCTTTGCCTGATATTGTTTTGGCTATTTGTTGAGCTGCGTGTTCAGTAAATGTGCAAAGCAAATCAGCAGAATTATGCTCTTTGTATTTTAATAGTATTGGGAATATGTTGGCTTTAACCCATTCTCTTCCTAAACTTTTTGGTGCTTGAGCTTCAAAAAAGGGTAATGCGTTTAGCTCTTCGAGCAGATTATCAATGATTTTACCACTTTTGGCAAGTTCTCCTCCTTTATCGTAAGATAAACCTGCTTTCATTGCCAATTCATTCATAACAATGTTCAAGGCGCAGATATCAAATGCAATAATTGTATCGTTTTGTTTGAATGAGATATTAGCAAAACCTCCAAGATTTAGGCAGTAATCATATTCATTAAATAAGAGTAGGTCTCCAATAGGTACTAAAGGCGCTCCCTGACCACCTAAGCTCACGTCTCCTTGCCTGAAATCACTCACAGTTGGCAATCGCGTTAATGCAGCTATAGTTGCCCCTGATGCAATTTGCATGGTATAACCAAGTGAGGGTTCATGAAAAACAGTGTGACCGTGAGACGCTACAAATTGAGCTTCCCAGGTTTTACCTGATTTAAAAGAGTTAATTTCTTTTGAAAAAAGTATTGCAAGTTCATTGTCAAGAACTTTTAACTCTAAACCACTAAGCTCATCAGCCTTAAGTAATTTCTCGCGCTGCTCTTGAGAATACTCTAAGAATCTGGTATCTAGTATATTATAGCTGATGCATTTTGGATTTTGCTCAAAGTTAACAGCAATTAAATCGATACCATCGCAGGAAGTCCCCGACATTAATCCAATTCCAATTAGCGAGTTTTGTGAACTAAGTTTCATCTAGTATGTTCAATTTGAAATTTACTACTATTTTTGAGCCCCAATCAATTAGACACATGCAAATACAATTATCCGAAGAACATCTGATGATACAAAAAGCTGCGAGAGATTTCGCGCAGAATGAATTACTTCCAGGTGTAATAGAAAGAGACGAAAAGCAGCAGTTTCCTGCCGAGCAGATTAAAATGTTAGGTGAGCTTGGATTCATGGGAATGATGGTTGATCCAAAATATGGAGGAAGTGGAATGGATACCATTTCTTATGTTTTGGTTATGGAGGAGCTTTCTAAGATTGACGCTTCTACTTCGGTAGCTGTATCTGTAAACAATTCTCTAGTTTGCTGGGGGCTTGAAACTTTCGCAAACGAAGAGCAGAAGCAAAAGTATCTTGTGCCTTTGGCCAAAGGCGAAAAGCTCGGTGCTTTTTGCTTGTCTGAGCCTGAAGCTGGTTCTGATGCTACATCTCAGCGAACTACAGCAATTGATATGGGCGACCATTATTTGCTTAATGGAACTAAAAATTGGATTACAAATGGTAATTCTGCTTCAACTTATTTAGTTATAGCACAAACAGATGCTTCTAAAGGCAGTCGCGGAATCAATGCTCTGATTGTTGAAAAGGGAATGGAAGGATTTATTATCGGTGCCAAGGAGAATAAGCTTGGAATCAGGGGGTCGGATACACATACTCTGATGTTTAATGATGTAAAAGTTCCCAAAGAAAACCGTATTGGCGAAGATGGCTTTGGCTTTAAGTTCGCTATGAAAACCCTATCGGGTGGAAGAATAGGCATTGCTTCTCAAGCTTTAGGAATTGCTGCCGGAGCTTATGAATTATCATTAGAATATGCCAAAGTGAGAGAAGCCTTTGGAAAACCAATTGCACAGCATCAGGCAATTCAATTCAAACTAGCTGATATGGCAACTGAAATTGAAGCAGCCAGATTACTTGTTTATAAGGCAGCCTGGGAGAAAGACAATAAACTAGATTACGGCCTTTCAAGTGCTATGGCGAAATTGTATGCATCTAAAGTTGCTATGGAGCAAACTGTTGAAGCCGTGCAAATACACGGCGGATATGGTTTTGTAAAGGAATATCATGTGGAGCGCCTAATGCGCGATGCCAAGATTACTCAGATTTACGAAGGTACTTCTGAAGTACAAAAAATAGTTATTTCAAGAAGTATTCTTTCTTAGACAAAAGCTTCAACAAGCTTTTCCAGCTTGTTACTTCTTGAGCCTTTGATTAGTATTAGCTTGTTCTCAAATGTTTGGTCTTTTAACCAAGACTCAGCATCGTTTGTTGAGCCAAAATGATGGATGTTTTGTCCTTTTGCAAACGGTTTGTAAGGTTCTCCTATCAAGACTATGGTTTGGAAATCAAATCGCATAACAGCTTCTGTTAGAATTTGATGTTCTACCTGAGAAACATCGCCTAACTCATTCATTTGACCCAGAATCACCATTTTTGATGGATGATTCATGTCTTTGAAATTACTCAATGCTTCTTTCATGCTTGTTGGATTCGCATTGTATGCATCGAGAATAATCTTGTTAGATGAGGTGGTAACTATTTGTGAGCGGTTATTGTCAGGAGTATATTCTTCAAGTGCCTGATTAATTTCAGAGGTCGAAACCTCGAAGAAATTCCCTACACAAGCTGCTGCAAGTAAGTTCTCGTAATTGTATCTTCCAATTAGTTTACTTGAAATAATGGGAAGATTGTTTTCAGATGTTTCATTTTTGTTGCTTTTCCAGCTAAATTTTACGAATGGGTCAGATGAATGAAAATACCCAATAACATCATCTGATTGATTTTCTCCATAAGTAATCTGACTAATCCCTTCGGCTTTTTGAGTAAATACAGAATGCAAGGTGTTCACAAACACTTGCAAATTTCGAGATCTTATAAAATCGTAAAGTTCAGTTTTCGTTTTAATAACACCTTCAATTCCACCCATTCCTTCAAGGTGAGCCTTTCCAATATTGGTAATTAAACCAAAGTCAGGTTCTGCGATATCGACCAATTCTTTAATATCACCTTGCTTTGATGCTCCCATTTCAATTATTGCAATCTCCGTTTCTTTGCTTAGTTCAAGCAAGGTTAGGGGAACGCCAATATGATTATTGAGATTGCCTCGTGTGGCGTATGTATTGAACTTTTTTTGCAAGACATTTCTAAGAAGTTCTTTCGAAGTTGTTTTTCCGTTAGAACCTGTAATAGCAATAATTCTTGTTTTTAGTTGGTTTCTATGAAAATTGGCTAATTGCTGAAGGCTCAACAAGGTATCTTTAACCAAAATATATCTTTCATCTGCTTGGTAAGCAATGTCGTCAATTACAGCAAATTCACATCCGCCCGCAAGGGCTTGAGCTGCGAATTTATTACCGTTAAAACTAGGTCCGCTTAAAGCAAAGAAAATACTGCCTTTAATTGGAGAACGGCTATCAGTGCAAATTCTAGGAAAGTTCTGATAGTGCTTATAAAGTATATGAATAGACTGTGTCATAAAAAAGAAACCCCGTAAAAATAAATCTTACGGGGTTTGAAAATATTTTTTATTTAAAAACTTATCTACGGGCAGAGCCTAATCCAACTGGGCTACCAACTCTGGTCATAGCACATCTAAAACCGATGTAATCAGTAGACTGACGTTCATCCAAGAATCTTCTTGTTCCAGGAGCAAGGAAATAAGCTCTGTCTTTCCAGGAACCTCCTTTATATACACGTGAGCGATTTGTAATCATTGACGATGCTCCAAATTCGTACATGATTTTATCAAGTTCTGCATCTTCACCAGAAGCGTAAGAAGTACTCGATTCAGCATCACCGTCAAGATAATTGATATTATCAGCTTTACGGTAGTTTCTGCGATCTGCGCTTTCTTCTTCTGTTACGTTACGGAATTTAATTTTACCAAGAGAATCTTTATCAGCAATCGTATTGTCTTCATTTCTAACAACAGTCTTATAAACGTTACCTCTGAAGGCTCTGAAGTCAGACTCATCTTCTGAAGTAAGTGGACGATAAACATCCATTACCCACTCAGAAACGTTACCGGCCATGTTGTAAAGACCATAATCGTTTGGCCAATAAGAAGTAACAGGAGCAGTTACATCGGCATTATCATTAAGTTTACCTGCTGTACCCATGTTATCACCACGACCTCTTTTAAAGTTAGCCATCATTTCACCTTTAAAGCTATCATCCGCATTACGAACAATATGTCCATTCCAAGGGTAAAGTCGACGTTCTGTTATAAGTTCTTCGGTAGTATTACCAATTAAGCCAATTGCAGCAAATTCCCATTCAGCTTCAGTTGGAAGTCTGTATCGAGGAAGAAGAATACCATCTTCCATTTTAACTTTACGAGTAGCTCCGTCACCTTTGCTAGGATCTAAGTCAACAGGTTCTGCTTTGATAACACCTTCATATTGTCCCGCAAAATAAGCATCAGTATTAAAGTGATTATCGGCAACTTGACCAACGGCGTCCATTTTAAGAACACCTTCACGAATCAAAATTGCTTCGTTTACACGGTCAGTTCTCCATGCACAGTAATCGTTGGCCTGAAGCCAGTTTACACCTACAACTGGATAATCTTTGTATGCGGGGTGGCGAAAGTAGTATTCAACGTAAGGTTCGTTATACGCCAACTTATTTCTCCATACCAAGGTATCCGGTAAAGCTTTTAAAGAAACATCTGGATAATCAACATCATATGTTCTTTGAAGCCAGTACAGATAGTCTCTGTAGTATTGGTTCGTTATTTCGGTTTCATCCATATAGAATGAAGAAACTGTAACTCTTCTTGGAATATTATCCCAATCATATTGAATCTCCTGTTCAGTTCTACCCATTGTGAAAGTACCTCCTTCAATGAGTACGAGACCTGGTCCTGTTTCTTGTTCGCCATAATCGACTTTAAGATAACCACCATTCTTTGGGTTATTGTATTCCCAGCCAGTAGCGTTGGATGTATCTTTTGAACAAGATTGAAGTGCAATTCCTGTTAAAGCAAGTAGTCCAAGTGTTAAAGACTTTCCGGTTTTAGCAACCATATGTATTGGTTTTGGATGTAAGAATTTCATAGAAAGGATGCATAAAGAACTAAAATGAAGGACAGTTTATTGTTCTGTATCTCTTCTTTTTAGGTTTACATTCTATTTGCATGGCAAAAGAAACTTCGTGAGCGCCAGCAGTAGCGTTAGTTAATCGAGATACAGTTACGTCATAACTATATCCGAATTTAAAGATGCCTTGTTGAAGCCCAACAAGTACAATAAATGCGTCTTTGTTTCTATACCAAAGACCAGCAACAAAAGGGCTTTTCTGAAAGTACATTCCCAAATTAATTTGGCGAAAATCTTGTTGTTGTTGGAATAAAATGTTTGGAGAAATTTTGGCAGGATCGTTAAATCTTGTCTTTTTACCTAATGGAATAACAGCTCCTGTATGACCCGTGAATTTCATTGGGAGACGACTTGTAGGTACTAAAAATGACTGATCAGGTTGTGTTAAGTGATGCGCTGCAAAACCAAAGAAGAAATTTTCGCTATACCCTAAGATACCAGCACTAAAATCAACGAAATTAACTGAATTAGGTCCGAAAACTTCTTGAGTTGCATAGATAAATCCGTAGCGAGAATCAATTTGGTCACCAAAAGTTAATTTATTCCAATCTAGTGTTCTTTGTGCATATGTTGCCTGAAAACCTGCTTTAATTGAAAAGTTCCTACTAACTTCTAAGTGATAAGAATAAATAGCACTTGCATTAAGTGTATTTAATGTGCCTTCGCCAGCAACGTCGTTTGTTACAAGAATCCCCAAACCGCCATTTAAGCCATCAAAGTGCTGGTCATATGAAGCGCTGTACGTAACGAAATTGCCCGGGATAGCCGGCCATTGATTTCTGTAATTCAATACAAAGCGAGGGCAGCGTGCTGATCCGGCGAATGCAGGGTTCAAATACAGAGGATTCGCATAGAACTGTGTGAACTGCGGATCCTGAGCTTTTGCTTCCGGCAAAGCCGAGATTAAAATTAGCAATAACGGTATATACCTTTAAACATCTTCACGAATTTAATTCAATATAACGCAAGCTCCAAATTGGTGTTACAAACAATGAATTATCAACCTGTGACAATAATGTAAGAAACACACCGTTTGTTGCCTCGAGCACAAATGTAGCAGAAAAACTTATGAAACAAACGCAACTATTTGTCTTTAGTATACATTAAATTGTTAATTTCTTTCAAAAACTATTTTGCCTATTATCTAAATGTTACTACGAATTTTGTCAATCATAAAGATTGAACATACGGCGATAATTTTAGTTTAATCATTGTAAAACAGCCTCTAGGGCCTATATTTGAAATTAACATGCGGAACAATGTTCATTTTTTTAAACCTCTTTTTAGCCTGATAATTGGAGTGTTTTTCCTTTCCTTAGTCTCAGAGGCTCAGGTGCTTACACTTGTTGATTCAATTGCTTGGACTTCACCTCAGGAAATTCAGATTTCTAAATACGATGTATCCAAAAAAATACATTTTGAAGGAGCGCATTATTCTTACGAGAATGTTCAATTACCCTTTCTTCTTAGACTTAAAAGAATTAAAAATGGTAATGATGTAAAGTCAATTCAATTTGGTAAAACTGTTTTTGCACCTTTAACGGCGGAAGAAAAATCCTTATTAAACGATAATTCTTTAATAGGAAAAGACGTTAGTGTTTCTTTCGGAACCGCATACGACCGTGGAGAAGCCTATGCTGAATATAAAATTTACCCTTTCCGAATTAATGGAGGAAGTATTGAGAAGTTAGTTTCTTATGAATTAATCATTGAAACAGCTAGAGCAGATGCAATTGGCCGCGCCAAATCTACCACAACCGAGTCTGTTTTGAGCTCTGGTCAGTGGATTAAAATAGGTGTAACAAATTCTGGGGTTTATAAATTAACTAGAGATGTTCTTGCTAGCTACGGAATAAATGTAGCCGGCGATCCAAGAAATATCCGACTATTTGGAAATGGAGGAGCTATGCTTCCTGAAAGGAATAATGAATATTATCCTGATGATTTAGCTGAAAATGCTATTTATTTTGAGGGAGAAAGTGATGGCAATTTTGATGCATCTGACTTTATTCTTTTCTATGCACAAGGTCCTGTTGACTGGACTTATGATAATGTTAAAGGAATTTTTCAACCACAAAGAAACATCTATTGCGATACTACCTGGTACTTTATAACTGCTTCAAATTCGCCAGGAAAGCGAATTCAATCTCAAGCTCAATCGACCAGAAATGCAGATTTTGTAGTTTCTACATTCGACGATTATGCTGTGCATGAGAGTGATGAAGAAAATTTACTAAAATCAGGAAGGCGATGGTTTGGAAATCGCATGGAATCAGGTGTAAATAGTCATTCAGTTAACTTTTCGTTTCCAAACTCAACATCAGGTCCGCACAAATTAACATCTCGTCTTGTTGCAAGAAATACAATTGCAACTCCTTATTCTCTTAATGTAAACGGTCAAACGTTTAGTCAAACCGTAAATGCTTTGGGTTCTCTCAATTACCTTGACACATTTGCCAAGGAAAATGAAACTACACATACTATTAATGGCAATTTAAATTCGGCCACTGTTACCGTAACCAAAGGCAATTCTTCAAGCACAGGTTGGATTGATTATCTAATCTTTAACGTCACGAGAAATCTCACATTATCTGGAAGTCAGATGGCTTTTAGAAAACGAGAGAACGTTGGTGCTAGTAATACTATGCAGTATGTCCTTACTAATGCAAATGCTTCAGTGCAGGTTTGGGAAACCACAAATATTTATGATGTAAAACGCCAGTCGGCTGAATTGGTTGGTTCCAGTTTGTCTTTCAAAGCAGATGCAGATTCTTTGCGTGAGTGGCTAGCTGTGAATATTGGAGGCACATTTCCTTCTCCAATCAATGGCGGTCCTGTGGGAAATCAGAATTTACATGGATTAAGCAATGTTGACTTAATTATTGTAGCACCTCCTGTATTTGTGCAAACAGCTAATCAATTGGCCGATCATCACAGAGCGGATGATGATTTAAGTGTTGTAGTTGTTACTCCTCAGCAGATTTACAATGAATTTTCTTCTGGCAACCAAGATATTTCTGCCATCAGAAATTTTGTGAGAATGTTTTATCAGCGAGCTCAAAGCATTGAGGATGGACCAAAAAGCTTACTGTTATTTGGAGATGGCTCTTACGATTATAAATACCGAATCAGCAATAATCAAAATTGGATACCAACCTATCAATCAACTGAATCATTGAATCCAATTGGTTCTTTTTGTTCAGACGATTTTTTCGGGTTTCTTGATCCCACCGAAGGTGGTAATATTCAATCTGTTGGTGCTGGTTTAATGGATATTGGAATTGGAAGATTTCCTGTAAATAATGTGACCGAAGCAGCCGCAGTGGTGAATAAAATTATTCATTATACAACGAGCCTTTCAACCATGAATGATTGGAGAAACAGAATTACGTTTGTTGGTGATGATGAGGATAATGGAACTCACGTAAATCAGGGCGAAAACGTAAGTAATATTATTACTGTGAATTATCCGGTTTACAATATTGATAAGATTTATCTGGATGCTTATCAGCAGGAAAATGGTGCAGGGGGGCAGCGTTATCCCCAGGTGAATACAGATATTACAAACAGAATTGAGCGTGGTGGCCTAATGATGAATTACGCCGGGCACGGCGGAGAACAAAGCCTGGCGCTAGAAAGAGTTATTACTATTCCTGAAATAAATGCTTGGCAGAGTCTCGATAATCTCACGCTTTTTATGACGGCAACTTGTGAGTTTAGTCGTTTTGATAATCCTGATTTTACTTCTGCTGGAGAATACGTGATCTTAAATCCCACCGGAGGTGGAATAGGATTATTTACAACCCTTAGATTAACATTCAGCTCCTCAAATGAAGCATTGAATCGAAATGTGATGAACGTTATATTTACGGAAGAAGGGGCTGATAATGAGAATTTAAGATTAGGTGAGATTTTAAGAAGAGGAAAAAATGCAACAGGTTCTTCATTCAATAACAGGAGCTTTGCATTGCTCGGAGATCCTGCAATGAGATTAGCTTTTCCTAAATATGATGTTTATACAACTTCAATCAATGGCGCTCCGGTAACAGAAGTTCCCGATACAATTGGTGCATTAGACATGGTAACAATTGAAGGCATTGTAACAAATAGTGCAAACCAGATTCTTGAAGATTTTAATGGAATTGTAATTCCTACTGTATTCGATAAAACATCTACATATTATACTCTTGGAAATGATCCGGGTTCTCCTGTCCAGGCTTTCAGACTTCAGAAAAATGTTATTTTTAGAGGACCTGCAACTGTGACCAATGGACGATTTACTTTTTCTTTTGTGGTTCCACAAGATATTCAGTTTAATTACGATTCAGGTAAAATCAGTTATTACGCCAAGAAGAATAATTCTTTAGATGATGCTCACGGATATACCTCAGATGTTATAGTCGGAGGCTTCAGCGACAATCCTACTACCGATGATTTAGGTCCACAGATTCGCTTATACATGAATAATGAGCAATTTGTAGACGGTGGTATGACCGATGAGAATCCGGTTTTCCTTGCTTATGTTGAGGATGATATTGGTATAAACACTGTAGGAACTGGAATTGGTCACGATATAACAGCTATTTTGGATGAGAATACAGCAAACCCAATAGTTCTTAATGATTTCTATGAAGCTGAGTTGGATAATTTCCGAAAAGGGAAGATTACATACCCGTTAAGAAATCTATCAGAAGGAGAACACACCATTTCATTAAAAGTATGGGATGTGGCTAATAACTCAGCTACAGCCTCAATCAGATTTGTGGTAATTAATGCTGAAGAACTAGCTTTAGAGCATGTATTAAATTACCCAAATCCGTTTACAACCAATACGCAGTTCTTCTTTGAATATAATCAACCCGGAGTACCGGTGGATGTAGATATTCAGATTTTTACCGTGTCAGGTAAATCTGTTACTACATTAAGATCAACTCAAATTAATAATGGTTACCGGTCTGAACCTATTGTTTGGAACGGATTAGACGACTTTGGCGACAGGATTGGTAGAGGTGTATATATGTATAGGTTGCGCGTGAGAACACCTGATGGGAAGTCGGCCGAAAAATTTGAGAAACTTGTTATCCTTCAATAACGTATGACCTTCATTCAAGTGAAATACTATCTTTGCCCATTGTATAATATATCCATGACAAATTTAAAACTCTATGTAGCAGTTGCACTTCTAAGTGCTTCAGCATTAAACATACAAGCTCAAATCACTACAGGTGATTTGAATGGACAAACTATTAATACGATTACAACAGCAGTTCCTCTGTTGATGATTTCTCCTGATGCTCGCGCAGGTGCATTAGGTGATGCTGGAGGTGCATTGTCTCCAGACGCAAATTCAATTCACTGGGGAGCTGCAAAACTTGCCAACATTGAAGGTTCATCGGGGATCTCGCTTTCTTACATTCCTTGGTTAAGAAACCTTGTTCCAGATATTAATCTGGGATACTTATCATGGTATAAAAAAATGAAGAAGCGCCAAACTATTGGCGGATCCCTTCGATATTTTTCTCTGGGTAATATCATTTTTACTGATATCGTAGGAAATACAGTAGGTCAGTTTAATCCGAATGAATTTGCAATTGACTTTGCGTATGCGAGACAATTCTCAGATCGCTGGAGTGGTGGTGTTGCAATGAGATACATTTACTCTAACCTAACCGGTGGAATTGACGTTCAAGGCACACCAAGCTTTGCTGGTCAGTCTGTTGCTGCTGATATTTCTACCTTTTACTCAAATCCCGATTTAAAAATCGGTGGAAAGAAATCTACTTACAACTTTGCATTAGCAATTACTAATATCGGAGCTAAAATAAGCTACACACAAACTGCAAACAGAGATTTTATTCCTCAGAACTTAAGAATTGGAAATTCATTAAAAATGAAGGTAGATGATTACAATGCATTTACGTTTTTATTTGATGTAAATAAATTACTTGTTCCAACACCTCCAGTTAGAGACCCGCAAACAAATGAAGTTATTGCAGGTAAAGAAAACAATGTAACTCTCGTTTCTGGTTTGCTTCAATCGTTCTATGATGCTCCTGGAGTTCTTCAAGCAGATGGTAGTCGCAGTGTATTAAAGGAAGAACTTCGCGAATTAAATCTTTGTGGTGGAGTTGAATACAGTTATAATAACGTATTTGCAATTCGTACGGGTTATTTTTACGAGCATCAAACAAAAGGTAATCGCCGCTACTTTACTTTAGGGGCTGGAGTTAAGTTTAATGTCTTTACTATCGACTTAGCTTATTTGATTCCTACTCAACAAAGAAATCCATTAGAGAACACACTTCGTTTTACTTTACAGTTCGACTTTGGTGCATTCCAGGCTCAGAATAAGGATTCTGAATAATGAGAATACGAGTAGGTCAGGGTGTTGATGTTCATCAACTAACCGAGGGAAGAGACTTATGGCTTGGCGGCGTTAAAATTCCTCATACCAAAGGAGCTTTAGGGCATTCTGACGCAGATGTTCTAATACATGCAATTTGTGATGCACTGCTGGGAGCAGCAGGATTAAAAGATATCGGATATCATTTTCCTGATACTTCTAATGAATTCAAAGGTATTGACAGTAAAATACTTCTTGAAAGAGTTGTTGCCTTATTGGATGCTAGAGGCTGGAAAGTGAACAATGTTGATGCATCACTTATATTAGAACAGCCTAAAATCAAACCTCATGTAGATGAAATGGTGAAGACTCTTTCAGCTATCATGCAGGTTGAACAGGATGCCGTTTCGATCAAAGCTACAACCAACGAAAAAATGGGCTATGTAGGTCGTGAAGAAGGCGTTTTAGCTTTTGCTTCAGCTCTAATCATTGGTAATTAAGCCTATTAAATGCTTTTAAGTTGGCCTGCAGTAAGGTATAATGGCTATTTTAGCCATTGAATCAGGAGTTTTACCATACGACAATGGGTATATTATATTGTTGTTTGTTAGGCTTAATCTCATTCCTTTTTTAATTCACTACAACAAATCACTATTGATTGTATATTAGCGGCATGCAGGAAATTAAACTGACTTCTGTTGTACATTCTTATGATAGTCTTGATGATTTACCTCAGGTAGACAAAGACTTAATGAATGCAGCAATTGGTGCAAGGGGACACGCTTATGCCCCATATTCTCATTTTTACGTTGGTGCAGCTGTCTTATTAGATGATGGAACTATTGTATTGGGAAATAACCAAGAAAATGTGGCTTATCCTTCGGGTTTATGCGCAGAAAGAACAGCTTTGTTTGCTGCCGGTGCAAATTTTCCCGGCAAAGCTGTAATTAAAATAGCCATCTCTGCCCATTCAAGTGATTTTGAGGTTGTTTCTCCAGTTTATCCTTGTGGCGCATGCCGCCAAGTGATGAGCGAATATGAACAGCTAAGTAAACGACCAATGGAGATATTAATGATGGGCTCATCAGGAGGCGTGCATGTTGTTAACGGATTGATAAATATCCTGCCTGTTGCCTTCAATGCAGATAATTTAAAGCGAAAATAACTATATTTTTCGCAAACAATATGGTGGAATGATAGATTCTTATAAATTTGCGGACGCAAGAAAAAATACATATGGCAAAGCCTAAATTTAAAAAAGAGCAATACCTAAAATGGTATGAAGACATGCTGCTTTGGCGGCGTTTTGAGGAGAAAGCGGGTCAGCTTTATATTCAGCAAAAAATCAGAGGATTTTGTCATCTCTATATTGGTCAGGAAGCGGTTATTGCCGGAGCCATGAGTGTAATTAGAGATAATGATAACATGATTACTGCCTATCGCGACCACGTTCAACCCATTGCAAAAGGTGTTTCGCCAAATGCTGTTATGGCTGAGTTATTCGCCAAAGAAACAGGATGCTCCAAAGGTAAGGGAGGTTCAATGCACATGTTTTCAGCTGAACATAAGTTTTTTGGTGGGCATGGAATCGTTGGCGGGCAAATTCCTCTAGGTGCTGGAATTGCATTTGCCGATAAATACAATGGAAATGATAATGTAACATTGTGTTACATGGGTGATGGAGCTGTTAGACAAGGTGCTTTACATGAAGCGTTTAATATGGCGATGCTTTGGAAATTGCCAGTTGTTTTTATAATTGAGAATAATAACTACGCTATGGGTACATCTGTAGAAAGAACTACAAATGTTCTTGAGCTTTATAAGATTGGTCTTTCTTATGAAATGCCAAGTAAAGCTGTTGATGGTATGAATGTAGAAGCTGTTCATGATGCTACAGAATGGGCGGTTAATAGAGCAAGAAATGGCGAAGGCCCATCTTTACTGGAAGTAAAAACTTACAGATATAAAGGGCACTCTATGTCAGATCCAGGAAAGTATCGCACTAAAGAAGAAGTTGAAGCTTACAAGAAACTAGATCCAATTGAGCAAGTTTTAAGCACGCTTAAAGCTAATAAGTGGATTACTGCAAAGGAGATTGAAGCAATTGACGATAAAATTAAGGATATAGTTGATGAATCTGTTCAGTTTGCTGAAGATTCGCCATATCCTGATGCATCAGAACTTTTTCGCGATGTATATGTTCAGGATGATTATCCATACATACTTGACTAAAAAACCCGAATAAAAGATATTTAGAGATGGCAGACATTGTCAAAATGCCCAAGCTTAGCGACACCATGGAAGAAGGTGTTGTTTCTAAGTGGCACAAAAAAGTAGGAGATCAGGTTAAATCGGGCGATTTACTTGCAGAAATTGAAACAGATAAAGCAACAATGGATTTCGAGTCCTTTCAGGACGGAGTTCTTCTTTATATTGGAGTAGAAGAAGGTAAAGGAGCTCCAGTTGAATCTGTATTAGCCATTTTGGGTAAGAAAGGTGAAGATTACAAAGCCTTACTTGAATCGGCAGCATCAAATAGCTCTGATAATAAAGAGGAAGCTCCTGCTGTTGAAGAGGCTCCGGCCCCGGCAAAAGAGAGTACAGCTCCAGTTGCATCAACGAGCAGTTCAGATGATTCAAGGTTAAAGATTTCTCCTTTGGCCAGAAAACTGGCAACTGAAAAAGGAATCGATATAAATCAGGTTAATGGTAGTGGTGATGGGGGCAGAATTGTAAAGCGTGATGTTGAAAGCTATACTCCTTCTTCAGGAGCAACAGCTCCAACAGCAGCAGCTCCGGTTTTTGTTCCTGCCGGAACAGAAAGCTATACCGAGGTTCCTGTTTCTCAAATGCGCAAAGTTATAGCTAAAAGACTTAGTGAAAGTAAATTCACAGCTCCTCATTTTTACCTCACTGTTGAGATAGATATGGATAATGCCATTGCTTCAAGAACGGCAATTAACGCGTCAGGAGAAGTTCGCATTTCGTATAATGACTTTGTAGTTAAAGCTTGCGGAATGGCTCTTAGAAAGCATCCTGCAATTAATTCATCTTGGCTTGGCGATAGAATTAGAACCAATCAGCATATTCATATTGGTGTAGCAATTTCTGTTGAAGATGGTTTATTAGTGCCAGTTGTTCGTTTTGCCGACCAAAAAGGCCTACATCAAATTTCAGCTGAAGTGAAAGAGTATGCAGGAAAGGCTAAGGCTAAAAAGCTTCAGCCGGCTGATTGGGAAGGCAATACATTTACAATAAGCAATTTAGGAATGTTTGACATTGATGAATTTACAGCCATTATCAACACTCCAGATTCTTGTATTCTTGCCGTAGGTAGCATTCAACAAAAGCCTGTTGTTAAAAATGGAGCTGTAGTTCCAGGAAATATCATGAAAGTTACTCTTAGCTGCGATCATAGGGTTGTTGATGGAGTAGCTGGAGCTGAGTTCCTTAAAACTTTAAAGTCTTACTTAGAAAATCCGGTTATGATGCTGGTATAATTTTCTCTGGGCTTTGCCCGAAAAAGAAAACCCTGCAAACTTAATTGTATGCAGGGTTTTTTATTTTGTATAGATTGGAGTATTAGAATAGTCCGTTTATTTCAGCATCAACTCGGTTGATGATCTCTCCCAAATGCTCAGGATTCTCAGAAAACTTGTTTTCGTCAACATCCACAATCATGAGTTTTCCAACTGTATAATTAGAAATCCAAGCTTCGTATCTTTCATTAAGACGTTTAAGATAGTCGAGACGTATTGAGTTTTCATAATCTCTTCCTCTTTTCTGAATTTGACTTACCAGAGTTGGAACGCTAGCTCGCAAATAAATAAGTAAATCTGGTGGAGCAATAAAGCTTGACATCAGGTTGAAGAGAGTAAAATAATTTTCAAAATCGCGGGTTGTCATCAAACCCATTGCATGAAGATTTGGGGCAAAAATGTAAGCATCTTCATAAATGGTTCTGTCCTGAATCACTTGTTTACCACTTTTGTGGATGTCGTTTACCTGACTAAATCGACTGTTCAAGAAATAGATTTGCAAGTTGAAAGACCAACGTTGCATGTCTTCATAAAAGTCGTTAAGATAAGGATTATCGTCGGCATCTTCGAAGTGGGGTGTCCAGTTGTAGTGTTTCGACAACAGTGATGTGAGGGTGGTTTTACCTGAACCAATATTTCCGGCAACAGCTACGTGCATAGTTTTTATTTGAGCCGCCTAAAATACACACCTTAGCTTGGAATCAAAACCAGAAATGCAAAAAAGGCTGAATTATATATCAATTAACTTTGTTATTTTCCTGAATACAGCAGTGACGAAAGGTTTTTGGTTGTGAAAAGTTCATTTGCCACATCTTGAATAGCTGATGGTTTAACTTCTTCTATCTTCTGACAGATATCTTTAAAAGAGTCAATTTTATTAAAGATGGCAAAGGTTTTGGCATGACCAAGCATAAGTGAGATATTATTCTCCTGCGAGATTGCCAATTGCCCGATGAGCTGATTTTTGGCTTTTTGAAGCTGCAATACCCCCAAAGAACTGCTTTTTAGCTTTTGAAGTTCCTTATGCACCAAGTCTCTGCATTTTTCGACATAAGAGGTTTCAGTGCCAAGATAAACACTCCAGATTCCTGAATCACTAAACATCGAATAAGACGATTCGATATGATACGTCCAACCGTATTTTTCTCTAATGTTCAAATTAAGTCTTGAACTCATTCCAGGGCCACCAAGCAGATTATTCAATAAGATTAAAGGTGTTCTTTTCTTATTGTGCACAGAATAAGCCTTGCAACCAATAATTAAGTGTGATTGATGGACTTTCTTTTTTTGTTCTATATGTTTGGGTGTTAAATCTTCAGGTTGCGGTCTTTTAAACATCCTTAGGTTAGGAGGGATGTCTCCAAAAACTGGTTGAAGAATTTGAATAAGCTTCTTCAAGCTAATTTTGCCTACCGAAGAAATAACCATTTGGTCTGTATTCCAGTTTCTTTTAATGAAATCAGCTACCGACTTATTGTCAAATGATTTGAGATGTTTAGGTGTGCCAAGAATATCATGACCAAGAGGATGACCTTCGAAAATCTGATCTTCGAATCGGTCGAAGATTTCTTCGGAGGGGCTATCTTTATATGAATTGATCTCATCAATAATCACAGTTTTTTCTTTGGCTAGTTCTTTTTCTGGAAACACAGAATGAAAAGTAATATCAGCCAGAAGCTCAGTAGCTCTTTTATAATGTATGTGCAGAAAACTGCTATAGATGCATGTTTCTTCTTTGCTTGTGTAAGCATTTAATTCTCCGCCAACATCTTCCATTCTGCTAAGAATGTGATAAGCTTTTCTTTTCTGTGTGCCTTTAAAGATAGCATGCTCGATAAAATGGGCCAAACCAAACTCAAGCTGGAGTTCGTCTCGACTTCCGGCGTTTATGAAAACACCGAGATGCGCTACTTCATTTGAAACTTCCTGATGGATTACTCTGATGCCATTAGGAAATATATATGTTTCGGGAGCTTTACTCACCTGTTGAAAGTTCAGATTCGTGAACAATTCTTTGGACTCTGCCAACGGTTCTGTCTTCAAGCATTACTTTAATTCCTCTGGAATGGAAAGGCTTAGAAGTGAGAATCCATCTTACCTTTCCGCGTGTTAGTGCTCCGGTTCTTTGATCCCTTTTAGTAACTACATCCACCGTTAGGTGCAATTGTACCTTTTCGCGATAGCAATGATCATCAGTTGCCACAGTTGCAATCTTTTCTGTCATCTTCGGGTAGTATATCTAAAAGATAAGAACTCATATATTCAATTCGGAAGAGAAGTTTGTGGGTTTCGCCATTTACACCTTTCCCTTCGAGCACATATTCAGGTACATCTTTATCCCTAATATTACTTTCGCTAAACTTTACATCAGCAGTACCTAAAACTTGTAAAATATCTGCTTCAGTGATTTCGTAGCATGCAGATTTACATTTAGCCAAAGAAGAAATTTTTACCGGGTTCTTTTGTAATTCTTCCAAAACTCTGCCTTCTGGAGTCCAAGCCGGCAGATCTCTTCCTCGAAAAAGAAAGCCCCAAACCACAAAGCTTCCCAAAAGCACACCGAAAATAAAGAGCCTTAGTCTTCGTTTAAAATCCATGTGGCAAATATAGGCGAAGGATTAGTGCTTGCATCTCAAAAAATGGCAAGTATGTTATTATAGTTAATTTTTTTTTGTAGCTTTTACGCACAATTATAATATTTTGCAATTACCTGAGTATTTAGTTAAATCAAAACTTATTTACGTTTGTATTACCGATCTTGAAGGCAGGTACATATATGTAAATGACTCTTTTAATGAGTGTTATTCATTTTTGAGAGCTGATTTCATTGGTTTAGATTCTCTTGAAACAGTTCATGAATCAGATAGAGATGTTGTTTCACAAGCAGCTATGAAATGCCTTCAAAATCCAGGAGAATCGGTGCCATGCTTTGTGAGAAAACCAGCATCTGAAAGTACAAAGCTTTGGCATTTAACAAATTGGGAGTTATCAGCCTATTTTGACGAAGAAGGTAATCTTGCTGGGGTTATGTGTATTGGAAATGAAGTGACTTTAAATGATAAGCACTTTGATCTCCTTCAAGTGCATCCCGACTCTTTAATTGTGTTAAATGCAAATGCTGAGGTCATTGATTTTAATTTCAAGGAAAAACATCCCCTTTGGCAATTTAAGGATAGCATTTTAAGTAAGAATTATTTTGAGTTTTATCCCGAAGATTTCAGAGTAGAAGTAAGGAGAGAATTTTCAACTTGCTTAAAAGAAGCAGTTGAAGGCTCCTTTGAATACTCAATTAAGAATGCTCAAGATGGAATTACTTACTTAAAATGTTACTTAAGCAATATCAGCTTTAATGGAAGTCCGCATGTTCTTCTTCTCGAAAGAGACGTTACTGAAGAGGTTAAAAAGAGCAAATTATTAATAGAGTCTTCTAACAGGATTGAGAATATCTGGGAAAGCATTACAGATTTATTCCATGTAATCAATAAGGAGGGACAAATTGAATATGCCAATTCTTCTTGGGAAGAGTTCTTTGGCATAAAGGGCAAGGACTATATAGGCAAGAATATTTGGGAACTCTTTCCAGACTCTGTAAATTCACAGTTTTATAAGGCATATAATGATGCTATTAACAATCAGAAGTCTGTTCATTTTGTGGAATATTATGCTCCTCGTGACGAATGGTATGATTTAAATATTTATCCCAATCAAGGGGGTGTTACCGTTTATACGAGAAATGTCACAGTAACAAAGAAATTGGAAATAAAGGAGAAGGAGCTCAAAGAGCAGCTAAACTCAGTTTGGGATAAACTCATTGATGGATATATCAAATTGAATAAAAATTTGGAGTTTACATATACCAACAATGCTTGGAATGCATTATTTGGGTTCAAACAAAATGAGGTGCAAGGCAAAGCATTTATAGAAGTTTTTCCTGAATTGTTAAACGATGAAATTTTATCCTTGATTGAATTAGTAGGTGAAACCAAGGAAGTTAAAAGGCATTTATCTTTTTTTAAGAAACAAGAATTATGGATAAATTCTGCTATTCTGCCTGATGGAGATGGTTATAACATCTTTATGCAAGATGCTTCTTCTCAGGAAAAGATGAAAAATGCAATGAGTGATTTGTCATTTATGACGTCTCATGAATTAAGACACGAGTATGCAAAGTTGCATTCTGTTATAAACCTGCTTTCTGTTACTAAAGAAGATGATCAATATCTTCTAAAAGAGGCTAATAAATCTTTGATTCAAATTAACTCACTTATCTCTGTGATGAATGATAAGCTAACATTTAACAGAGATAATTCTATTCGAGGAAATGGAAATGATTACAATGAATTTGATGAGGTAATTCTTATTGATGATGATCATGTTATCAATTTCATCAATGCCAGAGTAGTGCGTTTGCTATTTAAAGAGGCTAAAGTTAAGAGCTTTATTCATGGGGAAAAAGCTCTCGACTATCTAAAACAGAATGATACTTCTGGAAATAAATTAATCTTTATAGATTTAAATATGCCTGGCTTTGATGGTTGGGATTTTTTAGAAGCATATAGTAAATTTATGGTCCGCTCTCCGGTGTATGTTCTCACATCTTCCATTAATCCTAAGGATATTGAACGGTCATTAAACTATAATGAAGTTGTTAAATTTTTAACAAAACCGCTTTCTGAGGAGATGTTAGAGGCCGAAAGAATCAAGCCTGTTGGCTTATCAAAGCAAAATCTTTAAAATTGAGTTGCTGCAATAAGCAAATCGAGATTTTTGTAAGGAATATTATAGGTTTCCCCTATGTATTTATGGGTGATGATTCCTTTATAAATGTAGACCCCATTTCTAACACCAGAGTTAATTCTTAAGTAATTGTCAATGCCACCTTTGTCGCCCATATCTAATAGAATAGGGGTAAAGATATTACTCAATGCCATAGAGGCAGTTTGCGAAACTCGGGAAGCAATATTAGGAACACAATAGTGTGTGACCCCATATTTTTTAAAGACTGGGTTTGCATGATTGGTCACTTCTGAAGTTTCGAAACAGCCCCCTTGGTCTATAGAGATATCCACTATCACAGATCCAAACTTCATATTACTCACCATTTCTTCAGTAACTACAATAGGTGTTCTGCCTTCTTTAGCTCTAAGGGCGCCAATAACAACATCGGCTGTCTTTAAGGCAGCTTCAAGTTGACGCGGTTCTATAATAGAAGTGAATAGGCGAGTGCCCAAGTCATTTTGAATTCTGCGTAAGCGATAAAGAGAATTGTCAAATACCTTTATATGAGCACCTAGTCCAACAGCAGCTCTTGCTGCAAACTCTCCAACAGTTCCAGCTCCAATAATCACAACTTCTGTTGGGGCAACACCCGAAATACCTCCAAGCATCATTCCGATTCCGTTGTTGGAAGCGCTTAAGTATTCGGCAGCAATTAGTATTGATGTGTTCCCTGCAATTTCACTCATTGACCTAACTACCGGATAAATGCCTGAACGGTCTTTGATATAGTCAAATGCAAGGCCTGTTATCTTTTTGGAAATCAAATGGTTGAAGAAGTTCTTTTGTTGAACAGTCAACTGCAATGCTGAAATTAGCTTTTGCCTTGATTTCATCATTTCAATCTCGTCAAAAGTAGGTGGTGCTACTTTAAGAACAATGTCGCACTGATAAACTTGCTCACTACTGTAAGCAATTGTAGCTCCAGCATCGCTGTAATCTTTGTCTTGATAATTTGAATTTGCTCCAGCTCCAGTTTCAACGGTGATTTGATGTCCATTGTTGACCAACAATGCAACCGCCGCAGGCACTAATGAAACACGCTTTTCTTGAAAAGACGTTTCTTTGGGAATCCCTATTTGAAGTGAAGTAGTGCCTCGTGCAACTTCTAACATAGCCTCTTGAGGCAAAAGCACTGAACCTTGCGAAAATTGCAAGAGGGGATTCCTGTCTTCCGTCATAACCTGTTGTGAAAAATCGACCTAAAGATAATTATAAGGAAACGATTTCCATATCAAAAGTCCGCACTTCCTCATTCGTTTTAATGTTAACCTTCACATAACGAGATGGCAAGAGCGATTGAATTTTTTCAGGCCATTCAATTAAGCAGATACTTCCTGAATTTATATAATCGTCAAAACCCATTGAAATCGCTTCTTCAGATGATTTTGTTCTATAAAAATCGAAATGATAAATAGGAGATCCGGATGAATCAAGGTATTCATTTACAATAGAGTAAGTGGGTGAACTTACAGTATCACGTGAATCTAGTTCTCGACAAATAGCTTTGATAAAAGTTGTTTTGCCGGCACCCATTCCGCCGTAAAAGGCGAAAACTTGCTCATCCTTAAAATAAGAACTTAGAATTTCAGCGGCTTCTATAAGGTCTTCTAAATCATTACAAACAAATGAGATTTTCATGTTCTTATTTTGCACTCATGGTGATGTATGGAATCAGCATTTCTTCCAACGAAATTCCGCCGTGCTGAAATGTGTTTCTATAATAGTTCACGAAGTAATTAAAATTGTTGGGGTAAGCAAAGAACATATCCTCTTTAGCAAAGATAAAACCTGTACTTACGTGTTGTCTAGGCAGGTAAATATCAGCAGGATTCTTCACTTCATAAACGTCTTTCTTCTCATAATTAAGATTCTTGCCTTGCTTATATCTTAAGTTCGTATTGGTATTGCGGTCTCCAATCACTTTACTTGGCTCAGTAACCCGAATAGTTCCGTGATCTGTAGTAAGTATAAGCCTAGCCTTCTTTTGAGAAATTTGCTTGAGAATATCCATCAATGGAGAGTGTTCAAGCCAGGAAACAGTGATTGAGCGATAAGCTTTCTCATCGTCGGCCAACTCTCTAATAACTTCCATTTCGGTTCTGGCATGAGAAAGCATATCCACGAAATTGTAAACAATAGCATTAAACTTATTTCCCATAAGATTGGGGATGTTTTCTGCCAGCTTTTTACCTGCCTGATGGTTGGTTACTTTAGTATATGAAGTCTTGATGTCTTTACCTAAACGCTTAAATTGCTCTTCCATGAAGAATTCTTCATGTAGATTTTTTCCACCTTCATCTTCATCATTTAACCAATGCTTTGGATATCTTTTTTCAATTTCAGAAGGCATTAGACCAGCAAAGAATGCATTTCTTGCATATTGAGTAGCTGTTGGCAAAATTGAGCAGTAGAGCTCTTCAGATTCCAGTTTAAAATACTCAGATATAATTGGTTGCATTACTTTCCATTGATCGTAGCGCATATTATCAATAAGCACAAGAAATGTGCTTGGATGCTGATCCATTTCTGGGACAATCTTTTCTTTAAATAGAGTATGTGAAAGCAGCGGGGCGTCGGGGTCTTTGCCATTTAGCCAATCCTGATAATTAGAAGCAACATACTTCGAAAACTGAGTATTTGCCTCTGTTTTCTGCATTCTCAGAATTTCTTCCATGCCGTCTTCCTTACTTTTTGTAAGCTCAAGCTCCCAATACACCAGCT
This sequence comes from Bacteroidia bacterium, assembly GCA_018401705.1. Classification (GTDB taxonomy): domain Bacteria; phylum Bacteroidota; class Bacteroidia; order M30B66; family M30B66; genus M30B66. The sequence continues at coordinate 61,223 of JAGYKL010000001.1, read as the reverse complement.
TCTGGTAAACCTCCTTCCATTCTTCAAAGCTAAGCCTGTCGCTAAGCGTCATGCCTATCGAACGAAACTCCTGCTGATAAGCACTTGAGGTTTTTTCGCGTATCAAACGTTTGTTCTCGAGGTTCTTTTTCAATGAAAGCAGAATCTGATTTGGATTTACCGGTTTAATGAGGTAATCAGATATCTGAGAGCCGATAGCGTCTTCCATGATATGCTCTTCCTCGCTTTTGGTAATCATAACAACTGGAAGGCTTTGTCTGATTTGCTTAATCTGAATGAGTGTTTCAAGTCCCGAAATTCCCGGCATATTTTCGTCGAGAAAAACGATATCAAAATTTTGTTCTTTCACTAAATCCAGAGCATCATCGCCGCTGTTGGCAGTCTGAACTTCGTATCCTTTCTCTCTGAGAAAGAGAATATGAGGTTTTAAAAGTTCAATTTCGTCGTCTGCCCAAAGGATGTTAATCTTGTCCATGTATCTTTGCTTCGTTTTTGTGAGGTAAATGTATCTGTTCAAACCGCAAAAACCTGTAAATATTGCCGGTGAACCTTACGCATAATAAAAAAAAGATTGTTAATGATCCCGTATACGGTTTCATAAGCATAAGCGATGAGCTCATATTTGACCTCATTGAGCATCCATGGTTTCAACGCCTGCGGCGGATAAGACAGCTTGGATTAACTGATTACGTTTATCCTGGAGCTCAGCATACTCGATTTCATCATGCCCTTGGAGCTATGCATTTAATGAGTCTTGCTATAGATTCTTTGCGTTCGAAAGGACATGATATTTCTTACGAAGAAAGTTTGGGAGCTCAAATAGCCATTCTGCTTCATGACATAGGCCACGGACCTTTTTCACATGCTCTTGAAAACTCTATTATCAAGGGGATAGAGCATGAAAAGTTGTCGTTGCTATTTATGGAAGAGCTTAATGCCGATTTCGGCGGAAAGTTGGATACAGCTATCGCCATCTTTAAGGGCAAACATCAAAAGCATTTTCTGCATCAGCTTGTTTCAAGTCAATTAGATGTTGATCGATTAGACTATCTAAATCGCGACAGCTTTTATACAGGCGTGGCTGAAGGCACCGTGGGTTCTGACCGCATCATAAAAATGATGGAAGTTGTTAATGATGAACTTGTTGTAGAAGAGAAAGGCATTTACAGCATTGAGAAATTCTTGTTAGCTCGCAGGCTGATGTACTGGCAAGTGTATTTGCATAAGACGGTTCTGTCTGCCGAAAATTTGCTTGTGAATATGCTTCGTAGAGCTATGGATTTAGCAGAGAAAGGAGTGGTTGTTAATGCAACTAAATCGCTTGAGAACTTTATTAATCCTAGTCTAAGACTTCCTTCAAATTCATATGGAAGAGAGCTTGCAGAGCGTTTCGCCCTCTTAGATGATTATGATATATTTGCATCCGCAAAAGACTGGATGTCTCATTCCGATCAAATTTTGGCAGCACTTAGTTCACGACTTATAAACAGGCGATTATTCAAGATAAGACTCGATAGCAGTCCTTTTCCTGATGTTACATCAAATGCGTACACAGAGTCTTGGATGAATCGCGGCTATACCAAAGAAGAAGCATCATATTTTGTGTTTGGAGGTCAAATAGCAAACAGCCCATACAAAACAGGTGAAGAAAAGATTAACATTCTGCTTAAATCTGGTGAAGTACTCGACATTCGAGAGGCTTCAGACCAAATGCGTTTGTCAGTCCTTTCTGAATCGACCCGAAAATATTTTTTCTGTTATCCCAAAGAATTGGAATCCAATTAATCATCCGCATGGAATTTACAGCACAACAAATCGCTGATTTGCTGCATGGCAGTGTAGAAGGAGATCCTCAAGTAAAGGTGAACCGCTTATCAAAGATCGAAGAAGGAGAACCAGGTTCACTTACCTTCTTGGCCAACCCCAAATACGAAGAATTTATTTACTCAACCAATGCTTCGCTGGTTATTGTTGATGAACAATTTGTACCTGAAAGAGAAGTTAAAGCAAACTTAATTAAGGTGAAAGATCCTTATAAAAGTTTTGCAGTGCTTCTCGATACTTACAATAAAATTTCAATGAGCAAAGAGGGCCTCGAAAACCCTCATACAATTGCAGATTCTGCGCAGATTGGCGAAAATACTTACATAGGAGCATTTGTTTACATCGGCGAAAATTCTGTAATCGGCAATCGAGTTAAGTTATTTCCGGGAGTTTATATCGGAGATAATGTGACTATAGGTGACGATACATTTCTATTTCCGGGTGTAAAAGTTTATTCTGATTGTGTTATTGGCAATGATTGCCGCATTCATGCAGGAGTTGTTATTGGTGGTGATGGCTTTGGTTTTGCTCCGCAAGATGATAGCAACTACCTTAAAGTAGCCCAAATAGGAAATGTAATCATTGAAGATCATGTTGAAATTGGCTCAAACACTGCCATTGACAGAGCTACTTTGGGTTCAACTATAATTAGAAAAGGCGTAAAATTAGATAACCTTATTCAGGTTGCTCATAATGTTGAAATAGGTGAGCACACTGTTATTGCTGCTCAAACTGGTATTGCCGGCTCCACCAAAATTGGTCGTTTTTGCATGATAGGCGGACAAGTTGGTATTGTAGGCCACCTTGTTATAGCCGACAAAGTTAAAATTGCCGCTCAATCAGGTATTGGCACTTCCATAACCAAAGAAGGAGAAATTGTTCAAGGTTCTCCTGCATTCTTTATTGGAGATTATAAGAAATCATACATAGGCTTCAGGAAATTACCTGAACTGAATGCCAGGATAGAAGAACTTGAAAGAATTATCAAAGAGCTACAAAACAAATAACATGTCTGAAAAACAACATACAATTGGAAGCAGTAAAACTCTTAAAGGAGTTGGATTGCATACAGGACTGCAGGTTGAGCTTACTTTCAGACCTGCTCAAGAGAATTCTGGAATAAAATTCAAAAGGATTGATTTAGAAGGAGAGCCGGAAATTCCGGCTGATGTTGATTTTGTTTCTGAGACTTCGAGAGGCACCACACTTACAAAAGATGGAGTTAATGTTGCAACTGTTGAACATGCTCTTGCCGCTGCCGCGGGATTAAGAATTGATAATCTTATTATTGAACTCAATGGTCCTGAAGTACCTATTCTTGACGGTAGCTCAGCTCATTTTATAAAAGCACTTAAAGATGCCGGTATTGTAGAACAAAATGCAGAGCGATTGTATTATGAGCTAAAAACCAATGTGTTTTATAATGATCCAGCTCGTAATGTCGAAATAATTGCAGTGCCTTCTGATTCATACAAAATCAAGGTGATGATTGATTTTAACAGTCCGGTCTTAGGCTTTCAGCACGCTCAGCTTGATAATATAGATGATTTTGAATCTCAGGTTGCTGGCTGCAGAACATTCGTTTTTCTTCATGAGCTTAAAATGTTACTCGATAATAACCTCATAAAGGGAGGGGATTTGAGTAATGCAATTGTTTATGTTGATAGAGCATTGTCTACAGAAGATCATGAGGTTTTAACAAAAGTATTTGAACGCGACGATCTGGTTGTAACCAGAGAAGGAACCTTGAATAATGTAGAAATTCAGTTTCAAAACGAAGCCGCCCGTCACAAGCTACTCGATGTAGTTGGCGATTTGGCTTTAGTTGGCAGACCAATCAAAGGAACTATAATAGCTTCCAGACCAGGACACGCAGCTAATGTTGAATTTGCTAAGAAGATTAAGCAACTCATCAAAGCTGAAAAACTATCAAAGAACACTTTGCCGGAGATTGACCTAAATCAGCCTCCACTCTATACAATCAACGATATTAGTCGTATCCTGCCGCACAGGCAGCCTTTCTTACTCATTGATAAAATCATGGAAATGAGTGAAAATCACGTAGTTGGGGTTAAAAATGTGACCATGAATGAAGATTTTTTCAGAGGCCATTTTCCAGGAAATCCTGTAATGCCAGGTGTACTTATCATTGAAGCAATGGCTCAATGTGGAGGTATTTTGGTATTAAATACAGTTCCTGATCCTGAGAATTATCTCACTTATTTCATGAAAATTGATAATGTTAAATTCAAGCAAAAAGTGATTCCTGGTGATACTCTCGTCTTTCGTCTAGAGCTTGTTTCTCCTATAAGAAGAGGTATTTGTCACATGAAAGGAACTGCTTATGTAAATAACAAGCCGGTTACAGAAGCTGAAATGATGGCACAAATTGTTAAAGAGAAAGGTCTTAGCAATTAATTTCAATTGCCTACATTTGCCCTCCCTCTATTAGCGAATGAACCGAGAGTTAGTAAGCATTCATCCCGAGGCGAGAATCGGGAAAAACGTACAAATTGACCCATTTGTAACCATTCATGGCGATGTGGTTATTGGAGATAATACATGGATTGCATCCAATGTTACCATCATGGATGGAGCAAGAATTGGAAGCAATTGTCGAATTTTCCCGGGTGCAGTTATTTCCGCAATTCCACAGGATTTAAAGTTTGATGGCGAAAAAACTACAGTTGAAATAGGTGATAATGTCACCATCAGGGAATGTGTTACTCTCAACAGGGGCACCGTTGACAGAATGACCACAAAAATTGGTAGTAATACCTTGATTATGGCATATTCTCACGTGGCTCACGATTGCATTATTGGTGAAAATTGCATTGTTGCAAATGCAGTTAATATGGGTGGTCATGTTGTTGTTGATGACTTCGCAGTAATAGGAGGAATGTCTGCAATTCATCAGTTTGTAAGAGTAGGTGCTCATGTAATGGTATCGGGTGGTTCTCTTGTAAGAAAAGATATTCCGCCTTTTGTTAAAGCGGGACGAGAGCCACTGTCTTATGTTGGAATTAATTCAATTGGGCTTAGACGAAGAGGTTTTTCAAACGAACAAATCAATAATATTCAGGATGTTTACCGGATTCTTTATCTAAGCAATTTAAATACAACTAAGGCAATTCAAAAGATAGAAGCAGAGCTTCCGGCAAATGCCGAGAGAGATGAAATCGTTCTCTTTATTCAACACGCAAAGCGTGGGATAATGAGAGGATATGGTGCCGAAGAATAAACTTAAGTAAAGCAGTGGAAGTTACTCTTAATCAGGTTTCTAAGCGATTTAATTTCAACTGGATATTTAAGAGTGTTTCCTGTCAGATTTCTCCACTTTCACCGTTGGTTATCTTAGGTTCAAATGGTAGTGGTAAGTCAACTTTACTATCAATAATTTCTGGTTCAACACTTCCCTCCGAAGGAGATTTAAAATGGAAGATTAATAATGAACTCATCAATGAGGCTTCTGTTTATCAGCAAGTGTCAATTGCTGCACCTTACCTGGAACTTATCGAAGATTTCACCTTAAAGGAGCATATTCAATTTCACTTTTCAGTAAAAAAGTCTGTTCGAGACCTATCTGTTAATGAAGTTATTGAATTAAGCGGCCTTAAGAAGTCGGCAAACAAGAAAATTAGCTACTTCTCAAGTGGCATGAAGCAAAGGCTAAAGCTATCCTTAGCAATTCTCAGCGATACACCTTTGCTATTGCTCGACGAACCCTTGTCTAATCTCGATAGTAAAGCTGGCGATTGGTATGCAAATCTCATTGAGAATTACACCACAGGTAGAAGTATAGTTGTTTGTTCAAACCATCAGCCCAACGAGTATTTCTTTCACAAACAGCAATTGAATATTGAGGATTTCCAGAAATGAAGCGAATAGGACTTATATCAGATACACATAGTTATCTGGATGATTCTATTGTTCGGTCTCTGGATTCTTGTGATGAAATCTGGCATGCAGGTGACATTGGTTCCATTGAGGTGGCTGATACATTAGCTTCTCTAAAGCCTTTTAGAGCAGTTTATGGAAATATCGATGGCGGTGTGATGAGAAGAATGTTTCCACTCAATGATGTATTTGAATGTGAAGGCTTAAAGGTCTGGATGACCCATATCGGAGGATATCCAGGCAAGTATCCTTCGCGAATTGCTCAGGGAATAGCTGAGCATAATCCTGGTTTATTTATTTGCGGGCATTCACATATTCTAAAGGTGATGCCAGATAAAGTAAATAAGCTTCTTCATATGAATCCCGGCGCTGCCGGCCACCATGGATTTCACATTTTCAGAACAGTTTTGAGATTTTCTATTGATGATGGAATAATCTCAAATGTTGAAGCCGTAGAGTTGGGAAGAAGAGGAAAGATTGCCGGCTAATTCAATCGTTCTGGGAATTCAACCTTCATTTCTTGAGCAAGTTGTTTAAGGTCTTCTACCACCTTTTCGTGCAAGGGAATTCCTTGCTCACGTCTAATACTTTCAGCCAATCGTTCTGGGTCTCCGGGAATAATTACTTCCTGCTCAGGATTAATTCTTGAGGCATTTCTAAATCTAGAAATCCAATTGTCCATGTTGTTGAGGAAATCTTCAGCAGGTCTGAAAGCATCAACTCGCATTGCACCGAAGAAATGACCGATTCCTTCACCCACAGGATCTGACGGAGGCTCCAAGAAAGCAACAAAAGGAGGAACCCAAGGACCATAATTCGCGCCCGACAAAACCGCACTTAATATATCAACCACCGAACCTAAACAGTAGCCTTTATGACTACCGTGTTCAAAGTCACTTCCTAAAGGCAAAAGAGCAGCTCCTTTGCTTAAGGAAAAGGGATCATTTGTTGTTTCTCCTTCAGCATCCTGAATCCAGCCATTTGGAGCAGGCATGCCCTTTCTTTGAAGAATTTCAAGTTTGCCGTTAGCCGCTGTTGTTGTGGCAAAATCGGCAACAAAAGGATGTTCATTAAGTGCGGGAACTGCAAAAGCCATTGGATTAGTTCCGAGCATCCGCTCATTAGAGTAGGTAGGTGCAACAAGAGGCGAAGCATTAGTCATTGCAATCCCAATCATATTATGTTCAAGAGCCATCATAGCATGGTATCCTGCAATTCCGAAGTGATTCGAATTTTTAACCGCTACCCAACCAGTTCCTGCAACCTTTGCTTTTTCAATGGCAATGCTCATTGCCATTGGAGATGAAACTAATCCTAAAGAAGAATCAGCATCTAAAGTGGCAGTTGATGGTGTTTCATGTATTATTCTTAAACTTGGATTAGCGTTAATCCTTTGCTTCTTCCATAAACGAACATAGCCACTAAGTCGGGCAAGTCCATGAGAATCAATGCCTCTTAAATCTGCGGATAATAATACTTGAGCAGCTGTTTGAGCTTGATCATTGGGGCAACCCATATTGACAAAAACCTGAACAGCGAATTCTTTAAGGGTTTCTAGCTTAAAATTGAGAGTTTGAGACATAAAATCAGCGAATGATAAAAAAATCGTTTGCAACGATGGAGCAAATATATAATTTAGCGATTCTTGTAGTCAGGATTCTTGAAACATATAAAGAGGAATCCTGTTTTTACACTTAAAACAGTTTATTTATGAAAGTAACCGTGCAGTCAGTGCATTTTAATGCAGATCAGAAATTATTAGATTTTATTGAAGCTAAGCTTGAGAAATTAGCTACACACTATGACAAAATCATCGAAAGTGAAGTAACTCTTCGTTTAGAGAATGCGAGTAATAATGAAAACAAAGTAGCAGAGATTCGTTTGCACGTTCCGGGGAATGATTTGTTCGCAAAACGTCAATGTAGCTCTTTTGAGGAGGCTACAGACCTTGCTGTAGATGCTTTAAGGAACCAAATTACGAAGCATAAAGAAAAAATTAGACAGGTTTAAACCCTTGATATTTAATTGTTTGATTTTTCTTCTTCAAGAAACTGAAGAATATTTATAAAAAATATTTGGTGGGAATGATTTCTTACCTACATTTGCACACCTTTTTTGAAGGGTATTCCTATTGAGAATCTCGATAAGAACTTTCAAAAAAGGTAAAGCCGAAGTAGCTCAGCTGGTAGAGCAGCTGATTTGTAATCAGCTGGTCGGGGGTTCGAGTCCCTTCTTCGGCTCTGTTCTTTGTAGTAATTTCTTATTTCAAAGAGGTAGGGGAGATAGCCAAGTGGCCAACGGCAACAGACTGTAAATCTGTCCTCTTCGGAGTTCGAAGGTTCGAATCCTTCTCTCCCCACCATGAAAAGAGAAGAGGATGTTTGTTTTTCGCATGTGAAAAACAGATAATCGAATCTTGGGCATAGTAAATTTTTACTATGTAAGAGAAACGATAATAGCGGAAGTAGCTCATTTGGTAGAGCATCAGCCTTCCAAGCTGAGGGTGGCCGGTTCGAGCCCGGTCTTCCGCTCTATTCCTTACCAGGCTAACGGCAAACAGGTTAGTCCTTGTCTGTTTTCAGCCGATGTAGCTCAGAGGTAGAGTACTTCCTTGGTAAGGAAGGGGTCACGGGTTCAAATCCCGTCATTGGCTCCACTATTGAATTGAAAGTAAAATTGAAAATAATAATAACAACACACTCAATCAAATAAAACAAAAAAGTAGCCATGGCTAAAGAAAAATTCGACCGTTCCAAAGCGCACGTAAACATTGGTACCATTGGTCACGTTGACCACGGTAAAACAACATTAACTGCAGCAATTACAACTGTGCTTCACTCTGCCGGTTTGTCTGAAGCTCGTTCATTCGATTCTATTGATAACGCTCCTGAAGAAAAGGAACGTGGTATTACAATTAATACTTCTCACGTAGAATATACTACAGCTAATCGTCACTACGCTCACGTTGACTGTCCAGGTCACGCTGACTACGTTAAGAACATGGTTACTGGAGCTGCTCAGATGGACGGTGCTATTCTTGTTGTTGCTGCAACAGATGGTCCAATGCCACAAACACGTGAGCACATCCTTCTTGCTCGTCAGGTAGGTGTTCCTAAAATCGTTGTATTCATGAATAAAGTGGATATGGTTGATGATGAAGAGCTTTTAGATTTAGTTGAAATGGAAATTCGTGAGCTTCTTAGCTTCTACAATTTCGATGGCGATAATACTCCAATCATTCGTGGTTCTGCACTTGGTGGTTTGAACAACGATCCAAAATGGACTGAGAAAATTCTTGAGTTGATGGAAGCTGTTGATACTTTCATTCCAATTCCTCCTCGTGATGTAGATAAGCCTTTCCTTATGCCAGTTGAAGACGTGTTCTCAATTACAGGTCGTGGAACTGTTGCTACAGGACGTATTGAAAAAGGAGTTATTAACTCTGGTGAAGAGGTTGAAATTCTTGGTATGCAAGAAGAAAAACTTAAGTCAACTGTTACTGGAGTTGAGATGTTCCGTAAGATTCTAGACCGTGGTGAAGCAGGAGATAACGTAGGTTTACTTCTACGTGGTATTGACAAAGAATCTATTCGTCGCGGTATGGTTATCGCTAAGCCAGGTTCTATTACTCCACACACTCAATTCAAAGCTGAGGTTTATATCCTTAAGAAAGAAGAAGGTGGTCGTCACACTCCATTCCATAACAGATACCGTCCTCAGTTTTACTTACGTACAACTGACGTAACTGGAGAAATCATGCTTCCAGAAGGTCGCGAAATGGTTGTTCCTGGTGATAACGTAACTATCGATGTTACTTTGATTGTACCAGTAGCAATGGACAAAGGTCTTCGCTTTGCGATCCGTGAAGGTGGTCGTACAGTTGGAGCTGGTCAGGTGATCGAGATCATCAAGTAATAAAGATTATCAGTGATTTTCTTAAAGGTGCCCCCGCCCTGTGCGAGGTACCTTCTACCTGTATAAGGGTTACATTTCCCAAAGCAAGTAGAGATTTTAAGTAAAGCGCTGATTTATAATATATTGTTCTTTAATTGCCGGAAAACGGAAGAATCTCTATCGGCTATCTGTTGTTGAAATGCTAAATCTCGGATTTCATTTTCTAAACAAAGAGAATCGATTTAAAATACGGGTGTAGCTCAATTGGTAGAGTAGCGGTCTCCAAAACCGTTGGCTGGGGGTTCGAGTCCCTCCTCCCGTGCAAAAAAAAGTTAAAATCATGTCAAAGATTAAGACATACATTGAAGAATCATACAATGAATTGTTACACAAAGTAACTTGGCCTACTTGGAGTGAACTCCAAAACTCGGCTATTGTTGTTATGATTTCTTCTATCATAATTGCTTTATTGATATTCGCAATGGACTTCACATTTAGTAATGTGATGGAATTGTTTTACGACCTGTTTTAACTGATAATTGAAAGTGATGACTGAAGAAAGTGTCAACACGAAAAAGTGGTATGTTGTCCGCGCTGTAAGTGGCAAGGAGAAGAAGGTGAAGGAATACATCGACTCAGAGATTGTGCATCATAACATCGGTGAATATATTTCTCAGGTTTTGATTCCAACCGAAAAGATATACCAGATTCGTAATGGTAAGAAGATTTCTAAGGAGCGTAACTATTTTCCAGGTTACATCATGATAGAAGCAATTATGATTGGTGAAATTCCTCACATCCTGAAGAATATACCAAACGTAATTGGTTTTTTAGGTGACAAAGGTGGAGCTCCAACTCCTCTTCGTCAAGCTGAAGTAAACAGGATTCTTGGTAAAGTAGATGAGCTTTCTGAAACAGATGCTGAGATTTCAATTCCGTTTATTGTAGGTGAGTCTGTTAAAGTGATTGACGGACCATTTAATAGTTTCACCGGAACTATTGAAGAGATTAATGAAGAAAAGAAGAAGTTAACTGTTATGGTTAAAATCTTTGGTAGGAAAACTCCATTGGAGCTTAATTACATGCAAGTAGAAAAAGAATAAAAACAGTGGTAAATCCTGAAAGAGCCTGAGGTTGTCTTCTCCACGTAAAATGCTTCCCCTCCTCAGAGAAAATACAGGACCCGCGATTCAATAACAAATAAAAATGGCTAAAGAAGTAGGTGCACTCATTAAGTTACAGGTGAAAGGCGGTGCAGCAAATCCATCACCACCAATCGGACCGGCACTCGGTGCGAAAGGTGTTAATATCATGGATTTCTGCAAGCAATTCAACGCCCGTACGCAGGACCAGGCTGGAAAAGTGTTACCGGTAATTATTACCGTATACGTAGATAAGTCTTTTGACTTTATCATTAAAACTCCTCCTGTTGCTGTTCAGCTGAAAGAAGCTGCCAAATTGAAAAGTGGTTCTCCGGAATCCAATCGCAAGAAGGTTGCTAAAATCACCTGGGATACAGTGCGTGGTATTGCCGAAGCAAAAATGCCTGATTTGAACTGTTTTACAGTAGAATCGGCAATGAGCATGGTGGCAGGTACTGCACGCAGTATGGGAATCGAAGTTGAAGGACAGCGCCCTTTTTAAGTTAACCTATAATTAATAGAGTGAAATGGCACAACTGACAAAAAAGCGCAAAGCAATTGCAGGAAAAGTGGAAGAAGACAAGTCTTATCCACTTCTTGATGCTGCGCGCCTCGTAAAGGAAATCTCCACAACAAAATTCGACGCTTCAGTAGATGTTGCGGTTCGTCTTGGGGTAGATCCACGTAAAGCAAACCAAATGGTTCGCGGTATTGTGTCTCTTCCTCATGGAACCGGAAAATCTGTTCGTGTGCTTGTGCTTTGTACTCCTGATAAGGAAGAAGAAGCTAAAGCAGCAGGTGCCGACCATGTTGGTTTGGATGATTACATTGAAAAGATTAAAGGTGGTTGGACTGATGTAGACGTGATTATTACCATGCCTGCAATCATGGCCAAAGTAGGTGCTTTAGGACGTGTCCTAGGTCCTCGAGGTCTTATGCCCAATCCAAAAACAGGTACTGTTACACAAGATGTTGGTAAAGCCGTGCAAGAAGTAAAAGCAGGTAAAATTGACTTCAAAGTGGATAAAACAGGTATCGTGCATGCTGCAATCGGCAAAGTAAGCTTTGCGGAAGACAAACTTTTTGATAATGCTAAGGAATTGATTCAGACTATTCTGAAACTTAAGCCTTCGTCTGCAAAAGGAACTTACGTGAAAAGTGTTTACATGTCGAGTACTATGAGTCCTTCGGTTTCGGTTGATCTTAAATCAATCGGTGCCTGATTACGAACCTTTTAACTCTTAAATTATGAAGAAAGAAGAAAAAGACGGGGTAATCGATGCATTGGTTGAGAAAATGACCGCAACCAAGAACTTTTACCTTACAGATATTTCTGAATTAACAGTAGAGAAAACGAATAACCTTCGTCGTACTTGCTATAAGAAGAATATCGAACTAAAGATGGTAAAGAATACCTTGCTTAGAAAAGCATTCGAGCGTATGGAGACAGATTATTCTCCTTTGTTTGATGTGCTTAAAGGATCTACATCAGTAATGTTTACTGATACAGTAAATGAGCCTGCTAAGCTTATTAAGGAATTCAGAAAAACCAGTGATAGACCAATCTTAAAGGCTGCTTTTGTTGAAGAATCATTCTACATCGGCGACAATCAGATTGATACTCTCATTGCCATCAAAACCAAAAATGAAGTTATCGGCGATATCATCGGCTTGCTTCAATCACCTGCTAAAAATGTTCTTTCTGCTCTACAATCTGGAGGAGGAAAAATCGCAGGAATTGTTAAGACGCTGTCTGAAAGACCTGAATAATTTCAACAATTTTTTAATTCACATTTTTGTACAATCAACTAAAACAATCATAAAATGGCAGATTTGAAAGCTTTCGCTGAGCAGTTAGTGAATTTAACTGTAAAGGAAGTGAATGAATTAGCTCAAATCCTTAAGGATGAATACGGAATCGAACCAGCTGCTGCTGCAGTAGCTGTTGCTGCTCCTGGTGCTGGCGCCGGAGCAGGTGAGGCCGCAGAAGAGAAAAATGCATTCGATGTAATTCTAAAGGCAGCAGGTGGTAATAAACTTGCAATCGTTAAGCTTGTAAAAGAACTTACCGGTCTAGGTCTGAAAGAAGCAAAAGATCTTGTTGATGGCGCTCCTAAAGCTATCAAAGAAGGTGTAAGCAAAGACGAAGCAGAAGCGCTTAAAACGCAACTGACTGAAGCCGGAGCTGAAGTTGAGCTTAAGTAATCCTCAGCTTTAAAATTCAACAGCTAAGACCTCTGTTTTTGGAGGTCTTTAGCTGTTTGGATACATCTCTACCTTATTTGCTTTTTTCATCTTAAATTTTGAGTCCCTTGACATACATAAAAAAAAGCCCGAACAGGTTTAGTTTTGCTACAGACAAACTACCTATTGCGTACCCTGACTTCCTTGATGTTCAGGTACAATCGTTCAAGGATTTCTTCCAACTTGAAACCACTCCTGAGAACCGTCAGAATGAAGGTCTCTTCAAAGTGTTTTCTGAGAATTTCCCTATTTCTGATGCCAGAAATAATTTCGTATTGGAATTTCTCGATTATTTTATTGACCCTCCAAGATATTCTATAGAAGAATGCCTTGATAGAGGTCTAACACATAGTGTTCCGCTTAAAGCGAAACTAAAGCTGTATTGTACCGATCCTGAGCACGAAGATTTTGAAACAATTGTGCAGGACGTCTATTTAGGTACAATACCTTACATGACTCCTAAAGGAACTTTTGTTATTAATGGTGCAGAACGTGTTGTTGTTTCTCAGCTTCACAGATCTCCCGGCGTTTTCTTCGGCCAAAGCCGACATGCTAACGGTACAAAACTTTACTCTGCTAGAGTGATTCCTTTTAAAGGTTCATGGATTGAATTCGCAACGGATATCAATAGTGTCATGTATGCCTACATCGACCGTAAAAAGAAGCTTCCTGTTACTACATTGCTTCGTGCAATTGGTTACGAAAGTGACAAGGATATTCTTGAAATCTTCGGCCTTGCCGACGAATTCAAAGTCACCAAAACGAATATTAAAAATGCAATCGGTCGCCGCCTCGCTGCCAGAGTTCTTAAGACTTGGATCGAGGATTTCGTAGATGAAGACACTGGAGAAGTGGTTTCTATCGAACGAAATGAAGTGATTATCGACCGTGAAACGGAAATTGAAAAAGAACACGTTGAGCAAATCCTTGACTCAGGTGTTAAGTCAATCATCCTTCACAAAAATGATATCAATACCGCCGATTACACAATCATTTATAATACGCTTCAAAAGGACACATCAAACTCCGAAAAAGAAGCTGTTGAGCATATTTATCGTCAATTAAGAAATGCTGAACCACCTGATGAGGAAACTGCTCGTGGTATCATTGATAAGCTTTTCTTCTCAGATAAGAGATATGATTTAGGTGATGTTGGTAGATACAGAATCAACAAAAAACTTAATCTTGAAATTGACGGAGATACAAAAGTTCTAACTAAGCAAGATATAATCTCTATCATCAAGTATTTGATTGAACTTATCAATTCAAAAGCTGATGTGGATGATATTGACCACCTTTCTAATCGTCGTGTTAGAACTGTTGGAGAACAATTATATGGTCAGTTTGGAGTAGGGCTTTCCAGAATGGCTAGAACCATTCGTGAACGTATGAATGTTCGCGATAATGAAGTATTTACGCCAACTGATTTGATTAATGCTAAAACTCTTTCTAGCGTTATCAATTCATTCTTTGGAACAAATCAGCTTTCTCAGTTCATGGATCAAACCAATCCACTGTCTGAGATTACGCACAAAAGAAGACTATCTGCCCTTGGGCCAGGCGGTCTTTCTAGAGAGCGTGCAGGTTTCGAAGTACGTGACGTTCACTATACTCACTATGGTAGACTTTGTACCATTGAGACACCTGAAGGGCCAAACATTGGTCTGATTTCTTCATTATGTGTTTTCGCAAAAATCAATAAACTAGGTTTCATCGAAACTCCTTACCGCACAGTTACTGACGGTAAAGTTGATTTGGATAAGCCAATTGTTTATTTAAGTGCTGAAGAAGAAGAAACTTCAATTATCGCTCAGTCAAAAACTGAAATCGATGGGAAAGGTAACTTTATTAATAACAGAATCAAGGCAAGATTTGCCGGAGATTTCCCTGTTGTTGAGCCAGAGCAAATTAAGCTCATGGACGTTGCTCCAAATCAAATTGCTTCAATCGCAGCTTCTTTGATTCCTTTCCTTGAGCATGATGATGCTAACCGTGCATTGATGGGTTCTAACATGATGCGTCAGGCAGTACCTCTTCTCAATCCAGAAGCTCCTCTTGTAGGAACTGGCTTGGAAGCAGCTGTTGCTCATGATTCACGTGTACTTATTAATGCTGAAGGTGAAGGTGTTGTAGAATGGGTTGATGCTAATGAGATTGTTATTCGTTACAACCGTTCTGAAGACGAAAGGTTAGTAAGTTTTGTTGATGATGTTAGAACTTATAAACTGACTAAATTCCGCAAAACCAATCAGAACACAACAATCAACCTTAAGCCTATCGTTACGAAAGGCGAGAAAGTTTACAAAGGTAAAGTGCTTTGTGAAGGTTATGCTACTCAAGGTGGAGAGCTAGCCCTGGGAAGAAACCTTAAAGTGGCTTTCATGCCTTGGAAAGGTTTTAACTTTGAAGATGCAATCGTTATTTCTGAAAGAATTGTTCGTGAAGATGTATTTACAAGTCTTCATATCGAAGAATTTATTCTTGAAGTGCGCGATACAAAGAGAGGATTAGAGGAATTAACGGCTGATATTCCAAACGTTAGTGAGGAAGCTACCAAGGACCTCGATGAAAATGGATTGATTCGCATTGGTGCTGATGTTAAGCCAGGAGACATACTTATTGGTAAAATCACACCTAAAGGTGAAACCGATCCTTCTCCAGAAGAGAAACTTTTACGTGCCATCTTTGGCGACAAGGCTGGTGATGTTAAAGATGCATCTCTTAAGGCACCTCCATCATTAAATGGTGTTGTTATCGACAAGAAACTTTTCTCTCGTATCATTAAAGACAGAAGATCTAAAACAGAAGAGAAACCAACTCTTGCTAAGATTGATGTTGCAAAGGAGAAAGACGCAGCAGAGTTAAAAACTCGCTTGATTGATAAATTATTCCAAATAGTTAATGGAAAAACCTCTCAAGGGATTTTCAATAACTTCAAGGAAGAAATGGTTCCTAAGGGTGCTAAGTTTACTGTTAAAATTCTTCAGGGTATTGATTATACAATCGTTAACCCTAATAAATGGACAACAGATAAAGACAAGAATAACCTAATCAAAGAACTTCTTAACAATTATCTAATTCGTTTCAACGATATCAATGGTATTGCAAAACGTAAGAAGTTTGCTGCTACTGTTGGAGATGAACTACCAGCTGGTATTGTTCAATTAGCTAAGGTTTATATCGCTAAAAAGCGTAAGCTAAAAGTAGGTGATAAGATGGCGGGTCGTCACGGTAATAAAGGTATTGTAGCCAAAATCGTTCGTGACGAAGAGATGCCTTTCTTAGAAAATGGAACTCCTGTAGATATCGTTCTTAACCCATTAGGTGTACCATCTCGTATGAATCTTGGACAGATTTATGAAACTGTTCTTGGTTGGGCCGGAAAAGAACTTGGAATGACATTCGCCACTCCAATTTTTGATGGTGCAACTATTGATCAGATTAATGAATATTCTGATCAGGCTGGTATTCCTAGATATGGAAGAACTTTCCTTTATGATGGTGGTTCAGGAGATAAGTTTGATCAGCCAGCAACTGTTGGTATGATTTATATGCTTAAGCTTGGTCACATGGTTGATGATAAAATGCACGCACGTTCTATCGGACCTTACTCTCTCATTACTCAACAGCCTCTAGGTGGTAAAGCACAATTTGGAGGTCAGCGTTTTGGTGAGATGGAGGTTTGGGCACTCGAAGCATTTGGAGCAGCCAACATTCTTCAGGAGATACTAACAGTTAAATCTGACGACGTAATTGGTCGAGCTAAGGCTTATGAAGCTATAGTTAAAGGAGATAATATGCCAACTCCGGGTATCCCAGAGTCGTTTAACGTATTACTTCATGAACTCCGCGGATTGGGTCTTAAGATTACCCTTGAGTGATTTTTTTAGTCCGGAATGCACCGCGCATTCCGGACATTCTTATTTCATTAGAAATTAATATAATATGGCTTTGCGCAAAGACATAAAACTTAAAAGTAATTTCAAAAGAATCATCGTTTCTCTAGCATCTCCAGAAGATATTCTAGATCAGAGTCACGGAGAGGTTCTTAAACCTGAAACGATCAATTACAGGACTTATAAGCCTGAAATGGGTGGTCTTTTCTGCGAACGAATTTTTGGTCCAGTTAAGGACTATGAATGTCATTGTGGAAAATATAAAAGAATTCGTTATAAAGGCATCATTTGCGACCGCTGTGGTGTTGAAGTAACAGAAAAGAAGGTTAGACGTGAACGTATGGGGCACATCCAGTTGGTTGTTCCTGTAGCTCATATTTGGTTCTTCCGCTCTCTTCCCAACAAGATTGGTTATTTGTTAGGATTGGCGACTAAAAAGCTCGACGCAATTATTTATTATGAGCGTTACGTGGTTATTCAATCAGGTCTGGCTGGTGAGCAAGGCTTGAATTATATGGATTTCCTTACTGAAGAAGAATATCTTCAAGTACTTGAAAACCTTCCTAAAGACAACCAATATCTAGATGATAATGATCCTAATAAGTTCATCGCCAAAATGGGTGCTGATGCTTTATATATGATCTTAAATCGTCTAAATCTTGAGGAGCTTTCGTATGATCTTCGCCATAAGGCAAATACAGAAACATCACAACAAAGAAAAAATGAAGCTCTTAAGAGACTTCAGGTTGTTGAGGCTTTCCGTTTAGCTAATGAAGGTAATGGAGTTAATCGTCCTGAATGGATGATTCTTAAAGTTATTCCAGTTATTCCTCCTGAATTACGTCCTCTAGTGCCTCTTGATGGTGGTAGATTCGCAACTTCAGATTTGAATGATTTATATCGCCGTGTTATTATCAGAAATAACCGTTTGAAGCGTCTTATTGAAATCAAAGCACCAGAGGTTATCCTTCGTAATGAGAAGCGTATGCTTCAGGAAGCTGTTGATTCATTGTTAGACAATTCAAGGAAATCTAATGCAGTTAAAACAGAATCAAATAGGGCTTTAAAGTCTCTTTCTGATTCACTTAAAGGTAAGCAAGGTCGTTTCCGTCAAAACCTTCTAGGTAAGCGTGTCGATTATTCTGCACGTTCGGTAATTGTCGTTGGGCCTGACTTGAAATTGCATGAATGTGGTCTTCCTAAAGATATGGCTGCTGAGCTTTTTAAGCCGTTCATCATTCGTAAGATGATTGAAAGAGGTGTTGTTAAAACTGTAAAAAGTGCCAAGAAAATTGTTGACAAGAAAGAACCAATAGTTTGGGATATTCTTGAAAACATCCTGAAAGGTCATCCGGTTCTTTTGAACCGTGCCCCAACTCTTCACCGTTTGGGTATCCAATCATTCCAGCCTAAGCTGGTAGAAGGTAAAGCAATCCAGCTTCACCCATTAGTTTGTACTGCATTTAACGCCGATTTCGACGGTGACCAAATGGCTGTTCACGTTCCACTTGGAAATGCAGCTATCCTTGAAGCACAGCTTCTAATGCTTGCTTCGCACAACATCCTGAACCCTGCCAACGGAGCGCCTATTACTGTTCCTTCTCAAGACATGGTACTTGGTCTATATTATATGACCAAAGGAAGAAAGACTGACGAAGGTCGTAAAATGAATGGTGAAGGGTTTACTTTCTATTCTCCAGAAGAAGTGATCATCGCTTACAATGAAAAACGTGTTGATTTGCACGCTTTCATTAAGGTGAAGACCAATGTGAAAGAAGGAAATGTAATCAAGAAAAAAATAATCGAAACCACTGTTGGTAGAGTGTTATTTAATCAGGTTGTTCCTGAGCAAGTAGGTTATATTAACGATTTGCTTACTAAGAAGTCTCTTCGTGATATTATTGGTAATATCGTTAAAGAAACAGGAATGGCTACAACTGCAAAATTCCTAGATGATATCAAGCAGCTTGGTTTTACCATGGCATTTAAAGGTGGACTTTCATTTAACCTTGGAGATGTAATTGTACCTGAGGATAAAGAGAAGATGATTGAAGATGCTAATACTCAGGTTGAAGAAGTTTTAGCAAACTACAACATGGGTTTCATTACCAATAACGAGCGATACAATCAAATCATCGATATTTGGACTCATACCAATTCAAGGTTAACTCAGCGTTTGATGAATCAATTGATTAATGATAATCAAGGATTCAACCCAATTTACATGATGCTTGATTCTGGAGCACGTGGTTCAAAAGAACAAATTCGCCAGCTTTCTGGTATGCGCGGTCTGATGGCTAAGCCGCAGAAATCAGGTGCATCAGGAGGCGAGATTATTGAAAACCCGATTCTTTCAAACTTTAAAGAAGGATTATCAATTCTTGAGTATTTCATTTCTACTCACGGTGCTCGTAAAGGTCTTGCCGATACTGCACTTAAGACTGCGGATGCAGGTTACTTGACACGTCGTTTGGTTGACGTTTCTCAAGATGTTATCATCAGTGAGGAAGATTGTGGAACATTAAGAGGTCTTACTGCTATTGCTCTTAAGAATAACGAGGAAGTTGTTGAAAGTCTTTATGACAGAATCTTAGGTAGAACAAGTTTACATGATGTATTTGATCCTGTTTCAGGAGAATTATTAATTCAAACTGGTGATCAGATTCGTGAGGATGAAGCTCGTAAAATTGAAGCTGCTGGCATTGAGGCAGTTGAAATTCGCTCGGTTCTAACTTGTGAGTCAGAAAAGGGTGTTTGTTCTAAATGTTACGGAAGAAACTTAGCTTCAGGCCGTATGGTTCAAAAAGGTGAAGCTGTTGGTGTTATCGCAGCTCAGTCAATCGGTGAGCCAGGAACTCAGCTTACACTAAGAACATTCCACGTTGGAGGTACTGCATCAAATATCGCTGCTGCTTCTAAAGTAGAAGCTAAATTCGACGGTCTTCTAGAAGTAGATGAATTACGTGTAGTTAGCAAAGAAGATGAAGAAGGAAATCCAGTTGATATCGTAATCGGACGTTCAGCAGAGATGAGAATTATCGACCCTAAGACGATGGTTATTCTTACTACAGGAAACATTCCTTACGGAGCAAAAATGTATGTTAAGAATGGAACAGAAGTTAAAAAAGGAGATCTAATCTGTAACTGGGATCCTTATAATGCCGTGATTATCTCTGAAACAACAGGTAAAATTGCCTTCGAGGATCTTGAAGATGGAATTACTTACCGCGAAGAGAGTGACGAGCAGACTGGATTCAAGGAAAAAGTTATTACTGAGCGTCGTGATAAAACACGTAATCCTAGCCTTAAAATTATGGATGGTAAGGATGCTGTTAAGTCTTATTCTTTACCAGTTGGGGCACATATCATTGTTAACGATGGACAAAAAGTTAAAACTGGTGAAATTCTAGTTAAGATACCAAGACAATCTGGTAAACTAGGTGATATCACCGGAGGTTTACCTCGTGTAACTGAACTTTTTGAAGCTAGAAATCCTTCTAACCCTGCTGTTGTTTCAGAAATTGATGGTATTGTTTCTTTCGGAAAGGTAAAACGCGGTAATCGTGAGATTATCATCGAATCTAAAACTGGAGAAATTAAGAAATACCTTGTTTCATTAAGTAAGCACATACTTGTCCAGGAAAATGACTACGTAAAAGCTGGTCAACCTTTAAGTGATGGTGCTACAACTCCAAGCGACATTCTAGCTATTAAAGGACCAACTAAGGTTCAGGAATATCTAGTGAATGAAATTCAGGAAGTTTATCGTTTGCAGGGTGTGAAAATCAACGACAAGCATTTTGAGGTAATCGTACGTCAGATGATGCGTAAAGTTGAGATTCTTGATCCGGGAGATACTAAATTCCTCGAAGGTCAGATGGCTAACAAGCTTGAATTCCATGTTGAAAATGACTACATCTTCGATAAGAAAGTAGTTATTGAGCCAGGTGATTCAACAGCAGTTAAAGCCGGTCAGATTATTACCGCAAGAAAGCTGCGTGATGAAAACTCTATGCTTAAGAGAAAAGATATGACACTTATCGAAGCAAGAGATGCTGTTCCTGCAACTGCAAATCAGGTTCTTCAAGGTATCACAAGAGCTTCATTACAGACTAAGTCATTCATTTCTGCTGCTTCCTTCCAGGAAACAACAAAAGTGCTTAACGAAGCTGCGATAAGTGCTAAAGGTGATGATTTACTTGGGCTTAAAGAGAACGTGATTGTTGGTCACCTAATTCCAGCCGGTACAGGTCTTCGTGAGTATGAGAACATTATTGTTGGATCGCAAGAAGAATACGATGCTTTGATGGCTTCTAAAAAGAAGTTAAAAGCCGAATCTGCAATCTGATTTATTCTTAAAAGATAAAACTATGTCAGAACAAACCAATCAGGAAGGTCAACTTAATATTGAACTTTCAGAAGAAGTAGCTGAAGGTATTTATTCAAACTTGGCAATCATAACTCACTCTAACTCGGAGTTTGTGCTTGATTTTATTAAGGTAATGCCAGGAGTCCCTAAAGCGAAAGTAAAGTCTCGCATAGTATTAACTCCTCAGCACGCTAAGAGATTATTATCTGCTTTGAAAGACAATATCTCCAAGTTTGAAAGTACTAATGGTACTATCAAATCTGATGGAGGAGGAAATACTACTCCATTTCCAATGAACTTTGGAGGCCCTACAGCTCAGGCTTGACTTTAATATTGCAACTAAACAAACGCCTCGTAGAAATACGAGGCGTTTTTGTTTTTATGATGTTCATCATATTAATAGTTCTTAACACGGAGTAATTTTGAGATTATAATATTATCTCAAAGCATGAAAATATTTTTAAGCTTGCTAATTGCTTATTCCATGAATATTGCAAAATGCTCGATTCTCTTATCTCCAGATTCTATTAAAAACACGAGCAATCTCGAAATGTATCCTGAGAATTCATCTGACAAAAAGCAAGCACTTGATGAAATTCTAAAATCACTGGTAGAAATACCTGAAGGAGAATTTAGTATGGGATGCACTCCTGATCAAGGATTGGCTTGCTCTTCTAACGAATTGCCTGTTCACAGAGTGATTATTTCTTCTTTTTTCCTATCAAATATCGAAGTAACACAAGGTTGGTGGAAAGCCTTCATGGGAGACAATCCATCTTCATTTTGTCGTAGTGATAATTTTCCTGTCGAGATGGTTAGCTATAATGACTTATTGGTTTTTATAGATAGTCTCAACGCATTTAGCCACTTGTCATTTCGATTGCCAACCGAAGCCGAATGGGAGTATTGTGCAAGAGGAGCTGATAAATCTTGTAATAACCGTTTTAGCGGAAGCTCCGACCCCAATGATGTTGCCTGGACCAACAAGAATAGTTTTCAAAAATCACATGTCGTGAAGTCGAAGGCCCCTAATCATTTGGGTCTATATGATATGAGTGGAAATGTTTGGGAATGGGTGTTTGATTGGTACGGCAATTATACATCTGCAACGCAAAACGACCCTCGTGGACCATCATCCGGAACCGATAAGGTTATAAGAGGTGGCAGCTGGGCAGGATCTCCTGATTTTTGTCGAAACTCTATCAGGCATCACTTCCCACCTGATTATAAAAGTAGCTTCATAGGCTTTCGCCTTGCAATTGACACATTGAAATGAAGTAATTACACTGAAATCTAAGCTTTAACAAAATTTAATTAAAAAGGTATGCATGCATAACAAAATCTTCTTAAGTTTGTGATTATGAAAGCATCCGAAACTGTATGTTATAATATCAAAACTGCATGGCATGCCATTTATCGCATGTACAACATGGCAGCTGCAAAACATGATATTACTACATCCATAGGTTTTGTGCTCCTTAATATTGACGTAAAAAATGGAACTCCTGCTACAAAAATAGCACCTCTCATAGGCTTAGAAACCAGAAGCCTTACAAGAATGTTAAAAACTCTTGAGAGCCAACAAATCATTTTTCGGCAGGCCGATATAAGTGACAAAAGATTAGTCAGAATTTTTCTCACTGAAAAAGGAATAAAAAAAAGAGAGGCTGCTAGAAAAGCGGTGCTTACTTTTAACCATCTTGTACATGAAAGAATTAGTCAGGAAAAACTTGACATATTCTTTCAAGTTGTTAATGAAATTCAATCTATTACAGAAAACGGTAAATACGATCTTGCATGAAAAGAAACATTCGTAAAGTTGCGGTATTAGGTTCGGGAGTCATGGGTTCTCGAATTGCTTGCCATTTTGCAAATATTGGTGTTGAAGTACTTTTACTTGACATTATTCCTCGTGAACTAAACGAAAAGGAAACTGCTAAAGGTTTGTCTTTGCAAAGTCCAGCCGTTAGAAACAGAATCGTAAACGAAGCTTTAGCCTTTGCTCTCAAGTCAAAGCCATCTCCTGTTTATCATAAAACTACAGCAAATCGAATAACTACAGGGAATTTTGAAGATGACCTGAAGAAAATTGCTGAATGTGATTGGGTAATCGAGGTGGTTGTTGAGCGTCTCGATATCAAAAAGTCCGTTTTTGAGAAGGTTGAACAATTCAGAAAATCTGGAACACTAATTACTTCAAATACTTCAGGGATTCCCATCAACAGCATGTTGGAAGGCCGCTCTGATGATTTTAAGAAGCACTTTTGTGGAACGCACTTTTTCAATCCTCCAAGATATCTCAAGCTTCTCGAAATAATTCCAACTGCTCAAACTGATCAATCTGTAGTGGATTTTCTGATGCATTATGGTGATCTTTTCTTAGGTAAAACAACAGTTCTTGCTAAGGATACACCTGCATTCATTGCCAATAGAATTGGGGTTTTTGGGATTCTTGCTCTTTTCCACATCGTTAAAGAAATGGGCCTAACAGTTGAAGAAGTAGATAAACTTACAGGTCCGGTTCTTGGCCGCCCTAAGTCAGCTACTTTCAGAACAACCGATGTAGTTGGACTCGATACTTTGGTTAACGTTGCTAATGGCTTAAGAGATAATTGTAAGGAGGATGAAGCTCGTGAGCTTTTTCATTTGCCTGAATATGTCCTTAAAATGAATGAAAATCGCTGGTTAGGCGATAAGACTGGTCAAGGATTCTATAAGAAAACTAAAGGCGAAGGCGGCAAGACTGAGATTTTATCTCTCGACCTTATCACACTTGAATATACACCTCAAATGAAGGTGAAATTCGCCACTCTTGAGGCCACCAAGCCTATAGAGGGGCTTAAGGAGAGGTATAAAGTGCTTATTTCTGGTAAAGACAAAGCAGGAGAGTTCTACCGCAAATCTTTTTTCGCGCTTTTTGCTTATGTCTCTAATCGCATTCCCGAAATTGCCGATGAACTTTATCGTATCGATGAAGGTGTTAAAGCCGGATTTGGTTGGGAAGTGGGGCCCTTCGAAAGCTGGGATTATATGGGAGTAGCCTCCTGTATCGATAAAATGAAAGAGCAGGGAATTGAAGTTGCTTCTTGGGTTCATGATTTCATAAAAGCTGGAAACACTAGCTTTTACAAAGTTGAAAATGGCAAGAAACTCTACTACGATATTCCAACAAAATCTTACTTACCTGTTCCGGGTTATGAGAATTTCATCATTCTAGATCACATTAGGCCAAACAATACAATCTGGAAAAATTCAGGAACAACTGTTACCGACCTAGGAGACGGAATTCTTAATGTTGAATTTCATACTAAAATGAACTCCATTGGCAGTGAAGTGCTGCAAGGAGTGCAAAAGGCTATTGATATCGCCGAAAAAGATTTCAGGGGATTAGTAGTCGGTAATGACGGTGCTAATTTCTCTGCTGGTGCAAACCTGGCAATGCTCTTTATGATGGCTGTTGAGCAGGAATACGATGAAATTGATTTCTCAATTCGTGCATTTCAAAATACAATGATGCGAGTTAGATATTCCTCAATACCAGTGGTTTCGGCTCCTCATGGTTTAACCCTTGGCGGGGGATGTGAACTCAATCTACATGCTGATGCGGTTGTGGCTGCTGCCGAGACGTATATCGGTTTAGTTGAGTTTGGCGTTGGTTTAATCCCTGGCGGGGGAGGAACAAAGGAGTTTGCTCTGAGAGCTTCTGACGCATTTAGAGATGGTGATATCATGCTTAATACCTTGAGAGACAAATTCCTCACTATTGGTCAGGCAAAAGTTTCAACATCCGCTGAAGAAGCATTTGATCTAGGTATCCTTAGAAAAGGGAAAGATAGAATTGTACCCAATGGACAAAGACTTATCGCCGAAGCCAAAAAAACAGCTATTGAACTTGCTGAAGCAGGATACACTAAACCGGTCCAAAGAAAGGATATTAAAGTGTTAGGTCGCACTGGGTTAGGGATGGTTTATGCAGGCGCAAATACAATGTTTAGTGGACATTTCATTTCAGCACATGACAAACTTATCTCAGAAAAATTGGGTTACGTTTTATGTGGAGGTGATTTATCAGAACCAACAGAAGTTTCAGAACAATATCTCCTCGATCTTGAACGGGAAGTATTCTTAAGCCTTTGTGCAGAGCGCAAAACTCTTGAAAGGGTTCAGAGTATTCTCAAAACAGGAAAGGTGTTGAGGAACTGATGTTCGATAAGCGAATTTCGAAGACCGATAAATAATGAATATGGCCAGCACACTCTTTAATTGTAGATTATGCATAATGTTTATCAATTAACTGTTTGGAATAAAGCACTTGATTTGGCTCAAGAAATATACAATATCACTGATGCTTTCCCTCCTCAGGAATTATGGGGATTATCCTCTCAAATGCGAAGAGCTGCTGTTTCAGTTGGGTCTAATATTGCTGAAGGAGCAGGTCGAAATTCAAACAGAGAATTTTATCACTTCTTAGGGATAGCTAATGGTTCTGCAAATGAATTGATTTTTCAGATTGAATTATCCTGTAGAAGATCATACATAGATGATACGAGTAGAATAAGGATTTTAGATAACATAGATCACATAAAAAGAATGAATTGCAGCCTTCAAAAGAGAATTCAAATTGAAATAGATAGAAACAATCGAAAATCAGCTACATAAATCGAATCTCGTTTATCGTTAATCGAATATCTCATAAAAATACAAAAATGAAAACAGCATATATAGTTACCGGATACCGCACTGCAGTTGGAAAGGCTCCAAGAGGAATGTTTCGTTTTACTCGCCCAGATGATCTTGCTGCAACTGTAATTGAGCATCTTATCAAGCAAGTTCCGCAGCTTGATAAAGAAAGAATTGATGACATCATCGTGGGCAATGCAACTCCCGAAGCCGAGCAAGGTCTTAACATTGGTCGAATGGTTTCTTTAATGGGACTTAACACCGACAAAGTGCCAGGCATGACTGTAAACAGGTATTGTGCATCAGGTCTGGAAACAATTGCAATAGCAACGGCAAAAATTAACAGTGGTATGGCCGATTGTATCATTGCAGGTGGTGTTGAAAGTATGTCGCCAATTCCTTTTGGAGGATGGCGCATCGTTCCTAATTATGAAGTAGCAAAAGAAAATCCCGATTATTATTGGGGCATGGGACTTACTGCTGAAGCCGTAGCAAGAGAATTTAAGGTTAGTCGAGAAGACCAGGATGCTTTCTCATATGAATCATATGAAGGCATTAAGCTATTAATGAGGCCGCTTTAAAGACGATATTGTCCCGGTTGAGATCAATGAAGTGTATTTAGACGAAGAAAAAACGCAAAACAAAAACTTACATAGTTGATACTGATGAAGGGCCAGAGCAGATACGGCAATAGATAAATTGGCAAAACTAAAGCCGGTTTTGCAGCCGATGGCTTAGTAACGGCAGGGAAATTCCTCCCAAACTTCCGATGGTGCCGCATTTGTTCTGGTGATGTCTGAAAGGATGGTAAAAGAACTTAACCTTCAACCTATGGCAAGAATGGTTTCATACGGTGTTGCTGGAGTTCACTCCTCGTATCATGAGAATTGGTCAGTTGAAGCAATTCCTAAAGCATTGAAAGCTGCTGGAATGACACTCAATCAAATGGATTTAATTGAACTTAATGAAGCTTTTGCATCTCAATCTCTTGCTATTATTAGAGAATTAGATATCGATACATCAAAACTCAATGTAAATGGCGGTGCAATCGCCTTAGGACACCCATTAGGCTGCACTGGGGCAAAGCTTACTGTCCAAATTATGAACGAATTAAAAAAGCGGAATGGCAAATACGGAATGGCAACTATGTGCGTTGGAACAGGGCAGGCAGCCGGAATTTTTGAAATGTTATAATAATCCCACCTACGGTGGATATAAATAAAAGAGCAAATAAAATCTTAATACCATGGAAACAGCAGAAAATAAGTCTATTAAAGGTGGAGAATTCCTTATTAGAGAAACACAAGCAAATGATGTTTTTATTCCCGAAGATTGGAATGAAGAACAACAAATGATTGCAAAAATGGCTCAAGACTTCCTTGATGCTGAGGTACATCCTAATTTGGAACGTATTGATAAAATGGAAGAAGGTCTAATGGCTTCACTCCTTACTAAAGCTGGAGAACTCGGTTTGATGGGAGTTTCCGTTCCTGAAGAATATGGTGGATTTGGTAAAGATTTTAATACATCTATGCTCGTTGCCGAAGTTGCTGGAGCTGGGTTCTCTTTTGCTGTAGCGCTTTCTGCTCATACAGGAATTGGAACTCTACCTATTCTTTATTATGGTAACGAGGAGCAGAAACAGAAATACATTACAGTTAACCTCTGGTGAATGAAGCCTGTTATAACAGAACCTGCTTCTGGTTCTGATGCTAATAGCGGAAAAACCAAAGCTGTTCTTACTGATGATGGTAAACATTACATTCTTAATGGACAAAAAATGTGGATTACCAATGGCGGCTTTGCTGACATTTTCACGGTATTCGCAAAAATAGATGATGATGAAAATCTTAGCGCCTTCATTGTTGAAAAAAGACTTTCCAGGACTTTCTATCAATGAGGAAGAAAAGAAATGGGTATTAAAAGGTTCTTCTACCGTTCAGGTTTTCTTAAACGATTGTAAAGTGCCAGTTGAAAACCTTCTTTCTGAAAGAGAGAATAGGCACACAAAATAGCAGTGAATATTCTCAATATAGGTAGAATTAAACTGGCTGTTGCCGCCATAGGAGGTTGCAAGCAATGTATCTAACAGCAGTTGGCTATGCAAATGAGAGAGAGCAATTTGGAAGGCCCATTTCTAAATACAGTGCAATCAGATATAAGCTAGCTGAAATGGCGAATTAGCATTCATACTGAATAGCTTCCTGCAAATTGGGTCAGAGCTGTAGATGATGCATACGATTATTTGATTGCCGAAGGCATGGATCCAGCTAAAGCAAAACTTAGAGTGTTGAGCAGTTCGCTGTCGAGTGCGCTATGATGAAAGTGCATGGTTCAGAAACACTCGATTATGTTGTTGATGAAGGTGTTCAGATTTATGGAGGAATGGGATATTCGGCTGAAGCGCCTATGGATAGGGCTTACCGTGATGCGTATCAACCAGATCCTTTGAAGGGACAAACAAGAATAAATCGTATGCTCACCGTTGATATGATGCTTAAGCGTGCCATGAAAGGTGAACTTGATTTAATGGGACCTGCCATGGATGTAGCCGGTGAATTAATGGCTATACCTGACTTTGGTGAAATGGATGACTCCTTTTTGCAGAAGAGAAACGTTATATCATTGCTTTCAAGAGGCTGTTTTGATGGTTGCCGGAGCTGCTGTGCAAAAGCTTATGATGACTTTAGCAAAGGAGCAAAGAGATACTCATGAACATAGCAGATATGCTTATTGAATTATATGTAGCAGAATCAACACTTTTAAGAGCCAGAAAGATTTATTCTAAATATGGTGAACAAGCAGCTGCTCTTAAATTAGATATGGCTAGAGTTTATATCTATGACTGCCGATAAGATTCATATTGCCCGGAAAGAATGCAATTAATGCATTTACTGAAGGTGATGAACAGCGTATGATGCTTATGGGCCTCAGGAGATTCACTAAAGTCGCACCATTAAATACTAAAGAACTTCGTCAACGAATTGCTCAACAGCTTATTGAAGAAAATAAATATTGCTTCTGATAAGGCTTTAGTAAGCAATGTTAAACTAAGTTGATTGCCAGTTGTTTTACTTTTTAACAATTAGCTGTTTGTATCAATTTTGTCGATGTAAGTTATAGACTAGAATTTATTTGACTCAGTCTTAGCTGTAAACTAAAATTGTATTGGGATTCAATCCCACGCATCTTGGATGTGAAAACAATAAATAGTTAAGGTTAGGTTAATTTTATTGTTTTGCCGGCTCTCTAGGGAGCCAGTTTTTTTTTATCCCAGTGAATTTTCAATACTGGTCCATAAAATGAAGCAGTTTTATCCCAAGAAAATGCCTTTTCCTTTCTAGTCCTTTAGAAATCAAAGAAGTTTCTTAGTTCTTCATCGCACGAAAGTTTATGCATGGCTTCGCTAATTGATTCAACCTCATAAGGATTACACAACAAAGCCGCTCCGCCCGCTACTTCAGGAAGTGACGTTGTATTTGATGTAATAACTGGGGTTCCACAGGCAAACGCTTCCAGAACAGGTATTCCAAAACCTTCAAACAAAGGCACAAACGTAAGAGCATATGCGCTCGCTACAACTTCATGCAATTCCTCTGCCTCAGTCTTCCAAGAAAAGATAATATCGTTCTTATAAGGACTGTCTAAAATAAGTTCTTCATTTTTGAATCCCACCATTTTTCTCCCAACAACCAATAGCAGTTGACTTTTCGCTTTTCTCCTAGAGCAGATGTATGCCTCAATGAGACAGGGTAAATTTTTCTTGGAATAATTAGGCCAACAAATGAAAGTAATCAGCACCTGCAGTGTATTTTTACTTCCAATCTTTTTATCGTTCGAAATTGGCTTAAAAATTTCATTACAGCCATTATATACTACATCAATTTTTGTCCCTTTCTACAGAGTAACTCTCAACTAAATCACTACGAGTGAACTCAGAAACTGTGACTATTTTCTTTGCTTTTTTCGCAAATCGAGGGAAGAAAAAATTGTAGTACTTCCGAACTAAAAAAGGCAATTGCTCAGGATGATGGTGGAAATTTATATCATGAATAACTGCAAGAGATGGCGTAGTGCCTCTAAGTGGGATATGACCATCTGGACTTACAAATAAATCTACTTTATGCTTTCGAAGTAATCTTGGAACAATAAAATCAAACCAAGGAATAAAAAGGAATACATGTCGTGTTGGAGGCCCTGAATAAATAGCCTTTACATTATTGGCAAAAATGAACTTGTTGCTAAAAGGTCTATCGAAAATAAACAAAAATTCATGCTCTGGATGTGCCTTTACAATGCGCCTTAAAGTCTCATAAGTAAACCAACCAATGCCTTCGAGCTTTCCCTCTTGCAATAAGCGTGTGTTGACTGCAATCTTTGCCATTATTTAAGAACAAATTGCACCCCTGCAATTAAAGGCGGAAGCTCTGTAAAGTTATATGGTGCAAAGAATGCATTTGATAATCTATAATTAGCAAATAAAACAAGTTTATTAAAGCCAATTCTAGCCTGCAAACCATAGTTTATAGGCTGATAATATTTTAATTTACTTCTGTTGATTCGAGCAACAGAGCCGTCTGCCAAAGTTATTTTTGTAAATAAAGTGTGTGCGAAAAGATACTCTCCATAAGCTCCTAAATCAACATACTTACCTAGAGAATTTCCCCTTTTTCCATAATTAATTCTAAAATATACACCAAGTCTAGCTGAATGAAAATGCATTCTTTGAGCATCATATAAGGCAGTGTCAGGAGTGTTTTTAGAACCAGTTTGCTTGAGTCTAAAAGTAGTGCTGCTATAAGCGAGATCAAATCCCACTGCAAGTGGCTCTGCTATTCTATATTTATACCTAACGCCAAAATCAAAATAATCTAAACCGGGTTTCAACTCTGCTCCAGATTCACCCAACATAGCATTTGCACCAAAACTCATAAATGGATGGGTAAAGTGTTTGTAGTTTGGACCAACCTTCTTTACCAACGTATCATTAATATTAGATTCATTAATAATAATCTCTTGCCCAATGGCTGGCATCTTAACTAATAGTGCCAAACAAATGGCTGGTAACAATAACTTCATAATTCTAAAAATCAATTTTGTTCATATAATCTTTAAAGTAAATTACTGCTTTCTGACCCTTTTTATACTCTGAATCCTTAATGGAAACAGGTATTTGCTCAGAAACTTCAATCACTTGATATGAGTCTAATTTATTTTCAAGATTGAAAAATGAAACATAAATCAGTTGTTGCTCAGGTTTTGAATTCGTGTCAAAATACGCATCGTTTATCTTAATCTCATAAATCTTTTCACTTCCTTCTTCCAATTCGTTTACTGCAAAGGTTGGGGGAGTTGTTGTATTTCCTTCAATAAATCTTTTTGCATTCAGCACTCCATAGCCATGTGCAAAATCAAAATAGGGGTATAAATGACCACACTGTTCGAGTTTAGCAAAAATTTGCATATTGCTTAGCTCTTTGTTGCTCTGCCATGCGCAAGCAGCAAAACCTGCGGCAAGCGGGCTTGCAAAAGAAGTTCCATCCAAAGCTCCTTCACCTGTTGGTTTAGCGCACCAGGCTCGCCCTTGGGCCATTACGTTAGGTTTCTTCCTTCCATCGGCCGTAGGCCCAAAAGAACTGAATGAAATTTTATAGTCACAACAAGGAACAACTCCTCCAACAGTTAAAACAGAGTCAGCATCAGCTGGAGCACCTATGATTTTCCAATCCCCTGAACCTTCATTTCCAGCAGCATTTACCACTAAAATGCCTTTTTTAGCAGCGATATTGGCTCCTCTGGTCACATAACTTGTTTTACCATCCATTTCACTTGTAAAATAACGGTTATTGGTGTAGCCTAAAGAGCTATTAATAATATCTGCACCGTTTTTATCGGCCCATTCAGCCGCTGCAATCCAGTTCTCTTCTTCAGAAAATGGCTCTCTCTTGCCAATTTCAGTTCTTGCTAATAAATATTCTGATTCGTGAGCGAGGCCGCTCCATCTGTTTTGAAGTTTTCCACCAATGCAAGACCAAACAGCGGTTCCGTGAGAACCTCCAGAATAAACATCTTCGCGGTTTTTAACAAAGTCGTACGTGAGCTTTACCCGATTAGATTTATAGATATGTTCAAATGCCGGATGCGACTTTGCGCCATTAAATCCAACATCAAAAATAGCTATTCTCATTCCTTCTCCATGTAAACCTAAAGAATCAAAATATTCAATTCCCATGCGCTCAGTTTGTCGCTGCAGCAATTCAAGGTTGTTAGAATCTACCGCTAAACTTTCTTCCGATAGTAAAAGTTCACTTCTTCCTGCATTCTCTATTTGTTTAACAAAGTTTAAAGTCAACAAACTCTCAATTTGAGATTCATTTGCATAAACCACAAATGCATTAAGCCAGCGTGATTCTGTCTTAATTTGAGTAACTCTTTCTTGTACTATTCGCCTGTATGAAGGGTTCACTGGTAAGTCATACCAATCAAAACTGGCTAAATTCTGATTCAACCTACGCTGAATGGCTTTCTCATCAAAATAAGAATGAGGATCAAATTGTGTTTCAGGTTTATCCTTTAAAAAGACCCAGTACTTACTAATTTCACTTGTCTCTTGAGCAAATAGCTTACTTAATGACAAAATGCATACAACAAAACAAAATACCTTAACTTTACCCATTTGAAACATCAACCAAACGTAATTAAAATTGTTGTTTTACAAGACTTGATTTTTGCAATTTATTAGAAGATGATTAAATCAGACACAATCCAATTCGAAACTACTATTAATTGCAGTTCTTGCATTGCAAAAGTAAGTGAAACATTAAATGAAATGTTTGGCATTGGTAATTGGGAAGTTGATACAAACAAGCCTAACAAAATCCTCAGTATTCACACTGAAATTGAAAACGAAGACAATTTAATTTTGAAATTAGCTGAGTTAGGCTACGCAGCAAACAAGATTTAACATGTTAAAGCTTATTCACATACTCATAACCTCTATTTATGCTTTTAGCATAACGGGTATGCATGTGGATATGCACTGGTGTTCAGGAGAATTGGCTTCCCTCACCATTAATTCAATACATCATTCTGGATGTGGTTGCGATGATGATGAACTTTCAGAAAGCTGTTGCGCTGATGCTGACCTCTATTTAAAGGTTGCCGATAATCACTCTTCTCAAGCTAGTTCATTTTCTTTTCAACTTTTCTATAGCTTAACACAACCAACAGAATTTAGTATATACGAGGAAATAATCTCTCTTGATGAAATTGTTTATCATGCACTTGATCTTCCTCCTCCTGATATTCTAAATTTGATTTGCTCTTATATAATTTGAGATGCGATTGATCTGAGAAACACAACTCATCTTTTCAATCATTCACTTAAATTATATTTCAAATGAAAAATTTATTTTTTCTAACAGTATTTTTGTTGTTAGTATTCTCGTTAACATCTAATGCTCAGGCAATTACTTCAGAGTTAATCGTTGCCGGTAAATGTGATATGTGTCAAAAAAGAATCCTTGACGCTACTGATATTAAGGGTGTGAAGTCTGCTGAATGGTCGCCTGAAACCCAAGTGCTTAAAGTTACCTACAAAGCAGATAAAATCTCATTACAAGAAATTTGTCAGGCTATTTCCCTTGTTGGACACGATACAGAATATCTTTTGTCATCCGAAAAAGCATATGAAAATCTTCATAGCTGTTGTATGTACGAGAGGCTTTCTTCCGATTCAATAAAAGAATTTCCACCTCAAGAGAAATGATATCTGAAACTCTTTTGAGATTCATTTTAGCATTTTTTCTGGTAGTATCTTTTCAGAGCTTAAGGGCTCAGGAAAGAGCTGGCAGAGTTTGGCAAGAAAATGAATCAGGAGAATTAATTCCTCTCCCCGGCGCTAATGTCTATTGTATTGATTTTAGTGAAGGCGAACAGTCTGATGTTAATGGAAAGTTTAGTCTGAAAGATTCCCATTGTGATTCGTTGATTATTAGTTTCATCGGCTTTATATCTGACACTATCTATATTCACAAGGATAATCTGCAGAAAATAGTTTTAAAGAAACAGAATGAACTTGGAACTGTTGAGATTCGCGGAAAGCAAGAAAGCTCCTACATTTCTACATTAAACCCAATTAAAACAGAAATTATTACGAAAGCTGAATTGTGCAAAGCAGCTTGTTGCAACTTGTCTGAAAGTTTCGAAACTAATAATACAGTTGATGCAGTTACAACTGATGCTATAACGGGCTCCCGAAAAATCGAAATGCTTGGCCTCGCAGGAGTGTACACTCAAGTACTTAGAGAAAATCTGCCTCAAATGAGAGGGCTAATTACCAATGCCGGCTTTGGTCAGGTACCAGGAACATGGATAGAATCTATTCAACTTAGCAAAGGAGTTGGCTCAGTTGT
Source organism: Bacteroidia bacterium (assembly GCA_018401705.1). Lineage (GTDB taxonomy): Bacteria > Bacteroidota > Bacteroidia > M30B66 > M30B66 > M30B66. The sequence goes on along the minus strand of JAGYKL010000001.1, from coordinate 26,863 downwards.
TAATGGTTTTGAGTCAATTGCAGGCCAGATTAATCTGGAACTAAAAATGCCCGATTCGGAAGAAAAGCTACATCTGAATGGCTACATCAATCAAATGGGTCGTAATGAAGTAAACCTGATTAAAACCTATAAGTTGAGCGATAAAGTTCAAACGGCAGTCCTCGCACATGGAGATTACATGCAAAGGCAATGGGATAGAAATAATGATGGCTTTATGGATAATCCAGATTCAAAACAATGGAACGTAGAGAATCGCTGGAGTTTTAATAACGGTCGAAATCTCAGAGCTCAACTCGGTGTGCATGTTTTGCAGGATGAAAAGGTTTCAGGAACAACGCATGCGCATAATCAAGAAACTGAAGAACATGCCTGGAATTACACCAACAATGTGTTAAGAGCTGATGTGTTTGGAAAATTGGGTAAGTTATTTGCTGATAAGCCTTATAAAAGCTTAGCTATTCTGGGCAATGCATTCTACTACAAGCAAAATACCATTCTTGATTCGAAATGGTATGATGCAACGCAGAAAAGTGCTTATCTGAGTGGGATTTTTCAAAATTGGATTGGCGAAAATAATACACATTCTTTCCGCACAGGCTTTAATGTTCAATACGACAACTTCGAAGAGTATTTTACAGGCAATCCGTATCTAAGGGAAGAGTTAGTATCAGGCGTCTTCTTTGAATATACTTTGCGAAAAGGGCGCTCAACAGTTGTTGCAGGTTTACGAGGCGACTATAATTCATTATTCGGGGCTTTTGCCACACCGCGTTTGCATTATAAATTCATGATTACTGATGAAACTGCTTTTCGCCTTTCAGGCGGAAGGGGGCAGCGCACAGCAAATATCCTTGAGGAAAATATAGGCTACTTTGCAAGCTCAAGACAACTAAAAATTACGCCTTCAACATCTAATTTAAATTCGGGTTTTGGATTATTACCTGAAATAGGATGGAATGGAGGAGGAGGAATTACTCATAATTATTCTATTGGCACACGCCCAGGAAGCCTTTCGGCAGATGTATATTACACTTGGTTTGAGCGGCAAACAGTTCTTGATTTAGATGCATCTCCTCAACAGATACTATTCTATAATCAAAGAGGGAATTCATATGCCCTAAGCTCGCAAATAGACTGGAATCAGGAAGTCAACCGCAGATTAGATATAAGGATGTCTTATAAATATACCGATGCCAAAACTCAATATACTTCAGGTATGCTGGCAAGACCTTTTCTAGCTGCACATAGGGCTCTTGCTAATTTAGCATTCCACTCGAGAGGTGATAAATGGTTGGCTGACTTAACGGGTAATTACATTAGCGATAAGCGTTTGCCAAATTCTAGTTCGAATCCTATTGAATTTCAAATGCGTGAAAGATCTCCCCAGTTTGCCTTGATAAATGCTCAGATTACCCGTAATCTTAAGAACTGGGCTATTTATGCGGGTGTTGAAAACCTCTGGGATTTTCGCCAAAAGCGCCAAATTATATCTCCCGATAATCCTCACAATGAGTTTTTTGATGCTTCTTATATCTGGGGGCCCACTTTTGGAAGGGTAATTTATTTGGGCTTTAGATGGGTGCTTTCTGAACAATAAAATTCATTGTTGAAATAATTACTATTTAAATCCATTCGTATTCAATTCATTTGTTAACGATATTTGGCAATTCTGAATTCCTAGGATATGATTGATAAACTCATTGCACGTATAGATAACTCGTATTTCCCTGATGTTAAGTCGGTTGAATATGAACAAAAAAAGCTAGCAATTATTCGATGGATTGCAGGTTCTATAATTCTTCTTCGATTCCTGCAAGTGCTTTATACAGTGCAATATGTAGATCAATTTCAAGGCGCATTCTTGGTCGGAGTTGTTGCAACGGCTTGTATTTTCTTTTTTACTATTGGATTATTTGGACCATTATCAACTATTGCAGCTATTTGGGCCTTGGCTAAGTTTGATGTAAGTTTTGAGGTAGTTACTTTAGGAACAAACATTTTTTCGCAGTTCTTAATTGTATTATTTCTTGCCAGTCACTCTAGATATTATTCTGCAGATGCATTGCTGTTGAATTGGAAAAACCCAATTGGTAGAGCAATGGCTAAACTTTACTCTTTGGTAGGAACACCTTCAAGAGAAAGCTTGAAGTTCTATTATTTTATTGGATTCTTTAGTTATGCACTCGTTAGTTTTTGTGCTCTTAGCTTTCATATTCTTGATGAAAATTGGGTGGCGGGAAGAACCCCATATGCATTTTTTCCTGCAGCTTTCCTCTCTAAGTATTATCCTCTTTTCAGAGAAATTGTAAATAATTGGCCTTCAGTTTTTATGGCCTTGAGTATTTTCTTAACCATTGGACAAAGCATCTTTCAATTCAGTATGATTCCATTGGCATGGACTAAATGGGGTATGCGATTCGTTATTTTTTGGGGCTTTTCCTTTTTTGTAGCATCCTTGTTTTTTGTCAACTTATCCTATTTACCGCATGGAGAAGTTCTTTCGTGGCTTGCCTTTTTTAGTCGAGTAAGAAAACGAAACCCTATAGTTTTACTTTTTGACGATAGATGCAATCTTTGTAAAAAGTCGGTTAGAATTTTAAAGTTCTTAAATTTTAATGGCTCTGTTGAATTTCTTGGACTGAGTAAAGCGGATGACCTTGTCAAAAAGCATAATCTAGATAGAAATGAAGTTAGAGTTTGGCTCTATGGCATTCAAGAAAATAATATTTATAAAGGGTATGATTTATATATTCAAATTGTAAATTCTAATCCACTGTTATGGATATTATGGCCACTTTTCTTTCTTGGAAGAATTACTGGAATTGGATATAAGATTTATGCCTGGATTGCTAACAATCGTTACAAGTTATTTGGCACTTGTGAGCTAACTTATCCTGTTCCTCCTTATGTTCCCCCAATTACTTCAGTTAAGCATTCATTTATGAAAGGAGTGCTTTATATCTACCTTTTTGTTTCGTCGGTTTTCCTTATTCATGAGATGCCAGTTTTTAATGTAGAAGTCCCTAAACGATTAGCTGAATCTGGATTAAGCATTGTTAATCAAGGTATGGATCAGACGCTTTACTTTTTTGGGCTTATAACTCCAATGGTTTTTAATGAGGACGATTTGAAAATGAACCAAAAGTTTTTTGTTCTTTATCGATTAACCGAAGATGGCGAAGAATTAATTCCTATCATGGATGAAAATGGAGGTAGACTATCTTACTTTGGTTCAGATTGGCTGCATTTAACTAACCATGGTTCAGACCTTCTGTACTTTTGTACAACTATGAAGCACCAAAGGTCTTTGATTTGGTATGATGCCGATGATTTTTATAAGCCTGATAATTATGGAGATAAATTGATGCGCAGGCTTATTATGGTAGATGTTAAGCATAGGCATCTTACAGGAAGTCAAACGTACCGTGTTTATATTAAAGAGAATAATTGCATATATGGCGAAGGCCCCGAAAAATTTGATAATGTGGTAATCTTTTCCAAAGAGTTCGAAGTTAGTAATGGCGCTTTTGTAAACTAAAGGCTCGCATCTGCTCTATTAAATCCCTTATATTAAAGTATATTTGCCGAAATTATAATAATGAGGAAAGTAGCCATAACCCAATCAAATTATATCCCTTGGAAGGGCTTTTTCGATTCGGTAAATTTGGTCGATGTATTTGTTTTATACGACGATATGCAATACACCAAACGGGATTGGAGAAATCGCAATTTGATTAAGTGTGAAAATGGAACGAAGTGGCTTAGTATTCCTGTTGAAGTAAAAGGGAAATATTTTCAAAAGATTAGTGAAACGCGAATTTCTGACACTTCTTGGGCCAAACAACATTGGATGACGATAAAACATACTTATGGCAAATTGCCTGGATTTCAAGTATATGGTACGAAATTCGAGGAGCTCTACAACAAAGATTATGAGTATTTAAGCGAAGTAAACTACGCGTTTATTAAGGCTATTTGTGAAATGCTCAACATTAAAACAGAGATTCATTGGTCTAGTGAGTTTGAATTACCTGAAGGTAAAACTGAAAGATTAGTATCAATTTGTGAAGATCTAAAAGCTAGCGACTATTTCACGGGAGCAGCTGCAAAAGCTTATATGGATGAGTCGTTGTTTGCAAAAAAAGGCATTCAAGTTCATTATTATGATTACTCAGGATACCCTGAGTATGAACAAAAGTATCCCCCATTTACCCATGGAGTGTCCATTCTTGACTTATTATTTAGTGCCGGAGAGTCAGCGCCACACTATATGAAAACCTTTAATAAATGAGTAAAGAACTACTTAATAAGGTTAATGAATATTATTCTAAACGCATCCTTGAACATGGAGCCACACCTCAAGGTGTTGATTGGAATGGAGTTGAATCTCAAAATATTAGATTTGAGCAGCTTATGAAAATAGCCGAATCTGCAAAAGCTGAATTTTCTCTATTAGATTTTGGCTGTGGATATGGCGGTATGCTAGATTTTCTCAACCCTGTTTATGGAAATAGACTAAGCTATACGGGGCTAGATATTTCTGAGGAAATGATTAAAGTTGCAAAAGAGAAGTATTCCAATCATGGGGACTTTTACAAAGTTCTTCCTAATGATTTCAAAGTCGATTACCTAGTTGCTAGTGGTGTTTTTAATGTGCGACAAGATACTTCAGATGAACAGTGGTGGGATTATATTATCAATACTCTGAACCAGTTCGACCAACTTGCTTCTAAAGGGTTTTCATTTAATGTCTTAACTAGCTATTCAGATAAACCATTCATGAGAGATTATCTCTATTACGCTAATCCGGAGAGATTATTTAATTATTGCAAAACTCATTATTCAAGACAAGTAGCACTTCTGCATGACTATCCTCTTTATGAATTCACTATACTTGTAAAAAAAGAAGATCAATGAATAAAAAGAAAATAGTAATATTCGGTACAGGAGATATAGCACAAATAGCCAATTACTATTTTGAAATTGATTCTGACCTTGACGTTGTTGGCTTTACCGTTAATCAAGAATACCTTAAGGAAGGTACCTTTGAAAATAAACCAGTTGTAGCATTTGAGAATATTGAATCAATTTATCCTAGTGCAGATTATGATATGTTCATTGCTTTGAGTTACACTCAAATGAATAAAATAAGAGAAAGAATATATCATGAAGCTAAAGCTAAAGGATATAATCTGGTTAGCTATGTGAGTTCAAAATGCTCTTACATGTCGCAGTTTAAACATGGAGATAATTGTTTTATTTTTGAAGATAATACCATCCAACCTTTCGTTAAAATCGGTAATAATGTTACCCTTTGGAGTGGTAATCATATTGGACATCATTCTACCATTGGAAGTCACTTATTTATTAGCTCTCATGTAGTAATCTCTGGACATTGTGAAGTTGAAAACAACTGTTTTTTAGGTGTTAATGCAACTATTCATAATGGAGTTAAAATTGCTAAAGAAAGCCTTCTTGGAGCAGGGGCCATCATTGCTAAGGATACGGAAGAAAAGGGAGTTTATTTACCTCCTCCTTCATCTAAATTCAAAAAAAATAGTGACGAACTTAATTTCTGATGAAGAATGACAAGCCCTGAAATTTCTGTCGTTATTCCAGTTTATGGTGCAGAGAAAATTGTAAAAGAGCTTCTCAAAAGACTTCATCATTCTCTGTCTCAAATAACCAATGAATATGAAATAATCTTAGTTGACGATAGAAGTCCAGATCAGGGTTGGATTAAAATGGTTGAAGGTGCTAGAGAAGATAATCGGGTGAAACTGATAAGACTAAGTAGAAATTTTGGACAGCATTATGCACTATCTGCTGGCATTCAAAAATCTTCCGGCAACTATGTTATTACAATGGACTGTGATCTTCAGGATAACCCTGATTACATTCCCGAACTGTATAAAAAAGTCAAAGAGGGTTTTGGAATAGTTTACACTTCTAAAAAACGAACAGGCCATGGTTGGTTTAAAAATCTCTTTGCACGTGCCTATTTTAGGCTATATAACTGGCTTAGCGATAATTCGCATAAAGCAACCAAAGATGTTGGTAGCTTTCTGATTATGCAACGGAAGGTTGCCGATGCTTTTTCTTCAATGAACGATTATCACCGTCACTATTTACTTATTTTAAAATGGCTTGGTTTTTCATCTGCTTACATCACTATTGAGCATAATAAAAGGTTTGAAGGCAAAAGTTCTTACAATTTTTCAAAACTATTGCATCACGCATTGAATGGTATTACCTCTCAATCTGTTAAACTTCTTCACCTATCAATTAGCATTGGTTTTATCATTTTTTTGGCCTCAGTAGTTCTAGCCACATTTATTATTTTTAATTATTTCATCAATGGTTATCAGCAAGGATGGACTTCTTTATTTGTACTTCTACTGTTTTCAACAGGATTAATTTTAATGTCAATAGGCGTTAGTGGCATTTACATTGGCAAAACATTTGAACAAAGTAAAAATCGTCCACTATTCATCATCGACGAAACAATGAACCTTGATTAATCATGCAATGGATTAAAATAAAGCATTTGTTCGCCCCTTCAGGAGAATTCTCATGGATGCAGACTCATGCAGCTAATCCTTTTGCAATAACGCTTACAGATTCAATTTACAGAATATTCTTCACTGTAAGAGATGAACAAAGTCGCTCGTTTATAACCTATGGTGATTTTGATGCTGATGATGATTTTAAACTAATTTCATTAAGCCCCAATCCCGTGCTCGAACCTGGAGAATTAGGTCTTTTCGATGACTCTGGCGTTGCTGTAGGTTACCTTATGATGCTTGATGGCAAGCTTAATTTGTATTATTTAGGTTGGAATCTCAAAGTTACTGTTCCTTGGCTTAATACAATTGGTAGAGCTATTTGGTCAGATGAAGAAAATCGTTTTATCAAATGCGGAAGAGCCCCTATGATGGACAGGAGCGAAGAAGATCCATATACAATATCATACCCTTCGATTCTTTTTGAAGACAATCGCTACAGAATGTGGTATGGCTCTAATTTGACTTGGGGGAAAACTCAAGAAACGATGAAGCATGTTTTTAAATATGCCGAGTCGGAGGATGGTATTCATTGGGAAAGATCAAATCAGATTGTAGTCGATTTAATGCATCCAGGCGAATATGCACTTTCTAAGCCTTTCGTTTTCAAGGAAGAAAACCAAGTTTACAAAATGTGGTACTCATATAGAGCTAATGGAAAAGTTGAAACCTATCGAATTGGTTATGCTGAGTCTCCAGATGGAATTCAATGGAAAAGAAAAGATGAAGAAGTTGGAATTGATGTTTCACCAGAAGGTTGGGATAGTGAAATGATTTCTTATCCATTTGTTTTCAGACATAAAGGCAAACTGATGATGCTGTATAATGGCAATAGCTATGCAAAATCAGGTTTTGGCTTGGCTGTTTTAAAGGATTGATGATCAATTAAATATTGATATGTACTCCTCGAGGTATTCCTTTAGTGAATCCTGCCTCATAATAAACTTTTCATAGAATCTAAAAAAAGTATATTGCAAGCCTTGAAGTAAGAAAATCCTTCATGCTAATGATACAGAATCTATTGAAACAAGTTTGGCCAATCTTTACCTTTGGAGGAATCATTTTCTTTATTTGGATCTATTTTTTTCTTGGTGGCTCTTCAAATGAAATCAGCAATAATGAAATTATTGCGCCAAGAATTTTGGTTGAAATTCCGTCAAACGCATATCCTAAGCCACAGAAAGCATATCTTTATCATGCAGGAGAAGGACAGCCTCTGATTATTAGTTTACACACTTGGGGCGGTGGCTATGACCAATACGATTCTTTGTTTTATGTAGCCCAGAGTATGAATTGGAATTATATTCATCCCGACATTGGCGGTCCTCTATGGAATCCAGAATCATGTTGTTTCCCGGCATCTGTTCAATCCATTGATGAAGCAATTGATTTTGCATTAAAAGAAACTAAAGCTGATACCTCAAAAATTGTAGTGATTGGAAAAAGTGGAGGTGGTACAGCTGTTTTAGGAGCTTACTTGCATTCAAAGTATGATATAGCTCATTATATGTGTTGGGCGCCTATTACTGACTTTGTATCTTGGCACGATGAAGTTTTGTTGGATACTACCCTAAGTCGCAAATACTTAGCTAGAATTAATCTGGGAACTGGGTCTGAGACATTTTTTGACACACTTATGGCAAAGAAAAAATCACCTTTTTATGCTGAATTTCCCAAGCTTGAAGATCTAAAGCAAAAACATTTAATTATTTATACTGGAATATATGACGGTACAAATGGTTGGTCTACTAGCATAGAACAGCCAATTCGCTTTTATAATAAATTGATGAATCACTTTCAAAATACAGATTCGTCATCTTATATATCGTCTAATGAATTGAATTTTTGGTTGAAGTATCGGAAACCTCTATTAACTCGAGAGTTTATTCCGATTGGCGATAGAAAATGTTTAGCTAGTAAGTCATATCAAAATACAGCATTTCAGCTTTTTGATGGGGGGCATGAAATAAGATATCAAGAAGTAATTAAGCAATTAAAATCTATTCAATTCTAGTGAATACAGAACGTTTACTTTTAGCTCAGAGCGGCAAGAATATTCCTTTTTTAGACGGGGTGCGAGGCTTTGCCGTTTCATTTGTTCTTTTTTATCACTTCTTTCCAAAGACAATGAGTGTCTTTAAAGATTCATTTATATTTAAAGTTTGGGATTGTTTTTGGTTAATGGGATGGTCAGGCGTTGATCTTTTCTTTGTCCTATCTGGTTTCCTGATTACTGGGATATTGTATAAGACAAAAGAAAAGAAAAATTACTTCAAGAACTTCTATATAAGGAGGTTTTTAAGGATTTTTCCTCTGTATTACTTAATGATTATTGTATCCATTTTATTCTTGAAGGAATATGAAGTATCCGCTTGGTATTGGCTTTATTTAAGCAATTTCGATGTTGAATTGGGTATACCTTTTCATCCAATACTTGTTGTTGCATGGTCATTATCTATTGAGGAGCAGTATTATTTATTATATCCTACTCTTGTTTATTATTTGAATGAGACAAACTGGGTTCGCTTGTTATTCAGTCTTATAATACTTTCTTTCAGTTTAAGGCTAATCGGGCATCATTTTGAATTCTTCCAGCCACGACAGATGTATCATAATACTCTCTTGCATTTTGATGGTATAGCTTTAGGCGGACTGCTCAGGATGCTTTTGTTTCAATATGATAAATACCAAAATGTCATCAAATGGTATCTTCGTTTATTACCATTTATCCTTATCCTCACAATTGGATTAGCTTATTATTGTGGCTCGAATATTCTTGAAGATTATGATCGAACACGCAACCTAGGCTTAGTTTCATTCTATCCTCCAATGTACTTATTTGGCTACCTTCTTAATAGTCTTAGCTATGGAGGAATAATACTATTTTGTTTGTTTTATGATACTCCTGTTTTGAAGTTTTTTTCTAGCTCAATTATGCGTAAAATTGGAAAGTATAGCTATGCAATGTACCTCCTTCAATACCCTGCAGCTATGATTTTTAGTTTTGGATTATCATTCATTAACCCTGGTAAATTTCCTTTTCAAGGCGTTGTTTATGGCGTGACAATTTTCATGATCGCCTATTTATTGGCAAACATATCGTGGTTAATCTTTGAGGGTCCTTTAAATGGCTTAAAAGATAAATTTGCACCAAGCACCAAGCATTAAGTTCTATTCGTAATTTGCATCTCAAAATTAAAGGCTTGTCAAACAACATAATTTTCATTTTCAAATAAGCGCTCAAATATGGACTTCATCGGCTTCAATAAGCCTTACATGACTGGTAATGAGTTGGAATATATCAGAGCCGCAGTTACCAATAAAAAAATCAGTGGCGATGGCGAATTCACCAAAAAATGTCACAACTTTTTTGAAAATAAGTATGGGTTTTCGAAAGCCTTGTTGACTACGTCTTGCACTGATGCTTTAGAGATGTGTGCCATCCTATTAAACATCAAGCCTGGCGATGAAGTCATAGTTCCCTCATATACATTCGTTTCTACTGTAAATGCATTTATTTTAAGAGGTGCTAACATTGTTTTTGTTGATAGTTCAGCTGATTCTCCTAATATGGATGTTAATTTGGTTGAAGAACTAATTACTAGCAAAACCAAAGCTATTATTCCCGTTCATTATGCTGGGGTTGCATGTGATATGGACCCTCTTTTAGCATTGGGAAACAAATATGGAATTGCTATTATTGAAGATGCTGCTCAAGCAATTGATTCTTACTACAAAGGCAAACCTTTAGGGTCCTTTGGGGCTATGTCAGCATTTTCATTTCATGAAACTAAGAATATTATTTCCGGAGAAGGAGGGCTATTTGTTTCAAACGATGAAAAGTTCAATGCTAGAGCTGAGATTATAAGAGAAAAAGGTACTAATCGTTCAGCATTTTTTAGAGGAGAAGTTGATAAGTATAATTGGGTGGATATGGGTTCTTCGTTTCTCCCCTCTGATATAATTGCAGCATTTTTATTCGCTCAACTTGAAAAGATGCGGGAAATTCAGTCTAAAAGAAAGGCAATTTGGGAGCATTTTGGAAAAGCCCTTTCGCCCTTAACAGCAAGATCGGGTGTGAAATTGCCCTTTATTCCTGATTATGCGACTAATAATGCTCACATGTTTTATCTAGTTTGCAATAATATCCAAGAACGTTCCGCATTAATTGAGCATTTAAAAAAGAATAATATACAAGCTGTATTTCATTATCTATCCTTGCACAAAAGTGATTATTTTAAAGGTAGTCATGATGGTCGCGAATTAAAATTCGCGGATCATTACACTGACACATTACTTAGACTTCCTTTCTATTATGAGCTTTCTGACAATGATTTAAATAGGATTACAGATTCAATCTTAAACTTTTTCAATGCTCGCTAAACTAAGCTCTTATATCTACATCTTTCTTACTATTGCCTTAACTGTTTACGGTCAAATAGTATTTAAGTGGCGTATGGGTATGAAAGGGCAAATGCCACCAGGGGTTTCTTCCAAGTTTAAATACATATTCTTTGCCTACTTAGACCCATGGATTATTTCAGGATTTGCAGCAGCTTTCCTGGCTAGTGTTGCTTGGTCTGTTGCATTAACAAAATTCGAATTGTCATACGCCTATCCATTTACCAGTCTCTCGTTTGTTCTGGTTTTTATCCTAAGTATGCTCGTCTTTAATGAGCCATTTACCTGGTCAAGATTTATTGGGATAGCTCTAATCTGTGCAGGCGTGATAGTAATTGCAAGAGGTAATTAATTTACCTTTTTCTTGCTACCACAAGGCAACTTCCCCCAATTGAAATTCTTTTGCCGTCTTTTAATTTCTTCAATTCACTATTCCAAATTGAAGTTAGCACCTTTGAGGCCAGACCTTCTGCTTGGTGATCAGACTGAATCTTTTTCTTCGATGAAGGATCATTGCCAATACCTAACTTGCTAGGTATTGTTCTTAATAGAAAAACTGGTAAGACTAGAACAGAAAAGATATAAGTGTCAAAAACAGGTGAGAAGCCTGCTTTGTCAAGAGTTTCATTTAATTGTTTTGTTGTATATCTTCTGTAATGTCCCGCATAATCATCATCCTTAGACCATAAACTTTGGTAGGCTGGAACAGTAATAAATACCATTCCTTCTTTAGCCATTGAATTGTTTAGGGATTTAAGAAAATCAACATCATTCTCAATATGCTCTAAAACATCAAATAATCCAGCAGCCTCAATAACTTGTTTGTTTAATCCTGCATTCTCGAATGTAGCGCAAATTACATTCTCCACTCCTCTTTCGTAAGCTGATTGAGCTCCCTGCTCTCCAGGCTCGATTAAAATAGTTGAAATGTCTTCTGACTGTAATCCCTTTGCAACAAAGCCGTTTCCTCCACCAATATCCCAGAAAATCTTATCACCTGCAAATCGCTTTACCAATGTTGAAATACACTTGTTTCGATGTTTGAACCAAAAACTATTATCCTCAACTTGAAGGCAATCTGCATTTCCTGCATCAGGATAAGATATTTTTTTCTTTTCCCTTGGATACCAAATTCCTTCTTTGTTTTCAAGGCCGATTGAAAGCTCAAGTAGATTTATATTATTCATAGGTATTAATACTTTTTACATCCCGAAAAGCTATAAAGAAGGAGATTGGCTTTTTCATCACTTTCATAGTCATTCAGAATTGGGTCACATCTAAAATGTTCATTGTAAAAGGTTTTCAAATATTCAGGACCTGAGCCGTATAATTCTGAAGTCTGACATGCAATTGTGATATCCTTTTTCAATAATAATTCAGGAAAATTACTTACTTTATATTCATCCAAAAAATCATATAAAAGAGGACTTCTGCTAAAAGCTGAAATAGGGTATATTCTTGGATTTTGTTCGTGATTAAAGCGATTTATAAATGGACTTTCAGCTTCAAATTTTATACTTGAACCAAAAACTGCGATTAATTTACAATCTGAAATTAGGGCTAGTTGGCTTTTTAAGAGTTGTTTAGCTTCAAGATTTGCTTTATTCCCTTTGGTAAATGTGTTTCTGAACGTATTTAATGCAAGAAGACTTAAGAGGACCGGGAAAACCACGATATAATAAGGTTTCAAACTGCTTGGAAGAAAGTTTATTTTTCTTGTCCGACCTTCTTTGTATTCTTTAAAAATTAAGAATAAGAAAATTGTAATTTGGGTAAATAAAATAGAAAATAAAACGCGTTCCTTTAGTTGAAACCTTATTAAAACATATCCTACAATAGCAACCGTTAAAGTAAGTATGGCAAAAGGTATCAACAAACGAAAGGATTTTACAAAGATTAAACAGAATAGTAGAACAACAAGCAGATGAATATTTCTGAATTTGCTGAATAAGTTGTTTATAAATGCCTTTTTATCAAAGGCAACTTTATCCATTGCAACATGAAGATTTGCATAGGCAGAGCTGTTGAAAACAGGTGGGTAGTCTCTGAAAAAAGAGGTGAAAACAGCTAGGTCATTATCACTCCATCCAAAATCTTTGTAGGGTTTCTCTGGGTTTATTAGATGAGCTATATAAAAAGAAGAGTCATCGTTGAATATTGCCGACTCATAGAAATGGTCATAATAATCGCCCCACTTATCAGATAAATTATAGTACCATTTATCGAGAGGCATACTCATATTACATACAGCAAATAAAATCCCAACCACCAAAGCACTTTTTAGTAGTTTTTTAAAATCAGGTAAGAAGATGAGGAATAAGGGGCTAAATAAAATAACAGATAATACAGCTGAATGCATTCGCATTAAAGAAGCAAAAACAACTATTATAAAAGGAAGGATTAGGTGTTTAAAATTAAAACCAAAATGCGTTATGTTTCTAAACAGAAGGAGCATGCCTGCCGATGAAAGCAGAGCTGTTGAAGTAGTAAATTGAAAATTTTGTAGGAAGTAAACTTCAAATACTATAATCAAGTATATGAAAATCCAAATTGCAAATTTCCTTTCGATAAACTCTAAGAAAACAAATAGAATTATTGTCCATGCTATACAATGACTCAAAAATAAATAAACACCATACCATGCAATGCCAGGAACTAATCCGTAAAGAAACTTTAAGCCTAATCCAATGATGAAATTTGAATATATCAAATGCTCATCTGGATTTCCACCAATAAAACCAGAGGCTATTGCACTCATGAAAAAGTCATCAATGGTCTCAAAGCGCATTGGAATCATAATTACAATGCCAAGTAAAGTGATAAGACTAAGCAGAAATGAAATAATCAGGTTTCTAGAGAAAAAAGTACTCATCAAAAATTAATGTTTATTTGCTATGTCGTTGCAATATAATAAGTTAAGCCTAATCACCTCCAAACAAACGCATCTGAGCGTCATCGTCCTCAAGGTCAACAATAATATTAGGCTTTACTTCGCTACTTTCTACTTTAGCATTTTCAGAAGCATCAGACGTAGGTTCAGGTTCAGGTTCAGGTTCAGGCTCCGGCTCAGGTTCCGGAAGTGGATCAAGAGCAATTATCTTCTTAGGTGGATTGGCACTTAATTTCTTCCCTTTTGCTTTAAATCCTTTAACTGCAATAAATTCTTCCAACAAAACCTCTTGCGCTTGCCGTTCAAATTTCCCCATCTTGCCAAATTCAAGTTGAACTCTTGGATAGGTGGCAATTGATACAAATTCAAGCTTTGAATCAGCATGCTCACTAATAAAAGAGGTCTTTTTATCGCCTCCCTCAACCAGAAAACGCTTAACCATATGGGTTTTTGTTTCACCATCGTAGTAAATAGCTGAAACTGGGCGACGTTGATCAAATTTAAGAATATAAAGCAAGTCTTCATCAAAGTGAGTTGAAGGATCTGCATCATACAAGCGATAAGTGCCACTCTGCATAATGGTGAGAATCTTGTCTCCTGCGCCAAATGAGCCTAATAGTTCGCCTCTGCCATCGGTGTTAATTCTCTTCACCGATTCATCCCACCAAATCTGTCGAGCACCAAGGGTCGATTGTCCCTTTTCTTTAAGAATGATTTTTCTAATCGGAATTTTACTTAAAATATTCCCACCTGCCATTTGTGACCCCAGACCTTAGAGACTCAGTTAAACTTGTCTTTTAAGCTTTGGCCTTGGTTTGAGGAATATTTGAAGCGTTTCACTTTCTCCGTTAGGATTCGCACTCAAGTAAATTGCGCGACTGCCTTTATTACCTTTCGTTAAAGCATATTCTTTGTCACGAATTACGCCCGAAATAGCAAAGCGCTTCACATAATATGGACCAGTTTTTCCATCCTGATACACCAGGTTGTAAATAGTGCGGTCGTCGTTTTTTCTAAAAACATTAATATGTAAAATGTCCTTTCCTACGAAAGCTTTATCAGCAATTTTAGTTACCAGCATCGTTCCATCGGCTCGCATAACTACTATATCATCAATGTCGGAGCAATCGCAAACAAACTCATCCTTCTTAATTCCATATCCGGCGAAGCCTTCTTCTCTATTTACATATAGCTTCTCGTTGTTTATGACAACTTTCGAAATCTCAATTGTATCGAAATGTCTGATTTCAGTTTTCCTCTCTCGACCATCACTGTATTTCTTTTTTAAGTTCTGATACCAGGTTATTGCGTATTCAGTTAAGTGCTCAAGGTGATATTCGCAATTAGAGATTTTTTCTTCAAGCCCAAGAATATGTTCATCCGCTTTAAATGCGTCGAATTTTGAAATCCTCTTGATTTTGATCTCTGTTAATCGAACAATATCATCTCTTGTTACCTCTCTTCTTAGCTTTTTGGTAAAAGGCTTCAATCCTTTTTCAATAGCTTCAATTACTTCTTCCCAGGTTTCACATTCCTCAATATCCCGGTAGATTCGCTCTTCAATGAAAATCTTTTCAAGGGAACTAAAATGCCACTGCTCTTCCAGTTCAGATTTTTCAATTTCTAGTTCTAGCTTTAACAGCTTAACGGTGTTTTTAACCGATAACTTAAGTATTTCAGAAACCCCGACAAATCTTGGTTTATCGTTTTCAATGATTACAGCATTTGGCGAAATGCTTACCTCACAAGCCGTTACGGCAAATAAAGCGTCAATGGTCTTATCTGGCGAAATGCCAGCAGGTAAATGGACTAAAATTTCAACCTTATCTGAAGTATTGTCTTCAATCTTTTTAATCTTGATTTTCCCTTTGTCGTTTGCCAACAATATAGAGTCAATCAAAGAACCTGTGGTTGTTCCGAATGGTATATCGGATATAAGAAGTGTATTTTTATCATGTTGAGCAATTTTTGCTCTAACTCTTACCTTGCCTCCTCGAGCTCCGTCATTGTACTTGCTAAAATCCGCCAATCCGCCTGATGGGAAATCAGGCAGAATTTCAAATGATTTTCCCTTTAATTCAGCAATACTTGCATCAAGTAATTCAATGAAGTTATGTGGTAGTATTTTACAAGCAAGTCCTACAGCAATACCTTCTACACCTTGAGCCAGAAGCAATGGGAACTTCACTGGAAGGGTTAAAGGCTCCTTATTTCTTCCGTCGTAACTTAATTGCCAGTTCGTAGTTTTTGCATTGAATAAAATCTCCCCAGCAAGCTTTGATAAACGAGCTTCAATATATCTAGGGGCCGCTGCTGAATCTCCAGTGTAGGTATTTCCCCAATTACCCTGGCAATCTATTAATAAGTCTTTTTGACCCAATTGCACAAGTGCATCACCAATTGAAGCATCTCCATGCGGGTGATACTTCATGGTATGACCAATTACATTGGCAACCTTATTATATCTTCCATCATCTAACTCCTTCATGGCATGCAAAATCCTTCTCTGAACAGGCTTTAGGCCATCTTCAACATAAGGTACTGCACGTTCCAGAATTACATAAGAAGCATAATCGAGAAACCAACTTTCGTACATTCCTGAAACAAGGGTGGCACGATCAGCTGTTGATTCTTCACTTCCTTCGCCTGGCTCCGGTTCTAAGGATTCGTCTTCGTATTCAGGTATTTCTTCAACCATGGTGCGCAAAAATAGGGAAGGAGTGCCTTTCTTTTGATGCTTTATCACCTTGTTTTGTTAACACATATGTTGAAATATTAAAGATTCTCTGATTTGTGAGTCCTTCAATTCTCTACACAGTAAAAATTAATCTACTAATCACCTTCTTTGCTATCTTGCTGTCATGCTTAGAATTCTTGTTTTTATTTTTCTGCTTCCATGCTTTTCATGGGCGCAAACTACTGTTAAGACTCAATTGTCTGCGAAATTTCTTGGAAGTTTTAATCCAATGGAAGCTCAGCCCGATTTCAACGCTCAGCTTTTTAGTCTTGAAGCGCCATTGCCTGATGGTAATTCTTACCGCTCATTTTTGATGCAGCAAAAGATAAAGCAGAAGGAATATTTTAAAAGCAAAGTTCAAGGCGCACCCAAAAATATTAACTCAGAGCCTGCACCGGCTCCTGTTCTTGGCCGTGGATTGGGATTCACAAGAGTTCTGCCAAGCGGAACCGAAATAGTTATTACCGGCGGAATTCCAAACGATAACACACTTGCTGTTTCCAACGGAGGAATTTTGTTGGCTGCTATTAACAGTTTGGTTTATGCTTATGACCTTGATAATGACACTATTGTTTTCCCAAACGGGTCTCTTAGCCTCAGAGCAATTGCAGGCGGTGGTAGTGCAACAGATAACTATTTTGACCCTAAACTTATCTACGATGAGCTAACCGATAGGTTTATTCTTGTGTTTCTAAAGAACTCAGACCCTGCTACCAATGGATATATTGTAGCTTTTTCATCCTCAAACAGCCCACTTGATCCATGGAATACTTATTTTTTATCAGGAAATCCGCTCAATAATGACAGGTGGACTGATTTTCCTGCAATCTCCTTAAGCGGAGGAATGTTATACATTACTGGAAATTTAATCATTGACACGGCTCCAACTTGGCAAGAGGGTTTTGACGGTTCTGTTATTTGGAAAGTAAATACTGCCAAAGGGTATGCTGGAGAAGAAGAGATTGATTCCGAGCTATTTTCCGATATACGCTATAACGGACGTTTTATAAGAAATCTTCACCCTGTGCAAGGAGCTAGAGGGCAAGCAGAACAAGTATTCTTCATGTCTAATCGGAATTTCGATCTCGAGAACGACACTTTGTTTTTATTGCAATTAAAACCTTCCCCCGAAGGAGATACCTTGCTCGAAATAAGACAATCTCAAACCGATGTTCCTTATGGAATGCCACCTAACGGAAGGCAGCAAGATACTGATCCGACCGACCCTACAGGAGGTCTGCAAACTAATGATGCAAGAGTCTTAGGAGCAATACTTTTAAATGATGAAATAAAGTTTGTTGCCAATACAATTAATCCGGAAACTGGATATTCTTCAATTTACTATGGAAATGTAACTAACCCAACAGGCGATTTTTCAATCACCGGAACTATTCTCGGAGATTCAATTTTAGATTATGGATATCCCAACATCGCTTTCGCGGGAAATGAAAACTGTGATGCAGAGGTAATGATCGGATTCAATTATTCTTCTCCCGATAGCTTCCCTGGCGTAGCCTGTAAATATGTGGCAAATGACGGACGCATTTCAGAAACATTAATTCTAAAGGAAGGAGAAAATTATGTCGACAGGCTAACCGGAACCTACGAACGATGGGGTGATTACCTTGGTTTTCAAACCCGATTCAATCAACCAGGTAAGGTTTATTCTTCAGGTTATTTTGGAATGCTAAATCGAAAGAACGCTACCTGGGTAAATGAGATATTTAGTCCAGATACAACTCAGATTTATGCCTCAATAACTCAAGAAGGTATGGCTTCCACTTGCAGTGGGATACTTAGAGCTAAGGTTTCTCAGGGAATTTCTCCTTACCAGTATTTCTGGAATTCACAGCAAGGTGACTCAGAATTTAATCAAGCTTGCGATGGAGTTCCTGTTAACTTAAGAGTTGTTGATGCTAGGGGCTGTTCTGCAATTGTTGATTTTACCCCTCAAAGCCAAGGTGCATTTGGAGTTGTTTATCCCAATCCTTTTACCAATCAGATAAATTATCAGTTCTCCTTAGAACAGGACACAAAGTTGGAGGTATTTATTTATGATGCTTCCGGAAAACTGGTTGCCGAGATTATTAATTCAGAGGCAAAGAAAGGGCTTAATGAATTGCAGTTTTTCTTAGATCCATTAGCTGAAGGCATTTATTTCATTAGAATTTTTACTGATGGAAAGGAATTATTGTCGGAGAGAATCATTAAAGCTACCGATTGATTTTAAATAGGCATATTTATCATTCAAGTATTTATGTATTTTGCGGTGTCATAAAGACACCATTGAAATAAGCCCATGAGTCAAAGAGTAGAAAAGAAGCGTCTCAATTTCTGGCAAATCTGGAATATGAGCTTCGGTTTTTTCGGTATACAGTTCGGCTTTGAACTGCAAAATTCAAACGTTAGTAGAATATTCGAAACGCTTGGAGCTAACAAGGATGAAATTCCAATTTTATGGATTGCAGCGCCACTAACCGGACTTTTGGTTCAACCAATTATTGGTTACCTGAGTGATAGAACTTGGCATCCATACTGGGGAAGAAGAAGGCCCTATTTCTTTATTGGAGCAGTGCTTGCTACAATAGCATTGATTGTGATGCCAAATTCTTCAGCATTATGGATTGCAGGTGGTATGTTATGGATTTTAGATGCCTCCATTAATATATCAATGGAGCCATTCAGAGCATTTGTAGGAGATAAGCTTTCGAAAGAGCAAAGAACAACAGGCTTTGCCATGCAGAGCTTCTTTATTGGAGCTGGTTCTGTAATTGCAGCACTTTTGCCTTGGGTTTTTAAAAACTGGTTTCACTTAAGTAATACTGCACCAGCAGGGGTTATCCCTGATTCTGTTAAATGGTCATTTTACATTGGAGCATTTGCATTTTTAACTGCAGTGATGTACACTGTGTTTACAACAAGAGAGTTTCCGCCTGAAGATATGGAAGCCTTTAAGCGTGAAAAAAAGAAGACTTCATTAGGCAAAGCCCTTACAGAACCGTTTACAGGTATCTTTAAAATGCCCAGAACAATGAGGCAATTGGCTTGGGTGCAGTTTTTTACTTGGTTTGCATTGTTTGCCATGTGGATTTATTCTACGAATGCTGTCACAACTTCTATCTACAATATGAAAGTTGATAGGCAAACATTTGAAAAAATGGACGGAGCATTGGGAGAGCAACTTGCTTCTTTTAAAGGAGATCAAGAAGAGCTAAAACGTTTTCGAGCATTGCAAACTGATGCATCTGAAGTAAGACAGTTTCAAGCAGGTGAAGACCAGGTTGCTATAACTATAAATTTGGCAAATTATTTTAGTGATCATTCTGAAATTCTTACGGAAGCTGAAACAGCAGATATTGAGCGTGTAAAGACTGAATATAATGATGGTGCCGATTGGCTGGGTGTATGCTCTTCGGTTAGAAATGGGGTTGCAGCATTATTTGCATTCTTGATTCCATTAATAGCTAAATATACAAGTCGAAGAAGAACTCATATGTTATGTCTTTTTATTGGAGGTTTAGGTCTAGTGTCAATAAAGTTCATAAGTGATCCTAATATGCTTGCAGTTGCCATGGGTGCTGTTGGAATTGCCTGGGCAAGTATTCTTTCTATGCCTTATGCAATATTATCGGGGTCTTTGCCTCCCGATAGAATGGGGTATTTTATGGGAGTTTTTAATTTCTTTATTGTTATCCCTCAGATTGTAGCTGCTACTATACTTGGTTATTTCACTATGCACCTTTTCGGTGGAAATACTATGTATACATTGGTTCTTGGAGGCGCATGCATGATTTTGGCTGGAGTTTTAACCCTTTGGGTTAAGGATGATGAATGAGTTTTATTTTTAAAGTTTTGCCTTATTCATAGAGGATTATTTAGATTTGATGCATCGTTTAAGTCAATCTAAAAATCAAACTTCATGAAATGCAATAACTTATTTCTGGCTCTAGGATTATTTCTTTTCTCACATTGTGCTATTGCACAATGGATTGGATACCCATCTATGTCAACTACCAGAGCAGGACATACTTCTACAGCTCTTGAAGATGGCAGATTGCTTGTGGCAGGAGGTTGGGATTACTCAATTAATCTGTCTTCTGCTGAAGTATACGATCCAATAAGTAATGCTTGGACGAGTGTGCCAAGCATGGATAGTGAACATTATAACTCCAGAGCAGTGAGATTAGATGATGGCAATGTTCTAATCATTGCTGGATTTACTGGCGTTTTCAATACAGAAGCTTGCGAGCTTTTTAATCCCACAGATAATGTTTGGGAAAGTGCAGGCTTTCTAAGTCAGGGAAGATCATATTTTACTGCCACCAAACTAAACGACGGTAAGGTCTTGGTTGTAGGTGGTTATGATGGAACAAATAATCTTAATTCTTGCGAAATTTACAACGCTGAAACTAATACATGGTCTGCAGCCGCTTCCATAAATACAGCCCGTTCATATCACACGGCAAATATTTTACCCGACGGAAAAGTTTTAATAGCCGGTGGCTTCAATCCTAATGCTGGCTTCCAGTTAAGTTCTGTTGAAATTTATGACCCTGCAAATGATTCATGGTCGGCAGGCTCACCAATGATAATTGCCAGAGATTACCATGCTTCAACAATCATGAGTGATGGACGAATTATGGTTTCTGGCGGTCGTTATTTTAATGGCTCAGTGAATTATGCCTACAATGGTATTATAGATGTTGAAATATATGATCCTAATACACAGCAATGGCAATTTGATGAACCACTACCTTTAGGACTTAGCTATCATGAAATGATAACACTTGAGGATGGAAATATCCTTGCAATTGCGGGTGTTGACTCAAGTAATACTTCTGACATTACTGGCTTCACTACATATGCATCTAGCACTTTTCTTTATGATGCAGTTGCTGGAGAGTGGACAGAAAATCCTCTTCTTCAGGACTCAAGGTATGAATTTTCTGTTGCAGCTTTAAGTAATGGAACAGTTCTAGTTACAGGAGGAGTAGACGCTTCAGTTGAAGCTTTTAATGTTTCAACAGGGCATGTGAATTTACCAGGCGAAAAAGCAGCTTCAATTTACCCAAACCCTGCCAATAGACTGATTACGCTAAAGAGTTTTGATAAACAATTTCTAAGCTCAAGCCTCCAACTAATTGACATTTATGGAAAATCAAATTCAATTAGCTTAACAAATTATGATGCCAAAACATTTGTGATTAATACTCAAGGAATAGCTTCAGGAGTTTATTCATTAAGATTTCAAGATGTCGAAGGACTTTGGCACGCAGAAAAAGTGGTTATTGCTCATTAAGATTTTTGCTAATTTAAAAAGAACAATTACAAACAAACTGTTCAGATTTTCTTGACCCATTTTTAAAATAAATTATGAAAAAGTATTTTTATTTATTCGCTGCTGTTTTGCTTTCTGCATGTGCAGCAAAAATCTCTGCACCAACTGATGTCCAATTAGCAGAGGCTTCTAAATATTATCCAGGAATTACCATTTCAGATTTAAATGATTCAAAAGCATTATATGAGAACAGCTGTGGTTCTTGTCATCCATTAAAAAAACCTTCATCAAGAACAGAAGAACAATGGAGAACTATAATGCCTAAAATGGTTGTAAAGGCAAATAAGAAAGGTTACGGCATTGATAAAATGAAGGAAGATAAGCTGCTTGCTTACGTTTTGTCAGCAAGAAATACGGCTACACCTCAGTGATAAAGGAGTAGCTTAATGTTGTTAAGTTTAATTATTGATTTTTAACATAGTTAAACACTCGTCCCTCATGGATGTGATTACCTTTGAAAGGTATTTAAGGATCATTCCATGAAAAATCAAACTCCTCAAAATGAAGAGCTTTTCAGGAGTCCACTGATGAAGTTTCTTTCATTCACTAACAGACAAATTACGGTTACATATATCTCGATTTATATAATCGTGTTATTTTACTTTCAATTTACTTTAATTAAGACAGACTCATTTTTATTTCTGACTTTGTCTTTTTTTGCAGGAATAATTTTTTGGACTTTATTCGAGTATATTTTACACAGATTTCTTTTTCACATAAAAGGAGAGTCTAAAGCTATTAAGCGGTTTGCCTATTTAATGCATGGCATTCACCACGATAAACCCCGTGTTGAAAACTGGGTTTTTATGCCTCCGTTTCCTGGAACTTTATACATATTCATTTTTGGAGTTCTATTTTACGGTCTTTTTAATAAGTTTTCATTTGTGATTTTAGCTGGTTTTATAAGTGGGTATTTAATTTATTCAAATATTCATTTTTACATCCATTTAAAACGTCCCATAAAGCGATTCTCCTTCTTTTGGAAGCATCATAGCATACATCACTATAAGCACCCTGACAAAGCGTTTGGTGTTACTTCTCCTTTTTGGGATATCGTTTTTGGTACAATGCCACCAGCAAAATGACTGTGGCATTAAAGTTCTTGTATCTCAGTTCCTTTATTTCCGGGGTCTCTTTCATACCTGTTTCGTCTATTGAAGATTGATTTTCCGGGTTCGCCAAAACGCCAGCTAAGATTTAATCTTATAAATCGAACTTCCCATCTGCGACTGGTTTCTTGAATCAAGTCTGTTGTTTCAAATAAGGTTCTGTAACGCTTGCTGTTAAATACATCGCTCACTGCAAATGATGCATTTAACTTCTTTGTTATCTTATAGTTTGCCGAGAAGTCGGCAAACCAAATGCTAAGTATTTTACCTTGCGGAATAATTCTAGGAGCTTCATAATTACCATTTACTTGAATGCTTAATTTTTCAAAAAACGAATATTGAAGCATCGCTTTAGCATTCCAACTCCAGCCTTGATTTCTTGCATTTATAGTTTCCTGGGCAATACTTATATCAGTATAAAATGCATTTCCATTGAGTGTGAAATCGAGCTTTTCGAAAAAGCTTTTCTTCAGGCTACTTTCAAATCCAAAAGTATTTTGGGTTTGCCCGTTTTCATAAGTACTTATCAATACTTCAGGATCTAATTCAGAGGGATAAACAACTCTTGTAATTGCTCCATTCTCATTTCTACCATAAATTCCAGTTAATAGTTGGATGCCAGGTTTCGACAGGCTGTAATTCCATTCGGCAAGATGAATAAATGAAGGAGCTAGTACCGGATTTCCAATTTGAATGATTTGCCTGTCGGCATAAGTAATAAATGGAATGAGTTCCATGTAGCCGGGTCTTCCAATTTTTCTTGAGAAGTTAACCTGCATCGTGCCGTCACCACCAATTTTTCGACTCAAATAGACTGAAGGAAATAATGTCTTATCTACATCATTTAGTGATGAAGGATATATATAACTGAACTTTTCGCCGCTTACTAATTGCTCGGCAACAAAATTTGTTTGTTCATACCTTAATCCGGCTTGCCAGCCGATAGAACCAATCTTTCCCTTTAGATTGGCATAAGCTGCACCAACAAAATCATCCACCCTAAAATAATTAGATAAAGTATTATCCTGAATAAAGTCTGAGTCAATATCTTCTTTGAAAAATACTTCGAAATCAGCAAACGACTGTTTATATGCAGCTCTTAAGCCTGTTTCAAGCATCATGTTTTCCAAGATTGGATTTTCATAATCCAATTGCCATACGATATAATCAGCTTCACGTGCCCCTTGGTTTTGTTGAATTATACCAGGAATCAAAAAGTTGCCTAGTTCAAGATAATTTTCAAAAGTTGAGTTGTTTCTATTTGAAGAAGAAATAACAGTTACATCACTAGTTAAGACTTTACCTTCCTTTTTATAATCTTTTTTATAATTAATAGAGCCCCAATGTGTGCGCCAAGTATTTTCAAGATCATTTATTCTAAAGCCGGTTAAAACAGTATTTTGGTCATTATCTATAACTTCAAAATCTTGGTTTTCTTGAGTGATCACCGAGTTTGGAGTATAACTATATGATATTCTCAGACTTGAATTTTTACTCAGTTTTATATCTGATGAAATTCTTCCATTAATATTATACCGATTGCTCTCATTATTATTTGTCAAATTAAACCTGCCGGTTTCAATATCATTTTCAAAGTTTATTCGATTACTATAGCCATTGTTATTATTAAATGCAGTGTTAAATCCGCCGGAGGCTTGAAGGCTAAATTTCTTTTCTCTAAAACTTAAATTAAAGTTAAAGTTATTCCTATTGTTTGTCCCTGTTCCTGCTCTTAAACTGCCCCAATAGCCTGGCTTCAGATTTTGTTTTAATATTATATTCACTATTCCTCCGGAGGCACTAGCTAAATATTTGGCCGAAGGGTTGGTAATAACTTCAATGCGATCTATATCATCTGCAGGAATCTGCTCTAATGTTAAAAGGGTAGGTCTTCCATCAATGAAAATCGTGGGCGATTGGTTTCTTAACTGAACCGAATTATCAATTCCGACAGTAAGCCCGGGAATGTTTTTTAGTGCATCTAAAGAGGTTCCTCCAAGTGCGCCTAAATCCTTGTCAACCTGATAAACTCGTTTGTCAATATCAAAAAATACAGTTGATTTTTCTGCTTCAATTTCAAACTCTTTTAATATGGAATAATTAACTTTTAGTGGAATTATTCCAAGGTCTAAATCTCTGTGATTTGCACTTTTCAACTCTTTAAAATAATCTTGATACCCAATGAAAGTGATGCTTATATAAGCGGGGTTCTGCTTTATTTTATCAATTGCAAAATGACCTAAACTATCTGTAAAACCACCTGAGATTAAAGAACTGTCTTCATTAAAAATAGAAACTACAGCATATTCTAAAGCCTTTTCAGAATTTATGTCAATTACCTTTCCCTGTATGTTACGTATTTGTGATAATCCATCAACATAGAAAACGCTAAGTAGCAAAATTAAATAATAGGGCTTGTTTTTGCACATTGATGCAAAGGAAACTGAATTTTCTGAAATCCGAAACCTTGTGCAATTGAGTTATTAAAATCAAGTATTCAATAAATATTATAGATAATTGAACCATCAAAATATTGATGCATAGCAGGAGCAAAATAAATCGCCCATGCTTTATTCGATTCGAAACTCCGTTCTATTTAAAGACGCTAGAAATCTCCAAATCATTTTTCTCAGTTCATTTCTTCTCTTTGGTATTTGGTTTCTTGACTGGGAATCAGAACCTCAAAACATGATGGTGATATTCCCCACGGCTATTATTATCCAATTACTTGCGATTAAAATTTTAAAACTGCCATTAGATTCAATTAAGAGTGCCGCCATCACATCGATAGGATTGACATTATTGTATAAATCAGACGATTTTAAGATTCTCATGATTGCCGCAATTCTTGCTATTGCAGGGAAGTTTTTAATCCGCTTTCGGGGCAAACATATATTTAATCCAGCCAATTTTGGCATTGTAACAAGTATGCTCTTGTTTAATGATGGTTGGATTTCGCCAGGCAAATGGGGAAGCTCGGTTTTACTTCTTTTAATTATTGGCTCTGCTGGCTTGATGGTTTTATTTAAAGCTGGTAGAATTGATACAGGCATAACCTTTTTGCTGACTCTATTCTTATTAGATTTTCTTAGACTCATAGTTTATCAAGGTTGGGAATTGGACGTGCTATTTCACAAGTACATGAATGGCTCTTTATTATTATTTAGTTTTTTCATGATTACCGATCCCGCCACAACCCCTAATCATAAAAAGGCTCGCATCATTTGGGCTGCATCAATTGCCTTGATTGCATTCTTTCTCCAATCATATTATCAAATCCAAACAGCTCCTTTTTGGACGCTATTCTTTGTTTCACCCTTAACTATTTTATTTGACATGTTACTTAAAGCAAGAAAATTCGAATGGATGCCCCTGCGTCCCGCAAATACTGTTAAGCTATTATTGGCAGTATTTATGTTATCCTCATTTGGAATAAAAGAGAGCAAAGCCTTTTGTGGCTTCTATGTCGCACAAGCCAATGCTAAATTATTTAATAAATCATCTCAGGTTATTATCGTGAGAGATGGCACCCGCTCAATTATTTCAATGCATAGTGATTTTCAGGGTGCTGTTCGAGATTTTGCTATGGTGGTTCCTGTTCCCGTTGTCCTTAAGCGAAATGAGATTCGAATTATTAATAGCTCCATTTTTCAATCTCTTGATGCTTACTCAGGACCAAGGCTTGTTGAGTATTTTGATGAAAATCCTTGTTACCCTAGAATAGTTGAAACATATGAAATGGCAGTTCCAACTTCGGCTATGCGAGGTATGATGCTTAAAGAAGAATCTGTTTCTGCGATTAGAAATAAAGTTGTAATAGAAGCA